>CAWBKF010000001.1:0-36058 GCA_963789275.1 uncultured Alphaproteobacteria bacterium
GCCGTTCCCCGGTGGAGCCATCACGAGCACCTTTTTCACCATAGGCCATTCGACCAGGACGATCGTCGAATTCGTTCGATCTGCTTCGGGGGGCCGGCGTCAACCTGGTTATCGACGTAAGGTCGATACCGCGATCGCGCACCAATCCGCAGTTCAATGGCGAAAACCTTCCCGAAACGCTGGCGCCGTGGCAGATCGGCTACGAGCATATCGGCGAACTTGGTGGGCTCCGTGGAAAGATACGCAGCGCAGAACCTTCGCCCAACGCTTATTGGCGGGTGGGCAGCTTTCGCAATTATGCGGACTACGCGCTGACGCCGCCGTTCGCGACGGGTCTGATGCGACTCCGAAACCGAGGTAGCCAGCACCGATGCGCGATCATGTGTGCCGAGGCCGTCTGGTGGCGCTGCCATCGGCGGATCATCACGGACTATCTCCTCGCCGCAGGCGAACGCGTTATGCACATCCTCGGGGCGTCGCATGTCGACGAAGCACATCTGACGCCTGGCGCCGTCGTTCGCGGCGATGGAACTGTGGTCTACCCCGCTGCTCGCGTCCCAGCTTCGGCGACGAGAGGGCGACCGCCGTGACACGAATTGCGCGGTGTAGCCTGCGGATCAGCGATGGGTTACGATCCGCCCGAATGTGCTTTTCGTTCCCCAGATGCCGCGGCGGAGGCATTCCAGCTGCACGATCTGGCTATGGTCAACGAAGAGGTTGACGTCGATACCGTAATTCTTGATGTACCACTGAAAGACTTCGGGATCGGCGGCCTCGAACATCACCTTGTCCATTCCCACCTGCTTCATGATCTTGGCGGCGACGTCGGTCCGCCAAGGATCAGCGTTCTCGGTGATGCCCTCCGAATTCGATCATGATGATCGACGCTCCTGCGTTCAGACAATCATTCGCCGCATCGATCAGGATTTGCGGATCTCGGGTGCCTTCGGCCTCAAGCTCGGTCCTATTGGTGTCGCCGCCAGCGCCAAACTGAATCCCGATTTCGGGCTTGGGCTTAAGGCCGGCTTTTTTCACTTTCTCGATCAGCCGCAGCAGGTCCGGCGTCGGGAGTTGGATAAAGCCGGTCGAGAGCTCGATCATGTCAAAGTCGAGCCGCTTGCACTCGGCGATATAGTCGTCGACGTGATGCGCGGCGCGCGCGAGAATGTTCTCGATCCACCCGCCCGTCGAGACATAGACATTATGGTCGTGACAAATTCGGTTTATCTTCTTCACATAGTCCGGCGGCATGAGGGCAAAGGAGCCGCCGGCGTATTTGTAACCATCGACATGTTCGCCCATGCCCTCAAGCAGTTCCTTGGTGTAGGTCGGTGTGACCGCGGCATAGTAGGGTCCGCGGATTTCGGTAATTGACCGGCTCCTCGGTTTGGGATCGCGATCGTTCATCGGCACGTAGGGGAACGAGCGATTTGTCCAGAGTTCGGACTGCGGCTTGGACATGGCGGTCATCCTTTCATGGTTCGCCGGATCAGGCGGTGAGATCGGCGAGGATCGCGGTAAAATCGCGCACCTTCATCCGCTCAATGTTGTGGACCGCGTCGATGATCATATTGCGGACTCGCTCGGAAGCGAACGGCGCCGCAAGATCATTGAACTTGTCGATGACGGTGCCCCAGTTCATTGGCCGGGTGCGAAAGCCTTCGTAGTCGGTCTTGTCGATCGAAACGATCCGGCCATCCGTCAAAGTTACCTTGATGGTCGCGCAGACCTCGTCGGGAAACCGATTGGTGAATTCGGCGCTCGGCCGCACGACAAAGCGATGCAGCAGGGCCTGAATGTCATCTCTCAGGATCCGGTCGGGTGCGTACTGCGCCGGCAGGACGTTGCCGTCAATCAGCGCCACACCGACCATATATTGCAGCGAATGATCGGCTTCCTCCTTGGTCCGGACGATCGTCTTATCGCCTTCCTCGCCACCGCCGATGATATTGAAGGCGACGTCGAAGATGTCGATTTCGATCCGCTCGATTTCCGCTGCTTTGAAGCCGTGCTGCGCCTGGAGCTCTAACGCACCCTCGATCGAGGACTGCGCATGGATCTCGGCATTGTATTTTTTCAGAATGGACTTGCGAACGATTTCGAGATCCTCTTTTGACCAATCGATCTCGAAGGGGCCGGCAATCGTATCCCGGAAGCCCTTATTGCCCTCGAAGACTTCTTCAGGACCAGTAATGCCGCGATAGGCGAGGAAGGCGGCATGGGTCCCGACGAAAGCAGTGTTGGGATAGGCGAGCCCTTTCCAGTGCGACAAGGACCCCGTGCGGGTCACCCGCAGGGCGTTGTTGCAAGTCCCCGAGATTGCGATGGCGTTCGCGGTCTGCTCGGCGTCCAGGCCGAGCGCACGCGAGACGCCTGCTGCAACCGCGTAGGCGCCCTGAACGGTATGGTCAAAACCCTTATCGCGCACCGGCGCTACGTCGCTTAGCCGTGACTGAACCTGATAAGCGACCGCGAGGGCGGAGAGGAAATCCGTGCCAGGCCGATCAGCGTATTCGGCCGCCGCGAGCACCGCGCCCAGATTGTCGCTTGGATGACAGGTCTCACCTTTGGCGAGGTAAGCGTCCATGAAATCGAGATAGCGCACGAGCGCACCATTGTAGAAGGCAGCGCGGTCCGGCGCAGTCTTTCCACCCCCGATCAGGGTGCAATGGGGCGTCCCGCCGAAATCGGCGACATGCGCCCGGATATAGCCAATCGGTTGGCCGTCAAGCGCACCGATCGCGACGCCAATGCTGTCGAGCAGGCGCTTGAGAAGTTCGTCACGCGCCTCGGCGGTCATGGCGGCTGCGTCCGCCGACGTGACAAACCTTGCCAGGCGCCGCACTTCGGTGTCTTTCAACGCTCCTGGAGCATGCGCACCCATGCCGCGATCCTTGCTTCAATGAAAAACGGTACGCCCTCAACTCGGCGCAAGGGCTCTACTATTATTCCCTCTGTGTCTTGAGTGGGCGCCGGACTAGCGATATCCAACGCAATTCACATACTCTTTCAAAAGTTCTCCCTCATGCTCGACCTCCGAGAGCAGCAGCTCCAATGCGTCGCGTGCCGACACGAGCCCGATCGGTCTTCGTTCCGCGTCAACGATTGGGACGCTTTGCAGTGCTTTGCCCTTCATCACCGCCCAGACTTCGTGAAGCAAATCATCGGGGCCGCAGCAAGTGACATCCCTGGTCATGACCTCGATGCAAGGCGTCGTACACGCACAGCCGTGGCAATGACGGATTTGCCGCACAATGTCGGTCCGCGTGACCACGCCGACCATGGCGCCGGTGCGGTCGCAAACCACGACCATGTGGCGGGTCGCATCAGCAAGAAGTGAAGCCGCCTCAGTGAGCTGCCTGTCGTCTCCGATGAGAACGAGACGGCTTCGGGCAACCGGCAGCATTTGCGTAACCCGGATCATTTCCTTAACTCTTTCCGGCCGGCGGCTCGGTCGATGACGTGGAACTGTAAGTCATTGCGATGAGCCTCGGACGGAACCTAAGCGACAGCGCGGCGCATGCCTATTCGCGCGCCTTTTCCGCGACAATAAAGATTGCACTGAGGCTATCACGATAGCGCTCGAAGACCTGACGCATCGCAAACACGCGCCGGCGCGCCTCGCCGTCAAGAAGGATTTTTTTGGCCAGGCGGAGTGCGCCGCGCACACCCTCATCCTGGATTACTCGGCGCGCCCGAAGCAGATGCATCGGCGCGTAGCCAATCTGGACGATGCGGAAGCCGGCGCCTTCGAGAAGCGCGCTCCATTCATGCGCCGGCAGCGGACGCGCACCGACGTGGATGACCGACGACAGAGCGTGGTCGATTTTCCGCTTTTGCTCGCGCGGCATATCGTTGGGGATTACGCAGAGCTCATGAATTCCATAGCGCCCGCCAAGGCGCAAAATACGAAACGCATTCGCGACGATGCGCTGTTTATGCTCCTGCGTGTTCATGCTCAACATCGCCTCGCCGAGCACGACCGACGCGGAATTGGCGGGCAGATTGGTCTCATCCGCTGCACCCACTACGACGGAAACGCTCGGCTGCCGCGGCAAATGCCGCGCCGTCCAGCGCATCGCCTTCACGTCACGTTCCACTCCGACGTAGCGGCGGGGCTGTCGCTCGAGGATCAATCGGGCTGTGACGCCGAGGCCTGGCGCAAACTCGACCACGTCATCACTCGGATTGATCGCGAGGCTCTTCAGTAGCTTTTCCGTTAAGCCGAGGCCGCCGGGACGCAGCACCCGCTTTCCAAGGCGAGCGAGAAGCCAATGACCGGGCATCTTGGAGACTTCGAGGTCGCTGCCCGGGAGATCCGTTGTGGTCAATTGTTGTGCCGTCATCTTATCCTCCGTCGCCGGGTCGGTTCCTGGTTCGCTGCTGATCTCCGGGACGATGCAATACACGCGGCAAGGGCCGCTGGCCGAAATCAATGACCGAGCGCCGCAAAATGTGCCCGGACGTGTCAACGCTCAGTTGCGCCCGGCGATTTCGGTAGAAGAAACTCAGTCGAAATTGCCCTTGATGGGCATCAACACCGCGCTCACAAAAACTCGTGATGGCATGAGTCCGCATCAGGGTTGGGACCTCCGCAGGCTTGACGTGCAGGAGTTCACCAAGCAGCGCGGCATCGATCAGAATATCTCCATCGGTGATCTCGACTTGCATGACGCCGCCTTCCGCTAACGGCTTCGCGTCCGACGAGCCGGCGGCTCGGTCGAGCGACGTCCGATCCAGGCCGGTGGGTCGCTCGCCGGGAACGATTCCCACGAGGCCTCCGACACGGCGTCCCATTCGGGCTGCTTTTCCGCGATGACCTGCTGCCCGGCCGGGTTGACAATGGCATATGACGAACTGCCGGATTTCAACTCCTTGTGTTCCGTCATGACGGTCCCCTTGTGAAGGCACATTAAAAGAGGCATCCAAAAGGTATCTTATGACTCTTTGCGAGGGAACGCAATGGCGACAACACCAAGCAGTCGTGGATGGATGGTCAGCGCTCTCGCCGTCGCGATCCTGTGGCTCGGGCTAGATCCTTTAGCGTTCCGTGACGTAATGATCAGGCGGAGATCGCGACATTCGGCCCGAGGAGCGGCGGACCAAGGAGGGTGCCATGCCAAAATTTGAGCCCACGACGATCCTCGACATCTTGACCCTCCCGTACGACGCCAAGCACGTCTTGGCCCACAAGGCACTTCTCCACCAGACGGATGAGGTGCAGATCAATGTCTATATTCTTGACCCCGGTGGCCGCATCCCGGCGCACCGGCACAGCATGAGCTGGGACATCTCCATCGAGGGCGAGATCGAGGCTCAATTCACCGAGGGCGGCACCGTGCGGACTGTGCGCTGCGGCAAGCAAGCCGTTAACCTGGTGCCACCGGGCGTGGTGCACGAAATCGCCAATGCCAGCATGGTCCAACCAGCAAGAACTCCTGCTGAATTCAGAGCCCCTCGCGGAACTTCGATTTCGTCAAATGCGAGCCGCAGCCCCCGGCCTGAGTGGCCGCGGCCGCACCAAGGACCGGTGTGGGTGCCAAGTGTCTGATTTTACCGATTTTACCCACTGCGTCGACGGCGTCTGCCGAGAGCTCTTAGACGACCATCACGACCACGATCAGAGCAATGATGGTTAGAACAAGACCTCCTACAAGCATAGGGAGCAAAGTGCTGGCGGAGCCGGATGGCGATTCATTGTCGTATGCGCGAACATTCCGGTGATCGTCTTTGATGTTGTTGACCATGATATGTGTCCCATGAAGAGGTCGCACGTAAAAACCGATCCTTCAGTCGATGCTCAGCCTCTCCAGAATGATGCCGCGCATCCGCGGCGATGAGCGAGTTCGTATAGGAGCCAAGCCAGCGGACGGTCTCCGCTTCGCTCACGCAACCGATTTGCTCAGGCGATGCAGCAACGCATTGAACATTCGCCAGCTGCGTGAGTCATCCTTGCGCAGTGCGGCGCAAGCCTGTCCCGCAAAGCGACACGCCGCATCTGGCTGTCCTGCCGCCGCCAACGCTTCGAGACTCGATATCAGGAGATCGGTGAGCCCAGCAGACGCCTTCTGCTGACCGATGACCGCATTAGCCTTGGCGACATCGGGACTCACCACTCCTCTCCATCTGCGATGCCGAGATGCTGCTTGGCTTCCGCGGTCATCATCCGCGGAGTCCAGGGGGGATCGTAGGTCAGTTTGACATCGACGAATTCGACGGCGGGCACCGCCGAAGCGGCGTCACACGCCCCGTCCGTCAGATAGCTCGTCGCCGGGCAGCCACGTGTCGTAGTTGTCATGGTGATATTGACGACGCCGCGCTCCGCGACGACGACATCGTAGACCAGCCCGAGGTCGACGATGTTGTAGCCAAGCTCTGGGTCGATCACGAGGCGCAGCGCATCCTTGATCTGCTCAGTGAGATGCCTAGTGGGTTCGACGGTCATGGCGCAGCCTCCTTGGCTGCGCCGACCCGTACCAGCACCTTGTAGGTGGTTCCGTCCGCTTCAAAGCCGCCGCGCCAGCTATGGCCACGCTTGGCCAGTTCTGGGAAGAGGAAGATCGGCTCGCGGCAGAGCAACGCAGAGAGCACTTCACCGGGCGCCATCGCTTCAGTCGTCGCCAGGATCCTCACCATCGGCTCAGGCGGATCGAGTTCACGATTGTCCAAATGCTGTACGGGGTCAGGCCAGACCGGTCCGTCTGCCGCGCCGCTTCCGACTGCGGCAGCGTTGGTTGGAGGCGCTCCAGATGGCGAAAACACCACCTCCCATTCACCGCCAGCGAGTTCCTTCGCCTCATGGGTGAAGCCTTTCGACCCGAGGACATGCAGCAGTGGAGTGGGCTTGAACGTCGCAAACAACCGCAGGCCCTCGCCTGGCTTCAGCGCATCCACCGCATCCATGATCTGTTCGAATGGTTCACCGCCGGCGCGCAGGATCGGTCGTACATCCACGTCCACGAATGTCGTCGTCATGTCAGTCACCTTTCAGACATGTTGTTTCCAGGAAAGCAAAAGCCGCGGCGGACGTACGCCAGTGGGGCAGCGCAGGGCAGGCTGCACATCTGCCAGCCTCCGGGCCCGTACCAACTGCACGATGATGCCGCTGGTTGCGATCACCATTACGGTCGCAGCAATGCGGAATGCCAGTGGCCGATCAAGCAGAAGAGCGATGGTGGCGCTCCAGACTCCGAGAAAATAAAACGCAAACCATTTGATCGCGCGGCGTTCGACGACGAGGTCCTGCACGCGCGGCGTTGCCGTTTTGCCGAGAACCGGTCCATAGCATTCGAGCCAGGTCAGGAAGGCCACGATCTTGTAAAGCTTGGCGAGACCCAGCCCCGACAACCATCCGAAGGTGACAAGGAAGACGACGGCCGCGACGTTGCGTTCGAGTGCGCCGAAGCCAAGAAGAATGATGATCAGGATCGCGACCGCTGCCAGATTGGCGAGCGCAACGGCGGCCATACGGCTGTTGAGCTCGATCGTTCGGCGCTTTCGCGCGCGATAAAGGTGCAAGATGTCTCGGCCATAGAGAATAAGCGCACTTAAGCCCAGGAACCCTCCGACGCTGAGAAGCGTCGTGATACCGCCGCCGAAGCAGATCGCGATGACCCCGCCAACGATGACGACGGCAAGGCCCGAGGCCCCAACATAAAAGGCCCCGCGTGCTGTGGCTCCGTCGAGTTCGGGCGCCAGCATGAACATTGCCAGCAGGCGATAGCTCACGCCCATGGCCGTAAACGTTAGCCATCCGCCAAGACCGGCAATCAGGTGAATGGGCACGCCCATCGCCGTCACGTCGACAAAATGCGGGTATGCGGTCACGCCGCCGAGCACCAGCGCGAACACAATGCCGAATGTGACAGTGGCGCCGACGCTGAAAAGCCCGACGACGACGAAGCGGGCTGAGAGCGGCAGAGGGCGCGCTGACCAAAGCGTGCGGCCGAGGTTCCACAAGGCGAGGCCAAACCCCGCACCCAGAAGTCCAGCTGCAATCGGAAAGAAGGGAACGTCCAGCGTGAGTTGCCCCGCCAGCTGAAGAAATCCGGCCAGCAATGCGGCGAGCCCCGTTACGAGGCACCCCAGGGTCGGTAGGGGCAGCGAATTGCTATAAAGCGGTCGGGCGATAAGGACAGGCACGAATTGAAAGAGAGCGCCGCACATCAGAAGGCTCAACCAACCGATCGCAACAACATGGACCAACACCAGAGTCTCAGGCGCCCCGATGGGGACAGCAGGGTATCCATAGCCTGCCGCCATCAGGCACTCAGCCACGATCAGCGCGGCAAGCGCCGCCGTGAAATAGAACATTGTCCAACGAGACAAGGTGACGCCACCCATGCGAGCGTTCCTTTTCTAGGAGCTGGCGCGGGTCACCGCTTCACCGGCGCCAACGCGAACCGCCAGTCTCACTTCATGCCGCTTTCAACAGCTTGCCGATCTCAACGCGCCAAACGACCGGTCCTTTCTCGAGGTAGGTCCACGAGAACTCCTTCGGGTGTTCAGCCTCGAGCTGGTAGTAAAGAGGCTTGGGATCATGATCGTTGACGAGAACAAATGACGTCCCAGGCGTCAGTTCATCAACGAGTTGGAAGATCTTCTCGTGCCGCTGAGCCGGAACGAGACTCCGCACGTCGATTTGGTTCACGGCTGGGCCTCCGATTACCTGAGACATCGCTGCTCCTTTGGTCGCGGATGGTGATCGACGGGGCGGAATCGCGACCGTATCCGGCCCATGCCTTGCTGCAGCCGACAAAAGCCATCGCTGCATGTTCCATGCTTCGCTCTTAAAACATACATTGTCAATACATCTTTATGCCGCATGAGGGGGCCACCCGAGGCGCGACGATGCGAAACCCTGTGTCCCCTAAGCGTAAGAACTTGCAAAAGATATAGCGCCGGTGCATCTTTGAATCAGACCCGTCACAGCCCGTCGCGCTAGCCGCAACGAGGGACCAGCGATGCGACTGACAAATTTTTCTGATTACGCGTTACGCGTCCTGATGTACGCCGCGGCCCAGGGCGACCGCTTGATCACCATCGAAGAGACAGCGGACGTCTACGGTATTTCACGGGCCCATCTGATGAAGGTCGCAAATCAATTAACTCGCGCCGGCTATCTGAAGGCCGTGCGTGGCCGGTCAGGGGGGCTCGCGCTCGGCAAGCGCCCGAACCGGATCAAGCTTGGCGATGTCTTGCGTGCGACCGAGCCCGACTTCGCACTGGTCGAATGCTTCACAACCGACAATCGTTGTCTCATCACACCGCGGTGTCGTCTGCGCGGTGCTCTTAAAGAGGCGCTAGCAGCGTTCACAGGAACGCTCGATCGCTATACCTTGGCCGATCTCATCCTTAGCCCCGAAGACTTCGGCATTAAGCCCGCGGCATAGCGTCCTTGCAACAGAGGCGGCGGCTCAGGCGAGAACAGAATTCAGATAACGCGATCACCTCGCGATATGAGCCCAGGGGCGATTTGCGCGAACATCCGAAGGACGACCATGGCCACGACGCTGCATAGACCGGTTTGCGATCTCCTCGGCTGCGCGTATCCGATCGTGCTGGCTGGCATGGGCGGCGTCGCGCGATCCGAGCTTGTCGCCGCGGTGAGCCAGGCCGGGGGCTTCGGCTTTCTCGGAATGGTGCGGGAGCCGGTGGACTTGATCCGCGCGGAGGTAGCCGCCTTGCGGGGACGGGGCGTCGAACGCTTCGGCGTCAATGTGATTCCGGCTGCGACAGACGCCGCGCTCCTCGAGGCACAGGTCTCGGCCTGTATCGATCTGGGCGTTCCCGTGATCGGGCTCTTCTGGGATTTCCCACTGAAGCTGGTGGATCGCTTGCGCGCTGCCGGACAAATCGTTGTCTGCCAGGTCGGTTCGCGCGCCGAAGCGCAGGCGGTTGAGCAAGCCGGCGCGCAGGTGCCTGGTCGAAGCCCAGGACGGAGACACTATCTTGACCGACGCGTTTTATATCAATTGGCCGCCCGGAGCCAAGGTGCGCGCACTGGCGAACAGCGTGACCCGAGGTGAGCGCGGCGATCCCTTTTGCGAAATGCGGACTGTCATCGGCGACGAAGCGGGTCGGCCCATCTACCTGTTCAGCACGGATTCGCCCCTACGCTCGATGACGGGAGAGTTCGAGGCGATGGCGCTGTACGCCGGCATGGGGGTAGGTCGGGTTACGGATTTTGTCGGCGCGGCCGAGCGCGTGCGCGCCATCGCTGCGGAAGGCCTCCTGCCTGCTCGATGCGAATGCTGCCCCATCGAGTGCACCAATCGAACTGGCGTCCCCAGCCTGCCTCGCACACGAAATGGATGACCGCTACATGGGCTTCGCGACGCGCGACGAGATCTTGCCGGTCCTCAACAAGTTGCTCGAGGCCGAACGCGCGGGGGCGCGCGCCACGCTTGCCATCGCAAAGCATGTCGGGGATGGCTCACTCAAGCCGCTGATCCTGGCCATTCACCGCGACGAAGCGCGCTGGTGCGGCGTGCTTACCCGAGCGATCCATCGGTTTCAAGGCGCGCCGTCGCCGAAAACGGGCGCGTTCTACGGCAAGGTGATGTCGATCACCGATCTTACGGCGCGGCTCGGGTTCCTCAATCGCGGCCAGGGTTGGGTGGTTCGCAAGCTCGAGGCGCTGCTGCCGACTGTCCGTGACGAGGCGATCCATGCTGATCTCACAGCGATGCTCGCTTCCCACCAGCGCAATATCGACCTAGTCGCGGCAGAGTTGCCTGCAGATCGGATCGGAGCGCGGTCATGAGCGAGGATGCGCGATCCGCGGCGGCGCGCCGGGCGGCGATCACGGCGCAAATCCAGACGGAGACGGCCATCGACGAGGCGATGATCGATCGACTTGTCCGCGGCTTCTACGCGCGGGTGCGCGAGGACGATGTTCTCGGGCCGATCTTCGCCGCGAAGATCGGCGATTGGGAGCCGCATCTGCAGCGGATGTGTGCGTTCTGGTCCTCCGTCGCGCTGATGAGCGGACGCTACCACGGCCAGCCGATGGCCAAGCATCTGCCGCTCCCGATCGACGCCCGGCATTTCGATCGCTGGCTGGCGCTGTTCGAGAAGACCGCGCGGGAGCTGTGCCCGCCGAAGGCGGCGGATCATTTCGTGATGCTGGCGGGTCGCATCGCGGAGAGTTCTGGAACTGGGCGTCGCGGGCGCGCGCGGCTTGCTCCTCCGTAAAGGCGAACGCCTCGAGGCCCGACTGAATGAGTCGCCCTGATACCCGCGTCCGGTTGCTGCGTCCTTCAAGACTGACGGTCTTTTTTGACCAAGCTAATCAAACCGCGCTTACAGGTGATTTCGCTGCGCTATGCCATGTTTGTTTCTCACGCCTGAGGAGGTCTACGAGCGTTATCGAGGGATGATTAGCTTGGGCACCTTGCGCAATTGGCGGATGATGAAAATCGGGCCATCTTTCTTGAAGCTCGGACGCGCGGTTCTGTATCCTCTCGCCGAGTTGGAGCATGGGATCGAAAGAACCTCGTGATCTGTCGTGCTGCAAAAATCCCGTGCAGGAAGGAATGAGAAGCAGCGGGATGATCACGAATTGTCAAGATTTACCGCCTCCAATCCCCGGCCCCAGCGAAATCGACCATTCAAAAAATAACAATAACATCAATACGGTACCGACGAGAGCAGTTTGGTGCACAAGAGCCCCACTCGGAACCCCACTCGGCTGCGATCCATATCGCCCGGTTCGCGAAGGCTCAAGTCACGGACACACGGTGAGCTATACCTCTCGAACGGAAGCGGGGTGGCTTAGCGAGCCCCCTCCCCGCTCCTAACCTCGTCCACTCTAGCCCAGCCAACGAGCAGCTTGCTTCCGCTTCCTCCACTCGCTCTGCGATCGGCCGTTGAATTGCTTCCGCACTCAAGCTCTAAGCGGACGAAGAGGAACTGGTCGATTGGGGTCGCAAAGTGCCAAATCCCGACGTTGGCACAGTGCACGCTACCAAAGTCTATAAGGGGGTGCCTGTCCGGGACGCCTGTAGCCTCTGCCCGGAAAAATTAGCCCGGGGCAGCAGATGGTAACCTGAAGGTGACTACTTGCCAAAAAGAGACCAGCCACCAGATTGTTTTTGCGGAATCCCCAAAAAAAGGAATGTTCCATGGCCGATCTGTTAGAAACCAGTACTTGTAGCGCGGAGAGCTGCACTGTCGAGGCCCGCCATCCCGCACGCAATACAGCAGAAAAGACCAAAACGCTCGCCGTCGAGATTGTATCGGATGCTATCTGCCCCTGGTGTTATGTCGCCAAGCGGCAGTTTGGGCGCGCTGTCGCCAGATTGCCCGGCGACGTGGCGGTTTCAGTCCATTGGAAGCCGTTCGAGCTGAACCCCGACATGCCGGTCGAAGGCATGGACCGGGTCGCATACCGCAGCCGCAAGTTCGGGTCCTGGGAATACTCCCAACAGCTCGACGCCCAGGTAACGGCGGCCGCAGCACAGGCAGGCCTTATGATGCGCCACGATCTGATGAAGCGCACACCGAACACCTTCAATGCGCACCGCCTGATCTGGCTCGCCGAACAGGAAGGCGTGCAAGATGCGGTCGTTGAAGGCCTGTTCAGCGCCTATTTCGTCGAAGGCCGCGACGTGGGCGACACAGGGGTGCTCGCGGATCTAGCCACCGTCGCCGGGATCGACCGCGCGCGGGCAAGCGTCTTTCTGGCCGGAACAGAAGGCGCCGCCGAGGTGGCGGCAGCCGAAGCCGCCTCGAAGCGCGGCGGCATGAACGGCGTCCCGACATTCGTCATCAACGGACACCCGACCTTCTCAGGAGCGCTGCGCGCCGAGCTGATGCTCGCGCATATGCTGGACGCCGTACGGCCGTCATGATGGGGATTCGCCCTTGAAGGTTACGGTTGCCGGCGGCTCGATCGGAGGGCTTTGCGCCGGGATTGCCCTGCGGAGCATTGGCGCGGATGTCGAGATCTTCGAGCGCGATCCCGGGCCCATGAACACCCGTGGGGCCGGGATCGTCGTGCAGCCGCAGCTGACCGCGCTTTTGCGCGAACACAACGCGCCGGTTCTTCCGGTCACGTCGTGCCGAGTCCGGCGCTATCTGGACCCCTCCGGCGGCGACGGACAGACGCAAGCCATGCCCCAGCCCTTCACATCGTGGGAGGCGATCTATCTCACGCTGCGCGCCACCTTCCCGGATGACCGCTACCATATGGGTGCGCCAGTGACCGACATCACCCCGGAAGGCACGCGCGTGGTCGCTGTCGTCACCGGCCGCCAGCGCCTTGAAAGCGATATCCTGATCGCAGCCGACGGCGCGAACTCACCCTTACGCCACCGCTTCCTCCCTGACGCCGCCCCGCATTATGCAGGCTATGTTGCCTGGCGGGGCACCCTCGACGAAGCCGACGCCCCCGAACGGCTCGTGTCCTTCCTCGACGATGCCTTCACCTTCTGCGAAGCCCGCTCCGGCGGACATATGCTGGTCTACTTCATTCCGGGCGACGGCGCGGACGTCTCACCCGGCCGCCGGCGACTCAATTGGGTCTGGTACGTTCGCGCCGAGGATCAGGATGTAAGACGCTTCCTGACGGACAAGGACGGCCGCCGGCACCATTCCTCGCTTGCGCAGGGCATGGCCCCTCAGGCTATGGTCGACGAGGTTTGCGGTCTCGCCGAGCGCGAGGTGCACCCAGTTTTTGCGGAGCTGGTCGCCCAGACGCCCGATCCGTTTGTGCAGACCATTGTCGATGTGGTGGTGCCGCAGACTGTCTTCGGACGGGTGATGCTGCTCGGCGACGCCGCTTTTGTCGTGCGGCCGCATACGGCTGGCGCCGCGGCGAAGGCAGCCCATGACGCATCGGTCCTTGGGCGCAATCTGGCTTGCGCCGGGCAAAACATCGATGCCGGCCTGAAAGCCGCAGAGAGCCTTCAACTCGACTACGGCAACGATCTCACCCGCTACGGGATCGCACTGGGCAGCAGATGGGCCAACACACCAATCAGGATGCCTGCACCATGACTGACACCAACCGCCCCGCGCGCGTGCGCCTGTTCGGTCGTGCACAGGCCGACGGCGCGTATGAACTTCGGGATTTCCTGCAGCGTAGCGTGGTCGCCTTTGACTGGATCGAACTTCATAGCGACGCGGACAGTCAGCGGGAGCTGGGCATTCCCGATCTTGCGAACGCCCGGCTTCCCGTCGTCGAACTGCCGGACGGCCGCCGCCTCTACGCGCCCTCTGTACGAGAGCTGGCCGACCGGCTCGGCTGGGTCACGCAGCCTCGCCTGCGCGAATACGATCTCTCGATCTACGGCGCGGGGCCGGCCGGACTGTCGGCCGCTGTGTATGCCGCCTCCGAAGGGCTGCGTGCCGTTGTGATCGAACGGCACGCGATCGGCGGACAGGCCGGATCGTCATCGCTGATTGAAAACTACATGGGCTTCCCGGACGGCATTTCCGGCGCGGAGCTTTGCGAGCGCGCCAGGCAGCAGGCCGTCAAGTTCGGCATTGAGATCCTGATGATGCGGGAAGGCATCAAGGCGAAGTTTCGTGATGGCCGGATCGTCGCCGATCTTGCGGACGGATCGAAGATGATCGCGCGCGCGAATATCTGCGCGACCGGCGTGGAATGGAGGCGGCTCAACCTTCCTGAGGAGGGCCGCTTCCTGGGCCGAGGCTTCTACTACGGAGCCGGCATGAGCGAGGCACCGCTGTGCCGCGGCGAGCATGTTTTCGTCATCGGCGGCGCCAACTCCGCCGGTCAGGCCGCAATGTATCTCGCGGAGTATGCCGGCAAGGTGACGATGCTGGTCCGGGCCCCGACCCTCAAGGAGACCATGTCGCATTACCTCTCGGATCGGATCCTTGCGCATCCGAAGATCGAGGTTCGCTTCAATGCGGAAGTGACAGAGCTGGACGGTGGAGAGGTGCTGCAACGCTTCGCGGTGAAGGACCGCACGTCGGGCGCGACCCAGTGGTTCGATGGAAACCGGTTGTTTGTTTGCATCGGCGGCGTCCCCAACACGGAATGGGCGAAGGATACCGCCATCGTTCGCGACAGCGCGGGTTTTCTCATCACCGGCGCCGACCTGCTGGAGAACGGCCATCCGCCGGCGAGCTGGCCCCTGAAGCGCCAGCCCTTCCATCTTGAAACATCGGTGCCGGGATCATTTGCCGCCGGTGATGTGCGGCGCGGATCGGTGAAACGGCTCGCGACCGCTGTAGGCGAAGGAAGCATGGCGGTCACCTTCGTCCATCGCCACCTTGCCGAAACTGCTTGAGAGTGGTCTCCGTATTGGGACTAGCAACCTCTTGTGTACCGGTCAGACATGAACAAATATCGCAGTTCTAAATCACTCGGTGATCGTTATCCCGCCCGGCGGCTGCTCGATCTTATCGGCGATAAGTGGACACCGATCGTTCTCTACTGTCTTTCGGGTGGCGTGCGCCGCTTCAACGAAATGCAGCGGCAGATACCGGACATCTCGAAGAAGGTGCTGATTCAGGTTCTTCGCTCCCTGGAGAATGACGGCCTTGTTCGGCGCACCGTCTATCCTGTCGTACCGCCGAAAACCGAGTATCGGCTGACGGATGACGGCCGCCGGCTTCACGAGCCCGTGGCGGCTTTGTGCTCATGGGCCATCGAGAACGATGCCTTTCTCGACGAGATTTTTACAAGGCGTCCCGGGTAAGGGCAGGTCCTCATCCGAGTTACTGTCGCCGCAGAGTTCACCGGGACGTTAAAGCTTTGGCGGGGGGGCGACCTTCAGCGTGCTCGCCATCGGCCTGGGGTCATGGCCGGGGTCGCCTTCGACTACATCGTTTCCTTCGTCCTCAGCCGCCATCGAGATGCCTATTGTCGGTGGCTTCTTGGCCGCCTGGGCCTCGTATATCTGCGGCGAGGCGCTCCGCGTCTCCGGGTTCCGGCCAACGTGAGCTGTGGCCTGGTCGCCGGCTGGCGGCAGCTTTTCAGCACTGACCCGGACGCAAGCCAATGCGGTGTGGGAGGTGGTGTTCGTTCTTAAGTCGCTCGTCCTTATCTTCATCGGCTTGTCGTTGCGACGTTGCGAGGGTGTTTAGACGGCTCACCACAGCCGAAATCGACATGATGTCGCTCCCGCCCGAGATCAGCGCGATTGCGGTCGTGATGGTCGGAGAAGGGCGATGGCGGAGAGCGTGCCTGAGTGGATGCTTCCGGTAGCGCTCCCCACGAGGATGCCCACTATGCCCTCGGCGGCGTGACCGTCCATGGCGCCGAGCCGGTCGCGAAACGATGCGTGAGGAAGTCTAGTAGGACGCGGGTTCGGATTGCACGCGGCCCGCCGGCAGGCGTCACGAGGTTGAGCGCCAAGGGCGGTGTGGCCCATTCAGTCAGGACGGGGATGAGACGCCCGGCCTTGACGGATTGCCAGGCAATGAAGTCTGGCTGGAGCGCTATTCCCTCGCCGGCCTCGAGCGTGGCGCACAAGGCCTCTGCGTTGTTGGCGTTAAGCCGAGCGTTGATGTTGACCGCTTCTTCGGCCCCGGTCGCATCCTTGAACCGCCAGGTCTCCCCGCTCATGAGATAGCTGTAGCCAAGGCAAGCATGGTGCTCGAGGTCACGTGGCCGCTGAGGTGTTCCCCGACGCGCAAAGTAGGCGGGTGTCCCCACTACCCAGCGCTGCACCGGGCAGAGCCGCCGCGCGATCAGGCTCGAAGCCGGCAGATCGGCGATACGCAGTGCTACATCGATCCCGCCAGCCACCAGATCAACCATCCGATCGTCGAGCTGTAGATCGATCGAAACCTCCGGGTAGGCTGCCAAGAACTCAGGCAGCGCCGGCGCCACGTGACGCAGCCCAAACGACATCGGCGCCGCGAGCCGAACGCGGCCTCGCGGTGTCGCCGATTTAGCCTGCGCCTCGGCCTCGACCGCTTCACCCTCCGCGAGGATCTGGGCGGCCCGCACCGCCAGCACCCGCCCGGTCTCGGTCAACGCGAACCGCCGCGAGGAGCGATGGATCAATCGTTCCCCGAACCGGGCCTCCAGCCGTCCCAGCGCCTTCGACACGGTGGGGCCGGAGAGGCCGAGTTCGGCGGCCGCAGCAGCAAAGGAGCCGGTTTCAGCCACCTTGGCGAAGATTGCCCACGCTTCGAGATCCGGAAGGGCCATTGAGATCACCTAAAGGAATGGAACCGATGTCATTCCATTCTTTCTATTTTCGTTTCCTCTGTCGAGGCTCATCCTGTGCTCAGCAAATGGGGCGAACTCTTACCCCGATCAGGAGCACACGAGATGATCGAACGTAGACCATTCGCCGGGTTGGGTGGCGCCAACCATGGCTGGCTGAAGGCCAAGCACCATTTCTCCTTCGCCAACTACTACGACCCCAAGCGAATGGGGTGGGGTACGCGCACCGGCGCTCCGACGGCGGCACGTTGTTGCAATCAGCATCTTCGTGCGCCGCCTGTTCGTCTTGCCGGTTACGCTCGCAATTTGGACGATAGGGTCCGAAAAGGACGTCTTTTCGCCGCAGCCCCACCTACCGCCCATCTCGTTTTGGAGGCCGGCGAGCCCCACTCACACGCCTCAGATGACCTGAATGCGATTTTGAGAGCGCAATTTTATTCAAATCGTCGGTGTGCCGTTCAATCCGGGTCGAGCCGATCGGCCTAGGCTGAACAAGCTGGTGCTCCCATAAAGAAGGACTGGAAATGACGACGGTGATGACCCGCGACGGAACCGAGCTTTATTACAAGGACTGGGGGAAGGGACAGCCCATCCTCTTCAGCCATGGATGGCCACTAAGCGCGGACATGTGGGATTATCAGATGCTGTTCCTTGCCTCCCGCGGATATCGCTGCGTGGCGTTCGACCGGCGGGGCTTCGGGCGCTCAAGCCAGCCCTGGGAGGGATACGACTACGACACCTTTGCCGATGACATTGGAGAGCTCCTCAAGAAGCTCGACTTGAAAGACGTCGTCCTGGTGGGGTTCTCGATGGGCGGCGGGGACATTGTCCGCTATATCGCACGCGCGGGCGCAAGACGCGTGGCGAAACTCGCCCTTATCAGCGCGATAACCCCGCTGTTCATGAAGACGGCCGATCATCCAGTAGGACACGACAAAGCCTTCTTCGAGGGCATTCGGGCTGGCATCGCCGCCGATCGGCCGCAGTTCCTCGCGGACTTCAATCCCGTCTTCTACGGCACGAATCACGGGATGAAAGTTTCGCAAGGCGTCCTGACTCAGACCCTGCAGATCGCGCTTCAGGCGTCGATAAAGGGTACGATCGACTGCGTGACAGCCTTCTCCGAGACCGACTTCCGGCCGGATATGAAAAAGGTCGACGTACCGACGCTTGTCATCCATGGGGACGATGATCAAGTGGTGCCCTTCGAGGCGACGGGAAAGCTGGCGACGGAGATGATCGCAGGCGCCAAGCTGAAGGTCTACCGAGGCGCGCCGCATGCGACGGCCTTCACCCACAAGGATCAGCTGAACGCTGACCTTTTGGAATTCATCCAGAACTGACCGGCGACACGGCAGCCGCACCACGCGCCTCTCAAAAATCGTGAACAATCCGGGATTGACACGCACGCGGCGAGCATTTGCAAGTTGGCCGCTCGTCGCGTTCGCATGGGGCTAGAGCACCCTCACCAACGAGACTTTATCGGGATCCGACATGAGTGCCCTGTTCACGCCACTTCGCATCGGCCGCCTTGAACTCGCGAATCGCATCGTGATCGCGCCGATGTGCCAGTACTCGGCCATCGAGGGTTGCATGAACGATTGGCACCTCATCCACCTGGGCCATCTTGCGCTCTCGGGTGCGGCGTTGCTGACCATCGAGGCGACCGCCGTCGTGCCCGAGGGACGGATCACCCATGCAGACGTCGGACTCTGGGACGATGCGACGGAAAGCGCGATTGGCCGGACCCTGGCGAGCGTCCGGCGCTGGTCCAAGATGCCGATCTCCATTCAACTCTCTCATGCAGGGCGCAAGGCCTCGACAGAGGTTCCTTGGAAGGGCGGCGCGCAGATTCCACCCGGCGACGCTAAGGGTTGGCGGACGGTTGCGCCGTCTGCAATTCCGAATGTCGAGGGCGACCGCCCGCCGCTCGCGCTCGATCGCAGTGGCTTGGCGCAGGTGCGGGATGCCTTCGCTGCGGCTGCGCAGCGAGCCGCGCGGCTGGAAATCGACGCCGTACAGCTCCACGGCGCTCACGGCTATCTGCTGCACCAGTTCCTGTCACCGCTCTCGAACCGGCGCGACGACGAGTACGGCGGCAGCCTCGAAAATCGCATGCGGTTTCCGCTCGAGGTATTCGACGCGGTGCGAGCTGTCTTCCCCTCGGACCGTCCGGTCTCGATCCGCCTCTCCGGCACCGACTGGGTGGAGGGCGGCTGGGAGATCAGCCAGACGATTGCGTTTGTGAAGGCGCTGGAGGCGCGCGGCTGCGCCGCATTTCACGTCTCCAGCGGCGGTCTCGATCATAGACAGAAGATCCCCGTCGGCCCGAGCTATCAGGTGCCGCTTGCGCGGGCTGTGAAGTCGGCGACGCGAATGCCAGTGATCGCGGTAGGGCTGATCACGGAGTTCGAGCAGGCCGAAGCCATCGTCGGCACCGGAGACGCGGATCTGATCGCGGTCGCGCGCACGATCCTCTATGACCCCCGCTGGCCCTGGCATGCCGCGGCGCATTTTGGCGCGCATGTGAAGGCGCCTGATCAATATCTTCGGTCACAGCCACGCCAGCATCGCGACCTGTTCGATATCGGTCATTGACATCTCCGTACCAGCTGGACGCTGCCGACATCGGAATATTCGTAAAATGAGAGGGCGTTTGTTCAAGCTGCGCGGGAGCTGCCTTCGTAGGCTTCGGATTTAGTACGGGCGCTGTCTGCGCGCGCCGCCTCCCTGGGGTCGTAAGAGCTAATCAGTCATGCACGCGAGGCGTAAAACAATTTGGTTGTCAGGGCTTGCTGCGGCCGCAATTGCCGCTGGCATAGCGGCCGCCATGATCTATCGCGAGCCGATCGACGGCATTACACGGCCCGATCCACAATCCTTTCCGACAGCCCTGATCCAGCGCGGCGCATCGCTCGCGGCGATCGGCGACTGCCCTGTATGCCATACCGCTAATCGCGGGACGCCTTATGCCGGCGGCAGACCACTCGCTACGCCCTTCGGGACAATCTACGGGACTAACATAACGCCCGATGAGGCGACCGGGATTGGCAACTGGTCGCAGGCTGCTTTCCGGCGAGCAATGCGCGAGGGCGTATCGCGGGACGGCATGCATCTCTATCCGGCATTGCCTTACGAGCACTTCACGCATGTGAGCGACGCCGACCTTGACGCGATCTACGCCTTTTTGATGACCCGACCGGCCGTGCACGCAGAGGCGCCGCCCAACAAGCTAATGTTCCCACTTGGCTTTCGGCCGCTTCTCGCGGGCTGGAAACTGCTGTTTCTGCATAAAGGCGCGTTTGTCCCGAGCGCCGGCGAGAGCGACGAATGGAACCGTGGCGCCTACCTCGTGGAAGGCCTTGGTCATTGCGGCGGATGTCATACGCCCCGGAATCCCCTTGGCGGCGAAAAACGCGACAGGGCTTTCTCGGGCGGCGTCGCGGAGGGTTGGAACGCTCCGGCTCTCGACGCGTCAAACCCCTCTGCACGGACCTGGACGGCGGAATCTCTCTTCACATACCTTCGGACCGGGATCGATGCCGATCACAGCGCGGCCGCCGGACCAATGGGGCCCGTTGCACACGGACTCTCAACTGCTCCTGAGGCCGACGTGAGGGCGATCGCCCTCTACACCGCGTCGTTGTTCCGCGCACCTGACGAAGCCACACCCTCTGCGCGCACGGATCGGGAGGAGAAGGCCGCGCTCGAGCATCCGACAGGCGCGGCCCTGTTTTCTGGCGCCTGCGGCAGCTGCCATGGCGCAGGCGCACCCATGATGACGCAGGGGCGTCCGTCGCTGTCGCTTGTCAGCGCTCTCCAGGAAGACGATCCGCGCAACACGCTCCAAGCCATCTTGCAAGGGATACAACCGGCGACGGGAGCGCGCGGTCCTTACATGCCCGCCTTCGCGGATCAATTGAGCGACGCGCAGATTGCCGAGCTCGCGGCGTATCTGCGAGCCCGATACAGCTTGCGCCCCACCTGGTCGAAGCTGGAGAGCGCCGCCGCGGCGGCGCGTGAAGAGGACACGGAGCAATGATCGTGACGGTGAATGTCAATGGCGTCGATCATCGTCTCGACGTCGAGCCCTCGACGCCGCTCCTCTATGTGCTGCGCGACGATCTCTCGCTGAACGGCGCGAAATACGGATGCGGCCTCGGCCAGTGCGGGGCCTGCACGGTCCAGGTCGACGGCAAGGCCGTCTTCTCCTGCTTGATGCCGATCGCCGCATTGGATGGACGTCGCGTGAGGACTGTCGAGGGGCTCGGCACTGTCCAGAAGCCGAGCGCTCTGCAACGTGCCTTCGAAGCGGAGCAGGCGGCCCAATGCGGATACTGCATCGCCGGCATGATCATGCGCGCCCAGGCCCTTCTCGATCGTGTCCCGTCGCCGAGCGACGCTGAGATCCGCAGGCACATGCAGCCCAATCTGTGTCGGTGCGGGACCCACATGCGCATCCTGCGCGCGGTGAGGCGCGCCGCCGATGTGAAGCAGGCGAGTACGGAGGCAGGGCAATGAGAACAATCGCCTCCCAGAGGGCGGTATCGCGACGCTCATTCCTCTCAGCCGGCGCGCTCGTGGTGACATTCTCTCTGACCTCGCGCGCCTTCGGTCAATTGGCGGGCGGCGGCGAGGGAGGCGCGGGTCCGTCCGTTGTCGCGCCGAACCTGGCGGGCAGTCTCAAGACCACCCCTTGGCTCGACGCCTGGATCCGGATCGACGCGAACGGTCACATTACCGCTTTCACGGGCAAGGCGGAACTCGGGCAAGGCATCCGGACGGCGCTTCTCCAGGTCGCCGCGGAGGAGCTGGACGTGCCTCCGGCGCAGATCGAGCTCGTGACGGTCGATACGTACCGAACGCCTGACGAAGGATTGACCGCCGGCAGCCATTCGATGCAGGACAGCGGAACCGCGATCCGGAATGCTGCGGCGAATGTTCGTCTGTTGCTCACCCGGGCCGCGGCGAAGGCCTGGAAGGTGGACCCAGAAAGCGTCGCGACGAGCGGGGACGGACGGTTGCGGAGCGCCACCGGTCGCGTCGCAGGTTATGGCGAGATCGCGGCTTCGCTCTCGCTTCATGTCGAGGCGGTTCCCGACGCGCCGCTCCGTGACCCCAAGCAGTTCCGCACGATGGGCACGGCGATGGCGCGCGTCGATATCCCGGTGAAACTGACTGGCGGCGCGGCCTATGTGCAGGATATGCGCCTGAGTGGGATGCTGCACGCTCGTGTCGTGCGAGGCCCGAGCGTCGGCACGCGTCTCAATTCGCTGAGCATCGCGTCTGTCGAAGCTCTTCCCGGCGTCGTCAAGGTCGTGCAGCTCGGGTCGTTCGTCGCTGTGGTCGCGGAACGCGAGTGGACCGCCATCACCGCCCTGCGGCGGTTTCAAGAGGCGGATTTCCATCGGACAGCGGCGCCGATCCCTCAGGGCGACGTCGTAGCTACGCTCAAGAGCCTCCCGCCTGAGGAAATCATCGTCCTCGATACCAATGACGTGACCCAGCCGGGTGCGCGGACCGTGAAGGCCCGATACACCCGACCGTGGCTCTGTCATGGGTCGATCGGCCCGTCCTGCGCGGTCGCGCTGCTTCAGGACGGCGTGATGACGATCTGGACCCACAGCCAGGGCACGTTCGATGTTCACCGCGTCGTGGCCGAGCTCCTCAATTTGCCGCCCGAGAAGGTGCACGCGATCCATGTCGAAGGATCCGGTTGCTATGGACAGAACGGCGCCGATGATGTCGCGGCCGAAGCGGCCGTGATCGCGAATGCCCTGCCCGGCCGCCCAATTCGTTTGCAATGGATGCGAGAGCAGGAGTTCGGCTGGGAGCCGCTCGGGCCTGCCATGGTGACGGAGGTCGAGGCATCGCTCGATGCGCAAAACCGCATCGTCGCCTGGAAATACGAGGTGTGGAGCAACCCTCACAACAATCGCCCGGTCGGCGCCGGCGGCGTTCTCGTGGGTGGGGAGGTGGTTCCGGCTTTCCCGGTGCCGGAGGGCAAACCAATCCCGATGCCGGAAGGAGACGGAGATCGCAACGCGAACCCGCTCTATGCCCTGCCGAACATGCATGTCGTCTATCACTTCCTGAAAAACATGCCGATCCGTGTCTCGGCCCTCCGGTCGCTCGGCGCGCATCTCAACGTCTTCTCCATCGAATCGATGTTCGACGAGTTGGCGAGGGCGGGGGGCGTCGACCCGCTTGCGTTCCGCTTGGGGCACATGAAGGACGACCGCGCCCGTGTCGTCATGCAGACGGCGGCGGAGCGCTTTGGCTGGTCGGGCCGGGTTCGCGGCGATGGCCGGCGCGGCTGCGGCATGGGGTTCGCGCGCTATAAGAATCTTGGGGCATACTGCGCCGTGATCCTCGAGATCGACGTCGAACGCGAATCCGGCCGCATCGTCGTGCGGCGAGCGGTGTCAGCTGTCGACAGTGGGCAGCCGGTCAATCCCGACGGCATCCGGAATCAGATTGAAGGCGCGATCATCCAGTCGCTGAGCTGGACAAGCCGCGAGACGGCGACCTTCGACGCGAGCCGCCGAACGAGCTTCGACTGGAGCACCTATCCAATCCTGCGCTTCGCCGACATCCCGGATGCGATCGAGGTCGACGTCATCGACAGTGCTGGCATGCCCTTTCTTGGGACCGCGGAATGCGCGCAAGGCCCAACTGCTGCCGCTCTCGCGAACGCGCTCGCCGACGCGACCGGCGTTCGTTTGCGCGACATGCCTCTAAGCCCGGAGCGCGTAAAGGCCGCAATTGGCGTGATTTAGCCGCTGCTGAGTAGCTCTGCCGTCCGGCGGAGCGCCGCCAACTCTAATGCTCATAGCGTCTTCCGAGGCCGAAATGAACCCAACTAACGCTTTGCAAATCCGTATCGTGGGGGGATCTCTCGGCGGTCTCTTCGCCGCCGCGTTGCTCCAGAGGGAGGGCCACCACGTCCGGATCTATGAACGCTCCGAGAGTGGCCTTGCTGGCCGCGGCGCGGGACTGGTCGGCCAGCGGGACATATTTTCCATTCTGCGCGCCGTGGGCTGCGAGCACGTGGCCCGTGTCGGCGTTCTCGCGCGTGAGCGAATCACGTTCGACCGCGACGGCAGCATCGGGCATCGGCAGGCGATGCCCCAGATGCAGATTTCATGGGATTACCTTTATCGTGCGTTCCGCGGCCTCGTGGCAGCCGACGACTATGTCGCGGGGCGTGCCGTCCGTTCTGTCGCGCAGACGGAGGAGTTCGCTCGCCTCGATTTCGAGGATGACACCGAGGAATTGGTGGATCTGGTGATTGGGGCCGACGGTGTGGGTTCGGTGGTCCGGCGCGCCGTGACCGGGGAAGCGTCTTCGAGCATTTACGCCGGGTACGTCGCGTGGCGCGGACTCCTTCCGGAGTCGGCACTGCCGGCAGAGAGTGCGGAGCAGCTTCTCGACCAGTTCGCCTTCTACATGATGCCGGGTTCGCACATCCTCGGCTATAGCGTGACCGGCCCCAATGGCGAGACTGAACCGGGAGCCCGACGCTACAACTGGGTTTGGTATCGGCGGATCTCGGACCGGGAACTCGGCGATGTGCTGACGGATGTGCAGGGACGCGTCCACGCCTACTCGTTGGCGCCAGGTCAATTGCCGGAGGGCCGTCGACAAACGCTCGTCGATGACGCGGCGCGCTTGCTGCCGCCGCCTTTCGCAGCTGCGGTTGCCGCCGAACGGGAGCCGTTCATCCAGGCGATCTTCGATTACGAGGCGCCGCGCATGGCGAATGGCCGACTGGCGTTGCTTGGCGATGCGGCTTTCGTCGTGCGTCCTCACACGGCGATGGGTGTTGCGAAGGCGGCGGGAGACGCGATGGCGTTACAGTCCTGTCTTGCCCGGCTGCCCTATGCGGACGCCCTGGAGGCTTATCAGCGAGAACGCTTGCCGATCGGTGCAGAGATTGCTGCCTACGGTCGACAGCTCGGGGCACGGCTCGGCTGGTCGCGACGGCAAGGCGCGCATCTTGGACAAGCCAGGTGTCATAGAAGTCAGCTCTCCGACCGCGATGGGCGGCCCGGGGATCGGGTTCAATCCTGAGCAACTCTTCGCAGTGGCTTATGGCGCTTGTTTCGGAGCAGCCGTGGATCTAGAGGCGCGGCAATTGGGTATTGCGTTGTCCGAGATCACCGTCACACCGCACGTATCGATAAGGCATGGTGATGACGGGTATTTTGTTCTCTCGATCGCACTGCACGTCCGATTGCCGGGCCTTGATAGCCACACGGCGAAACGGCTGGTACAAGCGGCACACGTGGGATGCCCGTACTCGAGGATGACGCGGGGCAATGTGGATGTCGAGCTGGTCGTGGAGGACCCGCCGGCTTAACAGAGGTCGATGGTTGCGGCCTCCCGGCGGCCGAGTAAAGCCCCGAAAATCATGCCCGAAGGTCTGGGTCCGACCCTTCCCTCGAATTAGCGAAAATTAGGGTGCCGCACATCGACAGCGGCCGACTTACGAGCGGAACATAGGGCCGTTACTCATGCCGAGGACCTCACGCCAGGAGCTCGCCTTATGTCGCCTCTGGCCATATCCCATCGAGCACACGGACCGACGCGATGCTTTAGTCGGTGCCCAACGACGGCAGGCACACCCGCCGTCGATAGCCACCAGGTGTCTGCGGTTAGCGCATCGGCTAGCAGTTCATTCTCGCCTTCGGTGACAATCGGAGATCAACCTTTACCGATTGGGACAAGCTGCCTCGCACGATACTTGAGCCGTTGCTATGGCGAGAACGACGGCCGCTTCCTCCAGACCGGCTCGGAAGGAAGATCGGAGCTGACGGTCTTCCGAAAGCGGTCCAACAAGCCAGTCTTCGGTCATGTCTCCGCTCCGGCTCTTGAGGGCGGGTTTTTGGTCTCGATCTCGTTAGAGGGCGACCGGCGCCAGGTCATCAACGATGGCCGCTTCTCGGAGATTCTGTCCTACCCCGCAAATTCGTTGCACATCCGGGACCTCACGAAGGATTACTCGGCATATCTTTGTAGTCCGTTCGACTTCCTGTTCCTGCACGTGACGCGAGCGGCGCTCGACGCGGTCGCTCAGGAGAGCGGCGCGCGCAAGGTGGATCGCCTCAGCTGTCTATCCGGACACATGGATCCCATCGCCGCTAGCCTCGGGCGCGCGCTCATTCCCGCATTGACCAGCCCCGAGACCGCCAAGGCTCTTTTCGTCGAGCACGTCGCGCTGGCGATGAACATGCACCTCGCCCAGACATATGGCGGCCTCCAAGTTCCGGCCGGTCGGCGGACAGGGCGCCTGTCCCGGCGACAGGAAAAGCGCGCAAAGGAGTTCCTCATGCTTCATGTGGAAGAGGATATTTCCATAGCAGCCGTCGCGGCGGAATGCGGACTGTCTCGCAGCTATTTCATCAAAGCGTTCAAGGAGACGACAGGCCGGACGCCGCACAAATGGCTCCTGGATCGCCGCCTTGAGCAAGCGAAAGAGCTTCTCCTACGAAGCGGAACATCCATCGCCGAAATCGCGGCCGGGTGCGGCTTCGCCGATCAGAGCCATCTGACGCGCGTCTTCACCAATGTCATCGGGATCCCGCCCGGCGTCTGGCGTCGCGAAAACGCGGCCTGATGCGCATCGACGAGCTAGGTCTCCGTGCCCGCCCAGCCCAGCCGCTGCTGAAGCATAACTGCGGTCGTCGGGCAAGTCCCCGTTAGAACAATCCGATCCATGGCGGTCGTGTCTTTCGCTACCCTAACGGATGTAGCGCGAGACCTCAGGTCTCGAGGATGACGTATGGGTTAAACGTGACTGAGCAGTCCGCCGCCTGCATCCGCAATGTCAGCTGACCCCTCGAGATTGTGCCGATCACGTCGCCTCAGAACTCACCGAGGACCGAAGCGCGCAATCACCATTGCTTCGCTCGAACGATATGGAGAGTGGCGAAATGTCCCGGTCGGTGCCCGACGCGCAACTTGCCGAAACAATTGCCACAGCCATAGCGGCGATGCCCGTCGGTTAGTCGTGAGGGTCGGCTCAGAATCGCAATCCCGCCCAAGCTGCGGTGGGTACAGCCTCGACTGCTGATGCCCACGGGCCTTTCGTTAGGAATCCCGTTCCCAATAAGGGGGGGAGCCGAAGCGCGCAGCGAGGAAGTCGACGAAGGCCCGCACACGCTTCGAGCTGCGGCGGTTGGGCAGATAGACGGCGTGGATTGCGGCACCCGGACTGCCCGGGCTTGCCTCCCAGTCCGTCAGCAGTGCGCGCAGGCGCCCGGCCTTGATGTCATTGCCCACCAGCCAGCTTGGCAAGAGGATGATGCCGCTCCCCTCGATCGCGGCGTGGCGTAGCAGCAGCGAGTTGTTGGCGCGGATCGATCCGGAAATGCGGATCACCTGCTCGGCATTTCCTTTGGTGAAGCGCCACGTGCGATCGCCGCGGCCATAGGAGAAGCTGAGGCAGTTGTGCCCGGCAAGATCGTCCGGCGCCTGCGGCTCGCCGTACGTCCCCAAATAATCCGGGCTGGCACAGACCAAGCGGTACTGTGGCGCCAATTTGCGCGCGATCAAGCTCGAGGAATCGAGGCTGCCGATGCGGATCGCCATGTCGACCCGCTCCTCGACCAGATTCACCATGGCATCGGTCAGGATGAGGTCGAGCTCGACCTTCGGAAAAGCGCGCAGGAAATCCGGGACGGCGGGCGCGACGTGGATCTCGGCGAAGGCGACGGGCAGGCTGACACGGAGCAGACCCCGCGGCGGCCCACCCATCTCGCCGACGCTGCGGTTGGCCTCGTCCACCTCGCCGAGAATGCGGGTCGCCTGCTCGTGATAGCTCTCGCCTGCGTCAGTGAGTGTCAGCCGCCGGGTCGATCGGTTGAGAAGCAGCACACCGAGATGCTCCTCGAGGCTGTCCACCTGTCGAGTGAGCGAGGAGGTCGACAGGCCAAGCTCTCGGGCGGCGCGGGCGAAGGCGCCGCGATCCACCACCGTGACGAAGGCCTTGAGGGATGCGAAGAGATCCACTGAACGGACACCCTGCCGACGATAGCAGCACCAACTGTAGCTGATCATCAGATTTTTGCACCAAGCGCAGCATTGAGTTCATCTACGGGCTAATTATCCCTCCCGCGCGCAGGCATTACCTTGGCTCTCGTGACGGAACCGGGGAGAATGAGATGACCCAGATCGCACCTGCACCGCGCCACCGCGCCATCGTGATCGGCGGCTCCCTCGACGGATTGTTCGCAGGCAACATGCTCCGGCTGGCCAAGGCTCGCCGCGAACGCGCTGGCGCTGGGCGATGCTCCGCTCGACCATGACGATATCGACCGGGCGCTGGCGAGTTGGCAACCGGCCCAGGTCCGGCTCGGGAACGCGGCCGCAACACCGGGAATTAGGTGCTGTTCCGCCGTCCGCCCCTCGCCCGCCTCGACTGACACGATCGTTGCGGCCCACGCAAAGAACCTGCCCGAATTACCTGAATTATCAGAGTCGGTCAGAAGGGTCATCCTGATCTCGTGATCGGCACAGGAGACCACCCCATGACGACCAATCTGTTCGCGCCGCTGAAGCTCGCGCCGCTCGACCTCCCGCATCGCATCGCGATGGCGCCGCTCACCCGCTCGCGGGCCGGGCGGGGCAACGTACCGACGGCGATGAACGCCGAATATTATCGCCAGCGCGCTGGCGCGGCGCTCATCATCACCGAAGCCACGCAGATCTCGCAGCAGGGCCAGGGCTATGCCTGGACGCCGGGCATTCACAGCGCCGAGCAGATCGCCGGCTGGCGCACGGTGAGCGATGCAGTGCACGCCGAGGGCGGCCGCATCTTCCTCCAGCTCTGGCATGTCGGTCGGGTCTCGCATCCGAGCTTCCAGCCAAATGGCGCCCTGCCGGTGGCGCCGACGGCGATGCCGGTGCCTGGCAAGACCTTCATCATCGATGAGAACGGCAACGGCGTCTGGGGCGACATCCCCGTACCGCAAGAGCTGACCCTCGGCGGCATCGCGGCGATCGTCGCCGATTATATCGAGGCGGCGCGCAACGCGATCGCCGCCGGCATGGACGGTGTCGAGATCCATGCCGGCAACGGCTATCTGCTCGACCAGTTCATCAACAGCGCGAGCAACCACCGCACCGATCGCTATGGCGGCAGCGTCGAGAACCGCGCGCGCTTCCTGCTCGAGGTGGTGGACGGCGTCACCCAGGCGGTGGGCGTGCATCGCGTCGGCGTGCGCCTCACCCCGATGGGTCGCTTCATGGGTATGGGCGACGAAACCCCCGAGGAGACGTTCGGCCATATCGCGACCGAGCTCGACCGGCGGCGCCTCGCCTATCTGCACCTGGTCGAGCCCGAGATCGTCGGCACCGTGCTGGACAACAACATTGATCCGCGTTGGGACGCGATCATCAGGCTGATGCGCCGTCGCTATACGGGCGTGCTGATACTCGCTGGCGGCTATGACTTGGCCCGCGCCGACAAGGCGCTGGCCGAAGGGCGGGCGGACCTGATCGCCTTCGGCCGGCTGTTCATCGCCAATCCCGACCTGCCCGATCGCTTCCGCCGCGACGCGCCGCTCAACACTCCCGATCCATCAACCTTCTTCGGCGGCGCCGAGGCGGGCTACATCGACTACCCGGCGCTCCCCGCGCGCCAGCGGCGGGCCGCCTGAGCCGGAGACATTAGTACCCTATCCCAAGTTCTCCGGATCGAGCGGCAGCAGATTATCAATCGATCAATAACGGAGGAAGCGATGGCGATCAGCACACTCGATCACTACTCGATCCGCACCTTGAAGCTCGACGAGACCCGCGCGTTCTATGTCGACATCCTCGGATTGGCGGTAGGCCCGCGGCCGCCGTTCAAATTCCCCGGTGTATGGCTCTATCGCAGCGACCAGGCTCTCGTGCATGTCGTCGGGATCGATCCGGCGAACCCGTCTGCGACGACGGACTATCTCGGCATCAAGGGGGACCTTGACGTCATCGGAACCGGGACACTCGACCACGTGGCATTCCTCGCAACGGGCCTTGCCGAGATGCGCGACCGGCTCCGCCGCGCCGGCATCGAAGCGCGCGAGCGGACCGTCCCGAGCCTCGGCCTGCATCAAGTCTTCATCGAAGATCCCAACGGCGTGACCATTGAGCTGAACTATCCGGCCGCGGAAGCGGCTTAACCGCCGCTCTCGCAACATCACAAGAACCGCGCCGCTCTGCCGAGCCGCGCCAGTAGCCCCGCGCGCCTGTGCGCGGGCAAGGGAGGATTGTTGTCATGATCACCTCACGAAGCGCTCGTCGAGCGATTATCATCGGCGGCTCCATGGGCGGTCTCTTCACCGCCCTCCTGCTTCGCCAAGCGGGTTGGCGTGTCGACGTCTACGAGCGCGTCGGCGCCGAGCTCACTGGGCGCGGCGCCGGCATCGTTACGCATCCCGAGCTCTGGCACGTGCTGGCGCGAGCAGGTATCCGCTGTGAGCCAAAGCGCCTCGGTGTCGTCGTCTCCGGCCGTGTGGTGCTTGATCCGAACGGCACTGTCGTCGGAGAGCTTCCGCTGCCGCAGGTGCTGACCTCGTGGGGCCGTCTTTATGGATTGCTGCGAGCGGCGCTGCCAGAGGACGCGTACCATCCCGGCAAGTTGCTCGATGCGCTCCACCAGGACGAGACGGGTGTCACCGCCCGGTTCGCGGATGGAACCGTTGCGAGGGGCGATTTGCTGATCGCGGCCGACGGAATCCACTCTACCGTCCGGTCCCAACTCCTCCCGTCGGCGAGGCCACTTTATGCCGGCTACATCGCCTGGCGCGGGCTGGTCGACGAGCAGAATTTGTTCGAGCGATACGCGCGAGGCGCTGTGCAGCTCCTTCGGCTTCTGCTTGCCACCGGGCGAGCAGATGCTCGGCTATCCCGTCGCCGGCGCCGGCGAGGAGCTGACGCCCGGACGGCGGCGATACAACTTCGTCTGGTATCGTCCCGCCGACGCTGATGGTGAGCTCCAGCGTTTGCTCACCGATGCCGAGGGCACACGACACGAGGTGTCAATCCCGCCGACCCGCATCCGTCCTGACGTGGTGGCCGACATGCGACGGGATGCGGCGCACCTCCTCGCGCCGCCATTCGCCGAGATCGTCGCCCGCACCCAGCAGCCCTTCATCCAGGCGATCTTTGATCTCGAGAGCCCGCGGCTGGCGCTTGGCCGCGTGGCGCTGCTCGGCGATGCCGCTTTCGTCGCGCGGCCGCATGTGGGGATGGGAGTCACCAAGGCCGCGGGCGATGCCGCAGCGCTCACGGACGCTCTGATCGCGCATCCAGACGATCTGGGAGCGGCGCTTGCCCGGTTCGAGGCAACGCGGCACCCGTTTGGCGTTGCCGTGATCCGCCGCGCCCGCGCGCTCGGCGCCTATATGCAGGCGCAAATCCGCACCCCGGCCGAGCGCGAGATGGCCGAGCGCCACCGGACCCCCGAGGCTGTCATGGCCGAGACCGCCGTTGCGGAGGGACTCGATGCGTGACCCAACAACGCGACCGAGCGAGGACCTCTCCATGTCTGCTCTACGCCGAATTGAATGCGACCCAAACTTCCAGCGTCTCACCGCGGAGCGTTCGCGTCTCGGACTGTGGCTCTCCGCGGTGATGCTCGCGGCCTATTTCGGTTACATTCTGTGCATCGCGTTCTGGCCGCAGCTCCTGGGGACGCCGCTTGCTGAGGGAGCGGCCACCACATGGGGCGTTCTCGTTGGCGTCCTGATCATCGCGCTTGGCTTCATCCTGACGGCCATCTACGTGCGGCTCGCCAATACCCGCTTCGACCGTCTCAACGCCAAGATCCTGGAGGATGTCCAATGAACGCGCATTCCTTCGCCACGGCGCTAAGCCGTGTCACTATGGCGATGGTCCTCTTCGCCCCGAATCTCGCCTTCGCCGACGCCCTCTCCGGTGGTGGCACACGCCAAGCGATCAATCCGACTGCGATCGCCATGTTTGCGCTCTTCGTTGGAACCAGCCTTATCATCACCTGGTGGGCGGCTCGGCGGACCCGCTCGGCAAAGGAGTTCTACGCCGCCGGGAGCGATCTCAAGGGATACCAGAACGGACTCGCCATCGCTGGCGACTACACCTCCGCTGCGACTTTCCTCGGGGTCACAGCCCTTGTCTACACTTCCGGCTATGACGGCATGATTTACGCCATCGGCTTTCTTGTCGGCTGGCCGATGATCCTCTTCCTGATTGCCGAGCCGCTGCGTAACCTCGGCCGCTTCACCTTTGCCGATGCGGCCGCCTATCGTCTCGAGGAGCGACCCATCCGGACGCTCGCTGGCGTCAGCACGCTGGTCATCGTCGTCTTTTATCTGATCGCGCAGATGGTCGGGGCGGGCAAGCTGATCCAGCTGCTCTTCGGCCTCCCCTATGCGGCCGCCGTCGGCATTGTCGGCGTCCTCATGATGCTCTATGTCACCTTCGGCGGGATGCTGGCGACGACCTGGGTGCAGATCATCAAGGCAGTGCTGCTGCTCTCCGGGTCGGTGATCATGTCAGTGCTGGTCCTCAGCCAGTTCGGCTTCAGCGTCGAGGCGCTGTTCCAAAAAGCCGTGATGCTGCACCCGATGCAGGCCGCCATCATGGCGCCGGGTGGACTCGTCAAGGACCCCTGGTCCGCCATTTCGCTCGGCATCGCTCTCATCTTTGGGACGGCAGGGCTGCCGCACATTCTGATGCGCTTCTTCACAGTGCGTGATGCCAAGCAGGCACGCCTCTCGGTCTTGGTCGCGACCGGATTCATCTCGATCTTCTATACGCTCCTTTTCGTCCTCGGCTTCGGAGCGATCGCACTCGTCTCGGCTGAGAACCGCTTCGAGGATCCCGCGGGCGCCCTTATCGGCGGCAACAACATGGCAGCGCTTCATCTCGCCGATGCGCTCGGCGGACCGCTGCTGCTCGGCTTCATCTCGGCTGTCGCCTTTGCAACGATCCTCGCCGTCGTCTCTGGGCTGACCCTCGCTGGGGCGGCTGCGGCAAGCCACGACCTCTACGCGCGTGTGCTCCGCAATGGACAGCCAAACGAAGCCGAGGAGGTCCGCGTTTCGAAGATCGCGGCCGTCGTGATCAGCCTTCTTGCGATGGCGCTGGGGATCGCCTTCGAAAACCAGAACATCGCCTTCATGGTCGGTCTCGTCTTTGCGGTCTCCGCGAGTGCCAACTTTCCGGTCATCCTGCTGTCGATCACCTGGCGCGGTCTGACGACGCGCGGGGCGGTTGCAGGCGGCGTCGTCGGCTTGGTGAGCGCAATCGCGATGGTTCTGCTCGGACCTGGCGTCTGGACGGCGGTGCTGAAACTGCCAAACGCGCCGTTTCCCTGCGACAACCCGGCGCTGCTCTCGGTCCCGTTGGCCTTCGCAGTGACCTGGTTGGTCTCTCGACTGGACCACAGTCTCGCGGCATCCGCCGTCCGCGACGCCTTCAGCGCCCAGTATGTCCGGGCACAGACGGGGCTCGGGACTGAGTAGCCGAACGTATCCGCAGAGACGGCGAGCGAGAGCGCCCGCCGCCTCACCGCGGCCGTGCTCATGAGAGGAGAGCCAGGACATGTTGCAGGTCGCACAGGCATTCGACAGAGCATCGATCATCGGCATCCCGACGGATGATGCGGCCACGCTCGCTGCTGCCGCGCATGTTTTCCGCCACCGTTATGGCTGGTTGAAGCCCATCAGCGCATCGACGTGCTCCGGCGCCGACGCTCGAGGCCTCATTCAAAGCCGGTGGCGTGGGCCTCGTCAGCGTTCCAATCGACTACTCGGAGAACACACGAGTCCTGGTTGACGAGCTGAAAGCCAACGTGACGGCATCCGAGACCAGCTGAGTCGACTGGGAGATCTGAGATGAAAGCGGCGACGCCCGACGTACAAGCTGGTGGGACGCCGGCCGTGCCGACCGAGCTGACGGGCGCAGCCGCGTGGCGGCTGATCGCGATCAAAACGGTGATCGGCTGCTTCGTCATGATGGCGCTCTATTCGGCGATCGTGCTCATCCCGGCGATCGCCGCCGAGTTCGGCGTCGGAGCGAACAGCGCCGCTTGGGTGGTGACCGCGTTCGGGCTCGTCTATGCCGGCGCGCTGCCGCTGTTCGGGGCGCTCTCCGACCGCCGCGGGCGCAAGCAGGTCTTCGTCCCTGGCCTGGTCGCGCTCGCCGTGGCAACGCTCCTCGTTGCGCTCAGCCCGAGCTTCCCGGCGCTGATCGCACTGCGCGCGGCCGAAGGCGTCGCCGCCGCGACCTATGTTCCGGTCGTCCTCGCCTATCTGCGGGAGACGGTGTCGCGCCGGCTGGCTCCGACGGCGATCGCAATCTTCAGCCTCGGCCTGCTCGTCGCCGGTGTCCTCGGTCAGGTGTATGGCGCCGAGGTCGCAATGCGGCTCGGCTGGCGCTGGGTGTATTTCCTGCTCGCGGTCGCCTATCTCGCTGCGGCACTCGTCTCCTCGTTCCTCCCGGGAGCGCCGCCGCCCTCGCGACGGGGCGGGTCTCTCATCCGGCCGATGATCGCGCTGAGCAAGCGGAGCGATCTCCGGGGAGCCTATGCCGTTGCGCTCGTCGTCCTCCTCGCCTTCACCGCGATGTACACGGGGCTGCAGCAGATCCATGAGCAGGGCGGTGTCGCCGTCGAGGTCGACGTCCTCACGTTGCGCCTCATCGACATGCCGGGGATGCTCACCTGCCTTGTCGCGGGCATCCTTGCCCAGCGCTTCCGGCCGGGCCGCGTCGCGGTCGCCGGTCTTCTCATTGCCGCACTTGGCCTTGCGGTCGAGGGGACGGCTACGGGATCCGGCGTCCTCATTCTCGGTAGCCTGATCTTTGTCGCCGGGATCTCACTTGTCTTCCCGTCCCTGCTCGAGCTCATCGCGCGGACAGCCGGTGAGGCGCGCGGGGTGGCGCTCGCGCTCGCTGGCTTCGCGCTGTTCAGCGGTGCGAGCCTCGGGCCGGTTCTGGCCAGCGCGCTAAGTGGACGCGGCTTCGGCGAACTCTGTCTCGTGCTCGGTGTAGTGCTGGTCGCCGGCGCGGCGGGGCTGACGCTGGGATCGCCGCGGACGGCCGAGGAGAAGCCGTGAAGTTCAGGATGGCACGATCACCTACTCGCAATCAGTTGAGTCCGCTCCGGGTCAATGACGGCGATTCGCCCAGGACCTGAGCATGTCTGCTTCCCCCGCAATGAGCCGACCTACTACGCTCTGGTCGGTGCTTTTCGAACTCCACAAACGGCTCGCGGTCTGGAGCGGAGATGGGACGCCGTTGAAAGAGATCATCACCGCTTTGTCCGTCGAGCGGCAGGAACGCGGTGAAGCTTGCTATCGGAAGCTGACGGCTGAGATCGAACACCTGCATCAAACGGCCTTACCGGCACGAGAGCCGACGCAACAAACGGAGAGCCTCGCGCCCCTCAATCAGCGGTACGTCGATCCCCAACAACCGCGCCTTCGACGCGGAGCACCTCTTACCGAGATGCAAGCGGGGGATCGTAGGAATTTGATGATTTGCCGTGCCGCAAAGGTACCTAGCGGCAAGGAGGCTGACGCAGCATGATGATCACGAACCATCACCGCAAACCGCACCCAATCACCGTCCCCTGTTTAAATCGTGTTCAAGAATAAACACATATAAATCAACATGTTACTTAAGCTCGGAAGATTCGTCCACAACCATCCCTCCGGCGACCCGACGCCGTCCAAGGCCGATATCGACATGACACGCGCCGTGGCGAAGGCGCTCGCCACCGTCGGCATTGCGCTCCACGACCACGTCGTGCTCGGCCGCGGCCGGCATGCGAGCTTCAAGAGCCTGGGACTGATGTAACGCGCGGGAATAAACCCGCCGGCCATGCGATCATGGCTGCGGCGGCGACCGGCGGAGGCGGCATGGAAGGCGAGACCCAGT
>CAWBKF010000002.1:0-51731 GCA_963789275.1 uncultured Alphaproteobacteria bacterium
CGCCGGACCGCGCCGCCTTCTACAATGGCGCCCTCGTGCGCTATCTCGATTTCATGGACGCTTACCTCGCCAAAGGTGAGACCTGTCATCCAAGCGACAATCTGGGTGCGGTGCTCGCGGCGGCCGAATACGCTGATCGGTCTGGCACGGATTTCCTCTCCGCCCTCGCGGTCGCCTATCAGGTTCAGTCACGGCTAAGCGACGTGGCGCCGGTGCGCGACAAGGGTTTTGACCATACCGTTCAGGGCGCCTACGCCGTTGCTGCAGGCGTCTCGCGTGCGCTCGGCCTGGACGCAGAGCAGACCGCGAACGCCATCGCTATCTCGGGGACTTGCAACAACGCCTTGCGGGTGACCCGCACGGGGGCCTTGTCGCACTGGAAGGGGCTCGCCTATCCCAACACTGCTTTCGTCGGGACCCATGCCGCCTTCCTCGCCTATCGCGGCATTACTGGCCCTGAAGAAGTCTTCGAGGGTAATAAGGGCTTCCGGGATACGATTGCCGGCCCCTTCGAGATCGATTGGTCAAAAGAGGATCTCGAAATCGTTCGCAAGTCCATCCTGAAAAAATACAATGCCGAGATCCATGCGCAGTCCTCGATCGAGGGCGCGTTGGAGCTCCAGGCGCGGCACGGCTTCAAGGCGGCGGAAATCGAGCGGATCGAAATCGACATCTTCGACGTCGCCTTCAATATCATCGGCGGTGGCGAGGAAGGCGATAAGACGATCGTCCGGACCAAGGAGGAAGCCGATCATTCGCTGCAATATATGGTCGGTGTGGCGCTGATTGACGGCAACGTCCTGCCGGCGCAGTACGCACCCGACCGGATCCTGAGAGATGACATTCAGGCCCTGCTGCGTCGCTTTATCGTGCGGCCGAGCGCCGAATTCACCAATCGGTTTCCCGACGAGGTCTGCGCGACTATCAAGGTAACTCTGACGGATGGCCGGATCGTTTCGATCGACAAGACCGACTACGAAGGCTTCCGTACCCGGCCAATGAGCTGGGGCACAGTCATCGACAAGTTCAATGGTCTCGCGGCGCCGTTCACCTCCGAGCGGGTCCGCAATATGATCATCGACGCGGTCCACAATATCGAGCGGATGAAGGTGCGGGATTTTACCGCGATCCTCGCCGACCTCACCGCACTGATCCGGAGAACCCTGAAAGGATGACCGCCATGTCCAAGCCGCAGTCCGAACTCTGGGCAAAACGCTCGTTCCCTTATGTGCCGATGAACGAGCGCGATCCCAAACCGAGGAGCCGGTCAATTACCGAAATCCGCGGACCCTACTATGCCGCGGTCACACCGACCTACACCAAGGAACTGCTTGAGGGCATGGGCGAACATGTCGATGGTTACAAATACGCCGGCGGCTCCTTTGCCCTCATGCCGGCGGATTATGTGAAGAAGATAAACCGAATTTGTCACGACCATGACGTCTATGTCTCGACGGGCGGGTGGATCGAGAACATTCTCGCGCGCGCCGCGCATCACGTCGACGACTATATCGCCGAGTGCAAGCGGCTCGACTTTGACATGATTGAGCTGTCGACCGGCTTTATCCAACTCCCGACGCCGGACCTGCTGCGGCTGATCGAGAAAGTGAAAAAAGCCGGGCTTAAGCCCAAGCCCGAAATCGGGATTCAGTTCGGCGCCGGCGGCGACACCAAAAGGACCGAGCTTGAGGCCGAAGGCACCCGAGATCCGCAAATCCTGATCGATGCGGCGAATGATTGTCTGAACGCAGGAGCGTCGATCATCATGATCGAGTCGGAGGGCATCACCGAGAACGCTGATCCTTGGCGGACCGACGTCGCCGCCAAGATCATGAAGCAGGTGGGAATGGACAAGGTGATGTTCGAGGCCGCCGATCCCGAGGTCTTTCAGTGGTACATCAAGAATTACGGCATCGACGTCAACCTCTTCGTTGATCATAGCCAGATCGTGCAGCTGGAATGCCTCCGCCGCGGCATCTGGGGAACGAAAAGCACATTCGGGCGGATCGTAACCCATCGCTGATCCACAGCCTACACGGCGGAATTCGTGTCACTGCGGTCACCCTCTCGTCGCCGAAGCTGGAGCGCGAGCAGCGGGGTAGACCACAGTTCCATCGCCGCGAACGACGGCGGCAGGCGTCAGATGTGCTTCGTCGACATGCGACGCCCCGAGGATGTGCAAAACGCGTTCACCTGCGGCGAGGAGATAGTCCGTGATGATCCGCCGATGGCAGCGCCACCAGACGGCCTCGGCACACATGATCGCGCATCGGTGCTGGCTACCTCGGTCTCGGAGTTGCATCAGACCCGTCGCGAACGGCGGCGTCAGCGCGTAGTCCGCATAATTGCGAAAGCTGCCCACCCGCCAATAGGCGTTGGGCGAAGGCTCCGCGCTGTGTATCTTTCCACGGAGCCCACCAAGTTCGCCGATATGCTCATAGCCGATCTGCCACGGCGCCAGCGTTTCGGGAAGGCTTTCGCCATTGAACTGCGGATTGGTGCGCGATCGCGGTATCGACCTTACGTCGATAACCAGGTTGACGCCGGCCGCCCGAAGCAGATCGACGAATTCGACGATCGTCCTGGTCGAATGGCCTATGGTGAAAAAGGTGCTCGTGATGCTCCACCAGGGAACGGCGGCCGTCAATCCGGACCGCATTGTCTCAGATCATAAGCGCATGTTTTCGAGATCAAAAGCGCCCGTCGCTAGCTGCAAGCCACAATCGCGCGAAGCCAACGACGGAAGCGGAGGTTGACGGCGCAAACTGTGCTATTTTTCGCTCGAGCTATAGGCGCACGTGGCCAGAGGAAAACTCGGTTGGAACTCTCTGACGGTTCCCAGCTTCAAACATCGAGCAGAGATCATGATCCAAGACTTCGAGATCGGCGACCATGTGAGTTGGAATTCCGAGGCCGGGCGGGTCAGCGGCACGATCGTTCGCGTGCATACAAGCGATTTCAAGGTCAAAGGCTACACTCACCATGCGAACGCAGAAGCGCCACAATACGAGATCAAGAGTAGCAAGACCGAGCACATCGCGTTCCACAAAGGCTCGGCGCTCACCAAACTTCGCGACTGACGGCGCTGGTGACCGGCAGGGAACCCGGCCATCCCGTTCGTTAAATGGTTCACCGTTTTCGACCTGGCGCAATGCGAGGGTCTGCCTGAGGATCTTCAGTGGATGAGAATATCGCGCAGCATGACGGCTTCGTTGTGAACCTCGTCGCGCGCCGCATAGACGAGCGTGAGGCGCTCCTTTTGCGCGATTGCCCGAAGCTCATTCACGAGTGCGGCATTGCGCGATAGTTCGGCTGTATATCGATGCCGGAACTCTTCCCACCGGCTGGGGTCATGACCGAACCAGCGGCGGAGCTCCGTGCTCGGCGCCACCTCCTTCGCCCATCGATCGATGGCGGCGTCCGCTTTGCGCACGCCGCGCGGCCAGAGGCGATCTACCAGGATGCGGACACCGTCTTCGGGAGATGGCGGCAAGTAGGCACGCTTGAGACGGATATCCAGCTTAGCTGCCGCACCCGTCATTTTATCCTCCCGGTCTGGGCACAACCCCGCTCCAATCATCAGCTGCTGTGAGGACTTTCCGCTTCATCCATTGCGGTCAGCGAGATGGCGGTGTGCGCATAGGCGCCTCCCGCTCGCATCTCGGCCGCAACCCAGATGGCCTCCATCAGCTCCTGGCGCGTCGCACCGTGGCGGAGTGCCGCTTTCGTGTGTCCTCGAATGCAATATGGACACTGCGTGACGTGTGCCACCGCAACAGCGATCAATTGCTTGGTCTTCACCGGCAACGCGCCATCGGCGAAGACTTGCTGACTGAACGCCTGGAAGGCCTTCTCTGTGTCGGGGGCGAGAGAGCGCCGCTTCTCGGAAAGCTCGCGCGATGACGGAGGGTATAAGGATTCGGGCATTTGTGTGCTCCTTGGTGTTTTGCGACACGAGTAGCGCGGCACTTATCGCCGGACAGCGGCTTCGCACAGCCGGGCGCCGTGGCCGCGGATATCAGTGGTAACCAACGCACATCACATATTCGCGCAACAGAACTTCCTCATATTCGACTTCTTCGAGGAGCGCCTCCAGCGCATCGCGCGCGTTGAGCACGCCCAGCGGCCGAACGTCCTCGTCGACGATGGGGATGTTCTTTAGGCGTCGCTCCTTCATCACCGACCAGATGTCGTGCAAGGGTGCCTCGGGACGGCAGAGGATGACGGTCCGGGTCATGACAGCCGATGCGGCTGTCATGCACCCTGCTCCGTCACAGTGGCTGATCTGGCGGACAATGTCCGTTTTGGTGATAACGCCGGCCAGCAACTCATCCGAATTGCAGACCACGATCAGATCACAATCGAGGTCGCGCAGAAGTGCCGCGGCCTCGATGAGCGGGGCACCGTCGCGGATTGTGGCCAGTCGATTGCGCGCGATCGGTAGCATTCGTTCGACGAACATCAAGGCAACCTCCACGAGAAGTAATCGCTCAACTCCGCAGCCATTCGCGTCCAGCCTGCATCGCACCCCTGCAGGTACGTCGTCGCTGAGCGCCGCAGCGCCACATCACTCTCAGACACCAAAAGCGATGCGCAGGGTCGCCAAGATGCCGGCGACGGCCAGCGCAAAGCAGCCAAAGCGCATGACCAACAGCGCTGGGATTTTCATTCTGGAGTGAAGGTAATCCTCGATCACGACCTGAAGACCCAATGCCGTGTGATAGAAAAGAGCAGTCAAGAGGAGAGTCATTGGAATTGTCGCGGTCGGCGTCCTGAGCCAGACGACGACCGTGGCATAGTTATTGCCCGCATGCGCAATGAGCGAGGCCGCGAACCAGACCGTCAAAGGCACCAGCGCTATCGCCGTGACCCGCTGAAGCCACCAGTGTTCGACACCATTCTTTGCCGAGCCGAGGCCAAGGGCCTGGCCGAGCGGTGAGCGCATGGGTTCCCTGATCATCGGCTCTATCCTGCCAAGGCTCTAGTGGTGATCCAGGTGATCACTGTGAGTGCCGTACTTGCCGCCACCACCGTCCATCCCGATGCGTATATCGCGCCTAGCTCGAAGCCGTATCCCGCATCCCAGACAAGATGGCGGATGCCTCCGCAGAGATGCAGGAAAAACGAAAAGGTGCAGACGAACAGGAAGATCTGGCCGCCCCATGATTGGATGATAACTTGGACCGTTGCGTAGGCATGCGGTCCCTCGGCCGCCGCGACCAGCCACACGACCAGCACGACGGCATACAGGCTCAAAACGACGCCGGTTATCCGATTTGCAATCGACAAGACCGAGGTGAGCTGCGGTCTGTAGATCTGAATGTTGGGCGAAAGCGGTCGGGCCCGTCTTGGCATGGAGTTCGTCATGTGTAGAGGCCTATCTCTTGCAGACGTCAGCTGCGGCGCTCGATCAGCATTTTTTTGATGTCGGCGATCGCCTTTCCGGGATTTAGTCCCTTGGGGCAGGTCCGCGTGCAATTGAGAATGGTGTGGCATCGGTAGAGCCTGAACGGGTCTTCGAGGCTGTCGAGCCGCTCACCTGTCGCCTCGTCGCGACTGTCGACGAGCCACCGGTTCGCCTGGAGGAGCACGGCGGGCCCCAGGAAACGGTCGCCGTTCCACCAGTGGCTTGGGCAGCCCGAGGTGCAGCAGAAGCATAGAATGCACTCGTAAAGGCCATCGAGCTTGCTTCGCTCGTCAGGGGACTGGAGACGCTCCTTCTCCGGCTCGGCTGTCTTCGAGCGAAGCCAGGGCTCGATCAGGCCGTACTGCGCGAAGACGTGCGTGAGGTCCGGGACCAGATCCTTGATGATCCGCATATTCGCCAGCGGATAGATCGTCGCCGGCGTCGCCAGGTCGGAAATGAATCTCGTGCAGGCGAGCCAATTCGTGCCATCGATGTTCATCGCGCACGAGCCGCAGACTCCCTCGCGGCAAGAACGGCGGAACGTGAGCGTCGAATCGATTTTGTTTTTGATCCAGATGAGGGCGTCCAGAAGCATCGGGCCGCAATCGTCGAGATCGACCGCGAAGGTGTCGAGACGCGGATTGCCCTCCGCGTCCGGATCGTAGCGATAGATGTCCAGCGCTTTCACGCGGGTAGCGCCGGCCGGAGCCGGCCAGGTCCTTCCCCGCTCGATGCGCGACTCCGGCGACACACCAAAATTCCTCGGCACCGGAAACCGCTTCAGCGCAGTAACGCGGGGTACCTCATCTGAGGATCGAATGATCACCGAAGACCTCCTATGCCCATTCACGCGCCGGGTTTGCGCATTGATGCAGCCCAATATCGTTCTCGCCACCAACGCCAGACCCAGCGCCGCGTAACTGGGCGCGCATCGCTAGTGAGCTTCGCGCGGCAGAAGCAGCATCGGCCCGTAGACGAGTAGGAAAACGCCGAAGGCGGAAATCCAAAGACATGCCGAGACGATGAGCAGCGGCATCGTCCAACCCGGAGCGAGCGCAGCCGCGACACGCGTGATCCCCGCGAGGATGACGAGGATATAGATCAGGCTGGTGACGCGATCGGCCGACAGATCGCGTCCGGAGTGGCCGCGCGCGACGCGCGTCATCACCGCCAGGATCATCGTGCCGATCGCCCCAACCGTCAAAGTGTGGATGGCGGCGCTCGCCGGCAGATCGGCATCGAGCATGGAAAGGCCGAGCAGGGCGGCACCCAGCACCAGCCAGGCGTAGCCGATATGGAGGATGAGGAGCAGCGGCTCCGCCGCCGTCGCGCCGCCACGCCAACGCAATAGCCGCCAGAGATTGAGCGTCGCGCCAAGCAGAAGGAGGACACCGATCGGACTGAAGTCTGGAAGGAACGCCCAACCAATCAGGCCGGCGTGCAAGGCACCGAGAGCGGCCCGGTCGATCCACCCGGGAGCGGCAGGTAGAGCAGAAACCCGACGCTTCGCCAGCCAATTTCGGGTAAAGCTTGGCACGATGCGACCGGCGACCACCGAGATCAGGACGATCACGGCGGCAAGTCCGAGACGCCAGCCAAGCCCAGCGGGCACGGCGACGCCGTCGGCTTCCAGATGCATCAGCAGATTAGCGATGCCGAGAACGGTGACCGGCGCCACCATGGGCAGGTTGCGCCAGTTACGCCCGGCGACGATTTCGCGGGCGACCACCGCGACCAGAATCACGGGAAACGACAGATCGGCCGCGGTCGCGAGCCAGGGTGGCACGAGCGCAGACACCAGACAGGCGATCCGGCCCAGCAACCACAACCCGGCCAGCAGCGCGAGCGGCTCGCCGCTGACCGGAAGGCGCTGCGTCCAGTTCGGGATCGCCGTGAGCAGGAAGCCCGCGACCGCCGCCATCACGAAGCCGAACAGCATCTCGTGGATATGCCAAGTAAGCGGATCGAACCGGCTGGGCAAAGCGATTCCCGTGGCGAACATGACGATCCACAGCGCGATCGCCGTCGCCGACCAGAGGCCGGCCGCGAGAAAGAACGGCCGGAAGCCTTGCGTCAGAAACGCTGGCGCCGGACGCCGCGCCGCATCTCTGGCGGCGATGCTCATTCCGCACCGCCAATCGCCCGGGACACCACCGGGACACCGGGGATGAACCGCGCGACGAAACGCGGGAAGAGCGGGCGCAGCTTTAATATGAAATCCCATGCCATCAGCAACGCGCCGAGCGCGAAGACGATGTCCCCGGGCATCCGCATCCATTGCCAGAACACTGTCGTGTCATAGAAAGCCTGGCTCCGCGCATAGGCGAGCCCGTGCTCGTACACCGCATCCAGTTGCGGCCAGCCGATCGGGAAGAAGTTGAACAGGATCCAGAGAACGAGGCCGCCATTGTAAAGCCAGAAGGCCCACTGCCCGAGTTTCTCGCCGAACGGATGCCGGTCGGCCGCGACGTAGCGCAGGCAGAAATAGATCAGCCCGATCCCCAGCAGGCCGAAGGCGCCGAACAAAGCAGTATGCGCGTGATTGAGGGTGAGGAACGTGCCATGTTCGTAATAGTTCACCAGCGGCGCGTTCAGGGTGCCGCCGCCGAACACACCGGCACCGACGAAATTCCAGAAGGCGGCGCCGATGATGTAGGTGTAGGCGAGACCATATTTGAACTCGCCGTGCGCTGCGATCAGCCGGTGATGCTGGATCGCCTCGATGATCAGCAGCACGAGCGGCAGCACCTCGATGAAGGAGAACATGGTGCCGAGCGGCACCCACAGGCCCGGCTCGCCGGCCCAATAGAGGTGATGACCGGTGCCGAGCACGCCGCCAAGGAAGATGAGGATCAGCTCTAGATACACGGACCGTTCGGCAAGCTGGCGTGAGACGAGGCCGACCGCCATCAGCAGATAGGCGCTGATCGCCGCCGCGAAGAACTCGAAGGACTGTTCAACCCAAAGGTGGACGACCCACCAGCGCCAGAAATCAGAGATCGTGAAGGACTTCTCGATCCCGGTCAGCGGGATCATGCCGAAGACGTAGAGCACCGCGATATTGACGGTGGATGCCCACAACAGGTGCTCGAGCCGGATCCGCCCGGTCCAGAACTGGCGCGTCGCCGTCGCCAGCTTGGCGCGAGTTGGCCACAACGCGCGGAACACGAGCAGGCTCCAGATCGCCAGACCGGCGAAGAAGCCAATCTGCCAGGCGCGGCCGAGCTGGATATAGGAGAGCCCCTGATTGCCGAACCAAAACCAACCCTCATGGATGTAGCCCATGATGCCGAGATAATCGCCCGCGAGCGCGCCAACGACGATGAACAGCGTCACCCAGAACAGAAGATCAACAAGGAAACCCTGTCCCCTCGGTTCGCCGCCGCTGATTGCCGGCGCCAGGAACAGACCGGCGCCGATCCACGAGAGACCGATCCACACGATTGGGGACTGGATATGGACGTCCCGCAGGAAGTTGAACGGCAGGAAGCGGTCGACCTCGATCCCATAAAAGCTCGTCCGGTCGGTATAGTAATGGGCCATAATGGAGCCGACGAGGATCTGCAGCAGGAGGATCGCTGCGACGACAAGAAAATACTTCCCGATCCGCCGCTGGCTCGCGGTCAAGGGAGCAAATTTTGCGAGCACCGGGTCCATCGGCGCCTGGTCTGGATCATTCAAATAACGCTCGAAGATGAAGAGCACCGCACCGAAGGCGAAGAAGGTGAAGCAGAAGCTGATCCAGGTCCATTCGAAGGTGCTCGTGGTCGGTGTGTTGCCGACCAGCGGTTCGAACGGCCAGTTCTGCGTCCAGGACCAGGACAGGCCAGGCCGGCGCGCCACGGTGGTGAGCGAGGAATAGATCAAGAAATCCGCGGTCTCGGCGGCACTCTGTGCATCGAGGCTGTAAGCCTGGGTCCAACCCTTGGCGAAGTCGTGACGGAGCAGCGACCGCGCGATCTCGCCGCGCAGCGTCGTCATCGCTGCTGCCAGAGCGTCGGGAATCGTCGTAACCTGCTTGCTGAGATCGACGCCTTGAAGCTCGGCCTGCATCGCAACCTTGACTGAGGCCTGGTCTTCCACCGACAGATCCGACAGCGGCTTGCCGAACTTCGCGGTGGCGAGATTATCCTCAGTCAGCACGGCAAGCCGGACGAGATTCGCGGCGGTGTAATCCTCCCCAAAATACGACCCCATGCCGTAAAGGCTTCCGTAATCCATGAGATCGGCTTTCTGGAAGCCGGCCTTCCCCGCCTGGATGTCGGTGGCGGACATCAGGAGCGTGCCTTCGACGGAGACAAAGCGGTCCGGAAAGGGCGGTGCAGCCTTGTAGGTGAGGTCCGTCATCCAGCCGAGCGCCGCGAAACAGGCAACGGCGACGACCAGCAAGATCCATTTGAGCACGTTGCTCACCGGATCTTCCGCGATCCGGTCGACTGCATCCACGCCAGTTGCCATGTCTCAATCCCTCCGGCCTATGGTCTCACTGCCAGCTTTCTAGAAGCCGCGCGAAACGGGCGGTTCCCGCCCGTATCCTCGCCGCCCGCCATTTGCTACCGATGCACGAGAGCATCACGCCGGGCATTGATCTGAGTCAATGACAGATGTGATATTTATCACTCCTATCATGCGCTCGCAAAGCAGAGCGCCCCGTTGAAACGGAGCCGTTGAATGCCATGACAGAACCGGGACCCGAACTGAAAACTCTGTCTTTCCTCAGGGCGTTGCCGACGGCGAGCCGCGCGGAATTACTGCAGAATGCGGTCGTGCATGCGGTGACGCCGGGAACTGTTCTCTTTGAACAGGGAGAGATGCCCACCTTCCAGTATGTCGTCCTGGCCGGTTCCGTGCATCTTCTGGGACGATCGAGCGCCGGACGCGAGGTGTTGATCGAAGTGGCGGAGCCGCCAGCTCTGATCATCCCGGCCGCAGTCGCTACCGGATCGCCCTATCTGATGCGGGCCCGCGTCCCCGAGCCGTCACGGCTCCTCCTGATTCACGCGGGCGTGTTCCGCGGCGCCATGCTGCGAGAACCGCTGCTGGCGCAGGAAGTGATCGGCAGCCTCGCGGGGCAGTTCCGACGCTTGGTGCGACAGGTCAAGAACCTGAAGCTCCGCGGCGGCAGCGATCGTGTCGGATGCTATCTCCTCGCGTTGTCCAGGCAGCAAGGCACGCCGCACCGGGCCATTCTGCCTTACGAGAAGAACCTGATTGCGTCGGAACTCGGAATGACACGCGAGAGCTTTTCGCGCGCCCTGTCGGCGCTCCAGGTTGAGGGTGTCGACGTCCGGGACGAGACGATCACAATCCGGGACACGGAGCGCCTTGCCGCCGCCTGCGGCCTCGACCCGCTCATCGACGATCCGGAAGGCTTGTTACAGTCACCCGATGCCGCACCACCGACACAACCGAGGAAAGCACGACCGAGGCAATCCTAAGGATGACGTCACGATCGCCTTCGCAATCCAGGTTTTGGACGAGGTTTAGACGATGGCAGCTTTTCCACCTACAAGGAGAGACGCATGAGCGAAGCAGCAGGATCGGCCAACGGACCGGATCTCAGGCAAGGTATCGCCGTAGCGAAGCTCGACGATGGGGCCATGCTGCGTGGCCATGTCGGTGAAACGCCGGCATTGCTCGTACGTCGCGGCGCCGACGTGCTGGCGATCGGGGCGACGTGCACACACTACGGTGGGCCACTGGTCGAGGGTCTTGTTGTTGGCGATACCATCCGCTGCCCGTGGCATCATGCGTGCTTTAGCCTGCGCACCGGCGCGGCGTTGCGTCCGCCGGCGCTGAACGATCTGCCTTGCTGGCGTGTTGAGCAGCGCGATGGCATGGCATTCGTGCGCGAGGAACTGCAGAGGCCAGCGCCGCCATCGCGGCCCTCCGCCGGGCTGCCGGCCTCGATCGTCATAGTCGGCGGCGGCGCCGCCGGTCTCGCAGCCGCGGAGGCGCTGCGGGCGGAGGGCTATGCCGGCACCGTTATATTGATGAGCGCCGATCCGTCACCGCCGTGCGACCGGCCCAACCTGTCGAAGGACTACCTCGCCGGGACCGCTGAAGCAGACTGGATCCCGTTGCGACCGCCAGAGTTTTACCCGAAGCATCACATCGACCTGCAACTTGGTACCCGCGTTACTGCGATCGAACCGGGCGCGCATACAGTATTGCTGGCTGATGACAGCCGAGTGACCTATGGCGCGCTGCTGCTGGCCACCGGCGCAGAACCGATCAAGCTTGGCATCCCGGGAGCCTCGCTGCCGCACGTTCATGTGCTGCGCACCCTTGCTGACAGCAACGCGTTGATTGCGCGCGCAGATACCGTGCGGCATTGTGTGGTGGTGGGGGCGAGTTTCATCGGCCTGGAGGTCGCCGCCTCGATGCGCGCCCGAGGGCTGGAGGTGCACGTGGTCGCGCCCGAAGCGCGTCCCATGGAGCGTGTCATGGGCACGGAAATCGGCGACATGGTCCGCGGGATCCATGAATCGCACGGTGTCCGCTTCCATCTCGGTACAACGCTCACGGCCATTTCGCCGGACGCTGTGACGCTTTCAACCGGAGAGCGGCTCCCTGCCGATCTGATCGTCGTGGGCATTGGCGTGCGGCCGGCGGTTGCACTTGCCACGCAGGCGGGCCTCACCGTCGATCGAGGAGTAGTCGTAGACGAATTCCTTCAGACGAGTGAGGCAGATATTTATGCCGCCGGCGACATTGCGCGCTGGCCCGACAAATTGACCGGACAGCATATCCGCGTTGAGCACTGGGTTGTCGCAGAGCGCCAGGGCCGCGTCGCCGCGTCTAACATGCTCGGCGGGCGGCAACGCTTCGACGCGGTGCCGTTCTTCTGGAGCCAGCACTACGACACGACCATCGCCTATGTCGGCCACGCCGAGCAGTGGGATCGGCTCGAAATTGAAGGCGATCCGGCCGCACGCGACTGTGCGGTGAGCTTCTGGCGTAATGGCAGGAAGCTGGCCGTGGCGACAGTCGGTCGCGACCGGGACTGCCTACGGGCTGAAGTGGCGTTCGAACAGGAGGTTGGGGCATGATCGCACATACTGCGCCTTCGAGCCACGTTCGGCTGAAGCGCCTATGCGAACGCCGATCGCCTCAGGACGGGGGTGCGGGAGAACTGTTCGATCGACTCTCGTGGCGCAGCTGAGCAAAACAAATTCTGCGATCGATCGCCGAAGGACATCGCTCCGAGCACGATACCGGAGGCTTTCGATTCAGCTCGAGAGTGAGGATATGAGCACACCGGCTCACGACGACCTTTGCGGCTGCGGTCACTTCGGGTCACCAACGGCGGAGCGGTGATCTATGGTCGATCATTCGTCGATCCGGCGATCGGAATTCTCGTTCACCATCGACGTTAGCCCACCCTTTCGCCTGGATCTTACGGTCTGGGCCCTTCGCCGACGTTCGGTAAACGAGACTGACAGATGGGACGGGGCCGCGTACAGGAGAACGATCTATGTTGGTGAAACTCCCGTGGGACTTGTGGTGACACAGGTCGGATTTCATGACGCACCCAGGCTCTCGGTTCGCGTATCCGGCGATTGCCACCCCTCGCGCACCGAGGCAGCGGCGCGTCGCTCATTGGGTCATGTGCTTGGCCTCAGCATCGACCTTACAGAGTTCTACGCTGTCGCGGCAGCGGAGCCGCCGCTCGGTGAAATTGCAGAACGGTTCAGAGGCATGCGACCGCCACGATTTCCTTCAATATTCGAAGCTCTGTTGAACGGCGTGGCGTGTCAGCAGATCAGCCTGCAAGCCGGCCTTACTCTGCTTAACAGACTCGTCGCCGCCTTCGGTGAGGCGCCGAACCCACCTGCGGAGGGAAGGCCGGCCTTTCCCACACCGCAAGCTCTGGCAAGTATTGGTTCGCGCTCGTTTCAGGCCCTTGGTTTCAGCCGCGCTAAAAGCCTTGCCATCAGCGAAATTGCGGTCGCAGTCGCCGCCAGGGAGATCGAATACGCGACTCTCGCAAATCTCGACGATGCAGCAGCTTGTGCAAGATTGGAGGAGCTGCGCGGAGTTGGCCGCTGGACGGCTGAATATGTTCTCCTGCGCGGTTGTGGGCGCCTCAGTGTCTTTCCTGGGGATGACGTGGGTGCACGGAACAACCTACAGAAATGGTTGAAGACAAAGCGCCCGCTGGACTATGAGAGCACCAAGAAGTTGGTCCAACGATGGCAACCCTATGCGGGCCTGGTGTATCTTCATCTCTTGCTCAAAAGCATTGATGATCGGAGGATGACTGCCGCAACGGCCTGATCCGGAAAACTCATCAACTCGATGTCGGGACGCGATCACCTTGGTGGTAAAAATCATCGAGATCTCGGTCAGCGGTCTGTGAAATACGGAAAGGGCGCGAGATCCTCGCCTATTGCTGCGGCCCCTATTGCGTGCTTGCCTTCGAAGTTGTGGCTGTGCTGCGAGACTGCGGGTTCAAGGTGAGGCGCTTGGGGGGACGGATATCCGGAATGGAAGGCGGGCGGCCTGCCGGCCTTGCGGTCGAACGGGACCAACCGATTGCTATCGAGTACTATCGTTAGCTGGCGATTCTCGCTGGTATCCTATCCTGCTCAATTCTACTCCACAGTAACCCGGTCACGCCCACTCGATGGTCCCCAGCGGCCTCGACGTCACATCATAGACCACCCGGTTGATCCCCGCACCTTGTTGATGATGCGCGTCGCGATGCGGCCGAGGAATTCGGGCGGGAATCACGCTCAATCACCACTTAAGAATGATGGTCCGTGAACAAGCGTGGAGATGGGTGCCAAGAAGGATAGTTGTGCACCAGGATCGAGCACAGTATCCGCGGAACGCCAGCGGATGCCAGGAATGTCCCGCGATTGCCAGGCTTTCCTTGTGACTTGTGGGCGCCACTCCGGCAGACTCCAGCCTATCAGCCATGGAGTTGCCGGCACCGAACGTCCAGCAGAACGGCCAGCAAGGTAAAAGCACATGATCACCGAAAGCCAAATCAAAGCCGCCCTCAAGCGCATCGGCGGCGGCGAGAAGAAAAGCATCGATCTGCGCGACGGCGGCCCGCGCGGCGCGGGCCGCTTGGCGATGATCATCCGCGCATCCGGCGAGCGCGTCATCTCGGAATGGTACGCCATCTATTTCCGGGAGGGTAAACGCACCATGGCCAAGGTCGGCAGTTACCCCAGCCTCATGCTTGGGGAAGCCCGCAAGAAGTTCCGGGAAGAATATGCTCCCGCGATCTCCGCAGGCGCCGATCCGGCTGGCGTCGCCGCGCGGCGGCGTCACCGGAAAGAGGGCGGCACCGTCCGGGAGTTGTTCGAGGCTTATGTCGCAAGCCTGAAGGCTGCTGAAAAACGCTCTGCGGGGGCCGTGGAGCGCATGCTTCTGACCGGCTCCCATAACGCCGTTGGGGTGATCGGTGGCCATCGAGTGGCGTCCGGAATTGCGCCCGGCGACATCGTGCCTCACCTGGCCGCCGTTCATTCCCGGGGATCGATCGCCATGGCCGCCACCGCGCGGGCGTATCTGTCGGCTGCCTTCGCTTTCGGCCTCAAGGGCGAGCACGATTACACCCAGCAGAGCGCCGGGATGCGCTGGGGCCTCAAGACGAACCCGGTGGCGGCCATCCCGGCACCGCGCGGGGCGTCCAAGCCCGGACAGCGGTTTCTCACGCCGTCGGAATTCCGGACGTTCTGGCTTTGGCTAGAGGGGTACGCCGAGAGGAGTTGCGTGGCCTCAGCGGCGCGCCTGATGTTGGCGACGGGACAGCGCGCCGAGGAAGTGCTGAGGATCAATGAGGCCGTCTATGAGAAGCCGCAGCAATTGCTTTATTGGGAGAAGACGAAGAACGGGCTTCCCCATTCGATCTCGCTGCCGCAGCAAGCCGTCGCGATCCTCGAGGGGATCGTTCCTAATTCTCAGGGATGGTTTTTCCCTAACGCGCGCGACGCCACTAGGCACGCGCTCTGTCAGGCTCCCGGCAAAGTGGTGGAGGTGTTCCTAAAGGCGCATCCCGACTTCCCGCGGTTCGTTGCAAAGGACATCAGACGCACGTGGAAAACCCTTGCCGGCTCGGCCGGCCTGTCGAAGGAAATGCGCGACCGGCTGCAGAACCACACCAAGAAGTCGGACGTGTCATCGCGGTATTATGACCGTTATGACTACCTCGCCGAGAAGCGCGAGGCGATGGCACAGTGGGCGGCGTACCTCGCGCTGATGATCGCCGGCGAGATCAACGAGATCGGCCAGCGCGAATTGAATGTAGTGCCGATCGGCAAGGGGGCGGCTGCGTAGGGGGCATCGCTACGCAGGGCCGCGGAATGGATCGGCCGGCCGCGGATGAAAGCGGATGCTTCGGGAGAGGAATTGTTCCAATTGCGCCCGGGCTCGAGCTGGCCTGCGAACGGCGACGGCCGGCCGGCGTTCTCAGACTTTCGGCGCAAGCGGTCGCTTGCGGCGGCGAGCGCCACCGCGCCACGGCCAGACGGGGACGCCGCGCGCCTGAGCCTCAGCCTCGCGCTCGGCGCTCCGGACGGCGTGCGCGAGGTACGGTGCGCTTGCATGAGATCGCGAACCATGGTCTGGGCTGATCCAGCGCGGTGTGCTAGACCGTAAAAATCATGAGCGACACTATTCCTCCTGCGCCGTCAACGACAGAGCAAGGCAATAGCTTTCGCGACCAGGTCTGCCGACTTCTCGCGGTCGCTGGCTTCACAGAAGTCACGCCGGAGGTTCGCGCCGGCTCCAAGAAGGTCGACGGTTATGCCGAATGGACATACACGGGCATGTTTGGTCGCCAGCGCTTGCTTGTCGAGGCGAAAGACTATCAGCGCACGCTCACCCTTGATGACTGCGGTAAGTTCGTCGCCGAATACCGATCAAAGCTCGAGAACGACCACGCCGATCATGCGTGGCTCGTCTCAAAGGGGGCAATCTCGCCGGATGGCCGCGAACTCATCAAGGAGAACGCGAATCTCAAGGCATTCACGTACGCCGAGCTTCAGCGGAACCTCTTCAACATTGACGGCTACTTGCTCGACCTGACGCGCGAGTTTGATGGCGCCCGCATCGCAGAGTTCTATGTCCCGCCTCATACAACCGATGACGCGGATCTCGAACAGGCAGTCCGCCAATGGGTAGACGCGCCCGATTCTCCGCCGCTCGCCATCATCGCAAGCTACGGTTGCGGCAAGTCGACTTTCGCTTGGCATCTCGCCGCCGCAATGGCGCAGCAAGCACTCCACGATACTACGCGGCGAGCGCCGATCCGCATCCCGCTCGGAGAGATCGTCGACGAACAGTCTGTGGATGGGTTGCTCAGCAAGATTCTTGCCAGCCAACACCGCGTCCCAAACTACCACTTCCACCTGTTCAATGCGCTGAATGAGGCCGGGCGTTTCCTCGTCATCTTTGACGGCCTCGACGAGATGAAGCATGGGATGACGCTGCCACGATTCCGTCAAAACATGGAGCGCTTGCTGGACCTTGACCGCGGACATGCGCGACTTCTCTTCATCGGACGTGACACCGCGTTTCGCGATGACGTGGAGTTTAAGGCGATCATCGAGGGGCTACAGACCACCGCCGCCGGCATCGAGGTGCCTATACCCGGACGGCGCCCGGTTCGTCAGCTCACGATGCGTGAGTTCACGCTTGACGAGGCTCGATCCTTCGTCCAGCGCTATCTCCCGATCGCGGCGGCCGGATTTGCGCGAGATCGCGGTCGGTCGACCAGAGCTGGCTCCAAGCGCGGATCGCGATTCTGCTCAAGGGCGAGTTCGATGAGCTTATGCTCCGCCCTGTCCACGCGCAGATGCTGTGCGAGATTGCGAGCGACCCTGATGCCAGTCTCGACAAGGTCGACATTTTCGCTCTCTACGACCGTTTCATTCACTACCTGATCGACCGCGAAGTTCAAAAGCCAGGTCGGTATAAGCGGTTCGATATACCACTCCGCCGCCGTTTCAACGCCGCTGTCGCACTGTGGCTATGGGAGCGCGGCGAAGCATCGACAACGACCCTCGCCGATGTACCAACAGCGATCTGCAAAAGAATTGTCGCGGGTGTCTCGCATGATCTTGACGATGCCGCCCTAGCTCGTGAACTCACTGCCGGTTGCCTCGTCCACAAGGCCGGTTCGACCGTCTATTTCGGTCACCGTTCGATTCAAGAATTTCTCGTGGCCGAATACCTTTTTGAAAGCGATCTTCTCGCTCGCTCGGACGGGCGACCTGATCTCACCCGAGTAGCGTCGCTGCTGAGCCGAGAGGTCGGAGATTTCGTTCTTGATCGTCTGAGGCGCCAAGCGGACCGAATCGCCATCGCGCGGGGCTGGTTAGAGCAGCTAGAGTTCTGGCAGGGAGCGGACTACGTCAGCCAGGTGACGATTCATTTTTTGGCGCAGCTTACCGCAATAGCCGAGTTTTCGGTCGCGGAGCTATGGCGATCGCCGTGGCACGTATTCCTCGCCTATTTCGCTGCGAACAAGAGCACCGATTTCGCCGCCACGGCCGGGGAACTCAATTTTGCCGTGGACCTTCTCAAGCAGATCGACTCAAAAAACTCCCGAGCCTTCGGGACCGTGCTCTATCTGCTCGCCCGAATCTTCCATCTTACCCATCCTACGCCGCTTCCCGCAGGCGCCGAATACCTTGCACGGCTCATCCAGCCGAGCGCTATTTCCGCAGCCATTAAGCAAGCGTCCAAAGGGACAACATCGCTCGCGATCATCAAGCGCACCGATGAACTTGCGCTTTGGACGCTGCTCAGCGCTGTCACCATCTCACGCGATGGCTCCGGCTCTCGCGAGCTACATCTTACGCTGGACATCCAGGATCTATGCCTCGCTCTCGCACCCATCGTCGGCACGAGCCTCACAACACAGTCGCTACCCGCCGGCAGCGAGCTTTCAGTCCCGCTCCAGCTCGTCCTCAAGGCCACCGGCCTCTCGAACAAGCAGCTCGACACCATTCGACCGTTCTTCAATGATGATGCCCTGCGCTCACGTATTCGGCCACTGACGGTCGATCGCCGGTCTAGGCCCGCACCATCCGATAAGCGTGCGCCCGGCCAGTGAGGAGCCGCTGGGGCTGAGGCGAACGCCACTATTCCTCCTCTTCAGTCACCTCTACATGTTTCTTCAGTTCTTCCAAATCCTTTGCAACCTTCTGGATCTTCGCATCGACGTTCGCGATCGCGCGCGTCGCGCTGCTCGCAGTAGCGGTATCACGCAAATGACCTTGAAGCTCTTGGACGCGGGCGAACAACCAATCCAGCTTTTCGGTCGTGTGCATGTCTCTCCAAACCTTATCGGCCATTGGGCTTGCTCCCGAGGTGGTTGGCACCGCCCAAGATAGCCGGTGCGGGGGTCGCTCGTCATGGCTGACTCTGCGCGAAGCTGCCGGCGAAGTCAAAATCACTCCCGAGATGGTCCAGGCTGGGGAGGAGGCTATTCTTTGCGAGATAGGGGGGGCTGATTGCGGCGGTTTTTTCTCTGCTCGCGATTTGGCAGTTGAGGTCTATCGGGCCATGGCGTCGCGGCTTCCGTCAAAGCGGTGTCGACAAACACGGCGAAGTCCCTCAGCGTGAGCGCGAAGTCTCTTGCCCAGAGATATTCCGCCAATAGATCCTTTTGGGAAAGTCTCGCCGCCCGCGTATTCCCGAACATCTCGTTGGGAACGACTCCCGTCTTTATGTTGGCGACTAGTGCCAACGGTGTTTCTCTGAGAAGAAACAGCGGCGAGTGAACAATATTGTTGCGGGTGTCCTCGAGATTTTCGGTGTGCTTCAATAGCCATAGACCGTCATCTATTAGCTTCGGATGACGCGCTTGCTGATCCTCGTCGATCGTGCAGATTGCCGCCTTCAGTATCTCTCGTTTCGGCCGGTCAAGATAGGAGGCGTTCCAAATCCCCATTGCCCGATTGGCCTTGCGGATGCCCATCAGTGTCCAAAACAGAACCCCGAGCCTTTCGTGAAGATCATTCCATGCCAGCACAAATTGGCCGATTCCGGTGACATAGGGTTTGAAGGCTCTTTCGTTGAACTTCCAGCGTCGAGGGCCTATGCCTCGCGGCTTCCGCTTCGACATGGTAGCAATCCCCCCACTGGTCCCGATTTTAATCGGCATTGTGGCGCCCCACGCGGTGCCGGCCCCACGCGGCTCGCCAACAAGTCTCAGGGCTGTACCCTTAGCCACACATCCCGAGTGAGGAGCAGCGACAGGCACAGCACCAGGGCGTTACCGATGAGGAACTGGTTGTACTCTGAGCGCCCAGTCCTCCATGCGTCCCACTGCGCCACCGTCTTGAACCCTAGCCACGCGCCAATAACCGGCCACGCCTGCAACTTCATCAGGACGGGATACCCAGCCAACTCCAGCGTCCCAACGATGAACGGGTCCAGATCGAAAGTACGATGCGGCCAAAATTCCTTGGCAGAGCTGCAGATGAACACGCCGATAAATCTGAGCCCCCCGCGGCTGAAGAGATACCTGCCGCTATATTCGGCCCGAGCGGGCTTGAGCGCCCTGACCACGGAGAGTATCACTCGTACGAGGGTGGAAAGGGCGAGCGCTGATCCGACGTAACAGGCGGGATGTCCGATGCTCCAGCCTCCGACGAGTATTTCTTCCCATCGCATGTTTGATGGCCCCCGCACGCCTTAGGCAAAGTACGTTCGGCGCAAGTAGTCGATCGCGGCGTTCAGGGCGTCGGCAAAGAGGTGCTGTGTTCCATTCTCCTCGACAATATGTAAATGCTCTCCGACATAGCCGCTGCGAGATTCTGCGCGATATCCGATCATAACGGTGTGCTTCGCGAACACGGATCGTTTTGCAACGCTCTTAGCGGTTACACCGGATCGACCAAGGCCGCGGTGTTTCGACGCCTCCGCCACCTGCCGAATTCAGATCGAGCGCAGGACAAGCGCCCGGCGCACATTGGGCATTCCGAAACTTCGTGTAGTCCGTGTTGTCCCGAGTGTCGACGCCGGGGTGCCGCTCGTGCCAAACCCAATCGATTATCGACCATGTCGTCATTGCGGCAACGATCGCCTCTCCACGCTCGCCGTTGCTCTCAAGGAAGCGCTGTTGGGAGGGCAGAACAACCTCATCCCAATACTCACGAGCGGTCGCGTAGCCAAAGTCTATGTACTTGACCTTGTGTGACATTTCCGAATCCCCTCATCGAAACGACGATGCGATAGCCGGCACGCCAGCGGCCGTCGCGGTCAGTTGTCGGCAATCTTCCGCGGCGCCGTCGGATAGACGGGCTGATTCGTCCAGCGGGGATCATTATAGTAGATGCTTTTCTGTGTGCGCGAGCCATTGCACAGCGGGCAGACGAGCGGCGCCATCGTCTTGATGACGCGGTCCGCGCCGCGCTCGGCGATGAGATCGTCTAGGATCACGCCGAAGAGGCGCCGGCAATCGAGGCAATAGCCGCCGATCGCGAAAGCCGCGCCGGCGTAGCGCGCCGAGCGAGCCGTCGTTAGTCGAGCGTTGGACGGGACGTGAGTTGGCGGGATCGGCGTCGGGCATCGCGGCCTCCGGCCTGTGATGTCCCCCGACGCAGGGGATTCAGCACATGGGGCGGAGGCGGTCAAGCCGCCCCGCGAGGCGGACGATCTCGCGAAGGAATTGCAACTACTCGGGCATGCCGCTCCTAAGCCACACCCCGGGACCTAGCTGCTTCGCTTCTCCGTCCGCAGATAAGCCCAGAGGAACAGAGCGGCGGAGATCGAGAGGCGGCCGGATCCTCGGCGCATCTAAGGCGGCAGGGGTGCCGCGGGCCGGGTGCGTTTTGAAACCTGGTGCCGGGCGAGCCAGCCGGCGTCAGGGTGGTGACGCCGCCGCGGCAGATTGAGCAACAGCGCACCCGATGAAGCGGCGGCACAAGAAAAGCCCCGCCGCGAGGACGGGGCAAGGTGGGGTGCCACCGGGGAAGAGGCATGGTGGCTGATGTCTGAAACACCGCGCGGCCGGGCGCGGTTCCTGGCGGGCCAGCCGCTCACCCTGGTTCGCCGCCGACCCGTCGCAACAGCTCACGGACCCGCTGGTAGGTCGCGTCGATCGGCGGCCGCGGCAGTGCGGCAACGCTCGCCTCCAGCGCGCCCCTCTCGCTCGCCCAGGTCCGCACATAGTCCGATAGGGCGGGATCGGCGAGGATTGCCGCGACCACCCGTCCCTCGACGCCGGGCGCCGGCGCGGTGTTCTCGGCCGTCAAATCCATGTGGACGGCTTCCACGTAGGCCATCGCATCGAGGACCAGTTCGGGGTCTTCGCGACGCAGCACCATGGGATCTACGATCGATCTGAGTGGCTTTCACCCTACCAAGTCCCGCGCGAAGCTCCAGCATCGTCACCCCGACCGGGCGCCGGCGGCGCCCGCCGCTTCAGATCCTCGGCCTCGGTCGGGTCGGCATGGGCGCCTCACCGCGTTGCGCGCGCGGCGCCGTCACCCGCCGACGAGACGGAGGAAGCCATAGACCGCGAAGGCCCAGAAGATCGCAGAGGCGACGGCGATGACCGGCCAAAAGAGCGGCGAGCCCGTGGGGGCATGGCGAAGCGCTGATTGGGGCATGACGGTGTCTCCGAGTCGAATGGACGAGAAAACAACATTCCAGGCCGCGCCGCGTGCTTATTAGTGAAACGCTTAGCGCGAGCCGGTGTCCCTTCACTGCGAATAGAGATGGACGAAGCCGGGCGCGCCGCTGCCGTCGGGGAAGGGCGGCCCTTGCCCCCAAACTGCGCCCCGCCGGAGCCGCCGCCACCGTAGCCCGCAGGCTCATCGTGGCGGGCGTGCAACTGGAAAGGCAGGGGTGCGGTTGGCGGCGGCGCTCAACAGCGCGCTACAATGAACGATGCCGGTCGCCGCCGTCGCAGCTAAGTAACCGGCGATGAGGGTGGGCGCAGCGACCTGCCAGTGAGGGCCGGCCACGGGCCACCGCGCGCGTATCAATCTACAGCCGCAAACTGGATTCTCCCGTAACGCATCATGGGATGATCACGAAGCTCTCAGGCATGCTGATCGCCAGTAGCAAACCACTGCGCCAGCTCTTCGCCGGACTCGTCCACGATCCTGAAGCCGTCCGGAGGATTGAGTGGGAGCCTTTCTCTTGTGGCGTCGAATTGGGCCTTAGCGATCTCGACGGCATCGGCGAGCGTATTCTGGCGACAAGGGATTGTCTCGACAACAGCCGGCGGCTCGTCGGGTCCGCGATGTCTGATCCATTCGATAGTCAGCATCGGTCTCACCTTTCCCGTATGTTCCCGAAAGGCATATAGGGAGCCAAAGTGAGACGAGCGAGTCACACGCTGGGGCCGGCGGCATTGGCGCGGCGCGCTGAGGACGGCACTTCCGCTTGGGCGTCACCAAGGATTTGGCTACGCTCGAGGAACCTAGAGTAGCCCTCTCCGGTCCAGCACGGCGGCATGGATCGCCGGTCCGTCGCTGCCGACGATCGAGACTTGAGCCTGCCGCTTCAGGGAAGCGTGGATCTGCTAGACTATCAATGACGGCTTAGGCTGGCCCAAGTAGCCGGCATCGAAGCCTCGGCGCCACATCGAATAGTAGCGGCTCTTGCACCGCTCCTGCCGATATGGCGTCTCATAATAAGCGTCACGCATGTTGTTCAGCAATTCAGGCTTGCCACCCTTTTCGCGCAGCGGGCTTCCTTCCGCAAAGCCAACATCAAGTGCTTGTTGTGGATCGATCAGGTTGGGGACTTGAGCGAATGTCGACATAGGCCCTCTCCGCCGCCCCTGCGGCGCTTGGTTCGGACCGCGCTAACTGGGTGAACTCCACCTGTTTTCGGCGCGACGTGCGACCGCTGAGCCTCAGAGGACGACGCCCCTGCGCTCCTTTTCAATCGCCGTGGCGTCTGCTTCAAACGCTTCCGCTCGACTCAACAGCGGCCCCGGTCTGGTCGTGCGCGTGGCCATCTCACGGCACCGTTCTGCCATTCGGCGGTAATCTACTACCGCGACTACTTCGGAATTGGTCATCGGGCGTGCTCCCTTCAGAACGTTGACCGCCTTCATGGGCGTCGTGGTCCATCAAGCCAGCGCATAGCGTCGCCTCGCGTAAAGCCAAGCGCCTTGATCAGCTCTATCGCCTGATCGCGACTCAGCGCCGGCTTTCGCTGGTCACCGGAAAGGCCGCCGCGATACAGTTCGATGACGCCGTCGAGTGCGGCTCGGGTGCTTTCATACGAGTCCGCCATGCGCTGCATATGGCATTCTGTGCGCCGTGCGCAAGCCGCAAGGCATTAGGGCGGGCTAGGTGAGCAAGTCACGCCGCCTTCTTCGCCGATCGGCTGCCCGCCAGACAACTCACGGAATGAGGTGATGCAAACTCTCTCAGGCGTGCCGGTTCATCGGAGGGTTATGCCGCGCGACCAAATCCGCCTGCTCGGCTACGCGATCCTGTTCGCTATGATTGTGCCGGGCGTAAAGCAGCGTGGCGGCGTATTTGACGCGCGCGGCGCTCCATAATCGGCTGCAGGCACCGCGGATGCTTTCGCCCTCGCCGGCATAAATGACAAACGGCACCCCGTTTTCCATCCGCGCGAACAAGAAATTCCCAGCGTAGAGCGGAGTCTCGCCCCTCTCGATCTCCTGGTAGGAGTAGGCACGGTGCATTGCACCTTCAAAACCTATAGCCATGAGGGGCTCCCAGTTGACGCCTGCAGATCGTAGCGCAGGGTGATAGCGGGTATGTTGTGACGGCAGTCACATCGCGCGAAGCGCTCGTGGTCGAGTTTCGCCAGCGCGCCCTCAGTACGTTCCGTAATAGTCGCGCAAGCCCGCCTCGATAACCGGTATCTGAGTCGGCGGAACCGGCACGCTGCCGCGGAAGATCACCAACGCGGATATGCCGCCCTCCCAGGTCCGATCGAGCCCCGAGCGGTTGCCGATGATGAGCGGTTGGCCGGCATCGCTGGTGCGGACGCCGACTGGCGTTGTGGCGGTAAAGAACGTGCCGCTGCCGCTGCCGTACAGCCGAAGGGTCGGCGGCGCGAGCGAATTGTCGTTATAGGTTCCACCGAATGTGAACCAGCCGCCGTAATTGTAGGCGCCACCCTGCTCCGCGTACCATTGGCCGGCCGTGACGGAGAATGTCTTGTCGATCACATAATCGACAACGCCGCCGCCGAAGTTCAGCAGGATGGTGATCTCGCCCTTGGAGAAAAGGCGTGGGAAGGCACCGGGGATGTTGCCGAGCGGTTGCGAGACGGCCGCGACATAGCCACCGCCATCGAAAAAGTCGTCGAGCGAGGCAGAGGACGCAATCTGGAGGTTCTGGTTTCCGGTTCCAGGCCAATAGAGGGTCGGTCGGCCCGCCGGCGTGGCACTCAGAACTAGTTGCGGCTGCTGCGCGGCAATCGGCTGTACCGCATGATTCCCATTGCCGCTCTGGTCGTATAGCGCCGTCACGTATCCGGCGCTGACACCCAAGAAATTCCGGACGCTCAAGGTATCGAGATCGCCAGCGGGCGTGAAGAGTATGTCTTGCGTTGCTCCATCCGACGCGCGGCGCAGGTTCAGTGCTGGCCCCGTCCAATCGGTTGCCACCCGCATGAGCGCCAATGCGAGTACCGAACCCGGCGCCGCATCCAGCAGCGCAAAACCCGGCGCCGAATTCACGTACAGTCCCGGCGGCGGAATCGGCGTCAGCGATTCCGTTTCCGACGAGAAACCGGAATAGGTGAGGACGCCGTCATGTAGCGCCCCACCAGAATAGAAGTTTGTGGTAGCGACCGTCAGCGACGCGCCATCCGTAGGATCCGGAGCACTATCATTGATGACGCTGGGCAGCAGGTTGATTTCGCGCAGATGCGTGCCGCCGTCCCTGAATTGCTCGATGACGGCCTTCACGCGCGTCTCGAAATCGGTCAGCGTCTCGCTGCCCAGGAGATCGAAGCCGTATTCAACGTCAAAAAGTCCGTAGCTGCCTTGCGTCGTCACGTTGTATTCGTGCGCGCCGTTGTAGGAAATCGCGCTGTTGTATTGCGGCGTGCCGGCCGAGGTGATCGGCGCGTCGGTGACGAGGATGGGCTGGCCGCCAATGATCGGCGAAATAGCCATCTCGATCGCGACGTTGTTCCCGCGCGGCGCAAGCACTGTCTGCACGATCCGCGGGCCATAGATCGTGTCTGGCTCCGGCACCGGGACCGACGCGCCACCGCCGCTTGGGACGACGTTGATGGTCCCCTTCGGTATGCCGTAGAAATTGCCGAGGAAGCTGAGCCAATACGTGTCGGCCGTCGGAATGCTCATCTGAGCCGGCAACTGCTCGATTTGATCGGCGGCCAACTCAAGTTCTGCGGCGTTGGCCTCCATGTACGACCACAGCAGGCTCGTATAGCCGTACAGATGGTCGCCGTTGGATTGGCTTTGATCGCCGGACGAATCGATCAGAACAAGCGCCGAGAGTTGCTGAGCTTCGGACGTGTCCGCGTAGACCACCGTGAATCCGGTCTGGCCCGCGATGAATTCGGAAAGCGACTGCAGGGTGTAGTCCGATAGATCGGCTGTGAAGCCCTGCCCCACTCCGCCGACGACGGAGGCGGTCAGGACGCCATCGGAAATTACCCACGTCATGTCGCCCGCGGGATATCGCATCCGAAGCGCGAGGAATTCGCCGGGGTCTTTGTCAAAGACCCGGTTCAGAAACCCGAGAAGGGTTTGAGTGAGCAGCATGTCAGTTCGTCGGAGTGATCGTGGTCGCGCCGGGCACTGCGTCGCTCATCTCAACCGTTGCCATAGACGCCGTCCGGGCTCATTTCCGCCAGCGCCGGTGCGTCGACGCCGTTGCCCCGCTGGATGCGTTGGATGAACCCGGTGCCGCGATCGAAATGGACCGTTGTCACATAGCTCCGGAAGGGCACGAATTCGTGTTGGACCGTATGGGCGTAATATTCGGCCGTGAATCCGCCCGAAACCGTCCCCCCGGTGTTTTCGGTCCCGCGGAGGAGACGCACGAACGATCCGGGTTTGATCGCCTCATTCCCGCGGAGATGCATCGCTCCTTCCTCGAAAACGACGGCATCCTTGTTGTTGGCGATCAGCGTCGCGCGCTTGGCATTGACGAAGTCGATCGCAGTTCCGCTCTCTTGGTTAAACTGCGCCGCCGGTAGCCCGTCGAACCGCGGCCCCTGTTGTGTCTGCGCCATCATGCGCCGGAAGCCATAGAGCTGCGGCGAACTGTTGGGGTAATCCGCGAGATAGAGAAGATCGGCCTGCGACGAAGTGGCAATGGCAGCTTGAAGGATCGGCGCTTGGACAAGCTGGTAGCTCTGATTGTCGACCCAGTAGTAATTCGCGACGCCGGTGTCCGAGCGTCCCACACGGAGCGATACAAGCTCGACATCGGTGATGACGTTCAGCGTAGGCTGTTCGGTCGGCGATTGGATGAAATTCCCCTCGGTGTCCTTAAAGGGGAGCGGCCGGTAGACGAGATATGGCGCATCCTCGCGGTCCTCGACGTAGAGCTCATTCCAAGGTCCGACATCGCCGTAATATCGCAGGAGATCGTAGATGGTGCCGCCGGGCCATTCATTGGTCCCAAACGGGCTGACAATTCCGTTTTGGACAGTCGCATCTACCTGGATACTGAGAATTGGGGAGACGCCTTGGGCAACGCCGTTGGCGGTCGCGGCGGTGATCATGGCCGCCAGGAACGGGTTCACCGCCTTGTTGATCACGTCCGACACGAACGCCGATGCGTCTTGCGCGGGATTGGCGCTGGAGGGATTTATGCCGCTTCGGTAGTTCACGAACAGCTTGAAGTAGGTAAGGAGCTGTTGTCCCGTCACCATGTTCGGCAGGTACGCCACCTGGTTTATCAGCAGGATCTTGCCGTAGTCCTGGCCGGTGATGAGCACCTGTCGCACTGGCCGCGCGTCAGTGCCGCTCCCGACCATCTCCTCGCTGCGCGCAATGTCAGTGACAAAGCCGCGCATCATCAGCGGCATGTTCTGCGCGTATCCCCCGCCGACATATTTTGACGTATCCCGGGCCATGCGAATCTCGATCACGTCCATCGGCTCGATCACGCCGTAGAGCGATTCATGCTCGCCAGGCGTCAGCTTGTCGGCGAGCGTGATGGTGAACATGCCGGCCGGAGCGCGAACGGACTTCTGCGTCACCACGGAGCCCTCTTCCCCGAGGTACGGCGTCAGATCGATGTTCCGCGATGTTCCGGTGAAGCGCGTAGACGCGGCGGCCAAGCCATCGACGGTCGCGCGGCCGATGTTTTTCTTCAGGATGATGCTGATTTGCGGATTGAAGACCTCGACGCTCATGGGCGCGCTCCAACTCCAAGGAACAAGCCGACGGTAGTCGGGGGCGGTGCGCTAGCTGTGAGACGCGCGGGCAGGCACTGGACTGCGAAAGCTTTCGCCACCTGGCGACGGCGGATGGACCTACCGATGATGCCTGCGGCGTTGATCTCGAAATGCTCGCGACTCATATCCTGTCCCACTTCCAAGATCGATGTATCAGCCTGCGTATCGATCGGTCGGGTTAGAGCGAGCCGATCAGCGGTGCTGATGCCGTCGAGGCTGCCGCGCCGAAAGTCGCCACGTTGGCATTGCCGATGCCGGCCACGTCCGCGGTGTCGAGATGGGCAAGGAGAGCCGCGTATTGCGCCTGAAGCGCGTTGTGATCGGCCTTGAGCTGGTTATGGGCGGCGATCAGATCGAAGAGCAGATTGCCGAGCTTCAGATCGTCGCCGGTCTGCGAGCCGAGCGAGTTTAGGAACTGGATCGCCTTGCCGAGATTCGGTTGCGCTATCATTTTCAATACTCCTCTTTCTCGATGCCCAGCTTCGTAGCGACCCGCTGCGCCATATCGGGGTCTATTTCTGCGGTGGCCCTGAGGATTGCGACGACCGTATCGGTGTGCCACGCGGGATCCGCGGCCTGGAGGCGTGGAAGGCGACGAAGGCGTGAGGCGATAGCGTTGCCCACCATATCGGGCGCAGCGTTGATCTCGTCCGCCAGGGCGGCGACCGCTCGATCGATCCATCTCTTCTGGACAGCCTTCTCGGCGGCGGCGATGCGGCGCTCGAGCGAGGCGCGGGTGCTATTTTTCATCGCGCGCGACCGTCGGAGCTGGGAGCGCCGCCTGGGGCGAGCCGAGCTGAGTCAGCGGCGTTTCGCCGGTGAGCGCGGCGAGCCGCGCCTCGATCTCACGGATGCGTTCGGCAAGCTCGGCGGAGTCGGTGATTCGCTGCGCGCTCGCCAGCGCCGACATAACCGCAAGGGCGTCCTCGAGGGTGATCGATCCGGCGGCCATTGCCGCGACGACGTGCGCAGCCTGCTGCTGCGGCGTGCCCTCGAGTTCGAGCGGCGCGGCTATCGGCCCCGATTTTGGCGGCGGCAGCACGCGCTCGAGCACGAGGCGGAGGCCGATGATATTTCCCTTCGCCACCAGCCGGGACAGGTGCTCGATGGCCTGGGGAGCGAGCTTTTCCAACTCCTTGCGGAGCTGAACCTGCACCAGGGCCTGACCACGCGTCCGACCACCCGGGTTACCGGACTTGCCAGGGCGGTACCGTCCGCTCTTATCTCGCTCGGCCATCGCCTGAGACCTGGAAATTGGCAGGATCGCGGCCGGGATTTTGGCCAAGCCGCAAAAGCACCTCGGCAGAGGCTGGGTCGCCGGCGAGTGCTTTGTCCCGGAGCGCCCGGATAATTTTCCGGCGCGTGCGCTGGCTGAAGGGATGCGGACGCCCATTGGTGCCGGGACGACGGGTGGCGGCGGCGCTCACCGGCGCACCTGATTCGCCATGAGATGAAGTCGATAAACCTCATCGGCCAGACCAGTGCTTGGAAACCATGTGGGCCGGGCGCCGCGACGCGTCCAGACGGCGCGCAATTCGGTGAGCGTTTGGAGCAGCAGCTCGTCGAGTTTGCCGGCATGCTCGGCAAGGCGTTCCTGCAGCTTCTCATCGGTCGCGATCGCCAGGTGTTGCTCGGCGCGGGCGACGGCCTGATCGGCCTGTGCTGCCGCGCCCTGAGCTTTGGCCGCGCTGGCGTTTGCCTCCGCCACTAGCGGCGCAAGGTCCGCGAGATCGGCGTCAACGACGGCGAGGCGCAGTGCCAGCTTGCCGTTGGTGTCTGCGACGCGGCCGGCGGCGACGAGGGCGCCGCGCTCGGTCTGGAGCGTGGCGACGCGCCCGTTGAGATGGTCGACGACGGCCTGAGCCTCGGCGAACGCTTCATGCGCGCGTTTGGCCTGCTGGCGGCCCTCGGCGACCCCGTGGGCAGCAGCGGTGATTGCGTCGGTCATTATCAGGCTCCCGGGTGCGGCGGTGGTTGAAGGGCGGCGAGCAAATCCTCGAGGCGGCCGAGGGCGTTGACGGCGTATCGGGCCGCTGCGTTTTCGATGTCTGCGGCGGCATCGCGCTCACGGGCGGCGGCGAGCTGCGTGCCGAGGCGCTTCAATTCCGCCACGCGCGCCTCTAGCGCGGTGATCTCGGCGCGGACGGGGGTGGTATCCTCGTCGGCGGTCATCAGCGCGCGGCGCAGGCGCGGGCGGGCGGCGTCGCAGGCGGCGAGGGCGTCGACGAGCTGGACGTGAAGCTGAGCCTCGGTGAGGGGCGCGGGCGTTTTACTGTTTTGAGCCATCGGCGGCGGCCTCCAATTTCGAGCGAAGCTCATTGATGAGAAGCGATAGATGTGCGTGCTCGGGTCCGGTCAGGCTCCCGCGTCGGATCAGCTTGAGCGCATCGCGGATCAAGCCCTCGGCCGCGCCGGATTGCCCTGAGGCGAGCGCTGCGTCGAGCTTCGCCTGGAGCGCGTCGAGGCGGTCGACGGCGGGGTGTGCGGTCTCAGCCTTCGCGAATACGCGCTCGGCGAGCGCGTTCAGCTTGATCATGAGCTGCCCACGCTCTTCGGCGTTGAGATCGCCGCTCCGCAACGCATCGAGGGCCTTCGCGACCACCTGGCGCCCGTGCCCCGGAATCTCTGCCTTTTTGATGACGATCGGGCGGGAGCGAAGCGCCTTGGTCATCGACGCCAGGGTGCCCAGCGCCTTGCTGAACTGGCGGCCGGCGGGGGTGTCGCCCTTCGCCCGTCCGGTGAGTGCGGTTACGTCATGATCGACGCGCCGGCGGTCCGCGGCGCGAAGACCGTCAGCGATTTCCTCGGCGTAGCGCATGGTTCGCGCGTAGGACCGGCGGCCGAGAGGGCTGAGCCCGGCAAGGAACGATTTCCGCATGGCCCAGGGGCCGCGGCCGTGGGTGCCGAGTTCGGCGTAGAGTAGCGCTTCGGATACGGCGAGCATCTGGTGCACCTCAGATCGAGCTGATCAATCTCGAGCCAAAGCGTGCCGTCACGACCAAACGGGATGTTGCTCGTTGAGGCGACTTGAGGCGATCAGGTAGTTTTTTGGCGGGATTTGCAGTGGCAACGTCCAGCAAAAGCTGCCAGCAACGGCGCCGCCCACGCTTGAAACGCTAGGAAATTAGCGGCTCCGCAGGCACCGCACGAAGTCATAACCTATGACGAGTGGCGATTTCCGGGCGCGGACCGGAAATGAAAACGGCGCCCGTTAGGGCGCCGCTCCCTCGGCCTTCAGGTCGTGGCGTGACTAGGCCGCGAACTCCGGAAATACGTCGCAGTCGTAATCGATCAGGGTATCACCCCCGATGGCGCGTAGATCGACCCCGGCGTGCTCGGCCACAATCTTGAGCACTCGGGCGATCACCAGGGAGGTCCGGGTCGGATCCTCTTCATCGTCCTCAGTCTCGTTGGTCCACGCGCGGTGGTGCAGAGTCACCAGTAGACCCGTGACATCCGTCAAGGTGTCCGGAGTTGCCATGAGAATTTCGCCGCGAACGAAATCGATCTCGCGCTCGACCCGAGCATCGATCTCCTCCTGCGATTCGTACATACCCGCGAGGCGCTTGGTGAGCCTGATGATTGCACTGGCGGCGGTGGCGGAGAGCGTATTGCGCTTCAAAGTTCAACTCCTTCAGAAAAAGGCGGCGCTGCCGCCTGGCGGTAGGTAACTCGCGCATTGGTTACATTGATCTGTTTCTGTTATCGGGGTTGTGTCAAGAATCAACCGGGCATGCTCGCCGGCAATCCACGCAACGACAATCGCCGCCGCGGTGGCGCCAAGCGCGGCGCCGGCGAGGAAATGGGCGAAGGTAGCGGCCATGCTGGCGGTCCGGCGCCGCGGCGATGAACTGGCGCTCGGACATGTCACGGGCGGCCATACTCTCCCCTCATATTCCATAGGATTCGGCGATGCGCTCGGCCTGCTCGAGCCCGGCGGCGTCGACGCACATGGCGGAGATGCGAACCTCAGCGGCGAAGCGCTCGGGGCCGAGGTGGTCGAGCGTGCCGAATTCGGCCCGCATGTAGCCTTCGACATGCCGCGGGTCGTGGTCGGGCGCGAGGGCGAAGATGCGATCGGCGTATGGGGACTTGTGGGTCATGAGCGCGCCGCCGCCTTCGCGATGGCGAGCGCCCGGATCAACACGTCATTCTCGAGGAATAGCCCGTTCTTGACGGCGTAGACGCTGCCGTCGAATTTGGCGACGCCCTCCTGGATGTAGTAGTTGGCGACCAACTCGGCGTCCGCGGCGGTGCCGGTGACGCCCAAGAACTCGGCGACGTTCTCAACGAAGGCGAGCCGCGCCCGCTCGCGCCGCAAGATTTCGGCGGAATTCATGCCAATCACCGCATCAACGTAAATCGTCTAAAAAAGACGATATTCGTTGACCCATGACACTGTCAACACTTTTCGTTGTCAGTTGACGATTATCGTTGGGTCAGCAATAATGGGTTGATGATCGTACCGTCCCAATCGCGGGCAGCCCGTGGCCTGCTCGAGTGGTCGCAGCAAGCGCTTGCCTCTCAGGCGAACCTCAGCCTGAGCACCATTCGAGATTTCGAGAAGGGCCGGCGAGTGCCAACGGTCAATAACCTCGCCGCTATCAGACGAGCGCTCGAACACGCCGGCGTCGAGTTCATAGCCGAAAACGGCGGCGGTGCTGGCGTGCGGCTCGCCAAGCGGAGGGAGAAGGGACGGGGGCGATGAGCGCCGCGAGCCAATGATCTACATTGAAAACGACGGCGCCTTGTTCCGCGGCCCGTCGCGGTCCAACCCGACGCACGTGTGGACCCGCAAGACACGGGCCTGGAAGCCCTACGCCGGCGGTCCCAAGGAGATCGAGTGGGGGACTGAAATCACCGAGGCCGAGGCGCTGAACATGATGATGGACACCATGCCTGCCCGGATCGCCGCCGCATTCCGGCGACGCCGCTGGCCGCGCGAGCGATAGCGCCAAGCGTCCTAATCGGCCATCTGGGCCGACTGTCGAATTCTCGGCATGGGACTATGCGGAGGAGCGGTGCGTATCCGTCTGCGGCTAGTCGATGGAACCCGACGCCAGACGCCCATGGCCGATAAGCTCATGGGACCCGCACACGCGGATCCGGTTCATTGAGGCATTAGTCGCGGGCAGGCGACATCGCGATAAAGCGATGCCAGCAGACCGAGCGGTCACCAAATCCGCACCAATCCGGCGTCCCGTAAATCGTGGCGACTTTGCGAAATGTCGGGTCGATTGCACCCTCTAACGCGTCCTCGTCATAGGTCGTCGACCAGATGACATCGACCACACGGAGGTCCGTCTCGGTTCTTTTCGTGAAATAGACGTAAAGCCCATGAATCATACCGATCGTTAGAGGAAAGCTGTCTTTGTCGGCGAATCCATACGACTGCCGGAAAAATGATTTCGCGAGATCAAGTGTGGTGGAACCAGGGAGCCTGAACGTACCTCCATTTGCTCCAACCTCGGTTGGATTCGAGGAATATACCTGTGGCGAAATCTCGACAAGCGAAGGAAACAGCCCGTCCATACTCGGCAGAATCGCGCGCACGCTTATAATTACGTCGCCGCACGGTCCGGCACACGGCAGCGGATAATTTGGTAGGAAAAGAGCTATCTGCTTAGCATTAAAAATGTCAGCCAAGGTGAAATTATCCCGTGGCATTTTTGTAGATACCCTCAACGCGCAGATCAGCTCGTGCTTGTGAGCTGGTTCATCGGCCGTGCTTGATTGGAGCACCGTTTTAGTCGCGAAAACTGATGCGACACAATTCGATTGCACGATCGTCGCTTTCTGATCATGTGCGGTTTTTTTAATTTCAGCGACCGGCACGCCCAATAGACCCGACTTCGATATATTTTCTTTGGAGAACATGGGTGTGGCACTCGCTCCTGCCCCCGAATTTGGCGGACCCACTATTAGGAGATCGTCTATTGTGAACTCTACTTTTCCCAGAAATTCCTGAGCCCGATCTAGCTGGGTAAATCCTCCATCTATCAATAGTTCGACTTCGACCTGATGAACCTCGGAAGACAAAAGCAACGTCCACTGTCGCTCTAGTCGAGCGGCGAGCTGTCCCTCATTTCGCGACCTAGTAGCAAGTTCGAGGGTCGCGGCAATACTTGCCAGGGCCAAGAAAACTGAAATGATGATGAGTGTGCGTTTCAGGTATGCCGGGTCGCTTCGCCACGCGCCAAAGGCCGTAGCGAGTGTTCCCACCAGACCGAAAACTGCAACCATAAGTTCAATGGACATCCTGGCCTGCTGTCGCGTTAGCCGGGTTTCGCGCATAGATTAGCTCATACACTTTGTGCAGTCGTCTGCCACTGGTTGCACAGACGGCCGGGGTCTTACTGCTAACCGCCCGCGCGCACGTAGATGGTGCGCGGATGCCCGGGCCGGTCAAAATCGACGGCGCGCCGATCGCGGAGCGCCGCTCGGATGGTGCGCTGTGCCTCGGCAGCGCCCATCTCGCCGCGCGGCGCCCGCATTAAGGCGGCGCCGAGCGCGCCGATGGCATGCCGGATGCGTGGCGACTTGAGGGAGGCGAGGGTGTCGTCCAGACATCGCTCGAGGTGGTCCACCGGTTCATCGCCACCAAGCTGACGTGCCATGGCAAGCGCCGCTTTAATTTCCGGCCGCTCCGCCGCGAGATAGGTGGTTTCCGCGCCAAGGTGCAGCATCTCGGCCGCCGGCACAGAGAGTAGCAGGCGGATCCGTTCTTCGATCTGGTCGCGGTTCTTCGGCGCAGGCTCGGTGGCACGGTCGACCGGCTGGTGCAGACGAACGGGCACCGCTTGGTGACCGTGCAGATAGCGCATCACCGCATGGGCCGCCCGCCCGTGCGCTTCGGCGCGGATACTTCCCCTCATGCCGCCGTCCGCCGACGCTTGCCGCCTGGCACGGCGGCGCCGTGTGGCTTCCGTGCCGGGCGCTCGGAGTTCCCGCGATACCTCGCCGCCAGCTCGGCGGTGGTGATCACCGGGCCGCCGCCCGCGCGGGTGAACTTCAATCGGCTGGGCGTCACGCTTAGCGTCTGTACGATAAGCTCGAGCACATCGGCCGTATGCTCATCGCGAAGCACGACGTAGGCACCATCGATGACAACTCCGACGCGGCGCGGGTCGAACCGGAAGAGCGGCAGCGTGCCCCGTCCGTTCTTTTGCTTTTTGAATTCCAAGCCGCGGTTGTAACATCCGACGCAAAGCCGGCCACTGATCATCCGCGCGCCGCCGCGGCGGCAGCGTGGGCATATTCCGGCGCCGAAGATGCGTGAGCGATGGATGTGGCGCTCGCCGGCATGAGCGGCGCCGATAGGACATGACTTGCAGAGATGGACGCCGGTGATCTCGTCCGGCCGGAGGCGCTGGGCGCGGCGCCAATTCGCGGAGCAGCCGTCGGTCGAGAGCGTCGAGCGCAGCGCCTGGCACCGAAAGAAGCGCTTGCCCGCGCAGCCTTCTAGTTCTAGGTACGAAACGCTTGGCGCTGCGTTCATGGCGCGGCCTCTGCGGCGATGATCTCGGCCGGAAAATCAGGGCTGGGCTGCGCTTGGCGCTGGCATTTGAGGCGGATCTTGAAGCCATCCGGCAACGCGTCGCATGCACAGATAGCCTCGGCGCCACCGGCGGCTTCGAGGCCGCAGTCGGCACAGCGCGCAATGCACTGGCCGTCGGCGGCATTACGCGCGAGGACGCGGCCAAGACATGCCGCACAGGCATGATCAGTGATCCGCCACACTTCGTCGCTCGACATCGCTCGCTCCTCGCCGGCGATGGCCGGTGATCTCACCAGCTTGGGTCACGACCATCGGGGTGCCGAGCGATTAACTGCCGCGACTATTGCGTCGAGAGGTGCACGAAGCCGGGCGCGCCATTTCCGCCGGCGAACGGGCCGGTGCCACCGAACTGCGAGCCGCCCGAGCCGCCGCCGCCATAACCCGTCGGCGTCAAACCTGCATTGCTTCCGGTCACGCTATTCGCGCCAGGGCCGAAAGCGGAAGCACCGCCGGCGCCGCTGCTCGGGTTGCCGTTGTTGTTGCCGGTGCCTCCGGGGAAGATGCCGCTGCCGCCGGCAGGGGTTAGCGAGTTTGGTACGCCGGTGCTGCCACCAAGGCCGCCGATAAGCGGCCCGAGCACATTGGCCGCGCCAAGATTTCCAGGGGCGGTGCCGCCCGTGGTGCCAGGGAAAGCGGCGCTCGCGCCGGTCGCGGACGTACCGGAGATATTGGCACTCAGCCCCGCGGCGAGAGGGGGAAAGACAACCCCTGTACCGCTGACGGAGGTAACGCCGCCGTTGGTCGGAGTGGCCGAAACGCCGCCGGGGGCAACCACGATCGTAAGCGACTGCCCCGGCGTCACCGGCAGCGGGTAGTGAACCAAGCAGGCAGCACCCGATCCGCCACCGCCACCGAAGCCGCCGCCGCCGGTGGTGCCGGAACCGGCGCCCCCGCCGGAACATGCGTCCGCGTAAAGGCGGAAGACGTTCGCCGGAACCGTCTGGGTGTATGTCCCCGGCGTGCCGAAAAAGGCATCAAACGGGACATAGGGCGCCCAGCTAATCGTCGCTGTCTCAGATTGCGCTGAGGAAATGGCGAGGGCCAGCGCAAGCGCCGCGAAAAGGGATAGCTTCAGAACTCGCATCATTGCACCTGCCAGGAATATGCGACAAAGGCTCCGGCTGCCGTGTAGGTGAAGCAGCACGTGGTGCTGAGTCCGAAGGCGATGCCGTTGGAATAGCTATCCGGCGTTCCATTCCACGCGATCGAGAAAGCGCCGACCCCGTTGCCGTCCGTGGTGATCGGGTATGAATGCGCTGGCGCGACGGTGCCGTTTGCGGGCACTGCGGCGAGGTCGAAGACCATCAGCCAATAGGTCGTGTTGGCAACGGCGCCCTTGATCGTTCCTGAGAAGCCGACAAGCAGCCCGGCGGATGGCTTAGCCTCGTGGCTCGCCTCGAGTGCGGATGAGGCGCCCTTTGTCGCCAGCGGCGCCGTTGAGACCGCTAACGGGTTCCCGGCACCAACCGGCGCGGCCTTACCCGCCGGGGTCAATGCCTCCGGCACCTCGCCGGGGGAATTCGACAGACCTGAGGCGGCCGGGAAATTGTCTGCGCGCGCGATGGTCGCGTTGATCAGCACAAGGGCCAGCGCGGCCACTACCGCGTTGAGCGCGGTCACATAACGCCGGCGACGAATCATGAGCACTCTCCCGCGGATCGATCGATCAACGGGGGTATGGTGCTATCACGACTTTGTTAGCGAAGGGCTATGAGCGGCAATGCCAGACGGGGCAAAGCTTAGAGCCGCGGTCCGCTTGGAGGTTAGGGGCGGCTACCCCGACGCCTGATAGTCCGTATGGCTACAGTACTGCGCTGGCGCCGAGCACCTTCACCGCGCTCGAGATCGCCTATTTGTGCCCTTGCTGCAGTTGTTCGTCCGGCGCGGCCAGTGGTGACGGCGATAGCGCGGGTGCGAATCGCGATCGTGATCAAATAGACCGCGGTGGCGCCGGCACGAGAGTTCCTTCGATGAACCCCCATTCCCCCAGGAACCACTGCCAGTTCTTGAATGCCTCCTCGAATACGTCGAGGGCCGCTCGCTCGACACCGCTGTCTGACAGCACAAGCCGGTAGAAATGCGCTGCGAACGGGTCACCAAATCGCATCTCTCCGAATCTTTCAGGTTCACTTTCCCATCGCATTTCTGCCCGGATGTTCGGGTCAGGATAAGCAGTGACGGTCATGTGCTTTGAGCCGGTCGCGACCTGTCGGCAGATGTGAAGCGCACGACTCCTTTTCATCAGGGCAACCTGGAACTTTACGAAATCGTTTTTATCATGGCCGCGGCTCTCAATGCCAAGGCTTTTAAGAATGTCGGCGTGCTGCTCAGGCGAAGACGCTTTCCACGCCCAGTCAGCCAGATGCCAAGCTGTCACCGCGCAGTTGAAAGCGCAGTAGGACGGCGCGTGTGTGTGCCCTAAATGATCCGGCTTCTCCGAGAGGGCTTTTCGCAAGGTGTGGATTTCCCAATGCAGTTTGGTCAGCATGTGTGCGGGCGTCGCCAGCATGAAGACTTGGTCGGATGGTGCGGGCATTCCCGGCTCGTTCCAGTCGAATCGCTCGTTCGCCACGGTCGGTCTCCTACGCAGCGGCGGTCGGCAGCGCTTGCCAGTTCTCGCGCGCTTGCGCCATCCTGCGCCGCCACGCCGCCCCTGCTATAATTGCGCAGGAGGTAGCCCATGGCGATAGATGGCGTATGGGGATTCGTCTTCACCGGTGTGAACGGCATTGGCATCGGCGGGCTTGTCGTCAAGGACGGCAGACTTCACGGCACGGATTCGGGCGGCGTGAAATACCGTGGAGAGGTCGCCGAGGATCCGGACACGGGGGAACTCAGCCTTCATTACGAGATGGACATCCCGGCCGGGACATGGATCGTCGGTGGCGGCTCGGCGATGGATGTCCCAAGTAAGCGATCATACTCGTTCACCTTGCCACCGAGGTTCGGTGAACTCACGGCCGTTCCCTTGCCCATCCTTGGTGGAGTGTTGGCGATGTTCAAGCAGATGCCTGAAGAGCTAGCGTATTTCGCCGATGGCAATGGCCTCGAGGTGCGACCGAGGCCGTAGCTCTGCGTCGCACTGGCATCGTTCGCATCGGTGCCTCGAGGTAGCGAGATCGCTCCAGGCGCCGCTGGCGAGGCGGTACGGGCCTGTGCAGCGCCGGCAGAGGCGGGGGCGCCAGCGAGCGCAGCCGGCGAGTGCGCGGTGTTTTAGGCCGGCGGGCGAGTTGCGGGGCGCTCGCCGATGTGGCTCCCCCTGGTGCGGGCGGCCTCGCTGATGCAGCGGTCGTGAACGATCTGGCCAACTTGACCGGACTGTCCTCGATCCCGCTAGGAAAGCCGGCGGAATTGCACCTTATCCGAACCGCGGATTAAGAACGCCTCGTAGCCCGCCGAACGCCACAACTCACGCTGCGGTCGACCAGGAGCGGCTTGGTTTGCCCACCACTGAGGCCGTTCCGCGCTCGCTGGCAATGGGAAGCCGACGATGCTTTCGATCTCCCTGAACGTAAGCTCAATCTGGTGGAGACGTTGCTGCCGAAGGTGATCGCGAAGTGGATCATATTTGGACATTGAGAGCCTCGAACTGCTTGCCTAGCATGGTGACGTTCAATATTGAACGGGCGCTCATATCTGCGGCGCGGCGCCCATACTATTGGCTGCCGCAGACTGCTAGCGCTTCATCCATGCATTGGTCGTAGCCCTTAGCGAGCTTGTCGCTCGTGTCGGGCAATCCCGCTATATCCTCCGGCTCTGCCTCCTGCGTTACGACGTGCTCATGATAAAAGCGCAACGCCGCCCAGGCGATATCGAGGGTCGGAATCTGCATCACGGGAAGGTCATCGAGTGCGCGACGAACTTGTCCCGGTATTGCCGGATCTCCTCGCGCCGCTCGTTGTAATTATCTGCGGTCAGCCCAAGGTGCTTGAGCAGCGCCGCCTCGAACTCGGCGGGTGCCAACACGACCTGTCGCCAATGGTGCTCGCCATCGCGGTCGATGAATAGTTTCGCCCATTCGAGCACGGCAATGTCGATGAAGTTCGCACTAATCTGGCGCCAGAACGACGTGTGTTCGCCACCCGCCTGCATCAGATGCTTTGCCGAACCGCTCTGCCCTGCCCGATAGTAGGCGAGGTTGCGCGCGAAGCTGCTGCAGAGAATGACCGCCCGGAGCAACCGATCGCGTCTGCTCAACATCGGCAACTCCCAAGGTAAGGTCGCCTATAAATGGGGCGGCCAATCCGGTCGGCAACGCCACCTCTCACCGAGCCGAGGTGACCAGTGAGGCCGCCCGCGCCGCCGGGCTCGTTGACAATCAATCCGCTCTCCTGGTGGCACGGCAGCGCAGACGCCCTCGGCCGTAATCATTGCGCGTTGCCTCGAGCCGGCCTTGCTGACGTGGGGTGGCCGTCTCCCTCAGCCTGACAGCGGAGATATGAAGCCCGGCGCGCCTACGTCCCAACCACAAAGGTTGGGACAGAGGTTGGGACGATGAAAAACACCTCATAATCAAGGCTTGTCCCAACTGTCCCAACTGTCCCAACCATTATGATTAGATGTAAGAGGAGGGGAGTCGGTTGAGCAGCCTGTATGGCTATTCTACCCCTATAGCCGCCATAGGCTAAAGGGAAGGCGGGTTGGGACATGGGACAGTCGGAGGCATCGGCGCCGAGTGAAATTCTAAACTACTGATTCTACGTAGATTCTTTGAGCGCGCTGAGGCATGCACACCGTCCCGACCATCGAAGGTCAGTTGGGACAGGGCGGTGCGGTCCGGAAGCGCGCGGCGCGCTCGCCGGTCAACTACCGCGCTGCCCGCGGGCGCAGGCGACCGCCGCGGCGATGACATCTGGCGGCGGTTCGATCGGGTCTAACTGACCGTCCGTCCAAATCGCGCCCCCGGGAGCGTCAGGGAAAAACCACATGTGGTCGAACCCCGTCGGCGTCCTTTGCCATACATGAAAACCGCGGCCAAGCTCACTGAAGTGACGCAGGCGACGGGGCGGCGGGAAGTACCGCCAGGAGCGCTCGGGCTTGCCGACGATTGTGGTGACACGGCGACGCGTCCATCCCGAGCGCTTGAGTACGGCCGAAATGCGCATCTGCGTGCTCCTGGCGGCCGTCCATTTGTCTTGCGTGATGTTCAGGCCGCCGAGCATCACCTCCCCGACGCTGACCCCGGTCTCGACTGTGTAGTCTTCGGGCAGTCCACACACGAACTGCGCGATCACGTCGTCCACAGCATCGCCTTGAAACCGCGCCTCCTGCTCTTCCGCTGCCGCCTGCTCCATCCCCTCTCTCAACCACCACGGGTCGCCCCGGCGATAGCACTCGACGGCTTCCGCCCATAGCTGATCGCGATCTGCGGCGAGCGCTTCGGCGTCGAACTTGCGGCCGCATTTGATCGGCCAGAAGCGCCGCGCGCCAGTGGCGTCTCGCAGGTAACCCTCCTCGGGGTTCACGGTGCCGGCAAAGACGCACTGGCGCGGGTGGTCAGCCGCATAGCGCCCATGTGGCGTGCGGAAGCGATCAACGGACGAGGAAAGGAACCCCTTGATCTTGCCAACTGACGCGCGGTCGAGCGTGGTCAGCTCGGATATCTCGATGATCCACTTGCCCTGGAGCTGGATCATGGAGTCCTTGTGCGAGAGATCAGGTAGGGAGTTGGCGAACCATGACGCACTTGCGAGCGCCTGGAGAGCCGTACTCTTCTTTTGGCCCTGGTCGCCCTCGAGGATCAGCATGGCGTCCGCTTTGCAGCCTGGCCGGAATACCCGTGCGACGGCAGCGATGAGAAACTTAGAACTCATTTCGGAGATAATCTCTGTGTCGTCGGCTCCGGCGTGATCGATCACCCAACGACCGATCCGCGGCACTCCGTCCCATAGCAGTCCGTTCAAGTACTCGCGTACCGGATGAAAGGTGAACTCGCGCGCAATTGCCTCTATGGCGCCCGCGACAATCGCTGGGGTTACGAATAGCCAGCCCTCGCGCTGGATCCATTCGGTTGCCAGCACGATGTCAGAATCTGTCACCTCAAGGTCGGTTGGGCCATATACATTCGCCCGCGGATTCCACGGCGGCGCTTTGAGGAATACGATTCGCTGCGCGAATTCGTCGAAACCAAACACGCCCCGAACCGCAGGAGCGTGACGGAATATAAGCGTGGCGTTCGCGAGGACCGGGCGCGGCAAATCTTCCTTCCCGCTGCGTATGATTTTGGACTCCCAGTTGGGGTCACCTGACGGAAGCGTTCCGCGTTTGTTGGTCACTAGGATGGTGCCGGCGACTCCGGTGCCGTCTGCCTCGAGCGCCTCGCGCTCCTCGGCGGTCAGGTGCTCGTCGTCGCCAAACATGGCGACCACCTTAGTTTTGGTCACAAAGTCGACGTGTGGCTCGGCTGCAGCATCGGCCGGCGCCGGTTCGGCTGACGCTACCGGCTGTTCCGGCCGCGCCTCCACATCGCCTCGCATCGCCGCGGCGAGCTGGCGCTTTACCTCCGCGAGCCCTTCGGCCGAGCGCTCGAGTCCATCGGCCATGTGGAGATCATTGAAATCGGTCGGCTTGGACTCGACGCTCTTGAATTCCGGGATCGCGACGATGCCGGCGACGGCAAGCGCAGCCTCGGTCGCGTGGAAGACGCCCGGGTTCTTGACCGGCCGATCGGTCCAGGCGTCATTGTCGGCGGCGATGACGATGCGCGCGTCCGGCTTCCGCGAGCGGAACAACTTGGCCACCGGCAAGAGGTTGCCGGCATCGAAAGCCACGATGACGAGCGCGCCGGTGGCCATGTGGATTGACGCGCCGGTGGCGTAGCCCTCGCAAATGATGATGGTGAGAATGCCCGTCTTCGCATTCGGCTTGGGCGCGCCGATCACAAAATAGCAGCCGAGCTTGCGGCCGTCGGTGAGGAAATCCTTGTTGCGGCCGAGCGCGTTCTTGTCGCCGACGAAGATGCCTTGGAGGCTGACGATGGACTTGGCGCCGACGTGGAGCGGGACGAGCAGCGCGTTCGGCACGCGCTTGGTATGGACCTCGCCGGTGTCGCCGTCGACCCACTCCTTTACCCATTCTCCACAGCGCAGCCCGAAGGCAGGGACGCCCTTGCGCTTAAGGTAGGGATGATCATCCGTCGCCGGCGCGGCGGCTTCCCACGTGACGAGCGCGCGATCGGCGGCCTTCGCCTGGCGCGCCCGCTCCTCCGCATCACGCTGGGCGCGATCGGCCTTGGCCTTAGCCGCCAACTCGGCGCGCTCTGCCCGCGTCAGCGGGCGGGCGCCCTTCATCGTCCATTTGGCCTTGAGATCGCGCTTGTAATCGCCGTAGGCGCCAGCGGGGATCCCGTCGAGATGCAGGACATACCAGCCGTTTCGGCTCCCCGTGCGGTGGCCGGTGATATGGACGCGATGAATGAGACCGTCAGCGGTGAGAGAGCCCTTGAACGCGATCCCTTCGGCTTCCATAGCCTCGCGGAACGTCCTGGCGATCTCCTCAGCCGATGGTGCGGTGTGCGTCGAGCGCGCGACGACGGTCGGGGAGGTGGGCGAAAATTGCATCGCCGTCGGCGACGTTTTGGCTTGTGCTTCGGATGCCGTTAGTTCAAAATTCGCCACGTTACATCTCCAAAGCGCGTCGCATTCCTTGGCCGGAGCGACGCGCTTTTATTTTGTGTTTGCCTAGAAAAGTTCGAGAGAGTTTCGGTCGCGGATCTTCGCGGACAGTCGCGTCAGCCATGAGACGGGGTCGCGAAAGGCAAAGGCTCGCTCGAGATCGCCGCCGTGGCGTTCGACATAGGCTATCCAGTTGAGGCGCGGCATGTGGCGCGAGACCAATTCGATGTTGAGAAGAAGGCCGGCAGCCTGGCGGCGTAATTCTGCGATGTCTTCGGCTGTAAGCGCGCCGCATCCGTCGCGCTCAAGCCCGCGGCGCCATATTTCGACGAGCGCTACCTCAGCTTGGCTGCGCAACTCGGGTCGGATGTGGCTGAGTTGGCCTGGACGGCCGCTGCAATACCGCCTAGCAGGGGCGGTCTTTGGCGCTGGACGCCGCCGGCGGCGTGATGAGACGCTTGACATGCTTCCCACTCTCCCTCAATCAGCGCAGCCGTGGGCTCTCACCCCCGCGGCTGACGCGCTGTGCGCTACGCGGCCACGCTCGCCGTCTCGGCGCTGGTCATGCGCTCGCCCGCGCGCGCGTCACGCTCGGCGAGGCGTTGGATGGCTGTGTCGGCGACCGCTTGGGCCGGTACATGATTCGCCGCCATGAGCCCCGAGGTGATCCGGTGCGCGTAGGCGATGAGCCTGTCATCGGGATACCTGACCGTGCGGCGAATTTTGATGAATTCAGGGCCACCGCCGATGCATCGGTAGCGGTTAAGGGTGGACTTGGAATGGCTCACTCCGAGCTGCGCCAGGCGACGGCTGGCCTCTTGTGGTGATAGCAGGGTCATGTGCATCTCCTTCACATAATCTCGCGCTTTGAGATTGATGCTCGCATCACTCCCAAATAACGTAGCAACCCAAAAATCACGCTGCGCTCCGAATTCGATCGGTTGGCCGGATCAGCTAGACCGCCAAGCTGGTCGTGCCGCCAACGTGGGCGGCGGCGCGTCTGCTTCCTCGGCGCGCCGCAAACTTCGCTCGAGCAGCGCCTCACGGCCGCGCTCGAGCGTTTTTCTTCCGAGGCAGGGCACCGGTGCCTATGCGCGTCCACCCCGGCCGCCCCCATGCCGCGACATCGCCGCACGCGAGCATCGACAAGCGGGCGCGCGGATGCGATTCCAACACCCGGCGATTATCCTATGATCGCGGGCGCCGGTCTCAAGGCAACGCTGGCATTCGCGGGACGTACAGGGACATCGACGGGCGTTAGCGGACCTTGTTAGGTGGGGGACGGCGGATCGCCTCGATATTCCGGATCTCGGCGGTGCGCTGGAGGTTGCGGGTTACCAGCGCCGTGTGCAGCACCCAGGCAACGCGGCAATCCTCCATCCGCCCCGAGTTCAAATCGGGCAAGTTCCTCTATCCCTATTCCGATCTCGCGAAAATAAGGTAACTGTATCAGCGGCTTGCAGGGCAACGCTCGGGCGACGCTCGGCGGCGCGGAAATATGTACGCACGGTGTGAACGCGCGACGGCAGCGCTGCTTCGCGCCGCCGCCCTAGCGTAGGCACGCCTACCCGGCTTTCGCGGGGGGTCTCGAGTTGTACCGGCGATGCCGCAATCCTATCTTGGGCGGAGGGCGCGATCGGGAAGCGTGCCGGAGCCGGCTCTAGTGCGCGGGGTGAAGCGGAGGTTCGATCAAATGGGCTATTGGAAGGAACGGGCAGTCGAGGATCAAGACCGAAACGACTGGGCGCGAGGGATACTCTGCGAGGTTGGCGCTCTCGAGGAGTGCGAGAACCACGACGGGACGTACTTCGACGGCGGGGGCGATGTCGAAGAGGCCTACCGCCTGGTGAATGCGCGGATCACGTCGGGGGAGATTAAGCTCGCTGCCGGCGAGACCAGGCGCGACCTTACCGACCTCATCAAAGCGATCTACGAAGAGAATTCCGGGCTCGACGAGTGCCAGGAATGCGCGCGCAACTTCGGGCCGGATTGACCGCCTCGCCCGGCCGAGACGCATCGTCGCGCGCTCCGCGTGGGCGCCGTCAAGCCTCGCACCGCAGCAGCGCTCGCGCCCGCGCGATGTCGCGGTACGCCACGCATTCTCCATCGGCCATGTGGTCGCGAAGACGGCAGCCCTCGCGGTGCCCCGGCGGCAGGATGGCGATGCCGTCGCGCCAATCCACAGCTTGGCCGCAGAGCGGGCAGGTCCAGGGGCCGCTATAGGTCATGCGATGGTGCGGCGTCGCCGCCGTTAGTCCAGATCGATGCTGAAGTCGATCTCACCCCGGTTTGCGCGCGCGTGCAAGTCGAGGAACAGGCGCACGCACCTGTCCGCGACCTCCGCCGCCGTCATCAGCGCGGCCGGCTTCTCGCCCTCCACCCAGCGCAGCTCGCGCACGCGGGACAGCTCCGGGCAGAACCGCGTCTCGCCCAGGAGCTGCGGCTTGCCGAAGGCATACCAGCCCCGCTGTCCGGGCAAGAGGACCCTGCCCCTGAACTCGCGGGCGGCGAAATGCACCTTCTCGTCGATGACGTTCGACCAGGGCTGCACCCATCCCGCGGCGACGCTGACCTTCCCGTCGGTCATCACGCAGGAAGAGTTGCCCGCGGCAGCCGTCACGTTGACGCCGATCTCGGCGGCGACCCGGCGGCACAGCCGCTCGATCTCGGAGCAGATCTCGCGCACGGCGGGGTTCACGTTCTCCCTGATCCAAGGGAGCGACCTGAACAGGTCCGCGCGCTCTGCCAGGTACTCCGCCTCCGCCTGCACCAGCTTGGCGCGGGTGACGGCGTTGACGGGGGTAATCTTCCCGCCCAGCTCCTGCACCCGCGCCTTGATCGCGCCGACCGCCTGCTCAATGCCGAAGTCGGCGAAGTTGAGCCTCACGTGCGTGCGGGGCAGCCACTTGGGCGGCGTCGAGCTGTTGTCCAGCTTGACGAAGAACAGCGAATCCCACCCGTGCTTCAGGCACCGCTCGGTGATGGCGGTCTGCTCGACCCGCGTCCACTCGGTGTTGCCCCATGGCTCGCGGTAGAGCACGACCACTAGGCGCGAACTCGTCGGCGAAGGGTAGGCGCATCGACTCCAGGCCGTCGGTGCCGGCTAGCTCCTCCTGCCTCCTGGGGTAGAAGAAGACGCGGAGGCCGTCGCTCAGCCGCTCGTATAGTGCGGCGGCGACCGGCTCGTCGCGCGAGAGGAATGATATCGCCACGTCGTATTTCACCACGTCGTCCGCTGCGGCTGCCGCAGCGGCGCTCGCCGCTGATTTCATACTGTCCGCCATCGTAGGCACCGGGAAGTGCGCGAGAACATGACGTGAACGTATGGCCGGAGCCAGACAAAAGTCAACGCCTGTGCTCAACCCTTCGGCGGCCAGGGGAACCCATAGGCCGATGGCGGGGGCGCCGGCATCAGGATCCCTTCGTCGGTGATGGTGTTCCAACCGTACACCGTCGACGGCGCGCCTGAGACGGCACCGGTGATGGCGAAAGCCACGCTGGGCGGCTGGTCGACGGCGGCCGGGTCGGCATAGGCCGCACATTCGCCAATGATCATGGTCAGGAAGAGCCCCAGAACAACGAAGCGCGCGGTGACGAGTGACATGGTCGGTACTCCGGCGCCAAGCGGCGCAGAGACACTATATCGGCTTCGCGCTGCTCGTCCTCAACCTGACGGTTTTGCATAGGTTCTCGAGTCGTTGCGGCAATAACGCATGCCGGCCGAGGGGCCTGCGCGTGCCGGGTAGAAAGCACCGCCTCTCCGTCATGCCATGCCTTGCCGCGATAACTCGGCATGCGACCACGCTGCGAAGCTCGACAGCCTGATCGCCGCTATTGTCCTTGCCTATCTACCATCGGCATTCCCGGACCGAGATGCCCCGCCTTGGGGCTTTTTGGGCGGGCGTCAGTTTCAGCACAGAACGCCCTCCTTCCGCACCGCATGTGGCGCAACGAAGATATGGGCACGCGGCCACTATATTCAAACGCAAGGCGCCTCGATCCTCCGAGGCGGACGCGGCGCAGAGCGAAACCCGCCCGCGTCAGACCGCCGCCGCCTCGGCGAGCGCGCCCGGCCGGGCCGGGAGCGGCATGCCGGCGACGCGACGGAGCGCGGCGTCCAGAATGCAGCGCACTGCCATAACCACTCTCGGACGACCTTTTCGCGAGCAGCGCGGATGATCAGCGCCAGGCGCCCGGCGCCGCGATTCGCCTCCGTCGCTCTAGATGGCGGGACATTCCAGGCGTCGCCCGGCGTTCCCGGGGTGTTCCAGGCTCCATTCCCGTTACTGCCAGCATTGCGGCCAGCGCGTCGAACGCACGGCGTCGAAAACGCCGAAAAATCGGCATTTCGTCAGATTCAGCTTGTCATGCACCATGATCACCGCGGAGGCGCCGAGCTCGAGCGCGCGCTTCACCACCTCGCGCGGATAGACCGGCGTGTGGTCGACGGTGCCGCGCTGCTGGCGCTCATCGCCGATCAGCGCGTTCTTGCGGTCGAGGAACAGCAGGCGGAACTCCTCGGTCTCGGCGAAGCCGGCCTGGGCGCTGCAATAATCGATGAGCGCCTGCCACGAGCCGATGATCGCCCGGTCCTGCACCTCGGCGCGCAGGAACCTGACCGCCGCGGCGCGCACCGCCAGCAGCTGCGCCACCGAGGCCTCGCCCATGCCGGCGATGCCCAGCAGCGCCTCGCGGTCGGCGCTGAGCACGCCGGCGAGGCCGCCGAAGCGCTTCAGCAGCGACTTGGCCAGCGGCTTGGTGTCGCGGCGCGGCTGCGTCGCAAACAGCAGGAATTCCAGCAGTTCGTAATCCTGGAGCGCCTCGGCGCCCGCCGTCAGCAGCCGCTCGCGCAGGCGCTGGCGATGGCCGAGGTAATCCGGCTTCTCCGGCGAGAGCGGCGCCTCCGCGGCGGCGTTGGGCAAGGGGCTTGGCTTGGCCATGCGGAATCGGTGTCGGACGTCTTCGCCGGCTACGCTATCGGAAAGCGCGGCCAGGCGCCAGAAGGCGGTGCCTGCCGGCGCATGCACGCTGGCCATCGAACCGCCGGCATCGTCGGGAGTGACGGCGATCACCTGCTCATCACCAAAAATTGCCTACGCTTCGCCCCAATGCTGTAGCGCTGGAGTCTCAGCTTTGTGGCATGCTCTCGGAGTCGCCGGGGAGAGACCCATGTATGTCCGCAATAGCGAGCCGTCCGTCGAGGAACTGCTGAGCGACGACATCACGCGCATGGTCATGGCGCGCGACGGCCTCAGCGATCAGGTCGTGCGTGCCCTGGTACGCGACGTGCAGCGCCGCCTGAAGGCGCGCCGCCTGGCGCTGGAAACCGCATTCGCGGGGCGCGCCGCGTAACGTATTAGCGGTTTCTTCACCATGGATTAGCCGGGCTTTAATCAATTTGACGGTATTTTGGCAGCCGGACGAATTCGTCCTGGAGGCCAACGATGTTTGCGGCCCTTGCCAAGCTGAGGCCCGCCCCGGCCGCGACCGATTCGCCGCCGGCGCCCGCCCTCTCCCCGGTGCTCCTGCAACAGGAACGGCTGGCGCGCGCTTTCGCGCCGGTTGCCACCGCCTATGCCGCGCGCTTCGCCGTGCTCAACCTGATCGGCGCCGCGCTGGTGCTCGCCGCCTGGGCGGAGGGGCTGCTCTACCGCCCCTATGTCGCCGACAGCTCCGGCATGTGCTGGCTGATCACTGTCCTGTTCGGCTGGGGCCTGGTCTGCGTGCTGCGCAAGGATTGGCAGAGCGTGCGCTGGGCAGGCAACGCGCTGGTCTATCTCGGCATGGTCGGCACCGTGCTCGGCCTCATCATCACGGTGAGCGATCTCTCCGCCGACAAGGGCCAGAGCTTCGAGGATTTCAAGGCGGTGGTGACGTCGATCTATATCGGCTCCGCCACCGCGCTCTACACCAACCTACTCGCCTGCATAGGATATCTCTGGCTCGGCACCAACGCGCATCTGCTCGCGCGCCAGGAGGTCTGATCCGATGTGGCGGGGCATGAATGTCTCGTTCCGGGACATGCTGTTCCTGCTGGTCTTCGCCTATCTCGTGGTCGGCGCCGTGGCGCTCGCGCATGTGCGCAAGAAGCAGGAGGATGTGACCGGCGCCACGCCGCCCGGGAGCCTCATCGTCGACATCCATTGGGACGACAAGATCGACGCCGATGTCGATCTCTGGGTGCAGGCGCCGGGCGACGTGCCGGTGGGCTATTCCAACAAGGCGGGCATCATCTTCAACCTGCTGCGCGACGATCTCGGCCATTCCGGCGACCCCGTGTCGATGAATTACGAGATCGCCTATGGCCGCGGCTTGTGGCCGGGCGAGTATACGGTGAACGCGCACCTCTACCGCTCCGCCGACAACCGTTTCCCGATATCGGTCACTGCCAAGGTGGCGGTGCGCGGCCCCGATGGCGAGATCAACAACATCCTGCGCTCGCAGGTGGAGCTCGATTATGTCGGGCAGGAGACCACGATCTTCCGCTTCCAGCTCGACGACAAGGGCCATCTCATCTCCGGCACGCTCAACCGCGTGCACAAGGACTTGCGCAGCGCCTGGCTGAAGAGCCGCTCCGGCGAGGCGACGAAATGACCACTTTCGTCATCGCCTTCGTGACGCTGGCGCTGCTCCTCGGCATCTACGCCTTTGTGGGATTGCCGCTCGGCACCCGCAAGCGCCGCGCCGGGGTCAGCATCTTCTTCGCGCTGCTCATCGCGGGCTTGTTCTTCGGCTATTCCGACATGCTGGGCCGCCCGAAATCGAGCCGGCTCGAGCTGCTGCGCAGCGGCGACAAGGAAGCCAAGGTGCTCGGTTCCTACATGCTCGAGGGGCGCGGCATCTATATGTGGCTGCTGCTCCCCGGCAGCAGCGAGCCGCGCTACTACGTGCTGCCCTGGGACGAGAAGACGGCGAGCGCGCTCCAGAAGGCGATCGAGGAAAACGCCCTGCAGCATGGCGGCGGCATCGTCATGCAGCTCCCCTTCGAGCGCTCCTGGGAGAAGCGCGACCCGGTGTTCCATCCGCTGCCGCAGCCGAAGCTCCCCGACAAAGGCGCGCCGGCGCCGCCCGCAACCACCTACACCGCGCCGGAACAGAGAGCCTAGCGCAAACGCGATTCGCTAGCCCGAGCGGTGCGGGCTCTCGCGGTTGCAAGAGCAACCGCTGGCGCCTGCCAGCGATAACGCTGCGCGTTACGCTGCGTATGGCGGGTGGTGCCAGCCCTTGGGCGAGAGGGTGAAGATCTCGCAGCCATCCCTGGTCACGCCCACCGTGTGCTCGAACTGCGCCGAGAGCGAGCGGTCCTTGGTGACGGCGGTCCAGCCGTCGCTGAGGATCTTCACCTCCCAGCGGCCGGCATTGATCATCGGCTCGATGGTGAAGAACATGCCCTCGCGCAGCTCCGGCCCGTCCTCGGGCTGTCCGAAATGCAGGATCGAGGGCGCGTCGTGGAAGATGCGGCCGATGCCATGGCCGCAGAAATCGCGCACCACCGAGAAGCGCTGCGCCTCGGCGTGGCTCTGGATGGCGTGGCCGATGGCGCCGAGCCGCAGGCCGGGCCGCACCACCTCGATGCCGCGCATCATCGCTTCCCAGGTGACCTCGACCAGGCGGCGCGCCTTCAACGGCACCTTGTCGCCGACCAGGAACATGCGGCTGGTATCGCCGTGCCAGCCATCGAGGATGACGGTGATGTCGATGTTGAGGATGTCGCCCTCGTCGAGCTTGCGCTCGCCCGGTATGCCATGGCAGACGACATGGTTGATCGAGGTGCAGATCGAGCGCGGGAATCCCCGATAGTTGAGCGGCGCCGGGATCGCGCCGTGATCGAGGATGAAGCCATGGCAGAGGCGGTCGAGCTCGTCGGTGGTCACCCCCGGCTTGACATAGGGGGTGATGAAGTCGAGCACCTCGGCCGCGAGCCTGCCGGCCCTGCGCATGCCCTCGAAGCCCTCGGCGCCGTGCAGCTTGATGCGCCGCTCCTCGGGGTCCGGCGCCCGCGTCGAGCGCTGCTGCAAATTCATCATGCTTCGCCTGCTCCTGCCGCAATGCTTAGCGGCGCCTCGATCTCGATCGCCTCGGTGTCGACCCGGCAATAGTAGCACAACATCTCGACCCCTGCCGCGCGCGCCTGGTCGAAGGCGATGGCATAGACGGGGTCGATGTCGCCGGCGATGCCGAAGGCCCGGCAATCGCCGCGCTGCACCACATAGAGCATCACCGCGCGATGCCCGGCCGCCGCCATGGCGCCGAGCTTGGCGAGGTGCTTCGCCCCGCGGGCGGTGACGCTGTCGGGGAACTCGGCGCGGCCGCCGCGCCGCAAATGCACGTTCTTCACCTCAAGGTAGCAGATAGGGCGTCCCGGGCCTTCCAGCAACAGGTCGATCCGGCTCGCCTTGCCATAGGCCACCTCGCGCCGGAGGCTGGGATAGCCCCCGAGCTCCGGGATGCGGCTCCGGGCGATCGCCTCTTCCGCCAGCCGGTTGGGATGCGCCGTATTGATGCCGACCAGCGCTCCTTCGGCGCGGACCAGCTCGAGGGACCAGGCGAGCTTGCGCCGGGGTCGATGCTCGCCAGCAGCCAGACCTCGGCGCCGGGCGCGGCGAGCCCCAGCGCTGCCGGGATTGGCGCAATGGGCGGTGGTCTCGGTCCCGTCCGGCAGCCGGATATCGGCGAGGAAGCGCTTGTAGCGCCGCAGCAGGACGCCGCGCACCAGCGGCCGGGGAAAGCGCATGATGGCCGGCGCTATAGGGGGAGCGCGTCCGGCGGGCAAGCACCCGCCCGCCCATTGTGCCGGCGGGGCTTT
>CAWBKF010000003.1:0-576818 GCA_963789275.1 uncultured Alphaproteobacteria bacterium
CTATGCTCTCCGCTTGAACCTTATCTCCGCCTCAGGTGCTTCATCCCGATGCGCATCGCGCCAGCAGCGCGCGCCACATCAGGCCATCTTGGCGCGGACTTCGTCCGCCACCGCTTGAGGCACCTGCTCGTAATGATCGAAATGCATGGTGTACTGCGCCCGGCCCTGACTTATCGAGCGCAGGTTGTTGACGTATCCGAACATGTTGGCGAGCGGCACCATGGCATTGATCACCTCGGCATTGCCGCGCTGATCCTGCCCGGTGATGCGCCCGCGGCGGCTGTTGAGGTCGCCGATGACGTCGCCCATGTAGTCGCGCGGCGTCACCACCTCGACCCGCATGATCGGCTCGAGCAGCTTCGGCCCCGATTTGGCGAGCCCCTCCTTCATCGCCGCGCGCGCGGCGATCTCGAAGGCGAGCGCGCTCGAATCGACCTCGTGATAGGCGCCGTCGGTCAAGGTCACCCTGAGGTCGATGACCGGGAAGCCCGCGAGCACGCCGTTGTCGAGCGAGCCTTTGACGCCCTTCTCGACGCCGGGCACGTATTCCTTCGGCACGGTGCCGCCGACCACGTCGTTCTCGAACTCGAAGCCCGAGCCCGGCGGCAGCGGCGCGAAATGCATCTTGACGCGGGCGTACTGGCCGGAGCCGCCGGTCTGCTTCTTGTGGGTGTAGTCGACATCGGCCTGCCGGCTGATGGTCTCGCGATAGGCCACCTGCGGCGCGCCGATATTGGCCTCGACCTTGAACTCGCGCTTCATGCGGTCGACGATGATCTCGAGATGGAGCTCGCCCATCCCCTTGATGATCGTCTGGCCGCTCTCGTGGTCGACCGCGACGCGGAAGGACGGATCCTCGGTGGCGAGCCGCGCCAGCGCCTGGCCCATCTTCTCCTGGTCGCCCTTGGTCTTGGGCTCGACCGCGATCTCGATGACGGGATCGGGGAACTCCATGCGCTCCAGGATGACCGCGTTGGCGGGATCGCACAGCGTGTCGCCGGTCGTGGTGTTCTTGAGGCCGGCGAGCGCCACGATGTCGCCGGCGCGCGCCTCCTTGATGTCCTCGCGATGGTTGGCGTGCATCTGCAGCATGCGGCCGATGCGCTCGCGGTTGTCCTTGACCGAGTTGAGCACCGCGGTGCCGCTCGACAGCACGCCGGAATAGATCCGCACGAAGGTGAGCGAGCCCACGAACGGGTCGGTCATGATCTTGAAGGCGAGGCCGGCGAAAGGCTCGTCATCCGACGCATGGCGCACGACCTGCTCGTCGCTGCCCAGCTTGATCCCCTTGATGGCGGGAACTTCGGTCGGCGACGGCAGATAGTCGACCACGGCGTCGAGCAGCGGCTGCACGCCCTTGTTCTTGAAGGCGGAACCGCACAGCACCGGGACGAAGGCGTAGGCGGTCGTGCCCTTGCGGATGCAGCGCCGCAGCGTCTCGGCATCCGGCTCCTCGCCGGCGAGATACTTCTCGAGCGCGACGTCGTCCTGCTCGACCGCGAGGTCGACCAGCGTGGCGCGGAACTCCGCCGCCTGGGCGGCGAGCTCTTCCGGGATCGGGACGACATCGAACTTGGCGCCGAGCGTCTCGTCCTGCCACTTGAGCGCCTGCATCGTCACGAGGTCGATGAGGCCGCTAAACTCGCTCTCGACGCCGATCGGCAGCTGCGTCACCAGCGGCACCGCGCCGAGGCGGTCCTTGATCATCTCGACGCAGCGCATGAAATTGGCGCCGATGCGGTCCATCTTGTTGACGAAGCAGATGCGCGGCACGCCGTATTTGTCGGCCTGGCGCCACACCGTCTCGGATTGCGGCTCGACGCCGGCGACGCTGTCGAACACCGTCACCGCGCCGTCGAGCACGCGCAGCGAGCGCTCGACCTCGATGGTGAAGTCGACATGGCCGGGCGTGTCGATGATGTTGATGCGGTGATCGCGCCAGAAGCAGGTCGTCGCCGCCGAGGTGATGGTGATGCCGCGCTCCTGCTCTTGCGGCATCCAGTCCATGGTGGCCGTGCCCTCATGGACCTCGCCGATCTTATAGGAGCGGCCGGTGTAATAGAGGATGCGCTCGGTCGTCGTCGTCTTGCCGGCATCGATGTGGGCCATGATGCCGATGTTTCGGTAGCGATCGAGAGGCGTGGTGCGTGGCATGAAAAGCTCCGGGCGCGGCGCTGGGAAAGCGCCTACCAGCGATAGTGTGAGAATGCCTTGTTGGCATCCGCCATGCGGTGGGTGTCTTCCCGCTTCTTCACGGCGTTGCCGCGATTGTTGGACGGCGTCGAGCAGCTCCCCCGACAGCCGCTCCTCCATGGTGTGCTCCGAGCGATCGCGCGAGCTGCTGATGAGCCAGCGGATGGCGAGCGCCTGGCCGCGATCGGGACGCACCTCGACCGGCACCTGGTAGGTCGCGCCGCCGACCCGGCGCGAGCGCACTTCGACGGCGGGCTTCACGTTGGTCAGCGCGTCATGGAACACGCGCAGCGGGTCGCCGCCTGAGCGCTTGGCGATGCGCTCGAAGGCGCCGTAGACGATGCCCTCGGCCACCGACTTCTTGCCCTCGTACATCAGACAGTTCATGAACTTGGTCAAGACGGCATCGCCGAACTTGGCGTCCGGCAGAACCTCACGCTTGACCGCTGCGCGACGACGCGACATGGCTCGCCCTCTCCTTACTTCGGCCGCTTGGCGCCGTATTTCGACCGGCGCTGGCGGCGATCCTTGACGCCCTGGGTGTCGAGGGTGCCGCGGATGATGTGGTAGCGCACGCCCGGCAGATCCTTGACCCGGCCGCCGCGGATCAGCACCACCGAATGCTCCTGCAGGTTATGCCCCTCGCCGGGGATGTAGCTCGTCACCTCGAAGCCGTTGGTGAGGCGCACGCGCGCCACCTTGCGCAGCGCCGAATTGGGCTTCTTGGGGGTCGTGGTGTAGACGCGGGTGCAGACGCCGCGCTTCTGCGGCGAGCGCGCCAGCGCCGGCACCTTGTTGCGCGCCGCGTTCGGTCGCCGCGGCTGGCGAATCAGCTGATTAATCGTCGGCATGCATTACGACCTCTCATCAAGCGCAATCGCCGCGCGACGTGCATCCCGCACCGTCGACACGGCTTCGTGGGAACTCCAGGTAAGCGCGCCGTCTGATACGGCGTCGAGCCAAGTGCCCAGTCTCAGGCTGCGTTTAGGTGGCTTTCCTACCGCCAGCCCCCCGTTAGGGTGGCCGGATAATATGGATGCCCCCCCACCCCGTCAAGACCAAGGACGGAACTTTTCGACCGCCCGCGCGCGCCGCCCGCGCCAGGACCGGCGCCGGCCCTACGCCGCTGGTGTACTCCAATGAGAAAAAATTCAGCGTCCGTCGCAGGCGTAGCCGGGGCCGAAGACGGGCTCCGGACCCATGATACCGGGCCCCCCTCGGCCGCCAAGGCTCGGGCCGATCCACACCGTCTTGCGAGCGTCGCCGGAAAGGCTGGAGGCCGGGTCAAGCCCGGCCATGACGATAAAGCGAGTTCTGGCGAGAAAGAAAAGGGGCCGGCACCGCCGGCCCCCTGGTCCAACGCCCGCTGCGGCTCAGGCGATCTTCTGGTCGGCCTCGATCGCCGGGACCTCGCCGCCCTGCTGGGCGCCGAGCTCCTTGTCGCGCTCGGCGGCGACCTGGCGCCAACGCGCCATGACGCTGCCGGTGCCGGCCGGGATGAGCCGGCCGACGATGACGTTCTCCTTGAGCCCGGAGAGCACGTCGATCCGCCCGGAGACCGCCGCCTCGGTGAGGACGCGGGTGGTCTCCTGGAACGACGCCGCCGAGATGAAGGAGTTGGTCTGCAGGCTCGCCTTGGTGATGCCTTGCAGCACCGGATGCGCCTTGGCGGGCTTGAGGCCCTCGGCCTCCACCTTGGTGTTCTCGGCGTCGAACTCCAGGCGGTCGATCTGCTCGCCGGCGAGGTAGGTGGTCTCGCCGGGATCCTCGATCTCCACCTTCTGCAGCATCTGGCGCACGATCACTTCGATGTGCTTGTCGTTGATGCGCACGCCCTGCAGCCGGTAGACCTCCTGGATCTCGTTGATGAGATAGCTCGCCAGCGCCTCGACCCCCAGGATGCGCAAGATGTCGTGCGGCACCGGATTGCCGTCCATCAGCAGATCGCCCTGCTGCACGAAATCCCCTTCCTGCACGCTGATATGCTTGCCCTTGGGGATCAGGTACTCGACGGGATCGCGGCCTTCCTCGGCCGGGATGACGACGATGCGGCGCTTGGTCTTGTAGTCCTTGCCGAACTCGACGCGGCCGTCGGCCTCGCTGATGATGGCGAAATCCTTGGGCCGGCGCGCCTCGAACAGCTCGGCGACGCGCGGCAGACCGCCGGTGATGTCGCGGGTCTTCGACGATTCGCGCGGGATGCGCGCCAGCACGTCGCCCGCCTTGACCTCGGCGCCGTTCTCCACCGAGAGGATGGCGTCGACCGACATGAAGTAACGCGCCTCGAGCCCGTTCGCCAGCGTGAGCACGTCGCCATTGGCGGTGCGCAGCGTGACGCGCGGCTTCAGATCATTGCCGCGCGGCTGCTGCTTCCAGTCGATGACCACCTTCGACGAGATGCCGGTCGCCTCGTCCACCACCTCGCGCATCGAGGTGCCCTCGATGAGATCGACGTAATGGGCGATGCCGTCCTTCTCGGTGATGATCGGAATGGTATAGGGGTCCCATTCCGCGAGCTTCTGCCCCTTGGTCACCGTCGTGCCCTCATCGGCGAGCAGCTTGGCGCCGTAGGGCACGCGATGGCGGGCCTTCTCGCGACCCGCCTCATCGAGCAGCGCGAGCTCCGTGTTGCGCCCCATCACCACCGGCACGCCGCTGGAGTTCATGACGATGTTGCGGTTCTTGATCCTAACCTTGCTGTCGAAGGCCGCCTCGATCGAGGACTGCTCGGCGCCGCGCTGGACCGCGCCGCCGATATGGAAGGTGCGCATGGTGAGCTGCGTGCCGGGCTCGCCGATCGACTGCGCGGCGATGACGCCCACCGCCTCGCCGATGTTGACGACGGTGCCGCGCGCGAGATCGCGGCCATAGCACTTGCCGCAGAGCCCGATCTGGGTCTCGCACGTCAGCACCGAGCGGATGAGCACGCTGTCGATGCCGGAGCGGTCGATGCGCTCGACCACCTCCTCGTCGATGAGGCCGCCGGCCTCGACGAGGCGCTCGCCGTTGAGCGGATCGATCACGTCGAGCGCCGCGGTGCGGCCGAGGATGCGGTCGCCGAGCGGCGCGATCACCTCGCCGCCGTCGACGACGGCGCGCATGGTGAGGCCCCGGGTGGTGCCGCAATCCACCTCGGTGATGATGGCGTCCTGCGCCACGTCGACCAGCCGGCGGGTGAGATAGCCGGAGTTCGCCGTCTTGAGCGCGGTGTCGGCCAGGCCCTTGCGCGCGCCATGCGTCGAGTTGAAGTACTCGAGCACGGTGAGGCCTTCCTTGAAGTTCGAGATGATCGGCGTCTCGATGATCTCGCCCGAGGGCTTGGCCATCAGGCCGCGCATGCCCGCGAGCTGCTTGATCTGCGCCGCCGAGCCGCGCGCGCCGCTATCGGCCATCATCCACACGGAGTTGATGCTCTCGCCGGGCTTGGCCGAGCGGATGACCTTCATCATCTCCTCGGCCACCCGCTCGGTGCAGCTCGACCAGACGTCGACCACCTTGTTGTACTTCTCGCCCTGGGTGATGAGGCCGTCGAGGTACTGCTGCTCGTACTCCTTCACCTTCTCCTGCGCCGTCGAGACCAGCTTCTCCTTGGCATGCGGCACGATCAGATCGTCCTTGCCGAAGGATATGCCAGCCTTGCAGGCCTGCTGGAAGCCGATCGCCATCAGCCGGTCGCAGAAGATCACCGTCTCCTTCTGGCCGCAATGACGGTAGACCTGGTCGATGACGTTGCTGATCTCCTTCTTGGTCAGCAGCCGGTTGATCAGATCGAAGCTGATGTTGGGGTTGTAGGGCAGGATCTCCGCCAGCATCATGCGGCCGGGCGTGGTGACGATGGTGCGCGTGATGGGCTTGCCCTCGGCGTCGCGCGTGCGCAGGCGCGAGCGGATGCGGGCGTGGAGCCCCACCGCCTTGGCCTCGAGCGCGCGCTCGATCTGGCCGATATTGTCGAAATAGGGCACGCGGTGGAAGGTCACGCCGGACTTCTTGACCAGTTGGTCGAGCGTCGAGACGCGGCCCGACTTGACCGGCTCGGCGGCGTCGGCGGGATCGAAGGCGAGGACGTGATGGGCCTCGATCGCCGCCTTGAGCTCCTTCACGTCCTTGATGTGCACCACCGGCCCGAACCAGTCGGGCCGCTCGATGGTGATGTAGTAGAGCCCGAGGATGATGTCCTGCGACGGCACGATGATCGGCTTACCGTTGGCGGGCGAGAGGATGTTGTTGGTCGACATCATCAGCACGCGCGCCTCGAGCTGCGCCTCCAGCGACAGCGGCACGTGCACCGCCATCTGGTCGCCGTCGAAATCGGCGTTGAAGGCGGTGCAGACCAGCGGATGCAGCTGGATCGCCTTGCCCTCGATCAGGATCGGCTCGAACGCCTGGATGCCGAGGCGATGCAGCGTCGGCGCGCGGTTCAGCAGCACGGGATGCTCGCGGATCACCTCCTCGAGGATATCCCACACCTCCGGCCGCTCCTTCTCGACCATGCGCTTGGCCGCCTTGATGGTGCTGGCCATGGCGTAGAGCTCGAGCTTCGAATAGATGAACGGCTTGAACAGCTCGAGCGCCATCTTCTTCGGCAGGCCGCATTGGTGCAGCTTGAGCTCGGGACCGACGACGATGACCGAGCGGCCGGAATAGTCGACGCGCTTGCCGAGCAGGTTCTGGCGGAAGCGGCCCTGCTTGCCCTTGAGCATGTCGGACAGCGACTTCAGCGGCCGCTTGTTGGCGCCGGTGATGATGCGGCCGCGCCGGCCGTTATCGAAGAGCGCGTCGACCGCCTCCTGCAGCATGCGCTTCTCGTTGCGCACGATGATGTCGGGGGCGCGCAGTTCGATGAGCCGCTTCAGCCGGTTGTTGCGGTTGATGACGCGGCGGTAGAGATCGTTGAGATCGGACGTCGCGAAGCGGCCGCCATCGAGCGGCACCAGCGGGCGCAGCTCGGGCGGGATCACCGGGATAACCTCGAGGATCATCCATTCCGGCCGGCTGTTCGAGGCGATGAAGGCCTCGACCAGCTTCAGCCGCTTCACCAGCTTCTTGCGCTTGGCCTCGGAGCTGGTGTCGCGCAGATCCTGGCGGATGCGCTCGCGCTCGCCGGTCTCGCCGTCGAGCACGATCGCCGACAGCATGCGCTGCAGCGCCTCGGCGCCGATCGACGCGGTGAAGGCCTCCTCGCCGAACTCCTCCTGCGCCTTGATGAACTCCTCCTCGGTGAGGAGCTGGTGTAGCTTGAGCGGCGTCAGGCCCGGCTCGATCACGACGTAGCTCTCGAAATAGAGGATCTTCTCGAGATCCTTCAGCGTCATGTCGAGCAGCAGGCCGATGCGGCTGGGCAGCGACTTGAGGAACCAGATATGCGCCACCGGCGAGGCGAGCTCGATATGGCCCATGCGGTCGCGGCGCACCTTCGACAAGGTGACCTCGACGCCGCACTTCTCGCAGATGATGCCGCGGTACTTCATGCGCTTGTACTTGCCGCACAAGCACTCGTAGTCCTTGATCGGACCGAAGATGCGGGCGCAGAACAGCCCGTCACGCTCCGGCTTGAAGGTGCGGTAGTTGATCGTCTCGGGCTTCTTGATCTCGCCGTAGGACCACGAGCGGATCCGCTCGGGGCTGGCAATCGAGATCTTGATCTGGTCGAAGCTTTGCGGCCCCGTGACCTGCCCGAAGATGTTCATCAACTCGTTCATGAACGATCCCTCTCTGGGTAACTCGTGAACTCGGCGGGAGCGCCCCCGGCGCTCGCCGCCCTCGGAATCAATAGCTGCGCTGCTCGAGCTCGACGTTGAGGCCGAGCGACCGGAGCTCCTTCACCAGGACGTTGAAGGATTCCGGGATGCCCGCCTCGAAATTGTCGTCGCCGCGCACGATCGCCTCGTAGACCTTGGTGCGGCCGGAGACGTCGTCGGACTTGACGCGTCAGCATCTCCTGCAGCGTGTAGGCGGCGCCATAAGCCTCGAGCGCCCACACTTCCATTTCGCCGAAGCGCTGGCCGCCGAACTGCGCCTTGCCGCCCAAGCGGCTGCTGGGTGACGAGGCTGTAGGGGCCGATCGAGCGTGCGTGGATCTTGTCGTCGACAAGATGATGGAGCTTCAGCATGTAGATGTAGCCGACCGTCACCTTGCGATCGAAGGCCTCGCCGGTGCGCCCGTCGACCAGGACCACCTGGCCCGAGCTGTCGAGGCCGGCATCCCTCAGCATGCCGACGATGTCATCCTCGCGCGCGCCGTCGAACACCGGGCTCGCCACCGGCACGCCGTGGCGCAGGTTCTCGGCAAGCTCCATAAGCTGCTTGTCCTCGAGCTCCTTGATGTCGCTCTGGTCGCCGCGGTCGGTATAGACGCCGTTCAGGAACTTGCGCAGGTCGACGGTCTTGGCGGTGTTGCGCCGGACCTTGTCGATGATGTCGCCGATCTGACGGCCGAGCCCGGCCGAGGCCCAGCCGAGATGGGTCTCGAGGATCTGCCCGACATTCATCCGGCTCGGCACACCCAGCGGGTTGAGCACGATGTCGACCGAGGTGCCGTCCTCGAGATAGGGCATGTCCTCGACCGGCATGATCTTGGAGATCACGCCCTTGTTGCCGTGACGGCCGGCCATCTTGTCGCCGGGCTGCAGCTTGCGCTTCACCGCGACGAAGACCTTGACCATCTTCATCACGCCGGGCGGCAGCTCGTCGCCGCGCTGCAGCTTCTCGACCTTGCTCTCGAAACGCTGGTTGAGCGTGTCGATGCTGTCGTCCATCAGCTTCTTCAGCGCCTCTATGTCGGCCATGCGCTTGTCGTTGCGGATGGCGATCTGGCGCCACTGGCCCGGCGTATACTCCGCCAGCACCGCCTCGCTGATCTTGGTGCCGGCCTTCACGCCCTTGGGACCGCTGGCCACTTCCTGGCCGATCAGCAGCTCCTTCAAGCGCGCATGGAAGCTGCGCTCGAGGATGACGCGCTCGTCGTCGCGGTCCTTGGCGAGGCGCTCGATCTCCGCCCGCTCGATGGCCAGCGCGCGCTCGTCCTTGTCGACGCCGCGGCGGGAGAAGACGCGCACCTCGACGATGGTGCCGGAAACGCCCGGCGGCAGGCGCAGGCTGGTGTCGCGCACGTCGGACGCCTTCTCGCCGAAGATGGCGCGCAGCAGCTTCTCCTCGGGGGTCATCGGCGATTCGCCTTTGGGCGTCACCTTGCCGACCAGGATGTCGCCCGGCTTCACCTCGGCGCCGATATAGACGATGCCGGCCTCGTCGAGGTTCTTCAGCGCCTCTTCGCCGACATTCGGGATGTCGCGGGTGATCTCCTCCTGGCCGAGCTTGGTGTCGCGCGCCATCACCTCGAATTCCTCGATGTGGATCGAGGTGAAGACGTCATCGGACACGATGCGCTCGGAAATGAGGATCGAATCCTCGAAGTTGTAGCCGTTCCAGGGCATGAAGGCGCAGAGCACGTTGCGGCCGAGCGCGAGCTCGCCGAGCTGCGTCGAGGGGCCGTCGGCGATGATGTCGCCGGCGCTGACGACGTCGCCGACCTTCACCAGCGGCCGCTGCGTGATGCAGGTGTTCTGGTTCGAGCGCTGGAACTTCAGCAGGTTGTAGATGTCGACGCCGGGCGCCGCGGCCGAGGTCTCCTCGGTGGCGCGGACGACGATGCGCATGCCGTCGACCTGGTCGACCATACCCGAGCGCCGGGCGATGATGGTGACGCCGCTGTCGCGCGCCACCGTCTCCTCCATGCCGGTGCCGACCAGCGGCGCTTCGGCGCGGATCAGCGGCACCGCCTGACGCTGCATGTTCGAGCCCATCAGCGCGCGGTTGGCGTCATCGTTCTCGAGGAACGGGATGAGCGCCGCCGCGACCGAGACGAGCTGCTTGGGCGAGACGTCGATGAAGTCGATGTCCTGCGGCCGCGCCATGACGAAATCGCCGGCCTTGCGGCAATTGGTGAGGTCGGCCACCACGCGGTTCCTGGCGTCGAGCTCGACATTCGCCTGGGCGATGGCATAGCGGCCCTCCTCCATGGCGGAGAGATAGACCACCTCGTCCGTCACCGTGCCGTCGACGACGCGGCGGTAGGGGCTCTCGATGAAGCCGTACTGGTTGACGCGCGCATAGGTCGCGAGGCTGTTGATGAGCCCGATATTCGGACCTTCCGGCGTCTCGATCGGGCAGATGCGGCCGTAATGCGTGGGATGCACGTCGCGCACCTCGAAGCCGGCGCGCTCGCGGGTGAGGCCGCCCGGCCCCAGCGCCGAGAGGCGGCGCTTGTGGGTGATCTCGGAGAGCGGGTTGGTCTGGTCCATGAACTGCGACAGCTGCGAGGAGCCGAAGAACTCGCGCACCGCCGCCGCCGCCGGCTTGGCGTTGATCAGGTCATGCGGCATCACCGTGTCGATCTCGACCGAGCTCATGCGCTCGCGGATGGCGCGCTCCATGCGCAGCAATCCGACGCGGTACTGGTTCTCCATGAGCTCGCCGACCGAGCGCACCCGGCGGTTGCCGAGATGGTCGATGTCGTCGATCTCGCCGCGCCCGTCCTTGAGCTCGACCAGCACCTTGAGGATGGCAAGGATGTCCTCCTTGCGCAGCACGCGCACCGTGTCGGCGGTCTGCAGGCTGAGTCGCGAGTTCATCTTGACGCGGCCCACCGCCGAGAGGTCGTAGCGCTCGCCGTCGAAGAACAGGCTGTTGAACAGCGCTTCCGCCGTCTCGAGCGTCGGCGGCTCGCCCGGACGCATGACGCGGTAGATGTCGATGAGCGCGTCCTCGCGCGTCGCGTTCTTGTCGATCAGCAGGGTGTTGCGGATGTAGGGGCCGACCGAGACATGGTCGATCGACAGCACCGGCAGCTCGGCGATCTTGCCGGATTCGACCTGGGCGACCAGCGCCTCGGTGATCTCGTCGCCGGCCTCGGCGTAGATCTCGCCGGTCTCCTCGTTGACGACGTCGATGGCGAGATAGCGGCCGATCAGATCGTCCTTGGTGACGAGGATCTCCTCGAGGCCTTCCTCGGCGAATTTCCGCGCCTGGCGGGGCGTCACCTTCTCGCCGATCTCGGCCTTGACCTTGCCGGTCTTGGCGTCGACAAGGGCGTGCGTCAGCTTGATGCCGCGGAAGCGCGTGGCGTCGAACGGCGCCTTCCAGCCCTTCTTGCCGTGGGTGAAGACGGTGGTGCTGTAGAAATAGCTGAGGATCTCCTCCTTCGACATGCCCTGCGCCTCGGCCGGCGCCAGCGTCTTGCCCTCGGCGACGCGCTCGGCCCGGAGCTTCGCCGTCAGGATGCTGTCGAGCGCGAAGAGCAGCGTCGTCACCGGCAGCTTGCGGCGGCGGTCGATGCGGACATAGAGATGGTCCTTGGCGTCGAACTCGAAATCGAGCCAGGAGCCGCGATAGGGGATGACGCGCGCGGCGAAGAGATACTTGCCGGAGCTGTGCGTCTTGCCCTTGTCGTGGTCGAAGAAGACGCCGGGCGAGCGATGCATCTGCGAGACGATGACGCGCTCGGTGCCGTTGATGATGAAGGTGCCGTTCTTCGTCATGAGCGGCATGTCGCCCATATAGACGTCCTGCTCCTTGATGTCGCGGATCGAGCGCGCGCCGGTGTCCTCGTCGACGTCCCAGACCACCAGGCGCAGCGTCACCTTGAGCGGCGCGGCGAAGGTGATGCCACGCTGTTGACACTCTTCCACGTCATACTTCGGCTGCTCGAGCTCATAGCGCACGAATTCGAGCCGCGCCCGGTCGGAGAAGTCGCGAATGGGGAAGACCGACTTGAACACTTCCTGGAGCCCGACGCTCTCGCGCTGCTCGGGCACGCCGCCCATCTGCAGGAAATGGTCGTACGAGCTCTTCTGCACCTCGATGAGGTTCGGCATCGGCGCCACCTCGGGAATACGCCCGAAGCTCTTGCGGATGCGCTTGCGACCCGTGAACGACTTAGCCATGGATGACCCTCACCTGTGAAACCGCTGGCGTCCCTCCGGCGGGACGCACCGAAACCGAAGACAAGCAAACCCACGCATCGACCCGCCGCTCGTGCGGCGCGTCGCCCGAAACGCCAAGGGCCGGCCGGCGCACCCGCGGCGCGCCCCGGCAGAAACGATCGGCGGCCGGACGCTCACGGGGCGTTACCGCCCCGGCGTCCGGCGCCTGATAGATCGGCAGCTTACTTGACCTCGACAGTCGCACCCGCCTCTTCAAGTTGCTTCTTGAGCTTCGCCGCCTCGTCCTTATTGACGCCCTCTTTGACCGCTTTCGGCGCGGCTTCGACCAGGTCCTTCGCCTCTTTGAGGCCGAGACCGGTGATCGCACGCACCTCCTTGATAACGTTGATCTTCTTGTCGCCGGCCGCGGCCAGGATGACGTTGAACTCCGTCTTCTCCGCCGCCGCCGCCGCGGGTGCCGCGCCGCCGGCCGCCGCAGCAGCCGCCACCGGCGCCGCCGCCGACACGCCCCATTTCTCCTCGAGCTTCTTCGACAACTCCGCCGCCTCGATGACGGTCAGCGTCGAGAGCTCGTCGACCAGCTTATTAAGATCAGCCATGATGTTTGCACTCCTGGGAATATTACAAGGGTTTCAACGCGTCAGGCGGCCTCGCCCTTTGTCGCATAGGCAGCCAGCACACGGGCGACCTGTCCGCCCGGCGCCTGCAGCACCGAGGCGATCCGAGTCGCCGGGGTCTGCAGCAGGCCGAGCAGCTTTGCCCTGAGCTGGTCGAGTGACGGCAAGGTGGCCAGGGATTTGATCCCCGCGGCGTCGAGCTGCTGATCGTTGAGGCCTCCGCCCACGATCCGCAACTTGTCGTTCTTATTGGCGAACTCGACGGCCACCTTCGCCGCGGCCACCGGGTCCCGCGAAAAAGCGATCGCGGTGGGTCCGGTGAACATCGGCGAGAGTCGCTCGAATTTCGTGCCTGCGAGGGCGCGGCGCGCGAGCCGGTTCTTCGTCACTTTGAAACTGGCACCGGCTGCCCGCATCTGGCGGCGCAAATCCGTCACTTCCTCGACCGTCATGCCGGTCTGGTGAGTAATGACGACACATGCGATATCCGCCAGAGACTGCTGCAGCGAGGTGACCAGCTTCTCTTTCTGTGACCGGTCCACTCTCCGTCTCCACTCAATGACCCCCAAACGCGGGGATCGGTTGCACGAGGGCACCGAAGTGCCCGGGTTCGCCTGTCCCAGAAGTCGAAGCCCAAGGGGCGAACCGTCCCCCTGGTCCCTAACCCCTGTCTCATGCCGGCGCCCGTTCGGGCCTTAGGCCGGCCTTGCGGCCGGCACCTGCAATCTCGGACAGGACCGGGAGGATCAACCTCCCGTACGCCGCGGGCGCCGTTGCCGGAGCCCGAAGCGATCTCTCACGCGCCGCCGGTCACCCGGCGAGGCTCTGAAGCTCCAGTTTGAGGCCCGGCCCCATGGTCGAGCTCAGGCTCACCTTCTTGATGAAGGTCCCTTTGATGCCGGTCGGCTTCGCGCGGCTGATGGCGCCGACGAAGGCCTTCACGTTCTCCAGGATCGCCGTCTCGGTGAAGCTCGCCTTGCCGATACCCGCCTGGACCAGCCCCGCCTTCTCGGCGCGGAACTCGACCTGGCCGCCCTTCGCCGCCTTCACCGCCTCGGTGACATTGGCGGTGACGGTGCCGAGCTTGGGGTTCGGCATCAGCCCGCGGGGCCCCAGCACGCGGCCGAGCCGGCCGACCAGCGCCATCATGTCCGGCGTCGCGATGCAGCGGTCGAAATCGATCTGCCCCGCCTGCACCTTCTCGGCGAGATCCTCGGCGCCGACAATGTCCGCGCCGGCGGCCTTCGCCTCCTCGGCGCGCGGCCCCTTGGCGAAGACGGCGACGCGCAGCGACTTGCCGGAGCCATGCGGCAGCATCACCGTGCCGCGCAGGTTCTGCTCCGCCTTGCGCACGTCGAGGTTAAGGTTGAGCGAGACCTCGATGGTCTCGTCGAATTTGGCGGTGGCGCGGCTCTTGACCATCTTCACCGCGTCGGGCAGCGGATAGAACTGGTTGCGATCGATGCCGTCCGCCGCCTTGGTGATGCGCTTGCCTCTTTTTGCCATGCTCTACTCCATCACCTCGAGGCCCATGGAGCGGGCGGATCCCGCGATCATGCGGCACGCGCCCTCGATGTCCTTGGCGTTCAGATCCTTCATCTTCTTTTGCGCGATGTCGCGGATCTGCGCCATCGTCACCTTGCCCACCGTGCCCTTGCCGGGCGTCTGCGAGCCCTTGTCGATACCCGCGGCCTTCATCAGGAAATAGGAGTTGGGCGGCGACTTCATGATGAAGGTGAAGGTGCGGTCGCCATAGGCTGTAATGGTTACCGGAATCGGCATCCCCGGCTCCATCCCCTGGGTCTGGGCGTTGAACGCCTTGCAGAACTCCATGATGTTGAGGCCGCGCTGACCCAGCGCCGGGCCGATCGGCGGCGACGGATTCGCCTTGCCGGCGGGCACTTGCAGCTTGATGTAGCCAACGACTTTCTTCGCCATGTACTTCCCTCGCTCGAGGCGCGCGGTCGCGGCCCAGGCTGGCCTCCCGCACTTGTGTGTGTTGGATGTTTACCGGCGGGCGACGAGTTGCCACACCAACTCTCGTCTCCCGCTTAACCTGCTGATCTTACAGCTTCTCGACTTGCGAATACTCCAGCTCGACCGGGGTGGCGCGGCCGAAGATCGACACCGCCACCTTGAGCCGCGCCTTCTCCTCATCGACCTCTTCGACGAAGCCGTTGAAGGAGGTGAAGGGACCGTCGCTCACCCGCACTTGCTCGCCCACCTCGAAGGTGATCGACGGCTTCGGCCGCTCGATCCCCTCCTGCACCTGGCGCATGATCCGCGAGGCCTCGGCCTCGCTGATCGGCACCGGCTTGCCGCGGCCGCCGCCGCCGAGAAATCCCGTCACCTTCGGCGTGTTCTTCACCAGGTGCCAGGTCTCGTCGGTCATGTCCATCTTGACCAGGACATAGCCCGGGAAGAACTTCCGCTCGGCGCTCACCTTGGCGCCGCGCTTGACCTCGACGACCTCCTCGGTCGGCACCAGCACCTCTTCAAACTTCTCGGCCACCCCCTTCTGCTCCGCCTGCTCGCGGATCGACTGGGCGACCTTCTTCTCGAAGCCGGAATAGACGTGGATCACGTACCATTTCCCGCTCATCGCTCAGCCCCCGATCCCGAGGACGAAGCGCACGAGATGGCCGAGGCCGAGATCGACAAGGAAAAAGAAAATGGCAGCCACGATCACCATGACGAAGACCATGGCGGTTGTGACTCCTGTCTCCTTCCGCGTCGGCCAGGTGACCTTGCCCACCTCCTGGCGGACCTGCCGCAGAAATTCTACCGGACTGCCTATTGCCATGATGTTCCGTTGGAAACGCACTGTATAGCGCTCGGCGGCGCCGAAGGAAAGAGTGTCGTGACGATAATGGCAGGAGTGGAGGGGCTCGAACCCCCAACCCCCGGTTTTGGAGACCGGTGCTCTACCAATTGAGCTACACTCCTAGTATCGAGCTTATCGCCCCACCTCACCCTCCCGCTGCGCGGGTCCCTCCCTCTCCGCCCCCCGGGGCGGAGAGGGTTGGGGTGAGGTGGGGGTTTTTCTTTTACTTCAGTATCTTGGCGACGACGCCGGCGCCGACGGTGCGGCCGCCCTCGCGGATGGCGAAGCGCAGGCCCTCGTCCATGGCGATGGGCGCGATCAGCTCCACCTCCATTTGCACGTTGTCGCCCGGCATCACCATCTCCGTGCCCTCTTTGAGCTTCACCGTCCCCGTCACATCCGTCGTCCGGAAGTAGAATTGCGGGCGGTAGTTGGTGAAGAACGGCGTGTGCCGGCCGCCCTCCTCCTTGGTCAGGATGTAGGCCTCGGCCTGGAAGTTGGTGTGCGGCGTGATCGACCCCGGCGCCGCCAGCACCTGGCCGCGCTCGACCTCCTCGCGCTTCGTGCCGCGCAGCAGCGCCCCGATGTTGTCGCCCGCCTCGCCGCTGTCCAGCAGCTTGCGGAACATCTCGACGCCGGTCACCACCGTCTTCGTCGTCGCCCTGAGCCCCACGATCTCGATCTCGTCGCCCACCCGCACGATGCCGCGCTCGACCCGCCCCGTCACCACCGTGCCGCGGCCCGAGATCGAGAACACGTCCTCGATCGGCATCAGGAACGGCTTGTCCTTCGCGCGCACCGGCTGCGGGATGTACTCGTCAACCGCCGCCATCAGCTTCAGGATCGCGTCGTGGCCGAGCTCCTTGTTCTTGTCCTCCAGCGCCATCAGCGCCGAGCCCCGGATGATCGGGATCTTGTCGCCGGGGAACTGGTAGCTCGACAGCAGCTCCCGCACCTCGAGCTCCACCAGGTCCAGCAGCTCGGGGTCGTCCACCATGTCGACCTTGTTCATGAACACCACGATCGCGGGGACGCCAACCTGGCGCGCCAGCAGGATGTGCTCGCGCGTCTGCGGCATCGGGCCGTCCGCCGCCGACACCACCAGGATCGCGCCGTCCATCTGCGCCGCGCCCGTGATCATGTTCTTCACGTAATCCGCGTGGCCGGGGCAGTCGACATGCGCGTAGTGGCGCTGCTTCGTCTCGTACTCGACATGCGCCGTCGAGATCGTGATCCCGCGCGCGCGCTCCTCCGGCGCCTTGTCGATCTGGTCGTAGGCCGTGTACGTCGCACCGCCCGTCTCCGCCAGAACCTTGGTGATCGCCGCCGTCAGCGACGTCTTCCCGTGGTCAACGTGACCGATCGTCCCGACATTGCAGTGCGGCTTGTTCCGCTCAAATTTCGCCTTCGCCATGGTCCGGCTTCCTGTCGCTGAATTCGTCTCTAACCATCCGTACTCGGGAGCGGCGCTGGAGCGGGTGATGGGAATCGAACCCACGTAGCCAGCTTGGAAGGCTGGAGCTCTACCATTGAGCTACACCCGCCCACGACACCGCCCTCACTTGCGCCTTACCCGTACCGAAGCTGCCGAAGTGCGTCCCATCGACCGTCGAAGCGATTGGTGGAGGGGGCTGGATTCGAACCAGCGAACTCCGAAGAGGGCAGATTTACAGTCTGCTGCCTTTAACCGCTCGGCAACCCCTCCGCGATCGCTTGCCGCCCGGCGCAGCGGATGGCGGGTATTAAAGTCTTCGGCCGCTTTTGTCAACAATTGCAGGCTCGCTCGCCCGCGGTCTATTTCACTGTTGACGCATGGCTCTGCTAAAGCTCTGCCATGCCCCGACGCCCCCCTCCCCGCCGCCCGGCGCGCTCGCGCGCTCCGGGCGAAGACCGCACCCCGCCCCGTCCTCCCGAGCGCTCGCGCGCCGGCGCCGATGCACGCTCGACACGCCGGCCGGAACGCTCTCACGGCGCCGCCGACACGCGTCCGCCGCGCCGCCCGGGGCGCTCGCACGGTGCCGCCGATGCGCGCCCGTCGCGCCACGAGGAGCGTCCGCGCGCGGCCGCCGATGCCCGCTCGCCGCGCCGTCCGGAGCGCTCGCACGGTGGCGCCGATGCGCGCCCCCCGCGCCGCCCGGAGCGCCCGCGCCAGCCGGCCGAAACCCGCGCCACCCGCCACGCGCCCGCGCCCTACGCCGCGCCGCCGCCGCGCGCCGCGGCCCCGCCGCCCGTCGCGGCGGCGCCCCCGCCGCCGCGCGATCACGGGCCCTGGCTCTATGGCCGGCATGCGGTGGCGGCGGCGCTCGCCAATCCGGTGCGCCGGGTGCGCCGGCTGGTGGCGTCGCAGGAAGCCGCCGCCGAGCTGCGCACGCTTGCCGCCGGCGCTGCCGCGCGGCTGCCGCCCGGCGCGCCCGAAGTGCTCGACCGGCACGGGCTCGACCTGCTGCTGCCGCAAGGCGCGGTGCATCAGGGCATGGCGCTCGCCGCCGAGCCGCTGCCGGCGCGCGACATCGACGACGTGCTCGACGGCATCTCGGAGGCCACGGGCCGCAGATCATCGTACTGCTCGACCAGGTGACCGACCCGCACAATATCGGCGCCATCCTGCGCTCGGCCGCGGCCTTCGCCGCGCGCGCGGTCGTGATGCCCGAGCATGGCGCGCCGCCGGTCACCGGCGTCCTCGCCAAGGCGGCTTCGGGGGCGCTCGAGGCGGTGCCGCTGCTGCGCGTCACCAACCTCGCGCGCACGCTGGACCGGCTCAAGGAGGCGGGGTTCTGGTGCCTCGGGCTCGAGGAGGGCGCCGGCAAGACGCTGGCCGAGATCGATGCCGGCAGCCGCATCGCCCTGGTGCTCGGCGCCGAAGGCAGCGGGCTCAGGCGCTTGACGCGCGAGCGCTGCGATCTCCTCGCGCGGCTCCCGACGCGCGGCGAGCCTGCCTCGCTCAATGTCTCGAACGCGGCGGCGATCGCGCTCTACGAGCTCAGCCGGCGGGGCGGATGAGCGATCAGCGCCCGATCGCGCGCGCGGTCGCCGCCGCGCTGCTGGCGACGCCGGACGGGCGCTATCTGATGCAGCTGCGCGACGACTTCCCCACCATCATGCTGCCAGGCCATTGGGCCTGCTTCGGCGGCGCGATCGAGCCCGGCGAGACCGCCGCGGCGGCGCTCCACCGCGAGCTCATCGAGGAAATCGGTCATCGCCCGCGCGCCGCCGCTTTTTTCATCGAATTGACCATCGACCTGCCCTTCGCCGTGCCGCGCACCGACCGCATGACCTTCTTCACCGTGCCGATCGTGCCGGAAGACGTCGACCGCATGGTGCTGCGCGAGGGGGCGGGCTTGCGTCTCTTCACCCCCGAGGCGCTGGCCGCCGAGCCGCGGGTGGCGCCGTGGGATCTCGCCGCGGTGCTGATGCATGCGCGCCGCACGGCGCTGTTCCAGCCGATCTCGCCCGCCTCCTGAGGCGGCGGCGCATCGGGCGAGCCCCACGTCTCGAAGTGGCGCGCGCGGGCGAGTTGTAGTATTGCCAGAAGGGCCTAGAGGGCACGGAGGTGAGCCGGGTTAGCTCAGCGGTAGAGCAGCGGTTTTGTAAACCGAAGGTCGGGGGTTCAATCCCCTCACCCGGCACCACCTTCACCCTCCGGCCGCGCCTCGAGACGGACACGGGCGGATGGCGGAAAGCATCGAGCATAAGGGCTACACCATCACCCTGCTGCATCGCGCGCCGGGATGGCGCGTCTATATCCGCCCGCCCGACGCCGGGATGACGCGCGCGGAGCTGCGCGACGCGCTGAGCCGCGAGCAGGCGATCGCCGCGGCGACCCGGCTGGTCGAGGACGCCATCGCCGCCGCGCGACCGGCGCGCGGCCGGCGGTAGCGGTGCCGCCGTCCCGCCCGCGTGTGTCAAAAAAAGGGGCATGCGATAACGTGTGACGCCGGCCACCCGGCCCGCAACCATCTGCGGGCATGATCGCTCCAGTTGCGCGGTTCGCGCAGGTTGGGCCGGGGGGCATCATGGTGCACTATCGCTGCTACTTCCTCGACGGAAGCGGCAAGATCGTGAAATCCGAGGACATCGAAGCGGCATCGGACGAGGACGCCGCGATCATCGCCCGCGAGCGCCTGGCGCAGCAACGGTCGCACGCCTTCGAGCTGTGGCGGGGGCGCGACCGCCTCAACAAGGAGGGCCGCAGCATCGACCTGCCGCCGATCGCGGCTCAGTGCGCGGCGGCTTCCTGCGCCAGCAACAGGTCGCGGACGCGCCGATAGCTGTCGTCGATCGGCGGCATTGCCGGCGGCCCGATGCTGGCTTCGAGCACGCCGCCCGCCTCAGCCCATTCCCCGACATAGGCCGCGAGCGCGGCATCGGCGAGGATGGCGGCGACCACGCGCCCTTCGACACCGGGCGGCGGCGCGGTGTTCGCCGCCGCCAGCGCCCGATGGACGGCCTGGACATAGCTCATGGCGTCGACGATCAGCCGGGGATCTTCGCTGGCGCGGGTCATGATGTTCGCCGATCGGCTCAGTGACGGCGGTTCGGCGCGCAATGGCCGTGGATGAGCCGGCCGGAGCGGGTGCGATGCCGCGGCACCCAATGGTGGTGGCGCCCGCAGTGCCGCGCGACCTCGACGATATCGGGCGAAGGCGCAGCCTCAAAGCGCGGCGCGGCGAAGGACGCGGCGTTGCACCGGCGCCGGCGCGGCGGTGATGGCGGAGACGCCGACGAGCAGCAGCAGAGCAGCGCGCATGACGTCCTCCTCCCGGATTGATCCCCGCTTCCCGGGAACGGCGGCAGGCGGCGGAAGTTCGCGCCGCGCGCAAAAAACCCTGCCCGCGGTCGGCCGCGCCCGGCTACTCTCTCGCCGCCATCGACCGCGCCCGGGAGGCCGCATGCCGAAGAAGCTCGCCGCTCTCCTTCTCGCCCTGTGGCTCGCGGGCTGCGCCACGCAAAGCCCGGGCAGCGTCAGCGACGACACGGTCGAGGTGCTGCCCAGCCATTCCGACGGTGCGGATTTCCTCGTGCTGTTCCTCAACCGCGAGACCCTGCTCTACAATGGCGATCTCGCGGCCGACCGGCGGCATATCACCATCGGGCGGCTGCAGAGCGTCGGCTGCCGCGACCCGCGCCTGCTGCGCGAGCGGGCGGAAGAGCAGGGCGGCACCTGGTCCTTCGGCCGCAAGCGCGTCATCTATTACAGCGAATGGAAATGCGCCTGAGGTGCCGATGGCAGAGGTCGATCTCGCGAAGCTGCTGGAGGAATGGCACGATTTCTACATGCTGATCGGCACCGCCGCGGCGACACTGGTCGGCCTCATGTTCGTCTCCGCCTCGGTCAGCGGCGGCTACATGACGGAGGAGCGCCGCCCGGGCATCCGCGCCTTCTTCAGCCCGACCATCTTCCATTTCGCCGCCGCGCTGGTCACCTGCCTCGTCGTGCTGGCGCCGACGCAGAGCTGGACCTCGCTCGGCGCGCTGCTGCTCGGCTGGGGCCTGGTTGGGCTCGCCTATGCCGGCTGGGTGTGGCGCCACATGGCCCGGCGCGGCTTCGAGATCGATGGCGAGGATCGCCTGTGGTACGCCCAGGCGCCGGTGGCGTGCCACCTGCTGGTGGCGCTCGCCGCCTGCCTGCTGCTGCTGCGATCGCCCGCCGCCGTCTACGTGCTGGGGGCGACGCTGGTGCTGCTGCTGCTGGTCTCGATCCGCAATGCCTGGGACATCACGCTCTGGGTGGTGATGCGCACCAGGAAGTAGCGCCGGGCGGCGCCTATTCCAACTCCAGCGACCAGCTGTCGAGCGGGTAGCCCACGGCGATGCCGGCGCCGGCGCCGACGAGGCAGCCGACGCCCGCCGCCGGCGGGATCGCCGCCCAGCCGAGGCCGCCGGTGAGGACCCCCGCCACCACCGCCGCGCCCGTCCCCGCCGCCGCGCCCGCGCCGCAGCCCATGACCGCCCCGGCGATGATGTGCCGGCTGCGCGAGACGACGAGCCCGCCGATGAAGATGACCGGCTCGACGTCGAGGCGGATGGTATCGGCGATCCGTGCGCTGACCCCGGCGGCGCTGTGCGCGCCGCGCCGGAGCGCGCGCTCGCCGATCACGCTCACCACCGCCAGCGCCAGGACCAGGGCGATGACGGGGGAATATCGGATCCCTTGTGCTCTCGCGAGGATGCGCATGGCATCGTCCTCCGCAACACTCAGCTCGCTAACGGCCGCCCAGGGCGAGTGTCCGCAACCGCCGCGACACCAAGTCCGAGTGCGCAGTATAAACTTGGCCGTTCGCGGTTACACCAAGCTTAAGACCGCGCGACGATCGGGTAATCTTTTACCCCTTTTTGTCGCGCCTTTACCCCGAAAGGGATCCGTGCCGCCATGCCCCTTGCCGTCCTGTGCCGCGCCCTCGGTCCGCCCGAGGGCCTCAGCCTCGAAGACCTGCCGCCGGCGGCGCTCGGACCCGGCGAGGCGCGCATTCGCCTCCATGCCTGCGGCATCAATTTTCCCGACATCCTGACCATTCAAGGCAAATACCAGCATAAGCCGGACCTGCCCTTCATCCCCGGGGTCGAGAGCGCCGGCACCGTGGCCGAGGTCGCGCCCGATGTCGCCCCGTGGCGGGTCGGCGACCGCGTCATCACCCGCCAGCGGACGGGCGGCTATGCCGAGGAGATCGTGCTGCCGGCTGCCCAGCTGGTGCGGCTGCCGGCGGGCTTCAGCTTCGCCGAAGGGGCGGGCTTCGTGGTCGCAGGGCTCACCGCCTATCACTCGCTGGTGCAGCGGGCGGCGCTCCGCCCCGGCGAGAGCCTGCTGGTGCACGGCGCGGCGGGCGGCGTCGGGCTTGCCGCGGTGGAGCTCGGCAAGCTGCTGGGCGCGCGGGTGATCGCCACCGCGTCGAGCGCCGAGAAGCTCGCGATCGCCCGCGCCCGCGGCGCCGACGCGGTCATCGACTATACCGCCGAGGATTTCGTCGCCGCGGTGCGCGACCTCACCGGCGGCGCAGGCGCCGACGTCATCTTCGATCCCGTCGGCGGCGAGGTGCTGGTGCAGTCGCTGCGCGCCATCGCCTGGGGCGGCCGGCTCCTGGTGGTGGGCTTCGCCGGCGGCGCCATCCCGGAGCTCGCCGCCAACCGCATCCTGCTGAAAAGCTGCGCGGTGCTGGGCGTGCGCGCCGGCGAGGCCGCGCGCCGGCAGCCGTCCTTGGCCGCGGCGGCGGTGGCAGCGCTCCAGGGCTATGCCGAAAGCGGCCATTTGCGACCGCACCTCTCGGCGAGCCTGCCGCTCAGGCGCTATGCCGAGGGCATGCGGCTCCTGATGGAGCGCAAGGCGATCGGCCGCGTCGTGCTGCTTCCGGGCGGCGGTTAGCTCGGCAGCTTGTGGCGCTGGAAATCGTCGCGCAGCTTGGTCTTGAGCAGCTTGCCGGTGGCGGTATGCGGCAGCGCCTCGACGAAGACGACATCGTCGGGGATCCACCATTTCGCCACCTTGTCCTGATAGAAGGACAGCAGCTCCTCGCGCGTCACGCCGGCGCCCGGCTTCTTCTGCACGATGAGCAGCGGCCGCTCGTCCCATTTCGGATGGGACACGCCGATCACCGCCGCCTCGGCCACGCCGGGATGCGCGATGGCGACGTTCTCGAGCTCGATCGAGCTGATCCACTCGCCGCCCGACTTGATCACGTCCTTGGAGCGGTCGGTGATCTGGATGTAGCCCTCTTCATCGATGGTGGCGACGTCGCCGGTGGGGAACCAGCCGTCGCGGAGGGGATCGCCGCCCTCGCCTTTGAAATAGCCCTTGGCGATCCACGGGCCCTGCACCAGCAGATCGCCGAAGGCCTTGCCGTCCCAGGGCAGGTCGCGGCCGGCGCTGTCGACGATCTTGAGGTCGACGCCGAAGATGGCGCGGCCCTGCCGGCACTTGACCGCGAGCCGGTCCTCGAGCGTCTTGCCCTGATGCGTCGCCTTCAACTGCGACACCGTGCCGAGCGGGCTCATCTCGGTCATGCCCCAGGCATGCAGCACCTCGACGCCATGCTCGGTCTCGAAGGCGCGGATCATCGCCGGCGGGCAGGCGGAGCCGCCGATCACCGTGCGCTTCAAGGTGGTGAAGCGGTGGTTGGTCTCGGTCATGTACTGCAGCAGGCCGAGCCAGACGGTGGGGACGCCGGCGCTGAAATTGACCTTCTCGCCCTCGAACAGCTCGAACAGGCTCTTGCCGTCGAGCGCCGCGCCGGGGAAGACCAGCTTGGCGCCGACCAGCGGGCAGGCATAGGCGAGCCCCCAGGCATTGGCATGGAACATCGGCACCACCGGCAGCACCACGTCCTGCGCCGAGAGCTTCATCGCGTCGGGCAGCGCCGCGCCGTAGGAATGCAGCACGGTCGAGCGGTGCGAATAGAGCACGCCCTTGGGATTGCCGGTGGTGCCCGAGGTGTAGCAGAGCGAAGAGGCCGCATCCTCATCCAGCGCCGGCCAGACGTAATCGCCGCTTTCCGCCGCCACCAGATCCTCGAAGGCGAGCGCCTCGGGCATCTCCGCCGGCAGATGCGCGCGGTCGGTCATCGCCACCCAGCCGCGCACCTTGGGGCAGAGCGGCTTCACCTTCGCCGCCAGCGGCGCAAAGGTCAGGTCGAAGAAGACGTACTGATCCTCGGCATGGTTGATGATGTAGACGATCTGCTCGGGAAAGAGCCGCGGGTTGATGGTGTGGCAGACCGCGCCCATGCCGGAGGCGGCGTAATAGATCTCGAGATGGCGGAAGCCGTTCCAGGCCAGCGTGCCGATGCGGTCGGCTTCCTTGACGCCGAGCCGCTGCAAGGCCTGGGCGAGTTGGCGCGCCCGCTTATGGGCGTCGCGATAGGTGTAGCGGTGGATCGGCCCCTCGATCATGCGCGAGACGATCTCGGTGCCGCCGTGAAAGCGATCGGCGAAGCTGATCAGCGACGAGATCAGCAGCGGTCGATCCTGCATCAAGCCCTGCATTCCTGCCTCCCAAAGCCTCGGGTCCTGCGACCTCGTTATCTCCCTGTGGGAAGGGAGCCTAGCAAAAGCCGCCGGCCAGGCGAAGGCGTCAGCTGAGCGCGCGGATGAAGGCCATCCAATTGCCGTCGGGCGAGGCGCAGTCGCCGAGCCCGGGCCGGTCCTTGGCCGTCAAGGTCAGCCCGCGGAAGCGCCAGAGCTTGCGCCAGGTCTCGGCGCTGGCGAGCGCCTTCTCGCGCACCCGGCGCTCGATGCGCCGATGCATATAGGCGCGGCCGACGGTGAGGTAGACGGCGACCCCCAGCCCCAGCATCACCAGGCCCGCGACGACGCCCTGCCAGAGCCCCAGCGCCACGGCCAGCACCAGGAAGCCATAGATCCAGATATTGCCGTCGGCCTCGGAGGCGACGGGGCTGTCGATATGGGTGAGATGGCGCGGCTCGATGCGGATCTCGAGCCGGCCCTCGCTGGCGAGCCGGCGCAGCGCCGCGAGCAGCGCCTCGGCGGTCTCGAGCGGCGCCTCGGGAATTCTCGTCTTCGGCCATGAGGCGGCGAGGATAGCGGCGCCGGCGCCCGTGGGGCAACCGGCGCCGCGGCCGTCCGCCGGCCCAGGGTTAATAAGGCGTTTAGCTGTCGCTGTCAGACTGGCGGGATGGACGGACGAAGGCGGCATTCCGGGGATCGCGGGCGGTCATCGCTTCTGCTCGCGCTGCAGCACCTCCTGGCGCTGGTCGGGGGTGAGCTTGCTTTCATAGATCGCGATCTGGTTCTGCCGCGCATTGACGACGCCGAGATCGGCGGCCTGGTGATAGAGCCAGAACGCCGCGAACGGGTCGGCCGGCATGCCGATGCCGTTGAGCTTGCACCAGGCCAGCACCTCGACGGCGCGCGGGTCGTTGGCGGCGGCGCGCTTCTCGAGGAGATCCACGTCATGCGGCCCCAGGCTGTTGCTGCGCACCCTGGCGATGACCTGATCGAGCGTCGGGCCGGCGGGCGGCGGCGGCGCGGGCCGCGGCTGGTCGCGCAAATCCTTCTCGCAGCCGGCATCGGGCGTGGTGAGGCAATGATAGGCGCCGTCGAGATCGTAGAACTGGGCCAGCGCCGCCGAGGGCAGCAGCAGCGCCAGGACCGCGGAAGGGAGCCATCGACCATGCCTCATGCCCGACATCATAGCGCAACCCGCGCCGTCCTGCCGATGCTGCTCGGCGCGCTGTCGCTCGCCGGCTGCGGCAGCTGGCACGACCTCACCGACAACGTCGATTGGTCCAATCTGCGCGCCAAGGACATGCCGCAGCTGGGGGTGATGCTCGACCGGCCGCCGCCGCCGGTGAGCGTGGTGCGCGACGGCCCCAATGGCGAGCTCATCGCCGGCGCGGCGCCGCCGCTGGTGCCGGACGCCGCCGTCGACCAGGTGGTCGCCCTGCCGTTGCGTCCCTGGCTCACCGCCCTCGAGCGCCGGCGCCTCGCCGAGGCGAGCCAGCGCGCCGCCGCCGAGTTCACGCTGCTGCCGGTCGCCTGGGCGGCGGTCGACCCGACCGGCGCCCAGACCGCCGCCGGCACCGCCACCGCGATCGACAACGCCTACCGCGCAGTGCGCGGCCAGATGTGCCGCGATCTCCGGCAATCGCTCGCCAAGGGCGTCGAGGCGCATCAGGAGCAGGTGACGCTCTGCCGCCGCGATTTCGGCAACGGGCTCTATGTCTGGGTGGTCGGCAACGCCGACCAGTAGCGCCGCGACGGGCCGCCTGGGGATCAATGCCCCTTGCGCTGGGCGGCGAGGTGGTCGAGCACGGCGAGCAGCAGCGCCGAGACGACGAAGGTGAGGTGGATCACGACCAGCCAGAGCAGCTTCCCCTCCGGCACCGTGTCGATGTCGAAGAACAGCTCCAGCAGATAGATCGCCGAGATCACCGCGATCGAGCCCATGATCTTGACCTTGATCGAGCCGGTATCGAGCTCGGTGAGCCAGGCGAGCCGCTCCTGGTCGGCGCCGAGCGTGATCTTGGCGACGAAATTCTCGAAGCCGCTGATCATCACCATGACGACGAGGCTCGCCACCAGCACGAGGTCGAGGAGCCGCAGCGCCGCCAGCGTCAGCATCTCGTCGCCGCCGGCCAGCAGGGTCTCGGCAATATGCGCGACCTCGACGAAGAACGCGCCGACGAACAGCAGCAGCACCAACCCGAGGCCGAGATAGAGCGGCGCCAGCAGCCAGCGGCTGGCAAACAGCACACGCTCGATGAAGCGTTCCATCATCGTCTCTCCCGCCGGCTCGCCACGATATCTAAATATCCCGAAAACGCCGCAGTTGCCGCTGCTTATTCCGCCGTCCCCGCGCAAGCGGGGACCCAGGGGAAGCGCTCTGCACACCGCATTTGAGGCTCCTGGATGCCCGCTTTCGCGGGCAAGGCGATGCTTGAGGGGTGCTCAGCCGGCCGCCACCGCGACGCATTCCCCCTACCGTCTCGTCTTGCCGATCACCCGGTAGCGGAACCAGCTCACGCCGCCCGGCAGCTTCCTATAGGATTTCAGGCGCAGCGCCGCGGCGGCGCGTCTGGGCGGCGGGCCGGGGATGTCGAACATGCTGGAGATGCCGATGCCGCCATCGACGACGGGCACGACGACCTGGCTGATCTCGTCCACCAGGCCGGCGTTCAGCATGGAGCCGTTGAACTTGCCGCCGCCTTCGAGCATCAGCTTTCTGAGGCCGAGCACGCGGCGGAGCTTGTCGAGTGCGACGCGCAAATCAATCTGGCGCGCGCCGCAGAAGAGGTAGGAGACTCCGGCCGATTGCAGGTGCGCGAGGTAGTCGCTGGTCACCCGCCCGGTGACCAGCAGGACGACGTGGTCGCCATCGACATCGCCGCGCTTGAAGCGCAGCGCTCCCTTGGCGTCGGCGCCGATGGCGAAGCGCTTCGCCTTGGGGTCGGCGATATGGTCGGTCCGCGCGATCCGCCGCCCGGCGGCCGGGAGCTTCGCGCTGCCTGCGGCAAACTCGTGCATCGTGGTGGTGCCGACCAGCCAGGCGCCGATGCCGAAGCGGTCGGCCGTGGTCTCGAAGAGCGCGGCGCTGCTCTTTCCGCCGGGGAGCTTCCCCCATCGGGCGCCCAGGATCTTGCCGTCGATCGTGGTGCACATGTGACAGATGACGTAGGGCTTCATGCCATGTCTGCTTTCAGCATGTTGCGGGCGATGACGATCTGCTGGATCTGGCTCGTCCCTTCATAGAGGCGGAAGAGCCGCACGTCGCGATAGAAGCGCTCGACGGCGAAATCGGCGATGTAGCCGGAGCCGCCATGCACCTGGACCGCGCGGTCGGCGACGCGGCCCACCATCTCGGTGGCGAAATACTTGCAGCAGGCGGCCTCGGTCGAGACGTTCTCGCCGTCGTCGCGCCGCCGCGCCGCGTCCAGCACCATGCTGCGCGCCGCATAGGCCTCGGCCCGGCTGTCGGCGAGCATCGCCTGGACCAGCTGAAACTCGCCGATCGGCTGGCCGAACTGCACGCGCTCCTTGGCGTAGCGCAGCATGTCGCGGATGAGCCGCTCGGCGACACCGACCGCCACCGCGGCGATGTGAATGCGGCCGCGGTCGAGCACCTTCATTGCCGTCTTGAAGCCCTGCCCTTCCTGGCCGCCGAGCAGCGCGTCGGCCGGCACCTGGCAATCCTCGAAGATGACATCCGACGTGTGGGCGCCGCGCTGGCCCATCTTGCGGTCGGTCTTGCCGAGCTTCAGGCCGGGATTGGGCGCGTCCACCAGGAAAGCGGAGATGCCGCCCGCGCCTTTGATCGCGGGGTCGGTGCGCGCCATGACGGTGAAGAGCCCGGCCTCGGGCGCGTTGGTGATGAAGCGCTTGGTGCCGTTCAGCACCCAGCCATTGCCCGCGCGCCGCGCGCTGGTCCTGAGGCTCGCCGCGTCCGAGCCGGCATTGGGCTCGGTCAGCGCGAAGGAGGCGATGATCTCGCCCGAGGCCAGCTTCGGCAGGTATTTCCGCTTCTGCTCCTCGGTGCCGTCGAGGACGATGCCCTGGCTGCCGATGCCGTTATTGGTGCCGTGCACCGAGCGGAAGGCCGGCGAGGTCTGGCAGAGCTCGAACAGCACCTGCACCTCCTCGCTCATGGTGAGGCCGAGCCCGCCCTGGGCTTCCGGAATGGTCATGCCGAAGAGGCCGAGTTTGCGCATCTCGGCGATGATCGCCGGCGGCACCGTGTCGGTCTCGGCCACGCTCTCCTCGGCCGGCTGCAGGCGCTCGCGCACGAAGCGCTGGATGGTGTCGAGGAACTGACGCAGGGTCTGCGGATCGAGCGCCACGTGTCTACTCCTCATCGCAAGAGGCCAAGGCTGGGCAAGTCATGACCGGCGGGCGGGCCGCGATCGCCCGCTCTTATAGCAGCCGGCCCGCGGCCTGTCCGCGCCGCCGGCCGGGGCTCAATCGAGCACCACCTCCGCCTCGATGTCCGGCGCGGCAACGGTCATGCGGCGCGGATTGCGCATCAGCGCGATCAACGGCACCGCGGCCAGCGTCACCACCATCATGAAGAAGAAATCATCGACATAGGCCACCATCGCCGCCTGGCGCGTCACTTCGAGATTGAGCGCGGCAAGGCCGACGGCACTGTGCGGATTCCACAGCAGCGGCAACCCCGCGCCGCGCAGATAGGGCGTGATATGCGCCGCGATCGAGGCATGCGCCACTTGCGTGTTGGCGGCAAGCAGCGCCATGACGATCGAGACGCCGACGCTCGAGCCGGCGTTGCGCGCCAGGTTGAAGATGCCCGCCGCCTCGGTGCGCAGCTGCGGCGCCAGCGTCGCAAACGCAATCGTGGAGAGCGGTGGAAAGATCAGCCCGAGCCCCAGCCCCTGGATGAAGCCGGTCCAAATGACGGACCCGCTGTCCATCTGCAGCGAGAAGCGCTGCGCCATGTCCCACAGCGAATAGGCGGTGACGAGGAATCCGATGAGGATCAGCCAGCGCGCATCGGTGCGCTGGATGAGGCGGCCGGCGATCACCATGGCGATCATCGTGCCGATGCCGCGCGGCGCCATCACCATGCCGGTGGTCATCACCGGATAATCCATCAGCCCCTGCAGCAGCGGCGGCAGCAGCGCCGCCGAGGCCAGCAGCACGATGCCGACGACGAACCCCACGATCAGGCCGGAGACGAGATTGCGGTCTTTCAGGATCTGCGGATGGAGGAAGGGATGCGCGGCGGTCGCGGAATGGACGGCGAAGCTGTAGAAGCCCAGCGCCGCCAGCGCCGCCTCAATCTGGATCTCGAGCGAGTTGAACCAATCCTTGAGCTCGCCGCGGTCGAGCATCATCTGCAGCCCGCCCATGCCGAGGCTGAGCATGGCGAAGCCGAAGAAGTCGAACGGCCGGTCGCGGTCGCGCGCGGTCTCCTGGATCGAGACGGCGATGCCGAGCCAGGCGAGCACGCCGACCGGCAGGTTGATGTAGAACACCCAGCGCCAATCCCAATTGTCGGTGAGCCAGCCGCCGAGCGTCGGCCCGAGGATCGGCCCGACCATGATGCCGACCCCCCAGAACGCCATCGCCGGCCCGCGCTGCTCGCGCGGGAAGACGTCGAGCAGGATCGCCTGCGACAGCGGCACCAGCGCCGCGCCGAAGACGCCCTGCAGCAGCCGGAAGGCCACCATCTGGGTCAGCGACTGCGCCGCGCCGCAGCAGCCCGAGGCGAGGGTGAACCCCACCACCGAGAGCAAGAAGATGCGCTTCCTGCCGTAGCGGCCGGATAGCCAGCCGGTGAGCGGCATGGCGATGGCGGCGGCGATGATATAGGAAGTGAGCACCCAGGTGATCTGGTCCTGGGTCGCGGCGAGCCCGCCCTGCATGCGCGGCAGCGCCACATTGGCGATGGTCTGGTCGATCACCTGCATCACGGTCGCCAGCATGGTGGCGACGGCGACGAGGAAACGGTTGCCGAGCAGCGGCGCGCGCCAGGCGGCGGCCTCGCTCATCGCGCGCCCAGCACCCCCGCGAGCGAGGTCTGGTGGCGGGTGTCGACCTCGACATCGACGCTCATGCCGGCGCGCAGCGCCGCAACGTCCTCGCCCGCCGCGATGTGGAGGCGCACCGGCACTCGCTGCACGATCTTGACCCAGTTGCCGGTGGCGTTCTGCGCCGGCAGGATCGAGAATTCCGAGCCGGTGCCGGCGCCGATGCTGGTGACATTCGCGTGCCAGACGCGGCCGGGATATGTGTCGACCGTCACGATGGCGGCGTCGCCGGGCTTGACGTAGGTGAGCTCGGTCTCCTTGAGATTGGCCTCGACATAGAGCGAGCCGCTCTCCACCAGGCTGCACATGGCCTGGCCGATGGTGACGTACTGGCCGGGGCGCGGATCGAGATTGGCGACGATGCCGTCGGCCGGCGCCAGGATGCGGGTGTGGCGCAGATCGAGCGCCGCCTGGTCGCGCGCGGCGAGCGCCTGCAGCACGCGCGGATGCTGGTCGACCGGCAGATCCGAATTGCCGCCGAGATTGGCCAGCGCCTGCGCCAGGTCGTGCTGCATCGCCGCCATCTGCTGATGCGCCACCTCGGCGCTGCGCTGCGCCTCGTCGACCTTGGCCTCGGACGTCACGTTCTGCGCCGCCAGGCGCTTCTGCCGCTCATATTCGCGCTGCAGGAAATCGGCCGAGGCGAGGCCCGCCCGCAGCGTCGATTCCTTCTGGCGATAGGCCGCGCGCATCGCCTCGACCTCAAAGCGCGATGCCGCGAGCACGCCCTCGGCGCGCGCCAGCGCGATGCGGTAGGGCTCGTCGTCGAGCGCGAACAGCAGCTCGCCCTGCCGCACCGCCTGATTCTCCTCGACGCGCTGCTCCTTGACCCGGCCGGCGACGTCGCTGCTGATCAGCACCTTGTTGTAGCGGACATAGGCGTCGTCGGTTGAGACGTAGCGCCCGCCGGTGAGATAGAAATAACCGCCGCCTCCGATCAGCACCAGCGGACCCAGCGCCAGCAGAAACGGCCGCAGCCGGCGCTTGAGGCCGACGCGCTCCGCGCCTGCCATCCGTTGACCATTGTCCCTAGGCATGGTCGGCGCCCTTGGTCTCGGCCTTGTCCTCGTCCTCGGCGGGCCCGGCCTCGCGCGGCGCCGGCGCACGCTCGGAGAGGTTCGCTCGGATGCGGGCGAGCTGATCCATCATCGCGTCCCGCTCCGCCGCCGGCACTCCGGCCAGCGCCTCGGCGCGGGTCTCCTCGGCGAGCGCATGCATGCGCTCCATCATCGGTGCGACCTTCTCGGTCATATAAAGGAGGCGCGCCCGGCGGTCGCGGCGGTCCGGCCGCCGCTCGACCCAGCCCGCCTCCTCCATCCGGTCGATCAGCCGGCCCAGCGTAATGTTCTCGATCTCCAGGATCTCGGCGAGCCCGCTCTGATTGATGCCTTCATGGCGCGCCAGATGCACCAGCACCTGCCATTGCGCCCGGCTCAGGCCCAGCGCGCGGGCGCGCTGGTCGAAGCGCTTGCGCATCAGCCGCGCAATGTCGTGCAGCAGAAATCCGAAGCTCCGCTCGGGGTCGTAGGGCATGGCGGCATGATGCTAAGCCGGCATTCGTTAAGCAAGCTTATAGCTTCGACTATTATATACTTGGCGTAACAGCCCACTAGGGCTAGAATCGTCGGCGACAGGCCGGCGCAGGGCGGGTGCGCCATGAGCGTCCCGCTCCTCCCTCTCACGTTTGGTGAGTTTTCAATTCTCCAGAGTCTTGCGCTTGGCACGCAACTGAACGCGGTCGAGGTTTCCAAACGCAGTCTCGAATTGCTTTTGGCTAGCGGTGACGTTGTGATTGAAGATGGATACGTCGCTGTTACACCCCAAGGGGGCAGGCGTCTTCACAAGGCGACGACAACCGCATTAACGACGGCATTGAAATGCAGTAAAGAAGCCGATGGCAGCATTTCCATTACATCGGGTGGGGGCGAAGAATCGCCAGACGTGGAGGATCACAACTGATTCTCTCAAGGCATATGTAGATTCGTGTTCGGGCGTTGCCGCCGATCCCTTGAGCAGGACCTGTTTTGCGGCGGTCGCTTTGCTGAAGTTCATCTTTGGCCAAGCCTGGATTGATCGATATGTAGACACCAACCGCGCAGGCGACTTTTTATACGCCAAAGGAGAGATTGCCGCTCAGATCGGAACGCAAAAACTCGTCGATCTAGCGGAGATGATATTCAACTTTCAGTTTTACGCTCTCGTTGGTCTAAACGATGTCTTAGACAAAATCGCCGCCGGCAACTTAGAGGCTGCATACGCTGAATTGGACACTGGCAAAATGCTGGTGCGGATGGGCGTGACATTTGGTTTCCATCCAGCGACGGGGCAGAAGGGCACCTCGTATGACTTCGACGTACAACTCCAGAATGGCAAGCCAGGATGCGCCGAAACAGAATGCAAGCTGTCGAGCACAGAGCTGAGGGAAAAGAGCATAAAAGACACGCTTAATCATGCAAGGAAACAACTGCCTAAGGAAGCGCCATCCGTCATATTACTGAAAACTCCGCAAGCTTGGTTGAACCATGAAGCGTCGTGGGCGGTTGTGAAGTCCGTCGTGGAGAAGTTTCTAAAAGAAACAGCGAGAGTGGTGTCTGTTGTGTTTTATAGCGAGAGAATTATTCCTACAGATCGAGGGCCGCGAGACGGCTTCCGTATTTTTGAGATGCCTAGTCATGCCCATAGATTTGGCAAAGATCCAAATTGGCGTTTGCTGCCGCCTCGTGCGCCTGAAAAAATGGATATAAGGTGGATCAGTCTCTGGAACATGTATGACACGCTGAAAATTACAGGCAAGACCGACTTTGAGGGATTTGAAGATGCAGCAAAAGACTGAGCCCGACGAGTTCAGCAACCAAGAAATAGTGCGTCGCCGCGACGACGCGATCCGCCGCGCGCTCAACACGCCGCCAAAGCCAAACAAGGAATATGTTGGCAAAGGAAAGCGCGTCTCGCCGCGCAAGCGGAGGCGAGTCAAAAAAGCTGGTCAATAAGCGCCAGCAACAGCCGCAGCTTGGCGCGGCCTAGCTCGCGCTTGAAGCCTGCCGCGGGCTACGAGGTTGGGCGTACGTAAGCCGCTTGCCTTCTGCGCCCTTGATGGCGCGCATCGTGCGGAGCACGTCATCAACGCCCGTGGCGACGCGGTTGGAATATCTAAAATCAAACTCGGCCATAAACTGCGGACTCGTCCGTGCGCAGATGCGCTTCAGGCGCCATGTTCTGGCGCACCAAGGCGCGCACGTCCTTACGCGTACCCTGCTCGACATGGAAAGAGCGAACCTCGCCGCCGCGCTCGACCAGTGAGACGACCTTGTGCATATGGCCGAACGCGCGACGCACCGGCTTGCTCTTGTCGCGGCCATAGTAGGTCTCGTCCGCCTCGACCGTGCCGCCCTTGCTGCCCATCGGCGACGGATCGCTGATCTTCATTGCCTCGCGAATACGGTGCGCCAAGAACCAAGCCGACTTGTAGGTCGACGCCCAGCATGCGCTGTAGCTGGTGAGCCGAGATGCCTTTCTTGCTGGAGCAAACAAATGGAAGCCTGGAGCCCACATGTGCACCGGGATATGGCTCTACTCCATGACGGTGCCGATCTTGACGGTAAAGGGCTTCCGGCAGGCATAGCACTTGTAATGCCGGGCGCGGGTTGTCTTCCCCTGGAGCTAGCCGATTGCTCGCCAGTCGCGCCGCAAAACGGGCAGACCGGGCCGTTCGGCCAGATGCGACGCCTCGACATAGGCATAGGCGGCTTGTCTTCGTTGTGTGAAGATCGGGCGCGGAAAGGACGGACGGACATGGTCTGTCTCCGTTGAATAGGCTATATCATGCTTGGGGCTGTTACGTCAAGTGAAACGTACCCATAGCTTCGGCGAGTGCACCTGGGAGGTGCGGCTGGGCAGCTATGGCCCCTGGTGCTTGAAGGTGAAGACCAGGCCGGTCTCGACCTCGGCGGGATGGCCCTCGGCCTCATCGGGCGCGACCTCCCACTGCATCAGCGCCTCGACGATGGCGGCGCGCTGCGCCGGGCTGGCGCTGATGACATGGACGTGGCGGACATGGCCGTCGGCGCCGATGATGATCCGCACCGGCACCTTGACACCGGTGGTGTCGATCGGCACCGGGTCGACCTTGCGGCGGAGCGTCTCAGCCGTGACGTAGTCCTTGTGGCACACCGGGACTGAGCCCATGGCGTCGGTGCCTGTTGCCGCGCGCGGCGTGCGCAAGGGGATCGCGTCGAGCCCGTGGACGATGCCCGCCACCGCTTCCTGATCCCTGCCGGTGATGTTGAAGACGACCACATGGCAGCGCAGATCCGCCGCCAGCCAGACGCGATAGAGGCCGCTGGCGTGATAGTCGAGGCGCTGGAAGTCCTGCCCGCCGATCGTGGCGCCCTCCGGCCCGGCATCGATCACCATGCCGGGCCGGCCGGCGATGACATCGTGGAAATCCATCGTCATCGCGGCGGCGTCGGCGAAGGGCTTGGCGCTGAAGAAGAGATCCTGGGCGGTGATCAGCAGCGAGGCGCCATCGGCCTTCGTGCCATCGAGCGCCGCGAGGACGTAATATCCCAACCGCGAGGGCGGCGGTCCCGCGAGCCCCTCCGACCAGCCCGGCGGCAGCGCCACCGAGAGGCGGAAATAGCCGTTGGCATAAACGCCGTCGTTGACCGATCCGGATTCGGGATCCGGCCCTGCCGGCGAGAGATCCTCCGCCGCTATTGCCGGCCCTGCCTTTAGCGCTGTCAGGGCTGCGGCCGCCAGCGCCATCGCAACCAGATAGCGAACAATTCCGGTCACCCGCGCCTCCCGCCGAGCATCCTCATTCATCGGCGAAAATCATAGCATATCGACCTTGACTGCAATTAAAAAATGCATGAACTTTACGATGTAGGGTCCAGCTTATTCGCGTGCAGCGTTAGTTCGCATACGCCGGCTCCGGCCTTGCCGGGCAAGCCGTCACACAGTCGAAACAGCCAATCGGTGTCAACCGGGGCGCGGCCATCTGCGCCCGACGGGGACGCTTGCGCAACGGTCGGCCTCGGGCCGCACAGGAAAGGGGAGCACATGAGAGAGATCCGATTCATCACAGCAATCGCGCCCAGCACCATCGTCATCGCCCTCACCGCCGCGCTCCTTGCCGCGCCGGGAGCGGCCTTCGGCCAGGCGGCCGGTGTCACCGACCCCGGCGTCCGCGGCGGCGCCGCCGGCGCCGGCGGCCCGCTGCCCGGGCTGACGACGGCGCAGACCCAATTCTGGAAGGCGGCGCAGACGCGCTTCGAGCAAGTCGATTCGGTGGCGGGCACCGCCGCCGGCACCAATCACAATGGTCTCGGCCCGCGCTTCAACGGCGATGGCTGCGCGCTCTGTCATGCCCAACCGGCGGTCGGCGGCACCAGCCCGGCGGTCAATCCGCAGATCGGGCTGATCACGCTCGACACCCAGAACACGCCGGTGAACACCGTGCCGCCCTTCATCACGGCGAACGGGCCGGTGCGCGAGGCCCGCTTCATCAGCAACCCGAACGGCACGCCGGATGGCAGCGTCCACGACCTCTTCGTGATCACCGGCCGCAACGACGCCCAGGGCTGCAACATCCAGCAGCCGAACTTCGCCCAGGCGATCGCGGCGAACAACATCATCTTCCGCATCCCGACGCCGCTCTTCGGCGTCGGCCTCGTCGAGAACACACCCGACATCAATCTCATCACGGATTCCGTGAACATCTCCGGCCCTCAGGCGTCGCTTGGCATCGCCTCGGGCGTGTTCAACATCAGCGGCAACGACACCACGATCACGCGCTTCGGCTGGAAGGCGCAGAACAAGTCGCTGCTGGTCTTCGCCGGCGAGGCCTATAACGTCGAGCAGGGCGTGAGCAACGAGCTCTTCCCCAACGAGCGCGACGACACGCAGGGCTGCGTCCTCAATCCCACGCCGGAGGATTCCACCAATCTCGCCGACGGCGAACAGAGCAACAGCGTCGCATCGGACATCTCCTCCGACGTCGTCAACTTCGCCGCCTTCATGCGCCTCAACGCGCCGCCCGCGCCGGTCGCGCCGACCAACACGACGGTCCAGGGCAACAACCAGTTCGTCAATATCGGCTGCGGCGATTGCCACATCCCGAACCATACGACCGCGGCATCGGTCTTCGCCGGCCAGGGCGACCTGACCTATTCGCCCTTCAGCGACTTCGCGCTCCACGCCATGGGAGCGGGCCTGCAGGACCAGGTGAGCCAGGGCACGGCCAACGGCCAGCAATTCCGCACCGCGCCGCTCTGGGGCATCGGCCAGCGTATTTTCTTCCTGCATGACGGCCGCACCACCAGCCTGGTCACGGCGATCGAGGCGCATGCGAGCGCGGGCTCCGAGGCCAATCAGGTGGTGACCAACTTCAACCTGCTGTCCGCCAGCCGACCAGCAGGCGGTCATCCTGTTCCTGCGCTCGCTCTGACGAGCGCGATCCCCGGCGCGAGGCGGGCCTGCCCGCCTTGCGCCGCTAGGGAGCTTAGGCACCTCAAGGCAGCGAACTCTCAAGGATCGCCTTGCTCCCGCGAAAGCGGGCATCCAGGGGCCTAAAATGCGACGAGCGGAGCGCTTTCTCCTGGTTCGCGGGGACGGCGGAATAGGTAGGGAGAATTGCAGCGTTTTTCGGGATAAGGGCCACCGCACCCCTCGATCGCCCCGCCAAATGGTTTCCCCGTGGAGACACCCGTGCCCGCCATGCGTTCTTGTTGCGCATGGCAACTCGCCGCACGCATCGGCTCGGCTGCGCCCTCGCTCTGCCTGTGTCCTTGCTGATCTGGATCGGATTGGCCGGGCTGGCGATCGTTCTCGCCTACCATCTGCTTTAGGAGCCCGACCCACCCGGCCAGCGCGATTGCCGGCGGGCCGGCGCTGGTTTATGACGCTGCGCCGGGTGCTTGCCGGCGGCGGAGGGAGCGGCGGGGAATGCATTGGACGGCCGTGGCGGCGGCGCTGATCGTCTTCCTGGCGACGCTGGGACTGACCGGGCGTCTGCGCGACTGGCTGCAGCGGCGCGCCATCCTCGACCGCCCGGTCGACCGCTCCGCCCACAGCGTGCCGGTGCCGCGCGGCGGCGGCCTCGTCCTGGTGCCGGTGCTGCTCGCGGCCTGGTTCGCCCTGGCGCTCCTCGGGCAGGCGCCCCCCGCCGCTGCGGCGCTGGCGACGCTGGCGACCGGGCTGGCGCTGCTCTCCTGGCTCGACGATTTGCGCGGTCTGCCGGCGGGGTTGCGCCTCCTCTGTCATATCCTCGCGGTCATCGCCGGCCTCGCCTTCCTGCCGCGGGGCGCGGTCTTCCAGGGCCTGTTGCCGCCGCTCCTCGACCGCGCCGCCACCGCCCTCCTCTGGGTGTGGTTCGTCAATCTCTTCAACTTCATGGACGGGATCGACGGCATCACCGGCATCGAGACCGCGGCGATCGGCCTGGGCCTGCCGCTGGCGGCGGCGCTCGCCGGCATGCCGGATGACGGCAGCGCCGATCTCGCGCTCTGCGCCGCCGCCGGCGCGGTCGCCTTCCTGCGCTGGAACTGGCATCCGGCGCGGATCTTCCTCGGCGATGTCGGCAGCGTGCCGCTGGGCTATCTCCTCGGCGCGCTGCTGCTGGCGCTGGCGGCGCGCGGGCTCTGGGCGCCGGCGCTGATCCTGCCGCTCTATTACCTCGCCGATGCCAGCCTGACGCTGGCCGGCCGCGTGCTGCGCGGGGAGCGCTTCTGGCAGGCGCATCGCCAGCATTTCTATCAGCGTGCGCTGGGCGGCCGCGACGATCACGCCGCCGTGGCGCGCCTCGTGCTGGCGGGCGATGTGGCGCTGATCGCCTGCGCGCTTCTCGCCGTCTCTCGGCCTTGGGCGGGGCTCGCGGCGGCGTTGCTCGTCGTCGCCTGCCTGCTCGGCGTGATGCAGCGCCGGGCCCGGCCGGTGGCGGCGCCTTAGTCTAGCGACTACTGATCGGCGCCTTCGCGGAAATATTGCGGGCGGACGAAGCTGCCGGCCCAGGCGCCGCGGCGCTCGGCCTTGGCCTGCGCCTCGAAGGGCAGGTATTGCGCGCCGCGGCCATAGGCGAAGGCGAGGCCCTCGCTCACCAGCAGCGCGCCGACATCCTCGCCCCGGGCAGTGCAGACGGCGAATTCGCGCGCGTGACGGTCGATGAATTCGTGATCGACATGGCAGGCGAAATCGGTGCTGTCGACGAGCTGATGCAGCCGGGCGGTGGCCACCGCGCCGCAGCGCCAGACTTGGCCCTTGGCGTCGCGGCAGGTCTGCTTGCTCTCGAAGGCGTCGACGCCATAGAGCCGCAGGCGCTGGCCGATGCAGGCGATGCCGAGACTCGACAGCAGGCATTGCGGCGGGCGCCAGGCCAGCGTGTCGCCATCGACGACACTGTAGCGGTCGGGATCATTGGCGGGATGGAGCCAGCGCGCGACGCTCCAGAGCGCGGCAAGCAGCAGCACCGCCACCGCGCCTGCGATCGCCAGCCGCCGGCGCATCGCCGCGACTTACGCCCGCACCACCGTGCCGGCGGCGATGCCGGCACGGGCGCAGGCGTTGCGGGTATCGACCACCAGCGGGCAATGCTGCACCAGGGTGCGGTAATCGACGCCGTCGTGATCGGTGCAGATCAGCGCGACATCGACGCCGCGCGCCGTCTCCGGGGTCAGCGCCACAGAGCGCCGCCCGGCGAATTCCCGGTGCTCGCGCGAGCGCGGGATCTCCGGCACATAGGGATCGTGATAGGCGGTGCTGGCGCCCCTGCCCTCGAGCAGCTCCATGATCTTGAAGCTCGGGCTCTCGCGGGTGTCATCGACGTTCTTCTTGTAGGCGACGCCGAGGATCAGGATGCGCGCGCCTTTGAGTCCCTTGCCGGCCTGCTGGTTGAGCGCGGATTGCAGGCGGTTCACGACGTAATGCGGCATCGCCGTGTTGATCTCGCCGGCAAGCTCGATGAAGCGCGTCGAGATATCGTATTCGCGCGCCTTCCAGGTGAGGTAGAAGGGATCGATCGGGATGCAGTGGCCGCCGAGCCCGGGCCCGGGATAGAACGGCATGAAGCCGAAGGGCTTGGTCGCCGCCGCCCGGATCACCTCCCAGACGTCGATGCCCATGGCCTCGTAGACCATCTTCAGCTCGTTGACGAGCGCGATGTTGACGGCGCGGAAGATGTTCTCGGTGAGCTTCACCGCCTCCGCCGTCTCGGGCGAGGAGACCGGGACGGTGCCGGCGACGAACTGGGCGTAGAGCGCGTCCGCCAGCGCCAGCGCAGCATCGCCGTCGCCACCCACCACCTTGGGGATCTTGGTGGTGCTGTATTGCGCGTTGCCGGGATCCTCGCGCTCGGGCGAATACGCCAGGAAGAAATCGACGCCCGAGGTCAATCCGCCGCGCTCGAGGATGGGCAGCATCACGCCGCGTGTCGTGCCGGGATATGTGGTCGATTCCAGCACGACGAGCTGGCCGCGGCGCAGATGCGGCGCGAGCGCCTCGGCGGTGCCGGTGACATAGGAGAGATCGGGCTCGCGGTGGCGGGTGAGCGGCGTCGGCACGCAGATCAGCACGGCGTCGACCCCGGCGAGCTCGGCGAAATCGGTGGCGGCGCGGAAGCGGCGGCTCGTCACCAGCGCCGCAATCGCGGCGTCCGGGATGTGGCGGATATAGGAGCGCCCGGCATTGAGCAGCGCCACCTTCTCGGCATCGACGTCGAAGCCCACCACGCGGAAGCCGGCACCGGCAACCGCGCCCACCAGCGGCAGGCCGACATAGCCCAGGCCGATGATGCCGATATTGGCCTCCCGCGCGACGAAGCGCCGGCGGAGCGCCTCGACATCGACACGCTCTGGGGACCTGCTCGACACCTTTTGTTCCGCTGCTGTTCGCCTGGGAGGGGCGGCGCGATGCTTAGCATCTCCCCCGCCCCCGCTCAAGCCGCGCGGCCGCCGATATGAGATTGCCGGCCGAGCGGTTATTGTCGCCGGCACATGGAAGCGGCATCGGCAAAGAGCGGCGATATCGCCCCGGTCGTGGTCACCGGCGCCGGAGGCTTCATCGGCCGCGCGCTGGTCGAGCGGCTGGCCGCGCACGGGACGCCGGTGATCGCGGTCCTGCGGCGGGACGCGGTGCTGCCCGCGGGTGCTACGCCGTGCATCCTGGGCGAGCTCACCCCCGCCACCGACTGGGCGCCGCTGCTGGCAGGGGCGCGCGGGGTGGTGCATCTCGCCAGCCGCGCCCATGCGCCGGCGAGCGGCGAGCAGCGCTGGATCGAGGACGAGGCCGCCATCGCCCGCCGGCTGGCGCGGCCAGGCGAAAAGCGCCGGCATCACGCGGCTGGTGCTGCTGAGCTCGATCAAGGTGCTGGGCGAGCGGACGCAGGATCTGCCCTTTCGCGCGCATCAGCCGGCGGCGCCGGAGGATGTCTATGGCCTCGCCAAATGGCGCATGGAAGAAGCCATGCGCGCCGAGGCCGGCGAGCGGCTCGCCATCCTCCGCCCGCCGCTGGTCTATGGGCCCGGGGTGAAGGCGAACTTCCTGGCGCTGTTGCGCCTCGTCGATAGCGGCCTGCCGCTGCCTTTCGCCGCCATCGACAACCGCCGCAGCCTCGTCTTCCTCGACAATCTCCTGGATCTCGTCGAGACGGCGCTGGTCCATCCCGATGCTGCGGGCGAGACCTTCCTGCTGCGCGACGACGACGAGGTTTCGACCGCGGCGCTCACGCGCGGCATCGCCGCGGCGCTCGGGCGGCGCTCGCGCCTTTTGCCCTGCCCGCCGGCGCTGCTGCGGCTGGCGGCGTCGCTTGCCGGCCGCGCCGGCGCCGCCGACCGCCTACTCTCCTCGCTGCGCGTCGACGATTTCGCCACGAGGCAGCGCCTGGGCTGGCGCCCGCGCGTCACGCTGGAGGAAGGTCTCGCCGCCACCGCGCGCTGGTATCGCCGGAGAGAGCCATGAGCGCGTCGCGACCCAGCCTGCTCTACCTCGTCACCGAGGATTGGTATTTCTGGTCGCACCGGCTGCCGATGGCGCGCGCGGCGCAGCGCGCGGGCTTCAGGGTGGCGGTGGCAACCCGCGTCACCGAGCATGGCGAGCGCATCCGCGCCGAGGGCTTCGCGCTCCATCCGCTGCGCTGGCGCCGCGGCAGCAACGGCCCCGGGGCGAGCCTTGCCGCCATCGCCGAGATCGCGCGACTCTATCGCCGCGAACGGCCCGATCTCGTCCATCACGTGGCGCTGAAGCCCGCCGTGCTCGGCAGCATCGCGGCGCTCGTCGCCGGCGTGCCGGCGGTGGTCAATGCCGTGACCGGCTTCGGCTTCGTCGCCGCCTCCCCCAGCCTGCACGCCCGCCTGCTGCGCCGGCCGATGAGCGCGGTGCTGGCGAAGCTGATCGAGCGGCGCAACAGCCGGGTCATCGTGCAGAACGAGGACGATCGCACGCTGCTGCTGACGCTCAACCCGGCGGCCGCCGCGCGCATCGCGATCATCCGCGGCTCCGGCATCGATCTCGGGCGCTTTGCCGTGACGCCCGAGCCGCCGGCGCCGCCGGTGGTGGCGGGCTTCGCGGGCCGGCTGCTGGTCGACAAGGGCATCCCCACGCTGGTCGAGGCGCAGCAGCGCCTGCAGCGGCGCGGCATCGATCTTCGCCTCGCCATCGCCGGCACGCCCGATCCCGACAATCCCAGCTCGGTCGACGCGGCGAGCCTCGCGCTCTGGCGCGATCTTCCCGGCATCTCCTGGCTCGGCCAGGTCGAGGACATCCGCGCGCTCTGGCGCCAGGCCCATATCGCGGTGCTGCCGTCGCGCCGCGAGGGGCTGCCGAAGAGCCTGCTCGAAGCCGCCGCCATGGCGCGGCCGCTGATCGCCACCGACGTGCCGGGCTGCCGCGAGATCGCGCGCGCCGGGGTCAACGCGCTGCTGGTGCCGCCCGATGATGCCGAGGCGCTCGCCGCGGCGCTGGAGCGGCTCGCCGGCGACGCCGCGCTGCGCCAGCGCTTCGGCGCGGCGAGCCGCGCGCTGGTCGAGACCGACCTCGCCGCCGAGGCGGTGGGCGCGGCGACGGTCGCGCTTTACCGCGAGTTGCTGGCGGAAACGAGCTAAGGCCCGGGGAACAGCGTGTCGACGCGGCCGAGCAGGCGGTAGGCGACGAGGCCGGCCCATTCCTTGGCGACGAGATCGAGCAGGCTGAGATGCGCGGCGAGCGCGAAATCGGCGTGCGGCGCCGCCTCGGTGTGGAAATCGACGGGATAGGGCAGCACGTCCCAGCCGACCTCGCGGAAGCAGCCGACGGCGCGCGGCATATGCCAGGCCGAGGTCACCAGCAGCCAGGTCTCGCCCGGCTTCGGCTGCGCGAGCGCGCGCGACAGCGCCGCGTTCTCGAAGGTGTTGCGCGAGCGGTCCTCGAGCAGCAGGCGCTCCGGCGCGACGCCCATTTCGACGAGGATCGCGCGCATCACCTCGGCCTCCGTGCCGCCGACGCGCGGCAGGAGCGCGGCGTCGCCGCCGCTCAGCAGCAGCTTCGCCTCGGGATGGCGCTGCGCCAGCACGACGGCCTCGGTGATCCGCTCGGCCGCATCGTTCAGCGCGATCTGGCCATGGGCGTAGGTCACCTCCGGCTCGACCGCGCCGCCGAGCACGATGATGCCGTCGAGCCGCGCCGGGATTGCGGGTATCGGGAAACGCTCCTCGAGCGGCGCCGCCGCCCATTGCCCGACCGGCAGGACCGCGACCGTCAGCAGCAGCAGCGCCGCCAGCAGCGCCAGGGCCAGCCCGCGCCGCCGCCGGCTGCGCACCAGCTGGAACAGCCCGGCCAGCAGCAGGAGGAGCAGCAGGTTGCCGGGGACCAGGACGGCCCAGAGGAGCTTGCTTGCGACAAAAGTCATGGCATCTCAACCTCTTCTTCTAGCGCGGAAGGGCCCGGCGGGCGACCGCTTTTCCTGTTGCCGCGGCGAAGCGCCTTCTCTAACGTCCGGCCAACCGTGAGCCGCCGATGATCAAGGGACTGAGCCGGACCAACGCCGCCTTCGCCCATGACGTGGCGATGGCGGCCCTGTCCTTCCTGCTGTCGTTCTACCTGCGCGTCGGCGACAGCATTCCGGCCTATTCCTGGAAGCTGATCGCCGTCTACGACCTCTCCTTTGCGGCGATCGCCGCCGCGGTCTTCTGGTGGACCGGGCTTTACCGCGGCATCTGGCGCTATGCCTCGCTGCCGGACATGCTGGCGCTGCTGCGCGCCGTCACCATCGTCATGCTGCTGTTCTTTCCGGCGATGTTCGTCCTCACCCGGCTCGACGAGCTGCCGCGGTCGCTGCCCGGCATCAACTGGCTGGTGCTGATGGCGCTGCTGGGCGGGCCGCGCTTCGCTTATCGCGCCTACAAGGACCGCGGCCTCGGCCATATCCTGGAGCGCGTCGCTCACGGCAGCATCCCCGTCCTGCTGATCGGCGCGGGCGACGGCGCCGCCATGTTCATCCGCGAGATGGCGAGCGACCCGGCCCGGCTCTACCGCGTCGTCGGCATCATCGCCGACAGCAGCTCGCGCGTCGGCCGCGACATCTCCGGAGTGTCGGTGCTGGGCACGATCGACGAGCTGCCGGCGGTGGTGGCGCGCCTCGACGACCGCGACGAGCGGCCGCAGCGCCTGATCGTAGCGGCGCAGTCGCTCGACGGCGCCACGGTGCGGCGCCTCCTCGACATGGCGGAGACGCTCACCATCCCGCTGGCGCGGCTGCCGCGCCTCACCGAGTTCAAGAAGACGATCAGCGAGGACGGGCTCGCGATCGAGCCCATCGCCATCGAGGATCTGCTGGGGCGGCCGCAGGTGGTGCTCGACCGCAACGGCATGCGCGATCTCGTCGCCGGCCGGCGCGTGCTGGTCACCGGCGCCGGCGGCACCATCGGCAGCGAGCTGGTGCGCCAGATCGCCGCCTACGAGCCGGCGCGGCTCACGCTGGTCGACAACAACGAGTTCGCGCTCTACACCATCGACCGCGAGCTGCACGAGCGTCATGCGCGCCTGCCGCGCCTCGCGCTGATCGGCGACGTGCGCGACCGCGGCCGCATCGAAGAGATCATTGCCGAGGAGCGGCCCGAGCTCGTCTTCCACGCCGCCGCGATGAAGCACGTGCCGATGGTCGAGGCCAACCCGGTCGAGGGCGTGCTCACCAACGTGCTGGGCACGCGCCACGTCGCCGAGGCCTGCCGCGCCCACGGCGTGCGCGCCATGGTGATGATCTCGACCGACAAGGCGGTCAACCCGGCGAACGTCATGGGCGCGAGCAAGCGGCTTGCCGAGAGCATCTGCCAGGCGCTCGACATCGTGGAATCGCGCAAGGCCAACGGCACCCGCTTCGTCACCGTGCGCTTCGGCAATGTGCTGGGCTCGACCGGCTCGGTCGTGCCGCTGTTCCAGCGCCAGCTCGCGGCCGGCGGCCCGCTCACCGTCACCCACCCCGAGATCCAGCGCTTCTTCATGACGGTGCGCGAGGCGGTGGAGCTGGTGCTGCAGGCCTCGGCGCTGGCGATGAGCGGCGGCGCCGAGCGCGGCAAGATCTTCGTCCTCGACATGGGCGAGCCGGTGAAGATCGTCGACCTCGCGCGGCAGATGATCCGCCTCGCCGGGCGGAAGCCCGACAAGGATATCGCCATCGAGTTCATCGGCCTGCGTCCCGGCGAGAAGCTTTATGAGGAGCTGTTCTACGCCAATGAGAAGCTGGTGCCGACGCAATCGCCCGCGATCCGCCTCGCCGCGCCGCGCACCATCGACTACGCCATGCTCGGGCGCTCGCTCGACGAGCTCGCCGAGCATGCGCGCGAGCGCCGCCAGGAGCGGCTGCTGGCGCTGCTCGCGACCCTGGTGCCGGAATACGCCGCCGGCCGCGCCAGCGCGCCGCGCGCGGCGGGGCTTTAGGCATGTTTCGCACGGCGGAAACCGCGTTTGCTCACACTGCGGTGGCATCCATGGCGCCTGCTCCTGGGCCCGCGCTTTCGCGGGGGCAGCGGTGATCGATTTATCACGGCAGCGCGGCGCGGGGACGCGCGTCAATGACCGCCGGCGTCACCGTCGTGTCGCATCCGCTGGTGCAGCACAAGCTCAGCCTGATGCGCGACCGGCAAACCTCGACGGCCGAGTTCCGCCGGCTGCTGCGCGAGATCGCGCTGCTGCTCGGATATGAGGTGACGCGCCACCTGCCGATCGAGATGCGGCGGATCGAGACGCCGATCCAGCCGATGGACGCGCCCTTCATCGAGGGCAAGAAGCTGGTGGTGGTGCCGATCCTACGCGCCGGGCTCGGCCTTGCCGAGGGCCTGCTCGATCTCGTGCCCTCGGCGCGCGTCGGCCATGTCGGGCTCTATCGCGATCCCACGACGCTGGAGGCGGTCGAGTATTTCTGCAAGCTGCCCGACGACATCGCCGAGCGCTCGGCGATCGTCACCGATCCCATGCTGGCGACGGCGCATTCGGCGATCGCCGCGGTGCACATCCTGAAGCGCAGCGGCTGCCGCCGCTTGCAGTTCCTGGCGCTGCTCGCGGCACCCGAGGGCATCGCCGCCTTCACCGCGGCCCATCCCGACGTGCCGGTCACGGTCGCCGCGATCGACGACCGCCTCAACGACCACGCCTATATCGTCCCGGGCCTCGGCGATGCCGGCGACCGGCTGTTCGGCACGAAGTAGCCCGACGCGCTACACTCCGCCGCGCTCGTCGAGCAGCCGCTCGAGATAGCGGCCGTAATCGGCGCCGCCGTATTGCTCCGCCAGGCGCTTCAGCTGCGCCGCGTCGATATAGCCCTGGCGGAAGGCGATCTCCTCGACGCAGCCGATCTTCTGCCCGGTGCGCTTTTCGAGCGTGCGCACGAACTCCGAGGCCTCGAGCAGCGATTCATGCGTGCCGGTGTCGAGCCAGGCATAGCCGCGGCCGAGGCGCTCGACCGCGAGCGTGCCGGCGCGCAGATAGGCGGTGTTGAGGTCGGTGATCTCCAGCTCGCCGCGCGCCGAGGGACGCAGCGCCTCGGCGTGCTTCACCACCTCGCCATCGTAGAAATAGAGCCCGATCACCGCCCAGTTGGAGCGCGGATGCGCCGGCTTCTCCTCGATCGAGAGCGCCTTGCCTGCAGCGTCGAACTCGACGACGCCATAGCGCTCGGGATCGCCGACGCGGTAGCCGAAGATGGTGGCGCCGCTGCGGCGCGCCGCCGAGCGCTGCATCATCTCGGTGAGCCCGTCGCCATAGACGAGGTTGTCGCCCAGGATGAGCGCGCAGCCCTCGCCGGCGAGGAAGTCGCGGCCGAGCAGGAATGCCTGGGCGAGCCCGTCGGGCTGCTGCTGCACGGCGTAGGACAGCGCGATGCCCCATTGGCTGCCGTCGCCGAGCAGCGCGCGGTAGAGCGGCGCGTCGGCCGGCGTGGTGATCACCAGGATGTCGCGGATGCCGCCCAGCATCAGCGCCGAGAGCGGATAGAAGACCATCGGCTTGTCGTAGATCGGCAGCAGCTGCTTGGAGATCACCCGCGTCAGCGGATAGAGCCGCGTGCCCGAGCCGCCGGCCAGCAAGATGCCCTTCATCCCACGCCCCCCGGCCGGCCGAGCCGTTCGCCGCGATAGCGGCCGCTGCGGATCGGCTCCCACCAGGCGCGGTTGTCGAGATACCACCGCACCGTCTTGCGCAAGCCGCTCTCCAGGCTCTCGCTCGGCTGCCAGCCGAGCTCGCGCCTGAGCTTGCCGTCATCCATGGCGTAGCGCCAGTCATGGCCCGGCCGGTCGGCGACGAAGGTGATGAGCCGCTCATGCGGCCGGTGCGGCGCATCGGGCAGCGCCTCGTCGAGCAGCCGGCACAGCAGGCGCACCAGGTCGATGTTGGCGTGCTCCTCGCCGCCGCCGATATTGTAGGTCTCGCCGAGCCGTCCCTGGCGCAGCACCAGGAACAGCGCCGCGGCGTGGTCGCCGACATAGAGCCAGTCGCGCACATTGGCGCCGGCGCCGTAGACCGGCAGCGCCCTTCCCTCGAGCGCGTTCAGGATCGTCAGCGGGATCAGCTTCTCGGGAAACTGCCAGGGTCCGTAATTGTTGGAGCAGTTGGTCGTCACCACCGGCAGCCCGTAGGTTCGCCCCCAGGCGCGCACGAGATGATCGGCGCCGGCCTTGCTGGCGGAATAGGGGTTGTTCGGCCGGTAGGGCGTCTCCTCGGTGAAGCGGCCCTCGGGCCCGAGCGCGCCGAACACCTCGTCGGTCGAGATGTGATGGAAGCGGAAGCGCGCCTTGGCCTCGCCCTCCAGCGCCTGCCAATATGCCCGCGCCGCCTCGAGCAGGCTGAAAGTGCCGACGAGGTTGCTGTGGATGAAATCGTCGGGCGCGTCGATCGAGCGGTCGACATGGGTCTCGGCGGCAAGATGCATCACCGCTTCGGGCCGGTGCCGCGCGAGGATGCGCGCAACCTCGGCGCGGTCGGCGATGTCCGCCACTTCGAGCGCGTAGCGTGCCCGCCGTCGGCGAGATCGCCCAAAGGCGGGTTGGAGCCGGCATAGGTGAGCTTGTCGAGATTGACGACGCTCACCCCCGCGCCGAGCAGATGGCGCACGACCGAAGTGCCGATGAAGCCGGCACCGCCGGTGACCAGGATCTTCACCCGCTCACTCCTTTTCGAGCAGCGCTGTCGCGTCGGCGAGGCGCGGCACGACCCAGAAATCGTCGCGCCGCGCCACCCGCGGCGCAAGGGAATCATAGAGGACGAGCGTGCCGATGCCGGCGGCGCGTCCCGCCGCGATGTCATGGGGGTGATTGCCGATGGTCCAGGAGCGCGCGAGGTCGAGATCGAGATCGCGCGCCGCCTGCAGCAACATGCCCGGCCGGGGCTTGCGCCAGGGATTGTCGCGGCGATAGGCGCCGAGTCCCGCGGTGGGATGATCGGGGCAATGGTAGATGCCGGCGAGGTTGACGCCGTGGCGCTGGAACTCGCCCCGCATCCAGGCCATGAGCGCGGCGAAATCGGCCTCGGTGAAGAATCCCCGGCCGATGCCGGACTGGTTGGTGGCGATGACCACGGCAAAGCCGCGCGCGGCAAAAGCCGCGGTCATAGCGAAGATGCCCTCGACGAAACGGCACTCCTCGATGCGGTAGAGATAGCCGGGGTCGTGATTGACGACGCCGTCGCGGTCGAGGATCAGGCCGCGCCGCCCGCCGGTGCCGGTGCTGCTCATGGGGCCAAGCCCTATCCGATGCCCGCGGCCGAGGCAAGCCGCATGCACTCCAACATGGCATTTTTGTAACGGGAGGTCGCCCAAAGAGTGGCGTTATCCTGATCGCATGATGTCCATGCGAAGGAGGACAGAATGACCAGAAACACGATGCCGATCCTCGCCGCAGCGCTGGCGCTGGGCGGTCTCTGGGCGACCCACGCCGTCGCCGCCAGCGGCAGCCGAGCCATCACCGAGGCGCAGGCCAGGAAGGAGATCACGCTCGACGGCTATAGCGATGTCCGGGACCTGCACAAGGTGGCGGATGGCTGGATGGCCAGCGCCAAGGAAGGCGGCACATCGGTCTCGGTGATCGCCGACAATAACGGCGACGTGCGCAAGCAATAGCCGGCTCCTAGGTCACCAGCCGCTCCAACGCCTCCACCGTGTCCGCCTCGGCGGCGGGCTTGTCCCAGCGGATGCGGTGGACCCTGGGAAAGCGCATGGCGAGGCCGGATTTGTGCCGGGTCGAGCGGTGCACGCTGTCGAAGGCGATCTCCAGCACCAGGCCCGGCGCCACCTCGCGCACCGGGCCGTAGCGCTCGACCGTGTTGTCGCGCACCCAGCGGTCGAGCCGCTTCAGCTCGGCATCGGTGAAGCCGGAATAGGCCTTGCCCACCGGCACCAGCGCGCCGTCGCTCCAGGCGCCGAAGGTGTAGTCGGAATAGAACGACGAGCGCTTGCCGTGGCCGCGCTGCGCATACATCAGCACGGTATCGACGGTGAGCGCGCCGCGCTTCCATTTGAACCACGGGCCCTTCGGCCGGCCGGGCACATAGGAGGCATCGCCGCGCTTCAGCATCAGCCCCTCGATGCCGCGGGCGCGCGCGCCGTCCCGCAGCGCCCGCAGCTCGTCCCAGCTGCGGAACGGAATCAGCGGCGAGAGGTCGAGCCGCGGGCGCGGCGCTGCCGCGGCGTACCAGCGCTCGAGGCGCTGCCGGCGCTCGTCGAAGGGCAGCGGCCGGAGATCGCCGCCGCCCTCCTCGAGCAGGTCGTAGAGCCGCACCCAGGCGGGATAATCCTGCAGCATCCTGGCCGAGGCGGTCTTGCGGTTGAGGCGCTGCTGCAGCTCGTTGAACGGCATGACCTCGCCGTCGCGCAGCACCAGCAGCTCGCCATCGAGCACGACATCGCCCGGCATCACCGCCAGGATGTCGGCAAACGCCGCGCCGATATCGTCGCCCGAGCGCGAGTAGAGCCGGGTTTCGCCGCCGCGCGCGACGAGCTGGACGCGGATGCCGTCCCATTTCCATTCAGCGCGGTATGCCGTGGGGTCGAGCGCGTCGAGCTCGCCTTCCTCCAGCGGCTGCGCCAGCATCAGCGGATGGAAGGTGGGCTTGCCCGCGGTCTCCGGCCGCGGTCCCCTGCCCTCGAGCCAGGCGAAGAGCTCGGCATAGGGCGGCGCGATGCCGTGCCACAGCATCTCGATCTCGTCGAGCGGCACCTCAGCGCGCTCGGCCAACGCGGTCTTGGCGAGCCGCGCCGAGACGCCGACGCGCAAGCCGCCGGTGATGAGCTTCAGCAGCGCCCAGCGCCCGGTGGCGTCGAGCGCGTCGAGCCAGCGCTCGAGCCGCGCCCCGGCGGTTGCACGCGTCGCGGCGTCAAGCTCGGCGACGATCTCCGAGAGCTCCGGCACGCGGTTGGCGCCCGCTTGCGCCGGCCAGATCAGCGACGCGGTCTCGGCGAGGTCGCCGACGAAATCATAGGACCAGCCGAAGAGCTCGGCATCGACGCGGCTCAGCACGAGATCGCGGATCTGCGCCGGCTTCACCTCGGCGAAAGCGAGCTCGCCGGTGAGCGCCGCCAGCGCCCAGCCGCGCTCGGGGTCGGGGGTGGTCGCGAAATACTCGGTCATCAGCCTGAGCTTGCCGAGCCGCGAGGGCGTGAAGAGCAGCGCGTCGAGCAGCGCCGCGAAGCCGTTCATTCCGCCTCGTCCTCGAAGCCCGTGAGCGACAGCGCGCGCGCCTTCAACCCCTGCAGGCTTGCCTGGCGGATCAGCGCCTCCTCCGCGCCATGCGTCACCCAGATCTCGCCGGCGCCGGTCTCCGGCAGGGTGGCGGTGAGCTCGTCCCAATCGGCATGGTCGGAAATGATCAGCGGCAGCTCGACGCCGCGCTGCTTGGCGCGCTGCCTGACGCGCATCCAGCCCGAGGCCATGGCGATCACGGGATCGGGCAGGCGCCGCGACCAGAGATCGGAGATCGCCGAGGGCGGCGCCAGGATGAGCCGGCCCTGGAGCTCGCCGCGCTTGGCGCCAGTGGCGGGCAGCAACGGCCCCAGCGCTACGCCCAAGCGCTCATAGACCGCGCACATCGCCTGCAGCGCGCCGTGGAGGAAGACCGGCTCGGCATACCCCGCCTGGCGCAGCAGCGTCAGCACGCGCTGGCACTTGCCCAGCGCGTAGACGCCGACGACGTGGCAGCGCTCAGGAAAGAGCCGCATCGAATGCAGCAGCTTGCCGATCTCCTGCGCATCCGGCGGATGGCGGAAGACCGGCAAGCCGAACGTCGCCTCGGTGACGAAGACGTCGCAGGGCTGCGGCTCGAAGGGCGGGCAGGTCGGATCGGGCCGCCGCTTGTAGTCGCCGGAGACGACGACGCGCGCCCCCGCATGCTCCAGCACCACCTGCGCGCTGCCGAGCACATGGCCGGCCGGCACCAGCTTCACCCGGACACCGCCGAACTCGACCGCCTCGCCATAGGCGAGCGGCTGCAGGCTGCCGCCGGCCTCGTCCCCGAAACGGGTTTGCATGATCGCCAGCGTCTCAGGCGTCGCCAGCACCTGTCGGTTGTTGGCGCGCGCATGGTCGCCATGGCCATGGGTGATGACCGCGCGCGGCGCCGGCGAGGCCGGATCGATGTAGAAGTCGCCGGGCACGCAATAGAGCCCCTTGGCGGTCGGCTTGAGCCAGGTCTCGGGCTTGTTCATGGCGGGCAGAATATAGGAAGCGCCCGCGCCTTAGGCACCCTCGCCGCCGCGGTGGAGGGAGAGCGGCGAGGCGAGATCCTCGAGCGCCCGGCCTTCCGCCTTGAAGCCGAGCTTGAGCTCGATGACGGCCGCCGCCAGCATCAACCCGGCGCCGAGTAGATAGCCCAGCAGGATCTCGCTGCGCGCGCCGCTGGCGATCAGCACGCCGAAGAGCAGCGGGCCACCGACGCCGCCGAGCAAGGTGCCGACGGCGTAGAAGAGGGCGATGGCGAGCGCGCGCAGCTCCAGCGGGAAGCTCTCGCCGACGGTGAGATAGGCCGCGCTCGCCGCCGCCGAGGCGAAGAAGAACACCACCGTCCAGATCATCGTCTGGGTCACGGCATCGAGGAGCCCCGCCGCGAACAACGCACCCGACAGCGCCAGCAAGGCGCCCGAGATCGCGTAGGTCGCGGCGATCATCGGCTTGCGCCCGAGCGTGTCGAAGAGCGGACCCAGCAGCAGCGGGCCGGAGAAATTGCCGAGCGCGAAGGGCAGGATGTAGAGGCCGACGCGGTCCGCCGGCACGGCGAAGAAACGGGTCAGGATCAGCGCATAGGTAAAGAAGACGGCGTTGTAGAAGAACGCCTGGGCCGACATCAGGACGAGGCCGAGCGCGGTGCGCGCGGGATATGCACGCAGCAGCGTGCGCGCCACGATGGCGAGCGAGACATGCGTCGGCGCCAGCGCAATGCCGCCCCGCACCGGCGGCAGCGACACCGCGCCGCCCGCCGAAATGCGCGCCTCGATCTCGCCCACCACCCGCTCCGCCTCGACGACGCGGCCGTGGGTCATCAGCCAGCGCGGGCTCTCCGGCAGGAAGCGGCGGAGATAGATGATAAAAAGCCCGAGCGCGGCACCGGTGCCGAAAGCGAGCCGCCAGCCGAGATCGGGCGGCAGCAGGCGGGGATCGAGGAGCCAGACCGAGCCCGCCGCGCCCAGCGCCGCGCCGACCCAGAAGCTGCCATTGACCGCGAGGTCGACCCGGCCCCTGAGCCGCGCCGGGACCAGCTCCTGGATCGCCGAATTGATCGCGGCATATTCGCCGCCGATGCCGGCGCCGGTGAAGAAGCGGAACACCGCAAAGGCGGCGAAATCCCACGACACCGCGGTGAGCGCGGTGGCGAGGAGATAGACCCCGAGGGTGATGTTGAAGAGCCGCTTGCGCCCGAGCCGGTCGGCGAGATGGCCGAAGAACAGCGCGCCCAGCACGGCGCCGGCGAGATAGGCGCTGCCGGTGAGCCCGACCTGCTGCGCGCTGAGATGAAGGCGCGGGCTCTGCTGCAGCGCCGCCGCCACCGAGCCCGCCAGTGTGACCTCGAGCCCGTCGAGGATCCAGGTGATGCCGAGCGCGGCGATGACCAGGCGGTGAAACCCGCTCCAGGGCAGCCGGTCGAGCCGCGCCGGCACATCGGTCCTGATCGCCGCCGCGCCATCCATCCCCGTCTCCTTGCTGGGGTGAACGCCCGGCGAACGCGCATAGCGCGTTCGTCCGGGGCGGCGTCAGCGGTTGCACAGCAACCGCGGGAGCTGCAACCCTGAGGGAGAATCGCCGGAACCGTGCGGGCTTTCGCGGTTGCAAGGGCAACCGCTGGCGCCCGCAGGACGAGCGCTGGCGCGCTCGCGGCGCAACCGCTGGCGCCCGCAGCCGGCGAGCGCTCTCGCGCTCGCAGCGCAACCGCTGACGCCCGCCGGCGACGAGCGCTAACGCGCTCGCGGCTAGAATTCCGCCTCGAACTCCGGGACTTCCTCGGGCTCCTTGCGGGCGGCTTCGAGCCATTCGGCCATGGCCGGCCAGTCGAGCATGTGCCGCGCATAGGCGGCGCAGACCGGGTCGAGCTTCACGTCCCAGGTGATGAAGCGGGTGATCACCGGAGCGTAGAACGCATCCGCCATGGTGAGCTCGCCGAAGAGATAGGGGCCCTTGGACTTCTGCAGGCAGTCGCGCCAGATCGCGAAGATGCGCTCGATATCGGCCCGCGCGCCGGCATGGGGGACGTATCCCGGGTGGCGTGCCCGGATGTTCATCGGCATGGAAGACCGCAAGGAGCTGAAGCCCTGATGCATCTCGCCGCAAATCGAGCGGCAGCGCGCCCGGTCTGCGCGATCCTTGGGCAGCAGCCCAGCTTTTGGGCGGATCTCGTTAAGATATTCACCGATCGCCATCGTGTCCCATATCCTCATCCCGTTATGGATCAGGCAGGGAATCAGATAGGAGGGCGCCAGCAGCAGCAGCTCGGCGCGCATCATCGGGTCGTCCGGCGGGATGATCTCCTCCGAGAAGTCGAGGCCCGCCATCTTGGCAAGCAGCCAGCCGCGCAGCGACCAGGAGCCGTAATTCTTGCTGGCAATGATGAGTTTCGCTTCTGCCATGATCCTCCCTCCGCGCGCCATCGCCCGATGCCCAAAATTAGTGCAATTTCTGCGCCAGAACCGGCCCGTTCGCCGCTTGGCGCCAACCGCCGCTCAGCGCCATAGTCGGCCATGGAAGCGATGCCTGCAACCCTGCCGCCGCGGTTCGCCGAGTGGTTCGCCCGGCGCGGCTGGATGCCGCACCCGCATCAGCTCGCCTTGCTCGAAGCGGCGCGCCACGGGCGCTCGGCGCTGCTGGTCGCGCCGACCGGCGGCGGCAAGACGCTGGCGGGCTTCCTGCCCAGCCTCATTGACCTCGCCGAGCGGCCGCGCGACGGGCTGCACACGCTCTACATCTCGCCGCTGAAAGCGCTGGCGGTCGACATCCACCGCAACCTGACCGCGCCGATCGAGGAGCTCGGCCTCGCCATCCGCTGCGAGACGCGCACCGGCGACACGCCGGCGCATAAACGCCAGCGCCAGCGCGAGCAGCCGCCGCAGATGCTGATGACGACGCCGGAATCGCTGGCGCTGCTGCTCTCGCACGGCGACGCCGCGCAGATCTTCGGCGGGCTCGGCGCCATCATCATCGACGAGCTGCACGCGCTCGCCGGCAGCAAGCGCGGCGACCTGCTGGCGCTGGGGCTGGCGCGGCTCCAGCGCCTGGCGCCCGCCTGCCGCCGCGTCGGGCTTTCCGCCACCGTCGCCTGGCCGGACGATCTCGCCGCCTGGCTCGGCTCGGGGGGCGCCGAGGTGGCGCGGCTGGTCGCGGGCGGCGGCGCCAGGCCGGAAGTCGGCATCCTGGCGACCCGCGCCGCGCTGCCCTGGGCGGGGCACATGGCGGTGCACGCGCTGGCCGAGGTCTATGAGGCGATCCGGCGCCACCGCACCACCCTGGTCTTCGTCAACACGCGCGCCCAGGCGGAGCTCTGCTTCCAGGAGCTGTGGCGGCTCAACGAGCACCACCTGCCGATCGCGCTGCATCACGGCAGCCTCGCGGTCGAGCAGCGGCGCAAGGTCGAGGCGTGGATGGCGGCGGGGCGCCTCAGCGCGGTGGTCGCGACCTCCTCGCTCGATCTCGGCATCGACTGGGGCAATGTCGATCTCGTGGTGCAGATCGGCGCGCCCAAGGGCGTGTCGCGCCTCACGCAGCGCATCGGCCGCGCCAACCACCGGCTCGACGAGCCGAGCCGCGCGCTGCTGGTGCCGGCCAACCGCTTCGAGGTGCTGGAATGCCGCGCCGCGCTCGAGGCGCTCGGCCGCGGCGAGCTCGACGGCGAGCGGCCGCGCCCGGGCGGGCTCGACGTGCTGGCGCAGCACATCCTCGGCATGGCCTGCGCCGGCCCCTTCACCGCCGACGCGCTCTATGCCGAGGTGACCAGCGCTTCGCCTTATGCCGCGCTTTCCCGCACCGATTTCGACGCGGCGCTGGGCTTTGTCGAGAATGGCGGCTACGCGCTCAGCACCTATGAGCGCTGGCGCAAGCTCTTCCGCGACAGCCTCGGACGCTACCATGTGGTTTCCGAGGCGGTGGCGCGGCGCTACCGCATGAATATCGGCACCATCGTCGAAGCCTCGATGCTGAAGGTGCGGCTGGGGCGCGGCAAGGTGCTGGGCGAGGTCGAGGAATATTTCGCGGGATCGCTCAGTGCCGGGCGACACCTTCCTGTTCGCGGGCCAGCTCCTCGCCTTCGGCGGCATAGAGGGCAACGACGTCATCGCCAGCCGCGCGAGCGGCGGCGGCGCGCCCAAGGTGCCGGCCTATGAGGGCGGCAGGCTGCCGCTCACCACCCATCTCGCCGACGGCGTGCGCGCGCTGCTGGCCGATCCCGGGCAATGGCGCGACCTGCCGCCGCCGGTGCAGGAATGGCTGCGCCTGCAGCGCTATGCCTCGCTGCTGCCCGGCAAGGAGGGGCTGCTGGTCGAGAGCTTCCCGCGCGGGCCGCATCATTATCTCGTCGCCTATTGCTTCGAGGGGCGCAACGCGCATCAGACGCTCGGCATGCTGCTGACCCGGCGCATGGAGCGCGCCGGGCTGAAGCCGCTGGGCTTCGTCGCCACCGACTACGTGCTGGCGGCGTGGAGCCTGGAGCCGGCGCGCGCGGTCGACGAGCTCTTCAACCAGGACATGCTGGGCGACGATCTCGAAATCGTGGCTTGCGGAATCGTCGCTGATGCGCCGCACCTTCCGCAACGTCGCGATCATCGCCGGGCTGATCGAGCGCAAGCATCCCGGCCACGAGAAGACCGGACGCCAGGTCACCTTCAGCGCCGATCTCATCTACGACGTGCTGAGGAAGCACCAGGGCGACCATCTGCTGCTGCGCGCGGCGCGCGCCGATGCGGCGTCGGGCCTCACCGACATCCGCCGCCTCGGCGATCTGCTGGCGCGGATCAAGGGCCGCATCAGCCATCGCCGGCTCGACCGCGTTTCGCCGCTCGCCGTGCCGGTGCTGCTGGAGATCGGCCGCGAGGCGGTCCAGGGCAGCGCGCTCGACCAGCTGCTCGACGACGTGACCGCGGAGCTGCTCGAAGAGGCCGGACTCATGCCAGCGCAGGCGGCGCGCAAGTCGATTCGATGACGGCAGCCGCCGAAAGCCGGCATGTCATTATTTTAATCACTTGAGGTCACATCTACTACCAAATCGTCTTTGCGAATGTCGTTGCTGGTCGTATGCTCGGTGTCATGGCGAGCGCGATGCGCAGACATCGGCGCGCCGAGAGCAACAGACATAACTACGGGAATGGATGAGGGAGCCGGCGATGGCGAAGACCCAATCGGATGAGATGCGGGTAAAGCGCGGCGAAGCGCAGGTGACGGCATTGTTCGATCCGACGCAGGCGCTGAGCGGATTGGAGCCGCTGCTCACCGTCAGCAACAAATTGCTCGAGAGCTGGGCGGCGATGAGTTCCGAACTGCTCGAGTTCGGCCGGTCACGCATCGATCGCAGCATCGAGGCGAGCAAGGCGCTGGCGCGGTCCGCCAGCATCGACGAGGCGATGGACCTGCACGCGGATTACACGCGCAGCACGGTCAGCGCCTATTTCGCCGAAGCCGGCAAGCTCGCCGATCTCGGCACGCGGGCGATGCTCGACAGCCTCTCGGCCTGGCAGCCGGCCATGCGCAGCGAAATGCCGCAGCGGCGCGAATCCGCCGCCGCCTGACACGGGCGCTGGCGGCGGCGGCAGGAATCGCCTATGCCTGCCGCCGATGCGGGTCACAGCCCCGCGGCGAGCCGCAGCCGATCCACCTCCACGGCGTCGAGCTTCTCGCCGCGCCTGATGGCGTGCTGGTCTGGCCCGAGGAGCGCACGCTCGTCGTCGCCGATCTCCATCTGGAGAAAGGCTCGAGCTTCGCCAGCCGCGGCGTGATGCTGCCGCCTTACGATACGCGCGCGACGCTGGAGCGGCTGGCGCGCGCAGCAGAGCGCCATGACGCCCGGCGCATCGTGTGCCTCGGCGACAGCTTCCACGACGGCGAGGCGGCGGCACGGCTCGACGCGGCCGACGCGGCGTCGCTCGCGGCGCTGGCGCGCGCGGTCGAGCTGATCTGGATCGCCGGCAATCACGATCCCATGCCGCCGGCCGGGCTCGGCGGCCGCGTGGTCGAGGGCGAGTTGCGGCTCGGGCCACTCACCTTGCGCCACATCGCGGCGCCGCACTTTGCCCAAGGCGAAGTCAGCGGCCATTTCCATCCCAAGGCGAGCATCGATGTGCGCGGCAGGCGGCTCTCCGGCCGCTGCTTCGTGCTCGACCGGCACCGCCTGGTGCTGCCGGCCTTCGGCGCCTATGCCGGCGGGCTCGACGTGTTCGAGCCGGCGCTGCGCGCGCTCTTCCCCGGCGATTTCGCCGTGCATCTGCTGGCGCGCGACCGCGTCACCAAGCTGCCGCAGGCGCGGCTGGCCGGCGCCTGGCGCGACGACTCGCCATAGCAGCATGTCCGGAGAATCGGCTGCGCAGGCCGAGGACACGGAGAAGTGAAAAGCGGCGCTGCTACGCGACAGCCGCCAGAGGCACGTTATCGATGAGGCGGGTCTTGCCGAGCCAGGCGGCGGCGAGCAGCCGCCCCGGGCGGTCGGCGCGGGCGAGCGGCGCCAAGGTCTCGGCGTCGCAGGCCTCGAGATAGTCGACCTTGGTGAAGCCGGCGCGGACCAGCCCGGCAAGGCCGGCGGCGAGCAGGCCGGCGAGGCTGTCGCCGGCTTCGATGCGCGCCGCTGTCACCGACAGCACACGCTGCAGCTCCGGCGCTACTTGGCGTTGCGCCTGGGAGAGATAGACGTTGCGCGAGGAGAGCGCGAGGCCGTCGGGCTCACGCACCGTCGGCACGCCCTCGATGCGCACGGGGATGTCGAGGTCGCGGGCGACGCGGCGGATCACCTGGAGCTGCTGGTAGTCCTTCTCGCCGAAGCAGGCGATGTCGGCGCGCGATTGCAGCAGCAGCTTCGCCACCACCGTGGCGACGCCGGCGAAATGGCCGGGGCGGAAGCGGCCGCACAACCCCTGGGCGACGGCGCCGGCATCGACGGTGGTGGAGAATCCCGCGGGATAGATCTCGCCCACCCCCGGCGCGTAGAGCAGGTCGCAGCGCGCCTCGGCGAGCTTGGCGGCATCACCGGCCTCGTCGCGGGGATATCGCAAGAAATCCTCGCTGGGCGCGAATTGGGTCGGGTTGACGAAGAGACTGGCGACGACACGCGGCGCCAACGACCGGCCGCGCGCGACCAGCGCCAGATGGCCGGCATGGAGCGCGCCCATGGTCGGCACCAGCGCCACCGCCTCGCCGGCGGCGTGCCAGGCGGCCACCTGCCGGCGCAGCGCCGCCACCGTACGGACGACCGCCAGCGGGCCGATGGTATCCGGGGCATCGCTCTCCATGCTGCGCTGCGGTGTAAGCCCGGCTGGCGGCGGCGGCAAGGGCTATCTTGCGGCCGGGGGCGCCGTGCTAGGCTACGGTCGTCGAACCCATGCGAAGGACGCGCTGCCGTGCAATTGCATCTCCAGACCTGGCAGGAGGTCGAAGCCTATCTCAACAGCGCCAAGGGCATCATCGTGCCGATCGGCTCGACCGAGCAGCACGGGCCCAACGGCCTCATCGGCACCGACGCGATCTGCGCCGAGGTGATCGCCCGCGGCATCGGCGAGGCCGCGGACGCGCTGGTAGGGCCGACGATCAATGTCGGCAATGCACAGCACCACATGGCGTTTGCCGGCACCATCACCTTCAAGCCCTCGACGCTCATCGCGGTGATCGGCGACTATGTCGCCTCGCTCGCGCGCCACGGCTTCGAGCGCTTCTTCTTCCTCAACGGCCATGGCGGCAACATCAGCACGGTGGGCGCGGCCTTCCAGGAGATCCATGCCGGAAACTCGCTGAACCGCAGCGGCAACGTGCCGGGGCTCAGGCTCGCGCTTAGGAACTGGTGGGAGACGCCGGGGGTGCAGAAGCTGTCGAAGGAGCTGTTCGGCCGCGCCGAGGGCAGCCATGCAACGCCCACCGAGGTGTCGGTGACGCAATATGTTTATCCCCAGGCGATCAAGCACGTCGCCATGGGCGAGGCCAATGGGCGCGTGCGCGCCTTCGGCGACGCCGAGGATTACCGGCGCCTCTTCCCCGACGGGCGCATCGCCTCGGACCCGACGCTGGCGACGCCGGAGCACGGGGCGAAATTCGTCGAGGCGGCGGTGAAGGACATCACCGAGGATTATCGCAAGTTCGTGACGGCGGAGTGACGGAAGCGGCCATCCGATATTTCTACGATTCCATCTTAAGAACGACCCGGAAGCGAGCCTTGCCGCTCATCATCCGGTCATAGGCGGCCTGGGCTTCCTCGAGCGGGAAGATCTCGTTCATCGAGGCGACGTCGTTGAGCTGGCTGAAGAGAAGCGTGTCTTCGGAGTCGGCCGCCGTGCCCGAATACCAGCCCCGCACCGCCGCGCGCTTCCCGAGGAGGTCCAGAGAATTGACGGTGAGCGGTCCGACCGCGCCGATGACCATCATGGTGCCATTGACCCCGAGGCCGCCCGAGATCGCCTGCATCGCTTCGGCGCTTGTGACGGTGGCGATGATGGCCTTGGCGCCGCCCATGGCCTGCAGCGCCTGGGCCGGGTCGCCGGCGGCGCTGTCGACATAGGCGTACGCGCCGAGCGACCGCGCCAGCTCTTCCTTGTCGCGCCCGCGATTGACCGCCACGGTCCGGAACCCCTGCCGGGCGGCGAATTGTATGCCGAGATGACCGAGGCCGCCGACCCCGTGGATCGCCACGAGATCGCCGGGCTTCGCGCCGCAGTTCCGCAACGCGTTGAAAGTGGTGATGCCGGCGCAGAGCAGCGGCGCGGACTCCACGGGGTCGAGATCCTCCGGCACGCGCGCCACGGCCGAGGCGAGCGCCAGCATATGGGTCGCGTAGCCGCCGTCGCGGGTGACACCGGTGATGCAGTGAATGGTCTCGCACGCGAAGGCGTCGCCCCGCCGGCAATTGCCGCAATAGCCACAGGAACCGCCGAACCAGCCCACGCCGACCCGCGCGCCCAGTTTCCAGCCTTCCACCTCGGGGCCCAGGGCATCGATCACGCCCGATCACTTCATGGCCGGGAATGCGTGGGTAGAGGAGCCCCGGCATATGGCCTTGGACCGTGAGGGAGTCGCTATGGCAGACGCCACAAGCATGGACGCGGATACGGACCTCGTGGCGGCCAGGCACCGGCAGGTCGCGCTCCTCCAGGCGGAAGCACGCGCCCGGTTGCGGAACGATCATTGCGCGCATCTTCACCATGGCAGGCCCCGCTGTGGGTTAGGACCAAACATAATCGCGTCCTGTCGCGAAGGGTTCGCGCAGGACGGGCATCAGCGGCGCCCGGGCGGATAGGGATAGCATCGCGCGCGATCCAGGGTCAGCCTGAAATGCCGAGCGAGCGCGAGGATAGCATCCGCGTATTTCATATAGGGGTCGGTGTTGCCGCGTCCCAGGATGATCGGCCGGAACGACGCCACGAAGTGGCCCGCCGGCGGCAGCATGGCGGTTACCAGAGGCGTGCCGCTGTCGTCGCGCAACGTCAGGAACAATGGCATCTCGCGACGCAAATGGGCCTTCAGCCCGATCTCTTGCTCGAAGAAGACGGTGGAGGGCGGGCTAAAGCTCTGGCGCGCCTTGCTCATCGCCGAGCAGAAATGCCGTTCCATCGAGTGCCGCATCAAGACCAATTCCTGAGCCGCCTCCTCCTCGGTCTCGATGCGGAACCACGTCCTGTCGCCCGGGGCGTCGCAGGCATATTCCATGCGCGTCTCCTCCCCGCTGGTCTCGGAGGCACACCCTTGTCGATGTCGAGCGGGCTGATGTCGAGGAGCCACCGCTCGCCGCCGCAAGCCCGATCTCCGCTGGGTTAAGCGCATATCTACGGGTATAACGATGACGCAAGACCGAAATTCGCGACCGATGGAAGTGCGGCGCGGTGGACATCGCGGACCCTATTTTGGGCGCCGATCTGTGATCAGCCGAGGGTTGGTCCCGCTCTCGGGCTCTGCTTGAGGCCCGGTCAGTCCGGCGCGAAGTTCATCGCGACGCCGTTGATGCAGTAGCGCTGGCGCGTCGGCGGCGGGCCATCGTCGAAGACATGTCCGAGATGGCTGCCGCAGGTCGCGCAATGAACCTCGACCCGCACCATGCCGTGGCTTCTGTCGGTCGAGGTCTCGACGGCGCCATCGACCGGCCGATCGAAGCTCGGCCAGCCCGTCCCGCTCTCGAATTTTCGCCGCGCCTCGAACAGGGTCTGGCCGCAGCCGGCGCAGGAGAATTTCCCGGGCCGCTTTTCCGAGAGCAGGGCGCAGCTTCCCGGCGCCTCGGTCCCGTGCGCCCGCATCACGTCATATTGCTCAGGCGTCAGAATGCGCCGCCACTCGGCGTCGCTGTGCGTCACCGCATAGGTCTTGGTCATGATGCTCGGCTCCTTCTGGCGGCTCGCGCCTCGGCAGGTTACACCGCTTGGCGCCGGCGGCGCTACGCTCGCGCCGTCGAGGGGTCACCGCTCTTCCATGATTTGTGTCCCTGCGGATATAGTGCCGGTGCGCAATCCGCGCAATATCGCTTGAGGCCCGAAGCCGGCTTGGGCCAACGCGGCGGAATTCACCCCTCCCTCTCCGACAAACCTTGGCAGGAGCACTCTAAGACACCGCCTGGGGCAGCTATCGGACCGAGTTCTACCCGACCTATGACTACAAGGCCGTCGGCCTGGCGGAGCGCGAGAAAGCCAAGTAGGCGCGCCTGACACCGCGGCAGCCGCAGAGCGTCAGCAAGCCACTTGCCAGGCCCGAGGAGGTCTTGATAGTGACAGCCGGTCGACACCGTTGCCGGGATCGGCGGCGGGCCCGTGTGATTGCGTGAGGGATGCCTCAATGAAGCAGCTGTCGGTGGCGGTGATCGGCGCGGGAATGGGTGGTCTCGCATCCGCCGCGGCGCTGCGGCGCATCGGCGTCGAGGTCACGGTCTACGAGCAGGCGCGCCGCTTCGGCCGGATCGGCGCCGGCATCCAGATCGGCTGCAACGCGATCAAGGTCCTGCGCGCGTTCGGGCTGGAACCCTCGCTGCGCGCGGCCGCGTTTTATCCGCGGTCCTGGAACAACCGGAACCATGACACCGGCGAGGTTCGCTTCGACATGATCTTCGGCGAGGCCGCCGAAGAGCGCTATGGCGCGCCCTACCTGCTGGCGCATCGCGGCGACCTCCACGCCGCGCTCGCGAGCGCGGTGCCAGACAGCGATGTGCGTCTCGACCACCAGCTGACATCACTCGAACAGCGCCCGCACGGCGGCGTCAGGCTCGGCTTCGCCAACGGCGCGGTGACGGAAGCCGACGCCGTCATCGGCGCCGACGGCGTCCACTCGCTGGTCAAGGAAATCCTGTTCGGCAAGGACCGGCCGAACGTCACCGGCCGCGTCGCCTACCGGACCGTGTTCCCGACGGCGCTGCTGGAGGGATACGCGATCGGCGACTGCACCAAATGGTGGGGACCGGATCGGCACATCGTGATCTATTACGTCAAGCCCGACCGCAGCGAAGTCTATTTCGTCACCAGCCAGCCCGAGCCGGATTTCTCCGTCGAATCCTGGTCGGCGATGGGTGACGTGCAGGAGCTGCGCGCGGCGTTCGCCGATTTCCATCCCGAGGTGCGCCACGTGCTGGCCGCCTGCCCCGCTGTCCACAAATGGGCGCTCGTCGACCGCGATCCGCTGCCGCGCTGGTCGGACGGCAACATCACGTTGCTCGGCGATGCCTGCCATCCGATGACGCCCTATATGGCGCAGGGCGCCGCCATGGCGATCGAGGACGCCGCCGTGTTGTCGCGCTGCCTCGAAGGGATCGATCGCGCCGGCGTGGCGCAGGCGTTGCGCCGCTTCGAGGCCACCCGCAAGCCCCGCACGTCGCGGGTGCAGCTGAGCTCGCGGACCAACACCTGGCTGCGCGACAAGACCGATCCGGACTGGGTCTATGGCTACGACGCCTGGACCGCGCCGCTCGCCGAGGACGGCCTCGCCACGACACCACCGCGCGCCGCCGACCCTCGCCCCGATGACGCGGCGCCGGGACAGGCGCCGCCCGTCAGGCGAAGGAACCCTTGAGAACCGAGACGTTCTTGATGTCGCACTAGAAATCCATGCTCCAATCGCCGCCTTCGATGCGATTGTCGAAGCTGCTGCACGCAGCGGCGATGTCAGCCGAAGGTAAAGGTATAGGCGTGGAATCCGGCCTGCGGAATTTTCAGCTCGAGCAGGTGCTCGCCGTAATCCTCGCTGTCGAAGAGCGTGTAAAGCTGACTGCCCTCGATCGTCACCGGCGGCTGCGGCTTGCCGTCCACGGTCACCGAAACCGTGACCGGTGACGCGCTGCTCGCGACCATATGCACCTTGCCCGATTTGAAGCGCAGGACTACTTCGCCCTGGTCCCCGGCCAGCGTCGCGTCCTCGGGATCAACGGTCCAATTGCCGACCAGGGCAAAATTGTTCAGCGCCAGAGTGGCGGGCGCGGAATAAGTTTGCGAGCCTTCATGCGGCTTTTCGGGGCTGGCGAGGTATTCCAGGCGCGACGACCCGAAATACATCTCCGGCGATTTTATCCGGGAGAGGTCCGAGCCGTTGTCCTGCGCGACCGGCGGCCCGGCCGCGAGCAGCTTGCGGATGTCGTCTTCCATCTTGTCGTATTCACCTTCGCCGAAATGCTCGGCGACGATCTTGCCGGACTGGTCGACGAGAAAATCCGCGGGCCAATAGTGATTGTCATAGGCCTTCCACATCCGGTAGTCGTTGTCCTGCACGACCGGATATTTGATGCCGAAGCGCTGGATCGCCGTCTGCACATTCCGGGTTACCCGCTCGAAAGCGAATTCGGGCGTATGGATGCCGACGATGACGAAGCCTTTGTCCTTATACGCATCGTACCATTTGGCGAGGTAGGGCAGCGTGCGCAGGCAGTTGATGCAGGAATAGGTCCAGAAATCGATCAACACGACCTTGCCGCGAAGCCCGGCCATGGTCAGCGGGTCGGAATCGAGCCACTGCGCGCCGCCGGCGAATTCCGGCGCCTTGGATCCGATCTCGCCGGCTCCCGGCGCGGCGTCGCCAGGCCCGGCTGCGAGCAGCGCAAGCATGGCGCCGATCGCCAGCAATGATCTCTTCGAAGCTTTCTTCATGATCACAGCCCTACTTGACCGCTGGGATAGAATTGCGACAGCCACACCGTGATCAGCGTGTCGTATTGGTAATAGATCGCGACCGCGATCAGGATCACGACGATGCCGAACCCTTGCTGCAGCCGATGGGTGTAGCGGGCAAATCGGCGGACACGCGTCGTCGCGTACTGCCCACCATAGGCTATGCCGAGCATGGGGATGCCCGCGCCGATGGCGTAGACGACGAGCAGCAGCGCCGCGTGCGGCAGGCGCTGCGAGGTTGCGATCAGGGTCAGGATCGAGCCGAGCACCGGGCCGGCGCAGGGCGTCCACACCACCCCCAGCGTCATGCCCAGCACGAAGCCGCCCAGATTGCCCGATCCGGCGCGCGACGCCGCGCCGCCGAACCGGTCGACGATGGGATTGAGCTGCATCGACAGCCATTCGAGCGGACGCGGCCAAACCATCAACAGGCCGAATACCAGCAAGAGAACGACGGCGGCATCGCGCAGCGTATCGGCGGAAAGACCGAGGAGATCGGAGAACACGCCGAAAATCAGCGCGAGGATGGCAAAGCTGACGATGAAGCCGAGCGCGATGAAAAGCGGGCGCGTCCGGCTCGTCCTGCCGACCGATGCCCCGAACAGGATCGGCAGCATCGGCAGGACGCAGGGCGCGGCGATGGTCAGCACGCCCGCGATCAATGCGAGAAATATATCCAGCATGTCCTGCTCGTGAGATCACCGCGCCCGAGTGGGCCGGATCGCCTATTGCGCAGGCAATGACGCGCCGGCACCGTAATATTCACCCTGACATAATGGGCGCCTCTCACATTGTCGAGAGCGCGACCGGTTTTGGCATCTGCCGGAAGAGCATCCAACGAGCCCGGATACCCGCCTCCATCCGTCATGCGGCCGCGGGCTTGAAGGTCATGGCGGTGCCATTCATGCAGTAGCGCAGGCCGGTGGGCTTGGGGCCGTCCGGGAAGACGTGGCCGAGATGGCCGCCGCAGCGGCTGCAATGAACCGCCGTGCGCGCCATCCCGAAGGAGGTGTCCTCGACCGTCCCGACCGCGCCGTCGAGCGGCGCCCAGAAGCTTGGCCAGCCGGTGTGGCTGTCGAATTTCGTGGTCGAAGAGAACAGGTCGAGGTCGCAGCCCGCGCAGGCAAAAATGCCGGGCCGGGCCTCGTGCAGCAGCGGGCTCGAGAAGGGGCGCTCGGTCGCGCTCTGACGCAGGATCGCATATTGGTCGGGCGTCAGAATCTTGCGCCAATCAGCGTCGCTGCGGGTCACTTCGAATGTGTCGGAGGCGCGCGACGGAACCGCCCACCAGCGTGAGCCGGCAGCCGCCGCCAGTCCAACCGCCGCACCCGCCAACAGCAACCGTCTCGTCATCACCTTGCAGGACCTCCCGAAGGGGTGTGCGCAGGGGAATTGCCTATCAATAGATACGAAGGCCGGCGCCAATTGGTTACCGGAAGCACCAACATCACGTGCATGTGATCCAAGCTCCAGTGGAGCAAAGCCCGCAACCGAGGGCGCGCTCGGCACCGCAGCGCAGCATTGGCTGCCGCTATATTCAATTGGATATTTCGATATTCCGGCCGCTATGATGGCCATGGCGTTGGGGTACGCGCCGCGTTTGGAGACGGACCATGCCTGCCTATCCCGATCTGCAGCTTTACATTGGCGGCGCTTGGAAATCCGCCGATGGGCGGCCTGTGATCAATCCCGCCGACGAAAGCGTCCTCGGCACCGTGCCGCATGCGACGCGAGCCGATCTCGACGCGGCGCTCGCCGCGGCCGAGGACGGATTCCGGCTGTGGCGCCGGACGTCACCGGCAAAGCGTGGCGAGATCATCCTGGCGGCGGCCCGGCTTTGCCGCGAGCGCGTCGAGGAGATGGCGGTCGCGATGACGTTGGAGCAGGGCAAGCCGATCGCGCAGTCGCGGCTCGAGATCCTGCGCGGCTGCGAGATCATCGAGTGGGATGCGACCGAAGGCCGCCGCGTCTATGGCCGCGTGATCCCGAGCGAGCCGGGCATGCGCCACACCGTGCTGCGTCAGCCGATCGGCGTCGTCGCGGCGTTCTCGCCATGGAACTTCCCGATGAGCCTCGCCGGCGCGCAAAGTCGCCGCGCACTCTCGGCCGGCTGCGCGATCATCCTGAAGGCGTCGGAGGAGACGCCGGCCGGCGCCGTGCAATTGGTCCGTGCTTTCGCCGATGCCGGTCTGCCGCCGGGCGTGCTCAACCTGGTATTCGGGAAGCCCTCGGACATATCGGACCATCTGATCCCGCAGCCCGCGGTGCGGCTTGTCACCTTCACCGGCTCGATCCCGGTCGGCAAGCATCTGGCGGCGATGGCCGGGACCTACATGAAGCCGGCGATCATGGAACTGGGCGGCCACGCACCGGTCATCGTCTGCGACGATGTCGACCCGGCGAGCACCGCCGCGACCTCGGCCACCGGCAAGTCGCGCAACGCCGGACAGGTCGGCGTGTCGCCCACGAGGTTCTTCGTGCAGGAAGCGATCTACGATCGCTTCACCCGGGCGTTCGGCGAACGAGCTTCGGCGCTGAAGGTCGGCGACGGACTCGATCCCGCCAATCAGATGGGGCCGCTGGCCAATGACCGGCGGCTCGCAGCGATGGAGATGCTCGTCGCCGACGCCACGGCCAAGGGTGCGCGGGTCGTCGCGGGCGGCAGCCGGATCGGCAATCGCGGCTATTTCTACCCTTTGACAGTGCTGGCCGACGTCCCCGATGACGCGCGCGCGATGCGCGAGGAGCCGTTCGGTCCGCTGGCGCTGCTGAGCCCGGTCAGGACGCTGGACGAGGCGATCGACAAGGCGAACTCCCTGCCCTATGGGCTCGCCGCCTACGCCTTCACGCATTCGGCGCGCAATGTCGACCAGTTGGCCGAAGGGGTCGAGGTCGGCAATCTCTCGATCAACCACCTGACTGCCTCATTCGCCGAGACGCCGTTCGGCGGCGTCAAGGAAAGCGGCTACGGCCGCGAAGGCGGCACGGAAGGGCTGCTGTGCTACACCGTCGCCAAGAACGTCTCGCACCGCGTGCTGTAGCCCCTACCGACAAAGGCCGCCATCCGGCGCCTCCCGGTTCGGCGACGCCGCGCCGTTATCCGCGCGCGATGGAGGAGACGATGGCGCAGCGACGCAACAGCGCCATACGGAGGCCGACCTCAAATTCGGCATAGCGCCCGCGCTCATTGCTGCGCCTGCCCGGGCCGGCCACCCGCCGGCGGGATGCTGGGTGTAGCGCGGCGCTTCGCGGTATAGTGGCCTTCCGCCCGCAACCCGGTCGCCACGGCCATGCCGCTTTTCCGCCCGCTCCCGGACCGTACCAGGTTGATCCTGTGGTTCACGGCGAGTGCCGCGGTGATCGGTGGCGCCTACGCCCATGTCAATGCCGTGCTGAACGGCGCCCCGCTCTTGGGCCTCGCGCACGTCATGCGCGGCATGCTCACCGGCGCGATCATCGCCAGCGCGGCCGGCACGGTCGAGACCCTGATCGGGACGCAAGCCTGGGCCGCGCGGCTGCGCAACGCATCCCTGGCGGTGCATCTGGCGATCAAGACGGCGGTCCTCCTGGCGGTGATCCTCTCCGGTCTCGTGGTGGCGGCCTGGCTGTTCCCGGCGCCGGATGAAGCCGGCCTGTGGTTTCCCATCGAGCGCGGGGATGTGGCGTTCTGCCTGGCGGCATCCTTCGTCTTCAACTTCCTCGCCGAGATCAACCGGATGCTCGGACGCAACGTGCTGCTCAATTTCATTACCGGCCGCTATCATCAACCGCGGCACGAGGAGCGCGTCTTCCTCTTCATCGACATGGTGGGGTCGACCGGCATCGCCGAGCGGCTCGGCGACCTCGCCTTCCTGCGCCTGCTCAACCGCTTCGTCGCCGATCTCACCGCGCCCATCGTCGCCGCGCGCGGCGAGATCCACCGCTATGTCGGCGACGAGCTGATCGCCACCTGGAGGCTGGCCGATGGCGTGGCCGAGGCCCGGTGCATCATAGCCTGCTTCGCGGCGCTCGACCGTCTGGCACGGGAAGCGCCAGCCTATCAGCGCGAGTTCGGAATTTCAGTGAGCTTCCGCGCCGGGCTCCATTGCGGTCCGGTGGTTACCGGCGAGATGGGCACGGTGAAGAAGGAAATCGTCTTTCTCGGCGACACCGTCAACACCACCGCCCGCATCCAGGCGCTCTGCCGCGAGACCGGCGACCGGATCCTGGCGTCGGCGACGCTGCTCGACCGGCTCGCTTTGCCGCCGGGCATCGCCAAGCGCCCGCTCGGCGACCGGCGCCTGCGCGGCAAGGAAAGCGACATCGCGCTTTATGCGCTGGAAGGCGCGATCGGCGCGCGCGCCGCGGCGGCCTGAGCGAGCGTCAAGAGCATGCTCCGAAGGTCATGCCTGCGGCGCGAGCCGATCGAGCGTCTTCTTCATCACGGCCGCCCCCGCCTCCATCGCGGCATTTATGTCACCCGCCAAGGCATCGGGCAGGAAATCGGCGATCCAAACCACACGGGTCCCGCCGTCGCCGTCGCTGAGTGCCTGAACCGACGCATTGTAGTGCGTCGTCCGACCGCCTTCGGCAGACCACACCAAACGGTGGGCCGCCTCGTCGATGGCAATGATCGGCTCCCGCACCACCATGCCATTCCCGAAGGTCACGATTCGGGCTCCGGGCTCGAGGCGGGTCTCGATGACAAATCCCGGCACGAGCCGGGTGTGGAGGGCGCCGATGTCGCGGATCGCTGCCCAAACATCCTCGGGCCGCGCCCTGGTCGGGATCTCTTTGCGAATGGAGGCCATCTGTTTCAGTCCTTGCTGCGGGCAATAGGTGCAGGGTGGCGCACTCCCCGCTCCGCCGCTTGGGGAAAATTGCTGTCTTGCTGGCTATTCTCGTTAGAGCGCGTCGGGTCAACCCTGATTGCCGCGATCGCTCACGCGCGCGCCAGATCGGACAGGCCGGAGCGTGCACCACCTTGTCGTCGATGGGGAAATGCAGCATCGCGGCGAACAGCCCGGCGGCTGCCGTGGCGGCCCAGACCAGGGAATAAGAGCCTGCGATGCGTAGCTTTTGGTCGTTGATGCTAGTCCGCATCGGGCGGGCTTTCGCGGTTGGAAGAACAGCCGCTGCCGCCCGCCGCCGACGAGCGCTAGAGCGTTCGCGGCGGAACCGCTGCCGCCCGCCGCGGACAAGCTTCTTCGGAAGCTTGCCTAGACCCAGCCGCCATCGACGACGTAATGCTGGTTGGTGCAGGCGCCGGCTTCGTCCGAGGCGAGGAAGACGACGAATCTCGCGACGTCGTCGGGCACCAGCTTGCGCTTCAGGCATTGCCGCTCGTAGATCTGCTTCTCGGAATCCGGCGTGACCCAGAGCGCGAGCTGGCGCTCGGTCATGATCCAGCCGGGAGCAACCGCGTTCACGCGGATGCCGAAAGCGCCGTAATCGCGCGCCAGCGAGCGGGTCAGGCCGAGCATCGCCGATTTCGCCGCGGTGTAGACGGCCATCCCGCCCTGCCCGCTCATCCACGAGACCGAGCTGAAATTGACGATCGCGCCGGCGCCCCTCGCCTTCATGTCGGGAAGCACGGCCTGGGCCGCGAAGAACGCATGCTTGAGGTTCACCGCGATCCGCCCGTCCCAGTATTCCTCGGTCACCGCCTCGGTCGCGTGGCGGTCGTCGTTGGCGGCGTTGTTGATCAGGATTTCCACCGGCCCGAGCCGCTCGCGCAGCGCGGCTATGGCGCGGCGGAGCGCCGCGACATCGGTGATGTCGACGGGCTCGTACGCGACTGCCATCCCCGACGCCGCAAGGGTGGCGACGAGCGCGCGGGACGGCGCCTCGGCGATATCGAGAAATCCCACCCGCGAAGCTTGCCGCGCGAAGCGCTCGACGATCGCGGCGCCGATGCCGGAGCCGCCGCCGGTGACGAGAACGACCTTGTCCCTGAGATCGGGGTAGCTGGCTGCCATGCAGACCTCCCTGATGCGCCGCGGGTTATTCGCTCGGCGATCCGAGACCACCAGGGGCGAACGATAGCAGGTCGCCCGCGCCGCCGGAAGCCGAAGGCCGGACTTTATGGCTTCCCGCAAGCGGAAGAGGAGGTACTCTTCTCGCGCTCTCAGGCCTTTGGATCGGGGACGCGGCCGGCGTTCTGACGACCGACCATCCAGCCGGGGTATTCCAGCGTGAGCGCACTGATCTCGTCGAGCGCGGCAAGATCCGCCGGCGCCAGGGTCAAGGTCGAGGCAGCGATATTGTCCGCGAGCTGCTCCGGCGTCTTGGCGCCGATGATGACGCTCATGACGCTCTTCTGCTGGAGAAGCCAGGCGAGCGCCACGCGCGCGACGGAGACGCCATGCTGCGCGGCGATCGGCCGAAGCGCATCGACGATGGTGAAGGCATGGTCGCGATCGACCGGCGGAAAATCGAAGCTGGTGCGGCGCGCATCGTTGGGATTGGCGACATCGCGGCGGAACTTGCCGCTCAGCAAGCCGCCGGCCAGCGGGCTCCAGACCATGAGGCCGAGCTGCTCCGCCGCCATCAAGGGCACGATCTCACGCTCGATGTCGCGGCTCGCGATCGAGTAGTAGGCCTGCACCGTCTCGAAGCGCGCCCATCGCTCCGCCGCCGAGAGGCCGAGCGCCTTCATGATCTGCCAAGCCATGAGATTGGAGCAGCCGATATACCGGACCTGGCCGCCGCGCACGAGATCGTCGAGCGCGCGCAGCGTCTCGTCGACTGGCGTCACGAGATCGGCGCCATGGATCTGGTAGAGGTCGATATAGTCGGTGTCCAGGCGCTCGAGGCTCTCCTTCACCGCCGTCATGATGTGCCCGCGCGACAGGCCGACGGCATTGGGGGCTGCCGCCATCCGCCCCCTGACCTTGGTCGCGATCACTACATCCTTGCGCGCGATGCCGAGATCCTTGAGGCCGCGGCCGAGGATCCGCTCGGCCTCACCCTCGGAATAGACATCGGCGGTATCGAAGAAATTGACGCCGCTGTCGATCGAGGCGCGCAGCATCGCCGTGGCCGCCGCCTGATCGAGCTGGCCGATGAGCGGCCAGAAGCCGCCTTGCCCGCCAAAGGTCATGGTGCCGAGGCAGATCTCCGAGACATAAAGGCCGGTGCGGCCCAGCATCTTGTATTTCATCGCTGCTTCCTGTCCCGAGCCGTCGGTCGCGCCATGAACGCCGCGAGCGCATCCTTGCGAGCGCTCGCGGCGGTGCCCGTCAATCCGAGCACGCTATATATAATGGGATATAGAGGAATTTTCCAAGGACGTCACTGGGCGTTGCCCTGAGCTGCCGGCGCGCCGCGCGCTGGAGCTGAGGGACACAATACCTGATTGGTATTGTGTCCCTTCAGTTACAGCGCGCCGTTTTTGGTCGCGACTGCAGCGTCGTCGCAATGCGGCGTATCACCAATACCCATAGGGATAGCCGTGGGCGAGCGGCGACTGGGCGCTGGCCGGAACGCGGGCCCCGTTGCTGTCGGCCATCCGGTCGGACTGCGGCTGGTCCATGGCCGCGCAGCCGGCGAGGAGAACGGGAGCGGCGAGGGAAAGCAGTACCGCTGCCGTACGCGCCGCACGGTAAGCGGAATGGGTGATACGCATGAGAACACTCCTTACGATACGCAGGCGAGCCATCGCTCGCGCCACGCCAAAGGTGAGTGCTGGCCCATGCCTTGATAACTGCGCGGGGCTGAAAGAGGTTATTTAACTTTCGCGAAGAATGACCCGTATCCAGCGCACCGGATTGACCGCATTCGGCGCCGTCGCTGACCATCGCCGCGTCACGGAGGACGCGCGGCGCGGATGCCGCGCGTTGTGCTCAGCCCGACTTCTTCGCCGGCGACGGATGACGGCGGCGGAAGACGTCATCGGCCCTCTTCTTCTGCGCGTCCGACAGCGAAGCGTAGAGCGGCTCGAAGGCGGCAGTGAGCTTCTTCACGCCCGCCGCATGGGCATCGGCGATCGCCTCGTAGGAGTGCAAATCGTCGATCGCGGTCATGGTCTTCGCCTTGCCCACGCGCTCGGCAATCAGCGCGCTGATCGTCTGCGCGTTGTCACGCATCGCCGCGGTGACGGCCTGCCATTGCCCCTCCTGCGCCGGCGTGATCTGCAAGGCGTCGTGGAGCGACTTGATACGCGCCTCGACCGCGGCCGGCGCCGCCTTTGCCGCGGGCGCCTGCGCCATCGCGGCCGAGGGAAGCGCGAGCAGGATTACGCCGAGAAGTGCCGCGGCGAACGGGCGGCTGAGCCGCGGGCTGAGGTGACGTATCATGTCCGTCTCCCTGCGTGTCGGTTGCGCTGTCGTCTCCGAGGGTCAGCGATGCCCACCGCCGCCGCGACCACCACCACCGTGGAAGCCGCCGCCGTGGAAGCCGCCACCGCGGTAGCCGCCACCAAAGCCGAGACCGATGCCGAAGCCGTCGATGACGACGGGCGGCTGGTAGATCGGCGGCGCGACCTCATAGACCGGCGGCGGATATGTCGGCGGCACGCCCGGGTAGCATTGTCCGTCGGACGCATAATAATAGCCGGCCGGGCACACCGGCGCCTGAGCCCCGGCGGGCGCGGCGCCGGCCCCAGTGGCAAGCGCCAGGGCGATAACGGGCAGGAAAATCGTCCTCATGCGCTGGGCTCCTGCGGCAGGACATCGAAGGAGATCGGCCGATCTCGGCGCGTGCGTCCCTCTCAACACCCGCCCGGCCGTGGCGTTCCACCACAGGCAGGACAACCGAGGCGTGTCGCGGGCATGCCCATCGAGGCGGAACAGGATAGAGGATATAGTGTCGCGACAAGATCATCGTCAGGGAACGAAGGAGCGCACGCGATGTCCTCGATGCAGCCACCGGACTTTTCCAACCTGTCTGCCGCGCTGACGCGATCGATGCACGAGCATTGGGGCCTGTTTCTCGCCGAGGGGATCATCCTGAGCCTGCTCGGGCTGGCCGCGATCATCGTGCCGCCGCTTGCCGGCATCGTCACCACCATCTTCCTGGGCTGGCTGTTCCTCATCGCGGGGATCGTCGGGATCATCGCCACGATGAGGGCGCGCCAGGCGCCGGGCTTCGGCTGGGCGCTGCTGTCGGCGCTGGTGGCGTTGATCGCCGGCGGCGTCCTGCTGTGGAATCCGCTGCAGGGTCTCATCACCCTGACCTATGTGCTGACCGCCTTTTTCATCCTCGATGGGCTCTTGCTCATCGTCCTCGCCATCAGCCACCGCCGCGAGTTCTCCGGCAAATGGCAGTGGATGATGGTGAATGGCGTCATCGATCTGGTCCTCGCCGCCATCGTCATCTCCGGCATGCCGGGATCGCTCCTCTGGGTGCTGGGCCTGCTTGTCGGCATCGACATGATCTTTGGCGGCGCCACGCTCATTGCCATGGCGCTGGACGCCCGCCAGCGGCCTGCCTAGGGCGGCCGGGCGGCGGAAGGAACCGCGAGGGCGGGATGTCGCTCATCGAAGCGGGCGGGTGCGGCGGGGTGATCGCGCTGCTGCTGCTGCTGGCGGCGCTGCTGCTGCGCGACGGGCGCGGCGGCGCCGCGGCGCGCTATGGCGCCCTGTTCTCGCTCGGCGTCACCGCCAACATGGTGAGCTGGGCGCCGCCCTTGGCGATGGATCGATCGCTCTGGCTGTTGCCGCTGCGCATCCTGGCCTTCGGCAATGCGGCGGTGTTCTGGGTGTTCGCCGCGGCGCTGTTCGACGACGAGTTCGCGCCGTCCTGGCCGCATGCCGGCGCCTGGTCGGCGCTGGTCGCGCTGGGCTTCTGGGGCCTCTATGGCGGGGGACCGCGGCCTTTCCTGGCGCTCAACGGGCTGGCGCTGCTCTGCGTCTTCCTCGCGCTCGGCAGCGTGCTCGCCGGGCGCGCGGTCGATCTGGTCGAGGCGCGGCGACGCCTGCGCATCACCTTCGTCGTCTCGGTCGGGCTGTTCACCACGGCGATCCTGCTGTCGGTCATCCTGCTGCACGGCGGGCAAGGCTATCCGCTGCTCGGCCTTGCCGATGCCTTCGGCTCGCTGGCGCTTACCTTTTTCTTCGCCACGGCCCTGCTGTCGATCAACCGGGAGGGCACGCTGCTGCCGCTGCCGCCGGCCGAGGCGGCCCGGTCGCCGGCGGCGGCGAAGCGAACGGGCGACAGCCCGCTGCCCGCCCCGGCCGACGAGCGCGAGACGCCGGTGCTGGCGGCGCTGCGCCGGCAGATGGAGGAAGACCGCGCCTATCGCGAGGAGGCGCTCAGCATCGCCGTGCTGGCCGGCAGGCTCGGCATCCCGGAGTACCGGCTGCGCCGCCTGATCAATCAGCGCCTCGGCCAGCGCAATTTCAGCGCCTTCCTCAACGGCTACCGGCTCGCCGAGACGATGGCGGCGCTGGCGGACGCCGCGCAGGCGGAGGTGCCGATCCTCACCATCGCGCTCGACGCCGGCTTCCAGTCCATCGGCCCCTTCAACCGCGCGTTCAAGGCGCGGACCGGCATGACCCCCAGCGCCTTCCGCCGGCAGCATGTCGCCGGCGCCGCCCAGGTGGCCACCGCGGCTCCCGCCGATTCCGAAACCGGCTAACCGATTTCCTCCGGCGACCGGCCGCGCTCCGAACCCGGCGCGCCCACCGGCCGCCATCGCATCCTCCGCCGGGGCCGCAGAGGCCGTGAGGCGCGCCGCCCGCGGGCCTGCCGTTGAAGCCCCAGATGGGAGGACATATGCGCATCGCCGCCGTTACTCTGTCTTTGCTGGCTGTCTCGCTGCTCGCGCCGTGCGGCGCGGCCCGCGCGGACGCGCCGTTCCACGCCGGATACCTCACGCTCACGGCGGCGGCCGATCCCCCGGTACCGGTCTCTGTCTGGTACCCGACCAGCCTGCCCGAGACGCCGTTTCGCGCCGGCCCCTTTACCATCGACGCGACGCGCGACGCCCCGGTCGCGCCAGGCAGGCGCCGCCTGGTGGTGATCTCGCACGGCACGCTGGGCAGCGATCTCGGCCATCGCGATCTCGCCGAGTTTCTCGCGCGTTTCGGGCTGGTGGTCGCGGCGCCGCGGCATCTCGGCGACAGCTACGATCAGCCGCAGGGGCAAGGCACCGACGTGCAGATGATCGGCCGGCCCTGGCAGATCGTGGCGACGCTCGATGCCGTGCTCGCCGACCCCCGCCTCGCCCCGGCCATCGATCCCGCGCGCATCGGCATGGCGGGTTTCTCCGCCGGCGGCTACACGACGCTGGTCATCGCCGGCGCCGTGCCGCGATTCACGCTGTGGCAGGAGCATTGCGCCGCCCATCCCGGGGACCGCGAGCTATGCCGCGGCGGCGCCGCCGACACGGTCGCGATGCGGATGACGCGCCCGGGCTGGACGCTGCCGCACGAGACACGCGTCAAGGCAGCGGTCGCGATGGCGCCAGTGGGCGTCTTCTTCGACGCTGCCGGGCTCGCCGGCATCGACATCCCGCTCAAACTCTACGAGGCGACGGACGACCATGTGATCGTGAATGCCTGGAACACAGATCACGTGCTCGCCTTGCTGCCGCATCCGGCGGAGCACCGGACGGTTCCCGGCGACCATTTCGTCTTCCTGGCACCGTGCCCGGAGGCAGCGGCGGCCTTGCCACAGCTTTGCACCGACGCCCCCGGCATCGATCGCGCCGCGATCCACCGCGAGATCAACGGCGAGATCCTCGACTTCTTCGACCGCAGCCTCGGCCGCGACTAGGGCCGTGCGCGCTTTGCGAAGCGCGCCGGCGCTAGCCCGGAACGATGCCGGGCGGGAGAGCGGCCACAAAAGCGGCGATCGCGCCGGGGGTGGTGAGCCACAGGCTCTCCCGCTCGCGCGCGATCTCTTCGAAGGCGCGCCGCAGAGGGCGCAGCCGGTAGGGCTGGCCGACGATATAGGGATGGAGCGCCACGCCCATCACCAGCGGCTGCCCTACCGACTGACGCAGCATCTCGCGGAACTGATCGACGATCATATCGGCGAAATCGGAGGCCGTGCCCTGGCGCGCGACGATGGCGGGAATGTCGTTGACCTCCTGCGGATAGGGCACCGACAGAATCCGGCCGCGCCGGGTGCGAAACCAGACCGGCTGATCGTCATGGCACCAGTCCAGCAGATAGGCATATCCCGCCTCCTGCAGCAGATCCGGGGTTACGCGGCTCTCGGAAATCCAGGGACCAAGCCAGCCTTGCGGCCACGCCCCCATCTGACGCGCGAGGGTCGCCGTGCTCTCGGCGATCAGGCTTGCTTCCGCTGCCTCGTCGAGATCGCCCTGGCGCTCGCTGTTGGAGCGGCCATGGGCGACGATCTCGTCGCCGCGCGCGGCGAACGCCTGCAGCAGCTCCGGACAATAATCGGCGATCGCGGCGTTGACGACGGCGCAGCACGGCAAACCTTGTGCCTCGAGCAGCTGCAGCAGGCGCCAGGCGCCGACGCGGTTGCCATAGTCGCGCCACGCGAAATTCAAGACGTCGGGCTGCGGTCCGCCCGGGGCGAGCGCGGCGCCCAGCCCCTCGCCAAAGGCGAAATGCTCGAGATTGACCGCGACATAGACGGCAAGCCGCCGGCCCTCCGGCCAGGAATAATCCGGCCGCCGGGTGATCGGCAGATAGTCGTAGCGGCCATGGGTGGGAAGCGGCGCCACTCAGCGCGTGCCCGGCGCGAAGGGCGCCATCAGGCCGCTATAGGATTTGGGCAAAGGCGGCGCGTAGCCGCCGAGCTTGCTGGTGCGCAGACCAAGCGCGGCCAGCGCCTCGACAAGCTTCACCGCGCAAGCGACGCCGTCGATGACCGGAACGGCGAATTTCCGCGCCAGCGACGCCGCCAGATCCGTCATGCCGGCACAGCCGAGAATGATCGCTTCGGCGCGGTCCTCGCTGAGCGCCGCGGCGATCTCGGCCTCGATGCGCGCGACGGCGTCGGCATTGCCGGCTTCGAGCGCCAGCACCGGGACATCGGCGGCACGCACGCGGCAGCGGCGCGCGACGCCATAGCGCTCGGCCAGCGCCTCGAGCGGTGGGATCGAGCGCGGCAGCGTCGTGACGATCGAGAAGCGGTGGGCGAGCGGCGATGCCAAATGGATGGCGGCCTCGCACAGGCCGACCACCGGAATGGCGACGGCGCTGCGCGCGGCGTCGAGGCCGGTATCGTCGAAGCAGGCGATGACCGCGCCGTCGGCGCCGGATTGCGCGCCGGCCACCACCGCCTGGAGCAGGCCGGGGAGCGCATAGGCCTCGTCGTAATAGCCTTCGATGCTGGCGGGTCCCATCGGCGCGGTGACGGCGTCGATGACCGTGTCCGCCGCAGCGACCGCCCGGGCCGTCATCGCGATCGTCCGGGTCATCGCCGCCGTCGTGTTGGGGTTGACGATCAGCAGCCGCATCTCGATGCCTGGCCTAACCGGCGCGCAGCGCGCGGCGGCGGCGGATCAGCACCACGGCGGCGATACAGCCGCCGATCACGGTGAAGGAGAACGCCGTGGTCAGCGTGCCGAGCGCGTAGAGCACCGGCGTGGTGATGTTCGTCGTCATGGCGAAGATCTCGAGCGGCAGCGTATTGTCCTCGCCGGCGGTCAGCAAGGTGCGGGCGAATTCGTCGTAAGACAGCGTGAAGCCGAACAATGCCACGCCGAGCAGGCTCGGCGCGATGATCGGCAGCACGACATGGCGCAGCGTCTGCCAGGAGGTGGCGCCGAGGTCGCGCGCCGCCTCTTCGTAGGACGGGTTGAAGCGGTTGAACACGGCGAACATGATCAGCAGGCCGAAGGGCAGCGTCCAGGTGAGCTGCGCGCCGAAGGCGGAGCTGTACCAGGCGGGGTCGAGGCCCAGCTGGCTGAACAGCAGCCCGATGCCGAGGCTGATCAGGATCGAAGGCACGACCAGCCCGGCCACTGCGAGATAGAACAGCGGGGTATCGCCGCGGAAGCGCTTGCGATAGGCGAGGCCTGCCGCCAGCGACACCACGACGGTGGTGGTCATGACCAAGCCGCCGAGCAGCAGCGAGCGCTCCAGCGAGCCGCCGAAATCACCGACGAGCTGCGGCTCGAAGAGATCGGCGAACCAGTGGAGCGAGACGCCGCTCATCGGAAATGTCAGGCCGCCATTCGGTCCCTGGAAGGACAGCACCGCGATCGTGAGGGTGGGCCCATAGAGGAACAGCACGTAAAGGCCGAAGAATCCGGCCAGCAGGTAGAATCCCAACGAGCGCTTGCGGTCACCCATCGGCCGGCTTTGCTCCCCGTGCCGGCGCGGCCAGTTCGCGCCGGATGTCGACGCTGCGCATGATCGCCGAGATCATCGCCAGCACCAGCAGCAGCAGCAGCACGGCGTTCGCCGCCGCCGCCGGATATTGCAACACGCCGATCGAATTGGCCATCATCAGCCCGACCGACGCGCTCTGCCCGCCGCTCATCAGCCGCACCGTGACGAAATCGCCCATCACCAGGCTGACGACGAAGATCGAGCCGATGGCGATGCCGGTCTTGCATAGCGGGATCACCACGTTCCACAGCACCTGCGCCTCGCCCGCGCCGGCGTCGCGCGCCGCCTCGAGCAGCGAGCGGTCGATCCGCATCATCGAATTGAAGATCGGAATCATCATGAAGAAGGTATTGAGATGCACCAGCGCCAGCACCACGGCGAAATCCGAGAACAGCAGGAACTCCAGCGGCTGGTGAATGAGGCCGAGCCGCTCGAGCGCCATGTTCAAGAGGCCGTTGCGCCCAAGGAAGGGGATCCACGAGATCATGCGGATGATGTTCGAGGTCCAGAACGGCACGGTGCAGAGCAACGACAAGGCGATTTGCCACAGCGTCGAGCGGATGTAGAAGGCGAGGAAATAGGAGATCGTGAAGCCCACCACCAGCGTGATCGCCCAGACGATCGCGGCGAAGCGGAAGGTATTGAGATAGGTCTCCCAGGTGACCTTCGAGAACAGCAGCTCGCGATAATTCTCCAGCGTGAAGCGCGGAATGATCTGCACGGAATCATAGTCGAAGAAGCTGACGACGGTGATCGCGATGATCGGGAAGACGAGAAAGCCCAGCAGCACCGCGGCGAGCGGCGCCGCCTGGACATACGCCACGATGCCGGCGGTGGAGATGGCGCGCCGGCGCGGCGCGGCGGCTTCCGCCGCGCCGTCCCCGGCGACCGGAAGCGTGCTCACGCCGCGATGAATTCGTTCCATTTCTGGATCATGTAGCGGTCCTCGTCCATCACCGAGTTCCAGCAGACGACATGGCCCATGCGCTCGGCGAAGGAGCCGCCATCGCGCAACGCGCCCGCCTTCTCCATGACCTTGCCCTGCGGGCTCAGGATGTCGCCCTGGGCGGGTTTGCCTTCCATCCAATAGCCCCATTCATCGGCGCTCATGAATTTCTGCGCGGTCTCCAGCACGGCGGTGTAATAGCCCTGCCGGTTGAGATAGGCGCCCACCCAGCCGGAGAGATACCAGTTGATGTACTCGTAGGCAGCATCGAGCAGCGGACCCGAGACATGGGACGCGATGCCGAGCCCGCCCGCCCAGCCGCGATAGCCTTCCGCCAGCGGCTGATAGGTGCAGGGAATGCCGCGCGAGCGCACCACCGCCACCGCCGGGGACCACATCGACTGGATGATCACCTCGCCCGAGGCCATGAGGTTGACGCTCTCGTCGAAGCTCTTCCAGAAAGCACGGAACTGCCCGGCCTTCTTGGTCTCGATCAGGAACGCGATCGTCTTGTCGATCTCGTCCCGCGTCATGTTGCCCTTGTCTTCGTATTTGATCTTGCCCAGGGATTCCATGACCATCGCCGCATCCATGATGCCGATGCCGGGAATGTTCAGGATCGAGGTCTTGCCCTTGAAGGCGGGGTCGACGAGGTCACGCCAGTTGCGGATCGGGCGGCCAACGAGATCGGGGCGGATGCCGAGCGTGTCGGCATTGTAGATGGTCGGGATCATCGTCGCCCATTCCGTCGGCGCCTTGGCGAATTTGCGCGAGCTCTTGCCCTCGACGAATTCGACCTTGTGCGGCGCCGTGCCGTCGCCGACCTTCGAGGCCGGCGTCAGCTTGCCGGTGATGAAGACCGGCACGATCTTGTCGAAATAGGTGATCCGCTTGGCGTCCATCGGCTGCAGCACGCCGGTGGGAAACACCTTCTTGCAACTGAAATATTCGATATCGGCGATGTCGTAGGAATGCGGCTGGGTCACCGCGCGCTGCACGGCGGCGTCGGTGTCGGTCGCGGTCATCTCCAGGATGATGCCGGTATCCTGCTTGCAGCGCTCGGCGATCGCATTCTGGTTCGAGGTGCCGGTGCCGAACTGGCGCAGCGTGATGTTCTTGTATTTCTGCGCCCAGACCATGGGAAATCCGGTGATCGCGCCGGAGCCGAGCGCGGCGCCGGCGGCGGCGGCGGCGCCGGTCTTGATCAGGCGGCGGCGGGTGAGGCCGGCGCGGCTTGGGCCATGGGGCGGTAACGGGGGCTTGCGCATGAGGGCTTCCTTCTAGTGAGACGTGGCGATGACGGGATGGGCATCCGCCGCCGACCAGGCCAGGCGCGCCCGGTCGCCGACGCGGAAGGGATGGCCGTAAAAGACTTCGTCCGGCAGATGCGACACGAGGCGGATGCCGAGATCGGTGTCGAGCGTCACCTGCACGCGCGCGCCCTGGTACTCGACGGCGCTGACCTTGCCCGGCACGCTCGGCTCGACCGGCCGCTCGATGGCGAAGAGCCGGCAGCGGTCGGTGCGGACCGCCACCTCCGTCGCGCCGTCGCGCGGAATGAGGTTGTGGCCGCCGAGGAAGCGGGCGACGAAGGCGGTCCGGGGCTGGTCGAAGACCTGGCGCGGCGCATCAGCCTGCTGGATGCGGCCGCCCTCCATCACCACCACGAGGTCGGCCAGCGCCATGGCCTCTTCCTGCGAATGGGTGACGTGGACGAAGCTGATGCCGAGCTCGCTCTGCAGCCGCTTCAGCTCCTCGCGCATCCGGCCACGCAGGAAGGGATCGAGCGCCGACAGCGGCTCGTCAAGCAGCAGCACTTTCGGCCTGGTGACCAGCGCCCGCGCCAAGGCGACGCGCTGCTGCTGTCCGCCGGAGAGCTGTGCGGGCAGCCTCTCGGCATAGGCGGTCATCTGGGTCAGCTCGAGGAATTCGCGGGCCTTGGCGCGGCGCTCCGCCTTGCCCATGCCGCGCATCTTCAGCCCGAAGGCGACGTTGTCGATGCAGGTAAGATGCGGAAACAGCGCATAATTCTGGAACATCATCGCCGTGCCGCGCTTGGCCGGACGCAGATTGGTTACATTTTGGGCATTGATCAGAATATCGCCATCGGACGCGCTCTCATGGCCGGCGATCATGCGCAGCGTCGTGGTCTTGCCGCAGCCGCTCGGTCCCAGGAGGCAGCAATAGCTTGCCTCGGGAATGCGCAGCGAGATGTTGTCGACGGCGATCGTCGTTCCGTAACGTTTGCTTACTGCAACCAATTCAACGTCATAGCGCGCGCTCATGCGGCAACTTCCGAACCCTGCCCCCGACCGGCATCGCCTCGCCCTCAGGCATCGCCGCCCCGACACAGGGAGAGAGCGTGCAACTGGCGTGCCAGGGATGCCTCGCCGTCCGGCCGGTGGTTCGGTGGTGCGGAGGAAGCGCCAAGCGCGGTGTGAACCGGCCGGGAAATCCGGGATAATCGAGCGGATGACGGGGCCGGGGGAGTGCTCGTTGACGGATGGCACGCTGGTGTTATTTTCAGGCGGGCAGAATTCCGCGACCTGCCTCGCCTGGGCGCTTAGGCGGCCGGCCACGGGATAGGCGCCCGTGCCGCGACGCCGCCCGGCGATCACCCTTGCGGGCGCGGGGCGCTGACGAGCGCCGGAGTGCTGGCGTAGAGCTCGGGGAACAGGCGCCGCAGCGTCTCGAGCTTCGGGAGATCGTTGTAGGCGATGTAGGGATTGTCCGGGTGGAGGGTGGCGTAGTCCTGATGATAGGCCTCCGCCGGGTAGAACCCCGTGAGCGCGCTGACCTCAGTGACGATGCGGTTGGGGAAAACCCTCGCCTTGTCGAGCTGGGCGATATAGGCCTCGGCGACGCGGCGCTGCGCCGCATCGCGGACGAAAATCGCCGACCGGTACTGCGGCCCGGTATCCGGGCCCTGGCGGTTGAGCTCGGTCGGATCGTGCGCGGCGGAGAAATAGATCCGCAGGATCGTGCCATAGCTGACCACCGCGGGATCGAAGGTGATCTCGACGGATTCGGCGTGGCCGGTGCCGCCGCCGCTCACGGTCTGGTATTGCGCCGTCTCCCGCGTCCCGCCGGCATAGCCGGAGACGGCCTGGCGGACGCCCTTCACATGCTGGAACACCGCCTGGACGCCCCAGAAGCAGCCGCCGGCCAGCACCGCCGTCTCGGACGCGGCGCCCGGCGGCGCCGGCTCGTCCAGGATCGCGGCGGGAACCGGGCTCGCCGGGCTCGCCGGCGATCGCCGGCAGGCCTCCCGCCGCCCAGGCGAGCGCCAGCGCCAGGACCGCAAGCAGGATCGTCTGCCCTGCGCCGCGTCGTCGGATGTCAGGGAACATGCTCATGGACCAGCTCCTGCTGCGCCTCGGGGCCAAGCGTCGAACGCCGAGCACCGTTGATATCGCCCTCGATACCGTTGTTATACAACAGGAGTGACGCAGGGATCACGCATAGTTGAGGCGGGCGAAGCTGGAATTCCTGCCGGAATCAGGCTGCAGTGCGTCGATGCCGGGGAGCGGACAAGCTTTCGGGAGCTTACTCAGGCGAAAAACCGGTTTCTCGGACGGCGCAGCCCGAGATTCTCCCGCAGCGTCGCGCCCTCATACTCGCGCCGGAAGAGGCCGCGCCGCTGCAGCTCCGGCACCACCTTGTCGACGACATCGTCGAGCCCGCCCGGCAGATAGGGAAACATGACATTGAAGCCGTCGGAGCCGTTGCCGGCGAGCCATTCGCCCATCTCCTCGGCGATCCCCGCGGGGGTGCCGACGAAGGCAAGGCCGGAATAGCTGCCGACCCGCTGGGCAAGCTGGCGGACGGTCAGCTTCTCCCGCCGGGCGAGATCGACGACGCGCTCGCGGGCGCTCTTGCTGGCGTTGGTCTCGGGGATCTCGGGCAGCGGACCCTCGGGGTCGAAGCCGGTGGCGTCGCAGCCCAGCGCGCTCGACAGCGAGTGGATGCCGCTGTCGTAGTGAACGAGGCTGTCGAGATGGGCCCGCTTGCGGCGCGCCTCGTCGAGCGTCTCGCCGACCACCACGAAGGCGGCCGGCAAGATCTTGAGGTCGTCGGGGTCGCGCCCGAGCTTCCTCATGCGGCCCTTCACATCGGCATAGAAGCTCTGGCCGGCGGCCAGCGTGGCCGAGGCGCCGAAGATCACTTCCGCGGTCTCGGCGGCGAGCTGGCGGCCCGCTTCCGACGCGCCGGCCTGGACGATGACCGGCCAGCCCTGGATCGGGCGCGCGATGTTGAGCGGCCCGCGCACCGACAGATGCGCCCCCTTGTGATTGAGCACATGGAGGCGCTCCGGATCGAAATAGAGGCCGGCATCGACGTCGCGGATGAAGGCGTCGTCGGCCCAGCTGTCCCAGAGGCCGGTCACGACGTCGTAGAACTCCCGGGCGCGGGCATAGCGCTCGTCATGCTCGACATGCTCCTCCAGGCCGAAATTCAGCGCCGCGTCGGGATTGGAGGTGGTGACGATGTTCCAGCCGGCGCGGCCGCCGCTGATATGGTCGAGCGAGGCGAAGCGGCGGGCGATGTGGTAGGGCTGGTCGAAGGTGGTGGACGCCGTGGCAACGAGGCCGATGCGCTCGGTCGCGCCCGCCAGCGCCGAGAGCAGCGTGAAGGGCTCGAAGGACGTCACGGTGTGGCTGCGCTTCAGGGCGGCGATCGGCATGTTGAGCAACGCCAGGTGATCGGCCATGAAGAAGGCGTCGAATCGGCCGCGCTCCAGCGTTCGGGCGAAGCGCTTCAGATGCGCAAAATTGAAGTTGGCGTCGGGATATGCCCCGGGATAGCGCCAGGCGCCGGTGTGGATGCTGACCGGGCGCATGAAGGCGCCGAGCTTAAGCTGCCGCGTTGCGCTCATCACCTTGTCCTCTCCAGATCGACCGCCGGGCGGCCTCCACCGCAAGATGAGGCTGCCGGCGCAGTATTCCAAGAGGTTGTGCCGGCGCGAGGGCGGGTCAAACAAATTTTCCTGCGCGGCGGCGGAAGATTTCCTGTGCGAGCGAGGGCGGCGGCGGAGATCAGCCTGAGAGGTGCGGCTCTCGCGGTTGCTGCGCAACCGCTGACGCCGCCACGGACGAACTCCCTAACGGGAGTTCGCCGGGGAACCGCTGACGCCGCCACGGACAAGCTCCCTGCGGGAGCTTGCCTGGCCGCTGACGCCGCCGCGGACGAACTCGCTTGCGCGAGTTCGCCTAGAGATACGGCAGCATCAGCCTCGCGCCGCTATCGATCAGCTTGACGGGAAGCGGTCTGTCATCGAGTTCGGCGCCGGTCAGCAGCGTGCCGCGCCTTGCCGCCATCGCCGCGTCGATCTCGCGCACGATGTCGGCGTGGTAGAGCTCCATCGTCACCTCGAAATTCAGCCGAAAGCTGCGCATGTCCCAATTCGCGCTGCCGATCAGGCCCCAGATCCCGTCGACGCTCATCAACTTCGAATGATCGAAGGGCGGCGGGCTGCGCCAGACCCGGCAGCCGGCGCCCACAAGCGGGCCGATCTGGGCGCGCATCGCCAAGTCGACGATGCGGTGGTTGCTGTGCGCCGGCACGATCACCTCGACCTCGACGCCGCGCATCGCGGCGAGCGCGAGGGCGGTGACCAGCCGATCGTCGGGCAGGAAATAAGGCGTCGCGACCTTGACCGATCGACGCGCGGAGCCGATGGCCTCGAGGATCACGAACTCGATCTTCTCGATATCCGCGTCGGGGCCGGAGAGGATGACTCGCGCCACCGCGTCGCCGCTCTCGTCGAGCGGCGGAAACCAGGCCTCGCCGGCGAGATCCTCGGCGGCGGCGAACAGCCAGTCCTCGGCGAAGGCCTCGACCAACTGGACCACGACCGGTCCCTCGACCCTGAAATGCGTGTCGCGCACGGGGTGGCGGGGCTGCTGCGCCAGCACGTTCTCACCGCCGATATTGAGCCCGCCGGTGAAGGCGAGGCGGCCATCCAGCGCGAGGATCTTCTTATGGTTGCGAAGATTGAGGAAAGGCATGCGCCAGGGCAGCGGCGAGTGCATGAAGCGGCAGACCGGCACGTCAGACTGACGCAACCGTTCATAGGCAGGCGAGACGAAATAGCCGCCGCCGATGCCGTCGATCAGAACGCGCACCGCGACGCCGCGCTGGCGCGCGCGGATCAACGCCTCGATGAAGCGGTTGCCGGCAGCGTCGTCGCGGAAGATATAGCTCGACAGCGCAATGCTGACTTCAGCCGCGTCGATCGCCGCGATCATCTCGGGATACGCCTCGTCGCCATTGCGCAGCATGGCGACGGTATTGCCGTGCTCGGCGCGGTGGCGGGTTATCCGGTCGCCGGCTCGCTCCAGCGCGGCCAGATGATCATCGCGCCCGGCCGAGCTGCGCGGGGCGGCGGCGGGACGCGCGGGTCGCCGATCGCGCAGCTGATTGGCCCGCCGTCTCACCCGGTTGATGCCCAGGATGAGGTAGAGGATGCTGCCGAGGATCGGCGACAGCCAGGACAGGCCGATCCAGCCGATCGAGGCGCCGACATCCCGCTTGTGCAACAGCACATGCACCGTGACGCAGACCGCGAGCACGACATGGAGCAGCGAGAGCCCCGTCGTGCCGATCCGGTCGAGAACTCCAAGCACCCGCTTATGTCTCCTGCATCGGCGCCGTGACGGAACGCCAGACAGTAGCGGGATCGGGCCCGGCGCGAAACGCGGCAGCGGGCGTGCCGGCGAGGCGACCGGGCCGGCCTCGTCTCAGTCGATCGACAGGCCCTGGGCCGCGAGCAGCACCGCCGTCACCGCCAAGGCAAAACCAAGGGTGGTGACCAGGAGATCCCAGCCGATGACGCGAAGCAGCGGATCGCGGCGGCGACGCGAGCGTCGGCGCCAGAGCCCGGCAAAGGAGCTGACATCGAGATGCTTCATCGCGGCCGACATCCTGTCCGAGAGAGCGCCGCTGAGCGGCGACCCGTCCAGAGAAGGCGATGCGGCGATAAAGGTTCGAGACGATTCTCGGCGCCGCGGCATAAAGCGGCGATAAACGGCTGGACTTTATGCGCCGCTTATAGGCCGTGCCGCTGTTTCATCTCGATATTTTAGGCCGGCATCGCCTTCTATGCGATGAGGAGGACCGGCCATGGCTCAATCCATCGTCAAGCAGCCGGCGGGGTCGCCGAAAGCGGCGCGCGGCTTTGCCGTCAGCGAGACCGAAGATGGCAGGTGGCTCGTGCGCGAGCGGCACGGCGCGGTCGCCCGCCTGTTCCCGACGCAGAAAGCGGCGATCCATTTCGCCCTCTTCGAGCTCGGCGACTGCCCCGCCGCCGCCTTGCTGACGCCGCCGGAGAACGGGCATGGGCACTAGATCCGACCCACTGCGGCTGCCGCCGGCGCAGGATCCTGGCGCCGGCCCGAGGCCGGCAGCGCTGGGCTGGAAGCTCGGTCTCGCTCTCGCCCTGGCCTCGGCGCTGACGCTGGGCAGCGACCGGCCGGTCATGGCGCTCTGCCTGCTGCTCGAGGGCCTGTGTGCGGCGCTGGGCGGAATGTCCGTCATGCTGGCGCTGTTGCGCGGCGAAAGGCTGCGGCCCAGCCGCTACGGCGGCTGGCACGAGGCCGCGGCCCTGGGACTGGCCGCGCTGGCGAGCCATCTGGCACTGCGCGCGCTCGCCTGACGCCGCTAGGCCTTCAGCAGGCCGTCGAACGGCCGCAGCCCGGGCGTGTCGGGGAAGACTTTCTTGTCGAGGCTCGCGACATCGAGGCCGAGATGGTCGCGCAGCAGCGCCTTCATCACGCGGCGGGAATCCGTGGCGACGCGGAGATCGCGGTCGTCCTGGAGCCGGGCGAGGCCGGGCCAGTCGCCGAGCATGCGGCCGCCCTTGACCGCGCCGCCCATGAGCAGCAGCACCGAAGCGGTGCCGTGGTCGGTGCCGTTATTGCCGTTGACCGCCACGGTGCGGCCGAACTCGGTCACCGCCACCAGCGCGGTCTCGCGCCAGGCCGGTCCCAGCGCCTTGGCGAGAGCATCGATGCCGTCGGCGTAGCCGGCGAGATTCTGCGCCAGGCGCCCCTCGCCGGCACCCTGATTCACATGCGTGTCCCAGCCGCCCATATCGAGCACGGCGATGCGCGGCCCGTCCTGGGCGGCGAGCAGGCGACCGGCGGCATCGGCGAGCGGCGCGAAATTCTTCGGGCCGAAGCCGCGCCCGCCCTGCATGCCGTCGCCGAGCACCGTCGCGGAGAAATGCTGCGCCTTGAGCCCGTCGGCGAGCGCGGGGCCGAGCAGCGCATCGGGCTGGTAGAGCGGCGCCAACGCGGCGAGGAATTCCGGGCTCGCCTCGCGCAGGCCGCCCGGCGGCTCCCAGGACGCGACCGGCACGGGCCCGCGCAGGATGAGCGGCACCGCGCCGCCGACCGCGAGGCCGAGCCGATGCTCGCCGCGCGGCAGCAGCGTCAGCGCACGGTTGAGCCAGCCGTCGCTCATCCCGGCCTTGGTGGAGAGCCCGCTCTCCATCAAATCCTGCCCGTCGAAATGCGAGCGCGTGCGATAGCCGTTGCCGGCGGCGTGGAGGAAGGCGAGCTCGCCCCTCTGCCAATAGGGAAAGAGCGGCGCCAAGGCCGGGTGAAGCGCGAAGCCGTGGTCGAGGGCGAGGCAGCCTCCCGGCTCGCCAGGCGGCGGCAGCGCCAGCGCGCCGCGCTTCTCGCGGTACTGCGCGTCGCCGAGCGGCGGCACCGCAGCGAGCCCGTCGAGCGCGCCGCGCAGCAGCACAACGACGAGGCGCCGCTCGCCGGGTACGGCGGCGAAGACGGCGCCGGGCAGGCCCAGCAGCGAGAAGGCCGAGGCGCCGGTCATCAGGGCGAGGAGGTCGCGGCGTTCCATCATGCGCATCACCGTCGTTGGAAGTGCGGGCTCGCCAGCAGCAGCGCCACGCCGACGCGGCGCGACGGCGCGCGGCGGATCGCCTGCAGCGTCTCTTCCGGCAGCGCGTCGCCGTAAGAGGCGGCCGCGAGCTCGAGCGGATCGGGTGGATCGGGCAGCCGCTCGGCGAAGCTCTGGCACCATTCGGCGCGGCGCAGCACCGCCTCGGGCGAGACCCATTCGGCGGCGGCGTCGGGCCAGCCCGCCGGCGAGGGCGCGGCAAAGGGCATCTGATCGAGCAGCCGGAGACTGCCGACCAGCATCTCCGGCGGCGGCGAGAAGCCCGTGACGCGACAGGCGGCGATCACCATCTCGCCCGGCGTGCGCAGCTTGGCGAAGGGCTGGCGCCACAGCGAATCTTCGGTCACCACCGCAGCGGTGACGCGATGGAGATCGCCGCCGCTGTCGCGGAACACCCGCGCGATGCGCTCGACGCTGTCCCTCGGCGGATCATCGGCGATGAAATGGCGCGCGAGCTTCACCGCAACATGGCGCGCCGTGGCGGGATGGGCGGCGAGCGCCAGCAGCGCCGCCTCGCCTTCGGCATAACCGCTCTCGGCATAGGTGCGGCCGAGCAGTGTCTTGGCGCCGGGCTCATGCACCATCGGACGGAAGCGGAAGTCGCCCGGCTGGGGCTCGCGCAGCTGCGCCACCGACCAGCCGGTCAGGATGCGTGCCAAAGCCTCCACATCCTGCTGCGTGTAGCCGCCATCGACGCCGAGCGTGTGCAGCTCCAGCAGCTCGCGGCCGAGATTCTCGTTGAGCCCCTTGTCGCGCTGGAGCCCCACCGGCGAGTCGGGTCCAATCGACTGGGCGTTGTCGAGATAGAGCAGCATGGCAGGATGGCGCGCCACCGCGAGCAGCATGTTGGAAAATCGCCCGGTGACATGCGGCCGGATCGCCTCGCGCTCGAAGGCGGCGGCGAGGCCGTGGATCGCCGGGCGCTGGATCGACACGGTGAAATGATTGCTCCAGAAATGACAGAGCCGCTCGAGCAGCGGCGCGTCGCTTGCCGCCGCGGCGCCGGTGCGCGCGGCGATTTCGGCGAGATAAACGGCCTTGATGCGCTGGTTGAAATCGCGCTTGGCATCGGGATCGTCACGCTTGTCACGGCGGAACTCGAACTCGGCGGCAGCCATGGCGGCAGCGTTCGGCAGATCGCCCGGCAGCGGCGGCGCGCGCCGCGCGAGCTGCGCCAGCGCCCAGCCGCGGGGATCGCGGCCGATCGTGGCGAGATCGCCGGCACGGGCGGCAAAACCCAGCCGCGTCGCGGCAATGAGGGCGGACATCTCGGGCATTTTATCCAATCACCGGAGGTCGCGTCTTATCGGTGATAGGCGGGGGCGGGTTGAGATATCCCTAAAGGACGGGGCCTTATCCTGCAGGGTGCGGGCTTTCGCGGTTGCACGAGCAACCGCTGGCGCCCGCTGCCGACGAGCGCTGACGCGCTCGCGGCGCTAAAGCGGCGTACCCTTCACGTCCTTCTCGAGCTCGTCGACGGTGTCGCGCAAGCCGGTGAGATGCGGGTTGATGGCGAGCGCGGCCTGGAACGCCTTGAGCGCGAGGTCCTTCTTGCCGAGCGAGAGATAGATCTGGCCGAGGCCGGAGAGTGCGCCGAAATGGCGCGGCTCCAGCGCCAGGGTATGCTGGATATCGGCGATGCTGGCGTCGAAGTCGCCCATGGCGAATTCGATCGTGGCGCGCTTGTTCCAGCCCTCGGCGAATTCCTTGTCGTATTTGACGACGGCATCGAAGGCATCGAGCGCCGCGTCCTGGTCGTCCTCGCCCATGGCGGCGATGCCCTGGCGCATCAGCCGCTCGATCTCGGGATTCTTGTGCTCGGTCCAGATCTGCCAGATCTGCCGCTCGGCCGCCGCGGCGTCCTCGTCGGAATCAGTCGTCTTGAGCGTGTCGAAAAGCGGCCCGAGCCGGGGATCGTCCTGCCCGGCGCGCAACGGAGCGGCGGCAAGGCCCAGCACCACGACCAGCGCCGCCGCCCAGAAACGTCGTTTCATGCGACAGAGGATAGACCGAACCCGCGGCTTTTGTCTCACCCGGAAAACCGTGCTACACCGCCTCGCCTCATGGAGCTTTCGGTCGTCATCCCCGTGCGCAACGAAGCGCCCAACATCGCACCGCTGGTGGCGGAGATCCGCGCCGCGCTCGACGGCGTCTCAGATTACGAGATCGTCTATGTCGATGACGGCTCGAGCGACGAGACCGCAGCGGCGATCGGCGCGGTGGCGCGCGATTTTCCGCGCCTGCGGCTGGTGCGCCACCGCGCCGGCGCCGGGCAGAGCGCGGCGATCCTGAGCGGCGTCAGGGCGGCGCGAGGCCCCTGGATCGCCACGCTGGACGGCGACGGGCAGAACGATCCCGCCGACATCCCGCGCCTCCTGCGGCTGGCGCGGCAGGCGCCCCCTGCCCCGCCGCTGCTGCTGGCGGGCTGGCGCCAGCAGCGCCGCGACAGCGCGGTGAAACGCATCTCCTCGCGTCTCGCCAATGCGGTGCGCGGCGCCTTGCTCGGCGACGGCACCCCCGATACCGGCTGCGGCCTCAAGCTGTTCCGCCGCGACCTGTTCCTGGAGCTGCCGTTCTTCGACCATTGCCACCGCTTCCTGCCGGCGCTGGTGAAGCGCCAGGGCGGGCGCGTCGTGTCGGTGGCGGTGAACCACCGGCCGCGCCAGCGCGGCGCCTCCAATTACGGCACCCTCGACCGGCTCTTCGTCGGCATTTCCGATCTCCTCGGGGTGATGTGGCTGATGCGCCGCGCGAAACTGCCGGAGATCATGCCCGATGACGGCTGAGCCCGCGGCGCGGCCGCCGCTCAGCCGCTTCCGGCTTGCGGGGCGCATGCTGCTGCTGCTGCTGGTGCTCGCCGGCGCGGCGCTGGCGTGGCGCGAATGGGGCGCGCTCGATGCGCCGGCGATCGCCCGCGTCCTCGGGCAGTATCGCGCGGCGCCGCTGGTCTTCCTCGCCCTCCATGTCGTCGCCAGCTTGACGTTCTTCCCCCGCACCGTGCTGGCGGTGGCGGCCGGCGCGCTGTTCGGCGTGTGGGGGGGGACGTTGTGGGCGGCGCTCGGCAGCGTGCTCGGCGCGGTGGCGGGCTTCCTGCTGGCGCGCATGGTCAATGGCGGGCTGATCGATCTCGAGAGCCTGAAGCGGCTCGGCCCGGTGCTGCAACGCGCCGAGCGCGGCGGCTGGCGCGCGGTGGCGGTGCTGCGGCTGGTGCCGGTGATCCCGCATTCGCTGTCCAATTATGCGCTGGGGCTGACCCGGCTCGATCTCGCCAGTTATGCGGTGGGATCGCTGCTGGGGCAATTGCCGATGACCTTCGCCTGCGCCGATTTCGGCGCCGCGGGCGAGACGCTGGCCGCCGGCAAGGCCGGCTGGCTCGCGCCGACGCTGATCGGCCTCGCGGTGCTGGCGCTGTCGGCGGCACTGCCGCGCCTGCTGGCACGGAAAAGCGCGCCGCGATCCTAGAAGCGGCGGGCGCGACCGCCGCCAGCGGCACCCTGGACCCGATTATAAGTACGAATAAGCGTATCATATGCGATAGATCTATCGAGCCATAACTGATATTGCCTCTTAAATTAATACGCTGTATCTTACTATTATGACAGATGAGACCCCGATAATGGAAACGGCGGTGAGGCTGCAACGCAGCCTCTCGCGGCTGACCCGTCGGCTGCGGCTGGAGCGGCGCGATCGCCAGGCGAGCCTGGGCCGGCTGAGCGTGCTGGGCCATCTTCATCGCGACGGGCCGGCGACGCCGAGCACGCTGGCGCAGGCGGAAGGCGTCCAGCCTCAATCGCTGACGCGGCTGCTGGCGGATCTCGAGGCCGAGGGGCTGGCGCTGCGACGCCAGGACGAGCGCGACCGGCGCCAGTTCCTGATGGAGATCACGCCGGATGGGCGGGGGCTGCTGCAGCGCGACGCCCAGGACAAGGCAACCTGGCTCGCCGGCGCGATGGCGACGCGGCTCTCGACGACCGAGCAGGAGCTGCTGCGGCTTGCGGCGCAGCTCATGGAGCGTCTCGCCGAGGCACCGGTCTCCCGGGGCGAAGCCGGGAGCGCGAGCCGATGCACACTCAGCTGATCCCGCCGCTGGCGCCGACGGCGACCGCGCCGCCGGCGGGCACGCCGCCCAGGTCGCCCGCACCTCGAGGCTGGCGCGATCCGCTGCGGGTGACGCTGGGCGGGATGCTCGCTTTCGCGGTGACCGAGGCGTTGCGCCTGCCCGAAGGCATGTGGTCGGTGATGACCGCGCTGATCGTCATGCGCGCGCCTGTCGGCCGCACGCTGCATGCCGGCCGCGACCGCCTGATCGGCACGCTTGCCGGGGCCGGGATCGCGCTGCTGCTGGTATCGCTGCGCCGTTGGCATGTGCCGGATCTCGCGCTCGTCGGCCTGGTGCTGGGCGCGTCGAGCTGCGTCGTCCGGTGGCGGCCGGGGTTGCGCGCCGCGCCGATCGCGGCGGTCATCGTCATCTCGGCGGGCGCCGGCACGCCATCGCCGCTGCATGTCGCGGCGTTGCGCGTCGCCGAGATCACCATCGGCGCGGTCGTAGGATATGGTGTCAGCCGCCTGTTTCAGGCGCCGCGCTGACGCGGCGCTCCGCCGCCCGGTCCAGCGCGAGACCGACCGAAAAAAGCCTCGATCATGTCACAGCGAGCTGGCGCTGCACCCGCCCGAGGACCAGCGGGCGCCGGCAGAAGCGCCGTTGAGACCGGCGCGCGGATCACCATGTTTGTTGTGCGGCTGGGCGCCCGCGCCAGCAAGACGTCCGGACCCTTCAATGCGGGCGCAATCCGCTCTACTATGCCCTGACGCCGCCCGCGCCGCCTGGCGCCCGCACGCAAAACCCGAAGAGGATGCGATCCCGTGAGCCATCAGCCATCGACGTTCCGCGATCCCGACGAGGCGCCTGAAGAGCCCGACATGCCGGAGACGGCAGAGAAGCGCCCGGCCGATGCGCCGGTCAACGAGCTGGAAGCGCGCTTGTTCAAGGGGCGCAAGGTCATGGTGTTCGGCCAGGTCACGGACCGGCTGGCGCGCGACGTGGTCGCCCGCGTCCTGGCGCTGGCCGATGAATCCGCAAAGCCGATCCATGTCTACGTCAACTCGCCGGGCGGCCATGTCGAATCCGGCGATTCCATCCATGACATCATCAAATTCGTGCGCTCGAGCGTGCCGATCTACATGATCGGCACCGGCTGGGTCGCCTCGGCCGGGGCGCTGATCTATGCCGCCGGCGAGAAGAAATACCGCTTCTGCCTGCCGAATACCCGCTTCCTGCTGCACCAGCCGATGGGCGGCGTGCAGGGTCCAGCGACGGATATCGAGATCGAGGCGCGCGAGATCATCAAGATGCGCGAGCGCTTGAGCCAGATTATCGCCGCCGAGACCGGGCAGCCGGTGGAGCGGGTGCGCAAGGACACCGACCGGAACTACTGGATGACGCCGTCCGAGGCGGTCGAGTACGGGCTTGCGACCAAGATCATCTCCTCGATCGAAGAGTTGAAGTAGCCCGGATGCCGAGCCCGGCTCCCTCGCCTCGCCGTGCGCCCGGGCCGGCGCCGGCAACCGACGGGACCGACCCCTGCCGGGCTCACGCGCCCGGTCGACATCGCATACAGCCGAGAAGGCGCACCAATTCATGGCAGAAGCCTCGATGATCGGGACGGGACGGCGATTCCGCGACATACAATTGCGGCTTTGGGGCCATCAGGCGCGGATCTGGGTGGTCGAGGCGATCTTTGTCGGCGCGGACGGGCTGCAACATGCGCGCCTCTCCTGCCTCGACGAGCCGTCGCTGCACAAGACGCTGTCGATCTCGGTGCTGCGCGACAAGCGCCATTTCGAGCCGGCCGAGGGCGCGGCCTGAGAGGCGGGGAACGGCGCCGCATTGCGGTTGGCGGCGCGACACCCCATGTAATGGGCGCGACATAGTCGCTATCCTGCTCTGGACGTGTCGCTGCGAGACGCATTCTTCGGCGACCGCTGCGCGGCGTCGCCTGACGCATGCCGCGTCATCAGGACCGGAAGGCAGCCAAAGATCATGTCTCACAAGTTCAAAGCCGGACAGAAGGTGACCTTCACGCCGAGCCAGTACCGCCTCAACGGACGCGCGACCTTCGAGGTCGTCCGTATCCTCCCGGCGGAGCGCGGCGTCAATCAATACCGGCTCAAATCCACCCAGGACGGGCATGAGCGCGTGGCGATGGAGCACGAACTCACCTAACCAGGGCCGGCGGGGGGGCGAGGCGCCGCCCGCCCCCATAGCAGCGATGGGTGGCTCGCCAGCGTGGGCGAGGTGCGCTATAGTGCGCTGACAACGTCTCGATGGCGGCGCCCACCGGCGCCTTGTGACGAATTGCCGCGTACCATCGGGACACCCCTTACTCTCCCTCGGGGGATCGCGGCCCGACTCGATGCGAGACAGGCGGCAGAAGCGGCGAGCGCGGCACTCCGCTTGCGGCGAAGCCGGTGACGCCAGACAGGAGAGCCGATGGCCTTCAAACCCAATTACGGCCAGCAACGCGCGGAGCGAAAGCGCTCCAAAGACCAGAAGCGGGAGGAGAAGCTGCGGCGCCGCGAGGAAAAGAGCGCCAAGCGCAAATCGGCGGACGAGCCCCAGAGCCCGGCCGGCGATCCCGAGCACCTGAGTCCTACCTCGATGGAGAACACGCATGGCTCGCAAGAAAAAGCCGACGGATAACGGCCTCGTGCTGTTCGACGTCATCTATGAGGACGGCACGCGGACCTCGAACCGCAAGGTGCCCAGCGCCGATATGGATGTGATCGACGGCGACGCCTCGGCGCGCGCGCTGATCGAGGCGCAGGACCGCAAGATCGCCGAGATGTCCGGCAAGTCGCGCGGCCCCATCAAATCGGTGACGCGCTCGCTCGAGTCCTGAGATCGCCGGCGCGATCAACCGCCCGCCGGCACGGCGTCGAGGCCGCCTGCGGCCCCGCGGATGTCGAAACCTCCGGACTGCCGCCGCCATAGCCGCGCATAGGTGCCGCCGTGGCGCAGCAGCTCGGCGTGAGAGCCGGTCTCGACGATCCGCCCATGGTTCAGCACCACCAGCCGGTCCATGCGCGAGATCGTCGACAGCCGATGTGCGATGGCGATGACGGTGCGCCCCTTCATGAGATCGTCGAGCTGCTCCTGGATCGCCGCCTCGACCTCGGAATCGAGCGCCGAGGTCGCCTCGTCGAGGATCAGGATCGGAGCGTTCTTGAGGATCACGCGGGCAAGCGCGATGCGCTGACGCTGGCCGCCCGACAGCTTGACGCCGCGCTCGCCGACATGCGCTTCCATGCCGCGCCTGCCCTGCCAATCCTCGAGCCCCTCGATGAAGTCAAGCGCATGGGCACGGCGCGCAGCCTCGCGCACCTCGGCCTCGCCGGCATCGGGCCGGCCGTAGCGGATATTCTCGCGGATCGAGCGGTGCAGCAGCGAGGTGTCCTGCGTCACCATCGCAATGTGGGTGCGCAAGCTCTCCTGGGTGACGCCGGCGATATCCTGGCCATCGATCAGGATGCGCCCCTGCTCGACCTCATAAAAGCGCAGCAGCAGATTGACCAGCGTCGATTTGCCGGCGCCTGACGGTCCGACCAGCCCGACCCGCTCGCCCGGCGCGATCGCGAGGTCGATCCCGTGCAGCACGCCGCGCGTCGTGCCATAGCCGAAGCGCAGTTCCTCGAAGCGCACGGCGCCGCGCTCGACGCGCAACGCCACGGCGTCCTCGCGGTCCGGCATCTGACGCGGCACCGCGATCGAGCGCATGCCGTCCTGGACGGTGCCGACATTCTCGAAGATCGAGGTCACGCTCTGCGCCACCCAGCCGGCCATGTTGGAAATCTGCCAGGCCAGCGGCAGCGCGGTCGCGAGCCCGCCGACGCCGATCCGCCCGCGCGACCACAGCCACACGCCGATCGACGCCGTCCCGACCAGCAGCGCCGCGTTCAGCACCGAAAGCAAGATGCCGAGCAGCGAGATGAGGCGCAACTGCCGGCGGAAGGTGTCGGTGTGATCGTCGACCGCGACGCGGACGAACGCATCCTCGTCGCGCGGCCGCGCGAACAGCTTCACCGTGAGGATGTTGGTGTAGCTGTCGACGATGCGGCCAGTGAGGTTGGAGCGCGATTCGGAGAGCCGCCGCGAGCGGCGGCGCAGCCGCGGCACGAAGTAGCGCAGCGTCACGGCATAGCCCACGAACCACAGCACCACCGGCACGGCGAGCCGGAGATCGCGCGTGCCGAGGAGCACGATCGTGGTGCTACCATAGATCAGGATGTACCAGACGGCATTGGTGCCGACGACCACGCTTTCACGCAAGGACGGCCCCGTCTGCATGACGCGGTTGGCGATGCGGCCGGCGAAATCGTTCTGGAAGAAGCTCCAGCTCTGGCGCACCACGTGCCAGTGATTCTGCCAGCGCACGAGGTTGGTGAAGCCGGGATTGATCGCCTGGTTGGTGACGAGATGCTGAAAGGCGATCGCCGCCGGCCGTGCGATCAGCAGCACGGCGGCCATGCCGGCGAGTTGCGGCCACGCCTCGGCGAGCAAGGCGGCGGGCGCGTGGCTCGAGGCGAGCGCGATCACCCGCCCGATGAAGACCGGGATGGTGGTGTCGAGCAGCGCCACGATCGATCCCGCGAGGAAAAGCGCGCCGACGAGATGGCGCACCTGGCGCCCATAATGCCAATAGAACGCGCCCAGCCCTTCCGGCGGCGGCGCGTCGGGCGGCAGGGCGGTGGGCTCAAGCAGGCTCTCGAACAGGCGGAAGATGGACATCTCGCCGCCCTTTATGGCCGATGGCGCCGCCCGGCGCCATGGCCGCCGATCGTCGCAGGCCGATGGGGTTCACCGCTCCGGGGATCGCTAGAATGCGATGGCCGGGCGCGTTGATTTCGACGTCAAGGGAGCAGCGTCACGAGCCCATCGCCGGGCAAACGCCGGAGGTTGACCGTCCCGATCGACAGACCGGCGCCGTCTCAATCCGGTGCATGCGGGCGCGTGATGACGTCCTGCCGCGGCAGGACGGCGAGCAAGCTTTCGTTGGGGCAGAAGTCGCGATAGTCGTCATCCGGCGTGCTTCCGTCGAGCCACCGCCGACACCGGTCGGCTGCCTCGCAGCCGAGGCAGCCGAGTTCCACCTCGCGCAGCACGGCACGCAGCAGCGGGCTCTCGGGCGCGGCGATGCCGAGCCGTTCCGACATGCGCGAGAACAGCAGGATCCGCCGCAAGATCTTGTCGAGCAGCACGCGGCGCGGCTCGAGACGCCCGATGCGGTCGCTAAGGCGTGCCAGTCTGACCATCCGCCCGAGCGATCCGTCGGACGCCGGCGGCGTGGACCTCTCGCTCTCGCTCTCGTTCATGGCCGGCCTCCCTCACCCTTGCGTCCCGCCCACGGCCTTCGCCGTCTCCAATTCGGCAAGGACGCCGCGGGGCTGTCCGAACGAAGAGCCCGAAGCCGTGGTTTCGGCGCAGCGGATCGCATCGAGCGTATCGACGTTAGGGCAAAATCGGCGGTAGCTTCCCGATGCATCGCGCGACCCAAGCCAATTGCGGCAGGTGCGCCAGTCGACGCACTCGCCGCAGCGCCATTCCATGGCGCGCAACGTCTCGGCCACGGCGACGCTGCGGGGCAGCGCGGAGCGATCGATGCCCAGACGCCGCATCATTCCGGCCAGTTGCTGAGGTGTGCGCGGGTGCGCCCGCATGAGCCGCGACACATCGCCGGCGGCGATACCGCTGTCAGTGAGCACCCGCTCAAGCTCTCCATGCTGGCCGAGCCTGTCCAGCTCATAGCGAAGCCGAGACCGCTCGCGCCATCCCTCGATCATGAGCAGGATCGCGCCCGGCAGCTGCGCGATGGCAGCCGCGGCTTTGCGAAGCCCCCTGCGAGCACTCGACGGAGACACGTCGCTCATCATCGAATCCTCCCTGATTAATTATTAATCATCTGATCAATTTTTATCGCCGCGCATTGATCTGGATCAATGAGCCGCGCCACCGCGCAATGCGTCAGAGGTTCCTATTGTGGCGGCGATCCCGCCGGTGCGTTCACGCGCGCGACGACGCTCTCGGCGATCTTGCCGGCGCTGTCCTTGACGTTCTTGTCCAGATCCTGTCCGGCGAGCACGAAGCGCGCGGCGGCGACATAGGGGTTGAGCGTGACCACCGCGCCGGGGAGATCATGGCTCTTGGCGCTGGTATCGACCTGGTAGAAGGGCGCCGGCGCGCGTTCGGACAGCGCATCGATCGCGACGGCGAGCTGCATCCGCGTCTGGCCCTCGCCGAAACCGATGACGGCACGGCGCAGGCGATTGCCCTGATCGACCTGCAGGAACGCGCCGCGCACCAGCCATCCCTCCGCGGGAAGCACCGCGCCCGCCGGGACGCGCCGTGCCTCGAGCCCCGCCTTGCGGAGATCGTCGAGCAGCGTGTCGGCCATGAGATCGACCAGATGCCGCGCCTGCCGCTGCGGGTCCGGCCTGCCGATGATGCCCAGCGGTCCCTCGGGCAAGATCCGTGGCCGGTCGCCGAGCAGGCCGGGCTCGGACTTGATCTCCGCCGCGTCGAGATCGAAATCGGCGACATAGACCACAGCCGGGCGAAGGGCGGGAGCCGCGCCGACCGCGCCGCTCGACGTGACCTTTGCGGTCGAGCAGCCGATCAGCAGCAACATGCCGGCAACGCCGATGCCGAGGCGTCTCCAGGCCGGTCGCAGCCGGGAGCGGCGCGTCATTGTCGCAGCGCCGCCGGCTTCGGGCCGCCGGTGGCCCAGTCCAGCAGCTCGGCGGTGTGGACCACGGGAAGATCAGTCGCGCGGGCGATCTGCTCGATGCAGCCGATATTGCCGGCGGCGACGAGATCCGGCGCGAGGCTCTCGAGAGCGGCCACTTTGCGCTGCTGCAGGCGCCCGGCGATCTCGGGCTGCAGCATGTTGTAGGTGCCGGCGGAGCCGCAGCAGAGATGCGCCTCGGGCGGATCGAGCACGGTGAAGCCTGCCGCGACGAGCAGCGCCTTGGGCGGATCGCGCAGCTTCTGCCCGTGCTGCAGCGAGCAGGCGGCGTGATAGGCGACGCGGCCGCCGGCGCCGCCGGCGAGTGGACCGAGGCCGAGCTCGGCCATCACCTCCGAGACATCGCGCGCGAGCGCCGAGACGCGCCGCGCCTTCTCGGCATAGGCCCGGTCCTCGCGCAACATGTAGCCATAATCCTTGATGGTGACGCCGCAGCCCGAGGTGTTGATGACGATGGCGTCGAGCCCGCCCGCCTCGGCGGCGGCGAGCCAGGCGTCGATATTGGCCTTGGCAAAGCTCAGCGCATCGCGCCCGAGGTGATGGACGAGGGCGCCGCAGCAGCCGGCGCCCGGCGCCACCACCACCTCGCAGCCGTGGCGCGTCAGCAGCCGCACCGTCGCCTCGTTGATCTCCGGCGCCAGCACCTGCTGCGCGCAGCCCGAGAGCAGCGCCACGCGCTTGCGCTTCACGCCGGTGGCGGGAAAGACTTGCGGCCGGTCGACGGCGGCGGGCGCGGCGACGCGAAGCGGCGCCATGGCCGCAAGGCCGCGCAGCCGGCCCGGCAGCAGCCGCGTCAGCGGCCGCATCAGCCAGGCGCCAAGCAGCGCCAGGCGGAAGAGGCCGGGACGCGGCAGCACCACCGCCAGCAGCCCCCGCAGCAGGCGATCGGCAAGCGGACGACGATATGTCTCCTCGATGCGCTGGCGCGCCTGGTCGACGAGATGCATGTAGTTGACGCCCGAGGGGCAAGTGGTCATGCAGGAGAGACACGACAGGCAGCGATCGACATGCCGCACCACCGCCGGGCCCGCCTTGCGGTCCTTCTCCAGCATCTCCTTGATGAGGTAGATGCGGCCGCGCGGACCGTCGAGCTCGTCACCGAGCAGCACGTAGGTCGGACAGGTGGCAGTGCAGAAGCCGCAATGCACGCAGGTGCGCAGAATCTTGTCCGCCTCGCGGGTATCAGGGTCGGCAAGCTGGGCGAGGGAGAAATGGGTTTGCATTGCGACTACTTCCTACGCGAACTCTCGCGGAGGCTTGTCCGCGGGGGTGCGGGCTTTCGCGGTTGCAAGAGCAACCGCTGTCGCCCGCCAGCGACGACGCTATGCGTCGCGCTAGACATCTGCATACATCCTGCCGCGGTTGAGGATGCGCTTGGGGTCGAAGCCGGATTTGACGCGGGCGCCGAGCGCGGCAAGGCCGGAGGGCTGCGGCTCGAACACCGGCACCGCCGCGCGCAGCGCGTCGGAGGCGCGGATCAGCGTCGCATGGCCGCCGCTCGGCGCCAGCGCGGCGCGGATCACCGCCGCGCCGCCATCGCCCTTCTCCGGGACGGCGAGCCAGACGAGGCCGCCGCCCCAGTCGAAGAAACACGCAGCCTCGAGGACACGCGTCACCGCCGCCGCCAGCGCCGGACCGGCGCTCGGCGGCACCGAGACGCGCCAAACGGCGCGGCCGGCCATCCCGGCCAGCGGTGTCGCATCGCGTACGGCGCGCCACAGGCGCGCGGACGCCTCGCCCTGTGCCGGCTCCGCGGCGCCGAAATCGGCGAGCTCGGCCCCGAGCGCCTGGGCGCGCGCCAGCACCGACGGCGCCGGACCTTCGAGGCGCAGCAGGGTCAGCGGCCGGTCGCGCCCGCTCTCGCCCGCCGGCAGATGCGCCGCGCCGCTCACCTCATGCGAGCTGTTGAGCGCCACCGTCATGGCGCGCTGCGCCGTATCGGCGCCGAGGCCGGCGAGCAGCAGGCTGGTCTCCGCCGCGGCCCGCGGCAGCACCTTCACCGTCACCTCGGTAACCGCGCACAGCGTGCCGTAGGAGCCGGCGACCAGCTTGCAGAGGTCATAGCCGGTGACGTTCTTCACCACCTTGCCGCCGGCCTTGAAGGCCTCGCCGCGGCCGGAGACGCCGTGGAATCCCAGAAAATGGTCGCGCGCCGCGCCGGATTTGATACGCCGCGGACCCGACAGGTTGCAGGCGATGACGCCGCCCAGCGTCGCCGCTGCGGCGCCGGTGCCGAGCAGCGCGCGCCAATCCGGCGGCTCGAAGGCGAGCAGCTGATTGCGCGCGGCGAGCGCTGCCTCGATCTCGCTCATCGGCGTCGCCGCGCCGGCGGTGAGCACCAGCTCCTCCGGCTCGTAGGCGCTGATGCCGGCGAAAGCGGAGAGGTCGAGGGTGTGCGGCGTCTGCGGCGGCCGGCCGAGCCCGCGCTTGCTGCCGCCGGCCACCAGCTCCAGCGGCTCCTCTTGCGCCACCGCAGCCGCAACGACATCGACCAGCGCAGCCTCGTCGGCGGGGCGGAAGCGGGTCATCTCCGGTCAGAACCGCGGCAGGTCGGGAAACGCGGTCTGGCCGCGATGGATGTGCATGCGGCCGAGCTCGGCGCAGCGGTGGAGCTGCGGGAAGACCTTGCCAGGATTGAGCAGCCCGTCGGGATCGAAGGCGCATTTGAGGCGCTGCTGCTGGTCGAGATCGACTGCGTCGAACATCACCGGCATGAGGTCGCGCTTCTCGACGCCGACGCCGTGCTCGCCGGTGAGCACGCCGCCGACGGCGACGCAGAAGCGCAGGATGTCGGCGCCGAATTCCTCGGCGCGCTCGAGCTCGCCGGGATTGTTGGCATCGTAGAGGATGAGCGGGTGGAGATTGCCGTCGCCGGCATGGAAGACATTGGCGACGCGCAAGCCGTGCTTGTGCGAGAGCTCGCGCATATGGGCCAGCACCTCGGAGAGGCGCTTGCGCGGAATGGTGCCGTCGACGCAATAGTAATCGGGCGAGATGCGGCCGACGGCGGGAAACGCCGCCTTGCGCCCGGCCCAGAAGGCGAGCCGCTCCTCCTCGCCCGAGGAGATGCGCAGCGACACCGCGGCGTTCGCCCGCGCGATCGCCTCGACTTCGCCGATAAGATGGTCGACCTCGGCCGGCGGCCCGTCCAGCTCGACGATGAGCAGCGCCTCGACGTCGAGCGGATAGCCGACATGAACGAAATCTTCCGCGGCATGGATGGCGGGCTTGTCCATCATCTCCATGCCGCCGGGGATGATGCCGGCGGCGATGATCGCCGCGACGCATTGGCCGGCGCTCTCGTTGCTGGGAAAGCCGATGAGCAGCGCGCGCGCCGTGGTCGGCTTCCTCAAGATGCGCACGGTGACCTCGGTGACGACCCCGAGCAGCCCTTCGGAGCCGGTCATGATGCCGAGGAGATCGTAGCCCTCGGCATCGAGATGCTTGCCGCCGAGCCGCACGACCTCGCCGCTCATCAGCACCATCTCGATGCCGAGCAGGTTGTTGGTGGTGAGGCCATATTTGAGGCAATGCACGCCGCCGGAATTCTCCGCGACGTTGCCGCCGATGGTGCAGGCGATCTGGCTCGAGGGGTCGGGCGCGTAGAAGAACCCCGCATGTTGCACGGCGAGCGAGATCCCGAGATTGGTGACGCCGGGCTGCACCACGGCGCAGCGATTGGCGTAGTCGATCTCGAGCACGCGGTTGAACTTGCCGAGGCCGAGGATGATGCCGTCGGCCAAGGGCAGCGCGCCGCCGGAAAGCGAGGTCCCGGCGCCGCGCGGCACCACCTTGACGCCCTGCTCGTGGCAATAGCGCAGCACCTGCGAGACCTGCGCAGTATCCGACGGCAGCACCGCCAGCAGCGGCGGCTGGTGATAGGCGGTGAGGCCGTCGCTCTCATAGGCGCGGCGCTCGTCCTCCTCGAGGATGACGCCCTCGCCCGGCACGATCCGGCGCAGCGCGTTGGCAATTTCTGCGCGGCGCGCGATCACCGCGGCATCGGGGGTCGGCATGCGCATCGAAACCCTCCCGCAGGCCCCGGGGCGGCCTTGCCGCCCCGCTTTGTCCCTATGTAGAGGGCTAAAGGGCGCCCGGCCAACAAAAAACCGCGCCCCGGAGGGCGCGGTCTCGTCGGCAAACGAGAGCGGGCGCGCTCAGCCCTGGCGGGCCTTGAAGCGCGGATTGGTCTTGTTGATGACGTAGACACGGCCCTTGCGGCGCACGATGCGGCAGTTCTTGTCGCGCTTCTTCAGCGTCTTCAGCGAATTGGCGATCTTCATGGCGGGGACCCTCGTGCGCGACCGGCCGGATGAGAAGGGGCGGAACATAGGGAGGCGGCCGGCAGCTGTCAATTGCTGGGGAAGGAAACCGCGGGTGATGACTGACAATGCCGATAATTTGCAATTATATCAATTGGATATATGCGGGACGACGGAGCAGCGGCGGCGACCATCGGAACCAGCGCGGCTGGGCCCGCGGCAGGCCGCGGATGCCGCGCGGAAAGCCGCCCCCGTCGCGCCGCGCCGGCGGCTAGGGACACGCGCTTCGAAGAAGCCCCGCCTCGGCGGGGCTTTTTCGCGCTTGCGCTGCGGCGACACGCCGGCCCGGAGCGCGAAGCGCTATTTCGGCTTCTTGATCGAGGAGAGCGGCGGCCGGGACGAGCCGGCGAGCGCGTAGAAGCGGTAGGCTTTGATCGCGCCGCTGTCGAGGGCGATGATGGTCTTCACCCAGCGCTCGGCCTCGCTGACGATCTGCAGCTTATGCACGCGCGGCAGCGCCTTGATGTCGACAGTCTGCACCAGATTGTCCCAGCCGAGCACGATCTGCATCTTCACGTCCTGGGTGATGTCTTCGGTGACGCGCACATCGAAGCCCAGGCTCTTGAAGCAGTCGGTGTATTGCTGCAGCGTCCAGAGCATCGGCGGGTGCGGCTGCAGCGCCGCCCACATCGCGTATTCCGGCCGCCGCGCCAGGCTCGGCTCGATGACGTAATCGGTCAGCAGCAGCTGCCCGCGCTGCTTCAGCCCGAGGATCAGGACGCGCATGAAGCGCTCCTTGTCCTGCACCATATAGGTCGAGCCGCGGCCGAGGATGCAGTCGAAGGCGCCGGTGCGCAGCTCGAAGCTCTCGGGATCGATCACGCTGATCGGCGCGTGCCGCTGCTTGCCGGCGGCGACCGACATATCCATGCCGCGCCGCGCCAGCTCCGGATCGCGCTCGAGTCCGGTGATGTAGGTGCCGAAGGCATCGGAAATGGCGCGCGCCGCGCCGCCGAGGCCGGCGGCGACGTCGAGCACGCTCATCGCGGGATTGGGGGCAAACGGCTTGACCAGCTTCAACACGTAGTCGATGTTGCCCGGCTGGTGGAAGCCCGGTCCCCACAGCCATTGCCGCAGCACCAGCGGGTCCAGCGGCGGCACCGGCTCGCCGGGGACCGCGTGATGCGGATCGAGCTCCGGCTCGAGCGAAGGGGGCGCGGCATCGCCGTCGCCGCGCAACCGGGCAATGATCCTGGCGAGCAGGGACGGTCTGGCGGCAGCGAAATCGGTGCTGTCGGCCATCATCCTCCTTGGGTCGGCGGGCGCGGCCGAAGAGCCGCGCGCGCCTTAAAGTCTCGCACCGCGCCGAGTTCGGGTCAAGCCCCGGCTCACTCCGCCGCAGGCGCGGCCATGGCGCGCTCGCGCAGCTTGCCGCCTTGCACGCGGCCGCCGAGGAACTGCTTGATGTTGCGCGTCGCCTGGCGCAAGCGCTGGCGGTTCTCGACCAGCGCGATGCGCACGAAGCCCTCGCCATACTCGCCGAAGCCGACGCCCGGCGAGACCGCGACATTGGCCTCCTCGAGCAGCAGCTTGGAGAAGGCGAGGCTGCCCATGTCGCGGAAGCGCTCGGGCAGCGGCGCCCAGGCGAACATGGTGGCGGCCGGGCTCGGCACCTCCCAGCCCGCCTGGCGCAGCCCCTCGATCAGCACGTCGCGCCGGGCCTTGTAGCGCTCACGGATCTCGGCGATGCAATCCTGCGGCCCATTGAGCGCCGCCGTAGCGGCGACCTGGACCGGGGTGAAGGCGCCGTAATCGAGATAGGATTTGACCCGCGCCAGCGCCCCGATCAGGCGCTTGTTGCCCACCGCGAAGCCGATGCGCCAGCCGGCCATGGAGTAGGTCTTGCTGAGGGAGGAGAATTCCACCGCGATGTCGCGCGCGCCCGGCACCTGCAGCACCGAGGGCGGCGGGTTGCCATCGAAATAGATCTCGGCATAGGCCACGTCGGACAGCAGGATGATGTCGTGATGGCGGCAGAAATCGACGATTTCGGCGTAGAAATCGAGGCCCACCACCTCGGCCGTCGGGTTGGCCGGGAAGTTGAGCACCAGCGCCACCGGTGGCGGCACCGAATGCGCCACCGCCTGCTTCAGCTCGCGCATGAAATCGGTGCCCGGCGTCAGCGGCACGTGGCGCAGCGAGGCGCCGGCCATGATGAAGCCGAAGGCGTGGATGGGGTAGCAGGGGTTGGGCACCAGCACGATGTCGCCGGGCGCGGTGATCGCCTGCGCCAGGTTGGCGAGCCCTTCCTTGGAGCCCAGCGTGGTGATGATCTCGCTCTCGGGGTCGAGTTCGACATTGAAGCGGCGGGCGTAGTAGGCGGCATAGGCGCGGCGCAGCCCGGCGATGCCGCGCGAGACGGAATAGCCGTGGCTGCGCGGATTCTGCACTGCCTCGACCAGCTTCTTGACGATGTGCTCGGGCGTGGCGCCATCGGGGTTGCCCATGCCGAGATCGATGACATCGCGGCCCGCTGCCCGCGCCTTGGCCTTCAGCGCGTTGACCTCGGCGAAGACGTAAGGCGGCAGCCTCTTGATGCGATAAAACTCTTCCTGCATGGTGACCATCGAGCGGGAGTGGGCAAGCGACTCTATTCTAGGCCTTCGGGCAGCCGGAGGCGAGAGGCAAGAAACGCAACGGTCCCCGGCCGCGACCCCCAGTATCAACCGGCGGAGAGGAAGACATGAAGGCCGAGCAGTTGCGTCAGATGCAGGCGCCGTTCAAGGCGCTCTATCGCGAAGTGCCGGAGAAGGCGGTGATCACCCTCAAGGCCAAGGGCCGGCTGGGCGAGGAGAGCGTCACCTGCAAGGTCGAGACCGGCAAGGCCCTGGTCGAGGCCGGCCTCCACCCCGCCACCGGCGGCGACGGCATCGCGCTATGCTCGGGCGACATGCTGCTGGAGGCGCTGGTGGCCTGCGCCGGCGTGACGCTGAAGGCGGTGGCAACGGCGCTCGACCTGCCGCTGCGCGGGGGCACGGTCAGCGCCGAGGGCGATCTCGACTTCCGCGGCACGCTCGGCATCGACAAGGCGGCGCCGGTGGGCTTCCGCGAGATCCGCCTCGGCTTCGATCTCGACAGCGATGCCAGCCCCGAGCAGCTCGACACGCTGATGAAGCTGACCGAGCGCTATTGCGTCGTCTTCCAGACCCTGAGCCAGCGCCCGACGCTGAAGATCGCCCGCAAGGTCAAGGGGGGCTGAGCCGGCCGCTCTTCGACAAGCTTCGCCGCGCTGGCGTCGAGAACGCGGGAAAACAAAGAATTCCCCGGCGTCCGGCGCCTTCGTCCCAACTCCCCCAGGGCTTCCCGACGGGACGCCGCCAGCCGCTCCGGCCGTGCGCCGGCAGGGCTTGCGGCTCGAGCTTGCGGTCCCAGATCAACAAAGTCGACAATTGCAATATATTCAATGTTTTATTATTCGATCTTGATGTCTGTTCCGCGAAATATGCCGCCCAGGCCCGCGCGAACGAAAGGGGCGATCGGCCGCCCGCGTTCGGCTCGCCGGCGTCGCCCATCTCGGACCGGCGCGCGGGAACCGGCCGCACCTCGGTAGAAGAGCTTCGGCGCCGGTCAACCTTTGGCTGGCCCCATTTTGACACGGGCGCGCCCAGGCTCGTGGGCTATTGCGGGGATGGAACGTAGCGCTGCGGCGTAGCATTAAGGGTAGTGCGGGTCTTGGCCGGGCTTTGGAACCCCGGCCAGCCGGCAGGAGGTGCCCCATGCATGACAAGCGCTGGACGGTGCGCGATATGGCCGCGGGCTTGCTCGTCATCCTTGCCCTGGCACTTCCTTTCGTCCGGCTTCCCGGCGACAGCGCGGCACGGATGAAGGTGCATTTCCGCAGCGACAATGGCGAGACGCCGCGCGTGCTCTCGACCGAGACCTCGAGCAGCCTCTGCGCCGTCATGGCGGCGGCGCTCTCCTATGACAATCCGAGCACCGGTGCCTTCACCGAGGTGAAGTGCACCGAAGAGGCCGCGGCCACGCCGTGACCGTGGCCGCGGCGCCTATTGCGCCTTGCCGGGGTCCTTCACGTCCGGGATCTTGTCGAACTCGACATTGACGACCTGGCCATCAACCTTCTCGACGCGGCGGATATAGACCGTCTGGACGACGTCGCGCGTCGCCGGATCAATCTCGATGGGGCCGCGTGGGCTGTCGATCTTCATGCCCTTGAACGCCGCCATCGCCTTGTCGGGATCGACATGGCCCTTGAGCGCCTCGATCACCTTGTAGATCGCCGCCATGCCGTCATAGCCGCCGACCGACATGAAATTGGGGCGGATGTCGGGACCATAGGCGGCGGCATAGGCCTTGACGTAGGCCTTGTTGAGCTGGCTGTCATGGGCATAGGAGTAGTGATGCGAGGTGATGATGCCGAGCGCGGCATCGCCCATGGTCGGCAGCGCGTCATCATCGGTGACGTCGCCGGTCGCCAGGATCTTGAGCCCGGAGCGCGTCAGCCCCTGCTCGGCGAAGGTCTTCATCAACGCCGTCGGCTGCTCTCCCGAGGGGACGAAGAGGAACACCGCCTGCGGCTTCAGATCGCTCACCTTCTGCACATAAGCGGCGAAATCCGGGCTCTTCAGCGGCATCTCCACCTTGCCGACGACCTGGCCGCCGGCGGCGGTGAAGGCCTTCTCGAAGGCAGCCTCGGCGTCGTGCCCGGGCCCATAATCGGAGGTCATGAGATAGACCTGCTTGACGCCGTTCTTCGCCGCCCATTGGGCCAGCGGCACGGTGACTTGCGGCAGGGTGAAGGAGACGCGGGCGATATAAGGCGATTTCGTGGTGATGATCGAGGTCGCGGCATTCATCAGCACGGTCGGCACCTTGGCCTCGGTGGCGATGTCGGCGACCGCGAGCGCGTTGGGGGTAAGCACAAAGCCGGCGAGGAAATCGACCTTGTCGCGCGTCACCAGCTCCTGCGCCAGGCGCTTGGCGATGTCGGGGGCGGGGCCCGTGGCGTCGCGGCGCAGGATCTCGATCTTCTTGCCGGCGACGACATCGCCATGCTGCTGCATGTAGAGCTTGACGCCATTGTCGATCTGGCGCGCGTTCTCGGCAAAGGCGCCGGAATAGGTCATGATCAGTCCGATCTTGATCGTGTCCTCGGCGCGTGCGGCGCCGCCCGGCGCGATCAGGCCGAGCGCCAGCGCCGCGGCGATGGCGATGGCAGCCCGGAAGCGAGGCGTCTCTTGTGCATGTGGCGTCTCCCCGTTGGTTTTATTGCCTTGCTTTTAACACGGTTGCCGGCGGCGCGGGAGGGCGTCTTCCCATCCCACCTGCCGGAGCCTCGACGCTCCGTGGGCTAAAGGGAGTTGGGCGCCAGCGAGCAGACCGCCTCTTCGTAGCGGCCGGAGCCCATGCCGCCTTCGGCGAAAATGCCGTGACGGGCGATCCAGTCGAAGGATTCCTCGAACACCTCGCGGGTATAGGGCTCGAAGACCAGGCGCTCGCCAGGACCCCAGCGCCGGGTGTCGATGGCGGCGCGGAAGCGTTCGGGGAATTCCTTGGCGTAATAGTGGGTATAGCGCTCGGGGCGGAGATCGATGTCGCGCTGCGCCCGGCGCAGCGCGCGGAAGTAGCGGCGGACATCCTCGCCATCAGGTGCGCCGGTAAGCATGGTGGCGATCATGAAGGTGGTGTCGATGATCTTGCGGAAGCCCAGCTGCTCGGCGAAGTAATAGGGGCCGTTGAAGAGATGCACCGCCGGCACGCTGCCCTCGAGCAGCAGCTCCAGGCGCTTGAACAGCAGCCCGTCGGCAAAGGAGAGCTTGATCTCGCCAAGCGGCAGATACTGCTCCAGCGCCTGGAGCGTGGAATAGTGGCTGCCTGACTGGTAGCCGACCGAGACCGGCACGCCGGCAAGCTCTTGCGGCGTGCGGATCGGCGAGCTCGGGGCGACGAAGATGCCGGCGGGCGCCACCGAATAGGCATCGGCATAGAGCTTGCCGTGGCCGCTCGAGGCGGCGACATTCACCGTCCAATGGCAGGCGCAGGAGACGTCGCTGCGGCGCCCCTGCTCGAAAGTCTGGAAGGCGCCGACTTTGTCGCCGAGATCATGGCGCTTGCCGTCCTTCGAGACGAGTTCGTCGTGGAACTCGTAATCGAGCCCCTCGGCGGCGAAATAGCCCTTCTCCTCCGCCACCCATTCCTGGAGCCGCATATGCGGCGCAATGACGAATCTCGGCATGGCATCCCTCCTCCCGGCGCTTGGGCGCATGATAGGCCGGTCGGGCGTCCGGAGCTATGCTGTCGGCGAAAGCGCCTGCGTGGGAGGGAGAACGCCATGCCGACATCCGATCTCGAGCTGCTGCTGGAGCTCAATCGCGACTATATCCGGTCCGTGCAGAATTCGGACGTGCGACGCTTCGACGAGATCCTCGCCGAGGATTTCCTATGCTCCAATCCCGACGGCTCGCTGGTCGACCGCCAGGGATTCCTGGCGCAGACCGCGCGGCCCATCGGGATCACCGGCCTCGAAGCGCATGACGTCAAGGTGCGGATCATGGGAAATGTCGCGCTCATCCACGCGCGCACCAGCTATACGCTGCCAGGACGGGCGGGCTGGCGCCGGACGCTATACCGATGTCTGGGCACGGCGCAACGGGAGCTGGCGCGCCGTCTCGGCGCATGTGACGAGATGCTAGACCAACGCCGCCGGGACAACGACGCCGGTCGCTTACGGCTCCAGCACGTAGCGTCCGGGAGCCTCGGCCAGCGCGGGATAGCCCTTTTCCGGCGCACCCAGTGACGGCGGCGCGATCGGCTTGCCTGACCGCTGATCCAGCCACGCAGTCCAGGCGGGCCACCAAGATCCGTTGCGCTGCTCCGCCATAGCGACCCATGTCTCGGGATCGAGACGATGCCCGAGTGTGGGGCGCTCGGCGATGCGGAACGAGCGGCGCGGCAATCCCTGCCTGCGCTCACCCAGGCCCAATATGCCGACGTTGTGGCCGCCCGTCGTCAGCACGAAGGTAATCTCGGCTTCGGTAAGAAGATGGATCTTGTAGACCGAGCGCCACGGCGCGATGTGATCGGTCTCGGTGCCGACGACGAACATCGGGGTGCGGATGTCGGGCAACGCCACGGGCCGCCCGTCCACGACGTAGCGTCCCTCCGCCAGATCGTTATCCAGGAACAGATGGCGGAGGTATTCCGAATGCATGCGGTAGGGCATCCTCGTGGCATCCACGTTCCACGCCATGAGATCGGTCATCGCAGGGCGCTCGCCCAGCAGGTATTGACGCATGATCTGGGACCAGACGAGATCGTTGGAACGCAGAAGCTGGAAGGCGCCCGCCATCTGGCGGGCATCGAGGTAGCCGCGCTCCCACATCATGTCCTCGAGATAGGCGACCTGGGCCTCGTTGATGAGCAGCATGAGCTCGCCTGCCTCGGTGAAATCGGTCTCGGCGGCGAACAAGGTCACGCTGGCGAGGCAATCATCACGCTCGCGCGCCAGCCGCGCCGCGGCGATCGACAGCAAGGTTCCGCCGAGACAATAGCCGCAAGCATGCACCCTGGCGCGGGGACAGATGGCATTCACGGCCTTGAGCGCCGCGTCGACGCCGAGACGCCGGTAATCGTCGAGCGCGAGATCGCGCTGATCGGCCGTGGGATTGCGCCACGAGATCATGAACACCGTGAAGCCGCTGGCAAGCAGGTGCCGGACCAGGGAATTCTCGGGCGAGAGGTCGAGGATGTAGTATTTCATGATCCAGGCCGGCACGATCAGCACCGGCTCCGGTTTGACCGTTTCGGTCTGAGGCACATACTGGAGAAGTTCGATCAGCTCGTTGCGATAGACCACTTTGCCCGGCGTCGTGGCAACGTCGCGCCCGACGATGAAACTATCGGCCCCGACCGGCGGACGGCCGGCCACCATACGCTCCCAATCCTCGAGCCAGTTGATGAAGCCGCGCACGAAGTTCTGTCCACCCTGCTCCATCGTCGCGCGCAGGATCACCGGATTCGTCCCGGGAAAATTGGCCGGCGAGACCAAGTCGAGCAGCTGGCGCGCCGTGAAATCGGCGATGCGCTCGTTGGCAGCGGCGACGCCACGCACGCCTGTCGCGGCATCGTGCCACCATTGCTGGCCTAATAAGAAGCTCTGGTAGATCATGTCGAAGGGCGGTCGCTGCCACGCGGGGTGAGTGAAGCGACGGTCATGCGGCAAGGGGTCGACGCAGGGCGGGCACTGGGTATCCTGGGCGTGCTTCTGAACATAGAGGAGAAGGCTTGCCCAATTGCGCGCCGCCTTCTCGATCAGTGCCTGCCGCTTGCCGGGCGCGTTGGCAAGGTGCAGCGCCCAGTCGAAGAAGGCCATGCCCAGCATCGCCGGCGACATTGCCTGGGTGAACCGTGCCTGCCAGGCGTGCATGAGCCGGTCAAACGGCTCCGTTCGCGCGGCGTCGGCGTCGAAGGACTCGTGCTGCGGCGGCGCTTGGGCCGTCGCGGCCCCGTCGGTCGCGTCCGATTTGGCCGGCATAGCGGCATCCATGAGTTTAGTATCCTCGCCGAGAGAAAAAGTGACACCATCGCAGCCACCCTGATCAGCCAGAGCGGTTCTATCGCCTTGACTTACATCAATAGCGGCCCGAACCGCCGCGCCATGCGCGCAAACCGCATGGCGCTGCCCGGCCATGCCGGCTTTGACGTGGTCACGACGGCACCGGCGCCACCTTGCGCTCGGGATGCGCCGAGGAAATCTCGACGCGATCCCGACCGGCCCTCTTGGCCGCATACAAGGCCTCATCGGCCGCCCGGAGCAACTCGTCCGGCGACGTCGCGTGCACCGGGTACTGGGCGAGCCCGGCCGAGACCGTAATACCGGGCAGCGCCTGACCTCTGTAGAGGCACTGCTTGCGCTTGATCTCGAGGCAGATGCGCTCGACGGAGGGCAAAGCCACCGCCAGATACCGCATCGAGCAGGACCAGGACGAATTCCTCTCCCCCATACCGACAGGCGATGTCGCTGGCGCGCATGGCGTCACGCAACACCTTTCCCAGTTCCTTCAGCACCTCGTCACCGGCGGCATGGCCGTAAGTGTCGTTGAAAATCTTGAAATGGTCGATGTCGAGCATCGCCAGCGAAAACGGCGCCTTGCGGCGCCGAGCGCTGCGGAACTCCCGCAGCAGGGTCTCGTCGAGATATTGACGGTTGAACAGTCCGGTGAGCGGATCTCGAACGGCTTGCGCGCGCAAGACCTCCATCATCCGCGTCTGGACTTCGGCAAGCTCCTCCTCGTGGCGTTTGCGTTCGGTGATGTCGGTGCAGACACCGATCCACTCGCGGATCGTGCCGTCCTTTTCCTTCACCGGCACGCCACGCACGCTGAAATACCGATATTCCGCAAGTGTTTTTTTTTTTTTTTTTTTTTTTTTTTTTTTTTTTTTTTTTTTTTTTTTTTTTTTTTTTTTTTTTTTTTTTTTTTTTTTTTTTTTTTTTTTTTTTTTTTTTTTTTTTTTTTTTTTTTTTTTTTTTTTTTTTTTTTTTTTTTTTTTTTTTTTTTTTTTTTTTTTTTTTTTTTTTTTTTTTTTTTTTTTTTTTTTTTTTTTTTTTTTTTTTTTTTTTTTTTTTTTTTTTTTTTTTTTTTTTTTTTTTTTTTTTTTTTTTTTTTTTTTTTTTTTTTTTTTTTTTTTTTTTTTTTTTTTTTTTTTTTTTTTTTTTTTTTTTTTTTTTTTTTTTTTTTTTTTTTTTTTTTTTTTTTTTTTTTTTTTTTTTTTTTTTTTTTTTTTTTTTTTTTTTTTTTTTTTTTTTTTTTTTTTTTTTTTTTTTTTTTTTTTTTTTTTTTTTTTTTTTTTTTTTTTTTTTTTTTTTTTTTTTTTAAAAAAAAAAAAAAAAAAAAAAAAAAAAAAAAAAAAAAAAAAAAAAAAAAAAAAAAAAAAAAAAAAAAAAAAAAAAAAAAAAAAAAAAAAAAAAAAAAAAAAAAAAAAAAAAAAAAAAAAAAAAAAAAAAAAAAAAAAAAAAAAAAAAAAAAAAAAAAAAAAAAAAAAAAAAAAAAAAAAAAAAAAAAAAAAAAAAAAAAAAAAAAAAAAAAAAAAAAAATCGGATAGGTGCGCTGCAGCGCGAGATTGAGCTCCAGAACGTTGACGCGCGGCTCGCCGAAGATACCGAGGCTGCGGCCGGTGATATGGTGCTGCGAGCAAGGCATCGATCTCCGCCGCCGGGACGCCGCGCGCCTCGCGCCACGCGAGGCACCTGCAGCGCCGCATTGGCCGGGCTGATGTCCGGATCGAGGCCCGAAGCCGAGGTCGTCAGCATGTCGGCCGGGAGCGTCTCGCCGGCGAGCTCCGGTTGCGCCTCCTCCAGCGCCTTGCGATCGGCGAGCCAGGCGCTCCGCCAGGTCCTTGCTGGTCGGGCCGAGGTTGGAGCCGCCGGAGCTTGCCGCATTGTAGGGCGCCGGCACGGTCTTGGCCGGATCGTTCGGATCGGTGTCGGTGGTCGCCGAGGGGCGGCCGTGGAACCATTGCCGGACCAGTCCACGCCTGGCCGATCAGGCGCGAGCCGATGACGGGCCATCGGGTCTCGTTTCCAGGCTGCCGTTGGCCTGGAACGGCAACAGCCACTGCCCCAGCCCGGTCACCGCCAACGGATAGGCGATGCCGCACAGCACCCAGGTCACCAGCGAAGCACGCAACGCGGCCGTCATGATGTCACGCATGTGCAGATCCCTCTAGACAACAGCCGACAAGAGCAGGTCGATCAGCTTGATGCCGATGAACGGCGCGATCAGGCCGCCCACGCCGTAGACGACCAGGTTGCGATAGAATGTGGCCTCCGCGCTCGTCGGCCGGAACCGGACGCCGCGCAGCGCCAGCGGGATCAGCGCCGGAATGATCAGCGCATTGAAGATCAGCGCCGAGAGCACGGCGCTGTGCGGCGTCGCCAGACCCATGACGTTGAGAGCCGAAAGCCCCGGCAGCGCGACGATGAACATGGCCGGGATGATCGCGAAGTATTTCGCCACATCGTTGGCGATCGAAAACGTGGTCAGCGCGCCGCGGGTGATCAGCATCTGCTTGCCGATCGCCACGAGGTCGATGAGCTTGGTCGGATCGGAGTCGAGGTCGATCAGGTTGGCCGCTTCCTTGGCCGCCTTGGTGCCGGAATGCATGGCCACGCCGACATCCGCCTGGGCCAGCGCCGGCGCATCGTTGGTGCCGTCGCCGGTCATCGCCACCAGCCGCCCCTGCGCCTGCTCGCGGCGGATCAGCTGGAGCTTTTCCTCGGGCTTGGCCTCGGCCACGAAATCGTCGACCCCGGCCTGCGCGGCGATCGCCGCGGCGGTGACCGGATTGTCGCCGGTCACCATGACCGTGCGGATGCCCATGTCGCGCAACTGCGCGATGCGCTCGCGGATGCCGGGCTTCGGAACGTCGGACAGCGCGATCACGCCGAGGATCTGGCCGTCGACCGATACCGCCAGCGGCGTCGCCCCCTTGCTGCGCGACCCGGTCGGCGGCCTCCTTGAGGTCCGGCGGCTCGGCGATGCGCCGAATGCCTCGGCGACATGCTGCGCGACGGCGTTGACCGCGCCTTTGCGGATGATCCGCCCGTCGGGCAAGGTCGACGCCGCTCATGCGCGTCTCCGCCGAGAAATCGAGGCGCCGTGCGCCGATCGAGCGCGGGCATCGCGCTTCGCGCCGAGCTGCTCGGCGAACGCGACGACGGTGCGTCCTTCGGGGGTCGTATCGAAAGCAGGAAGCAGAGATAGGCCGCCTGCGACCAGGGCGTTCGCGTTGACTCCCGCAAGCGGGATGAACTCGGTCGCCTGGCGGTTGCCCATGGTGATCGTGCCGGTCTTGTCGAGCAGCAGCGTCTGCACGTCGCCCGCCGCCTCCACCGCCTTGCCGGACATCGCGAGGACGTTGAAGCGCATGGTGCGATCGATGCCGGCGATGCCGATCGCCGACAGCAGCGCGCCGATGGTCGTCGGGATCAGCGCGACCAGAAGCGCGATCAGATCGGCGACGTTGATGCGCGCATGGAGGTAGACCGCGACCGGCGCCATCGCCGCCACGACGATGACGAAGATCAGCGTCAGGATCGCCAGCAGCACCGTCAGCGCGATCTCGTTCGGCGTCTTCTGCCGCTTGGCGCCCTCGACCAGATGGATCATGCGGTCGAGAAAGCTTTCGCCGGGATCGGCGGTGGCGCGAACCAGCAGCCAATCGGAGATCGAGCGGGTGCCCGCGGTGACCGAGGAGAACATGTCGGTACCCGGCTCTTTCAGCACCGGCGCCGACTCGCCGGTGATCGCCGATTCGTCGACATAGGCCATGCCCTCGATCGACCTCGCCGTCGGTCGGGATCAGCTCGCCCTTGTCGCACCCGGACGAAATCGCCCTTGCGCAAGGTCGTCGCCGGCACCTGCTCGAACTCGCCGGAGGGCAGGACCCGTCTGGCAATGAGGTCGGTCTTGGTCCGGCGCAGCGAGGCGGCCTTGGCCTTGCCCCGGCCTTCCGCGAGCGCCTCGGCGAAATTCGCGAACCACACGGTCAGCACCAGAATGAGCGTCACGACGCCGTTATAGGCCGCAGAGCGCTGGAGGGTCCGAACAGGCCCGGATCGATCGTGAGCGCAGCGGTCACCAGTGCGCCGAGCCAGACGACGAACATCACCGGATTGCGGATCTGCACCCGCGGATCGAATTTCCTCAGCGGAGTCCGCCAGCGCCTGCCGCAGCAGCTCGCGCCGTAGGCTCCTCGATGCCGGGCCGCGACGCGCGGCGGCCTTCCGCGCGCGGAATTTCCTGCGCAGCGTCACGTCCGGCTTGTGCGTTCAGTGTTGGTTGATCTCCAGAGCCCTGAGCAGGTGCGCAGTCCGTTGCATCAGAAGACGAGACCGCTCTTCATGGCGAAGAACTCGGCGATCGGTCCGAGCACCAGCGCGGGAAAGAACGTCAGCGCGCCGACGACCAGGATGGTCGCCGAGCCAGAAGACTCCGAATTTCAAGGTGTCGGTGCGCAGGGTGCCGAGCGTGGGCGGCAGCGTCGGTTTCGCCGCCACCGATCCCGCCACCGCCATCATGAAGATGATCGGCGGATAGCGGCCGATCAGGATGACGACAGCAGCGCCAGATTGTACCAGGGCGTGTTGGCATTGAGCCCGGCGAAGGCCGAGCCGTTGTTGGCCGCCGAAGAGGCGAAGGCGTAGAGCACCTCGGAATAGCCGTGCATCGCGGCATTGCCCAGCGACGCGACGCCGTAGGGCGCGACCATCGACCAGCCGGACGGCGCCAGGATGACCAGCGGATGGATCAGCAGCGTGAGCGAGACCAGGATGATCTCGGGCTTCTCGATCTTCTTGCCGAGAAACTCGGGCGTGCGTCCGACCATCAGGCCGGCGACGAAGACGCGCGATGATGCCGAAGACCAGGGCGGCGAGAAAGCCGACGCCTTTTCCGCCGAACACGCATTGCAGCATCATGCCGATAAAGGTCCCCATGCCGCCGAGCGGCGTGAAGCTGTCGTGCATGGCGTTCACGCTGCCGGTCGTGAAGGTGGTGGTGACGCCGGCGAACAGTCCGCTCTCGGCGATGCCGAAACGCACCTCCTTGCCCTCCATGTTGCCGCCGGGCTGAGTCGGAGCTGGCCGCCAGTCTCGATGCCCGCCTTGCGCCAGCAGCGGCGTGCCGGCCTGTTCGGGCACGACGGCGAGCGGCAGGAACAGGAGCAGCAGCGCGCCCATGACGCCGTAGAGCACCCAGCCTTGGCGGCGGTTGCCGATCATCTCGCCGAAGCAGAGCACGATCGCGCTCGGCAGCACGATCATCAGCAGCATCAGCACCAGGTTGGTGAGCGGCGTCGGATTCTCGAACGGATGCGCGGCGTTGGCGTTGAAGAAGCCGCCGCCATTGGTGCCGAGATGCTTGATGGTCTCGAGCGAGGCCACCGGGCCCAGCGCGATCGTCTGGTCCGCGCCCTGGATCGTATGCGCGGCGACGCCGGCGGCGAGCGTCTGCGGCTCGCCCTGCTAGATCATGAACAGCGCCAGCACGAACGAGGCGGGCATCAGCACGCGCGTGGTGAAGCGGATCAAATCGCGGTAGAAATTGCCGAGATTGGCGCCGCCGTCCTTGACCGTGAAGGCGCGGATGAACGCCATCGCGACGACGAAGCCGGTCGTCGCCGAGGTGAACATCGGGAAAGGTGATCGCCGCCATCTGGCTGAAGTTCGACAGCGTCGTCTCGCCGCCATAGCCCTGCCAGTCGGTGTTGGTGATGAAGCTGATCGCCGTGTTGAACGCGAGCACCGGCTCCATGCCGGCGAAGTGCAGCGGATTGAGCGGCAGATGATCCTGGAAGACCAGGATCAGGAAGATGATCACGGCCATGAACAAGTTGGTCGCCAGCATGTGCAGCGTATAGGCCTTCCAGTCCATCGCCTGCCTGCAGATCCGCCGCCCGATCAGCAGATAGATGAAATTGTCGATCGGATCGAACAGCCGATCGAGCGAGGTCTTCCGGTCGGTGACCACCCGGGCCAGATAGCGTCCGACCGGGATGCTGATCAGAAACCCGATCAGCAGCGTCAATCCGATCTGCAGCCAGCCTTGTGATGTCATGGCGTTCCTCGGTTGCGATCAGAACCGCTCCGGATGAATCACCGCATAGAAGAGATAGATGACGAGAGCGACGACCGCCGCCAACAGCACATACAGGGCCATGCCTTGCTCCTCTCGCTGCTCCAGGCGCAACGTCATCAGTCCGACCATGCCGTCACCGCGAGGAGATCACGCCTTCCGCGAAGGCCACCAGAGCCGCGAACAGGGCAAAGAAGCCGATCAACAGCGCCAGCATCAGCAGAGCGAGCAGCATCGGTCAGACGCCTCCTGTTGGTCATTTAGAAGGAGAGGCGCTAGGGCCACATTGAGATCGTCGAAGGACACTTACTGTCGGGGGCGTCGACATGAACTGGTCGCCGCCGGCACCCGAAATCCCAGCCCGGCACCACGCCGCGCCACACCCAAAGCTTCTCGGAAGCGGTTGGAAAGCGGTACGCGACGCGATGGAGATTGATGCATGTCAAGCACGCGCCACGCAAATTGCGCTGAATTAATTCCAAACATCGGAGACCCACTGGAATTTATCTGGCGCAACCTCTTGCGCGCCGGTATCGCCGCCTACCTGTCGGCCATCCTGGGGCGTTGCCGCGGTGACCCCGTCGTCTGTGCGCCGCTTGCCGGACGGGTGAACAACACGACCGCGGCGCTGGCGATGCTGCTGGTTGTGCTGGTCGTCGCGAGCGTGTGGGGAAGCAGGCCCGCGCTTCTCGCCTCAACGCTGGGCGCACTCGCCTTCGACTACTACTTCTTGCCGCCGGTGGGCTCTTTCGCGATCGGCGATACCCCAGGACTGGGTTGCCTTTGGTGCATTCTCTTCGTCACCGCGGTGACGGTCGGCGGGCTTTCCGCCCGCGCAAAGCAACGTGCCACCGAGGCGGAGAGGGGGAGCAAACAAGCGCAGCGGGCGGGCGCCTACAACTGGCGATTCATCGAGGCCAGCCCTCGACCCGCTGGTCACCATCGGACGCGACGGCAAGCTGACAGACGTGAACGCAGCCACGATGGAGGTCACCGGACGCGCCCGGGCAGAGCTCATTGGTACCTATTTCTCCGACTATTTCGCCGACCCGGCGCGGGCTCGAGCCGGATATGAGCAGGCGTTTCGGCAAGGTGTCGTGCGCGATTTTCCGCTTGAAATCCGACGACGCGACGGCGCCGGCATTCCTGTCCTGTACAACGCCTCTGTCTATCGCGACGAAACCGGCGAGGTCGTCGGCGTCTTTGCCACCGCGCGCGACATCTCCGAGCTCAAGCGCGACGAGGAGGAGCTGCGCAAGCATCGCGCGCATCTCGAAGAGATGGTTGCGGCCCGTACTGCCGATCTCGCGGCCGCGAACGAAAAGAATTCCAATCCGCCAACGGGGAGCTCGAGGCCTTCGCCTATTCGGTTTCGCACGATTTGCGCGCGCCGCTTCGCGCGATCGACGGCTTTTCGACCATTCTCCTGGAAGTTATTACGGCGACAAGCTCGATGAGGAAGGGCGCCGCGTGCTCAACATCGTGGGCGAAAGCACGGTCAAGATGAGCCGAATGATCGACGACATACTGGCCTTCTCGCGCGCTGGCCGAGCGGAAATGACGACGGCGCCCGTGGATATGGAAGCCCTGGTTCGCACCGCGATTCGGGATCTCGAGCCGGCCACCATGGGCCGCAAGGTGAGCTTCGCGGTTGGGGCTCTTCCGCCAGCACGCGGCGACGCGCCGATGATGCAGCGCGTCTGGACGAACCTGCTCGAGAACGCCGTCAAATTCACCGGCCTGAAGCCGGAAGCCGTGATCGAGATCGGCGCGACCGTCCGCGCCGGCGAGACGACCTACTTCGTCCGCGACAACGGCACCGGCTTCGAGATGCAGAACGTCGGCAAGCTCTTCGGCGTCTTTCAGCGGCTGCATGGCACGGAATTTCCCGGCACCGGGATCGGGCTCGCCATCGTCAAGCGCATCGTCACGCGCCATGGCGGCCGTGTCTGGGCCGAAGGCGAGCCGAATCGGGGCGCAACATTCTCGTTCGCCCTGCCGACACCCGGGTCCGATCATGTCTGACGCACTCCGGGCACAGCAGGATCTGCGGCGAAACGCTCGCGTCGTCGACAACGCTGTGAGCGAAGCGGCGTTGTCGCCCGAATCGCGCGAGGCCGATCCCGATCTCATTCGACGGTACCGCCGATTGGCAAAAGCCGCGGGGATCGCCGTCGTTGCGATCGGCGTCGCTGGGCTGATCGGCTGGTTCGGCGGCGTCCCGCTGCTGACCAGCCTGCGTGCCGATTGGGCGACGATGAAGGCGAATACCAGCGTCGGGCTGGTCGCCTCGGGCAGCGCGTTGGTCCTCCACCTGTCGGGACGCCGCGCCACCCACCGGGTTGCACGGCTATGCGCCGGATTCGTGACGGTGCTCGGCGCGGCATCTCTTGCCGAATATGTGTCGGGTTGGAATTTCGGTATCGACCAATTGTTGGTTGGCGAGCGGCCCGGCGCCATTGCAACAACTAATCCCGGCCGGATGGCGATCGTGACCGCCGTCAACCTCGTGCTCTGCGGTCTGGCGCTGCTGCAGCTCGACACGCAAACGCGGCGGTGGGCTTGGCTTTCGAGTGTCCTGGCCCTCCCAGTCTGGAGGGCCATTTCCGCGGTCGCAGCTCTCGGCTATGCGTTCGGCGCCCAGGAACTCTACAGCTTTGCCGGCAAGATCACGGCCATCGCCGCGCCGACCGCCACCGCGTTCGTCCTCTTGGCGACCGGCATCATCTTCGTCGGGATCGAGGCGGGCGTCCTGCATTGGCTCGCCAGCCCTCGTTCGGGCGGCGTCATGCTTCGCCGGCTGCTGCCCCTGGGCATTCTGCTTCCAGCCATGATTGTCTGGCTGCGCCTCGTCGGCCAAGCCGGCGGGATGTTTATCAGTATAGAATTCGGCGCGGCGACGGTCGCCGTGGCGATGATGGTCTCCGTGTCTTGCGCCTTGTTGTGGTGCGCCGCGGTGCTCGACCGCCTCGACCGGGAACGGTTAGCGGAGAGGCGCGGATACGCCGGCTCAACGCGCTGCTGCGCCAGCGCGTGGGGGTGCTGGAGGTGGCGAACAAGGAGCTGGAAGGCTTCTCCTATTCCACGTCCCACGTGCTGCGCACGCCGCTCCGGGCGATCGACGGCTTCTGCCAAATCCTGCTGGAGGACTATTCCGACAGGCTGGACGACGAGGGCAAGCGTCTGCTCGGGGTCGTTCGGTCGAGCGCGCAGGAGATGGCGGAACTGATCGACGGCATCCTGGGGTTCCTGCGCCTTGGCCGCGACCCAATGTCCGTCGGCCTGATCGACATGTCCGTATCGGTCCGCACGGCGCTCGAGGAGCTGGAGCCGAAGACACGCGGTCGCCGATTGAAGATCGAGGTGGCGTCGCTGCCCAACGCATTCGGCGATGCGGCGATGATCCAGCGCGTCTGGACGAACCTGCTCGACAACGCGATCAAGTTCACCGCGCGCAAAGCCGACGCCCTGATCGAGGTCGGTGCACTCGCCAGCGGCGACGAGACCGTCTATTACGTACGCGACGACGGCGTCGGCTTCGACATGCAATTCGCCGGAAAGCTCTTCGGCGTGTTCAACCGGCTGCACGGCAGCGAATTCGTCGGCAACGGCATGGGGCTCGCCATTGTCCAGCGCGTCGTTTCCCGGCATGGTGGCCGCGTATGGGCCGAGGGAAAGCCCGACAAGGGAGCAACATTCTATTTCTCCCTTCCAACGAAGGAGATCGTCTATGGGTGAGGCCGATTCGGCTATCGAGATCCTACTGGTCGAGGATAGCCCGACGGACGGCGAGCTGTGCATCCGCGCCCTCAAGAAGCACAACCTCGCCAACAAGCTCCTCTGGGTAAAGGACGGCGCCGAAGCGCTCGATGTCCTGTTCGCGACCGGCGCCTTTGCCGGTCGCAAGGCGAGCGACAATCCCAAGGTCGTGCTGCTGGACCTTCGCCTGCCGAAGATCGACGGGCTCGAGGTGCTGAGCAGGATCAGGGCGGACGCGCGCACCAAGTCCATTCCGGTCGTCGTGCTGACCTCCTCCAAGGAGGAGCGCGACCTCGCCGAGGCATACGCGCGCGGCGCCAACAGCTTCATCACCAAGCCGGTGGAGTTTGATCTCTTTGTCGATACAGTCACCAAGCTGGGCCTCTATTGGCTCCTGGTCAACAAGCCGCCGTCCTGACGCGACACCCCGATGAAACAAGAGACCGACAAGGAACTGAAGTCCTCATGCTGGAGGATGTCGCGACGGACGCGGAGCTGATCGAGCGCGCGCTGCGGAAGGCCGGCCTTCGCTTTAAGGCCATGCGGGTCGACAGGAAAGCCAGCTTCGAGCGCGCGCTCGACGAGTTCAAACCGGATATCGTCCTGTCCGACTACAATCTGCCGGACATTAATGGGCTCGCCGCTCTGAAGATCGCACAGGAAAAGTGTCCGGATGTGCCGGTTATCGAAGTCACCGGCGCGCTCGGCGACGAGGCTGCCGTCGAGCTTGTCAGAACGGGCGCCAAGGACTACGTGCTGAAGGATCGCTTGGCACGGCTTCCGTTCGCGGTGCAGCGCGCGCTGTCGGAAGCCGAGGAAGCGCGGCGACGCAAGAAGGCCGAGGAAGCCCTGCGACGGCTGAATCGCATCCTCAGGACCCTGAGCAGCGCCAACCAGGCGCTCGTGCGCGCCAAGAGCGAGCCCGATCTGCTGCGCAACATGTGCCAGGTCCTGATCGACGTCGGCGGCTATCGCATGGCCTGGATCGGGATCGCCGAGCACAACGAGGAAAAGACGGTGCGCGTCGCAGCGGTTGCCGGCCACAATCTCGGCTACATCGAACAGGCGAGGGTCAGCTGGGCGGACAGCGAGCGAGGCCGCGGCCCGACCGGCATGGCGATCAGGACCGGCCAGCCGCAGATCAATCGCAATTTCGCCACCGACCCGCGGATGGGACCGTGGCGCGCCCAGGCGCTCGAGCGCGGTTACGCCTCGAGCGCGGCGCTGCCGCTGAAGGATGCAACCGGCGTCTTCGCGGTTCTCACCATCTATGCGGGGGAGCCGGAAGCGGTCGGTCCGGGCGAGCTCGATCTGTTCGTCGAGTTGGCCGCCGACCTCTCCTACGGCATCGCCGCGTTGCGCGCCGGCGGCGAGCGCGAGACGGCCATTCGGCGCTTGTATGAAAGCCTCGAGGACACCGTGGGCGCCATCGCCAGCACCATCGAGCTGCGCGATCCCTATACCGCCGGCCATCAGCGGCGCGTGGCGAAGCTCGCGGTCAGGATCGCCGGAGAGATGGGGCTGCCGGAAGACCAGACTCGCGGGATCTTTCTCGCCGGATTGATCCACGACATCGGCAAGATCAATGTTCCGGCCGAGATCCTCGGCAAGCCCGGCGAGCTGACCCCGCTTGAACGCCAGTTCATCCGGACCCATCCGCAGGGAGGCTACGATATCATCAAGGGCGTCGAGTTCCCCTGGCCCATCGCCGAGGCGGTGCTGCAGCATCATGAGCGGCTCGATGGCTCCGGCTATCCCAGGGGCCTTGCCGCGGAGGCCGTCATCGCCGAGGCGCGGATCCTTGCCGTCGCCGATGTCACCGAGGCGATCACGGCGCACCGGCCCTACCGACCCGCCCTCGGCCTCGATGCCGCGCTGGCCGAACTCGAAGCCGGCAGAGGGCGTCTCTACGACCCTGCCGCCGTCGATGCCTGCGTCAACCTCTTCAGGAACAAGGGGTTCGCGTTCCAATGACGCCGGGCAGCATTGCCGGCGACGCCGCGGCTCGAAGGATCGAAACAAGGGGATCGGCGCCGATTTAGCTTTAGATCGATATCATTCCTGCGAGGCCCGAATGGTTGCTCTAGAGATCGCCGTTGTCGGCCTGATCGTGCTGCTGAACGGCTTCTTTGCCATGTCCGAGCTGGCCATTGTGTCGGCGCGGCGGCCGCGGCTGCGGCAGCTGGCGGCAAATGGCGACCACCGCGCGCGCATCGCCCTTGGCCTAGCTGACAATTCCAGCCGCTTCCTCGCCGTCGTGCAGATCGGGATGACGCTGACCGCCATCTTCGCCGGCGCCTTCAGCAGCGCTACGCTCGCCGATCGACTGCAAGACTGGCTCGACAGCTTCGGATCGTTCGCGCATTTCGGAAAACCCATCGCTATCGTCCTGGTCGTCGTTCCCGTGTCGTATGTTTCCTTGCTGCTTGGCGAGCTCGTCCCCAAGCAGCTAGCGCTCGCCAACCCGGAGCGGGTTGCGCTCCGCGTGGCGCAGCCGCTCGCGACCATTGCCCTGATCGGTTCGCCCCTCGTCTGGTTCCTGGATCTTTCGGTCAGAAGCTTGCTCCGCCCGCTCGGCGTTCAGCCGGTGTCGGTGCGGCGGGTGACGGAAGACGAGATCCGCAACGTCATTGCCGAGGGTGCCGAGTTCCGGAGCGATTCGTGCCGCCGAGCGCGAGATGATCGAGGACGTGCTGTTCCTGGCGGACCGCGCGGTACGCACGATCATGACCCATCGGCCCGACGTGGCGTGGATCGATCTCGACGACGCGAAGGAGACCGTCCTGCGGAAGATCCGAGAATGCCCGCACGCGCAACTTCTGGTGAGCCGCGGATCGATCGACGAAATCGCCGGCGTCCTCGCCAAGGAGAACCTCCTAAACCAGGCGCTCGACGGGCGGCCCTTCGACGTCGAAGGCGCGCTGCAGCCCCCCGTGATCGTGCATGAAGGGGCCTCGATACTGAGGACACTCGATCTTTTCAAGAAGACGCCGGCACATACCGGCGTCGTCATCGACGAATACGGCGTCGTGCAGGGAATCCTCACGCGGACCGACTTGCTGGAGGCAATCGCCGGCGATCTTCCCGACCTCGACGTCGGGGTCGAGCCTGAAGTCACGAAACGCGAGGACGGTGCGCTGGTGATCGACGCGACGATGCCGATCGTCGAGGCGGCCGAGTTGCTCGGGCTTCCCGACTTGTCGCGCGGCGACTTCCTGACCCTGGCGGGATTTGTCCTGTTTCGGCTCGACCACGTGCCGCAGGCCGGCGAGCATTTCACCTGGTCGGGGCGGCGGTTCGAGGTGGCTCGCATGGAAGGCCGGCAAATCGACAAGGTGCTCGTTCAGCCCGCCGCCGAGGGGAGGCAGACGGCTACCCCTGTTGCTTGATGTTCTCCAGCACCGCCTTGAACGGTTCGGGGGTGACGCTGACCGCGCCGCGGAACGGCCAGTCCCTTCCCGGCGTGGGTATCGACGTCGCCCGCCTGCTGCGCCGGCCATTCCCGCGTGATGACGATGTCGAGATAATCCGACAGCGCCTGCCGCATCTGGCCGCGGGCCGGTGCGTCGATGGCGATGCTGTCGCGGTAGAGATTGCCGACGCGAGGTCGCGCCCGCCACGGCCCAGAGCGGATCCCGGGCGCGCAGGTATGCAGGAACGAGATGGCGATCGTGTTGAGCAGCACGCGCGCGGTCTCGCCGGTGAACAGCCCGGCATATCCCGCGAGGTTGAAGCTGCCCGCCTCGCCCGGCGGCGTGCTGTGCAAGCTGCCATAGAGCAGCATGCCCATGGGGTAGAGGGTGAGGCAGGCCAGCAGCAGCACCGCGAGACCCGCCGCGCGCAGGCTCATTCGGCGGCAGTGGCGCGCGGGCGCTGCGCGAGATGGCGGCGCACCGCATCGGCCACCGGTGTGCCGGCGAAGAAATCCGGATTCATGCCGGCATGAAGCTCGGCGATATGGCCGAAGGTGAACTGGCGGAAGGCATCGTGGTCGAGATGGCCGTGCTCGACCAGTTCATAGGCCTCTTCCAGCACCTCGGCCATGTCGACCACGTCCCAATGGCTGATGTCGCTGGAGAACATCGCCTTGAGCGGCTGGCCGCCGGGCACCAGGCGGCGGTTGAAGGCCATCGCCACCAGGGGATCGTCGGCCTCGCAGCCGAAATAGAAATTCGGCACGAAGCGGGCGATGAGCTCGTCCTTGGTCGCGACCTCGGCACGGCGGAAATCGTCGAGCTCGCCGGGATGCGCGGTATTGCCGGCCTCCTGCGCCGTCGCCTTGATGCGCTCGAGGCCGGCGCGCAGCTGCGCCTCGGTCTGGCGGATCGCCTTGCCGCCATGCTCGCGGCAGAGACGCAGCGTCTCGTCGATATCGATATGGGCTGGGTTGTAGTTCTCGATCGCGCGGCCATTGCGCTTCTCCCAATGGCCGACCATGTCGGCCAGCGTATTGACCGCCCAGCCGACGCCGCCCTCGAGAAAGCCGACATTGAGCTGCGGGAAGCGGCGGGTCACGCCGCCCATCACCAGCGCCTTGGCGAAGCTCTCATGGGCGGTGGCGAACATGCCGATATGGTTGAAGACGTAGTTGCTGGGCGAGGTGCGGCTGCCCCAGCCCATACCGGCGGAATGCGCCGTCGGCGCCACCTTGAGCGCGACGCAGGCCGTCCAGAAGGGGTCGTAATCATGCTCGCTGTCGAGCGCGATGTTGTCGAGCAGGAAGGTGTAGGGCGCGAGATCCGGCGCCTGGCGCGCGACGATCGGCACCGGGCGCCGGATGAAGCCGGGGATCATGAAGGCCTTGAGCTTGAGCTCGTTCACCGCGAACTCCGCCTCCGCGATCGCCTCGGCGGGCGAGTACATCGGGATGGTCGCCGCCGGCGTCAGCCGCTCCTTGTGCTCGGCGAAGAGGTCGGCGAGCATGACGTTGAGCGCGCGGCAGGTGGCGCGGCGCATCTCCTCATCCTCCTCGCGGATGAGCTGCAGCCCCAGCGTCGGATAGACGATGCTGAAATCGATGCCGAACTCGTCGAGCCGCCGGCGCAGCAGGTTCGGCAGCAGCGCGGTGGCGCCGTCGAGCGCATTTTTGGTGGCACGCCCCCACCACGGTCCGCGCGGCACGCCGATGTCGCGCCGCTCGGCGGTGGAGAGGTTGTACCAATAGGGTCCGACATGCTGCGACATGACGCGCTCGAAGCGCTCGAGGACGCGCGGCCCCGCGACCTCGCGCAGATACTCCTTGTAGGTCGGCCCGTACTCGATGATGTGCCCGTCGCCATCGATCACGGGATGACCGAGCCGGGCGCGGATCTCGGCCGAGCTCTGATGCGTCTTGCCCATCTCACCTCCCTCGCCGCGCCGCCGGTCTGGTGCCGGTTCAGGGAATTTTGCTGGCGTCCCTGATCTCCGCGCTGTCGCCATAGGCGATACCGCGGGCGATGACGGCATGGCCGGCGCGGATGCGATAGACCGCGCCGTCGCGCGCCTGCGGCGGCTCGCTCCCGGCCATCATCGCGCGGGCGCCCTCCATCATCGCCTTGCGCATCTGGATCACCGCCGTGTCGGCCTGCCCAAGATGCTCGCGCGTACGGTCGACGATGGCGCCCTGGCTCTCGGTGACGCAGGCATCCTGGTTGCGCACGCCGTCGATGCCGGAGAAGGACAGGGTGCGCTGCAGCTTGCGGTCTTGCAGGTAGTCGTTGCCGCGATGCGCGCGCGGCTGCGTCGTTCCGGGGATGACGTCGCGATGGGTATTGACGCCCGCCTGCCAGCGGGCGATTTCCTCATTGCCGAGCGGCCGGTCAGGGCGGAAGGTGACGCAGGCGACCCAGCTCGTCTCGCCGTCGCGCGGAACCCAGGCGCGGGTCATCAGCGCGTTGCCCGGCACCGGCGGGATCATGCTGTAGAACGGCAGCAGGAACTGGTTCATGCGCCAGAACGACTTGTCGCCCTCGACGTCGCGCCTTCCGGCCGCGACCATGCCGTAGGGCGTGCGCTCGACATGGAATTTCGGAGCCCGGTCCTCGTGGAAGAAGGCGCCGGTGAGCTGCATCTTGTCCTCGGCGAGCTGATCGATGCGGCTATGCAGGAAGCCCACATGCGAGGTATCCATCTCGCCTTCCATCGCCTGGACGAAGTTGCAGTCGGTCTGCCAGCGCGAGACGTAGCGATGGGTCGAGGGCAGGTCGAGCCACTCGAAGCCGGGGAAATCCGCCAGCCGCTCGGGCGGCCCCATATAAGCCCAGATGAAGCCGCCGCGCTCGCGCGTCGGATAGGCCTTGGCCTTGACCTTGTGCTTGAAATTGCTGGTGGCGGGCTCGTTCGGCATGTCGACGCAGGCGCCGGCGACGTCGAACTTCCAGCCATGATAGATGCAGCGGATGCCGCATTGCTCGTTGCGGCCGAAATAGAGGCTGGCGAGGCGGTGCGGGCAATGCTCGTCGAGCAGGCCGATGCGCCCGTCGCTGTCGCGGAACAGCACCAAATCCTCGCCTAGGATGCGCAGGCGCTGGGGATCGCCGTCGGGGACGGCAAGATCGCTCGCCAGCGCGATCGGGACCCAGAAGCGCCGGATATACTCGCCCATGGGCGTACCCGGGCCCACCTGCGTCAACAACTCGTTATCCTCCCGGCTCAGCATCGGCGCCCTCCCGGCTGGTTTTGGCGATTATGCCCCGCCGCGGGAAGCGGTGTCATCGCCGGTTACGGCAGGCCATCGATGCTGAATTCGGCGGAGGAAAGTTCCCCGATAAGCTGCGGCTCGGCGGCGGCAACCCGCCTTTTCGCCACCGGCGCGGCGGCTATTTGCGCGCCTCCGGCGCCGCTTACCGTTTGATGTTGTCCAGCACAGCCTTGAACGGCTCGGCCGTGACGCTGACTGTGCCGCGGAACGGCCAGTCGAGGGTAACGATCAGCACGATGACCAGCGCCATCGACGCCGCCAGCACGCCGGTCATGGCATAGTGCATGGCCATGCTGGGCATGCCGAAGAAGAAGGTGAAGGCGACGGTGATCATGCCGCCGAGGCAGAGGATCCACCAGATCGTCTCGGGAATGCCGTCGGTCGCCGCCGACAACCGCGAGCGCCGGGCGTTGTATAGCTCGTTGAGCGTCCGCAGCATCTCGGCCTCAACCACCGACTGCCCCAACGTCTTGGCATCGATGCCGGTGATCGTCGTGTGCAGCGTTTCCACCGCCTTCCAGGCATGGGTGTCGACGTCACCCGCCTGCTGTGCCGGCCATTCCCGGGTGATGACGATGTCGAGGTAATCCGACAGCGCCTGCCGCATCTGGCCGCGGGCCGGCTCGTCGATGGCGATGCTGTCGCGGTAGAGATTGCCGACGAGATTGGCCTCCTGCTGCACCACGCGGCTCGCGGAATCGAAGGAGGCCCAGGCGGCGACCGCGATAAAGGCCAGCAACACGGCATAGACCACGCCGATGATGGCGATGATGAAGCCGGCGACGTCGTTGTGCCGGCTGCGGACCGAGACATGGACAAGGCGGTCGAAGACAAAGAGCCCGATCCACGCGGCGATCACCGACAGGATGACGATGACGCTGCCAACTTGCCAGACGGGATGATTGTAGAGCCAGTCGCGAATCATAAAATTCCCCAAGGTGCGTGCTGCTCCACCCTAGGGTCGGGCGGGATCCATTTCAACGTGCCGGGGCGTCTGCGCCGGCGGCAAGGCGGGGCGCAACCGCCCCCGCCCGAACCTCTCTGCGCCCCCAAAAGTGCGGAGAGACCGCTGCCGCCCGCCGGCGAGGCCCGAGCACTCAAACCGTCTCGGTCTGCTTCTGCTTCTGCCAGGTATCGAGGATCTGGCGGGCGCCGTTCTTGGCGGGATCGAGAGCACCCTCGCTGCCCGGCTGCTTGGCCGTCAGCTCGATGACGTAGCCGTTGGGATCGCGGAAATAGATCGAGTGGATGAAACCGTGATTGGAGATGCCGCGGACCTCGCGGCCCTCCGCCTTGCCCTTCTCGAACATGCGCTTCAAGGCCTCGTTGTCGACCTCGACGGCGATGTGCAGGTCGTAATCGTGCTGTTCCTTGAACTCGAATGGACGGTCCGGCGCCTCGAAGAAGGCGAGGCAGGAGCCGTCATCCATCTGGTAGAAGGTGTGCAGCACATCGGTGCGGCGCCCGGTCATGGATTCCTTGATCTGCAGCGAGCCGACCAGCGGCAGGCCAAGGAAGCCCTCGTAGAAGCGGCGCGTCTCTTCGGAATCGCGGCAGCGATAGGCGTTGTGGTGGAGACCCTTGATCACGCTCGACCTCCGTTGTCGGTGCGGCGCGCGGGCGGCCGGGCCGCCGCGCGCCTCGCCCCTTATATGGCGACGAATTGCTGTGACTTCATGCCCTCGGCGAAGCCCTTGATCACCTCGTAGACCTTGGCCGAGCTCGGCCGGCTGTGCATGGTGTCGAGCCAGCGCGCGATATTGGGATAGGGCTTGAAGTCGCAGCGGATGAGCTCGCCCACCTGGACGATGGCGAAGCCGAAATAGTCGGCGATGGTGAGCTCGTTGCCGCAGATATACTTGTTGCTGCCGATGAAGTGGTCGTTGAGCAGCTGCAGCCAGCCGCGGGTCTTGTCCTTGGCCCATTCGATCGTCGCCGCATGCGCCTCGTCCGAGCGGCGCTTATGGCCGGGGAAGGCCTGGGGGTAGATCAGGCCGTAGCCATAGTCGCGGTAGAAATTCGAATTGAGCCAGTCCATGACCTCGTTGACGCGGGCGCGCTGCTTCAGGTCCTTGGGATATGCCGGCGAATTGATCTTGTCGGCGAGGTATTTGAGGATCGTCGAGCTCTCGGTCAGGCGGAAATCGCCATCCTCGAGCACCGGGATCATCTTGTTGGGATTGATCTTGGCGTAGGGTTCCTTGAGATGCTCGCCGGTGAAGAGGTCGACCACCTGCATCTCGCAGGGGATATTGTTGTCGGTGATGAACTGGATGACCGGGCGGCTCGTGGTCGAGGCCGGGTGCATATAGAGCTTCATTGTTGGCACCTCCCTGGCAGGGCTCGTTGTGATGATGTCTATCCATGCCACATCCACGAAGAAACGCCAAGCGGCTTGGCGCACCGCAGAGGAGAGGCCCCGCCGCATGGGACGCCGCCCATCGGATCCGCTGCCGGTGGGCAAGGCCGGCCGCGAACCATTTGTTTACCATCGCGCCCCTAGTCTCGCCTCCGGGACAACCGCGGAGGGATCATGGAGCTGCTGCCGCACATCACCGACAAGCGGCTGTGCGCGCTCTATCTTTACTGGAACCAACTGCGCGGCGAGCGCTACGCGCCGGCGCGCGCTGAGCTTGATCCCGCGGCGATTCCGCGCCTCCTGCCGCATCTCCTGCTGGTCGACATCGTCGAGGATGGGCAGCGGTTGCGCTATCGCCTGGTGGGCACCGAGGTCGAGCGCAATTTCGGCCGCCACATGACCGGCCGCCATGTCGACGAGATCATGCACGGCCGCTATCTCGACTTCATCAACGGGCTCTATCGCCGCCTGATCGAGCAGCGCGTGCCGAACTACTCCGAGAATTCCTTCCGCGACGCCGACAGCCGGCAGTTCATCGGCCACCGGCCGCTGCGCACGGCGCGGCTGATCATGCCGCTCTCCAGCGATGGCGAGCACACCGACATGGCGCTCGCCGGTCAGGTCTTCTTCTGGGAAGGCGCGCGCGCGAACCCGCTCGACGCGATGCAGGATTATTTCAGCATCAGCGCCGGCGAGGCCAAGGTCGTCACGCACGCCGCCGGCATCGCCGAGGCCTCCTAGCCGCACTCTCCGGCTATCGCCCGCGCGCGCCGCGCGTATCGAGCCCGTTCAAGAAAGCCTTGAAGCCGCGCGCTGACGCCGGCGCATCCGGCGTCAGGAGCGCGACGCCTTCGGCGGCCGACCGCGCCGACGAGGCGCGGCGGCGGCGTTGGGCGCGCGGGAGCGGCGGCGCGGCGCGGGCTTGTCGCCGGCGGTGTCGGGGTGCGCGATCTCGAGCGGCGGGCGGCGCGGCAGCAGCATCTCGAGCGCGCGTTGCTGCGTCTGGAAGATGGTCCTGGCAGCGCTGGCCCAACCCGCCATCCACGCCGACCAGTAATCCGATTGCTTGCGCATGAGCATTTGCCCGTCGTGCCGTTGCCTCTATCCGGCACTAACGTCAGCGTAGCCGCTGTGTTCCTGGCGCGCGATCAGGCCCAGGCGACGCTGCTCGCGGCTTTCTTCTCGGGCTGCAGGATTTCGGAAAGCAGGCGCATGGTCTGATGCATCACCGGCCAGGGCAGCTTGCTCCCCTGGTAGCGGCCGGTGAGCATCTGCCAGCAATAGACCGCGTGGCTGCCTTTGCCGAGGCCGCTGCCGAGGCTCCAATACGCCTTGCCGCAATTGCGCAGGAAGCCCAGGAATTCCGCCGAGCTGGCCTTGTGCTTGAACATCTTGTCGTAGCCATCGGTGTACTCGCGCAGGATCGTGTCGATGCTCTGCCATTCGCGGCGCAGCTGATCCTTCACCTGCTCCAGCGTCGCCAGGAGCTTGGTGCGCTCATCATTGGGGATGGCGCCGAACGGCACCTCGATGCTCTTCAGCCATTTGGCGATCTCGACGAATTTGGGCTGCACCCGCGAATATTGGAAGGCGTAGAAGTTGATGCCTTTCCAGGCGGCGAAGATCTCGAGCGCGCTCTTCTGGGGCAGGCGGAAGGCATCGATCAGCGGCGCCAGCGCGGCCACATCCGTCGCCTCCCAGATCTTCTCGACCAGCCGGCGCGCCTTCTCGTCCGACGCCATGGCGTCGGGGAATGCCGCCTTCGCCAGCGGCTCGAAGCGCTGCAGGATGAAGATCTCGATTTCCTTCCACTGCTCGGGGCTGATGTCGAAATAGGCCTCGTTGACGGCGAGGCCGGCGCGCTGAAAGACATCCTTCATCAGGAAGGGGTCGAGCGACGGCAGGCCGTCGAGGATCTCGAGGATACGCAGATCCTCGGCGATCGCCTCCTTGGTCACCGCCGGGTTCTGCCCGAAATTGTCGACGATGGTCTGCGGCAGCGCGGGATCGTGCAGGAAGATGGTGCGGCCGCCTTCGTAAATGTCATGCTCGTTGAAGGGGAAATAGAGCTTGGTGCCGACCGGCGGGCAGCGCGGGCCCTTGCGCTCCTGCTCCGGCACCGCGTCCTTGATGAGCACGACGTTGTTGAGCGGCGGATTGTTGAAAAAGCGCTTGGCGCTGGCGTCCTTCTCGAGCAGCTTGCGGGTCAGCGCGTTGCAGTTGAAGACGCGCGCAGAGCCGACGTCGAGCATCGGTTTCAGATATTTGACCGCCATGATGTCCCCGCGCCGCTGCGGCGCCTGTCCTGTGGAAGACCCGTTAGAGCTCTATCCTTACCAACTGCTGGTTAAGGCTTGCTCAAGATGGTTACCCTCTCGCGACAAATACCCCGGCACGCGGCGCCAACCGCCCGCATTTCCTGAGGATTCCGGCCGCCCGCCGCAAAGGCGGCGGGGGCGCGAGCGCGCCTGAACCCTGGCGAAACCCGCGCTTTCCCGGTGCCCGCCTCGCCGGCAGGGGGCACTCGAGCGCGGCCAGCATCCGCCGGCGTGTACCCTCGCCGCCACCGTCTCGGTCATCACCGCTGCGGCTCGGCGCCCGCCCGGCGTGCGGCAGATACCCCCGCCCGGCAGATCCTGCCCGGGCAGGGCTTGCCGACGCCGCCGGTCGGGCCGGCGGCGGCCGCGCGATTGCGCGCCGCGGCCGTGGCATGCGGATTGCGTGGGGCCGTGAGACGATCGGACCCGCACCCTCGCCGCTGCAGGAGGATCTATGAGCCGGACGGGAATTGCCGCGCTTGCCGTATGGGCGTGGTGCGCCTCAGCGCCGCCGGCGCAGGCCCAGTTCTACAGCCTCGAAGGGCGCTTCGAGTGCCTCAACGATCCCAAGGCGGTCTGCTTCGACGCGACGCCCGACGGGCCGCTGGCGCGACCGAGCGCGCCGGCGACGCGCACCGCCCGCCCCGACCGGCCGACGCGCACCGCGCAGGCCGCGTCGAAGCGGGTCGCGCCGCACGCCGGCGAGACCATCGACGCGGTGCGCGAGATCGCCAAGCGCCTCGAGGCGCGGCATCCTGCGGTCGACGACGCCGACGCGCTGCGCCGGCTCGCCGAAGCCGGCGACAAGCGAGCGCTGGAGCTGCTCGCCTGGTGCACGCATGAAGGCATCGGCGTGGCGCGCGATCCGCTCCAGGCCTATCTGCTTTATGGCGTCGCGGCCAGTGTCGGGGTCGTAGGCGCGCAACGAAACCAGGCGGTTATCTATGAGACCGACCTCACCTCGGACCAACGCCAACAGGCGCTGACGATCGAGAACGGCGTGACCCAGGCCCGCGCGGATTAGCCTCCGGACCGAGGTTACAGGTTTCAGTGCGCCCGGTCCGGCGACACCGGCACGGTACTCAACAGCGCCTCGGTCGCCCGCCAGACGCGGCGCCACGCGGCCGCGCCACCAGCGTCACTGCGCTCGACGCAGAGGTCGACCGACTGCCTGGCATAGAGCGGCGCGTGCTCGCCGAATCGCTCGACCAGCGCACGCGCTGCGCGCCAGACATCGTGGTCACTCGCAATGCCCATGGTCCAATCTCGGATGGCCCGCCGGTGGACGCGGCGCCGGCTTCCCTCTATGGTCACTGTATATTCCGGAATATACAGCCGGTGTATTGCAAAATATACAGCGAGGCTGGTGCCATGTCGCCAGGCACGACAATCCGACCGGGGCACGCCGCGATGGCCGGCGCCGAGCGCGCCCTGCCACGGCGACGGAGCGGCGGCGCCGGCTTTGGCGTTCAGGGTTCAACGGCAGCGAGGAGGGTGTCATGAAGATGAGCGCACGCAACCGCTTTTCCGGCACGGTGACCGAGGTGAAAAAGGGCCAGGTCATGGCCCAGGTGACCGTCGATATCGGCGGCGGCAACAAGGTGATGTCGGCGATCTTCGTCGAGAGCGCCGAGGATCTCGGCCTCAAGGTCGGCGACAAGGTCAGCGCGGTCATCAAGTCGACCGATATCATGATCTTCAAGGACTGATACCCGCCGGAACCGGAGGCGGTGCGAGCGTCCAGACTTGCATCTCGTTGTATTTTGACGGATACAGCGCGAAGAAGAAGCGGGAGGAGAAGAGAACCATGAGGCCTATCGCCGGTTTGCGCATCGCTGCCGTGGCGGCGATGCTGGGGATCGTCTCGCTCTGCGCCGCGCCGGCGGCGCGGGCCGACGATGTCCTCGTGTTCGCCGCGGCGAGCCTCAAGAACGCGCTCGACGATGCGGCCGCGGCATATCAGCGGCAAGGCGGCGACAAGGTCAGCGTCTCCTACGCCGCGAGTTCGGCGCTTGCCAAGCAGCTCGAGAGCGGCGCGCCAGCCGACATTTTCATCTCCGCCGATCTCGATTGGATGGACTATGCGCAGCAGCGCAACCTCATCAAGCCGGCGACGCGCAAGAACCTCCTCGGCAACCGCCTGGTGCTGATCGCGCCGGCATCGAGCACCCTCTCGGTCGAGATCAAGCCGGATTTCCCGCTCGCCAGGCTGCTCGGCGACGGGCGGCTCTCGATGGCCGACCCCGACGCCGTGCCGGCGGGGAAATACGGCAAGGCGGCGCTCGAGAAGCTGGGCGTCTGGGCGTCGGTCGAGGGCAAGGTGGCGCGCGCCGAGAACGTGCGGGCGGCGCTGTTCTTCGTCTCGCGCCAGGAAGCGCCGCTCGGCATCGTCTACGAGACCGATGCCGCCGCCGATAAAGGCGTGAAGGTCGTCGCCGCCTTCCCCGAGGATACGCACCCGCCCATCGTCTATCCCATCGCACTCACAGCCGCCGGCAAGAACGCCGGCGCCGCCAAGTTCCTCGGCTTTCTCGAATCGCCCGCGGCCGAACCGTTCTTCGAGAAACAGGGCTTCACCGTGCTGCACTAGGTGTTCGCCGCCGCCACGCTCAAGAACGCGCGCGATCAGGCGGCGGTGGCCTATCAGAGCGGCGGCGGGACGCCGGTGCGGATCTCCTACGGCCCGAGCCCGGCGCTCGGCTATACGTTCATCCCCTAGGCTGAGCTCACGGATTCGTTCAGCGCCGCGCGCAACGGCTCGATGGCCGCAAGAAACGCCGAGACGCTCGCGGTGCGCAGCGGAATCCACGGCTTGCCCGACTGGCGGCACAGGCGCTTCACCGTCAGCGCGGCATCGTGGCTGATGCAGTCGACCGGGAACACTGCGACGTCGGCGCGGCTGATGAGGCCGGGCAACAATCCGCTGCGCTCGTCGATGCCGCCATCATGGTGCAGGAACCGCGCCGAGGCGCGCTCGGACACCGCGCGAAGATGGCTGACCTGGTTCGGCCTGCCGCCGATATAGAGCACCGAGAGGCCGGCGAGATCGAGGCCGCCCTCGTCCCCGCTGCCGCGGCCGCCGAGCAGCGAGACCAGATTCTCCTCGGCCGCCGCCACCTCCTGGCGCAGCGCGTCCCGCTCCTGCAGCGCCTGGCGACAGGCCTCCTCGGCCTCGCGCCGGGCCGCGACGGCCTGCTCCAGGCGGCGCTCGCCGCGCTCCCGGCGGGAGGATTCCGCCGACAGCCGCCGATCCATATCGGCGATCAGCCCGTCGAGGACGGCCGCCTGCGCCGGCGCCTCGCTCCCAGCACCGCCGAGAGCCCCTGCCTCGATCCGCCGTGACAGCTCCTGGGAAAGCTCGCGCAGCTTCGCGTCGCGCGTCATGATCGCCTCGCGCAGCTGCGCCTGCTGACGCTCGATCTTCGCCAGCAGTTGCGCCTGCTCCTGCTCGAGCTGATGCAGCCGGCGGATATCGGCGCGGTTCGCCGTGCCCACCAGATGGGAGAGCATGTGCACATCACCGAACACGCGGCGAATCAGCGCCTCGGTCGTGGCCGGATGGGTCAGCGCCGCCCAGTAGGCGCCGGGAATGTCGCCGCGCTTCAGCGCGTCGTTCCACAAGGCGCCGACCGCCTCGTCGCTCTTCGCCTTGGCGAACTGATGAAGCGCGATGCGATGCCGCTTGTCGAGCGCCTTGTTGAGCAGCTTCGCCGCGGTATCGCGGCTGCGCGCGCACAGCACCGCCTTGCTGTGGAGATCATGATCCGATGCGGTCTCGGCGCCATCGGTCCGCAGCTTCACCAGCAATTGGCGCAGCTCCCCGGTCGAGAGACAGGTGCCGATGATCGAGCAATGCAGGCTCTCGCTGAGGTCCCAGATCTTGCGGCGGCGTGATGCCTGCAAGAGATCCTCGATATCGGCAACGGCCGCTTGCGGCTTCGCCGGAAACGCCGCCAGCCGCAACGCGCCCGGCATGGCCGTGTTCACGCCCTCGAACGCGCTCAAGCGTTTTGTCGGTAGCACGGTCACCCCTATAGCCAAGGTTGCGCTTGCAGCATATGCATCCCTATCCGGCGACCGCGATGCGGCGACCTCGCCACACGCCTCGTTATATCTTTACAGATATAGCGATCGTCGTATTAAATCGGATATAACGTGATCGAGTCAATAGCGGGGCCGGCGCGCGGCGCCGGCCGCCCCATCGGGAACCTGCTCACATGAAGCGCATCACGATCGCCCTGGCGCTGGCGCTTGCGTTCGCCGGCCCCGCCGCCGAGGCACGGCCCTTCACCAATTCCGCCGGCCGCACCGTCGAGGTGCCGGACCGGATCGCCCATGTGCTGCCCGCGGGACCGCCGGCCTCGATCATCCTCTACATGCTGGCTCCCGACCAGCTCGTCGGGTGGATTCGGGCGCCGAGCGCGGCCGAGCGTGCCTTCCTTCCGCCCCGCTATGCCGAGCTTCCGGAGGTGGGCCGCCTGACCGGGCGAGGCAATACGAGCAGTGTCGAGGACGTCGTTCGGCTGGCGCCGGACCTCGTCCTCGACATCGGCAGCACGACGGCGACCTACGTCTCGCTCGCCGACCGCGTACAGGAGCAGACGCATATCCCGGATGTGCTGATCGACGGCAAGCTCGAGAACGCCGCGGCGACCTTCCGCACGGTGGGCGCCTTGCTCGGTGTCCGCGAGCATGCCGAGGAGCTGGCGCGCTATGCCGAGGAGACCTTGACCGAAGTGCGCCGGCGCACGGAACAGCTTCCGTCCGAGCGCCGGTTGAAGGTCTATTTCGCACGCGGCGCCAACGGGCTCGAGACCGGAGCCCGAGGCTCGATCAATATCGAGGCGCTGGATTTCGTCGCCGTCCACGACGTCTCGGCGGAGAATTCTGGCGGCCGGCGGGATCGTCGTCATCTCGCCGGAGCAGGTTCTCGCCTGGCAACCGGACGCGATCGTGACCGTCAATCGCCAGTTCTTTGCCTCGGTCTGGCAGGATCCGGTCTGGCGGAACGTAAAGGCGGTGCGCGACAAACGCGTCTACCTCTCGCCGGATTTGCCGTTCGGGTGGATTGATGCGCCGCCTTCCGCCAACCGCCTGATCGGCATTCGCTGGCTGGCGAAAGTGCTGTATCCGGCACTGTTTCCCGCAGACCTCCGCGCCGAAACGCGCCGCTTCTACGCGTTGTTCTACCATCGGGAGCCGACCGATCAGCAACTCGACGAACTGCTGGCAGGGTCGGCGCCGCCGTGAAGCGACGACACCGTGACCTTGTGGCTCCAGCCTATCTCTGCTAGCGTCGTTGTATCTAACAAGATATAGCGAAGACAACAAACCGATCGGGCCAACCGACCGTCACCTCAAGGCACCGAGCCGCGGCACGTTCGCGGCCGGCAGGCAGGCGGCGCTATTCCCGAATGGGAATAGTGACTTCAACACGGAGGAGGAAGCATGGATACGATCGCACTCGACAATCGTCTCAGCCCCGAAGCCAGGGCATTCGTCGGCCGGCGCAACCGGCTGCTGATCGACGGCAAGCTGGTCGATGCCGCCTCGGGCAAGACCTTCCCGGTCTACAACCCCGCCACCGGCGCGCTGCTGGCGCAAGTGGCCGAAGCCGAGGCCGAGGATGTCGACCGCGCCGTCAAAGCGGCGCGCCGCGCCTTCGATGACGGGCCCTGGAGCAAGATGTCGCCGTCCGAGCGCGGCAAATTGCTGTGGAAGCTCGCCGACCTGCTCGAGCGGCACAGCGAGGAGTTCGCCGAGATCGAGTCCATCGACAACGGCAAGCCGGTGGCGGTGGCGCGGATGGCGGATGTGCCGCTCGCGGTCGACATGTTCCGCTACATGGCGGGCTGGGCGACCAAGGTCACCGGCTCGACCATTCCGCTGTCCTTCCCCGGCGACTTCCTGTCCTACACGGTGCGCGAGCCGGTGGGCGTCGTCGGCCAGATCATCCCCTGGAACTTCCCGCTGCTGATGGCGGCATGGAAGCTGGCGCCGGCGCTCGCGGTCGGCTGCACGGTGGTGCTGAAAGCGGCGGAGCAGACGCCGCTCAGCGCGTTGCGGCTCGCCGAACTGGTGCTGGAAGCGGGCTTCCCCGCTGGCGTGGTCAACATCCTGGCCGGCTATGGCGAGACCGCCGGCGCCGCGCTCGCGGCGCATGACCTCGTCGACAAGGTGGCGTTCACCGGCTCGACCGAGGTCGGCAAGCTGATCGTCAAGGCCGCCGCCGGCAACCTCAAGAAGGTCACCCTGGAGCTCGGCGGCAAGTCGCCGGCCATCGTGTTCCCCGATGCCGATCTCGAACGCGCGATCCCGGGGACGGCGATGGGCATCTTCTTCAATCAGGGACAGACCTGCTGCGCCGGCTCGCGCCTCTTTGCCCACAAGCAGGTCTTCGACCAGATGGTCGACGGCATCTGCACTGTGGCGAAATCGATCAAGCTCGGCCCGGGCCTCGATCCCAGCACGCAGATGGGGCCGCTGGTCTCGGAGGAGCAGTTCGCGCGCGTCACCGGCTACATCGAATCCGGCAAGACGGAAGGTGCCCGGATCGCGACCGGCGGCACGAAGGGCAGCGATGGCGGCGGCTATTTCGTGACGCCGACAGTGATCACCAACACCAATCCCGGCATGAAAGTGGTGCGCGAGGAGATCTTCGGGCCGGTGCTGGTGGTGGAATCCTTCGACGATGGCGATCTCGACCGCATCGCCAAGCAGGCCAACGACACGATCTACGGGCTCGCCGCCAGCGTATGGACGCGCGACGGCGGTCTCGCGCACAAGATGGCAAGGCGCCTGCGCGCGGGCACGGTCTGGATCAACTGCCACAACGTGTTCGACGCGGCACTCCCCTTCGGCGGCTACAAGCAATCGGGCTGGGGACGGGAGATGGGCGAGGAGGTGCTGCACAACTACACCGAGGTCAAGGCTGTGACGACCGCGCTCTAGGCGCCGGCGGCGGCGGGGCTCGGGCGAGCCCCGCCGCTGCTTCTAATCGCATCGTCCGCGGCGGGCTGGGGCTCGAACCGCGGCGGCGAAAATCCAATCAATCAATAAGGAGGGACGCCATGAAAAACACGAGGACTCAGCGCCGCCCCATAAAAGGGCGGTCACAGCGGGGGCCGATCCGTCGGTCTGCTCGCTGCCGCGTTCACGCTCGCGGCTTCGGCGCTTGCCGCGGCGGCGCCCGCGGAAATCCATATCCCCGACGATCACGTCTTCCCGGAGAGCCTGACATCGACGCGCGACGGCACGGTCTATATCGGCAGCTTCACCGAGGGCATGGTGTTTCGCGTGCGTCCCGGCGCCGCAACTGCCGAATCCTGGATCAAGCCGGGGACCAATGGCCTCTTGTCGGTTCTGGGCGTGCTCGCCGACGAGAAATCGAAGACGCTGTGGGTGTGCTCCTCCGACCTCTCGGGTTTGGGGATCGTCGTGCCCAGCGAGAGCGAGAAACAGACGGCGCTCAAATCCTTCGATCTGAAGACCGGAACGCCCAAAGGCAGCGTGGCGCTGCCGGGGCCCGGCTCGCTGTGCAACGACATCGCCATCGGACGCGACGGCAGCGCCTTCGTGACCGACAGCCTCCATCCCCGCATCCTGCGGCTGAAGCCCGGCGCCAGCCAGTTCGAGGTCTGGGTCGAGAACGAGATCCTCGGCACGAAGGGCCCCAATCTCGACGGCATCGCCTTCGGTGGCGACCGCCAGCTCTACGTCAACACCTATGAGGGCGGCAAGCTCTTCCGCGTCGCGGTCACCAAGGATGGCAGCGCCGGGGCCGTGACGGAGCTGAAGACCTCCGCGCCGCTCGATCACCCCGATGGCATGAGACGGCTCGGCAAGGACAGCTTCTTGATGATCGAGGGCGCCGGCCGCCTCGATCGCGTGACCATCGAGGGAGACCAGGCGACGATCGAGGTGCTGAAGAGCGGCCTCAACGTGCCGGTCTCGGTGACCAAAATCGGAAACACGGCCTGGGCGCTGGAAGGGCAGCTCAACCTGCTGTTCGATCCCGCTAAAAAAGGCGTGAAGCCTCAGCCCTTCCGCGCCGTCGCGGTTCCCTTGAAATAGCCAGGTCGGCTGGCGGCGGCGAAGCGCGGCGGTGGTCGGCGTCGGCATTCCGCTGCGCCGGCGGCAATATCGTGAGGGTGAGAGCGGCGGCGAGCGACATGGGAGACGCCGCCAATGGCGTTTTCGCAGCCGCCTCGAAGCTCACGGCACGAGCGGAGCGACTCAAAGTGGAGGTCGCCGCTTTCCTGGCGAAGGCCGGCGCCTCCTAGCGCGGCGGCGCGCGCGAGGCGAGACGTTTGACAGCCGCCTTGCCTCCGGCCTAAGAGCCGGCGACGACAGACGCCAATTCCCATCACGCTCGATCTGCAGGATCCCTAGGGCTGGGGTACGCCGGCGCGCCGCACCGTGCCGGCATGCAGGGCTGCATTCACCAGAAGGAGCGGCATGAACAGCATTGCCGAAACCCGCGCGAGCAAGGTTCCGGAAATCACCCTGGCGTTCTGGATCACCAAGATCGCCGCGACAACGCTGGGCGAGACCGGCGGCGACGCGCTCTCGATGTCGGCGCATCTCGGCTATGCCCTGAGCACCGGGATTTTTTTCGCCGGGTTCCTTGTCGTCCTGGCCGCGCAGGTCCGGACCAGATCCTTTCATCCGTTCCTCTATTGGGCGGTCATCCTCGCCACCACGACGGTCGGCACCACAATGGCGGATTTCGCCGATCGCTCGCTCGGGATCGGCTATGTCGGGGGATCGCTGATCCTGTTCGCGCTGGTGATGCTTGTCCTCGTGACGTGGCGGCTCGCTGCCGGCTCCGTGTCGGTCGACAGCATCGCGTCACCCAAAGTCGAGATCTTCTATTGGGTGACGATCCTTTGCTCGAATACGCTGGGAACCGCGCTCGGCGATTTTCTGTCCGATGATTCCGGATTTGGCTTCGGCGGCGGCGCGCTGGTCTTCGCCGGCGCCTTGGCGCTCCTGGCGGGCGCTTACTTCCTGACGCGCACGTCGCGCACCTTGCTGTTCTGGATGGCCTTCATCCTGACCCGGCCGCTGGGCGCCACGCTCGGCGATCTCCTCACCAAGCCGCATGCCGAGGGCGGCTTCGATCTCAGCCGCGTCAGCTCCTCGGCGATCCTCGCGGTCTTCATCATCGGCTGCATTCTCTTCACCTCGCAGCGCGCCGGCGGCCATCCCGGGGCTGAGGCACCAGGCCGGTAGCGCGCGCCGCCGCCGGACGCGATCGGCCGGCGCCGTCCTGACCGGTTCGGTGTCGCAATGCTCGGTCACCGCATGCAGCTTGCCGCCGGCAAGGCGGAAAACCTGGCAATAGCTGTCGTCGTAGGGGAGCCCGGCCTTGTCGCCCCGCGCCATTCTTCCATTCGACAGGCGATATATCGTATCTTCACAGGATGAACTCAGCCTCTCTCGATCTCAACCTGTTGGTGGCGCTTGCCCCCCGCCAGCGGCAGGCGCCGCTTTGCGGTGATGATGCCGGCACGGGGCGCGCGCTCGATCGCCCCAAGCGCCGGACGGCGTGAGACGGATGGCGGCGGAGCGCGTCCATCGCCGGCTCGCCGCCATCCTCGCCGCGGATGTCGTCGGCTATAGCCGGCTGACCGAGGCGGATGAGGAAGGCACGCTGGCACGGCTCAGCGGATTGCGCCGGGAGCTGATCGATCCCGGCATCGCCGCGCATCACGGCCGCATCGTGAAGACGATGGGCGACGGGCTGCTCGTCGAGTTCGCCAGCGTCGTCGACGCCGTGCGCTGCGCCGTGGCCTTGCAGCAGGGCCTTGCCGAGCGCAACGCCGATCGCCCGGCCGGGACACGGCTCGATTTCCGTATGGGCATCAATCTCGGCGATATCGTGGTCGACGGCGAGGACATCCTCGGCGACGGCGTCAACATCGCGGCCAGGCTCGAAGCGATTGCCGAGCCCGGCGCCATCTGCCTGTCGCGCGCCGCCTATGAGCAGAGCCGCGGCAAGGTGGCTGAAGCCTTCAGCGATCTCGGCGAGCGCCGGCTCAAGAATATCGCCGATCCCGTCCGCGTCTATGCCATCGCGCCGCCGGGCGGCGGCGCGGGCGCGCCGGCCGCCGCGGCGGAAGCCCTGCCGCGCGCGCCGCGCCGGTCGATCGTCGTGCTGCCCTTCACCAATCTCGGCGGCGACAAGGAACAGGATTATTTCGTCGACGGCATCACCGAGACCTTGACGACGGAGCTGTCGCAGCTTGCCGGCGTGTTCGTCATCGCACGCAACACCGCCTTCGCCTATCGCGACAAGGTGCTGGACGTGCGCCAGATCGGCCGCGAGCTCGGCGTGCGCTATGTGATGGAAGGCAGCGTGCAGACCGGCGTGAGCCGCATCCGGATCAACGCCCAGCTCATCGACGCCGAGACCGGCGCGCATCTCTGGGCCGAGCGCTTCGACAAGCCGCGCGCCGATCTCTTCGACATGCAGGACGAAATCACCGCGCGCCTGGCACGCAGTCTCGATCTCGAGATCGTCGCGGCAGAGGGCCGCCGGGCGGAGCGCGAGCAGCCCAATTCCATGGATTCCGTCGACCTCACCCTGCGCGGCGTGGCGATCTGGAACCAGTCGCCGTCCTCAAGCCGCACGCGCGAAGCGCGCCGGCTGTTCGAGGCGGCGCTCGCCCTCGACGCGCAGAACGTGGTCGCGCTCATCGGACTCGCCGGCACGCATATGACGGAGGTCATGAGCTTCAGCTCGGACAATGTGCCTGAACAGACCGACCTCGCCGAGGCGGCAATCGACAAAGCCTTGGCGCTGGCGCCCGACAACGCGTACGCGCATCATTGCCGCGGCCACGTGCTCTACGCGCGGGGCGCGCACGAAGCGGCGCTGCGCGAATTCGAGCTCGCGGTGAGCCTCAACCACAATCTCATCTGGGCCCATGCGCTGGGCGGGATGATGAAGATCTTCCTCGGGCGGGCGGAAGAGACCGAGGCCGACGTCGCGATCGCGATGCGGCTCAGCCCGCGCGAGCCCGGCTTCGCCACCTGGCATCTTATGATCGGCGTCGCCGATCTCTTTCTCGGCCGGCTCGACGCGGCGGTGGAGCAGCTGCGCCAATCCGCCGGCATGAACCCGAATTTCAGCGTCGCCTTCATCTTCCTGGCGACGGCCTTCGCGCTCGCCGGCCGGGGCGCCGAGGCTGCGGAAGCCTGGGCGGCCGGACGGCGCCTGCAGCCCAATTTCACCATCGCCAAGTTCCGCCGCGAGACCGCGAGCAGCGCCCCGGTCTATCTCGCACAGCGCGAGCGTGTGTGCGACGGCATGCGGCTGGCGGGGATCCCGGAGGATGTCGCTGCGCCGAAGTGAGCGTCGGCCCGTCTCATACGAGATCCGTCGCCTCCCCCGGCTCGTTCTGCGGTCCAGATCGCCGCGGCGCGTCCGGGTGTGACTCGCCATCCCATGCCCGCTGCGACCGGATACCGCTGGCGAGGATCGCGTCGGCGAGCACAGCGGCGGGTCCGCGCATGACCCTGCCGGCGCCGAGCAGCACGAACTCCACCGCACCGAGATCCGGCAGGCCGTGACTGCTGGGAATCTCGGCAAGGCCGGACGGGATCAAGCCTTTCGCGACAGCGGTGACGCCGAGCCCGGCGAGCGCCGCCGCACGCAAGCCGCTCAAGCTGCCGCTGGTGCAGACGATGCGCCAGGCGCGGCCGCTTCGCTCGAGCGCGGCGAGCGCGATCTCGCGGGTAATGCTGGGCGGCGAATAGAGGATCAGCGGCGCCGGCGCCGAGGGATCGAGCGGCCGCAGATCGCCCGAGACCCAGACCAACCGGTCGCGCCAGACCAGGCGTCCGCGATCCTCGCCCGGCCGACGCTTGCCGCAGACGAGGTCGAGCTCGCCGCGCCCGAGCTTCTCGTTGAGCTCGCCGCTAAGGCCAACCGTAAGCTCGACATCGACCAGCGGATGCGTCCGGACGAACTCCCGCAGGACCTCCGGCAGGCGCGACGCCACGAAATCCTCCGAGGTGCCGAAGCGCAGGCGCCCCCTCACCTGGGAACCGGCGAAATAGCGCTGCGCGCGCTCGTTCGCCGCCAGGATGCTGCGGGCGAATTCGATCATCACCTCGCCATCGGCGGTCATCGCCACGGAATGGGTGTCGCGCAGGAAGAGGCGACGCCCGGCCTCGGCCTCGAGCTTGCGGATGTGCTGGCTGACCGTCGACTGGCGCAGATCAAGACGCTCGGCCGCCTGGGTGAAGCTCCGGGTCTGGGCGACGGCGAGGAAAGTCTGCAGCAGGATGGGGTCGAGCATGATCTATCATTACGTTATACGATTACAATAACATCGGTAAGCGCTATTTACAATGACCCGCCAGGACCGATATTAGGGCGATCGCTAAAAGCAGAGGCCCCATGACCCGGCTCCGCCCTCTCTGGTCACGCATCGATCCGTTCCTTGCCGCCATCCTGCTCACCGTCGGGCTCGCCTCGGTTCTGCCGGCGCGCGGCAACGTGGCAGCGGCCTTCGACTGGCTGACGATTGCCGCCATCGCGCTGCTGTTCTTCATGCATGGCGCGCGGCTGTCGCCCGCCGCGGCCCTCCTCGGCGCGCGGCACTGGCGATTGCACCTGATGGTGTTCCTGAGCACCTTCGCGCTCTTTCCGTTGCTCGGAACCGCGGCGCACCTGCTGCTCCCGGGTCTCTTGACCGCGCCGCTTTGGGCCGGGCTGATCCTGCTCACCACCCTGCCCTCGACGGTTCAAGCCTCGATCGCCTTCACCTCAGTGGCCGGCGGCAACGTGCCGGCGGCCTTGTGCAGCGCCTCGGCATCGAACCTGCTGGGCGTCTTCATCACCCCGGTGATCGCCGGATTTCTGCTTACCAGCCACGGCGCCGACGTCTCCGCGCGCGCGATGCTCGGCATCGTCCTGCAGCTCCTGCTGCCGTTCGCGGCGGGCCAGATGCTGCGGCCATGGATCGGGGCGCTGGTGGCGCGCAACGCGCGGGCGCTGAAGAGCGTCGACTACGGCTCGATCCTGCTTATCGTGTACTCGGCCTTCAGCCACGGCGTCGTGAACGGCATCTGGCATCAGGTCGACGCCGCCCAGCTCGTCCGGCTCGCGCTCGTCGCCGCAGCGCTGCTCGCCACCGTGATGACGATCCTGACCGTCGCAAGCCGGCGCCTCGGCTTCTCGCGCGCCGACGAGATCACCATCGTCTTCTGCGGATCGAAGAAGAGCCTCGCCAGCGGCCTGCCGATCGCGACCGTGCTGTTCCAGGGCCATGTCGGCCTCATCATCATCCCCGCGATGGTGTTCCATCAGATCCAGCTCATGGTCTGCGCCTCGCTGGCACGGCGCTATGCGGCGCGGGGCGCGGGGCCCGACCCTCTTCCTGGTCTTCCCGCCGCGCCCGCCTGAGCGCTGCCGTCAGCTTGCTGGCGGCCGCATGCGCGCTCGCGGGACTCCCAGGAGGATCTCGCCGCGGTGCTCCGAGCTTCTTGCCGGGGGAATGGTGGGCACGACAGGGATTGAACCTGTGACCCCCGCCATGTCAAGGCGGTGCTCTCCCGCTGAGCTACGTGCCCCCGATGAGCCGGCGGTGTAACCGATTTCGCGGGGAGTGGCAAGGAGTTGGGGGGTCCGCGGCTTTGCCTGCAGGGTGCGGCTTTCGCGGTTGCTGGCGCAACCGCTGACGCCGCCGCCGACGAGCGCTAAAGCGCTCGCGGCGCGGCTAGGCCGCCAGGAAACGGTCGATCTCGTCGACGAGCTGGCGAAGGTGGACGGGCTTGGCGAGCACCGCGGCCTCGCGCCGGGTGACGCCGCGATGGCGAAGCGCCACGGCCGCGAAGCCGGTGATGAACATGACGCGCAGATCCGGCCAGAGATCGTTGGCGCGGCGGGCCAGCTCGATGCCATCCACCCCCGGCATAACGACATCCGCCAGCAGCAGATCGATCGGCCGCTCCCGCACCCAGGCGAGCGCGGCGTCGCCATCACCGACAGCGTGCACCTCATGCCCGGCACGGCGCAACGCGCGCGCGAGAAAGACCCTGAGATTGTCGTCGTCCTCCGCCAGAAGAATGCGCGCCATGGCCACTCCCGAACCCCGCCACAGTTTAGCCGCTGCCCCCCGCCGGCGCGATAGCCAGATCGGCCGAGGAAATCACGGTTAATCCTCCGGAAGCGCGTGACAGAGGCACCGGCTTGCCCCTAAATTCCAAGCATGGAAGGCCCGTTTGAGCGAAGAGCCGTCGTCGAGCCGCCGATCGAGGTGATCGCCCCGGCAGAGCATACACTGCCGCTCGTCCTCGCCTCGCCGCATAGCGGCGCCGACTATCCCGCCGCTTTCCTGGCTGCCGCGCGCCTCGACCCGCTGACGCTGCGGCGCTCGGAAGACAGCTATGTCGACGAGATCTTCGCCGGCGCCGCGGCGCTGGGCGCGCCGCTGCTGCGCGCGCGCTTTCCCCGCGCCTATCTCGACCCCAACCGCGAGCCTTTCGAGCTCGATCCCGGCATGTTCGAGGATGAGCTGCCCGCTTTCGTCAACACGCGCTCGCCGCGGGTGCGCGTCGGGCTCGGCACAATCGCCCGGGTCGTCGCCACCGGCGAGGACATCTATGCCGGCAAATTGCGCTTCGCCGAAGCGATGGCGCGAATCGACCAGCTCTACCGGCCTTATCACCGGGCGCTGCGCCAATTGGTGGCGGCGACGCGCGAGCGCTTCGGCAGCTATCTGCTGATCGACTGCCACTCCATGCCATCGGGCGCGGCGCCGGGCGAGCGCGGCGTGCGGCGCTCGCGCACCGATATCGTGCTCGGCGACTGTCACGGCGCCGCCTGCCACCCGCTGATCACCGAGACGGCGCATCGAACGCTCGCCGCCAAGGGTTATGCGGTGGCGCGCAATACCCCCTATGCCGGCGGCTTCACCACCGCCCATTACGGCAAGCCCGGCGCGCAAGGACATTGCCTGCAGATCGAGATCAGCCGCGCCCTCTACATGGACGAGCGCAGCTTCGAGCGCAAAGCCTTCCTCCACCAGCTCGCCGAGGACATGCGCGAGACGGCGGCGGCGCTCGCCGGCATCGACCTCTCGGTCATCGCCGCCGCATGAGGCCGGCCAGGGCGGCGGCGGCGGTGCTCCTGCGCGAGGCCGAGGACGCCGATATGGCGGCGATCGCCGACATTTATGCCCATCACGTGCGCTTCGGGCTCGGTTCCTTCGAAGAAGAGGCGCCCGGTGTCGAGGAGTTGCAGCGCCGCCGCGACGAGGTGCTGGCGCGCCGGCTGCCTTATCTTGCCGCCATCGCGCCCGGCGGGGCGGTGCTGGGCTATGCCTATGCCGCGCCCTTCCGCATGCGCTCGGCCTATCGCTACAGCGTCGAGGATTCGATCTATGTCGCGCCGACGGCTGGTCGGCAGGGGGTCGGCGGGGCGCTGCTGGCGGCGCTGATCGAGCAGTGCACCGCGCTTGGCTACCGCCAGATGATGGCGGTGATCGGCGACAGCGGCAATCTCGCCTCGATCGGCCTGCATGAGGGGCTGGGCTTCCGCCGGGTCGGGCTGCTGCCGGTGATCGGCTTCAAGCTCGGGCGCTGGGTCGACATCGTGCTGATGCAGCGCGCCCTTGGCGGCGGCACCAGCGACCCGCGCTGAACGTATTGTTCCTGGCCCCGATTCGGGGAATTCGCCACGCCGCGCCGGACAACCGCTAAACTAGACCCCGCGCGCGGAAACAGCGGTTGGTGCGATGCACTTACCGCGCTGCGGCGCGGCGAAAAAAAATGGGCCGTGCGGTAAGGCACGGCCCAAGTTTAGGGAGGAAACGCCTAGAAGACGTACGGCAGGCCGTCGGGCGACGTCCATGCCGCACTGCACAATATGCCCCCGAGAACACCACAAATCAAGCGCAAAAACGCAGGTGCGAAAAAATCAAAGAACTGCGGCATTTCGCCACAATATAAGCGAATCGCACCCGCTATTATTGCGTCGCACAATCGTATGAACTCGCGGCCGCTGGCGGGCGTTTGCGACGATATGGGCGAGGGGCTGCCACTGCCTGAGGTGGGCGAGCGCTGGGCCCTGTTCCTCGATGTCGATGGCACGCTGGTGGCGATCGCCGCGACACCTGAACAGGCGCGGCCGGAGCCTGCCCTGCTGCCGCTCTTGGAGCGCCTGAGCCGCGGCAGCGATGGCGCGCTGGCGCTGGTCAGCGGCCGCAGCCTCGCCAGCATCGACCAGCTCTTCGCCCCGCTGCGCCTGCCCGCCGCCGGACTCCATGGCTGGGAGCGCCGCCGCAGCGATGGCAGCGTGGTCCGGCGCGAGCCCATCGCCGCGCCCCTGGAGCGGCTGCGGCTGCGCCTGGCCGCCTATGCCGCCGCCAGGCCCGGGGTGCTGCTCGAGGACAAGGGCGCCAGCCTGGCGCTGCATTACCGTCTGGCGCCGGAACGTGGAGCGGCGCTGCGGCGCTTTGCCCGGGAGATCGCCGCTGCAGAGCCGGAACTGCGCCTGCTCACCGGTCGCAAGGTGGTGGAGCTGCAGCCGCGCGGCGCCGATAAGGGCCAGGCGATCCTTGCTTTTCTCGACGAGCCGGCCTTCGCTGGGCGGCGCCCGGTCTTTGTCGGCGACGACGCGACCGACGAGGACGGTTTTGCCGCGGTCAACGCCGCCGGCGGCGTGTCGCTGCGGGTGATGGACGACGAGACGCGCGGGCGCCGGTTGAGCGCCGCGCGCTATACCCTGCCGGGCATAGAGGGGTTGCGGGACTGGCTCGGCGCATTGGCGCAGCGTCTCGAGGCGGGGGAGCGCGGCGCGCGCACGGGAACGCCCGGCTTCCATCCCGTGTTGAGTTCGTAATGGCCATGCCCCCTTCGCCGCCGCTGATGCGGCTGACGCCGCCGCTCCCGCCCACGACAGCCGCGCCCGTCGCGCGGCGCGGGCCGGCGCCCGCACGCCGACTGGTGGTCGTGTCGAACCGCGTCGTCATGGCGGATGCCAGCGGCAAAGCCGCCGGCGGCCTCGCCGTCGGCATCCTCGCGGCCCTGAGGCGTAACGGCGGCATCTGGTTCGGCTGGAGCGGCTCGGTCGGCGACGCGCAAAGCGGCGCCACCGAGATCGTCGAGAATGACGAGATCACCTATGCCACGCTCGATCTCGCGCGCCGCGACTACGAGCAATACTACAACGGCTTCGCGAACCGCGTGCTGTGGCCGCTGTTCCATTACCGGCCCGGGCTCATCGAGTACCGGCGCGAGGATTTCGCGGGATATCTCCGCGTCAACCGCCAATTCGCCGCGCGGCTGGCGCCGCTGCTCAAGCCGCAAGACATGATCTGGGTGCACGACTACCACCTGATGCCGCTGGCCGAGGAGTTGCGGCGGCTTGGCGTCGGGCAGCCGATCGGTTTCTTCCTGCACACGCCCTTCCCCGCGGCCGAGCTGTTCCGCACGCTCCCGAGCCACAGCCAGATGATGCAGGCGATGTGCGCCTATGATCTCGTGGGCTTTCAGACCGAGGGCGACCTCGCCGGCTTCCGCGACTATCTGCTGCGCTTTGCCGGCGGGAGCCCGGCCGGCGCCGGTGCGGTCAATGCTTTCGGCCGCAGCCTGCGGCTCGCCGCCTTTCCCATCGGCATCGATGTCGAAGCGATCGCCGGGCTTGCGGCGCAATCGGTCGGCGCCCGGCAGACGAAACGGCTGCAGGAGAGCCTGCGCCAGCGCAACCTGATCATCGGCGTCGACCGGCTCGACTATTCGAAGGGGCTGCCGCAGCGCTTCAAGGCCTTCGAGCGCATGCTCGAGCGCTTCCCGGAGATGCGCGGCCATGTCACACTGATGCAGGTGGCGCCGCCGACGCGCAGCGAGGTACCGGAATACACCCAGATCCGCCGCACCCTCGAGACCGCCGCCGGCCACATCAATGGCCGTTTCGCCGAGTTTGACTGGATGCCGCTGCGCTATCTCAACAAGAGCTTCAATCACCGCACGCTGTGCGGCTTCTTTCGCTCGGCGCGGGTCGGGCTGGTGACCCCGCTGCGCGACGGCATGAACCTGGTGGCCAAGGAATACGTCGCGGCCCAAGATCCCGACGATCCAGGGGCGCTGGTGCTTTCCTGCTTCGCCGGCGCGGCGCAGGAGCTGACCGACGCGCTGCTGGTCAACCCATTCGATGGCGACGCCGTCGCCGAGGCGATCTGCCAGGCGCTGATTATGGCGCGCGAGGAGCGCGTCGAGCGCTGGCAGTCGATGATGGCGGTGCTGCGGCGCAACGACATCACCGCGTGGCGCGAGAGCTTCGTCGCGGCGCTGGGCGAAGCGGCGCAGGCACGCTGACATGACGGCGCCGGGCCTTCTCGGCGATGTCGGGGCGACCAAGGCGCGCTTCGCGCTCACCGATGGCGCGGGCGGGATCGAACGCCAACGCGTGCTCGCCTGCAACGACTATCCCAGCCTCGACGCGGCGATCGCGGCATATCTCGCCGAGATGGGCCCGGTCGAGCCGCCGCGTCAGGCGGCGCTGGCGATAGCCTCGCCAGTGACCGGCGATGCGGTGCGGCTCACCAACCATCCCTGGAGCTTCAGCATCGCCGCGCTGCAGCGGCAGTTTGACCTGATCCGGCTCGTCGTCGTCAACGATTTCGTCGCCAACGCGCTCGCCGTACCGGGGCTCGGGCCGGGGGACCGGCAGGCGGTGGGCGGCGGCATCGGCGTGGACGATGCGCCGATCGGCGTGCTCGGGCCGGGCACCGGCCTCGGCGTCAGCGGCCTGGTGCCGGGGCCTTCCGGCTTTATCGCGCTGGCGAGCGAAGGCGGCCATGCCACCATGGCGCCGGCCGATGCGCAGGAGAGCGCAGTGATCGATTGCCTGCGCCGGCGCTTTGGCCATGTCTCGGCCGAGCGCGTGCTGTCGGGCCCAGGGCTGGTCAATCTCTATACCGCGCTCGCGGAGCTCGCGGGCGTGCCGGCCGCGCCCCTCGCCCCGGAGCAGATCACCGACCCGGCGCTTGGCGAGCGCGAGCCGTTGGTGGGTGCCGCGCTCGCGATGTTCTGCGCCATGCTCGGCACGGTGGCCGGCAACCTCGCTCTTACCTTGGGCGCGCAGGGCGGCATCTATATCGCCGGAGGGATCGTACCGCAGCTCGGCCAACGCTTCGCCGAGAGCGCCTTCCGCCGGCGCTTCGAGGCGAAGGGGCGCTTTCAGGCCTATCTCGCGGCGATCCCGACTTACGTGGTGACGCATCCCGCGCCGGCGTTCTTGGGATTGGCGGGACTGTTGTCCCGACAGGCGATTGCGCAGCAATCGCGAGAGCCGCACGGCGCGGGCGAGCCGCCGATCTAGGCAAACTCTTTCCGGATCATCGCGCTGTGCTCGCCGATGGCGGGAACGCCGCCGGAGGGGGCTTCGGCGCAGAAGAGCGCGGGCGGCGACGGAACGGTGATCTCGCCCTCGGGAGTTGGCACGGCGAGGCGGCGGAGCTGTGGATGGCGCGAGAAATCCTCAACGCCGTTGAGATTGCCGAAGGCGATGTCGGCGGCCTGCAGCCGCCTGCCCAGCGCGTCGCGGTTCTCACGGACGAACACCGCAGCGACGATGGCGTCGAGCGCGGCGCGGTTGGCGACGCGCCGCGGGTTGTCGGTGAAGCGCGGATCGGTGGCGAGCGCGCCGTCGCCGAGAATCTCGGCACAGAAGCGCGCCCATTCGCGCTCGTTCTGGATGGCGATGACGATCTCCTTGCCATCGGCGGCGGCGAAGGCGCCGTAAGGCGCGATCGAGGGATGGCGGAGCCCCTGGCGCGACGGCGCCTTGCCGCCGAAATCGTAATGCAGCAGCGGCACCGCCATCCATTCGGCCGTGGCGTCGAACAGCGACACCGAGAGCACCGCGCCCTGGCCGGTGCGTTCGCGCGCATAAAGCGCCTCGAGAATGGCGCTGTAAGCGTTGAGCCCGGCGGCGATGTCGGAGACCGAGACGCCGACGCGGCCGGGCGCCTCGGGCGGACCGGTGAGCGAGGCAAGCCCGGTCTCCGCCTGGATCAGCAGGTCATAAGCCTTCATGTCGCGGTAAGGCCCGCTCTCGCCATAGCCGGTGATGGAGCAGACCACCAGCCGCGGGTGGCGCCGGCGCAGATCCTCGGGCGCGAAGCCGGCGCGGGCGGCGGCACCGGGCGCGAGATTCTGCAGGAAGACGTCGGCGCGGGCGATCATGCGGCGAAGCAGCGCGCAATCGGCCTCGCGCTTGATGTCGAGCACGATCGACTGTTTGCCGCGGTTGAGCCAGACGAAATAGCTGCTCTGGCCGAGGGCCACGTGATCGTAGAAGCGGGCGAAATCGCCCTCTTCGCGCTCGATCTTGATCACCCGCGCGCCGGCATCGGCGAGCCGCGCGCTGCACAGCGGCGCCGCCACCGCCTGCTCCAGCGCCACCGCCAACAGCCCGTCGAGCGGTCGCGCGGTCATACCGCGAGCGCCGCGTTGGCGAGATCGGTGATCAGCATCGAACCCGGGAAATGCGAGATGAAGAAGGGCAGACGGGCCTTCTCGATCACCGCTTGCGGGGTGACGCCGCACGCCCAGAACACCGGCAGCTCGTCGTCGCGGATCTCGGTGCGCTCGCCGAAATCCGGGCGATCGAGATCGCCGATGCCGATCGCCTCGGGAAGGCCGATATGCACCGGCGCGCCATGGACGCCCGGGAAGCGGCCGCTGATCTGGACGGCGCGGATGGCATCGGCCGGGCGGAAGGGACGCATCGACACCACCATGGGCCCGTGGAAGCGCTCGGTCGCGGCGGTGGCGATGCTGGTGCGGTACATCGGCACCACGCTGCCGCGCTCGGTGTGCCGGAGCCGGAGCCCGGCCTCGCGCAGCGCCCATTCGAAGGAGAAGGAGCAGCCGAGCACGAAGGTCACGAGATCGTCGCGCCAATAGGCCGAGATGTCGGTGGGGGCGGCGATCTCGCGGCCTTGCTCGAAGACGCGGTAGCGCGGCACGTCGCTGCGAATGTCGATGCCCTCCCCCAGGCTCGGCAGCTCCGGCCGGCCGGGACGGCCGACCGCCAGCACCGGGCAGGGCTTTGGGTTCTGCAGGCAGAAACGCAGGAACTCGTCCGCCCAGTCGACCGGCAGGATCGCGACATTGCCCTGCACCCGGCCCGGGGCGATGCCGCTGGTCTGGCCGGTGAGCTCGCCGCGGCGAATGCGCCGACGCGCCGCGATGGCCGAACCGATCTCCCCATCGTCCATGCGCGATCCCCAATGCCGATGGCCAGCTTAGCAAGCCGCCGCGCCCTTGACAGCGGCAGCGGCGCGGCAAGGATCGGGCATGCGATTGCGCATCCTCTTCGGCACGCTGCTGCTGGTTTTCGGACTCGGCGCCTACGCGCTGGCGGTGACGGCCGCGGCGGTGCGGTTGCTGCCGGAGCAATGGGCGGTGGAGGCGGCGTTCTACGCCGTGGCCGGTATCGCTTGGATTTTCCCGGCGGTGCAGCTGGTGCGCTGGATGCAGCAGGCCGCGCCGTTCCGCCCGCCGAGCCTCGATTAAGGCTTCACGCGGCCCAGGGGCCGTCGCGCCAGCGGCGGAAGCTAACCACTTTCTTGCCGGCCTCGATACGCCGGTTGAGCACGACCAGGCCGAGCACCTCTCGCTCCTCGACCAGGTCATGGAGGGTCGAGGACCAGGCCGCCCATTCGCCATGCGGCTTGGCCTCGATGCGGGCGATAAGGCGGTTGAGGCGGGTAATCTCTACCTTGATGTCACGAGTGCTACGCATGGTCCCGTCGGCGGCAGATCCGAGCCGTTGACAAACGCCGCGACGGGCGGATTTTGCTCCCCCGCGAGCGCCCCGCGAGCGCGTTAGCGCTCGTCGGGCGGCGGCGCCAGCGGTTGCGGAGCAACCGCGAGAGCCGCCTACCTCCTCCGGAGGGCCTCCAGAAGGGGGCGGCGGAGCCCGAAGGGGTGGCTCTGCTTGGACCGAGCGGCTTTCGCCTGCGCCGCAACCGCTGACGCCGCCGCAGACACCTGCGGGAGTTTGTCTATCTGTCCCCGAACAGGAAAGCGAGGAGCACGTAGCGCGTGCCCGCGGTCACATGCAGAGCCTCGTGCAGCAATGAGCAGGAGAAGGCGATGGCGGCGCCGGTCTCCGGGCGATAGCGCTGGTCGCCGAATTCGGGGAAGCGCAGCTCGCCACCCTCGAACGCCTCGGTGTTGAGGTTGATCGAGACGGCAAAGCGGCGATAGGCGACGAAAGCCTCGGAATTATCGCGATGCCCGTGCAACTCGCCGCCGCGCATGCCCTCATAGCAGCCGATGCGCATGCGCTCGCGCCGCGTGACGGGATATTGGAAGGCGCGCTGGATCTCCGGGAAAAGCCGGCTTTTAAGCCGCGTGTCGATGAAGGCAATGGTATCGGCCTCGACCAGCCAGTGATCGATACGGTCGCCGCGACCATATTCGGGGATGCGCATCTTGTAGTCGCTGGCCATGTTGTCATCGCCATGGCGCGGCTCGACGAAGACGTTGCCGCGCGTCTTGTAGACGCTGACGAGGCGCTCGCAATCGGCACGGCTCAGCACGTCGGGCACGATCAGCACCGGCGGGTGCGGCGCCATCAGCGCCGCAACCCGGCCGGCGGCAAGGCGCTCGACCGTCTCGAGCGCGGCGCCCGGCTGCGCCGCCGCCGCTTCCTTGAGGATCGCCACGACATGATGGTTGGAGCGCAGCACGATGGTGGTCGGGGCGCCGCTTCTGCCGGCGTTGAAGGCACGAAAAGTGTCGCCGTTGCGGTCGAGCAGTACCGGAAACGGCAGCGCCTGCTCCATCGCGATCCGGGCGGGCTCGAGCGTCACCGCGAAAAGCCGGGCGCCGGCGGCGGCGAAGGCATCGAGCCCGGCACGGAAGCCGTCAAGCGCCGCGGAAGCCTCGGCGGCGAAGCTCGGGCAGAAGACGAGCACCAGCGGCCGGCCGGCGACCGCGTCGTCGCGGAGGTCGACGACCTCGCCCCCAAGCGATTTCAAGGCGCAGTCGGGCGCGATGTCGCCCGCCGCCAGCGGCGGCTTGAACAGTGGACGGCTCGCGGCAGGAGCCTGGGACATCGACAGCGACCGGGCAGCGGCGGAGAGCGACTAGGTATCAAATCGCCGCCGGCAGGGCAATCGCGCGGTCAGAGGGGCTGGCGGATGCGGGGATCCTCGGCGAACCAGAAAGCGAAGAGCAGCATGCTGACGACCGTACCGTCATCGGAGAGCGGCAGCGCCAGCAGCTCGTGGCGCGACGGCCGCTCGTCCATGAAATAATCGCCCCCGGTGCGATAGGGCGTGCCGCGCTCAACGATCTCGGCGCAGCGCCGTGCGAAATGCTCGCGCAGCTGCGGCAGCGGCACCTCGTCCAGCATCCGGCCGGTGACCTCGATGCCGGTCTTGCGCACGAGGTTGTCGCCGAACAGCCGGATGCGAAAGCGCTGCGGCGATCGCAGCACGTCGATCAGCGCGACATTGCCGAGGAGATAGGGAAAATCGAGCGGGTCGAGGTCGCGTCGCGCCGGAAAGCGCCGCTTGCCGCGCTTGGTCTCCCAATAATCGAGCAGCCGCAGCAGCGCCGGCGCCGCAATCTCCTTATCGATGAGGGCCACCTGCCGCCTCAGACCGCGACTGTCGCCACTTGCCCGGCAGTGGCGCCGGCGATGCGGCCGAAGACCGCGCCGGAGAGCAGCCCGGTCCCGCCGGGGTAATTGAAATAGAAGAGGCCGCCGACCAGCTCGCCGGCGGCCAACAGGCCGGGGATGGGCTCGCCCTCGGTGTCAATGACGCGGCAATCGGTATCGATGCGCAAGCCGCCGAAGGTGAAGGTGATGCCGCAGGTGATCTGATAGGCCTCGAAAGGCGGCGTATCCAGCACATTCGCCCAGTTCGATTTCGGCACGGCGAGGCCCTCGGTGCGCCGCCCGTCCTTGACCGTGGGGTCGAACGGGATGTCCTGGCGCACGGCACGGTTATAGGCCGCGACCTCGGCGACGAACGCGGCGCGGTCGATGCCGTCGAGCTTTTGTGCCAGCTCCTCGATGCTGTCGGCGCGCGCCTTGGTCACCTGGCGGATGCGGTACTCCTCGCGCAGCAGATGCAGCACCTTGGCATCGAACACCTGCCAGGCGGTCTGCGCCGGCTGCTCGAGGATGGCGCGGCCGTATTTGGCATAGGTGTAATTGCGGAAATCGGCGCCCTCATCGACGAAGCGGCGGCCGGTGGTGTTGACGACGATGCCGAAGGGATAGGAATGCTTCTGGAAATTGTCGCCGACGGCGAGATCGCCGAATTCGGGCGCGTTGCGGTCCCAGGCCACGGCATGGCAGCCCGACCAATTGCCCCAGGGCATGGCGCCGGCCTCGAGCGCCATGCGGATACCGTCTCCGGTGTTGAAGCGCGTGCCGCGCACCTTGGCGAGGTCCCAGCCGGGGCCGAGATAGCGCGTGCGCCATTCGGCATTGGCCTCGAAGCCGCCCGAGGCCAGCACCACCGCCTTGGCGGCGATGTCGAAGCTGCGCTCGCCGTGGCGGACATGGACGCCGATGACGCGGCGCTCGTCGAGCAGCAGGTTCAGCACGCGGGTGCGGTAATGGATGGGGATGCCGTTGCGCCGCGCCGCCTCGTGCTCGGCCGCGACGAGGCCGGGTCCGCCGCCGGTGGCCTCGACCGTGAGCCCGCCCCAGAAGCGCGTCTTGTCGCCGACCTTGAAGGACTGGCGGCCATAGGCGGGCAGGAATTTCACGCCCTTGCCGCGCAGCCAGATCAACGTCTCGAGGCTGCGCTCGATCAGCAGCTCCGCGAGGTCGGGATCGCTGCGATACTGCGTGATGCGGCCGAGATCGTCATAGAACTGGTCGCGGGTATAGGTGCCGTAATCGGTGCGCGCGATCTCGGCCTCGGTGAGATCGGGGATGAGTTTCTTCAGATCCTCGACGCCATCATAGACCGTACGGATGGCGCCGGCGGTGAAGCGGCTGTTGCCGCCGCACTCCTCCTCGGGCGCGCGCTCCAGCACCACCACCGAGGCGCCGCGCTCGCGCGCCGACAACGCCGCCGACAGCGCCGCGTTGCCCGCGCCGACAACCACCACATCGCAGCTCATTTCCGCCATGGCCGTTCTCGCTTTCCCGGGATGGGGAGATAGGAGCCGGCCGATGGCGGGGTGTCAATGGCAGAGAGAAGTCGTCAGTTTTCAGTCGATCAGTCGTCAGTCAGTAAGGCGATGAGCACTGATGACTGACAACTGATGACTGATAACTGAGAACTTGCATGCCCGCGCCGCGCCATGAGCTAAGCGTCGGCAACTGACCGCAGGGAGGGACCGGCAATGATGCGCGTGGCTATCCTGGACGATTATCAGGGCGTGGCGCTGGCGCTCGCCGATTGGCAGAGCCTCCATCCGCAGGCGCAGATGCAGGCCTTCGCCGACCATCTCGATGGGCTCGACGCGCTGGCGCAGCGGCTGCATACCTTCGAGGGCATCGTCGCCATGCGCGAGCGCACGCCCTTCCCGCGCGCCCTCCTCGACCGTCTGCCCAATCTGCGACTGCTGGTCACCGCCGGCATGCGCAACGCCGCGATCGACATCGCCGCTGCCGCCGAGCGCAACGTTCTGGTCTGCGGCACCGAGATGCTGCCCTATCCCACCGCGGAGCTCGCCTGGGGGCTGATCCTGGCGCTCTGCCGCCATATCCCGCGCGAGGACCAGGCCGTGCGCGAGGGACGCTGGCAGACGACGCTCGGCATCGGTCTCAAGGGCAAGACGCTCGGGCTTCTGGGCCTCGGCCGGCTCGGCAGCCAGGTGGCGGGGGTCGGCAAGGCCTTCGGCATGGAGACGATCGCCTGGAGCCAGAACCTGACCGCCGAGCGTGCCGCCGAGGCGGGCGCGGCGCTGGTATCGAAGGCGGAGCTCTTCGCCCGCGCCGACATCGTCAGCATCCATCTGGTGCTGAGCCCGCGCTCGCGCGGGCTGGTCGGCGAGGCCGAGCTCGCGCGGATGAAGCCGACCGCCTTCCTGGTCAACACGTCGCGCGGACCGATCGTCGACGAAGCGGCGCTGCTCGCCGCGCTGCGCGCCAAGCGCATCGCCGGCACCGGCCTCGACGTATTCGAGCCGGAGCCGCTGCCCAGGGACCATCCCGTGCTGAAGCTCGACAATGTCGTGATCACGCCGCATCTGGGCTACGTCACCGAGGAAGGCTATCGCCTCGCCTACGGTCAGGCGGTCGAGGACATCCGCGGCTTCCTCGAGGGCAAGCCGATGCGGGTGATCAATCCGGCGTAGCGGCTTACCCGCCCGACAAGAGCAGCGAGGAGAGGCTGGCGATCTGCGGCCAGCCGCCGGCGATGATGGCGTGGCTGGCATAGGCCGCGACCAGGGTGAGGATGCCGACGAGAATGCCAAGCTCGCGGGCGCGGTGGTGATCGCCGCCGCGAATCTCGGCGACGAGCAGGGCCGAGAAGAACAAGAGGCTCAGCACCGAGCCCAGCAGCACCGGAATCATCGCTTGATTATCTCCCCCCGTCTCGGCCGGCAGTGTAGCGATTGTTCGTAATCGCCGTACAGTCAATTTGGCGAAGCCGTCCCTGGGAATAAAGCCGGACCTCCCGATGTCTTCTCTGTGCAGGCCTCATCCCCCTGCAGAAGGAGTGACCATGGTTACCAAGCTTCGCCGTCTCGCGCTCGCCGCCGCCCTCCTGTTGCCGGCGGCCGCCGCGCTTGCCGCCTCGCCCGGCGGCCAGACCGGCTATTTCGACCGCGCCGACGCCCCGCTGGTCGGCCCGACCGAATACGATACCGGCAGTGCCGCCACGACACTCGCCCGCCAGCAGGCGAGCGGCTATTTCGCCACCGCTGACGCGCCGCTGGTCGCGCCCACGACCCAAGCCGCCGGCAACGCCGACCAGACCTTGGCCAAGCAGCGTGCCAGCGGCTATTTCGCCGAGGCCGGCGCGCCGCTGGTGAGCCCGACAATCACCGCTCATTGACGCTGCGGGCGGCTCCCGGCGCCGCGCCAACCTGCGCCGGGAGCCGCGACCGGCGGAAGGGCACTTTCTCATGAGACGCATGGCCGCGCCGCTGCTCGTCGGCCTTGCCCTGGCGCTCGGCATGGGCGGTCGGCGATCCCTATCAGCGTGACCAGGACGAGGCACACGACATCCAGGCGGGATAGGCGCGCGCTCTATTCGAAGACCACGCGCGGGAAATACACCGACACCACCCAGTTCGGCATGTCGACGATCGAACTGATGCGCAGATCGGCGCAGACGCTGCACAGCATGTAGGCCTCGACCGGACGCATGCCGTGGCGGCGGCTCAGCAGATCGACCATGGCCTTGACCGCGTCCCTGGCACCCTGCATCAGGTCGGGGCCGATGCCGGTGGTGACCTCGTAGCCCCTAGCATCGAAATGCCGCGAAACCGGGCCCGGCGTGGTATAGCGTGGGAAAGCCAGCTCGGCGCCCTTGATCAGCTCGAGCTTGAGCGCGATGTCCATCGCGGTTTCGATCGCGGTGCCGCAGACCTCGCCGTCGCCTTGCGTCGCATGCATGTCGCCGACCGAGAACAGCCCGCCCCTGACCTCGACCGGCAGATAGAGCTCGGCGCCCTCGGCGATGTCGCGCACATCCATATTGCCGCCGACGCGGCGCGGCGGAACGATCGAGTGATGCCCCGGCGCCGCCGGCGCCAAGCCAATGGTGCCGGCCATCGGTCGCAGCGGCACGCGGCCGCCGGGGCCGAACATCGCCGGCACCTTGCCGGCGGGGTCGTAGCTCCAATGATGGATGGCGGGATCGGGGAACTGGTCGGCAAGCAGGCCGAAGCCGGGAATGTTCGCAGTCCAGCCCCAGCCCGAGGGCTTGAAGGCGAGCACGGTCACCTTGAGCGCATCACCCGGCATCGCGCCCTCGACATAGATTGGACCGGTCACCGGGTTGACGAAGGCCAGATCGATCTTCGGCACGTCGGCAGCACTGGTCTCGCGCGAGAACTGGCCGGCCGAGGCGTCGCGGCATTGGAACTCGATCGTGGCGCCCGGCGCCACCCGCAGCACCGGCGGGAAGCTGTTGTCCCAGCCGTAATGGCCCTGGCCCTTGTGGATGGTGTGGTCGAGGGGTCCGTGCATGGCCGTCCTCCCTAATAGAGAGTTGTCAGTGGTCAGTAGTCAGTCGGCGGCGATGAGCGCGGCGGCGAACTGACCACTGACAACTGACAACTGACAACTGACGACTTCTTCAAACCGCCTTGGTCAGCGCGCCGTCGATGATCAGGTTGGTGCCGGAGATGCGGCTCGCCACCGGGCTCGAGACGAAGACGACGCCATAGGCGACCTCTTCGGGCGTGCCCATGCGGCCGGTGGGGTTCAACCCGATCGCCATCTTGTAGAGGCCGGGATTGCCGCGCTCGATGTTCTGCCACACGCCGCCCTCGAAATAGGTGTTGCCGGGCGAGACGGCATTGACGCGGATGCCTTTGGGCGCGAGCTGGTTGGCGAGCCCCTTGGCGTAGTGGATGAGCGCCGCCTTGGTGGCGCCGTAGGAGCCGGCGGCGAAATCGACCTCGAAGCCGGAGACGCTGGAGATCAGCGCGATCGAGGCCGATGAAGATTTCTCGAGCCAGGGCAGCGCCGCGTTCACCGCGTTGACCGAATGCATCATGTCGGTGCGGAACGAGGTCTCCCAAGTCTCGGGCGAGTTGCCGACGGCGATGGCGCTGACATTGCAGACGAGAATGTCGATGCCGCCGAGCTCGGCGGCCGCGCCCTCGACCCATTGCAGGAGCGCCGGCGCGTCTGCGACGTCGAGCGCCTTGCCCCAGGCTGGCACGCCCTTGGCGGCGAGCGCCGTCACCGCCGCGCTCACCTCTTCGGGCTTGCGCGCGCAGATGGCGACGGCGGCGCCTTCGGCGGCGAACATCTCGGCAATCGCCCGGCCGATGCCCTTGCTACCGCCGGTGATCAGCGCCCGCTTGCCCTTCAATCCGAGATCCATGACTGCCTCCGTTGAGAGCGGCGGCCCGGCCGTTGCGGCCGGGCCGCCCCGTTCATCACATCTTCTTCCAGTCGCCGGCGCGCTCGAAGGCGGCGGCGGCCCGGTAGATCGTCGCTTCGTCGTAATGCTTGCCGATGATCATCAGCCCCACCGGCAGCCCGTCGCTCAAGCCGCAGGGAACGCTCATGGCGGGATGGCCGCTGGCGTCGAACGGCGCGGTATTGCCGATCATCTCGAAGGCGCGCTGGATATAGAGCGCGCGCGGCGCATCGGCCGGCGGCAGCGGCGTCGCCTTCAGCGGCAGCGTCGGCATCACCAGCAGATCCACCTGCGCCAACGCCGCGTCATAGGCGGCACGCAGCTTGCGGCTGAGGTTCTGCGCCTTGGCGTAGTAGTGACCGCGATAGTGCTTGATGAAGTAATGCCCGAGCAGCATCGAGATCTTGAGCGTGTCCGAGAGCTCATCGGCGCGGCCTTTCCAGGCGGAATGGGCGTCGAGCAGGCTCGTCGTGTAGAGCCCGCGCCAGTTGGTGCCCATGCCGTTGCCGCGCATCATCAGCTCGGTCGCGCCCTCGAGCGCGATCGGGCTCCAGATCGCGCCGCCCATCGCATGCATCGGCACCGAGATCTCCGACACGGTGGCGCCGAGATCGCGCAGCACGGCAGCCGCCTGTTTCACCTTGGCATCGACGTCGCGTTCGGAATTGGGCAGGTTGAAGCCCTCCTTGACGACACCGATCCGCAACCCCTTGATGCCGCCGTCGAGCGCCTTGGTATAGGCCTCGGTCTTGACGTTGTACTGGCGCGGGTCGAGCCCGTCCTCGCCGGCCAGCACTTCGAGCATCAGCGCGTTGTCGGCGACGTTGCGCGTCATCGGCCCGGTGTGATCGAGCGTGATCTCGATCGGCATGACGCCGGTATAGGGCACGAGGCCATGGGTCGGCTTCATGCCGAAGACGCCGCAATAGGCGGCCGGGATGCGGATCGAGCCACCCTGGTCGCCGCCGATCGCCATGTCGACCTCGCCCGCGGCGAGGAGCGCTGCGCTGCCGGAGGACGAGCCGCCGGCGGAGTAGCCCATCTTCAAGGGGTTGTGCACCGGCCCCAGCGCATTGGTGTGGCTGCCGCCGGAGAAGCAGAAATATTCGCAATGCGACTTGCCGACGATCGTGCCGCCGGCATCAAGGATGCGGCTGACGATGGTGGCATCGATGTCCGGCGTGTAGCCCTCGAGCGTCGAGGCACCGTTCATCATCGGCACGCCGGCGAGGCAGACATTGTCCTTGAGCACCACCGTCTTGCCGGCGAGCTTGCCTTGCGCCGCGCCCTTCACCGTGGTCTTGACGTACCAGGCATTGTACTTGTTCTCCTCGCCCTCGGGTTTGTAGCCGGGGGTGCGCGGATATTTCACCGTCGGCAGATAGTCCGGCATCGCCTCGACCGCGTCATAGGCGAGGAAATTCGGCTGCATGATCTCGAGATAGGAGGCGATGTCGTCGGCCGACATCGTCATGCCGAGTTCCTCGGCGACGGCGCGCAACTGCTCTGGTGTGGGACGCTTGACGGTCATGACGGTCCTCCTTTGCTGCTTCAGCCGGTAATACCGATGAACTCGCCGACGAGGTCGGCGTCGCCGAGATCGCTCGGCCGCACTTCCTGGGTGATGATGCCCTTCTGGATGATCAGGACGCGCTCGGAGAGCGCGGCGATGAAATCGAGATTCTGCTCGACCAGGATGATGGTGAGCCCGCTCTTGTGCCGGAGCCGCCGCAAGGTCTCGACGATCTCGTCGATGATCGAGGGCTGGATGCCTTCGGTCGGCTCGTCGAGCAGCAGCAGGCGCGGCTTGCCGCAGAGGCAGCGCGCGATCGCCAGGAGCTGCTGCTCGCCGCCGGAGAGCGCGCCGCCCTGGCGCTCGAGCAGCGGCTTCAACCGCGGGAAATCCTCGAGGATCGGGTCGATGATCGCGCTCTCCGCGCCGGCGTCCTTGACGCAGCCCATGCGGAGATTGTCGAGCACGCTGAGCGCGGGGAAGATCTCGCGGCCCTGCGGCACATAGCCCATGCCGAGCCGCGCCCGAGCATATGGCGGCGCCGCAGTCACGTCCCTGCCGGCGAGGCGCACCGCGCCGCCGGTGGCGGGCAGAAAGCCCATCAGCGCCCGCAGCAAGGTGGTCTTGCCCATGCCGTTATGGCCGAGGATGCCGATGAACTCGCCTTCGGCGACGGCGAAGCTGACGCCGTTGAGGATCGGGATGCGGCCATAGCCGGCGCGCAGTTCAGCGATTTCGAGCCTCATGCCGCCGCCTGCTTGCCGAGATAGATGTCGCGCACCAGCGGGTTCCGGAGGATCTCGCCGATGGAATCCTCGACCAGCACGGCGCCCTGGTTGAAGACGGTGACGCGGGACGCGATCATGCGGATGAACTGCATGTCGTGCTCGACGACGATGAGCGCCTTGTCGCGGTTGATCTCGCGCACCAGCGCCGCGGTGCGCAGCACCTCTTCATGCGTCATCCCCGCCGCCGGCTCGTCGAGCAGGATGAGCTCGGGGTTGGTCGACAGCACCACGCCGAGCTCGACCCATTGGCGCTGCCCATGGGCGAGCTGGCCGACCAGGCGATCGGCCACGGCGCCGAGGCCGACGCGGTCCAGCATCTCGTCGACGGCGGCGGCGGCGCGGCGGCCGGGATGGAGGCGGCTTGCCGCGAGCCAGATGTTCTCGCGCACGCTGAGCCCGTCGAAGACGCTCGGCACCTGCGTCTTGATGCCGATGCCGAGCCGGGCGATCTCATGCGCCTTGGCAGCGGAGATGTCGCGGCCGCGGAACAGCACCTGTCCCTGCGTCGGCTGCAGCTGGCCGGTGATCATCTTGAAGAAGGTGCTTTTGCCGGCGCCGTTGGGGCCGATGAGGCAGCGCAGCTCGCCTTCGGCGAGGCTGAAATTGACGTCGCGCACCGCCTGAACGCCGCCGAAGCGGATGCCGAGCGAGCGGGTCTCGAGGAGCGGCTGGGCCATGCCGGCTACTCCGCGCCTTCCGGCGCGGCAGCCGCGGCCGGAGCGTGGGGCCGCGGCCGCAGCAGCCGCCTCGCGCCATCCGCGAGGGTCGGCACCAGCCCCTTCGGCACCAGCAGCACGAAACCGATGAGGATCGCGCCCAGCACCAGCGGCGCGTTGCTCCAGAGATCCGCGAGCCCGCCCGTGCCGGTGGTCTGGTTGGCGCCGAGCGTGGTGGTGAGCCACTCCATCGCGACGCAGCCGAGGATCGGGCCGATCAGCGTGCCGCGGCCGCCGACGATCACCCAGATGATGATCTGCGCCGATTGCGCCAGGCCGAAGATGGTGGGGCTGACGAAAGCGCCCCAATTGGCGAAAAGGCAGCCGGCGAGCCCGGCCAGCCCGCCGCCGATGGTGAAGGTGGCGAGCTTGTAGGCACGCGGGTCATAGCCCAGCAGCTCGGCGCGCCGCTCGTTCTCGCGGATGCCGACGATGACGCGGCCAAAGCGGCTGGCGAGCAGCGCGCGCAGGCCGAAATAGGTCGCCAGCAGCAGGCCGGTCGAGAGATAGAACATGCCCTCGAGGTCGAGCGCATCATCAGGCCGGCCCGGGATGTTGAGCGGCGGGATCGACGGAATGCCGTTGAAGCCGCCGAGCCGCGCCGCGCCGATGTGGTATTCGGGCCCCGCGGTCGAATTGACCGAGTTGAACAGGATCAAGGTCACGGTCAGCGTGATGACGCCGAGATAGACGTCGCTGATGCGGCCGTAGAACATGAAATATCCCAGCAGCGCCGCGAACGCCGCCGGCACCGCAATCGCCAGCAGGAACGGCACGGTGCTCTCGCCGATATTGACCACGGCGATGGCGTAGCTGTAGGCGCCGAGACCGAAGAACGCCGCTTGGCCGAAGCAGAGAATGCCGCCATAGCCCCAGACCAGGCCGAGGCTCAGGGCGAGGATCGCCATGATCACATAGACGGTGAGGTCGAGCAGCGTGTCGAGCTCGACGAATTGTGGCGTCAGCAGCAGGAAAGCAACGCCGATCACCGCCGCCGCCGCAAGACCGGAAAGCGTGAGGCCGCGCGGGTTCACAAGCCCCTCCGGAAGAAGCGGCCGGTAATACCCTGGGGCAAGAGCCGGATGAGCACGATCGCCGCGGCGAGCAGCGCCACCTCGCCGAAGACCGGCGTGGTGACGAAGGTCGCGATCTGGTTGATGGTGCCGAACAGCGCCGCGGCCGAAGCGGTGCCGGCAATGATCGCCGCGCCGCCGCCGATGACGGTGATGAAGGCTTTGGCGATATAGGCGACGCCGATCGTGGGAAAGACGCCGGAGACCGGCGCCAGCACGCCGCCGGCAAGGCCGGAGAGCGCCGCGCCGACGCCGAAGGTGACGGCATAGACACGGGGCGGTTTGACGCCGAGCGCCGCCGCCATGTTGGCGTTCTGCATGGTGCCGCGGGCGATGAGGCCGAGGCGGGTGTGGCGCAGCACGAAGTAGACGCCGGCCAGCACCGCCGCCGTCACGGCGATGACGACGAGCGTGTAGGCGCTGGTGCGGTAGCGGCCGATCGCGAGGCTGCCCAGCGGCGCCGAAATGCCGACGGTGGTGTTGCCGAAGATAAAGGTGGTGACGCCGATGAGGAAAAGGCTGAGGCCCCACGTCGCCAGCATGGTGTCGATCATCCGGCCATAGAGAAAGCGGATGATGGTACGCTCGACGACGATGCCGATGAGCCCCACCGCGAGCGGCGCCACCACCAGCATCGCGAGCCAGATGTCGATGCCGAGATGGGTCGCGACGATGGCGGCATAGCCGCCGAGCATGAGGAATTCGCCATGGGCGAGGTTGATGACCCGCATCATGCCGAAGATGATCGCCAGCCCGATGCTGATCAGCGCCAGGCTGGCGACGGCGTAGAGTACCTGGATCGCCAGGACGGCGGCGAGATCCACGACGAGAGCTCCCGAGGCTCGGAGACGATGCCGCTCAGATCTTGATCACGTATTGCTGGTTGTCGGTTGGATTCTTGATCAGGTTGCAGACGGCGGCCGTGTCCGACGGCTTCTGTTGCGGGAAGTCCTCGAGCACGACGAGCTTCTTGTCCTTCACCTCGGCGATATGCACATCGAGGATGCAGTGATGCGTCGGCGGGTCGATCGTCACCTTGCCCGACGGCGCGTCGATGCTGATGCCGGTCTCGAGCGCCTCGATCACCTTCAGGCGGTCGACGCTCTTCGCCTTCTTCACCGCGTCGGCCCAGAGCCAGAAGCCCTGATATGTCCCCATGGCGAGCTCGGTGACATTGGGATAGTCGGCGCCGAAGCGCTTGTGGAAGCGGCCGATGAAAGCCTCGTTCGTCTTGTTCTTGAGCCCTTCGAAATAATTGTAGCAGACCAGCATGCCGTTGCATTCCTCGGGCGACAGCACGATGTGCTCGTTGCCCACCGCGAAGGTGGTGGAGGCCATCGGGATCTGCGAGCGCATGCCCGCCGCCGCCCATTGGCGATAGAAAGAGATATGCGCGCCACCAACCAGCGCCGACCACACGCAATCCGGCTTTGCCGCCTGGATCTTGGAGATGGTGGGACCGAAATTGGTGACATCGAGCGGGAAGAAATCGATCGACAGGACTTCGCCGCCGTTCTCCTGCACGTATTTCTTCACCCATTGCGAGGTGATCTGGCCGTAATTGTAGTCGGCGGCGACGACATAGACCTTCTTGCCCCATTTCTTCATCGAATAGGGCACGAGCTTCTCCACCGTCTGCGCCGGGGTCACGCCCGTGTCGAACTGGTTGCGGTCGCAGACACCGCCCTCGTATTGCGTGTTGTAGAAATAGAGCGTCTTGAAACGGTCGAGGACCGGCCGGATGACCTCGCGCGAGGCCGAGGTGATGCCGCCATGCACGACCGCTACCTTGTCCTTGAGCGCGGCCTGCGTCGCGAACTGGGTGTAGAGCTGCATGTTCGATTGCGGATCGTAGCTCAGCAGCTCGAGCTTGCGGCCGAGCAAGCCGCCGGCGGCGTTGGCCTCCTCGATGGCGAGCGTGAGCGCGTCCACCATCGGCTTGCCGTAGATGTCGAGGCCGCCGGAGAGATCGTGGATGCTCGCGACCTTGATCGGCTCGGCCGCCCATGCGCTTGCGCCAAACCCGCTGCCGCCCGCGGCCAATGCCGCCGTCGCCGCCGCGCCATGGAGGAATTTTCTGCGATCGACTGTCATGTTTTCCGCTCCTTCGGTTGCGTGATGCCGCCGCCGCAGCGGCCGGACAAGGCTAAAGTCTTTCATTTTTCAAAGATTATCCGACGCTGCTGCCGCGGCCTGCACCCTCCTCAGCCCAGATGGTCGATGATGCGGAAGTCGAGCCCGTCGGCCTGGGCGAGGTAGTTCGCCATGCTGACGCGCTTGTCGCGCATGCGGACAGTGCCGCGCGCACCCTCGTAGTCGAAGCTCGCCGCCGCCGCTTCGAGCACCATGGCGTCGAGCGAGGCGGCGCGACGCGCCAGGGCGGCGTAGAAGCGGAAGCCCTCGTAGCAGGACTGGCCGAGCGCGCTCAGCACCGGCGCCAGCCGGCCGAAGCTCTCCTGGTAGCGTTCGACGAAGCTCTGATTGGCGCGTGTCGGCAGCGCCGCGAAATAGCCGGAAGCGGCGAACAGGTTCTCGGCATTCTCGGCGCCGACGCCGAGCAGCGCGTTCTCATCGAGGGCGCTGCACAGGCGCAGATGATCGCCGGCCATGCCCTCGGCAGCGAAGCGGCGGTGGAAGGCGACGCCGTCGCCGCCCACCAGCGAGATCAGCACCGCATGCGGCCTCGCCGCCCGGATCCGCGCCAGCGAGGCGGCGAAATCGTCGCTGCCGAGCGGCACGTATTCGTCGCCCAGCACCTCGCCGCCGCATTGGGCGATATAACACTTGGCCGCCGCGTGCGACACGCGCGGCCAGACATAGTCGTTGCCGATGAGGTACCAGCGCCGCGCCCGATGCCGCTCGGCGAGCCAGGTGATCGCCGGCCTGAGCTGCTGTTCCGGCGTCTCGCCGACGGCAAAGACGCCGGGGCTGCGCTCGCCACCCTCATAGAGGGGCGTATAGACAAAAGGCACTCGGCCCTTCAGCGCCCGCGCCACGGCGACGCGCACGGCGCTGATATGCATGCCGACGATCGCCTCGACCCCGCGCTCCTCCACCAGCCCGCGCGCCGCGGCGGCTACCGTCGCCGGTGCGCCGCCGGCATCGCTCAGCACCAACCGGACCTCGCGGCCCAGCACGCCGCCGCCGCCATTGATCTCGTCGACCGCAAGGGTGGCGCATTTATGCGCCGAGGGACCCCAGATGCCGGCCGACCCGCTCAGCGGGATCAGCAGGCCGACGCGCAGCGCCGCCGCCGGGCGCGGCCCGCGCGACGGCCTCGCAGCCGCCGGCGCATCGGCTCCAGCCATCGGCCGATAGGACAACAGAGGAAGGGAGAAGAGCCGTACGGCCGTCGGGCATTTCGGAGTGGCCGCAACAGGACGCGGCGACCGCCCGCCTGGGGGTCGGCCGTCCTTCGCGCCTCGCAGCGGCCCATCCGGCCTGCGACGCATAATGCTTGCCCCCACCTCGCCCGGTTTGCTGCAGCGCGGCACCGGATTTCTTTTTGCGCGACAAGCCTATTGAGGCTTGCAAACCAAGGGTAGCATCTCTAATGAATGTTTGAAAAGTGCGAAAAATTGGGCAATGCACAATCCACCGATCACCGAATATCTGGCTTACCTTTTGGCGCAGGCGGACCGGCAGGTTAACCGTCAGCTCGATGCTCGGCTCAAGGCCAGCGGCGTGCCGGTCGAGCAATGGCGCATCCTCAAGGTGCTGAGCGACAAGAACGGCTCCTCGATGGGCGATCTCGCCGATGCCGTGCTGATGAACCACCCGACCCTGACCAAGATCATGGACCGCATGGTGTCGAGCGCGCTGGTCTACCGCCGGCCGGATGCGGAGGATGGGCGGCGGGTGCTGATCTATCTCTCCGACCGTGGCCGGGATCTCGTGGCCGAGCTCGATCACATGGCGATCCGCCACCAGGCTGAGATCGTTCGCAGCTATGGCGATGAGGAAGCGGCGCAGCTCAAGCATCTGCTCGAGCATTTCATTCTGCGCACCGCTTAGTTGAACGGCGCCCAGGTTACCCTTTTCCGGAGGGGGTGCCGGGTTTCCCGATTGTGCCCTTCCGGGAGAAATGCGAAAGTTGGTGAGCCAGTTTCAGCTTCGGCGGCCTTGCCGATCGCCCGCCGGGCGTTACTCCAAGATGCCTAGAGGCCGAGAACTGCGCGGTGCCGCATATAAGTGCGGCGCCGATCCAACCACTTGAAAGGGAGGCCAGCTTGGCTACGGGCACTGTCAAATGGTTCAACGCGCAAAAAGGCTATGGCTTCATCCAGCCTGACGGCGGCGGCAAGGACGTTTTCGTCCACATCTCGGCGGTGGAACGCGCCGGTATGAACTCGCTGCGCGAGGGACAGAAGATCCGTTACGAAGTCGTGGTCGATCGTGGCAAGGAAGCCGCAGGCAACCTGCAGGCTGCCGACTAAAACCTTCCAGCGGTCAACAACGGCGGGCGGCTCAGCCGCCCGCCGTTGCCTGTCAGCCTGACAGTGAAATCGAGACCGCTTCGCGCCCTTTGGGCGTTTCAACGACGCGCATCGACACCTGCTGGCCCTCGGCAAGCCCGGTAATGCCGGACCGGCCAAGCACGGAGATGTGGATGAACACATCCTTGCCGCCGCCCTCCGGGGCGATGAAGCCGAAGCCCTTCTCGGTGTTGAACCACTTCACCGTGCCGGACATCTCGACCGCGCTCGACAGATCGCGTGGGCCGCGGCTGAAACCGCCGCCCGCACTCCCGCCTCCGGCACCCCCCTCGCGGGGTGGCCGTCGCGGCGCTTCCGTGGCGGTGCTTTCGTCGACCGTGATGACGCGTGCCACCTGGCGGCCCTTGGGGCCTTGGGCGGTGGCGACGCGCATCTTCGATCCCGGCAAGACCGATTGGCGCCCCGATTGTTGCAGCACTGCGACGTGGAGGAATGCATCGCCCGAGCCGTCGCCCAGCTCGACGAAGCCGAATCCTTTCTGCCCGTTGAACCACTTGACCACCGCGTCGACCTCGGGTCCTTCTGCCATAGCAGGCGGCGAAAAGGAGCCAAAGGGCCGTCGCGATGCGAAATCTGGCATGTCTGGCGGCGGAAAGTCGTCGTCGTTGAAACCGCGTCGTCTCGGGCCGCGGAAATCCCTTCCTCTACCCATCCTCGCGCTCTGCCTTCGCTCTCCGTGAGTGAACCCCGTACGTGTCGGGGCATAGATTTACCAGACTAGCACATCATCGTGAAATTTCCGCGGCGTATTATTCGAGCGTGGTTTTCTTATTCGAGCGTGGTTTTCCCGAGGTTTTCGACCGGAGCCGGGCGCAGAGGCCGCTGGACAGCGCGGAATCTCCCGGTTTAGCCTTGGCCCGCCGGGTCGGACCAGCGGAGTGACGTGCCATGACGACGACACGAGCCCTGATCGACACGCTGAAGCGCCGCGCGAGCGACATGGCGAGGCCCTTCATCGACGCCGGCGAACAACCCAACGCCACGGAGATGGAGCGCGCCTTCGGCGAGGCGGCCCGCCTCATCTTGCGCGACGCCGAGGCGCGCGCCCAGCTGCTGCCGCGCGACGAATTCGAGAAACGGGTCGAGGCGTTCAAGGCGTGGCATCACCGGCGCGAAGCGAAGATGCGGCGCGAGATCGCCCGGCTGTTCGAGCGCGGCTTCAGAAATCAGAAGAAAAGCCCGGTTTCCGAAGCGCGCCGCCGCGCCACCGCGGAGCTCGACAACCGCGAGGCCGAGTTCCACCAATGGGTGGAAAGCTATGCGCTCACCGCCTGGATCCGCGCCACGGAGGATCTGCTCACGCTCGACCGCCCCTCGGCTTTCATCTGCTCGCAGGAAAGCCCGGTGCACCACTGACCGCCCGACCTTTTACTCCGCGGCCGATTGGCGGTAATGTGGGTGCTCGCCCCAAAGGGGCCGCGTGGTTCTCGGGTCATACAGGCGATAGCGATGCGTGGGCAGGGCAGCGAGCCGGTGGAGCTGCGACCGGGCGTTAGCGCGCGCGAGGCGGCGCATATGGCCGAGGTCGAGCAATGGGCCTGGCGACGGGTACGCGCGCTGCGCGGCTTCTACAGCCATCTCACTGCCTACGTCATCATCAATTTCGTGCTGTTCATGATCGATTCGACGACGCCGGGACCGGCCTGGTTCTACGCGCCGCTGATCGGCTGGGGCCTGCTGATCTGCCTGCACGGGCTGCACGCCTATGAGATGCTCCCCTGGACGACCCAGGATTGGGAGCAGCGCAAGGTGCGCGAGCTGGTCGACAGCCGGACGAGGCGGTAGGGGAGCTGTCAGCCGTCAGCTGTCGGCGCGGCAGCTACCGCCGAGGCGCAGGGTTTGCTATAAGCTCGGCTCGCCCTCCAGGGGGCACCATGTCGTCGCCCTTCGGCTACACGCTCGATCCCGACATCGCCGACAATCCGCGCTTCCAGGATCTCCTGGCCTATTGGCAGAAAAAGCGCGGCGACCGCGCGCTGCCGCTGCGCAAAGACATCGATCCGCTGGAGCTGCAGCCGCATCTGGGCTCGCTGGTGATCATCGAATGCCTGCCCGGCCTGGCGGATTTCCGCTACCGCCTGATCGGCACCAAGGTCGTCGAGGCCTATGGCCGCGACAGCACCGGCAAGACCGTGCGCGAGCTTTACGAGACCACCGATCCGGAATATTGCGAGTGCCTGCTGCAGGCGTACCACGCGGTGGCGACACGCCATGTCATGGCGCGGCTGCGGGCGACGCTGCGGCCGGTGAACAAGATCTACCGCTTGGCCGATTCGCTACTGCTGCCGCTCGATGGCGGCGACGGCACCGTGCGCTGGCTGCTGAATGAGGTGATGTTCAGCTAAGCGGACGAGTTGCCGTTCAGCCGACGCCGCGACTTTCGTCGCCCGCAACGGTGCCCCTGGAGGCATGTTGGCATTTTCGCCGCGCCCTCCCCACTTTTAATATCTGGTCGTGACATCTGTGCGCGACGCGGAAAGGTGGCGATGAGCGACCTCGCGGCGGGATTGCCGGGTACGGGCTTCAAATCAGCCTGCAGGCTGGCGGTCGCTTTGCTGGTCGCCGCGACGACCGCCGCGGCCTCCCCGGCGCACGCCCATGGCGGCGGCGGCCATGGCGGCGGCCACGGCGGCGGCCATGGCCATGGCGGATTTCACCATGGCGGGCGGGGATTCGGCGGCGGCGTCTTCTTCGGCGTCGGTCCCTGGGGCTATGGCTATGGCTATCCCTACCCCTATCTCGATGCCGGTCCCTATGGTTATCCCTACGCCCCTTACGCGCCGCCGGCAGCGGCAACGCCGTTCTGGTATTACTGCCAAGCGTCGCAAGCCTACTATCCCTACGTCGCCAGCTGCGCGGTGCCGTGGCTGCAAGTGCCAGCCCAGTCACAATAGCCGGCGCGCATTGAGTCTTGATCGGCCGGCGTTCCCGCAGGCATGCTGGAGTGCCTGTCCAGATCCGTTCACGGGATCGGGAGCCCGGGACGATGCCCGATGCGACACCTGACACTTCGCAAGCCGCCGCGCCGGCATCGACCAGCACGCGACCTCCCGGGCAGGGCTGGGTCTTTCCGCTGCTGCGCGTGGTGCTGGTCGTCGCGATAGGCTTCCTGGCGTGGTACATCGCGGGACACTGGAACCGCTGGACCGGGGCGGCGCGGCATGAGGCGACCGACGACGCCTACATCGTCGGCGACGTGACGCCGCTTGCCGCGAAAGTTTCCGGCTACATTGCCACGGTCGCGGTCAACGATTACCAGACCGTGCACAAGGGCGATCTGATCGTCGAAATCGAGCCGTCCGACTATCGCGCCCAGCTTGAGCAGGCCGAGGCTAACGTCGCCGCGGCGCGAGCGGCGCTCGCCAATCTCGCCAACCAGAAGGATGTCCAGCGCTCGCTGGTGCGGCAGGCGGAAGCGACCATCCAGGCGACCGACGCGGATGTGCAACGCTACGCCTTGGAGGCAAGGCGCCAGCGCGACCTGCTGCAGGGCCGGCTCGCCGGCACGCCGCAGCTCGTCGAGCAGGCCGAGGATAACGAGAAGCGCACGGCCGCCCAGCTGTCGCTGAACGAGGCGCAACTCGATCAGCAGAAGGCGCTGCTCGCCAGCCTCGACGTGCAGGAGAAGCAGCTCGATGCCCAGGTGCATGCCGCCGAAGCGCAAGCCGCTCTGGCGCGCAACAATCTCGCCTATACCCGGATCCTCTCGCCGGCCGACGGCATGGTCAACCAGCGTCAGGTCCTTCCGGGCCAGTTCGTCAATGTCGGCACGCAGGTCATCGCCGTGGTGCCGCTGCCCAACGTCTGGGTCATCGCGAACTACAAAGAGACGCAGATGACGAACGTTCGCCTCGGAGACCCGGCGCGCGTCACCGTCGATGCCTTCCCCGACCAGGTGTTCGGCGGCCATGTCGACAGCTGGTCGCCGGGCACCGGCAGCACCTTCGCGCTGCTGCCGCCCGACAATGCGACCGGCAATTTCACCAAGGTGGTGCAGCGCGTGCCGGTGAAGATCGTGCTCGATCCCAATCCCTCGCTCGGCACGCTGGTGCGGCCCGGCATGTCGGTCGAGGCGACGATCGATACCCGAGCCGATGGCGCCACCGCATCGGCGGCGGCCGAGAACGCGAGCCTCGGCTCCGCGGCATCGGCACCCGCCGCGGGGCGATGACGCCGGAGGTCTCGCCAGTAAGCGCGGCGGGCGTTGCGCTCCACCCGTTCGCGCGCCGCGCATCCGCGCCTCACGACGCAATCGCTGCGCCCCTATATCGGCATCCTGGGGGTGCTGCTGGGCGCGATCATGAGCACGTTCGGCAGCCGGGTGACGACGTTCGGCCTCGCCGATCTGCGCGGCGGCGTCCATGCCGGCTTCGACGAGGGCGCCTGGATCACGACATCCTTCGGCGTCGGCCAGATGCTGGTCGGCGTCGCCTCGCCCTATCTCGGCGCGGTATTCGGCGCGCGGCGCGTGCTGCTGCTCGGCATTGTGCTGTTCTTCATCGCGAGCCTGCTGGGGCCGATATCACCCAACCTGACGGCGTTCCTGGCGATGCAGTTCCTCGGCGGCGTCGGCTCGGGCACCTTCATCCCGCTCACCATCAGCTTCATCGTCCGCAGCCTGCCGGCACGGCTCGTCGTCTACGGCATCGCCGTCTACGCGATGAATTCCGAGCTGTCGCAGAACGTCGCCGCCTCGCTCGAGGGCTGGTATTCCGATAACTGGTCGTGGCGATGGATCGACTGGCAGTACTGCGCCGCGCTGCCGCTGATGCTCGGCTGCATCTGGTACGGCGTGCCGCGCGAGCGCACGAATATCGGGCTGCTGCGCGACCTCGACTGGCCGGGGGTCGCCTATTCCGCGGTGGGATTTGCGCTGCTCTATGCCGGCCTCGATCAGGGCAATCGGCTCGACTGGCGCAACAATGGCCTCATCAACGGCTTGCTGCTGTCGGGCGGCATCCTGACGCTGATCTTCGTGGGCCGGGAATTGTGGACGCCGCGGCCGTTCCTCAACCTGCGTCTGCTGATCCGCGGGAACGTGCCGCTGCTGTTCCTGCTGCTCGCCGGCTTCCGCTTCATCATTCTCTCCACCGCCTACATCATCCCGACCTATCTGCAGACCGTGCAGAACTACCGGGAGCTGCAGGTGGGCAGCGTGCTGCTCTGGATCGCGCTGCCTCAGCTCGTCATCGTGCTGCCGCTCGGCGCATTGCTCAGACGTGTCGACGGCCGGTGGGTGCTCGCCGCTGGCACGGCGGTGATCGCCATCGCCTGCCTGATGGCGACCGACCTGACCAGCCAATGGGCGACGGACGACTTCCTGCCGTCGCAAATCCTGCAGGCCATCGGCCAATCCTTCGCGCTGACCGCCCTCATCGTCATGATCGTGCGCTCGCTCAGCCCGGCCGATGCGGTGACGGTCGGCGCGGTCCTTCAGATCAGCCGCCTGTTCGGCGGTGAGATCGGCACGGCCTTCATGCAGACGTTCGTGCGCGTGCGCGAGCAGATCCACTCGAACCTCGTGGGGCTGCATGTCGAGGGCATCGCCGTCAGCACGACGGATCGGCTGGCGGCGTACCGGAACGCCATCGGCACGCGCACCGCCGATCTCGGCGAGGCCGCGGCTCGAGCCGCGAAGCTGCTCGGCACGACCGTGGCGCAGCAGGCCGCGGTGCTGTCCTACATCGACGGCTTTCTCGCCGCCGCGGCCGGCGCCTTCGTCTGCCTGCTGCTGGTCGCCCTCATGCGCCGTCCGCCCCCCTCGCCTTTCTGATCACGGGGGGCCGGGCACGCCCGCACGCCAGTCAGGCGGTGGCAGCCCGTCATGGCCTCGCCCGGCCACTAAAAAGTCACCGAAATGCCTCAACCCACGCGATAGTGACCTCCCTAAGATCGAGCCAAATAGGTCAATAACGCGTGGGAGCGAGCGGCACGAAGGGAGCATCGACGAGCACATTGGGGGCAGTTCATGAGCTTGATTCCCGCAGATGGCGTCTATCGCCGCAGGCTCTTCCGTTCTGGGAGGCAAACATCGCGCCGCGTGACGGCGATCGGGCTGGCGGCAGCACTGGCCTCTCTCGGCGTCATTCTGTTGCCGGGCATGCCGACGATCCCGCTCCCGGGCCTGCCGGCGGCCTCGTCCCCGGCCGGCACGGCACCGCCCGACAGCATGAGCGGCCCGACCCAGGCCCTCGCCGCGGCGCCATCCGCGCAGCCGGCGGCGGTACAGCAAACCCGCGCCTCGGAGCCGGTGCTGCAGCGGCGGCGCTCGCCCCGAGCAGCGGGGCGGCCGACCCTGCCGTCGCCGCGGCGCCGTCCGAGCAGCCGGCGGCGGTGCAGCAAACCCGCGCCCCGGAGCCCGTCCTGCAGGTGGCGGCGGTCGCACCGAGCAGCGGGGCGGCCGACCCCGCCGTCGCCGCGGCGCCTCCCGAGCAGGCGGCGCCGGGCCCGGCCCTCGACGCCGAACCGATGCGCGCCGTGGCGGCGCCTGGCGTCACCGGCGGCACAGCCAGCCCTGAAGCCGCGGCGGCGGCCGAGCGGCCGGCACCGGCGACGCCGGCAGCACTCGTCCCCGAACCGGCCGCCGTCGCAGCCGGACCCGCCGCCACCGACGGCACGACCGCCCTTGCCATGAACGAGCCGCCGCCCGCGCCCGAAGCCGACGCGATCACCCCGACGGCGCCGCCCGAGGAGACATCATCCCCACCCCCGGTGCCCTCGGCGCGAGCGCATAAGCATCAGCCGCAGTTGTTCCTGGAGCTCAGCTATTACTCCGACCCGGCCGGAGCACGCCGCGGCGAGCTCAAGGTGCGGCGCCAGTGGAAGCACGTGCTCGCGGGGCTGCCGGTGCGGATCATGCCGGCAGAGACCCAGGGAGCGCCGATCTGGCGCATCGTGGCGGGGCCGGTCGTCGGCCGCGAGCGCGGCGCGAAGATTTGCGCCGCCGTGAAAAAGACCGGCCGCAACTGCTCGGTCGCCCTGATGTAGACGGGGCGCGGGTGGCGACGGCGCGGGGACCGGGTGACAGCCCGGCCCCGACCGGACTCTTGCTTCACCGTGCTTCGAGTTTGCGATGCTCCAGTTCCTTTACGCCGGCCGGGCCCTTGTTCAGATAGGGCATGAGGGCGGACCAGCCGGGGCCGAGCATCGCTTGCGCGATCTCTGCCTTGGTCGTCTCGTCGCGCATCGCGGCGAAATGCTCGGACATCTCGTAGAGCACCTCGCGGGCCGACTTCACCCGGACCGTCACGGGATCGTAGGTCTTGATGCCGAGGGCGGCGAACGCCTTGAACGCGTTGCCCGATGCTGTCCTCGCGTCAGCGATCGCAAGGTCGAGATGGTCGAGCGCCTGCGCCAAGGCGCTGCTCGCCAGCTCCGTAGGTGCCGGGTTCGCGGCGACCGGCGCCGGAGCGGCGGCCAGGAGGGCCAAGGCGCAGACAGCGATCGGACTGAGTCGGTATGCCATGGCAAGCTTGCGGGAATGGCTGGGGCGCCAGGATTCGAACCTGGGAATGGCGGAATCAAAATCCGCTGCCTTACCACTTGGCTACGCCCCAACAGGCGCGGCGGCGACCTTACCGGCAAAGCCTGGGTGCCGCAACCAAACGCGGCGCCCCGACATCGCGGTTGACGCGACGGCCCCCGCCCGGCAAGTTGCGCCGGGTTCAATGAGCACCTCATCGCCTACCCCCGCCTCCTCCGCGCCGCCGCTGCCGTCGCCGCGCGACCCGGCGCTGCGGCGCATGGCCGACGTCATCCGCGTGCTCGCTATGGATGCGGTGGAGCGGGCGCAAAGCGGTCATCCCGGCATGCCCTTGGGCATGGCCGACGCGGCGACCGTGCTGTGGAGCCGCTTCCTCAAATTCGATCCGACGCGGCCGCTCTGGCCCGATCGCGACCGCTTCGTGCTCTCCGCCGGCCATGGCTCGATGCTGCTCTATGCGCTGCTGCATCTGACGGGATATCCCGGCATGAGCCTCGACGAGCTGAAGCGCTTCCGCCAGCTCGGCAGCCGCAGCGCCGGCCATCCCGAATACGGCCACGCGCCGGGCATCGAGACCACCACCGGCCCGCTCGGCCAGGGGCTCGGCAACGCCGTCGGCATGGCGCTGGCCGAGCGGCTGCTCAACGCCCACTTCGGCGACGGCCTGGTCGACCACCGCACCTATGTCATCGCCGGCGATGGCTGCCTGATGGAGGGCATCAGCCAGGAGGCGATCTCGCTCGCCGGGCATTTGCGGCTCGGCAAGCTGATCGTGCTCTGGGACAATAATTCGATCTCGATCGACGGCAGCACCGCGCTCTCGACCTCCGAGGATCAGCTCCAGCGCTTCACCGCCGCCGGCTGGGACAGCGTCGCGGTGGACGGGCACGATCCGGAGGCGGTGGCGGCGGCGCTGAGCGCGGGCGCGCGCGACCGAGTTGCCCTCGCTCATCGCCTGTCGCACCACCATCGGCTTCGGCGCGCCGACCAAGGCCGGATCGGCCGCCGCCCATGGCGCGCCGCTCGGCGCCACCGAGATCGCCGTGGCGCGCCAGCGGCTCGGCTGGGCGGAGCCGCCTTTCGTCATCCCCGGCGATGTCGCCGCCTGGTGGCGGAATGTCGGCGCGCGCGGCGCCGATGAGGCCGCTTCCTGGCGGCGCCGGCTCGAGGCAGCGCCGGCGGCGGTGCGCACCGAGTTCGAGCGGCGCAGCGAGGGCGCGCTGCCGCCGGCGTTCGATGCCGCCATCGCCGGCATCCGCGCCAAATTCGCCGCCGAGACGCCGAAGCTCGCGACGCGCCAATCCTCGGGCCTCGTGCTCGACGCGCTGAGCCCGGTGCTGCCCGAGCTGATCGGCGGCTCCGCCGATCTCACCGGCTCCAACAACACCAAGGCCAAGACCCAGAAGGTGATCACGGCCGACGATTTCTCCGGCGGCTACCTGCATTACGGCATCCGCGAGCACGCCATGGCCGCGGCGATGAACGGCATGGCGGCGCATGGCGGCATCATTCCCTATGGCGGCACTTTCCTGGTCTTCACCGATTACTGCCGCCCGTCGATCCGGCTCTCGGCGCTGATGGGGTTGCGCGTCATCTATGTCATGACGCATGATTCGATCGGGCTGGGCGAGGACGGGCCGACGCATCAGCCGATCGAGCATCTCGCCGCACTGCGCGCCATCCCCAATCTCCAGGTGTTCCGCCCCGCCGACGCGGTCGAGACGGCGGAATGCTGGGAGCTGGCGCTGCGCTCGCGGCACGCGCCCTCGGTGCTGGCGCTGACCCGGCAATCGGTGCCGGGGCTGCGGCGCGACCCCGCCGCGGGCAATCGCTCGGCGCGCGGCGGCTATGTGCTGACGGAGGCCGAGGGAAAGCGGCAGGCGACGCTCATCGCCACCGGCTCGGAAGTGGCGCTGGCGCTCGCGGCGCGCGAGCGCCTGGCGGCCCGCGGCATCGCCGCTGCGGTGGTGTCGCTGCCCTGCTGGGCGCTGTTCGATGCCCAGCCGCCGGGCTATCGCGCCGAGGTGCTCGGCGGCAGCGCCGCGCGTTGCGGTCGAAGCGGCCTCGACCTTCGGCTGGGAGCGCTATGTCGGCGCTGGCGGCACAGTGATCGGCATGACCGGGTTCGGCGCCTCGGCGCCAGCGGAGGAGCTTTTCCGCCATTTCGGCCTCACCCCCGAGGCGGTGGCCGAAGCGGCGGCGCGCCACCTGTCCTAGGCCGCCGACGGCAGCCGGGCAGGGATCAAGACGCGGCTTCGGTTGTTCATTATCGTTCACGCTAGGGTTTCGGGGTCGGAGGACGGCATGGCGGTTCGAGTTGGCATCAACGGGTTCGGGCGCATCGGCCGCCTGGTGTTCCGCGCGATCCAGGAGCGCAACGCCGACGTCCAGGTGGTGGCGATCAACGATCTCGGCTCGGTCGAGGCGAACGCGCATCTGTTGAAATACGACAGCGTGCATGGCCGCTTTCACGGCGAGATCGCCTGCGGCGCCGGCTTCATCGATGCCGGGCGGGGCAAGGTCCGGGTGCTGGCCGAGCGCGATCCCGGGAAGCTGCCTTGGAAGGAGCTCGAAGTCGATGTCGCGCTGGAATGCACCGGCCTCTTCACCAAGCGCGAGAGCGCGGCAAAGCATCTCGACGCGGGCGCCCGCCGCGTCATCGTCTCGGCGCCGGCCGATGGCGTCGATTTCACCCTGGTGCTCGGCGTCAACAGCGACCAGGTTACCCGCGAGCACCGGGTGATCTCGAACGGCTCCTGCACCACCAACTGCCTGGCGCCGGTCGCCTTCGTGCTGCATGAGGGCATCGGCATCGAGTGCGGCTATATGACGACGATCCACTCCTATACCGGCGACCAGAACACCGTCGACACGCTGCACAAGGATCTGCGCCGCGCGCGCGCTTCGGCGCTCTCCATGATCCCGACCTCGACCGGCGCCGCGCGCGCCATGGGCCTGGTCATGCCAGCGCTCAAGGGCAAGCTCGACGGCACCTCGATCCGCGTGCCGACGGCGGATGTCTCGGTGATCGACCTCACCTTCGACGCGGCGCGCGACACCAGCGCCGAGGAGATCAACGAGCTCATGATCAAGGCGGCGCGCTCCAGCCGCTTCAAGGGCATCCTCGCCGTCAATCGCGACGAGACCGTGTCGGTCGATTTCGTCCACGACCCGCACAGCGCCACTTTCGATCTGACGCAGACGGTGGTGCTGGACAAGCGCTTCTGCCGCGTGCTGGCGTGGTACGACAATGAATGGGGCTTCTCCAACCGCATGGTCGAAGCCGCTGCGCTGGTCGGCGGGCTGGGGTGAGCCGGCGCATCATCGTGCATTCGCTCGAGCAGGCCTGCGCCGCGCTTGACGCGGCGGCGACGCTGGGCGTGGCGGTGACCATCGAAAGCGCCGCCGGCGCCGGCGCCTATGCCGGGCCGCTGTGGTTCAAGGCGCTGATCGCGCAAGCCCGCGCGGCCCATCCCGGAGCAACGGCCAGCGACCTGCTCGATTGCGCCGCGGAGGCCGGCACGGCGCTGGCGGCGCTGCGCGCCGGGCTGAAGCGGGTGCGCTTCACTGGGCCCGAGCAGCTGCGCCGACGCCTCGACGAAATCGCCGCGGCGCAAGGTGCGGCGGTCGAGGGCCCGGACACCGGGCCGGCGCTCGATCTGCTCGCGTCGCGCGATCCCGCCGCCGCGCTGCGCGCCTTTCTCGGCGGGAACGCCGGCGCCGATTGACCGTTTGGGACGCGGGCCGCGTACTTTGCCGCACCGCGGCCCTTCTGCTATACCCGCGCCGATTTCGCGCCGCGCCCGAGGAGCCGTAGCACTATGGTGGTCAGCGACCAGGTCAAGAAGATCCTCGACAATTATGAGAGCGACACGCCCGGCACCAAGGCCAACCTTGCCCGCATCCTGATGCAGGGCAAGCTCGGCGGCACCGGCAAGCTCGTCATCCTGCCGGTGGATCAGGGCTTCGAGCACGGGCCGGCCCGCAGCTTCGCGCCCAACCCGCCGGCCTACGACCCGCATTACCATTTCCGGCTGGCGATCGATGCCGGGCTCTCGGCCTATGCCGCGCCGCTGGGCTTCATCGAGGCGGGCGCGTCGACCTTCGCGGGCGCCATTCCGACGATCCTCAAGGTCAATTCCGCCAATTCGCTGGCGCGCGCCAAGGAGGGGCCGTCGCAGGCGGTGACGGCGAGCGTGCGCGACGCGCTCAGGCTCGGCTGCTCGGCGATCGGCTTCACCATCTATCCCGGCTCGGATCTGGCCTATGAGATGATGGAGGAGATCGCCGAGATGGGGCGCGAGGCGAAAGCGCATGGCCTCGCCGTGGTGATCTGGTCCTATCCGCGCGGCGGCACGCTCTCCAAGCAGGGCGAGACGGCGATCGACATCTGCGCCTATGCCGCCCATATGGCGGCGCTGCTCGGCGCGCATATCATCAAGGTCAAGCCGCCGACGGAATTTCTCGAGCTCGACGCCGCGAAGAAGGTCTACGAGCAGCAGAAGATCGACATCTCCTCGCCGGCCGCGCGCTACCGCCATGTCGTGCAGTCCTGCTTCAACGGCAGGCGCATCGTCGTGTTCTCCGGCGGCGAAGCCAAGGATGCCGATGGCGTGGTCAACGAGGCGCGCGCCATCCGCGACGGCGGCGGCAACGGCTCGATCATCGGCCGCAATACTTTCCAGCGGCCGCGCGACCAGGCGCTGAAGCTGCTCGACGCCATCATCCGCGTCTACAAGGGCGAGGCCTGAGCGCGCCCGACCGCGCCGGCGCGGTGACAACCCGGCTCTATCTCATCACGCCGCCGGTGCTGGCCCCCGCGGCTTTCGCCGACACGCTGGCCGAGGCGCTCGACGCCGGCGACGTCGCCTGCGTCCAGCTTCGCTTGAAAGCGGCCGATGACGACACCATCCGCCGCGCCGCGGAGCTGCTGCGGCCGGTGGCGCAGCGCCGCGGCGTCGCCTTCCTGATGAATGACCGTCCCGATCTCGCGCTCGCCACCGATTGCGACGGCGTGCATGTCGGCCAGGAGGACGCCTCGTATGCCGAGGCGCGCCGTCTGCTCGGGCCCGAGCGCATCATCGGCGTCACCTGCCATCAGAGCCGGCATCTGGCGATCGAGGCGGCCGATGCCGGGGCCGATTACGTGGCTTTCGGGGCCTTCTTCCCGAGCGCCTCCAAAGCGACAAAGCACGAGGCCGATCCCGAGCTGCTGCGCTGGTGGAGCGAGGTCATGACCGTGCCGGCGGTCGCCATCGGCGGCATCACCCAGGCGAATTGCGCGCCGCTGGTCGCCGCCGGCGCCGATTTCCTCGCTGTCATCGCCGCAGTGTGGGGCTACCCGGACGGGCCGGGCAAGGCGGTGAAGGCGTTCGGCGAGGCGATCGCCGCGGCAGCGGCGCTCAGCGGCGGAAGTTGATGACGACGCGGTAGCCCCAGCCGGCGAACTGCGCATAGGGAATTGCCGTCTGCTGGCCGCCGACGCCCACCGGCCAAGCATCGCGCACCTGCAACATGAAGTCACGCCTGTCGTCATAGCCGTAGACGACGTAGTAGTGAATCGCATTGCCGATGATGACGATGTTGTTGCTGTCGATGTCGGCGCGAAAATTCGACTGGGTGTAGTCGTTGCTGAGCTGGCCGGCGATCGCGTCATGATTGATCGCGCCGTAACTGTTGCGGACGAGCTGGACGCGCTCGCTGAGCAGATTGGCGCCGTGGTTCTCGTCCTGGTTGCTCAAGAGATCGTTCAGCGTCGCCTGGTTCCATTGCGTGTAGGTCGGCGGCGCCTGGGCAGCCACCAGCAGCATCACGCTGGCACGCGCGACGTCGTACTGGCCGGGCGTGGCGAGACCATAATAGGTCCGCGCCATCAGCTCCGCCGCGGCGAAGCACCAGGCAGGGGTCTGCTGCGCGATGAGCGCGGGAGGATTGGCTACGGTGTTCGGCATGGGAACCCTCTCTCGAGCGGGATGATCCATCACGAAGAGGACGCTCGAGGCAGGGAATTGTGATTTGCTCTCAGGCCACCGGCGCCCAGAGCACGTCATCGATGGTGTCGGCGCCGCTCGCCAGCATCGCCAGGCGATCGACGCCAAGCGCGATGCCAGCACATTCGGGCATGCCCAGGGCTAGCGCGGCGAGGAAATCCTCGTCGATGGGATAGGCCGTACCGTAGCGCCGCCGCTTCGTCGCCTGGTCGGCGAGGAAGCGGCATCGCTGGGCTGCGGCGTCGGTAAGCTCGCCGAAGGCGTTGGCGAGCTCGAGGCCGCAGACATAGAGCTCGAAGCGCTCGGCCAGCCGCGCATCGCCGGGCTTGGGGCGCGCCAAGGCCGCCATCGAGATGGGATAGTCGTAAAGGATGGCAGGCGCGCCGATGCCGAGCTGGGGCTCGATGCGCTCGAGGAACAGGCGGAAGAAGAGATCCTCCCATTCGTCACCGTCATGGGGCGCGATGCCCAGCGGCCGCGCGGCATCGGCCAGCAGCGCGAGGCTCGGCACTTGCGGATCGGGCGCGGTGGCCAGCAGATCGATGCCGCAGAAGCGCTCGAACGCCTCGGCGACGCCGAGATACAGCCAGGGCGTGCCGGGATCGGCCGTCCGCCCCTGCCAGGTGAATCGCGCGGCGCCGGCGGCGGCGAGGACGGCGCGCAGCAGCGCCTCGCATTCCGCCATGAGATCGCGATAGCCGGCGCCGGCGCGATACCATTCGAGCATGGTGAATTCGGGATGATGCGTACGCGAGCGCTCGGCATTGCGGAAGCAGCGCGCGAACTGGAAGAGGCGCGGCACGCCGGCCACCAGCAGCTTCTTCATGGCGAATTCGGGCGAGGTGTGGAGAAACCGCGGGCGCGGCCCCTCGCCCGGCTCGAGCAGGGTGGTGGCGAAGGCCTCGAGATGCGGCTCGAGCCCGGGACTCACCTGCAGCGCCGGCGTCTCGACCTCGACGAAGCCGCGCTCGGCGAAGAAGCCGCGGATGGCCGCGACGATGCGCGCGCGTGTCTCGAGATGCGCGCGCTTCAGCGCAAAGCGCTCGGGCTGCCACCATGCGTCGCCAGACATCTCGCCTCGCCAGGATTGCCTGCGACCGGACCCTAACAGCTTCCCGCCTAGAACCGGAACAGCTCCATGAGGTCGCCGATGGCGGGGCGGTTCTGCGGCACGTAGGGGTCGGCGGCCGACATCGCCGGGTTCGGCAGGTTGTCGCGGCTCTGCGGCGATAGCGGTTCCAGGCGCCAGTTGCGCTCGATGAATTTCAGGATCGAGACGTGGTCGTAATAGGTGTGCTCGACATGGCCCGGCCTGGCGAAGGGCGAGACGGCGATCATGGCGATGCGCGTGCCGTCGCCGAAGAAATCGAGGAGCTGGATATAGCCGCTGTCGTAATAGCCGCCGCCTTCATCCGTGGTGACCAGGATCGCCGTCTTCGCCCAAAGCGCGGGATCGGCCTGCACCCCGGCGATGAGGTGGCGCAGAAAGCTCTCATAGCGCGCCACCGTCGAATAGGCGGGATGGCCGGAGTCGAGATTGGGCGGCACGACGAAGGAGACCGCCGGCAGGGTGCCGCCGGCGAGGTCGCGGTCGAGCTCGGCGAGGCCGACGAGATTGTGCCGCAGCGGCCCGGTCATCACTGCCGTCGACTGCGTCAACGCGTCACAGATGTCGCAATATTGGTGGCGGTCGATGCCGTCGGCAGTGCGGCCGCCGCTGTACCATTTCCACGACACGCCCTTGACCGAGAGCGCCTCGGCGATGGTCTTCTGCTGCTGTGGCGGGAGGGTGAAGGCGTAGGCGCCGAGCGGCTTCGGCGTGCCGTCCGGCGCATACCCCGGCCGGTAGTTGTTGACGAGATAGTAGTGGCCGGGCAGGCAATTGCCGCCATTGAAAGGCGTGTAAGGCAGCGCGGCGAGATGGTCGCGGATCGCCTTCACCCCCGGCTGGCGCGGATCGGCGCAGTCGACATAGGAGCCACCCTCATAGCCGGACTGCGTATACCAGTTGACGGTGCCGGGACGCGGCTCGGGGTTCTCGATCTGATTGACGGGCGGCGTCCCCGGCCGGCCGTCGCGCAGGTAGGAGGCGACATAGCCGGTAGCCAGCGCGAAGTAATTGGCGCCGGTGCCGCCCATGATCGGCTGATGGTAATTGTCGGCGAGCGCGTAGCGCTCCGCGAGCTCGCGCAGATAGGGCGCATCGCCGGCCGCCATGTTGTAGAAGCCCATGGCGACGCCGCCCTGGTTGGTGCTCAAGCTGGGATCCTCGTGGCGCCGGGCGGATCCCTCGCCCGAGGTGAGGCCGACCCAGACGAAGAGATCGTGACGACCGCCATCGACCTGCTGCCACATCTGGAAGAAGCGATGCACGGGATCGCCGATAACGGCCACGTAATCGGCATAGCGGGTGATCTGGAACGGCGCGTTCGGCATCGCGGCCGGGAAGCGCTCGTCGACCGCGTTCTGCGGCAGGCCGCGGGCATAGGTGGTGCCGGGCTGCGGCAGAGCGTCGAAGCTGCCGGTGGTGGGCGGCGTCACCTCGTAGCGCTGGCGCGGCGCCGCCACGCGCTGGACGGCACGCGCCGCAAGGGGGCCGGGGCTGCCATCCTCGGTGACGATGCCCTTGGCCAGCAGGTTCGCAACGCTCTCCCCGGGCGGCGGGCGGAAGGTGGCGAAGAGATGATCGAAGCTCGAGATTCTCGCCGACGACGACGATGAGGTGCTCGATCGGCGTCGTGGTCGGCGCCAGCGCCGTCTGGGCGAGGGCCGGGCCGGCGGCGCCGAGCAGCATCGCGGTTAGAATCAGCCCATACGCTGCGCGCCGCACATGATCCTCCCTGAGCCGCCGATCATACCGGCGCCGGAAGACGCCCGCAGCCTCCCCGCCCCCTTCCTTTGACCCGAGCAAGCTGCTAGTAAGCGGCACCGACCGCAATCCTGTGTCAACCGAAGCGCCAACGAGGGCGAGCGCCATGAAGATCAGTGCCATCGACATCAAGCCGGGCAATGTCCTGGAACACCAGGGCAAGCTCTGGCTGGTGATGCGCCGCGAGCTGGTGCAGCCGGGCAAGGGCGGCTCCTTCGCCCAGGTGGAGATGCGCGATCTGCGCGGCGGCTCCAAGCTCAACGAGCGCTTCCGCACCCAGGAGACGGTGGAGCGGGTGCGGCTCGACGAGAAGGAAATGCAATTCCTCTATATCGACGGCGAGCTCGCGACGTTCATGGACAATGAGAGCTACGAGCAGCTCACTGTCAACAAGGAGATGATCGGCGAGGCCGCAGATTTCCTCCAGGAGGGCATGCTGTGCGCCATCCAGCTCTATGAAGGCGAACCGCTCGCCGTCACCCTGCCGCAGAGCGTGGTGGTGACCGTGGTCGAGGCCGATCCGGTGGTGCGGGGGCAGACCGCGTCCTCCTCCTACAAGGCCGGCAAGCTCGACAACGGCCGGCGGGTGATGATCCCGCCGCACATCGCCGCCGGCACCAAGATCGTCGTCAACACCGCCGACGGCACGTATCTCGAACGGGCGAAGGACTGAACTTGGCGCCGCGCTCGGCCACCATCAATGTCATGGCCAATGCCGCCTTGAAGGCGGCGCGCGGGCTGATCCGCGATTTCGGCGAGGTCGAGCAGCTCCAGGTCTCGGTCAAGGGGCCCGGCGATTTCGTCACCGCCGCCGATCTCAAGGCGGAGAAGCTGCTGCGCGCCGAGCTGGGCAAGGCGCGGCCGGGCTACGGCTTCCTGATGGAAGAGAGCGGTGTCGAGGCGGGCAGCGACATGCATCATCGTTGGATCGTCGATCCGCTCGACGGCACCACCAATTTTCTGCATGGCATCCCGCATTTCTCGATCTCGATCGGGCTCGAGCGCGACGGTGAGGTCATCGCCGGGGTGATCTACGAGCCGGTGCGCGACGAGATGTTCTGGGCGGAGAAGGGTGCCGGCGCCTTCCACAACGACCGGCGGCTGCGCGTCTCGTCGCGCCGCCACATGGCCGAGGCGCTGATCGGCACCGGCATCCCGTTCATCGGCCGCAGCGACCATGCGCGCTATCTCGCCACGCTGGCCGCGGCGATGGCGGCGACGAGCGGCGTGCGGCGGCTGGGCGTCGCCTCGCTCGACCTCGCCTATGTCGCGGCCGGGCGCTTCGACGGCTTCTGGGAATTCGCGCTCAAACCCTGGGATCTCGCCGCCGGCGTCCTCATCGTCCGCGAGGCCGGCGGCTATATCACCGACCTCGCCGGCGGCCCCGGGATGCTGGCGAGCGGGGACGTGATCGCCGCCAACAGCCATCTTCATCAGCCGCTGCTCGAACTTCTTAAGAAAGCGCTTACGGAGTCGGCGGCAAACTGATTGTGGCGGCCACCGGCCTGCTTGCGGTACTTTACGGCAATGACGCAGCTAATGGCGCGCTCGACGAAGCATTGATGGACCGTGGCGGCATGGCCAGCTCACCCCCTCGCCTTCTCGTGATGCGGACGATCCCTTTCGTTGCGACCTTGGTTCTGCTTGCCGCCGCGGCGACGCCGGCGGCGGCGCAGACCGTCGTTGGCGGCATAGAGCCGCCCGAAGTGACCGTCGATCTCAGCGTGCTCGAGTCGTTGGGCCCGCCGCCGACCTTGCCCGACTTGCTGCGCGGCCAGTTGCCGGCGGGTCGCGGCACGCTGGCGACCCGGCCGGCGGCGGCCACGCGCCTCGGCCTCCACCGGCCCAAGACGAAGAAAAAGGCCACGGCCGAAGCGGCCCACAAGCGCGAGAAGCCGGAGGTCGCCGGCCGACCGGCGGCGCCGATCGCGCCGGTCGCGGTCACCGGTGGCGCTGTGCCGCGCGAGAGCGTCGCGGCTACGCCGCTCGCCGAAGCCCCGCCCGCGCCGCCGGCGGCGGCAACCCCAACCCCGACGGCGCCCGCCCCGGCCGAGCCGACGCCGCCTGCCGCGGCTGCGGCGCCGGCTAAACCCCCGGCGCCCGCGACGCCGATCACGCCGGTCGCCGCGCCGCCGAGTCCGGTGCCGGAGGCGTCGCCGCCCTCGCCGGCGACGGTCGCGGCCATGAACATGCCGCCCACCCTGCCGCCGGAAGGACCCGTCAAGCCGACTCCCGCCGCGGCGCCCGCCGCCCTCGCCGCGGCCACCGGCGAGCACACGCGCATCGTCTTCGCCGGCAATGCCGCCGAGCTGCCGGATGACGCCAAGCCCGGCCTCGACGCGCTGGCGCAGCGTATGGCCGCCGATGATCACCTGCGCCTGCAGCTCGTCGCCTATGCCGCCGGCTCGCCCGATCAGGCGAACCAGGCGCGGCGCATCTCGCTGCAGCGTGCGCTGGCGGTGCGCAGCTACCTGATGGAGCACGGCATTGCCAACACGCGCATGGATGTGCGCGCCCTCGGCAATCACATCGAGGGCAGCGATCCGGCGAACCGCGTCGACATCGTCATGCTCGAACACTGAGCCGGCACCTTACCGCCGCAGAGGACGCCCCACCCGTGAACCGACCGCAACGCTATCTCACCCGGATGGCCATCTTCGTCGCCGCGGTGGCCGTCATCGCGGCGCTGCTGTCGCCCGCGCTCTACCGCTTCTTCATGGGGAATCCGGCGGTCAACGGCGTGATCCTCTTCATCCTGGTCGCCGGCGTCGTCTACATCTTCCGCCAGGTGATGCTGCTCAATCCCGAAGTCGCCTGGCTCGAGCGCTTCCGCCGCAACCAAGCCAATGTCTCGAGCGACCAGCTGCCGCGGCTGCTGTCGCCGATGGCGACCATGCTCGCCGACCGGCGCGGCGGCCGCGTCAGCCTCTCGGCGGTGTCGATGCGCACCTTGCTCGACGGCATCGGCACGCGGCTCGACGAGACGCGCGAGACCTCGCGCTACCTGATCGGCCTGCTTGTCTTCCTCGGGCTGCTCGGCACCTTCTACGGCCTGCTCGAGACCGTGCAGTCGGTGGGCGGCGTCATCGGCACGCTGTCCGCCGGCGCCAGCGATCCCGTGCGCGCCTTCAACGACCTCAAGAACGGGCTGCAAGCGCCGCTGGGCGGGATGGGCACCGCCTTCAGCGCCTCGCTGTTCGGGCTGGCGGGATCGCTGGTGCTGGGCTTCCTCGATCTCCAGGCGGGGCTGGCGCAGAACCGCTTCTATCATGATCTCGAGGAGTATCTCTCGGGCTATACCAGGCTGTCCGGCGGTGGGCCGGCGGGCGATGCCGGCGACGCCTCGGTGCCCGCCTTCATCCAGGCGCTGCTCGAGCAGACCGCCGACAGCCTCGACAATCTCCAGCGCATCATGGGCCGCGGCGAGGAGAGCCGCATCTCGGCGAATTCAAACCTGCAGGCGCTGACCGAGCGGCTGGGGATGCTGACCGACCAGATGCGCGCCGAGCAGACGCTGCTGCTGCGGCTGGCCGAAGGCCAGGTGGAGCTGAAGCCGGTGCTGCAGCGGTTGGCGGACGTCACCGCCAGCGGGCCGGTCGGCCATGACGAGACCCGCGGACATCTGCGCAACATCGAGATCTACCTGGCACGGCTGGCCGAGGACGTGACGCAGGGCCGCGGCCAAGCGACGCAGGAGATCCGCAGCGAGATCCGGCTGCTGGCCCGCACCATTGCCGCGCTCGCCGAGGAATCGGAGCGCTCTTAGCCTTTTCAGGATTGACCCGCCATGGCGATCCCGTCGCGCCGCCAACGCCGCTCCAGCATCGATATCTGGCCGGGCTTCGTCGATGCCCTGTCGCAGCTGGTCATGGTCATCGTCTTCGTGCTGCTGGTCTTCACCGCCGGCCAGTTCTACCTGTCCGACGCGCTCAGCGGGCGCGACGCCGAGGTGCATGATCTCCGGCTGAAGATCCAGCAGCTCGCCGACATGCTGGCGCTGGACGAGAAGGCCAATACCGATCTGCGCAGCACGGTGGCGCAGCTCTCGATCCAGCTGCAGGCGGTCAATACCGAGCGCGACGCCCTCAGCAGCCGCGTCGCCGAGCTCACCAACAAGGCCGACGACGCGACCGCCACCGAGCGCACTGGCGCCGCCGACCTGCAGGCACGACTGGGCACGGCGCAGCAGCAGCTGGCCGAGCGCGACGCCAAGCTCAGCGAGGCGCAAAGCACCATCGACCAGCTCAACCAGCAGCTCCTGGCGCTGCGCCAGCAGCTGCAGCAGATCGCTGCGGCGCTCGACGCCTCGGAGGCCAAGAGCAAGGACCAGCAGGTGCAGATCGCCGATCTCGGCAAGCGGCTCAACGCCGCGCTGGCGAGCAAGGTCGAGGAGCTGGCGCGCTATCGCTCGGAGTTCTTCGGGCGGCTGCGCGAGGTGCTGGGCGACCGGCCGGACATTCGCATCGTCGGCGACCGCTTCGTCTTCCAGTCGGAGGTGCTGTTCCCACTGGGCAGCGCCGAGCTCTCCGACGACGCCAAGCAGCGGCTCCTGCCGGTGGCGCAGGCGCTGAACGAGATCTCGGCCAAGATCCCGACCGATATCAACTGGGTGATGCGCGTCGACGGCCACACCGACAGGCGGCCGATCAGCACGCCGCAATTCCCCTCCAACTGGGAGCTGTCGACGGCACGCGCCATCTCGGTGGTGCGCTTCTTCATCGATCAGGGGATTCCCGCCAACCGGCTGGTGGCGGCCGGATTCGGCGAGTTCCAGCCGCTCGATGCCGGCAATGACGAGGCCGCCTTCCGCCGCAACCGCCGCATCGAGCTGAAGCTTACCGAGCGTTAACTTTCTCGGATGGGAACCCCGCGAGCGCGCAGCGCTCGTCGGGCGGCGGCGCCAGCGGTTGCGGAGCAACCGCGAAAGCCGCTCCCCTCAGGCGCAGCCAGAGAGGACGCAGGCGTTAACGGGCAAGAGAAAAGCCGCGGAGCATAGCCCCGCGGCTTATTTGGCTCTCGGATACCGCCGCCGCGAAGCTCCGTGGGGGAGCGTCGCGGCGGCGAGACCGACCTACTTCTTTTTTGCCTTCTTGCGCTTTACGGCTTTCTTCCGCTTCGGCGCCTTCTTGGCCGCGCCCTTTGAGGCCGCCGCCTTGGCTTTACGCTTTGCTTTCATGAGATCAAACCCCCTGTGCCGACGAAACACTGGCGATTCTATGAAAGTCGCAACTGAAAGTCGAATGGAATTGCGCGAAAACCGGGGTGAAGCCCGGTTTTTTTGGGTGAAAACACACAAAAACGGAGTCGCGACGCGCATTTCGCACCGTCTTCACCGATGATTCCCGGCGAGTCGCCGACGCCGCGGAGTTGCGCGATGCGAATCGCTCCGGTATAAACTCGCAACTTTTTCGGAGCAGAGCGATGAAAGACGGCATTCATCCGGACTATCACGAGATCACCGTGGTGATGACCGACGGCACGAGCTACAAGACGCGCTCGACCTATGGCAAGCCCGGCGACACGCTGCGACTGGAGATCGATTCCAAATCGCATCCGGCTTGGACCGGCGGCCAGCAGCGGCTGCTCGACGGCGGTCAGCTCGCGCGCTTCAACAAGCGCTTCGGCGGCATCGGCCTCAAGAAGTAAGGCCGCGACGAGGCGGCGCACCGGCGCCGCCTCGGCATTCTCCCAGGGTCGGAATTATGCGAGCTGGCGGCGCGCCAGCTCGTCCAGACGTGCGACGCGCACATAAAGGCGCTGGCTGCGGTCGAGCAGGCTGGCCAGGCGCTGCGGCACCGTCATCGGCTCGCCTGCCATGCATATGCCGACCTCGGCGAGCGCACGGTGATCGGCGAGCGCGTCCTGCTGGCTGATCTCGCCGGCGAAGACCGCGCGCTGCGCCAGCAGCCAGGCCATGATCTGCGTCAGCCGCGCCGTAAGCCGCACGGTCTCGCGGCAAAAGCGCAGCCGCTCCAGCGGCGGCAGGGTCTGGCGGTCGATCGGCTCGCGATGAGCGAAGTAATCGCGCGCCTCCACCAGAAGGTCCATCGCCTCGCCATAGGTCTTGCCGAAAAACGCGGTTACCTGCACGTCGCCGCCTCTCGCCTGCCTCTTGTTGTCTCTACCACCCCGACCGCGGCATGGCCAGTACCGGCTCGTGTCGTTAACCCTGTTCGCGCCTCTTGAACGGCAAGCACGAATGACTATCTCGATAACCGTCGGATGCCGCCTCGCGGGTCCGACCTGTCCCGGCGCCTGGCCCTGCGCGGCGAGCCCGGGAAGACCCCATGTTGCTCACTGGAGGATATGGTCATGGACAATCTCGATTTCTCACCGCTTTTCCGCTCCACCATCGGCTTCGACAGGCTGATGCGCCTCGCCGACACTGCGACGCGGCTCGACAGCGGCAGCAACGGCTATCCGCCCTACAATATCGAGAGCACCGGCGAGAACGCCTATCGCCTCACCATGGCGGTGGCCGGTTTCTCCGCGGACGAGCTCGACATCACGGTGCAGGAGAACGCGCTGCTGGTCACCGGCAAGTCGAAGCGCGAGGAAGAGGGTAAGGAATACCTCCATCGCGGCATCGCCCGCCGCAGCTTCGAGCGCCGCTTCCAGCTCGCCGACCACATCAAGGTCGCCGGCGCCAGCCTCGACAACGGATTGCTGCATGTCGACCTGGTGCGCGAGATTCCCGAGGCGATGAAGCCGCGCAAGGTGGAGATCGCCAAGGGCAGCGGCGCCGCGGTCATCGACCAGCGCGCGGCCTAAGCCCGGCGGCAACGCTCAGCATGGAAAGGGCGGCTCCTGCGAGCCGCCCTTTTTCCTTGCCGCCGGCCGACGTCAGTGCTTCAGCCGGCCGACAGCGTTGGACAGGATGAGATAGAGCTTGCCGACATCGGCGGTGACGAAGGTGGCGCCGAGCACGTCCATGTGGTCGCATTCGCGCGCCTGCGCCAGCAGGTTCTCGAATTGATTTAGGTAGCGCAGCACGTAGTCGCGGAAGCCGGGATCGTCCTCGAACTTCTTCTTGATCAGCGGGCCCGCATTCTTCTCCTGCATCTGCAGCAGCTGGCGGGTGAAGATGCCGCGGTCGCCGGCGTGGAAGCGCTTCCACACCGCGTCCGGGATGCTCTGGTCGAGCACGCGGTTGAGGTCGACGGCGATCGACTGCAGGGTCTCGATGATGAAGGTGGCGGCCTTGAGGAAGGTATCCTGCTGCGTCTGGATCGCCGCCTCGCGGATCCGCTGCGCCTCGTTCGAGGCATCGCTCGCCGCCTTGAGCAGGCTTTCGGTCTGCGTCTCGAACAGCCCTGCCGCGTCCTTGGCCTTGACGCCGGCGCGATCGGCGGCGGCGATGAGCTCGCCGGAATGGCGGCGGAACGTGTCGGCGATGTCGCGCAGCCGTTCCACCGCCTTGTCGGTGGCGCCGTTGAGCTCGGTGGTTTGCTCGCGCAGCGAATTGCGGACGTCGCCCAGCTGGCTGCCGGTATGCTCGGCCGCGGCGGCGAGATCGCGCAGCTGGCGGCGCAGCGCCTCGTTCACCTGCTCGCCCTTGGTCGAGGCCGCCTCGGAGGCCACAGTCAGGTTGGTCGCCTGGCTGCGCGCCGCCTCGCCCAGCTCCTGCAGCCGGTTGGCGACGAGGTCGCCGGCGCCGGCCACCGCGGCGGCGCGCTCGTTGAGATGCTCGCTGGCATCCTGGAGGCGCGCGGCGACGCGGTCGGCGGTGGCGGCGAGATCCTGCGCCTGCTGGCGGAAAGTGGCGCTGGCGTCGCGCAGCTTGCTGCCCGCGCCGTCGCTGGCGGCAGAGACCTGCTGGCTGCGCTCGGTGAAGCGCTCGCCGAGCTCGCCGAGCTTGGCCGCGGCGCGGTCGGTGACGTCCTGCACCTCGCCCGCGCGCTGGCGCAGCAGATCGCCGCTTTGGCCGAGCCGCAGCCCCGCCACGTCGCTTGCCTGGGCGACGGCGCGCGTCTGGTCCGCGAGCAGCTGGCCGATCTCCTCGATCCTGGCATGGGCGCGGTCGCTCGCCTGCGTCACCTCGCCGGAGCCCGCCTGCAAGGTCTCGTTGATGCCGGCGCTCAGCGTCGAGAGATTGTCGGCGACGGCATGCAGGTCGCGCACCTGGCGCTGCATCACCACCGCCATCGCCTCGGCCTGCGTGCCCGCCTCGGTGGCGGCATCGCGCAGCAGGCGCGAATGCTCGCGGAAAGCGTCGCCCACTTGGGTCGAGCGCTGCACCGCGCCTTCGGAGGCGCGGCCGAGCTCTTGCGTCTGCTGCTGCAGCACGCCGCGGATCTCGGCGACCTGCGAGGCGACGGCGTTGCGCGCGGCGTTGAGCCGGCCGAGCTGCTGGGTGAAGGCATCGTGCAGCTGCGCCACCTGCGCCACCGCGACCTCGGTGCCCTCCTTGACCCCGTCCATCTGCTTGCCTAGCGTCTCGCCGGCGGCGGCGAGCGCGGCGCTCGCCTCGGCCGAAGTGCCGGCCAGCCGGTCGGCCTGCTGGTCGAAGCTCTCGCCGGCCCGCCGCATCTTCGCCGCCGCCTGGTCGGCGATCGTCTGCAGATCGGTCGCCTGACCGCGCAGTCCGCTTGCGGCCTCGCCCACCTTGCTCGCGGCCTGATCGGCCGAGCCGGTGAGCGCGTCGCCGCTCTCGCGGAAACTGTCGACCGCCTGGCGCACCGTGGCGATGGTGCCCTGCACCACGGCGGAGATGTCCTGGCTGCGCTGGCGCAGGGATTCGCCCACCGCCTGGACACGCACCGCCGATTGCTCGGAAGCGGCGAGCAGGTCGCGCGCCTGCTGGCGCAGCGCCTCGCTCACCTCATCGACGCGCGCGCTGGCGTTGCGCGCCGCCGCGGCGAGATGCTCGGCATTGCCGCCGAAAGCCTCGCCGCCGTCCTTGACGCGCGCCAGCGCCTCGGCGGCGGCGGTGCGCAGCGCCTGCGCCTGGCGCGCGAATGTGCTGCCCAGCAGCTCCGCCTGGCCCGCGCTCTGCTCGGTATGGCGGGTGAGATCGGCAGCGTAATTGCGGAAGGTGGTGGCCAGCACCTCAGCCTGCGCCGCCGCCTTGTCGGAAGCGACGAGCAGCGCCTCGGTCTCAGTATGGAGCGCCTCGGCGCCACGCCGCGCCGCGCCGCCGAGCTGGGTCGCGGAGGCATCGAGCCGCGCCGAGACCTGGCCGAGGAGCTGCTCGATGGCATCACCCTGCTCGGCAATGCGTTCGCTCGCCGCGCCGGTGCTGCGCGCCACCGCCGCCTCGAAGGTGCCGATCTCGCCGGCGACGCGGTCGGCGGCGGCAGCGGCCTCGCGCGTCAGCCGCTCACCCACCCGGCCGAGCTCCTCGGCGGTGCGATCGGCGGCACGCTCGAACGCCTCGACAACGCCCGCCTGCAACTCGCCGGCGCGGCCGGCGATGCGATCGCCGCTGGCGGCAAAGGCGCGCTCGACCACAGTCTCGACCACCGCCACCTGCCCGGCCAGCCGCTCGGTCGCGGTGGCGAGATCGCGCCCGGCGGTCTTCTCGATCTGGGCGGCGTGGCCGCCGATCGCCACCGCCAGGCGCTCGATCGTGCCTGCCGCCACCTCGAGCCCGCCGCGGCTGCGCTCGGCGCGCTCGGCAGCGCCGCTCACCGCGGTCACCACCTCGCCCATCCGGGTGCCAAGGCCGCTGGCCGTCTGCTCCAGCCGCTCGGCCGCGCCGCCGACGGTGCTGGCGAGCTCCTCGGCCTGGCGGCGCAGGGTCTCGCCGGCGGTGCGCGCGCGCGCCTCCGCCTGCTCGGAGGGAAAGGCGAAGGCGTCGACGCGCTCGGCCAGGCGCTCGGCGGCGTCGGCGAGATCACCGGCGCGACGGCGGAAGCTGGTGACCACCCAGAGAAAGGCAAGCGGCATGGTGACGCCGAGCACGATGACGGCGATCTCGTTCGGCAGCATCGCCGCCAGCGCGTCCCAGCCGACCTGCGTATGAATGTAGAGAGCGCAAACGGCAAGCCAGACCGCGGACACGATCGGCCCGGACAAAAGGGTCACCCAAACTCTACGCAACTTCGACCCGCTCCCTCCGAAAAAGGGACTGCCGGAGAGTCGCCTATCTCGTGAGTCGCGTCAACCGATGGTGTGCGGCTAAGGCGGCCGCAACAGCGCTAGCGCGGCGCGAATGGCCGGGGGAAGCTCCGCCGGCCGCCGGGTCGCACGCTCGACAAAGACGTGAACGAAGTGGCCGGTGGCGGCGGGCTCGTCCTGGCCGGGGCTGAACAGACCGATCTCGTAGCGGACGCTGGAACGGCCGAGCTTGGCGACGCGCAGCCCGGCCTCGACCGGCTCGGGAAAGGCCAAAGCCCGGTGGAACCGGCACATCGTTTCCACCGCCACACCGATCGCCGGCCCGTCCTGGATGTCGAGTCCGCCCTTGCGAATGAGGTATTCGTTGATGACGGTGTCGAAGAAGGAATAGTAGACGACGTTGTTGATGTGGCCGTAGAGATCGTTGTCCATCCAGCGCGTGGTGATCGCCAGGAAATGCGGATAGTCGCTCCGCCGCTCGCTCGCCGCCGCCATCAGAGCACCCCCCGCAACGCCGCGAGGCAGGCGCCGGGCTCCTCGATCATCAGCAGATGCCCCGCCCCCGGCAGCATGCTCACGCGTGCATCGGAAAAGCGCGGCGCGATGCTGCGCGCCTGCGCGGCGGGGGTCATCCGGTCGGCGCCGCCCAGCAGCAACAGCACCGGACAGCGGATTTTCCCGGCCGAGTCGGCGGCGCCGCGATAGGCGTCGCAGGCGGCAAGGTCGGTGGCGAGGCTGACCTTGTCGGCGCGCTCGAGCAGCCGGAGCGCCGCGCCGGGGAGAAAGAGACCCGGCGTCCGGGCCCCGCCGAGCTGGCCCGCGGCGGCGAAGCTCCAGCTCGTCATCAGCTCGACCGCCGCCGGCGCGCCGGCGCGCGCGGCGGCGAGCAGGTCGGGATGGACGCGCATCTCCGGCGCGAAGCCGATCAGCGCCAGAGCCTCGATTCGCGCGCCGCCGCGCGCCGCCGCCTCGAGCGCGACCAGCGAGCCCATACTGTGGCCGGCGAGAAGGAAGCACTCGGCGCCGCAGGCGGCGGCGGCGGCGAGCACCCAATCAGCCATCGCGGCGATGCTGCCGAGCGCCGGCCCGTCGCTGCGCCCATGGCCGGGAAGATCGAAGGCGAGGACGTTGCGACCGTGATGCGCCAGCGCCCGCGCCTGCGCCGCGAAGATGGTGTGATCCATGCCGGCGCCATGCAGCAGCACGACGCTGGGCACGCCCGGGTCGGCGGCCCGCCCGCCCGTGCCGGCATAGACGCGCCGGCCGTCGAGGGTGAATTCCATCGCGCCGGCCTATTCCGCCGCCGGGCGCAGCGGCACCTTGCCGGCCGCGCGCAGCGCCTGGGCGAGGTCGTCGATGATATCGCCCGCATCCTCGAGGCCGACGGAAAGCCGCACCATGTCCTCGCCGATCCCGGCGGCGGCGAGCGCCGCAGCGTCGAGCTGCTGATGCGTCGTGCTGGCGGGGTGGATCACCAGCGTCTTGGCGTCGCCGACATTGGCGAGATGCGAGACCAGCTGCAGGCTGTCGATGAAGCGCCTTCCGGCGGCGCGCCCGCCCTTGATGCCAAAGCTGACGATGGCGCCCGCGCCGCGCGGCAGCAGGCGCCCGGCCAAGGCATGGTCGGGGTGGCTTGCCAGCTCCGGATGGAGCACCCAGGCGACGGCATCGGATTTGGTCAGGAAGTCGAGCACGCGACGCGTATTGGCCATGTGCTGCGCCATGCGCAGCGGCAAGGTCTCGACCCCCTGGAGAAGCTGGAAGGCGTTGGCCGGGCTCAGGCAGGCGCCGAAATCGCGCAGGCCCTCGGCGCGCGCGCGCATGACGAAGGCCTGCGGCCCGAATTCCGCGGCGAAGTCGATGCCGTGATAGCCGGCATAAGGCTCGCTCAAGGTCGGGAACTTGCCCGAGGCCTGCCAGTCGAAGCGCCCGCCATCGACCAGCGCGCCGCCGATGGCGACGCCGTGGCCGCCCAGCCATTTGGTCGCGGAATGCATGACGATGTCGCAGCCATGCTCGATCGGCCGGCAGAGATAGGGCGTGGCGAAGGTGGCATCGACCAGCAGCGGCAGGCCGGCGCCATGCGCCACCGCCGCCACCGCGGCGATGTCGAGCACCTCGAGCCCGGGATTGCCGAGGATCTCGGCGAAGACGAGGCGCGTCTCCGGCCGGATCGCCGCGGCGAAGGCAGCGGGGTCGCGGGGATCGACGAAGCTTGCGGTGATGCCGAAACGCGGCAGCGTCAGCTTCAGCAGGTTGATCGAGCCGCCATAGAGCGAGGCGGCCGCGACGATGTGCCCGCCCGCGCCCATCAGGGTGGCGATGGCAAGGTGCAGCGCCGCCTGGCCGCTCGCGGTGCAGACCGCGCCGACCCCGCCCTCGAGCGCCGCGAGGCGCTCCTCGAGCACCGCGACGGTGGGATTTGCGATGCGCGAATAGATATAGCCGGGCTCCTCGAGATTGAAGAGCGCGGCGGCGTGGTCGCTGTCGCGGAAGACATAGCTCGTCGTCTGATAGATCGGCACCGCGCGCGCGCCGGTGACGGGATCGGGCCGCTGCCCGGCATGGAGCGCCAGCGTGGCAAATTTGGGAAATTTGGCGTCGGCCATGGCGGCACCGGGGAAAGACGCAAGGGACGGCCACCATACACGAAACGCCGCCGGGACTGCAGCCACCGACCGGCAGCCTCGCGGCTGAAGCCTTAAGGCGAATTAACTTGGGCGCGGTGCGGTGCCGCCGCATGATTTTGCCGAGCGACAGGAAACCGAAACAGCGAGGCAGCCAGATGCGGCCTTGTCGTTGCTTCATCATTGATCGCAGCGGCCACATCGCAGCCGCCGAAATCGTCGAAAGCGCCGACGATACCGCGGCGGCGCAGGCGGCACGGCGCGTCCTGGAGCGGCATCGCGCCGCCCAGTGCCTGGAGATCTGGCGCCTCGATCGGCGAGTTGGCGTGCTGACGCGCGAGCGCGGCTCGAGCTGAAGGGGGGATCGCCGCGCGCGCTCCCTTCGGCTTCCGGACCGGCTTGCGACTTCGGGCGGCGGCGCCAGAACGGCGCGGAGCCGCCAGCGAGTGGCGGCCCCTAGAAGGTACAATGTAAAGGTGCAGGCGATGCCGGAACCCAAACTCGGCAGGGATCGAGCCCTGTCCGCGGGCAGGAGTATGGCTGGGCTTGGTTAAGAGATGTTGAAGGAGAAACTGCTGCCTGCTTATTGCGCGAGCCAGCCGCCATCCATCGGTAACGCTTCGCCGGTCATGGTCGCCGCCGCGTCGCCGCACAGGAAGCAGGCCAGCGCCCCCAGATTCTCCGGCGTGGTAAAGCGCAGCATCGGCTGCTTCTCCGCCAGCAACGCCCGCTGGGCGTGCTCGACCGTCTGGCCCTTCTCCCGGGCGCGCGCCTCGACCTGCCGCTGCACCAACGGCGTCAGTACCCAGCCTGGGCAGATCGCGTTGCAGGTGATGCCGCTGTTGGCGACCTCGATGGCCACCACCTTGGTAAGGCCGATGACGCCGTGCTTGGCGGCAACGTAGGCCGCCTTCTCCGCGCTCCCCACCAGCCCGTGGGTCGAGGCGATGTTGATGATGCGGCCCCAGCCACGCCGCTTCATGTCGGGGATCGCCGCCTTGCTGGCGTGGAAGGCGGCCGAGAGGTTGATCGCGATGATCGCGTCCCATTTGTCGTCGGGGAAGCTCTCCACCGGCGCCACATGCTGGATGCCGGCATTGTTGACCAGGATATCGGCCGATCCAAGCTCGCTTTGGGCTTGCGCGATCATCTCCCGGATCTGGGCGGGCTTCGACATATCGGCGCCGGAATAGGCGGTTTTGATCCCATGCCGCCGGGCAAGGTCGCGCGTCAGCTGCTCGATCGCGCCGGCATCGCCGAAGCCGTTGAGCATGACGGCCGCTCCCTCGGCGGCAAGCGCGGTCGCGATACCGAGGCCAATGCCACTGGTCGAACCGGTGACGACGGCAACCTTGCCTTGCAACATGCGAAAACTCCCCTGCTGGTCGGCGGCCGGTATGGCGAGCCGACGACGCCGGCGCAAGCCGGGGCTGCGGCGCACCCCTTGCGTGCGCTAGCGCTTGAACAGGGCGTCGGCGCCGCTGCGCTGCTTCCTCTTGGCGCCGATCTCGGCGCGGGCGCGCTCAATCTCCCCCTCGAGCTCGCCGATATAGGCCTCGAGCTCGGCGATCGCTAGCGGCGTCAGGTCCCTTTTCTGGGGCTTTTTCTGCCGCGGCAGCAGGTCTTCCTCGTCCATGGCTCCTCCCGGCACCGGCTGTTGCCAGTCTGGCGCGGTCGGGCTAGAGGTGCAATCCGCCGCAGCTTCAGGGACGGACCCGCACATGACCACGCTTCCCGCCACCATGACCGCCATCGAGATCACCGAGCCCGGCGGGCCCGAGGTATTGCGACCGGGAACGCGGCCGATGCCGATGCCCGGCGCCGGCGAGGTGCTGATCAAGGTGGCGGCGGCCGGCATCAACCGCCCCGACGTGATGCAGCGCCAGGGCGCCTATCCGCCGCCGCCGGGTGCCTCCGACATCCCCGGCCTCGAGGTCGCCGGCACGGTGGCCGCAGTCGGTCTCGGCGTCAACCACACCAAGCTCGGCGACGCGGTCTGCGCGCTGGTGACCGGCGGCGGCTACGCCACCTATTGCGTGGCGCCCGAGCCGCAATGCCTGCCGGTACCTCAGGGCCTCAGCATGGCGGAGGCGGCGGCACTGCCCGAAACCTTCTTCACCGTCTGGACCAATCTCTTCGAGCGCGGCCGGCTCCAGCCCGGCGAGACCGTGCTGATCCATGGCGGCACGAGCGGCATCGGCACCACCGCTATCCAGCTCGCCAAGGCGCTGGGCGCGCTTCAGATCTTCGCCACCGCCGGCAGCCGCGACAAATGCCACGCTTGCGAGAGCCTTGGTGCGACGCGCGGCATCGACTACCAGCACGAGGATTTCGTCAAGCTCGTCAAGGACGCCACCGGCGGCCGCGGCGTCGACGTCATCCTCGATATGGTCGGCGGCGACTACATCCAGCGCAACATCAACGCGCTCGCCGTCGAGGGCCGCATCGTCAGCATCGCCTTCCTGCACGGATCGCAGGCGGAAATCAACCTCATGCCGCTGATGCTGAAGCGCGGCACCCTCACCGGCTCGACCTTGCGGGCGCGCAGCGTCGAGCAGAAAGGCGCCATCGCCGCGCCGTTGCTGCGGGTGGTGTGGCCGCTCATCGAGCAAGGCAAGGTCAAGCCGCAGATCTATCGCAGCTTCCCGCTCGCCGAGGCGGCCGAGGCGCATCGGCTGATGGAGAGCTCGGCCCATATCGGCAAGATCGTGCTGACCGTCTGAGCGCCGGTTTCGGAAACCGGCTCTAAACCCTTCCCAGGCCGGCGCCAACCGACTATATAGCCTCCTTCCAGGACATGACCGTCGATCGCCGCGCGTCCCTGGCGCCGTCCGATCGGCTATCATAAGTTATTGAAAGTGAAGGAGGAATTGATGGCGTTGCCGCTCATGCCGAAGGCCACGGCCGTGTGGCTCGTCGAGAATACGTCGCTCACCTTCGACCAGATCGGCGAGTTCTGCGGGTTGCATCCGCTCGAGGTGCAGGCGATCGCCGACGGCGAGGTGGCGGTGCAGATGCAGGGGCTCGACCCGCTCGCCGCCGGCCAGCTGACGCTGGAAGAGATTGAGCGCTGCCAGAAGGACCCGGCGGCGCGGCTCAAGATCTCGGCCGAGGCGGTGCCGGTGACGGTGGTTAAGCATCGCGGCCCGCGCTACACGCCGATCGCCAAGCGCCAGGACAAGCCCGACGCCATCGCCTGGCTGTTGAAGAGCCATCCCGAGCTCACCGACGGACAGATCTCGAAGCTGGTCGGCACCACCAAGCCGACCATCGCCGCGGTGCGTGACCGCAGCCATTGGAACTCGCCAAACATCAAGCCGCGCCACCCGGTGGCGCTTGGCCTCTGCACCATGCAGGAACTCGACGCCGCGGTGTCGCGCGCCAATCGCGGCAAGAAGACCGCCGCCCAGCCGCCGACCGCCGATGAAGTCGCCAGCGCCAGCGGCTCGGAAGACACCGCCGCCTGAGCCCCACTAGGCTCCACTAAAGCCCGCGCCTTTGAGGCTGACGGCGATCTCGTCGAGGATGGCGGGGTCGTCGATGGTGGCGGGCATCTTGTAAGCCTCGCCATCGGCGATGCGGCGCATGGTGCCGCGCAGGATCTTGCCCGAGCGCGTCTTGGGCAGGCGCTGCACTACCACCGCCGTCTTGAAGCTCGCCACCGGGCCGATGCGCTCGCGCACCAGCCGCACCGCCTCCTCCGCCACCTGCGCCGGCGAGCGCGACGCCCCGGCCTTCAGCACCAGGAAGCCCACCGGCACCTGGCCCTTGACCGCGTCGGCGACGCCGATGACCGCGCATTCCGCGACATCGGGATGGGCGGCAAGCACCTCCTCGATGCCGCCGGTCGAGAGCCGGTGGCCGGCGACGTTGATGATGTCGTCGGTGCGCGTCATGACGAAGACGTAGCCATCCTCGTCGACATAGCCGGCATCGGCGGTCTGGTAATAGCCGGGATATTCCTCGAGATAGGAGCTGATGAAGCGGTCGTCGGCATGCCACAGCGTCGGCAGCGCGCCCGGCGGCAGCGGCAGCTTCAGGCAGAGCGCGCCGATCTCGCCGCGCTTCAGCTCGTGCCCGTCGGTGCCGAGCACGCGCAGATCCCAGCCCGGCACCGGCTTGGTCGAGGAGCCGTGCTTCACCGGCATCGGCTCGAGGCCGAGGCAGTTGGCGGTGATCGGCCAGCCGGTCTCGGTCTGCCACCAGTGGTCGATCACCGGCACGCCGAGCTGCCGTTCGGCCCAATCGACGGTCGGCGGATCGGCGCGCTCGCCGGCGAGGAACAGCGCGCGAAACTTGCCGCGATCGTAGCGGCGGATGAGCGCGCCATCGGGATCCTCGCGCTTGATGGCGCGAAACGCGGTGGGCGCGGTGAACATGACGGAGACGCCGTGCTGGGCGATGACGCGCCAGAAGGCGCCGGCATCGGGCGTGCCGACGGGCTTGCCCTCGTAGAGCACGCTGGTGCAGCCATAGATCAGCGGCGCATAGACGATGTAGGAATGCCCGACCACCCAGCCGACATCCGAGGCGGTCCAGAACACCTCGCCCGGCTTCATGCCGTAGATGTTCGCCATCGACCAGCACAGCGCCACGGCGTGGCCGCCATTATGGCGGACGATGCCCTTGGGGATGCCGGTCGTGCCGGAGGTGTAGAGGATGTAGAGCGGATCGGTGGCCTCGACGGCGACACAATCGGCGGGGCTGGCGCCGGCGACGAGCAGCTGCCAATCATGGTCGCGGCCGGCAACGAGCGCGGCCGGCGCCATCTTCCGCTGCAGGATGACGCAGGCATCGGGCTTCGCCGCGGCGAGCTCGATGGCGCGGTCGAGGAGCGGCTTATAGGGGATGACGCGCTGCACCTCGATGCCGCAGGAGGCGGAGAGGATGATTTTCGGCTTGGCGTCGTCGATGCGCGTGGCGAGCTCCGGCGCGGCAAAACCGCCGAACACGACGGAATGGATCGCGCCGAGCCGCGCGCAGGCGAGCATCGCCATCACCGCTTCCGGTACCATCGGCATATAGATGAGGACGCGGTCGCCCTTGGCGACGCCGAGCCCCCTCAGCGCTCCGGCGAGCCGCGCCACCCGGTCGCGCAGATCGCGGTAGCTGAAGGTCCTGATCTCGCCGGCGACCGGACTGTCATAGATCAGCGCCGCCTGCTCGCCGCGGCCATTGGCGACGTGCCGGTCGAGCGCGTTCCAGCAGGTGTTGAGCCTGCCGCCGCGGAACCAGAGATAAAACGGCGGGTTGGAATCGTCGAGCACGGTGTCCCAGCGCCGCTGCCACTCGATCGCCTGTGCCGCCTCGGCCCAGAACCCCGCGGGATCCGCCAACGAGCGGCGGTGCGCCTCGGTATATCGGCCGGTCATGATGGGCCCTCCCTCCGCGGCATGGCTGCCGCCATGCTCGCTATCCGCGCCGGACGTTCCTATAGGTAGTTTCCCTAGGGATTCCGCGTCAAGCGCCGCCGCCACTCAGGAGAAGGCAGCGCGCAGCTGCTCGAATCCCACGCGCTCGCGCGGGAAGCGGACTTCGACCGTGGTGCCGAGCCCGGGCGTGCTGGTGATCTCGAGCGTCCCGCCATGCAGCTCGGCCAGGCGCTTCGACAGCGGCAGGCCGAGCCCGACGCCGCCATGCTGGCGCGACAGCGCGGTCTCGACCTGGCCGAACGGCTTCAGCACCAGCGGCAAGTGATCCGCGGCGATGCCGATGCCGGTATCGCTCACCCTGAGGCGCAAGCCGCCATCGGGCAGCAGCCCGGCATCGATCGTGATGTCGCCGTCCCGGTTGCTGAACTTGACGGCGTTGCCGACCAGATTGAGCAGGATCTGCCGCACCGCGCGGTGCTCGGCATAAAGCGGCGGCAGCTCCGACGCGATCTCGACGCGCAGCCGGATCCCGGCCTCCTCGGCGCGCGGCCGGATCAGCCGCAACGCCGCATCCACCGCCTCGGCGACGGCGATCCATTCCTCATGCAGCTCGTAGCGCCCGACCTCGATCCGGGACATGTCGAGAATGTCGCTGATGAGCTCGAGCAGGTGCTTGCCGCCGGCGAGGATGTCGCCGGCATAGTCGCGATATTTCGGGTGGCCGAGCGGCCCCTTGATCTCGCCGATCATCGCCTCGGAAAAACCGATGATGGCGTTGAGCGGCGTGCGCAGCTCATGGCTCATATTGGCAAGGAACTCGGATTTCGTGCGGTTCGCGGCCTCGGCCGTCTCCTTGGCGCGCCGGAGCTCGTCCTCGATGCGGCGCGTGTCGGTGATATCGGCATAAAGGCCGACGATGCCGCCTTCATGCGTGGACTTTTCCCACACCTGCAGCAGCCGACCGTCGCGATAGACGATCTGCAGCGGACCGGCGGGCGCCAGGTGCCGCGCCAGCCGCCAGCTCGCCCATAGCGCGAGCGATGCATGCGGCGCCGGGTCGATCAGCTCGCCTTCCGTCTCGGCCTCGATCAGCTCGGCGAAGCTGATGCCCGGCTTGACGCGGTCGGCGACCTCGGCGACGAATTCCTTGAAGCGGTCGTTCGACAGCGCCAGCCGATCCTGCGCATCCCAGATGGCAAAGCCGGCACCCATCGTCGAGATCGCGTCGCGCAGCCGCAACAGGCGCGCGTTGAGCGCCTCGTGCTCCTCGGCCATGACGCGACGGGCATGCGCCGATTTGCGCCGCTCGCGGTCGATCTCGCCATAGGCGGCATCGACCAGCGCGAGCAGCCGGTCGAGGTCGATCGCGTCGCCGTCGCCGTCCTTGCGAGCTTGCCTGAGCTGGCGCTGCAACAGCTTGTGCATGCTCACGCCTCGCCGATCGTCGTGATCGTCATCGTCCGATTGCGCCGATCGGGATAGGGCGAGGTTTCCGACGGCGCGATCTCGCCGCCGGTGGTGCAGCCGACCGGCGTCGCCGAAGGATAGAAGGCGCGCAGCTCGGCACAGCGCGCGCCGTCGTCCAGCATCCCCGGAGCGGCGAAGCGGACGAGCGATGGCGCGACCGGCGCGGCGGCGCCGAGACGCTGCCAGCCTTGCTCCGGGGACCATAGGAGCTGCTCCACTTGCATCGGACCCGCTTCCGTGACCGCCTGCGCGCGCCGCCAGCGACGCGCTCCGGAGCCGAGTGGGGCCCGCCGGAGACCCGCCGCTCACGCCTCTACCGAGAGAAGCATATAGTCTTTAATGTCGTCTTAACCGATGCAGCCTGGCCGGGAATCAGCCGCTCTGAGCACCAGGAGAGAGACATGCCTGAAAGCCCAAACCTCTATGGCAGCAGCCTCGACCGCAACCCGGCGAACTACGTGCCGCTGTCGCCGCTGGGCTTCCTCGCCCGCAGCGCCGCCACCTTCCCCGACCGGCTCGCCGTGGTCCATGGCCGGCGCCGCTACCGCTGGGCCGAGACCTATGCGCGCTGCCGCCAGCTCGCCAGCGCGCTCAGCCGGCGCGGCGTCAGCAAGAACGACACCGTGGCGGTGATGGCGACCAACACGCCGGAGGCGCTCGAGGCCCATTTCGGCGTGCCGATGACCGGCGCGGTGCTGAATGCGCTCAACATCCGCCTCGACGCCGCGATGATCGCCTTCATCCTCGAGCATGGCGAAGCGAAAGTGCTGATCACCGACCGCGAATTCTCGCCGGTGATCGAGAAGGCGCTGGCGCTGCTTAAGCGCAAGCCGCTGGTCATCGACATCGACGACGCACTGGCACCGCCGGGCAAGCTCCTCGGCGAGATGGATTACGAGCGCTTCATCGCCACCGGCGACGCCGATTTCGCCTGGCGCAACCCGGGCGACGAATGGGACGCGATCGCGCTCAACTACACCTCCGGCACCACCGGCAATCCCAAAGGCGTCGTCTATCACCATCGCGGCGCCTATCTCAACGCGCTCGGCAACGCCGTCGTCTGGGGCATGCCGCAACACCCGGTCTATCTCTGGACATTGCCGATGTTCCATTGCAACGGCTGGTGCTTCCCCTGGACGGTGACCGCGCTGGCGGGAACGCATGTCTGCCTGCGCCGGGTCGAGGCCGCGGCGATCTACGCCGCCATTGCCGAGGAGGGCGTCAGTCATCTCTGTGGCGCCCCCATCGTCATGAACATGCTGCTGCACGCGCCCGAGGCGCTGCGGCGCAAGGCGGCGGGACGCGAGGTGCGGATGATGACCGCCGGCGCCGCGCCGCCGGCCGCGGTCATCGAGGGGATGGAGGCGTTGGGATTCCGCATCATCCATGTCTACGGCCTGACCGAGACCTACGGCCCGGCCACGGTCTGCGCCTGGCATGGCGAATGGGACACGCTCCCGGCCGAGCAGCTCGCCGCGATGAAGGCGCGCCAGGGCGTGCGCTACCCGGTGCTGGAGGGGCTGATGGTGGCTGATGCCGCAACCCTGGCGCCGGTGCCGAGCGACGGTCTGACCATCGGCGAGGTGTTCATGCGCGGGAACATCGTCATGAAGGGTTATCTTAGGAACCCCAAAGCGAGCGATGAGGCCTTTGCCGGCGGCTGGTTCCACACCGGCGATCTCGCCGTGATGCACGCCGACGGCTATATCGAGATCAAGGACCGCTCCAAGGACATCATCATCTCCGGCGGCGAGAACATCTCAACCATCGAGGTCGAGAGCGTGCTCTATCGCCACCCTGCCGTGCTCGAGGCGGCGGTGGTGGCGCGTCCGGACGAGACCTGGGGCGAGACGCCCTGCGCCTTCGTCACCTTGAAGCCGGGCGCGAGCGCCACGGCGGACGAGATCATCCTTTACTGCCGGGATCATCTGGCGCGATTCAAGGCGCCGCGAACGGTGGTATTCGGCCCGCTGCCCAAGACCTCCACCGGCAAGGTGCAGAAATTCGCCCTGCGCGAGCAGGCAAAAGCCCTGGGCGCGAGCGACAGCGCCCCGGTCAGAACCGGCTAGGATGTCGTATGTTACTGCGTGGCGTGAGCGGTATGCTCTAGACCGAATATTTCGTCTTTGATTCGGAGTTTCTGGCGCTTCAAGTCGGCGAGGATCTCGATATTGGGCATCGGTCGGCTGGTTTCCTGATCGATGGACTCCTCCAGGCTGCGATGGCGGGCCCGGAGGGATTCGATGCGATCCTGCAGCGACATGGCTCCTCCTATGCTTAAACGCGGTGAGGGCTGCTGACGGCTCCATGCTAACGCCGATTGGAGCGGCGCACCAAGAAGAGATATGCTGGCGGCGCGGCGGATTCCAGCACCGCCCAGGGGATAAAGACATGACTGCGACACCGCGCCTCATCGTCGGGATCAGCGGCGCCTCGGGCGTCACCTATGGCGTCAGGCTATTGGAAATCCTGCGCGATCTCCCGGTCGAGACGCATCTGGTGATGACCAAGGCGGCCGAGGTCACGCTGGCGCATGAGACCGGCCGCAAGGTCGCCGAGGTGCAGGCGCTGGCCACGCGGGCGCATGCCGTGGGCGACATCGCCGCGCCGATCGCGTCGGGCTCGTTCCGCACCCTCGGCATGATCGTCGCGCCGTGCTCGATCCGCAGCATGTCCGAGATCGCGCATGGCACGACCTCGACGCTGCTCACCCGCGCCGCCGATGTCTGCCTCAAGGAGCGCCGGAGGCTCGTGCTGATGGTGCGCGAGACGCCGCTGCATCTCGGGCATCTGCGCAGCATGACTGCGCTCGCCGAGATGGGGGCGGTGCTCGCGCCACCGGTGCCCGCTTTCTATGCCGAGCCGCGGACGCTTGCCGAGATGGTCGACCACACGCTCGGCCGCATGCTCGATCTCTTCGGCCTCGAGGCGCCGACGGTCAGGCGCTGGGGCGAGGCTGAGAGCGAGGAGACGCTGCGCCCGCTGCGGCGGCAGAAGCCCGCCTGATCTCAATCGCGCTTGATCCAGCGCGCGATATCGCCGACGACCTCGTCCTCGATGCCGATATAGCCGTGGCGCGACAGCGCCTCGCAGGGATCGCTGAGCGGCGTGCTGCCGCCGCTCACGGCGATCAGCTCCTTGCGCGGCGCGTGGGTGAAGCGCGCCATCATGTCCGGCACGGCGCTGAACGGACAGAGCAGGCACGCGTCGTCCTTGTTGTGCACAAAGAGCGTCGGCAGCGCGATGTCGCCGACCTCGACATTGGCGCTGATCGGCGCGGCGCGGCGGCTCGACGCGACGATGCTCGAGGTCAGCACCAGCCCGTCGGCGCCGCCGCTCCTCAGCCGCGCCGCGACGTTGGCGGCGGAGATGGTGCCCATGCTGGTGCCGATGAGCCAGACCGGCACCGGCGCCTGCTGCCGCAGATAGGCGATGACGACGGCGATGTCCTGCGCATGCTCGGCGCTGCTGCGAAAGGCGTCGAGCCCTACCTGGCGGTCCGATGGCGCGTCGACCGAGGCGACGAGAAAACCGGCGGCGGCGAATTTGTCGCGCGAGCGGATGAGGAAGTTCTGGCCCTTGAGCACGGGGTTATGCGCGCTGCCAAGCACGCCGTTGCCGCCGGTGAACAGGATGATGCTCGCCACCGGCTTGCCGGAAGGCTGCGTCAGCCAGAAAGATTGCGTCACCCCGGGCCGCGTCGGCAGCTGCACGAGACCCTCGCCGGCCCGGGCGGGCGCGGCGCCGACGAGCGCGATGAGGCTCAACGCCGCGGCCATCAGCTTAACATGCATGTCTCCTCCCCCGCGGCGGCCGCCGCCTGTCGTTGCGCTCAGCCCGCCGCCGCCGCGATCGCGGCGAAGATCGGCGCCGCTTCCTCGCCGGCGGATCTGCCTTCGAGATAAAGCGCGAGGTTGGCGGCACCATCCGCAGCGCGCGTGGCGGCGTCCGACGCGGCTTCGGGCGGCGCCAGCGCCTCGAGGCGGCGCTGCGCGATGCGCTCCGCGGCAAGCTCCGCCGCTTTCGCCGCCTCGTAGAGCTCGAGGATGGGGCCGCGGCGGTCCTCTTCGCGCAGCGCACGGCGCGCGGCGCGCAGTTTCTCGATCACGCCGTTGCGCCAGGGCGCGTTGGCGGCCTCGGCGGCGGCGATATCGGCGGCGTCGAGCCGGCCGCGCCCGCTCAGCCCGACCCAGCAGGCATAGAGCAGCAGATTGACGTCGCAACCATGCCGGTCCTGCAGCGCGATGCAGGCAGGCGATACCCCCGGCCGGCCGTAGAAGGCCAGGCTGAAGGTCCAGAACGGGTCGGCGGTCTCAGCCATCGCCGAGACTAATACCAAGTCCGCGCGCGGTGCGCACCAGGGCGCTGTCGGGATCGACCTGCTGCGGCGCCGCGATCGCGTCGCTCAGCGCCACGTCGATCACCGCGCGGTTCTGCCAGGCGACCATGCGGTCGGATTTGCCGGCGGCGATGAGATCGACGGCATGGACGCCGAAGGCCGAGGCGATCATGCGGTCGCTCCAGGTCGGCTGGCTGCCGCGCTGCACATGGCCCAGCACGGTGACGCGCGTCTCGGCGCCGGTGAGCAGCGCCAGCGCGTCGCCGAGGCCATGGCCGATGCCGCCATAGGTGACGCCGCCGCTGGAATGCTGGCGCTGCACGCGCTGCCCGGTATGGTCCTTCACCGCTTCGGCGACGACGACCAGGGCGAAGTTGCGCCCCTGCCGGCGGACCTTCTCGATATGCGCCGCCACCCCTTCGACGGTGTAGGGAATCTCGGGAATGAGGATGACGTCGGCGCCGCCGGCGATGCCGGCGGCAAGCGCGATATGGCCGGCGTCGCGCCCCATCACCTCGAGGATCATGACGCGGTCATGACTCGCCGCGGTCGGCTGCAGCCGGTCGAGCGCCTCGGTCGCGACCATGACCGCGGTGTGATAGCCGATCGAGTTCTCGGTGGCGCCGACATCATTGTCGATGGTCTTGGGAATGCCGACCAGCTTGATGCCGCCCTGCTGCGCCAGGCGGCGCAGGATGGTGAAGCTGCCATCGCCGCCGATGCCGATGAGCGTGTCGACGCCGAGCTCGCGCAGGCCGGCAATGACCTCTTCCGAGCGGTCCTTCAGGCTGCCATCGGGCATCGGGAAGGCGAAGGGATCGCCGCGGTTGGTGGTGCCGAGGATGGTGCCGCCCAACCGCAGGATATTGCCGGTGGCAATGCGCAGGTCGAGCGCCTCGAATTCGAGCGGCCGGCGCAGCAGGCCCATGGTGCCGTTGTGGATGCCAAGGACGCGCCAGCCATGGGCCTGGACGGCGCGGCTGACCACGGCGCGAATCGCGGCGTTGAGCCCGGCACAATCGCCGCCGCTGGTGAGAATGCCGATGGTCTTGGGCGCAAGCGCCATGCGAGGTCTCCTTGCCGCGAGTGGTTAACGCCGTCAGCAGCTCCCCTCACCTTCCGCGCCGGCCTTTGCTATAATGTTAACCGCCAACCGACAGAGCGATCATTCCGGTCATGGATCTTGACGTCGAAGCTATCAAGGCCAGGATCGAGGCGCTCAAGAGCGAGCATCGCGACCTCGATGAGGCGATCGCCCGGCTGGGCGATCAGGGCGCATTCAATCCGGTCCATGTACAGCGCCTGAAGAAACGCAAGCTCGCGCTCAAGGACCTGATCGCCAAGCTCGAGAGTCAGCTGCTGCCCGACATCATAGCCTGAGAGCCTGCCGAGACAGGCCCTAGGCCTGCGCCGGGCCGGGCGCGTCGCCGCGCTGGCGCTTGGCCTGGTACATGGCGCGATCGGCGGCGTCGAGCGCGTCGCCGGCATTCTCGCCGCCGCTGAAGGAATAGACGCCATAGGAGATGCTGAGCGGGATCTCGCTTGCCTGCCAGTGCAGCGGCGCCGCGGCGACCGCGGCGGCGAGCTGCGCCGCCTTCTGCTCGGCGAGCGGCTGATCGGTCTGCACCAGCAGCACGCCCAGCTCGTCGCCGCCCAGCCGTCCCACCACGTCGGTGTTGCGGACATTGTCGAGCAGCACGCGCGCCACCTGCATCAGCGCCGCGTCGCCGGCGGCGTGGCTGTTGCTGTCGTTGATCGATTTCATATGGTTGACGTCGATATAGACGACGCTGGCCGGCGTGCCATAGCGCTGGGCGAACGACATCATGCGCGTCAGCTCGCGCACGAAGGCGCGGCGGTTGGCGATCGGCATCAGCGGATCCTCGTCGGCGAGCCGCTCGAGATAGCCGATGCGCTGGCGCGCCTCGCCGAGCTCGCGGCGCAGCGTGTCGACCTCGGCCATGAGGCCCAGGATCGCCTGGCGCAGCTTGGGCGTAAGCTCGGTCTCGCCGACGCCGGCAAGATTGAGGATATCGGTCGGCTCCGCCGGCACGGCGGCGCTGCTCTCGCCGACGGCCGCACGCGCCTCGGCCTTGCGGCCGGCGCCGGCACCGCGGACCGGCTTGGTGTCGCGGATTTCCATAATGCCGAGAACGACGCTCCGAGTCGCGAAACTCTTGGAATTATGCCAGAAACCGGCGGCGGCGCAAAGCTGCGAGCGCCGAAGGCGAGCGAAGTCCGCTTGCTCTCACCTCCCTCGCACCTATAATGCGCGCTTTCCGCGGCAGAGGATGGAACGGGATGAGCGACGCGCAACCGGCGGTCGGCATCATCATGGGCAGCCAGTCCGATTGGGAGACGATGCGCCATGCCGCCGAGACGCTGGACACGCTCGGCATCGCGCATGAGCGACGCATCGTCTCGGCCCATCGCACGCCCAAGCGACTCGTCGTCTATGCCGAGGGCGCGCGCCAGCGCGGACTGAAGGTCATCATCGCCGGCGCCGGCGGCGCGGCGCATCTGCCCGGCATGGTGGCGTCGCTGACGCCGCTGCCGGTGCTGGGCGTGCCGATCGAAAGCCATGCGCTCAAAGGCATGGACAGCCTGCTCTCCATCGCGCAGATGCCCGGCGGCGTGCCGGTCGGCACGCTCGCCATCGGCAAGCCCGGCGCGGTCAATGCCGCGCTGTTGGCGGCGGCGATACTGGCGCTTGGCGACAGCAACGTCGCCGCCGCGCTCGACCGCTGGCGGCAGGCGCAAACCGAGGCGGTGGCCGAGCGCCCGGAAGGCTGATGATCGAGCCCGGGGCGACGATCGGCATTCTCGGCGGCGGTCAGCTTGGCCGCATGACGGCGCTGGCGGCAGCGGCGCTGGGATATCGCTGCCACATCTATTGCCCCGAGCAGGACAGCCCGGCGAAGCAGGTGACGCCCTACGCCACCACCGCCGCCTATGACGACCGCGCTGCGCTGGCGCGTTTCGCCGCAGCGGTCGACGTCGTTACCTTCGAATTCGAGAACGTGCCGGCGGACACCGCGGAGATCCTCGCCGAGATGAAGCCGGTGCGGCCTGGTCCGGGCGCGTTGCGCATCGCGCAGGACCGGCTCAAGGAAAAGGATTTCCTGCACTCGATCGACGTCGCCACCGCGCAGTACCGTGAGGTCGCCAGCACCGAGGCGCTGAAGCGCGCGGTGCGCGATATCGGCCCGCAGGGGGTGCTCAAGACGGTGCGCGGCGGCTATGACGGCAAGGGTCAGGTGGCGATCCGTCCCGACACCGATCTCGCCGCCGCCTGGAGCGAAATGGGCGCCGAGCTCGGCATTCTCGAGAGCTATGTCGACTTCATCTGCGAGATCTCGGTGATCGTCGCCCGCGGCACCAGCGGCCATTGGGCAACCTATGTGCCGGTGGAGAACCACCACGCGCACCATATCCTCGACACCACCATCGCGCCGGCCCGGGTCGCACCCGAGGTGGCGATGCGCGCCGAGGCGATCGCGCGCCACGTCGCCGAGCGACTCGACCTTGTCGGGCTGCTCGCGGTCGAGATGTTCGTGACCTCCAACCGCGAGGTGCTGGTCAACGAGCTCGCGCCGCGGCCGCATAATTCCGGGCATTGGACCATCGATGCCTGCGCCACCAGCCAGTTCGAGCAGCTGGTGCGCGCGATCTGCGGCCTGCCGCTGGGCTCGCCGGAGCGGCATTCCGACGCGGTGATGAAGAACCTGATCGGCGCCGACGTCGAGCGCTGGCGCGACGCGCTCGCCGAGCCCGCGGCCAAGCTGCATCTCTACGGCAAGGGCAAGGCCGTGCCCGGCCGCAAGATGGGCCATGTGACGCGGCTGCTGCCGCGGCGAAATTAATCACGGCATCAGCCCGTCGCTCTCCTCGAGCAGCCAGGCGCGGCAGGCGGCGATCACCGGGTTCGCCGCCGCGGCGGCGGGATAGACCAGGAACCAGGCCGTGCCGCGCAGCATCTCCAGCGGCTCGAGCGGCGCCAGCAATGCGCCGGCGAGGAGGCGGTCGGCGACCAGCGCGCGGTCGTACAAAGCGATGCCGAGGCCGCGCTCGGCCGCCGCCGCGGTCAGCCGTTCGTCGCCGAAGGCGAGACGCCGCGCGCCCGCGGCCGCGCCACCGGTCCAGCGCAGCCAGTCCGCCCAATCTTCCGGTTGCGACAGGGCCTCGAGCAGGGTGTGCCCGGCCAGGGGATCGGCGCTGCCGGCGGCGACCGGCTGGTTCTGGGCATAGCGCGAGCTGCAGACCGGCAGGCGGCGATCGGCGAACAGGAAGTCGCAGGCGAGGTCGCCGCGCCAGCCGGCGCGGCCGAAGCGGATGGCCGCGTCGGCCTCCCCGCCGCCCGGCTCGACCAGCCGCTCGGCTATTCGCGCCCATGAGGCCTCGGGTTAGGGCCGCCGCGCCACGCGCATCAGCCGGAACGGATCGGGCAGCCGGCCAAGGCGCCGGCGCAAGCGCGCGCCGAGCCGGGGCAGCGCCATGACGTCGCCGAGCCGGCGCTCGAGGAAGGCTTGCGTCTCGACGCCGCCGGGCGAGTGGTCGTCGAGCCAATAGAGCGTCGTGGCGGCATAGACGCCGGCCAGCAGACCGCGCTTGGTGTAAAAATTGAAATCGGTCGCGGTGTCGCCGGCGGCATACCAGATGGCGTCGACCGTTTCATAAAGCAGCCGCAACCCCAGCGGCGCGTGCTGCGGCAGCGCCAGCAGCGACAGCGCACGGCGCACCCCCTCGCGATGCGGCTCGAGCAGCGCCAGCCGCGTGCTGACGGCAAGTGCTACGCGCTCGCGCACCTTCATCGCCTCGAGGCGCCGGTCGGCGAGCGCCGCCAGCATGCGCTGATCGGCCCAGCGGCTGAAGCCGGCAACAACGTCGCGCGCGCCGCCGGGAAACAGCACCGCGAGCTCCGCGTCTTCCCAGCCGAGGCGGCGCGCCGCCGCGGTAACCGCGCCGCGGCTCCAGCCGTCGAACGGCACGTCCGGCAGCACCGCCTCGATCAGCGCCCAGCGCCTGTCTTGCTCGTGCTCGTCCATAGCCTACTCCACGTCGTCGGCGCCCGCGCCGATGCCGAGATCGATCGGATAGCGCGCGCCCTCCTCGTTGAAGACGAGCAGGCCGAGATCGGGCATGCGTTGCGGATAGAGAATGCCGTCGAGATGGTCGCATTCATGCTGCACGACGCGGGCATGAAACCCGGCGGCGACGCGCTCGATCCGCTCGCCCCGCGGCGTCAACCCGCGATACCGGATGCGCATCCAGCGCGGCACGGCGCCGCGCAGCCCCGGCACCGAGAGGCAGCCTTCCCAGCCGAGCTCGCGCGCCTCGCCGATGGGCTCGATAACGGGGTTGACCAGCGCGGTCAGCTCCAGCGCCACATCGCCCTCGACGCCGGTGGTGCGCTCGGCCGGCACCTGGAAGATGACGAGGCGCAGCGGCACATGCACCTGCGGCGCGGCAAGCCCGGCGCCGCCGATATCCGCCAGCGTCTCGCACATATCGGCGACCAGCCGGGCGATCTCGGGCGATGTCGGGTCGGCGATCTCGGCAGCGGCGCCGCGCAGCACCGGGTGGCCCATGCGGGCGATCTTGAGGATGGCCATGGGTAGCTAATATGTGCGCCGCGGCGGCCGGGGTAAAGCACCGGCAATATTACCGCTCGTTACCCCCGCCGCGCCGGCGCAGGCGGGGGGCCAGCCCCGGCTTCACAAGCCGGCGCAGGCATGTTATCTATGGCGGCAACTGGCTGCAGCTCCGCAGCCGGCTTTTTTTTGGCTCTGCGATCGGAGTGGCGCTCTCGTGCAAATCCTCGTCCGCGACAACAATGTCGATCAGGCGCTGCGCGCCCTCAAGAAGAAGCTGCAGCGCGAAGGCGTGTTCCGCGAGATGAAGCTGCGCCGCAATTACGAGAAGCCGTCCGAGCGGCGCGCCCGCGAGAAGGCCGAGGCGGTGCGCCGCCACCGCAAGCTGCTGCGCAAGCGGCTGGAGCGCGAAGGCTACTAACCCCTGCCACGCGGTCCCTAATACACCACGACGCTGCGGATCGACTTGCCTTCGTGCATGAGGTCGAAGCCGTGGTTGATGTCGGCGAGCGCCAGCGTGTGGGTGATCAGCGGATCGATCTTGATCTTGCCATCCATGTACCAGTCGACGATGCCCGGCACATCGGTGCGGCCGCGCGCGCCGCCGAAGGCGCTGCCTTTCCAGACCCGGCCGGTGACCAGCTGGAAGGGCCGCGTCCGGATCTCCTGGCCGGCGCCGGCGACGCCGATGATGACCGAGACGCCCCAGCCCTTGTGGCAGCACTCCAGCGCCTGACGCATGATGTCGACATTGCCGATGCATTCGAAGCTGTAATCGGCGCCGCCCTTGGTCAGGCCGACGAGATACGGCACGAGCTCCTCGCGCGCTTCCTTGGGATTGACGAAATGCGTCATGCCGAATTCCTCGGCCAGCGCACGCCGCGCCGGGTTGACGTCGACGCCGACGATCATGTCGGCGCCGGCGAGCCGGGCACCCTGCACCACGTTGAGGCCGATGCCGCCCAGCCCGAAGACGACAACCTTGGCGCCGGGCTCGACCTTCGCCGTGTTGATCACCGCGCCGATGCCGGTGGTGACGCCGCAGCCGATGTAGCAGACCTTGTCGAAGGGCGCGTCGGCGCGGATGCGGGCGAGCGCGATCTCCGGCACCACGGTGAAATTGGCGAAGGTCGAGGTGCCCATGTAATGCAGCACCGGCTTGCCGTCGAGCGAGAAGCGGCTGCTGCCGTCGGGCATCAGGCCCTGGCCCTGGGTCCCGCGGATCGCCTGGCAGAGATTGGTTTTCCGGCTGAGGCAATACTCGCATTGCCGGCATTCCGGCGTGTAGAGCGGAATGACGTGATCGCCGGCCTTTAGGGTCGTGACGCCAGGTCCGGTCTCGACGACGACGCCGGCGCCTTCATGGCCGAGGATCGCGGGAAAGAGGCCCTCGGGATCGGCGCCCGAGAGCGTGTAGGCATCGGTGTGACAGAGGCCGGTCGCCTTGATCTCGACCAGCACCTCGCCCTGGCGCGGGCCCTCGAGATCGACCGTCTCGATGCTGAGCGGCGCCCTCGCCCGCTGCGCAACCGCCGCACGGACCTTCATCGCGTTGTCTCCCCGGTCATGCCAGCGCCTTGACGATCTGCTCGCACATCTTCTTGGCGTCGCCGAACAGCATCATGGTGTTGTCGCGGAAGAACAGCTCGTTCTCGACGCCGGCATAGCCCGAGGCCATCGAGCGCTTGACGAAGAGCACGGTCTTGGCGCGCTCGACATCGAGGATCGGCATGCCGTAGATCGGCGAGGCGGGATCGGTCTTGGCCGCGGGATTGGTCACGTCATTGGCGCCGATGACGAAGGCGACGTCGGTCGAGGCGAAATCGCGGTTGATCTCCTCGAGCTCGAGCACGTCCTCATAGGGCACGTTGGCCTCGGCGAGCAGCACGTTCATGTGGCCGGGCATGCGACCCGCCACGGGATGGATGGCGTAATGCACGCTCACCCCTTCGCGCTTCAGGACATCGGCCATTTCCTTCAGCGCGTGCTGCGCCTGGGCCACCGCCATGCCGTAGCCCGGCACGATGATGATCGAGCTGGCATTCTTCATGATGAAGGCGGCGTCTTCGGCGCTGCCCGGACTTCACCGCGCGGTCGCCCTGGGCACCGGCCGCCACGGTGCCGCCCTCGGTGCCGAAGCCGCCGAGGATGACGTTGAAGATCGAGCGGTTCATCCCCTTGCACATGATGTAGCTGAGGATGGCGCCCGACGAGCCGACCAGCGCGCCGGTGATGATCAGCAGGCTGTTGGCGAGCGTGAAGCCGATGCCGCAGGCGGCCCAGCCTGAATAGGAGTTGAGCATGGAGATGACGACCGGCATGTCGGCGCCGCCGATCGGCAGGATGAGCAGCAGGCCCAGCGCCAGCGACAGCAGGACGATGACCCAGAACGCGGCCACCGGCTGGCCGATGACGAACCAGACGATGACCGCCACCAGCAGCACTCCCAGCAGCGCGTTGAGCGGGTGCTGGCCGGGGAACACCAAGGGCTTGCCGGTGATCAGCCCCTGCAGCTTGCCGAAGGCGATGATCGAGCCGGTGAAGGTGACGGCGCCGATCGCCGTGCCGAGCGACATCTCGACGAGGCTGTTGGCGTGAATCGCACCCGCCATGCCGATGCCGTAGGCGGCGGGATCGTAGAAGGCGGCGGCGGCGACGCAGACGGCGGCGAGGCCGACCAGGCTGTGGAAGGCGGCGACGAGCTGCGGCAGCGCCGTCATCTGGATGCGCAGCGCGATGAAGGTGCCGATGGCGCCGCCGATGACCACGCCGAGGATGATGAGGGGATAGCTGACGACGCCCGGCGAGGCCAAGGTGGTGGCGACGGCGATCACCATGCCGATGATGCCGAAGAGATTGCCGCCGCGCGCCGTCACCGGCGAGGACAGCCCGCGCAGCGCCATGATGAAGCAGATCGAGGCGACGAGATAGAGCAGTGCGGCGAGATTGGCGCTCACGGTCTGCCTGGCTCCTATTTCGGCTTTTTCTTCTGGAACATCTGCAGCATGCGCTGGGTGACGATGAAGCCGCCGAAGATGTTGATCGAAGCGAGGATCACGGCGACGAAACCCATCACCTTGGAGAAGCTGAGGCCGGCCGGACCGGCGGCGATCAGCGCGCCGACGATGATGACGCTGGAGATGGCGTTGGTGACGCTCATCAGCGGCGAATGCAACGCCGGCGTCACCCGCCAGACGACGTAATATCCGACGAAGCAGGCGAGCACGAAGACGGTGAGGAAGGAGACGAAGACGTCGCTGTGCTCCATGGGCTCTATGCTCCTGCCGCCGCCGGGGCCAATTGCGGATGGACCACCGCGCCGTCGCGGGTCAGCAGGGTGGCTTTGACGATCTCGTCGGCGGTGTCGATCTTGAGGGCCTTGTCCTTGTCGATGATCAGCGCCAGGAAGGCGAGCAGGTTGCGGGCGTAGAGCTGGCTGGCGTCGACGGCGATGCGCGAGGGCACATTGGCATGGCCGATGATGCTGACGCCGTTGGCGGTCGTCACCGTCTTGCCGAACACGCTGCCCTCCACATTGCCGCCCTGCTCGACGGCGAGATCGACGATCACCGAGCCCGGCCGCATCACCGCGACCATGTCGCGCGTGATCAGCACCGGCGCCTTGCGCCCAGGGATCAGCGCGGTGCAAAGCACGATGTCGATCTTCTTCAGCGCCTCGGTGACATGCTCGCGCTGACGGCGGGCGAAATCCTCGCCCATCTCCTTGGCATAGCCGCCGGCGGTCTCCATCGCCTTCATCGCCTCGAGATCGACGGCGAGGAAGGTGGCGCCGAGGCTCTCCACCTGCTCCTTGGCGGCGAACCGCACATCGGTGGCTGAGACCACGGCGCCGAGGCGCCGCGCGGTGGCGATCGCCTGCAGCCCGGCGACGCCGGCGCCCATCACCAGCACGCGCGCCGGCGGAATGGTGCCGGCCGCGGTCATCATCATCGGGAAGGCATGGCCGAATTCTCCGGCGGCGTCGAGCACCGCCTTGTAGCCCGCCAGATTGGCCTGGGAGGACAGCACGTCCATCGACTGCGCCCGGGTGATGCGCGGCACCAGCTCCATGGCGAAGGCGGCGACCCCCGCCTTGGCATAGGCCTCGACATCGTCGCGATGCTGCAGCGGCTGCAACATCCCGATCAGCACCGCGCCGCGCTTGAGCAAGGCGAGCTCGTCGACCGCACCTTCGCCGGCGCGCAGCGGCCGCTGCACCTTGAGCACGATGTCGCCGACGCCGAGCGCCGCCGCGGCGTCGGGCGCAATGGTGGCGCCCACGGCGACATAGGCGGCGTCGGGAAAGGCCGCGCCGGCACCGGCGCCGGTCTCGATCACCACCTCATGCCCCTGGCTTATCAATCGCTTCACCGAGTTCGGGCGAGGCGGCAACGCGCCGCTCGTCAGGGCGGCGTTCCCTAGCAACGCTGATTTTCATCGGATCGGACTTCCCCTGCCCCTCACCGCGCCCAAGCCACCGGCCGTCGGCGCGACACAATGACTTGCGCCGGACGATTTGTGAAGACTCCGCCCTCGGCCCGGCGGCAACCCGCCTTGCCGAGCCCGGGCGTGGAACCGCCTGGCCGGCCGCCAGATCCGTGATCGCCTGCCGGTCGGCGCCCGCGGCTTCCGGCGGCGGCCCTGCAGCGGTGCCGGTAAGATTCCATTAAGGAGCGGAGCATTGGGCGGCCTCGGTGCTCTTTTCATAGGCGGTCCACCCCCCTAGAATGGCCGACACGGCAGTCGTGCCGCTTTTTTAGCACCACCCGCCGCGCGGGGAAGCCGGGATGCGGCCTCGCCCGAGGGAAAGCGGCGGTTTTCGCCAGGGAATAAGCCCCATCGCCACCCGTTATCACCTCGTCGGGCCAGTTAAGGCGACCTGCCTCGGTCCGGGCGCATCGTCGTGAGTATCTCGGTCAGTGACCAGCTCATCGCGGTGCTGCCCCGTTTGCGGCGCTTCGCCCGCGGCCTGAGCGGATCTGCCGTCGAGGCGGACGACCTCGTCCAGGCGGCGTGCGAGCGGGCGCTGAGCCGCGCGCACCAGTTTCAGGAGGGGACCCGCTTCGACAGTTGGATGTTTCGCATCGTGCAGACGATCTGGATCGATCAGCTGCGGGCTCGGGACACGCGGCGAGAGGAGGGCGAGGAGGAAGGGTTGCATGTCGGCACCGATGAGCCCGGACGACGTGCGGAAGCGCGGTTGGCGCTGCAGGAGGTGCGGATCGCGCTCAAGGAATTGCCGCCGGAGCAACGGGTGGCGCTGTTGCTCGTGACGGTGGATGGCTTGAGTTACAAAGAGGCGGCGGAGGTTGCCGGGGTGCCGGTGGGGACGATCATGAGCCGGCTCGCGCGCGCCCGCGTGGCGCTCCAGGCCAAGCTCGACGCCGGCGGCGGACTTCGGAGGAGTACGCAGGATGCCAAGGCCGAATGACGACAGGCTGATCGCCTATCTCGACGGCGAGATCGAGGAGAGCGAGCGCGACGAGATCGCGCAATGGCTCGAGCGCGACAGCGAGCTGCGCGAGCGCGCGGCGCTGTTGGGCGAGAGCGCGACCGCGTTGCGCGCGGCTTTCGACGAGGTGCTGCGCGAGCCGCTGCCCGAGCGCCTGATCGCCGCCGCGCGCGGCGAGACCGGCGCCGTGGTCGATCTGTCGGCGGCGCGTACCAAGCGCTGGAAGCGCGTGCTCGGCGACCACCGCTGGTGGGTCGGCGCCGCTGCGGCGGCATCGCTCGCCGCCTTCGCGGTGGGCTTCGGCATCGGCGGCGGCGAGGTCGGGCTGAACGGCGCGCCGGTGGCCGGCAAGATCACACAAGGGGCCGAGCTCGTCTCGGATACCTTCCCCGACAATCTCGCCGGCTATTACAAGCGCTATGTCAATCTGCGCCCGGACGAGCCGGCCTCCTTCGACAAGCTGCCGCAGAATTTTCACTTGCCGAACCTTAAGCCCTGGGGGCTCGATTTCCAGGGCGCGCGCTTCCTCATGGTCGACGGGCAGCCGGCGATGGCGCTGGTCTATGTCACCGACAACAAGGCGCTGGGGCCGGTGATCGTCGTCGTCGCCAATTCCGGCAAGCCGGACGACACGGTGCGCTTCGCCAACAGCGGCGACATCAACGTCCTGCGCTGGCGTCATCACGGCCATGCCTATGCGCTCGCCGGCACCGCGAACGCCAACTACCTCTGGAACATCCACAACGATCTCGCCTACCAGTTCGACGGGATCTGAGCCGCGCCGCGTGCCTCGCGTGGCGGCCCTTGGGCCGGCCGCCCTCGCCGTCTATGATCGGCGTCCGGTGACAAGGAGAGCAGCGCGGCATGGCCGAGGCAATTCCGCGCCGCGGACGCGATCTCAGGCTCGATTTCTTCCGCGGCCTGTCTCTGTTCTTCATCTTCATCGACCACATCCCGAACAACTTCCTCGGCTGGTTCACGCTGCGCTCGATCGCCTTCTCGGACGCGGCCGAGGTCTTCATCTTCATCTCCGGCTATACCGCCGCGCTGGTCTATGGCCGCAGCCTGCGCCAGCACGGCGCGCTCTTCGCCACGGCGCAGGTCTACCGTCGCGTCTGGCAGCTCTATGTCGCGCATATCTTCCTGTTCATGATCTTCACCGCCGAAGTCTCGTACGCCGTCGTCGCGCTCAACAACCCGATGTACACGGAGGAGATGCGCGTCGGCGACTTCCTCGACGAGCCGCACATCGCCATCATCAAGGCGCTGCTGCTGCAGTTCCAGCCGGCTTTCCTCGACATCCTGCCGCTCTACATCGTGCTGCTGGCGTTCTTCCCGCTGGTGCTGCTGGCGCTGGAGCGCGGGCCGCTCTGGGCGCTGCTGCCTTCGGCGGCGCTCTATACGCTGACGCTGCGGCACGGCTGGGGGCTGCCGGCCTATCCCGCCTCCGTCTGGTACTTCAACCCGCTCGCCTGGCAATTCCTGTTCGTCATCGGCGCCAGTGCCGGCCATGCGCGCGTCAGCGGCCGCTGGCCTTTCCCGCACGGCATCTGGCTGTCCCAGCTCGCAGTAGCGCTCGCCGGCTTCCTCGTGCTCGTCAATCTGAGCTGGCTCGTCCACTGGCTCTACGACCCGTTCCCGGCGATCTTGGCGAAACAGCTCCTCAGCTACACCATCGACAAGACCAACCTCGCGCCGCTGCGGCTGGTCAATTTCCTGGCGCTGGCGCTGGCGACGGTGTACCTGGTGCGGCCGGACGCCGCCTTCCTGCGCTGGCGCGTCTCCTATCCCGTCATCCTCTGCGGCCAGCATTCGCTCTACGTCTTCTGCCTCGGCATCGTGCTCGCGGTGGGCAGCCATTTCGTCCTGACCGAGTTCTATTCGGAGCTGCCGATGCAGCTCCTCGTCAACATCGTGGGATTCGCGCTGATGATCGGCACGGCGGCGCTGCTCGCCTGGTACAAGGCGGCAAGCGCCGCACGCCCGTCGCACGGCTCGATCCCGGCAACCCCTTCGGAGTGACCGAGATGATGCGTCCCCTGCGGTTGTTTGTCGGGATCGCGCTGGCCGCGCTGCCGCTGCCGGCGATCGCCGCTCCGGTCGATTGCAGCGTGCCCGAGGAGATGCTCGAGGACGATCCGGCGCTGCCGCTGGTCGCCCAGGCGCTGCACGACAAGCGGCCGATCACCATCGTCGCCATCGGCGGCGCCGCGACGGCCGGCATCGCCGCCGCCAATCCCGAGCAGGACTCCTATCCGCGCCGCCTGCAGGAGGTGCTGCGCCGCCGCCATCCCGGCGTGCCGATCAACGTCTTCAACAAGGGCGTGACCCGCCGGACGACCCAGGAAATGGTCGACCGCTTCGAGCCTGATGTCTATGCACTGGCGCCGATGCTGGTGGTCTGGGAGACCGGCACCGTCGATGCCGCGCGCAACATCGATCTCGACATCTTCGCCACCGCGCTGGAGACCGGTCTCGCTGCATTGCGAGACCATCACCTCGACATTATGTTAATGAACATGCAGTATAGTCGTAGTACTGATTCGGTGATTGATTTCCAGCCTTATCTCGAAGCAATGCAGCATAGAGCCGATATCGACGATGTCTATCTTTTTAGACGATTTGAAATGATGCGATACTGGAGCGAGAATGGCGTGTTCCAATTCGCGGATGTCCCCCGGGAGCGGCGGGCCGAGCTTGCGGCGCAGGTCTATAACTGCCTCGCCGAGAGGCTGGCCGACGCTATCGAGCGCGCCGCCGAGCACGCCCCCCGATGAGTAGGTCCGCTCCCGGCAATCGTCGCCGCACCCTCGCTGCGCTTGCGCTGCTCGGGCTTGCCGCGGCGCTGCCGATCCTGTTCTCGCCGGGCGGCCGCAGCGCCGGGGCGGCCATCGATCGCTGCGCCATTCCGGCGGAGCTCGGCGGGCTGACCGCGCCGCTGCCGCGCACCGCGGCGCGGCTCAGGGCCGGCGGGCCGCTGACCATCGTCGCCCTGGGCTCGTCCTCCACCGAAGGCATCGGCGCCTCGCGGCCCGACCGCAGCTATCCCAGCCGGCTCGCCGCGCTGCTCCAGGCGCGGTTCCCGCGCGCGGCGATCCGCGTCGTCAACCGCGGCATCGGCGGCGAGGTGGCGCCGCAGATGCTGGCGCGGCTCGACCGCGACGTGCTGGCGGAGAAGCCCGACCTCGTCATCTGGCAGCTCGGCACCAACAGCGTGCTGCGCGACGGCAACCCCACTGACGAGGTCGACGTGGCGCGGCTCGGCATCGAGCGGATCAAAGCGACCGGCGCCGACGTCATGCTGATGGATCTGCAATACGCGCCGGCGGTGCTGCAGCATGCGGGCTACCGCGAGATGCAGCATGTGCTGTCGGCGGTGGCGAGCAGCGAGGACGTGCCGATGGTCCGGCGCTTCGCCATGATGCGCCATTGGGCCGAGGACGGGACGATGACCCTCCCCGTCATGCTGGCCGGCGACCGGCTGCACATGTCTGATGCGAGCTATGACTGCCTCGCCCGGCACGTGGCGCAAAGCATCGCCGCCGCTGACGAGGAGCCGAGCTTGGCGCTGGTTGCGCCGGCGGCAATCCCCGACCGATAGCGCGCCCGCGACGCCGCGGCGCGGGCGGGTTCGCGTGCAGGGGGAGCGCATGGGCATCGACTACGATCCGCGCCGTCCGGAAGAGATCGCCGACCCGTTTCCGAGCTTCGCGCGGCTGCGCGCGGAAGATCCCGTGCATTGGAGCGACATCCTCGGCGGCTGGGTGCTGACGCGCTACGCCGACGTGCGCGCCGGGCTGTTCGACCGGCGCCTCAGCGCCGACCGCATCACGCCGTTCCGCGACCACCTGCCACGGCCGCAGCAGGCGGAGATCAGGGATTTGCTGGCGACGCTGGGGATGTGGGCCGTGTTCAACGACCCGCCCGACCATACGCGCCGGCGCGCGCTGCTCAACAAGGCGTTCACGCCGCGCGCGGTGGCGGCGCTGCGCCCGACCATCGAGGCGATCGTCGAGCGCCTGGTCGACGCCGTGGCGGGGCGCGCCGAGTTCGACCTCATCGCCGATTTCGCCTATCCGCTGCCGGCGACGGTGATCGCCGGCATGATCGGCGTGCCCGCCGCCGATCTCGACCGCTTCAAGCTGTGGTCCGACGACATCGCCGCGTTCGTCGGCAGCGCCCTCGCCACCCCCGACAAGCGTGGGCGTGCCTTGCGCGGCGTGCGCGAGATGACGGACTATTTTCGCGCCATGGTGGCCGAGCACCGCGCGCAGCCGCGCGCCGACATCCTGAGCGCGCTCATCGCCGCGGAGGAACAGGGCAAGGGGCTCAGCGAGGACGAGATCGTCGCTTCCTGCATCCTGCTGCTGTTCGCCGGCCACGAGACCACGACCAATCTGATCGGCAACGGCATGCTGGCGCTGCTGCGGCATCGCGGCGAGCATGCGGCGCTGCGTGCCCGGCCGGAGCTGATGCCGGAGGCGGTCGAGGAGATGCTGCGCTATGACGGGCCGACGCAGGCGATGACGCGCATCGCGCTCGAGGAGATCGGCTTCGACGGCGCATCGGGCGAGCGGCGCCAGGTGCGGCGCGGCGATCGCCTGTTCCTGCTGCTCAACGCCGCCAACCGCGATCCCGAGATGTTCGGCGAACCCGAGCGCTTCCACCTCGCGCGCCGCGACAATCGCCACCTTTCCTTCGGCTATGGTCCGCATTTCTGCCTCGGCGCGCCGCTGGCGCGGCTCGAGGCGGAGATCGGCATCGGCGCGCTGCTGCGCCGGTTGCCGCATCTGGCGCTCGCCGAGGAACGCCCGATGTGGAGCGACAGCTTCGTGCTGCGGGGCGTCAGGGCGCTTCGGGTTTCCGCCGCGCGCTAGCCGCGCCGTTGCCGCCGTCGCGCCGTGGCACGGCACGGCTGCGGCGCTGCGGTGGCGCTTTCGGCGCCGGGGCTTCGGAGGGTGGCGCGGCGGCGGGCGCCTCGCCGGCGGCGAGTCTCCGCCGCGGCCTGGCGCCAATGCTCGGCGTCGCGGCCCTCGGGCCTGCCTTCGCGCTCCCAGATCTCGTAGGCGCGCTCGCGAATCAATCGCTCCCTGTCACCGGCCATGGACGAGCCCCTGTCGCGGAGGAGAGACCACCGTCGGCCTCGCGTCGATGGCGACCGCCGGCGAGGCGCCGCCGACAGCAAGGCCGGCGAGCAGCCCAAGGGGCGGCCCGCCGTAGCGATATCCGTGCCGGAAGAAAGCAGTGCCCAGGTGCGTCATGGCCACCTCGCCGCGCGTCTCGCGCCAATCACCTGAATACAACGCGCGCCGGAGAAGGTTCCGCAATCGCCCCGGCGCGCCGGCGCGGCCTAGAAATAACGCTCGGGAACGCGGATGATGTCGTCCGGCAGGATCGGCATGCCGGGCAGCGCGCGGCGATCCTGGCCGTCACGCGTCACCACCACATAGCCCTCCTGGGCACGGTAGGTGTAGCCGCCCGCCGTGGCGACCGCGCTCATCACGCGCATGCCGCTGGCATAGGGATACTCGCCGGGCTTGGTGACTTCGCCATAGATGTAGAACGGCCGGTAGGAGAGGACGCTGACGCTGACCTTCGGGTTCTTGACATAGCCCTGCGCCAGCTTCACCTCGAGCTCGTGCTCGACCTGGGCGCGGGTCAATCCGCTCGCCTTGACGTCGCCGATCAGCGGCAGGCTGAGCGCGCCATTATCGCCGACGCTGTAATCGGCGGTGAGGTCGTCAGCGCCGGCAACGACGATGTGCAGCTTGTCGCCCGCGCCGAGCCGATAGGTGGTATCGTCGGTCTTCGACTGCTCGAGAATCGGTAGCCCCGCGCCCTGCGAGGAGCAAGCCGCAAGCGGCAGCATGATCGCCAGAGCAGCAAAGATCATGCGGATAGTCGATGGCATTTTCCCACTCCTAGCCATGGATGGCGCCCAGCGAACGATTGGGAACGCGCAACGTTCCACCAGGCCGGCTGAATTCCCGTTTCCGGTTGGTGGGCAGAGGGGAGCGCCGCGGGGAACGGCCGCGAAATCCCGGCGGTGGCGGCATCCGATGGGGCGGAACCGGCCGTCCGGCCTCGCCTTGGCCGCGAACCGCGGCACCGCCCGCGCCATCGGCGGCTTTGTGCAGGCTGCGGCCCGAGGGCGCCGGCCCGACCTGCCGCTCAACGCCCGAAGGCGGGGACGCTACTTGGCCACCAGCGGGCAATTGCCTTGGCTCATCGGGCGATAGGCCTGGTCGCCCGGCACCGTCGCCAGGAGCTTGTAAACGTCCCATTCGCCCTTGGATTCCGCCGGCGTCTTCACCTGCATCAGATACATGTCGTGGACCATGCGGCCGTCCGGGCGCAGGGTGCCGTTCCGGGCGAAGAGATCGTTGATCGGCCCCGCGCGCATCTGCGCCACGACCGCCTTGCCTTCGTCGGTGCCGGCCGCCTTCACCGCCTTCAGGTATTGCGTCACCTCGGAATAGACGCCGGCATGGATCATGGTCGGCATGAGGTGGACCTTGTCGTAGAAGCGCTTGGCGAAGGCCCGGGTCTCGTCGTCGCGGTCCCAGTAGAAGCCGTCGGTGAGGATCATGCCCTGGGCCGTAGCGAGGCCGAGGCTGTGGATGTCGGTGATCTGGATGAGCAGCGCCAGCAGCTTCTGCCCGCCCTTCTGCAGGCCGAACTCCGCCGCCTGCTTGATCGCCGTCTGGGTATCGCCGCCGGCATTGGCGAGCGCCACCACCTTGGCGCCGGAGGCCTGCGCCTGCAGCAGGAAGGAAGAGAAGTCGGCGGTGTTGAGCGGCACCTGGACGTCGCCGAGCACGCGGCCGCCCGAGGCTTTCACGACATCGGCGGCATCGCGCTCCAGCGCATGGCCGAAGGCGTAATCGGCAGTGATGAAGAACCAGGTGTCCTCGCCCTGCTCCACCATCGCCTTGCCCGCGACATGCGCCAGCGCATAGGTGTCGTAAGTCCAATGCACCCCCACCGGTGAGCAGGCGGGGCCGGTGAGATCGGAGCTGCCGGGGCCGGACATCAGGAAGACGCGATCCTTGTCCTTGGAGATCTGCTGCACCGCCAGCGCCACCGAGGAGGTCGGCACGTCGACGATGGCATCGACCTTGTCCTGGTCGTACCACTGCCGGGCGATGTTGGCGCCGATATCCGGCTTGTTCTGATGGTCGGCCGAGACCACTTCGATCGGCTTGCCCAGCACCGTGCCGCCGAAATCCTCGACGGCCATCTGCGCCGCCACCAGCGAGCCCTTGCCGGTGGCGTCGGAATAGAGGCTGCTCATGTCGGTGAGCACGCCGAGCTTCACGACATCGTCGGAAATCTGCGCCCGGGCGGCTGCGGGCGCGAGCAGCAGCGCCGCGGCGCAGGCGATGGCGATGCGGATCATGTCTCCCCCCGGTCTTCCCTCCGTTACGGCGTCAGCACGGCGCGGCCGATGATGCGGCCCGCCTTCAGCTCCTCGAGCACGGCGTTCGCCTCGTCGAGCCGGCGCTCGTTGATCGGCACCGACGGCACCTTGCCGGTGGCGACCAGCGCCAGCAGCTCGCGCATCTCCGCGAGGCTGCCGACATAGGAGCCTTGCACCGTGATGGCGCGCATCGGCAGCAGCGGCAGGCTCAAGGTGATGTCGCCGCCGAAGAGGCCTGACGATGACGTACTTGCCTCCCTTGGCGATGGCGTCGATGCCGAGCCGCGCCGTCGCGGAGGCGCCGACGAAATCGATGGCGGCGCCGAGCGGCGCCTTGGCCGCCGCCTGCGCCTGCTTGACAGCATCGGCGGCGCCGGCATCGACGGCGCCGATGGCTCCCGCCTTGAGCGCGGCCGCGCGCTTTCCCGGGTCGATATCGGCGACCACGGCGCCCATGCCGCCCAGCGCTTTGAGCAGCGCCAGGCACATCAGGCCAAGGCCGCCGGCGCCGATCACCAGGATCGGCTGTTCCCTGAAGATCGCCTCGCCGACCCGCTTCAGGGCGCCGAAGGCGGTGATGCCGGAGCAGGCGAAGGGGGCCGCCTGCGCCGGGCTCAGAGTGCCGAGATCGAGCAGGTAGCGGGGATGGGGCACCAGCACGTGATCGGCATAGCCACCGGGCTTCTGCACGCCGAGGAAGCGCGGCGCGGCGCAGAGTTGCTCCTCGCCGCGCCGGCATACCGCGCAGCTGCCGCAGCCGATCCAGGGATGCGCCAGGCGCTTGTCGCCGAGCTTGACGCCGGTCGCGTCGGGGCCGAGCGCGACCACCTCGCCGACGATCTCGTGGCCCATGGTGAGCGGCGGCACCAGCCCACGATCCCTGACGGTGAGCTTCTTGCCGCCGCCGAGATCGTACCAGCCGTCCCAGATGTGCAGGTCGCTGTGGCACACGCCGGCGGCAAGCGTGCGCAGCAGCACCTCGGTGCCCTGCGGCCGCGGCGTCGGCTTCTCGCTCGGCTTGAGCGGCGCGCCGAAATCGACGACATCGTAACTCCTCATGGCGATTCTCCCTGGGGCCTGATTGACGGCAGCTTAGAAGAGAGCGGCGCGGTTGTCAGGCGCCAGTTGCCGGCGGCGACAGCAACCCCGGCCGCAGGCGGCAGGTGATTTCCGGCAACAGGCGGGCTATACCGCAGCCGCATGAGCGTCCTGGTCACCGGCGCCGCCGGATTCATCGGCTTCAGCACCAGCAAGGCCCTGCTGCAGCGCGGCGAGCAGGTAATCGGCGTCGACAGTCTCAACGATTACTACCCGGTGGCGCTGAAGGAGGCGCGGCTGGCCGAGCTCGGCCGCTTCAGGGATTTCCGCTTTCATCGCCTCGACATCGCCGAGCGCGGCGCACTCGGCCGGTTGCTGGCGGGCGCTGGCGGCGTCGACCGGGTGATCCATCTGGCAGCGCAGGCCGGGGTGCGCTATTCGCTGGTGAACCCGCACGCCTATATCAGCGCCAACATCGCGGGACAGCTCGAAGTGCTGGAAGCCTGCCGGCAGCTGCCGCGTCTGCACCATCTAGTCTTCGCCAGCTCCTCCTCGGTCTATGGCGGCAACACCAAGCTGCCCTTCGCCATCACCGATCCCGTCGACACGCCGCATTCGCTCTATGCCGCCACCAAGAAGGCGGACGAGCTGATGGGCTATTGTTACGCGCATCTCCATCGCCTGCCGATGACGGCGCTCCGCTTCTTCACCGTCTATGGGCCGTGGGGGCGGCCGGACATGGCGGCCTGGATCTTCACCGAGGCCATCCTCGCCGGCCGGCCCGTGCGGCTCTTCAATCACGGCGACATGCAGCGCGACTTCACCTATATCGACGACATCGTCGCGGGCGTCGTCGCGGCGCTCGACCGGCCGCCCGTCGATGACGGCGCGCCGCCCTACCGGCTCTATAATCTCGGCAACCATCGCTCCGAGAAGCTGACGCGCTTCATTGCGCTGCTCGAGGCCGCGCTCGGGCGCAAGGCGATGATCGAGCTGGCGCCGATGGAGCCCGGCGACGTGCCGGCCACCTATGCCGACATCAGCGAGACGGTGCGCGATCTCGGCTTCGCGCCGACGATTCCGATCGATGACGGATTGCCGCGCTTCGTCGCGTGGTATCGCGACTATCATCGCCTCTGACCGCACCCGGTGATAGACTCCGCATCGGTGACACTCTGGCGGGTTCGGGCATGAGCGAGTCGCTGCGGACGAGGCTGCTGCGCTTCGCGTTCAACTTCTATCCCTGCTATCGCCGCACCGGCGCGCGGCTCATCTACTGTGCCGGGGACTACAGTGAGGTGCATGTCAAGCTGCCGCTCAACTGGAAGACGCGGGGCTATTGGGGCTCGATTTTCGGCGGCAGCATGTACGCCGCGATCGACCCGGTGCTGTTGGTGATGCTGGCGCGCCGGCTCGGCCCGGGCTACGTGGTCTGGGACAAGGCCGCCACCATCGAGTTCAAGAAGCCCGGCCGCTCGACGCTTTTCGCCCGCTTCCGCATCGAGGAGGCGGAGATCGAGGAGCTGCGCCATCTGCTCGCGCGCGAGGGCAGGCTCGATCGGACATATCGGGTCGAGCTCACCGATCGCGCCGGCACGGTGCACGCCGCTTTCACCAAGACGCTGCATCTGCGCGACCGCAACGCCGTCGAAAACCGCGCCGCGGCGCCCCAGGCCGTGGCCAGCTAGGAGACGGCCGGGCTCGCGAAGCGGATTGCGCTCGCCTATGCCCTTGTTTAACCTGGGCGGGAAGAAGAACACCGCCTCTCGCTCAGCGGATTGAGGGGGTCGGCGGCGGGAACACGGGGACCCGAGGATGCAGCGCCGCGAGCTGAACCTGCTGCGCACCGCGCTTGAGCCTTATGCGCGGCGATCGAACCTGTTGGCCTGGATGCTGTTCGGCGCGACGCTCGCGGTCTATCTCGCCGCGGTAGCCGGTGCGGTCGCGCTGGACTCGCTGCCGGCACGGCTGGCGCTCGGCGTGCTTGCGGGCTCCGCCATCTCCTCGCTCTTCGTCATCGGCCATGATGCCGCGCACGGCGCCTATACCGGCAGCCGGCGCCTCAACGCGATCATCGGCCGCGTCGCCTTCCTCCCGGCGCTGCACAATTACAGCCTGTGGCAGGTACAGCATAACCGGCTGCATCACCGGCTGGTCAATCTGCGCGGCTTCAATTCGTGGTCGCCGATGACCAAGGCCGAATACGATCTGCTGCCGGCCTGGCGGCGGGCGCGCGAGCGGCTTTATCGCGGCCCGCTCGGCTTCGCGCCTTATTATCTCGCCGAGCGCTGGTGGAAGGACAAATTCTTCCCGCGCCGCCAGAGCCAGCGCCGGGCGGTGTTCTGGCTCGATTTCGCGCTGCTGCTGGGATTCCTCGCGGCGTTCGTGACGGCGCTGGCCGTTGCCGGCGCGGCGCTAGGGACGGGCGCGCTCGCCGCGGTGCTCTTTGGCTTCGCCCTGCCCTATCTGGCGTGGAGCACGCTGATGGGGGCGACGACCTACATGCAGCACACGCATCCGCGCGTCGCCTGGTTCGAGGCGATGGCGGAGTGGCGCACCCTCGGCGGCCAGCAGGACGTCTCCGTGCAGCTCGAGGTGCCGCGTTGGTATGGGCTGATCTCGCATCACATCATGGACCATCCAGCGCATCACGTGCACCCGAAGATCCCGCTCTACCGTCTCGCCGCAGCGCAGCGCCGGCTCAACGCGCTGCTCGGCGAGCGCGCGGTGCGGCAGCGTTTCTCACCGGCCTATCTGCTGTCGACGCTGGCGCGCTGCAAGCTCTACGACTATCGCCGGCATTGCTGGCTCGACTTCGCCGGCAAGCCGACCTCGGACTGCACCGTGCCGGCCGAGCGGCGCGCCGAGGCGGAAGCCAAAGCTAAAGCAGCATTCGCTGCGTGACGAGCGGCTCGTCGCCGTAGTCCGAGAGCTCGGCGAGCCGGCGGCGATCGAAAATGATCAGCATCTTGTCCTCGATCGTCGCCAACCGGTCGTCGCGAAGCCGCGACAGCGTCCGGTTGAGGTGAATCATCGACAGCCCCGTGGCGTCGGCGAGATGCTGGCGCTGGAGGGGAAACGGGCAGATGGTGCCGTCAGCGATCTCGAGCCGGCGCAGCCGGTCGAACAGCTCGAGCATGAGGTAGCCGATGCGCTGCAGCGGCTTCCGCCGCCCGAGCAGCGCCAGGCGGATGTCGGCGCGATGCTCCTCCTCGACGCGCCAGCGCAGCAGATCGAGGGTGAGATCGATATGTTGGCGCAGCAGCTCCACCAGAGGAAAGCCCGCCATGACGCACAGGCTGGCCGGCGTCAATGTCTGCACGGAATGGCGTATGGTGCCGAGCAGCGCCGAGGAGAGGCCGATGATCTCGCCGGGCAGCACGAGATCGAAGATCTGCCGCCCGCCGCCCGGCAGCTTCTTGTAGCGGAAGGCCCAGCCCTCATAGAGCGTATAGAGCGCGCCGCCGACCTCGCCCTCATGCACGATATCCTGCTTCGCCGGCAACGAGACGTGGCCGGTCTTCAGCACTGATATCGATGCCAGTTCTCCCGTGCTGAACGGTCTAAAGCAGGATCGCTGGCGCAACCGGCAATCGATGCAAGGCATATGCATAGTGCAGGCCCGATGAAAGTGGGCGTGCCGAACAACATAGAGGGATCAAGGCCTTGTCCAAGGGCGGAATTGTAAAATGAGCGCGAAGGAGCACCACCAAATGGCTAGCTAGTGTCCGTCCATAAACCGGTATTTTTGCGCGTGCGGGCGTATATCCGCAGGTTGCCGAGGGCTGGTGTGCCGTCGATCTCGGACGCCGGATGCATCCGGGAACGGCAGATCGCCAGGGCATGACGAGGAATACGAGTTCTGCGAGCAGAACGGCGCGCGACGAAGCGGCGCCGCGGTGGCGCCGTCGGTGCCGGTGCCGGTGGCCGCGGCTCAGGCCGTGGACAGTCTTGCGCAGAGGGCGAGGTTGTAGGCGACGACCGATGACCAGACATAGGCCTTGAAGTGAGCGAGCCCGCGCCAGGTGCAGCGCGCGAGACCAAAGGCCCGCTTCAGGCAAGAGATGTTGGCCTCGATACCGGCCCGGAAGTTTCTCAGCTTGCGGTACACCCAGCGGCTCTTGACCATGGTCTCGATCGAGAGGCCGCGCTTCTTGTGGAAGGCGACATCGTGCACGCCCAGGGCCTTTGCCTGGCTCAGATTGTCGAGGCTGGCGTAGCCGCCGTCGCTGGCCGTCTGTCGCGGCGGCGTGCCATGGCGCGCGATGTGGCGCTCGAGCATGGGGAGGAAGCGCTCGGCATCCGCCGGATTGCCGGCCTCGACGACGACATCGAGGATCAAGCCGCTGCGGCCGGTGGCGAGGTTGAGCTTGTGGCCGTAGTGCACATCGCGGCCGCCCTTGACGATGATATCGGCGTGCGTCTCGAACAGGCTGACCAGCTTCTCGCCGGCCGGCACCGCCTCGCCGGCGAGGACGCGGCGCTCGGCCTGGACGATGACGCGCTCGATCAAGGGCAGATAATGCCTGACTTGGCCGCGCCAGAGTTCGGCTTCGAGCGCGGCGCATGAGGCGAGGCGCTCGACGGCGCGCTGGAGCGCGATCACGCTGGCGCGGGTGGCCGCGATCAGCTCCCGGTACAGCCTTGCCTTCTGTTCTTTGCCGCGGCTGTGCTGGATGGCGAGGGCGCGCTTCTTGGCCAATCGGCGGTGATTGCGCCAGACGATCGCCGGTGCGCCAGGCAGCGCGCTCGCCTGCTTCAGCAGGCGCACCATCACGCGCACCCCATCCCACAGCAGAGAGCTGTCGGTGGGCGCGTGCATCAGCGCCTCGGTCACCGTGCTGTCGATGCGGACCATCACCCCACCTTCCAGCTTCTCCTTGCGCGCGCCGCTCACCACAGCCCGATTGATCGCCTCCCAGCTCGCCGCGCTGATCGCGCTGATGGTCTTGTGCAGCACCGACTTCTTCGGCGACCACGCCAAGGGCAGCCGGGCAAAGGCGCGAAACGACGCCGAATCTTCCAGGTGAAACGCCAGCTCCTCGTAGCTCAGTTGCCGGTATTGCTTGAGCAGCGCACTGCGCAACACCGCTTCTGCCGGCAGGCCGTGCCGTCCCGTCTCCTGGATCCCGTGCCGGCGCAGATCGCCAATCACCAAACGCAGCAGCACGCGGTGCTCGTCGAGCCACTGCGAGATGGCTTTCAGATCGCGGCCGATCTCGTGCTGCGCGAAGACATCAAATATAGTGGCCTGGATGATGCGTTCCTGACGCATTGTCGGGCTCCGGTGGTTTCGGGTTTTGCTTCGGATTCAGTGGTATGCGTCCAAAGCATAGCCGAAACCGCCGGGCTTGACTCGCGATAAATCGCAATTCACCAGCTATTTTCAATGGCTTAGAGTTTGTGGACGGACACTAGCTAGACACCAAATGGTGATGTACGGAAGGGACGCATCTCCGTCGGGGGCAGGCGCCGCTGCGACCGCTTCTCAAAAACGGAGTGCCGCGCGTTTGCCAGACATTTTCGATGTCTCATTTGCCGTCATAGAGCGCGATCATCGCCTCGCCGTAAGCGCGGCGGATGGCATGCCGCTTGATCTTGAGCGTCGGCGTCATCTGGCCGTTGGCGGTGGTGAAGGGCTCGGCCGCGACGACGAAGCGGCGCACGCGCTCGACCGGCGAGAGCTCGGCATTGACCTGGGCCACGGCGGCGGCGATCAGCTTGTGCATTTCGCCATCGGCGGCGAGCGTGGCGAGATCCGGCTTGATGCCGCGGCGCCGGGCGAAGCCCTCGATGAACTCGGCATTGGGCACGATGACGGCGACGAGATAAGGACGGCGGTCGCCGAACACCATCGCTTGGGCAATCTCGGGCCGCAGCGTGAGATAGCCTTCGACGCGGGCCGGCGACAGCATCTCGCCGCCGGAATTCTTGATGAAGTCGCGCTTGCGGTCGGTGATGCGGATATAGCCCTCGGCGTCGAGCTCGCCGACATCGCCGGTATGCAGCCAGCCATCGGCGAGCGCCCGCGCGCTCGCCTCGGGATCGTTCCAATAGCCCTTCATCACGACCGCGCCGCGCACCAGGATCTCGCCATCCTCGGCGATGCGCACCTCAACGCCCTCGAGCGGCGGCCCGGCGGTATCGATCCTGATGCGCCGCGGCGGGTTGACGCTGATCACCGGCGAGGCCTCGGTCTGGCCGTATCCCTGCAGCAGCCGTACGCCGAGCGCGAGGAAGAAGCTGCCGATTTCCGGATTCAAGGGCGCGCCCCCGGAAACCATCGCCTTGAGCCGGCCGCCGAAGCGCCGGCGCACCTTGCGCCGGACCAGGATCTCGGCGATGAGATCGAGCAGGCGATCGCCGAGCGTGAGGCTCTTGGGATCGTCGAGCCGCTTGCGGCCGAGCCGCAGCGCCAGCTCGAAGAGGCGCCGGCTGAGCCCGCTCTGCCGTTCCATGCCGCGCAGGATACGCTGATGCATGGTCTCGTAGAGGCGCGGCACCGCAGTCATGATGGTGGGACGCGCTTCTTGCATATTGGCCGCCAGCGTCTCGGCGCCCTCGGCGAAATAGATCTCGGCGCCGAGCGAGATCGGAAACATCATCCCGGCGGTGTGCTCGTAGGAATGCGACAGCGGCAGGAAGCAGAGGAAGACGTCGGCGCCGAGGCCGATGGTCTCCAGCAAGCGAAATGCGCCGTAGGCGTTGGCGAAGATGTTGGCGTGGCTCGTCATCACGCCTTTCGGCACGCCGCCGGTGCCGGAGGTGTAGATGAGGCAGGCGGTGTCGTCGCGCCGCATCGCCGCGACCCAGGCGCCGACATCGTCGGCGAGCGCGGCGCCCCGGGCCATCACCTCCTGCCAGGAATAGACCTCGGCATGAGAGAGCTGGCCGCTGGTGGGCGTCTCCATGGTGATGATGGCGGTGAGGGTCGTGACCTGATCGGCCGCCGGCATGACCCGGTGAGCGAGCGACGCGGTGGAGACGATGACCGCCTTGGCGCCGCTGTTGGACAGCAGATGGCGGTGGTCCTCGACGGTATGGGTGGTATAGGCCGGCACCGTGATGGCGCCCGCGGTCATGATGGCGAGGTCGGCGATCATCCATTCCGGCCGGTTCTCGGCGACGAGGCCGACGCGGTCGCCGCGCGCCACGCCGAGGCTGCGCAGGCCACGGGCGAGCGCCGTCACCTGCTCCGCCGCTTCGCGCCAGGAGATCGGCCGGTAGACGCCGTCGCGCTTTGCCCATAGGAAGGGCCGGTCCCCCTTCGTCGCCACCCATTCGAAGAACATGGCGGCGAGGTTGGGACAGGTGTGATAATCCATGGCTCCCCCCTGTGCCGGCGTCTGAGCGCGCCGGCAGCGCCTTTTTTGCTGTTGTACGGGTTTTGCCGCCGGGGCGGAATACCCGGCCGATTGGCGATGCCGGCCCCAGGGACCATATGCTGGTGCGGCAACCCCCAAGGAGAGAGCGATGGCCTCGCAGCGCGACCCCAAATCCCCCGCCGGCGTGGCCGCGCCCGCGCTCGGCGCCTTGCCGGAATGGGACCTGCGCGACCTCTACCCCGGCCGCGACAGCGCCGAGCTGAGGCGCGACCTGGAACGGAGCGAGGCGCAGGCGGCGGCGTTCCGCACACGCTACGAGGGCAAGCTCGCGGCGTTGCCGGGAGCGGCGCTGGGCGCGGCGGTCGCCGAGTACGAGCGGCTGCAGGAGACGCTCGGCCGGATCATGAGCTACGCCTCGCTGGTCTATGCCGGCGACATGGAGGACGCCGAGACCGGGCGCTTCTTCCAGAACATGCAGGAGAAGGTCAACGCCATCGCCACGGTGCTGCTGTTCTTCACGCTGGAGCTCAATCGGATCGAGGAGGCCGATCTCGCGGCGAAGCTCGAAAGCCCGGAGCTCAGGCACTATGCACCCTGGCTGCGCGACACCCGCGCCTTCCGCCCGCATCAGCTTGCCGATGAGATCGAGACGCTGTTGCACGAGAAATACGTCGCCGGCCGCGCCGCGTGGACGCGGCTTTTCGACGAGACCATGGCGGGCCTGCGCTTTGCCGTCGACGGCACGGAGCTCACCAGCGCCGAAGCGCTGCACCTGCTCTCCGAGGCCGATCCCGGCAAGCGCCGGCGCGCCGCCAAGGCGCTGGGCGACGTGTTCGCGAAGAACGCGCGCCTCTTCGCGCTCATCACCAACACGCTTGCCAAGGACAAGGAGATCGAGGATCGCTGGCGGCATTTCCCGCGGCCGATCTCGTCGCGCAACCTCGGCAACTTCGTCGAGGACGAGGTGGTGGACGCGCTGATCACCGCGGTGCGCGCCAGCTTCCCGGCACTGTCGCACCGCTATTACCGGCTCAAGGCGCGCTGGTTCGGCGTCGCCACGCTGCCCTATTGGGACCGCAACGCGCCGCTGCCCGAGCAGGACGATGCGCTCGTCCCGTGGCCCGAGGCCGAGCGCATCGTGCTCGGCGCCTATGCCGCCTTCTCGCCGGAGCTCGCCGATATCGGCCGGCGCTTCTTCGTCAATCGCTGGATCGACGCGCCGGTGCGGCCGGGCAAGTCGCCCGGCGCCTTTGCCCATCCGACCGTGCCGAGCGCGCATCCCTATCTGCTGCTGAACTACCAGGGCAGGACGCGCGACGTGATGACGCTGGCGCATGAGCTCGGCCACGGCGTGCATCAGGTGCTCGCGGGCCCGCAAGGCCAGCTCATGGCGGACACGCCGCTGACGCTGGCCGAGACCGCCTCGGTCTTCGGCGAGATGCTGACCTTTCGCGCGCTGCTCGGCGCCGAGCGCGACCCGCGCCGGCGCAAGATCATGCTCGCCTCCAAGGTCGAGGACATGCTCAACACCGTGGTGCGGCAGATCGCCTTCGTCGAATTCGAGCGCCGCGTCCATGACGAGCGCCGCCAGGGCGAGCTCACCGCCGAGCGCATCGGCGAGCTCTGGATGAGCCGTGCAGGGCGAGAGCCTGGGGCCGGCGATCACCTTCGAGCCGGAGTACCGCCACTACTGGACCTACATTCCGCATTTCATCCACACGCCGTTCTACGTCTACGCCTATGCCTTCGGCGACTGCCTGGTGAACTCGCTCTATGCCGTCTACCAGGGCGCGGCGCCGGGCTTCGCCGCGAAGTATCTCGACATGCTGCGCGCCGGCGGCAGCAAGCGGCACCGGGAGCTGCTGGCGCCCTTCGGCCTCGATGCCGGCGATCCCGGCTTCTGGCGGAAGGGATTGTCGGTGATCGCGGGATTCATCGACGAGCTCGAGGCGATGGGCTGAGGCGCAGATGGCCGATGGCGACAATCTCGGCGGCCGCGTCCGGCGCTATGCGCGGGTCTCGACTGCCATGGGCGGGCTGGCCGCGCGGCTCGCCGGGGCGCGCTATCTCGGCATGCCGATCGACCGTGCGCGCCACGCCGCCGACCTCACGGCGGCGCTGGGCGGCATCAAGGGACCGCTGATGAAGGTGGCGCAGCTGCTCGCCACCATTCCCGACGCGCTGCCCAAGGAATATGCCAGCGAGCTCGCGGCGCTGCAGGCGAACGCGCCGCCGATGGGCTGGCCCTTCGTACGCCGGCGCATGCAGGCCGAGCTCGGGCCGGACTGGCCGCGGAAGTTCAGGAGCTTCGAGCAGGTGGCGGCACGCGCCGCCTCGCTCGGCCAGGTGCATCGCGCGACGTCGCTCGACGGCACGGCGCTGGCCTGCAAGCTGCAATATCCCGACATGGCCTCGGCGGTGGAGGCGGATCTCAACCAGCTGAAAATGGTGATGTCGCTCTACGAGCGCTACGACCGCGCCATCACCACCGACGAGATCCATGCCGAGATCGCCGAGCGGCTGCGCGAGGAGCTCGATTATCGGCGCGAGGCGGCGCATATGCTTCTCTATCGCCGCATGCTCGCCGAGGAGAAGGAAATCGCGGTGCCGGAGCCGGTGCCGGCGCTGTCGACCGGGCGGCTGCTGACCATGAGCTGGCTCGAGGGCACGCCCTTCCTCGAGGCGGTGAAGGCGCCGGCGGCGCGGCGCAACGCGATCGCGCGCAACATGTTCCGCGCCTGGTACGTGCCGTTCTATTATTACGGCGTCATCCATGGCGACCCGCATCTCGGCAACTACACCGTCCGCGAGGATGGCGGCATCAACCTGCTCGATTTCGGCTGCGTCCGCATCTTCCCGCCGGCCTTCGTCGGCGGCGTCATCGACCTCTATCACGCGCTCGATCGCGACGATGCGGCGCTGGCCGTCCATGCCTATGAGAGCTGGGGCTTCCGCAACCTGTCGCGCGAGATGATCGCGGCGCTGAACCGCTGGGCGAATTTCCTCTACGCGCCGCTGCTCGACGACCGCAAGCGCCGCATCCAGGAGCAGGAGGGCGCCTATGGCCGCGACGTCGCCGAGGAGGTGCATCGCGAGATCCGGCGGCTCGGCGGGGTCCAGCCGCCGCGCGAGTTCGTGTTCATGGACCGCGCTGCCGTCGGGCTCGGCTCGGTCTTCATGCATCTGAAGGCCGAGATCAACTGGCACCGCCTGTTCCACGAGCTGATCGACGATTTCTCCGTAGAGGCGCTGGCGCGGCGGCAGAAGAGCGCGCTGAGCGAGGCGGAGGTGCCGGGAGAATTGGCGCCGCGGAAGAAGCCGCGCTGACGCGCGGTCGGGCTAAGCCCGGCTGCAGGCGCCGCCGCCCAGCACGCAGAACTTGGCGCAGTGCGGATGGTTGAGGCTCACCGCGCCGGCGGCATCGGCCAGCGTCGATCCAAGATCGAAACGCGAATCATACGGGCAGCAGCGTGCAGGCGATGACGCTCGGCCGGTCGGCGTCGCGATGCTTCACCACCATGCGCGAGGAGGCGCACATCACCGCGGCGGGATCGACATGGAGGATGTCCCAGCAGGCGGTGGTGATCTCCGGCACGTCGGCGGCCGCGTCCATCTCGGGGAAGATGACGAGCTGCTCGCGATCCTCCGCGTCGATGGCGAGGCCGTGCTCGGCGAAGAGGCGGGCGAAGCCCTGGCGCATGGCGCAATCCGGCTCGCCCCAGAGCGTGCGGCCGGCAACGGTGGTGGTGAAGCCGTTGCCCAGCAGCCATTTCAGCCCGTCGAAGGTCGGCCGCCATGTGTCCTCGCCGCGTTCCTCCTCGTGGAGCGCGCAGGTGTAGTGGTCGAGCGAGACACGCAGGGTGAGGCGCGCGCCAAGCCGGCGGCGCAGCTCGAGCAGGGGCGCATCGAGCCGCCGCATCGGCCGCATGGCGTTGGTCAGCACCAGCACGCGGAAGCCGCGGCCAAGGCACTCCTCCAGCATCTCCATAATGTCGGGATTCATGAAGGGCTCGCCGCCGGTGAAGCCGATCTCCTCGGTCGGCAGGCGGTCGCGCGCGATCTCGTCGAGATAGTCGCGCATCTCCGCCGCGGTGAGATAGGAGAGCCGGTCATTGCGCGGGCTCGAACTCGATGTAGCAATGGGCGCAGGCGATGTTGCAGAGCGTGCCGGTGTTGAACCACAGCGTCTTCAGCGCCTGGAGCGCCACCGTGGCGCGCGCCTCGCCTTTGGCGGTGAGCCCGGGATCGCGGAATTTCGCAGCATCGAGCGGGCGCGCCGCGGCCTGCGCCGCCGCCACCGGCCAGGCGGCGCCACGGCCCGGCGCCGCCGCACCGGGCCAGGCGAGGCTGCCCGGCGCCAGCGCCGCACCGCGCGCCGCGAGCTCCGCCGCCGGCAGCACGTCGCAGCTCGGCCACAGGCCGGTCTCGAGCGCGCCGGCATAGCCTTCGGGGAGACCCGCCGCCCGCATCTTCGCCGCCGCGGCAGCGTGCTCATAGGCGAGCGCCGCGTGCTCGACGGTGATGCCGTCGGCGCCGGGCGAGAGCACGCTGTACCAGACCAGCGGTGTGCCGTCATTGGCCGGCATGCCGATCGCCCCGGAATTGTGCCAGAGCAGGCCGTCGATGATCTCCGTGGAGGGGATGCCGCAATGACCGGCGATGACGCCGTCGCAGCCGGCGGCGGCGAGCTCCTCGCGCTTCACCGCGGCGGGGGTCGAGGCGAAGACGAAGCGGTTGATCTGCCGCACGCTGCCATGCACCACCGCCAGGCGCCGCCCGCCCAGCATGATATCGAGCCGGCGCGGCAGCGCCGCCATCCAGCCGCGCGCCTCGGCATCGAGGCTGCGCGCGGCATGGGCGTACCATGCGACCGCCATGAGGTCGCAGGCGCTGCCCGCGGCGTAGCCGCAGCCGCAATCGCCGGCGCCGCCGCCCAGCGACTCCTCGCAATTGCCCATGACCACGGCGATGCCGGAGCGGCGTACGAGGTCGAGGGTGGCGCCGGCATCGGCGCCGTAGGCGACGACGTCGCCGGTACAGACAATGCGCCGGGGCGGAATGCCGAGCCGCGCCGCCGCCGCGAGCACCGCCCGCGTCGCCTCGAGATTGCTGTAGGGGCCGCCGAAGACCAGCACCGGCCCATCCATCGGCAGCGCAACCGGATGTTCCATGCCGCCGACTATAGCCGGTCGCCACGCCGACGGCACAGAGGACGGGGGATGCCGGCCGGCACCCTCACGGCTTCTTGATTCCGGGCGACGGGCTCGCCTCGCGCCCTTCCATCTCGCGCGTCACCATCACGAGCGCGTGGTTGGTCACCAGCCGAGTGCCGTCGTCGCGCCAGCGGCAGATGCGGCGCGATCGCCGCCACTCCTCGGCCGTCGTGTCGCTGGCATAATGCGGCCCATCCTGCCGGTAGTTTGGGCGAGCGATTTCAGTCCGAGCCATCACGGACTCCGTCATCGCTCGCCACTCGACAGAATCACCGATCACTGAAATCACACACCTTATTTTCCGGCCAGCCTCTTACTGACGCACCTTAATGCTTTAGAAGCGGCCGCACATAGGAGCGGCATATATAAGGAAGTCGGCGGGGTTGAGGGAACACCGAAAAAACGGCATTGGATTTCGTTGGTCGAATTGGCCCCCGCTGCGTCTGATTCTGGCGGGTGCGCCCTTTGTGGCGCTAATCGCGCCAGCGACGGCACAGACGCCGCCGGTCCTTCCACCCTCGATTGAACCCGGCCGCATCCAGCAGCAATTCCAGGCGCCCGCCTATGCGCCGCCAGTGTCGCCGCCGATTACGGTGCAGCAGGCGCCGCCGGAGAACGGGCCGCCACCTGGTGCCGAAAAAATCCAGCTCACCCTCGACAATGTCGAGGTTCAAGGCTCCACGATCTATGGTCCCGCCGATCTGGCGCCGCTGATTGCACCCTATCTCCATCATTCGATCGCGCTGACCAATCTCTTTCACCTCGCCGATGAAATCACCACCAAATACCGCGCCGATGGCTATATCCTGTCGCGCGCCGTCGTGCCGGCGCAGCATATCGGCCAGGCGGCGCGGATCACCGTCATCGAGGGCTTCGTTAGCGAGGTCCAGTTCAAGGGCTATGAGAGCCCCACCCTGAAGGCCTATGCCCGGCATATCATGGAATCGAAGCCGCTGCGGGCTGACGAGCTCGAGCGCTATCTGCTGCTGTCCAACGACCTGCCCGGCGTCCAGGCGAAGGCCGTGCTATCGCCGTCGCCCAGCGTCACGGGCGGCGCGCTCCTGACTGTGGTCACCGAGCAAAAGCTGATGGACGGCTCGCTCGCTGTCGACAACCGCGGCACCAAATTCATCGGCCCGATCCAGTTCTATGCCGCGGCCGGGATGAACATCCCGAGCCTGGATAGCCGTCTCGCCGCCCGCTACATCACCACGCCCAGCATTCGCGAGCTGCAATACGGCGAGCTCACCTACACTCAGCCGATCGGCTCCGACGGGCTGCGCCTCATCGTCTACGGCAACGAGACCCATTCGCGCCCCGGCTATACCCTGAGCCCGTTCAACGTCTTCAGCGACGGCGACGAGGCCATGCTGACCCTGGCCTATCCGGTGTTGCGCTCGCGCGACCATAATCTCGAGTTGCGCGGCAGCTTCGACGTCACCGATTTGGTGACCGTCGTCAACAATGCCTCTGGTATCCCGCCTTCATCGAACGATCATCTGCGTATCTTCCGGCTCGGCGTCTCGCACGACCTCGCCGACGCCTGGGACGGCGTCACTCTGGCAACGGCACGGTTCAGCCAAGGCGCCAATATCCTGGGCGCCTCGGCCAACGACAACCGTGCGACGCCGTCGCGGCCCGGCGCGCAAAGCGACTTCACCGCCTGGAAGGGCGAGATCTCGCGCCACCAGGATCTGCATGTCCTCTATCCCGGCTTGGGATTCCTCGCTGCCGCCGAAGGCCAGATATCGGAAAGCGGCTCTCTGCCGGCCTCGGAGCAATTCGGCCTCGGCGGCACGCAATACGGCCGCGCCTACGCTCCTTCCGATGTCACCGCCGATAATGGCTGGGCGGTAAAGAGCGAGCTGCAATACAACCCGCCGGTCCCCAGCTGGGTCGCCGAATGGCTCGACACCTATCAGGTCTACGGCTTCTACGAGCGCGGCCGTGCCACCCGTAACCTGAGTTCGGTCGGCACGGGCGCGCTCTCGGACGCGGGTGCCGGCATCCGCTTCGTGCTGGCGAACCGCCTCGTGAGTGACATCGAGATGACGAAGCCATTGTCTCGCGATGAAACGATCAATTACGGCGAGCCCCATGCCCGCCCCTGGCGACTGTTCTTCTCCGTCTCGAGCCAATTCTGACGCGGGGCGCGCCTGTCGCTGCCTTGGCCGGCACTTGCCGAGGTTCGCGCGGAATCGAAACGGTACAATCCCGGCAGGTGAACCGACGAGATACTGCAAGTGTTCTTGCTCGGTATTCGACGCCCCCGAATTACTGCATCACCGGCACGGCAATTAAACAAACGTCAGCAGTTAAAGTTGACAGATCATTGGTTAATACTTAGTTAATGCTGTGATTTATCTTGTTTTTTACCGAAATTTGTGATTGGGTTGAGGTAGAGGGGTAGGGTCGCAAAGGTTCGGTCGACGTTGCAGCAATGGATAGGGCAGCTCATTGAAGTCTGACCGAATGCAGGGCGCGCGGCGCGCGACGGGCCTGCGCCTCCGGCTGATGGCTGGTACGGCGATGCCGGTCTTGCTGGCGGCTGCGGCATCAGGCGCCCAGGCACAATCGCTGCCGAGCGGCGGACAGCTGGTGACGGGGTCGGCGGCGATCGCGCAGACCTCGCCGAGCAAGCTTAACATTATCCAATCGAGTGATCGCGCGACCCTCAACTGGCAGAGCTTCTCGATCGGCCAGGGCAACAGCGTCAACGTCGAGCAGCCCGGCACCCGCTCGATGGAGATCGAGCAGGTCGTCGGCAACAATGTCTCCCAGATCTTCGGCCGGCTCACCTCGAACGGCCAGATCGTCATCACCAATCCGAACGGCATCTATTTCGGTCCCACCTCCCAGATCGACGTCGCCGGCCTCGTCGCCTCGACGGCACAGGCGAGCCCGGCCGCGCTCGCCACGTTCCAGGCAGGCGGCGCGCTCCACCTCGACCAGGTAGGCAGCGCGAACGCCGCGATCGTCAACCAGGGCCGGATCACCGTCTCGGGCGCGGGCTTGGCGGCCTTTGTCGCGCCCGGCGTGCGCAATGAGGGCGTCATCCAGGCGAAGCTCGGCACGGTGCAGCTCGCCTCGGGCACCACCGCGACCTTGGACTTCTACGGTGACGGGCTGGTGAGCCTCGCGGTCACCGGCCAGACCCTGGCGCAGGCGATCGGTCCCGACGGCAAGCCGCTCAAGGCGGCGGTCTCCAACAGCGGCACGATCAGCGCCGCCGGCGGCACGGTGCTGGTCACAGCCAACGTCGCTTCGGGCATCGTCGATCAGGCGATCAACGTCCAGGGCGTGGTCGCGGCGCGCGCCGTCAGCCAGCAGGGCGGCGAGATCGTGCTCGATGGCGGCGGCAACGGCGCCGTGGTCGTGGCCGGCAGCCTGGACGCGTCGGGCACAAGGGCGGGGCAGACCGGCGGCAGCGTCGAGGTGTTGGGTAACGCCGTTACACTTGCCAGCAGTGCCAAGGTCGATGTCGCGGGCAATGCGGGCGGCGGCACGGCCCTGATCGGCGGCAATTTCCACGGCGCCGCCGGCACGCGCACTGCCGCCGCCACGACCGTGGCGAAGGGTGCGGCCATCAACGCCGACGCGATCGTCAGCGGCAGTGGCGGCAATGTCGCCATTTGGTCGAATGAGGCCACCCGCTTCGCCGGCACCGTCACCGCCACCGGCGGCGCGCAATCCGGCAATGGCGGCCGCGTCGAGACCTCGGGCGCGCAGCTTACCATCGCCGACAGTGCCCGCGTCGACACCAACGCGGCCAGCGGCCATGCCGGCACTTGGCTGCTCGATCCGAATAACGTTACCATCGCCGCGAGCGGCGGCACGATCTCGCCCACCACCATTGAAGCCAATCTCGCCACCGGCAATGTCGAGATCGACACGGTCTCGGCCGGCACCACCGGCACCGGCAACATTACCATCAGCAACAATGTGATCTATAGCAGCAGCTACGATCTGAGCCTGCTGGCGCAGGGCAACATCGTCGCCAATGCCAGCATCCAGAACACCCAGGCCAGCGGCGGCGGCGCGCTCAATCTCGTTGCCGGTTGGGATGGCTCGACCGGCCTCTCCGCCGGCGTCGTGACAATATCGCAGATCACCGGCAATTCCGCCGCCTATGGCAATGTCATCACCGGCGCCACCGGCACGCTCTATGTCAACAGCGCGAACGGCGCGCAGAGTGTGGCACTCGGCAGCGACAGCGGCACCACCACCGTCGCGGCCAACAACGTTACGCTGCAAGGCGCCACGAGCGGCTTTTACGCCCAGCTCGGCTACAACCTGACCAACGCGAACGGGGGCTCCGCGACCGGGGCGATCAGCGTGAACGCGCGGGGAACCGTACTGCTCGCCGGCGGCGCCGCCAGCGGCGGCAATGCTTACGCACAGATCGGACATGGCGGACTCAACGCCAATGCCGCCACGTCCAGCGGTTCGATCGCCATCACCGCCGGCAACCTCAGCCTGGCTGGCGGCAACGACAGCACGACGAACTACGCCCAGATCGGCCAGGGCAGCGCGGATACCGCGCAATCCGGCAGCGCGGCCTCTGGCAACATCGCCATCACCCTCACCGGGGCGCTGACGGGAACGGCAAACACAGCCGGCGACTTCATTGGCAACTTCGCCCAGAGCTCGGGCGGCGTCACCAATTCCACGACGGCGGTGAGCGCCGGCTCCGTCACCATGACCGGGCCGACGGCGTTTAACGGTACCGCCGTATCGGTCGTGACCACCGCCGGCCAGACCTATTCCGGCGCAGTCACGCTGGGCGCCGACACGACGCTGGAAGGTTCGACCGTCGCCTTCAGCAGCACGCTGGATGGTGCCAACAGCCTGACGATCAGCGGCAATGCCAGCTTCGCCGGCGCGGTGGGCGGCTCGACCGCGCTCGCGAGCCTCGGGGTCACCGGTACCACCACGCTCAGCACCGGCGCCGTCACCACGACGGGAACCCAGACCTATGCCGGCGCGGCGACGTTGGGCGCGAACACGACGCTGACCTCTACCACCGCCGGCACCATCGGCTTCGGCAGCACGCTGAATTCGTCGACGGCCACGGCGCGGTCGCTGACGGTCTCCGGCAATGCCAGCTTCGGCGGCGTGGTCGGCGGCACCCACTCGCTCGCCAGCCTGGCGGTGAGCGGCGCGACAGCCATCGACACAACGGCGATCACGACATCGGGGACGCAGACCTACACCGGCGCGGTGACGCTGGGCGACAATGCGACGCTGACGACGACCAACAAGCTGGTGACGCTGGGCAACGTCAGCGGCAGCGGCAACACGCTGAGCATCAGCGCGGGGTCCGGAGGGGTCACCTTCAACGGCGTGACGCTGGCGGCGCTGAACCTGACGACGACCGGCACCGAGACGCTCGACGCCGGCACCTATGCCATCGGCAGCGGGTCCTATGCTTTCGGCACGGTCACCACCAGCGGCACCATCGTCCTGGACCAGGCCACCACCTTCAGCGGCGCCATGACGCTTGGATCGAACACGACCTTGATCGACAGCAGCGGGATCACCTTCAACAGCACCGTCAACGACCTGACCGCGGGCAGCGAGAGCTTGACGGTCTCGGGCGATGCCAGCTTCGGCGGCGCGGTCGGCGGCACCCGCGCGCTCGCGAGCCTCGGCGTGACCGGCACGACGGCAATCAATGGCGGCAGCATTCATACCACGGCAGGCCAGACCTATAGCGGCGCGGTGACGCTGGGCGCGGCGACAACGCTGACCGACAGCGCCGGCGGCGTGAGCTTCCTCAGCACGGTCGACGGCGCGAACGCCCTGACGGTGTCGGGGGCGGCAAGCTTCGGCGGCGTGGTCGGCGGCAACACCAATCTGGCCAGCCTGACGGTGACCGGGCCGGCAGCAATCAACACCACCGCGATCACCACGACCAACGGGCAGACCTATAGCGGCGCCACGACGCTGGGCGCGGCAAGCACGACGCTGGAAGGCTCGACCGTCGCCTTCAGCAGCACGCTGGATGGCGCCGACGGCCTGACGATCAGCGGCAATGCCAGCTTCGCCGGCGCGGTGGGCGGCTCGACCGCGCTCGCGAGCCTCGGGGTCACCGGTACCACCACGCTCAGCACCGGCGCCGTCACCACGACGGGAACCCAGACCTATGCCGGCGCGGCGACGCTGGGCGCGAACACGACGCTGACCTCTACCACCGCCGGCACCATCGGCTTCGGCAGCACGCTGAATTCGTCGACGGCCACGGCGCGGTCGCTGACGGTCTCCGGCAATGCCAGCTTCGGCGGCGTGGTCGGCGGCACCCACTCGCTCGCCAGCCTGGCGGTGAGCGGCGCGACAGCCATCGACACAACGGCGATCACGACATCAGGGACGCAGACCTACACCGGCGCGGTGACGCTGGGCGACAATGCGGCGCTGACCGGAACCACCGTCAGCTTCGGCAGCACGGTCGACGGCGCGAACGCCCTGACGGTGTCGGGGGCGGCAAGCTTCGGCGGCGTGGTCGGCGGCAACGCCAATCTGGCCAGCCTGACGGTGACCGGGCCGGCAGCAATCAACACCACCGCGATCACCACGACCAACGGGCAGACCTATAGCGGCGCCACGACGCTGGGCGCGGCAAGCACGACGCTGGAAGGCTCGACCGTCGCCTTCAGCAGCACGCTGGATGGCGCCGACGGCCTGACGATCAGCGGCAATGCCAGCTTCGCCGGCGCGGTGGGCGGCTCGACCGCGCTCGCGAGCCTCGGGGTCACCGGTACCACCACGCTCAGCACCGGCGCCGTCACCACGACGGGAACCCAGACCTATGCCGGCGCGGCGACGCTGGGCGCGAACACGACGCTGACCTCTACCACCGCCGGCACCATCGGCTTCGGCAGCACGCTGAATTCGTCGACGGCCACGGCGCGGTCGCTGACGGTCTCCGGCAATGCCAGCTTCGGCGGCGTGGTCGGCGGCACCCACTCGCTCGCCAGCCTCGGCGGTGAGCGGCACGACAGCCATCGACACAACGGCGATCACGACATCGGGGACGCAGACCTACACCGGCGCGGTGACGCTGGGCGACAATGCGACGCTGGCCGGAACCACCGTCAGCTTCGGCAGCACAGTCGACGGTGCGAATGCCCTGACGGTGTCGGGGGCGGCAAGCTTCGGCGGCGTGATCGGCGGCAACACTGCCCTCGCCAGCCTGCTGGTCACCGGCACCAGCACGCTCACCACCCCCGCGATCACGACCACCGGGACCCAGAGCTATTCGGGCGTCGTGAAGTTGACGGCTCCGACGACGACGCTGACGGCAACCAACAGCCTGATTACCCTGGCGAATGTCAGCGGATCGGGCGACACGCTGAGCATCAGCTCGGGCTCGGGCGGCGCGACCTTCAACGGCCTGACGCTGGCGGCGCTGAACCTGACGACGACCGGCACCGAGACGCTCAACGCCGGTACCTATACGATCGGATCAGCCGATGTTTTCGGCGCCGCCGCGATCCCGGTAACATTGAACGGCGCCATCACCCTCGGCGCGCCGACGAGCTTCAACGGCGCGGTGACGCTGGGCGCGGCGACAACGCTGACCGACAGCGCCGGCGGCGTGAGCTTCCTCAGCACGGTCGACGGCGCGAACGCCCTGACGGTGTCGGGGGCGGCAAGCTTCGGCGGCGTGGTCGGCGGCAACGCCAATCTGGCCAGCCTGACGGTGACCGGGCCGGCAGCAATCAACACCACCGCGATCACCACGACCAACGGGCAGACCTATAGCGGCGCCACGACGCTGGGCGCGGCAAGCACGACGCTGAAAGGCTCGACCGTCGCCTTCAGCAGCACGCTGGACGGCGCCGACAGCCTGACGATCAGCGGCAATGCCAGCTTCGGCGGCGCGGTGGGCGGCTCGACCGCGCTCGGCAGCCTCGGGGTCACCGGTACCACCACGCTCAGCACCGGCGCCGTCACCACGACGGGAACCCAGACCTATGCCGGCGCGGCGACGCTGGGCGCGAACACGACGCTGACCTCTACCACCGCCGGCACCATCGGCTTCGGCAGCACGCTGAATTCGTCGACGGCCACGGCGCGGTCGCTGACGGTCTCCGGCAATGCCAGCTTCGGCGGCGTGGTCGGCGGCACCCACTCGCTCGCCAGCCTGGCGGTGAGCGGCGCGACAGCCATCGACACAACGGCGATCACGACATCGGGGACGCAGACCTACACCGGCGCGGTGACGCTGGGCGACAATGCGACGCTGACGACGACCAACAAGCTGGTGACGCTGGGCAACGTCAGCGGCAGCGGCAACACGCTGAGCATCAGCGCGGGGTCCGGAGGGGTCACCTTCAACGGCGTGACGCTGGCGGCGCTGAACCTGACGACGACCGGCACCGAGACGCTCGACGCCGGCACCTATGCCATCGGCAGCGGGTCCTATGCTTTCGGCACGGTCACCACCAGCGGCACCATCGTCCTGGACCAGGCCACCACCTTCAGCGGCGCCATGACGCTTGGATCGAACACGACCTTGATCGACAGCAGCGGGATCACCTTCAACAGCACCGTCAACGACCTGACCGCGGGCAGCGAGAGCTTGACGGTCTCGGGCGATGCCAGCTTCGGCGGCGCGGTCGGCGGCACCCGCTCGCTCGCGAGCCTCGGCGTGACCGGCACGACGACGATCAATGGCGGCAGCATTCATACCACGGCAGGCCAGACCTATAGCGGCGCGGTGACGCTGGGCGCGGCGACAACGCTGACCGACAGCGCCGGCGGCGTGAGCTTCCTCAGCACGGTCGACGGCGCGAACGCCCTGACGGTGTCGGGGGCGGCAAGCTTCGGCGGCGTGGTCGGCGGCAACACCAATCTGGCCAGCCTGACGGTGACCGGGCCGGCAGCAATCAACACCACCGCGATCACCACGACCAACGGGCAGACCTATAGCGGCGCCACGACGCTGGGCGCGGCAAGCACGACGCTGGAAGGCTCGACCGTCGCCTTCAGCAGCACGCTGGATGGCGCCGACAGCCTGACGATCAGCGGCAATGCCAGCTTCGCCGGCGCGGTGGGCGGCTCGACCGCGCTCGCGAGCCTCGGGGTCACCGGTACCACCACGCTCAGCACCGGCGCCGTCACCACGACGGGAACCCAGACCTATGCCGGCGCGGCGACGCTGGGCGCGAACACGACGCTGACCTCTACCACCGCCGGCACCATCGGCTTCGGCAGCACGCTGAATTCGTCGACGGCCACGGCGCGGTCGCTGACGGTCTCCGGCAATGCCAGCTTCGGCGGCGTGGTCGGCGGCACCCACTCGCTCGCCAGCCTCGGCGGTGAGCGGCGCGACAGCCATCGACACAACGGCGATCACGACATCGGGGACGCAGACCTACACCGGCGCGGTGACGCTGGGCGACAATGCGACGCTGACGACGACCAACAAGCTGGTGACGCTGGGCAACGTCAGCGGCAGCGGCAACACGCTGAGCATCAGCACGGGGTCCGGAGGGGTCACCTTCAACGGCGTGACGCTGGCGGCGCTGGACCTGACGACGACCGGCACCGAGACGCTCAACGCCGGCACCTATGCCATCGGCAGCGGGTCCTACACTTTCGGCACGGTCACCACCAGCGGCACCATCGTCCTGGACCAGGCCACCACCTTCAGCGGCGCCGTGACGCTCGGATCGAATACGACCTTGATCGACAGCAGCGGGATCACCTTCAACAGCACCGTCAATGACCTGACCGCGGGCAGCGAGAGCTTGGCGGTCTCCGGCAATGCCAGCTTCGGCGGTGCGGTCGGCGGCACCCGCTCGCTCGCGAGCCTCGGCGTGACCGGCACGACGGCAATCAATGGCGGGACAGTCGACACCACCGCCGGCCAGACTTATTCGGGCAACGTTACCCTTGGCAACGCCGCCACCTCGCTCAGCGACACCGGCGGCGGCGCGATCATCTTCGGCGGCACGGTCAACGGCCTCGCCGGCGGCGGCCAGGCTCTCGCCGTGACGACGACCGGCCTTACCAGCTTCGGCGGCTCGGTCGGCAATGCCGCAGCTTTGTCTTCGCTCACGGTATCCGGTCCTGCGCAGATCAGCGGCGCGCTGGTCGAGACCAGCGGCGGCGGCCAGACCTATCGGGCGGCGGTGAGCTTCACCAATCCGGCCGGAACCACCGTCGGCGACAACAGTTTCGGCGCCCTCGGGTTCGGGGCGACGGTCGACGGCCCCGGCGCACTGACCGTCGACAGTGCCGGTGATACGACATTCGCCGGCAGCGTAGGCACCATCGCGCCGCTCCTCAGCCTGACCGTCACAGCGACCGGCGCGACCACCAACCTGCAGGGCAGCGCGGTCGTCACCGCCGGCGGCGCGCAGGTCTACGGCAATGCCGTCCATGCCGCCGGGCCGGTATTGTTCGACACGACCGGCAGTGGTCACGCAGCGGGCGCCGATATCCAGTTCAACGGTCCCGCCACCAGTCTCGCGCCCGAGGCCTCCGCCGCCGTCGATGTCGCCATCGATGCCGGCACGCAGGGCCACGTGACCGCTGCGGCGGCGCTCGACAATCTCGGCCATTTCGACGTGGTGCAATCCGGCGGCGTACAGCTCAGCGGTCCCGTCGACGCCACGACCGTCGCGATCAACAGCACTGCGGACATTACATTCAATGCCGCGCTGACCCTCGCGGCGAGCGGCGGCGACACCTCAACTTTCAACACCGGCAGCGGCACGCTCACGTTCAACACGATTACCGGTGCCGGCCACAACCTCGACTTCGGCATCGGTAGCGGCAATCTGAATTTCCTCGCCCAAATCGGCGCAGCCTCGGCCCGGCTGGGCGCCCTGTCCGTCACAGGAACTACCGGAACGATGTCGATCGCGACCGGGATCGAGCTCTATGTCCAAACCGCCGCCATCGACATCCCGGGCGGCACCGGAAATTTTGGAACGACACTCAACGCCAATCCCGGCCCGACCATTCTCACCATCGCGCGGGTCGCCGGCAACATCATCGGGCCGATTTTCCTGATGGATGCTCCCGCGGGTACCCTCAACGGCATCCCCGCCTCGGTGCTCTTCGCGGATCAACAGATGTCGGCCACGACGGCCCCGGGGGGCAACCTCGCCGACGAATCCAGGATCCAGGTTACCGGGCCGATCGCCAACGCGCTCACGACTTCCGAAAGCTTGCTCAACTTGGCTAACATTGCTCCGACCGCGGGCTGCGGCGACGACGCCGGCGCAACCTGCCAAGGGTCCATGCTAGGGGCCTATGCCTACGCAAACGCGCTCCTGCAGGGCGACAAACCCTAGCCCGCCCGGCGTTCGCCTTGGCGCCACCCTTGCTTGTGATGGATATGGAAGTGCCCAAAGGACTTGGCAGGATCCGCGACCGCATGGCAGAGGGTCTTTCCGGATCGACGGTGTCTCCCGCGCCCGGGCCGGCATCGGCGCTGCCATTGTTCTATCGGCGTCCGACGCCGCTTTCGGCAGTGCGCCATTTCGGCCTTTCCCTGATGGCGCCAGGCAATTATGCCTTCGCCCGGAATACGAATGCCGTTCCGCTCACCGTCAGCGAGTTCAGCCTCGCGGCGCGACACTATCCTATCGTGTTCACGGCGACCGAGCCGATCGTGCCGGTAGCGGTCGTCGGCACCGTCGATCACCACAACCTGTTCGTCGATGCCGCGGGAAACTGGCTCGCGGGCGCGTATGTCCCGGCCTATGTGCGGCGCTATCCGTTCCTCTTCATCGAGGACCCGCAGAAGGACGAATTCATTCTGGGCATCGATGAGGACGCCAACCTCCTGCGCGAGTGGCCGGGCCCGGAAGACAAGTTGTTCTGGAACGGCCAGCCCACGGCGCTGGTCGAGCGGGCGATGGCGTTTTGCCGCGAGTACCAGGCGGATATCGCCTTCACCCGCCAATTCTGCGCCGCAATGGCCGAGGAAAGGCTGTTCTGCGAGAAAGAGGCCGGTTTCACGCTTAAGGACGGGCAGCGCTTCCGCTTGACCGGATTCCGCGTCATTGAAGAGGCGACGTTCGATCGAAGTCCCCGGCAAGACGCTGCTGCGGCTGCGCCGGCGACGCTTCCTGCACCCCATCTATCTGCATCTGATATCAACCGCTAATTGGGCTGTGCTGCTCGATGCAGCGGTGGCAGGGATCCACACTGGCACGTGAGCGGCGCGCCCCGATCCGGCACGATGCGGCGCAGCCGATTGCAGCGGCCGCCCTACGCATTTGACGTCCGACGTCAGGGGCGCGTCACGAGTTGCCAGCCTCGAGCGAACATGTAGGCGTTCTGCTGCTGCGCGACGCCTTGCCCATCCGGCGGCGCGGTCATGATGCGCGCATCATAGACTGGGGGATTGAAGCCGTGAGCACGGCCGGACCTTCCCGTTAGCGAACGCCAAGGCTGCACCGAAGCGGAATGCCGCGCCGCCGGCACATAAGACAAGGGGGCCTCGCGGGCCCCCTCATCCCTTCTTGATGCCGGCGGGCGCGCTTACGCGCCCAGGCGCAGCACCGCCGTCCGCTTCTCGCCGGCTTCGGCAAGCAGACGGTCGAAATAGGCGATCGTGCGCTCGAGCCCGATCTCGAGCGGCACGCGCGGCTCCCATTCCAGGATGTCGCGCGCGCGCGAGATATCGGGGCAGCGCTGCACGGGATCGTCGACCGGCAGCGGCTTGCGCTCGATGGTCGAGCGCGATCCCGTAAGCGCGATGATCTTTTCGGCGAGCTCGCCCACCGTGGTCTCGACGGGATTGCCGAGATTGATCGGGCCGGTGACGTCGTCGGAAGCGGCCATCAGGCGCACGAAGCCATCGACGAGGTCGTCGACATAGCAGAAGGCGCGCGTCTGGGAGCCGTCGCCATAGATGCTGAGCGGCTCGCCCTTGAGCGCCTGGACGATGAAGTTCGAGACCACGCGGCCGTCATTGGGATGCATGCGGGGCCCGTAGGTATTGAAGATGCGCGCCACGCGGATCCTCAGCTTGTGCTGGCGGTGATAGTCGAAGAACAGCGTCTCGGCGCAGCGCTTGCCCTCGTCGTAGCAGGCGCGCGGACCGATCGGATTGACGTTGCCGCGGTAGTCCTCGCGCTGCGGATGAACGATCGGGTCGCCATAGACCTCCGAGGTCGAAGCCTGGAAGATCTTGGCGCGCACGCGCTTGGCGAGCCCCAGCATGTTGATGGCGCCGCTGACGCTGGTCTTGGTCGTCTGCACCGGATCGAACTGGTAGTGGATCGGCGAGGCCGGGCAGGCCAGGTTGTAGATCTCATCGACCTCGACATAGAGCGGGAAGCAGACGTCGTGGCGCAGCGCCTCGAAATTGATGTTGGGCAGGAGATGGGCGATGTTGGCCTTGCGCCCGGTGAAATAGTTGTCGACGCACAGCACGTCGTTGCCTTCAACCAGCAGGCGCTCGCAGAGATGAGAGCCGAGGAAACCGGCGCCGCCGGTGACGAGAACGCGCTTCTTGGTGGAGCTCATGTGTGTTGCCTCGTTCTATCCTTGCGCCCGGACCCGGTGCTCGCCGCGTGCGGGCTCGACCGAGCGGCGACCGATGCTGAAATAGTAGAAGCCGGCCTCCGCCATGTCGGCCGGCTTGTAGATGTTGCGCAGATCGATGACCGTCGGCGAGCGCAGCAGCGCCTTCACCCGCTTCAGGTCGAGCGCGCGGAACTCGTTCCACTCGGTGAGGATGACCAGCGCGTCGGCGCCGTCCATCGCATCATAGGCGCCGTTGCAGAAGGCGATGCCGTCGAGCAGCTTCCTCGCCTCCGTCATGCCCTCGGGATCGAAGGCGCGCACGGTCGCGCCGGCCTTGCGCAAGGCCGGGATGATGGCGAGGCTCGGGCTGTCGCGCATGTCATCGGTGTTCGGCTTGAAGGTGAGGCCGAGCACGGCGATGGTCTTGCCCTGGACGGTGCCGCCGCAGGCGCGGATGACGCGCGCCGCCATCCGCTCCTTGCGCGTCTCGTTCACCTTGACGGTGGTCTCGACGATGGTGATCGGCGCGCCGACCTCCTGCGCCGTGCGCGCCAGCGCGAGGCAGTCCTTGGGGAAGCACGAGCCGCCATAGCCGGGGCCGGCATGGAGGAACTTGCGGCCGATGCGGCCGTCGAGACCGATGCCCTTGGCGACGTCCTGCACGTCGGCGCCGACCGCCTCGCAGAGATCGGCAATCTCGTTGATGAAGGAGATCTTGGTGGCGAGAAAGCTGTTGGCGGCATATTTGGTCAGCTCCGCCGTCTCCACCGTGGTGAAGATCAGCGGCGTCTCGATCAGGTAGAGCGGGCGGTAGAGCTCGCGCATGACGTCCCTGGCGCGGTCGGTCTCGGCACCGATGACGACCCGGTCGGGGCGCATGAAATCCTGGATCGCCGAGCCCTCGCGCAGGAATTCCGGGTTCGAGACCACGTCGAAGGCGAGCTCGGGGCGGGTCTTGCGCAGGATCTCGGCGACCTGCCGGCCGGTACCGACCGGCACCGTCGACTTCGTCACCACCACGGCGTAGCCGGTCAGCGCCCGGGCGATCTCCTCGGCGGCGCCGAAGACATAGGAGAGATCGGCATGGCCGTCGCCGCGCCGCGATGGCGTGCCGACGGCGATGAACACGGCATCGGCGCCGGCGACCGCGGCGGCGAGGTCGGTGGTGAAGGACAGGCGCCCGGCGCGGACGTTGCTGTCGACGATCTGCCCGAGGCCGGGCTCGTAGATCGGGATGTCGCCGGTGCGGAGCCGCGCGATCTTGCCCTCATCCTTGTCGACGCAGGTGACGGCGACGCCGAATTCGGAGAAGCAGGCGCCGGAGACGAGGCCCACATAGCCGGTGCCGATCATTGCGATGCGCATGCCTACTCCTATCGGGCGACAGTGCAAAAACGCGCCGGCCGAGGAAATATTCCTGGCCGGAGGGTGCCGCGCCCGGCGGGAGGGCTGGGGCGATGGCAGATTCGCGGCGCGCCGGACAAGCGAGCGGCGGTCCCGGCACAGTAAGTCGCAATCCCGCTCACGCGTCAAGCTACGGGAATAACAGGGTAAATGCAGGCCGGCGCGCCTGGCGCGGCGCTATGACGCAGCTCCGGCGCGGGCCGCGCCAGGCGCGGGAACGACTTGTCGGGGGACGGCGTTCGTCGTATTCACGGCCGCGGGCGGGGTCGCGCGGGAAGATTAGGCCGCTTCGGCCGTTATCGATCGGCAATCCCCGGAGCCATAGCGAGCGGATATGAGCAAGGCGGTTCTGGTTACCGGCGGCGCCGGCTATATCGGCAGTCACGCCGCCAAGGCGCTCGCGCGGGCGGGCTATGTCCCCGTCGTCCTCGACAACCTGGTCTACGGCCACCGCGCGGCGGTGCGCTGGGGGGCGCTGGTCGAAGGCGATGTCGGCGACCGCACGCTCATGGCCGAGACGCTGCGGCGCTACGAGATCGGGGCGGTGATGCATTTTGCCGCCTTCGCCTATGTCGGGGAGTCCATGACCCGCCCCGAGCGCTATTTTCACAACAACTTGGTTAATACGCTCTCCCTGCTCGGGGCGATGCGCGAGGCGGGCGTGCGGCGGATCGTTTTCTCCTCGACCTGCGCCACCTACGGCGTGCCGGAAAGCGTGCCGATCCGCGAGGACATGGCGCAGCGGCCGGTCAATCCCTATGGCGAGAGCAAGCTGATGGTGGAGCGCGCGCTCCATTGGGAAGGCGTGGCGCATGGGCTGCAGCACGTCTCGCTGCGCTATTTCAACGCCGCCGGCGCCGATCCCGAGGGCGAGATCGGCGAGCGGCACGAGCCCGAGACGCATCTCATCCCGCTGATCCTCGATGCGGCGCTCGGGCGCCGGGCCCAGATCGACGTCTACGGCACCGATTACCCGACGCCGGACGGCAGCGCCATCCGCGATTACATCCACGTCGGCGATCTCGCCGACGCGCATGTGCTGGCGCTCGGCCATCTCGAGCGCGGCGGCGCCAGCCTCGCCCTCAACCTCGCCACCGGCCAGGGCCATTCGGTGCGCGAGGTCATCGACGCAGCCGAGCGGGTCACCGGCCGGCGCGTGCCGCGGCGCGAGACGGAGCGGCGGCCGGGCGATCCGCCGGCATTGGTGGCCGATGCCACGCGTGCCCGGGCAGTCCTGGGCTGGACGCCGCGGCAATCCGACCTCGACACCATCCTCGCCACCGCCTGGGCCTGGCACCAGCACTGCCACGCCGCGACGCCGGCGGCCGGCGGCTGACGCTTGACAGCCAGGGCTTTCTGCGGCGCTATCCCGCCCGCGGAATAGGCAGCGCGAAGGCAACGTTCTGCTCTAGGCAGCGAACCGAGGCGCCGCCCGGCAGGGTCGGCCGCCAGGCGGTCGGACGGGTCATCGTCAGCCCAGACGTCACGGGAGTTGGATCAGATTATGCAGCCGGTCGAGACCGCCATCGCGGCCCGCCAGCCCGCGCCGGCCGGCGCGGAGAGCGCGGCGATCCGCGTCCAAGGCAAGTTCTTCTTCACCGGTGACGCCAAATTCTTCCTCAAGGGCGTGACCTACGGTCCGTTCGGGCCCGGCTCGCACGGCGCCCAGTTCCCCGAGCGTGAGACGGTGATCCGGGACTTCCGGTTGATGGCCGAGATGGGCGCCAACACGCTGCGCGTCTTCACCGTGCCGCCGCGCTGGCTGATCGACCTCGCTGGCGCGGCGGGGCTCAAGGTGCTCGCCGGCATTCCCTGGTCGCAGCACATCACCTTCCTCGACAGCCCGCCGGTGCAGACCGAGATCATCCGCACGGTGGTCGAGGCGGTGCGCGGTCTCGACCGCCACCCCGCCATCCTCGCCTATCTCATCGGCAACGAGATCCCGCCGGACATGGTGCGCTGGCACGGGCCGGAGCGGGTGCGCGCCTTCCTCAAGAAGCTGGTCGGCGCGGTGAAAGAGATCCATCCCGAGGGCCTCGTCAGCTACGCCAATTTCCCCTCCACCGAATACCTCACCATCGATTTCACCGACTTCCTCTGCTTCAACGTCTATCTCCACAACGAGCCCGCCTTCCGCCGCTATCTCTCGCGCCTCCACAACCTCGCGGTCGACCGGCCGCTGGTGCTGACCGAGTTCGGCATCGACAGCATGCGCGAGGGCAATGACGAGCAGGCGAAGATCCTGTCCTGGCAGCTGCGCACCGCCTTCGAGATGGGCGCCGCCGGCACCTTCGTCTTCGCCTGGACCGATGAGTGGTACACCGGCGGCCACCTGATCGAGGATTGGGCCTTCGGCCTGGTCGATCGCCAGCGGGCGCCGAAGCCGGCCTTCGCCGCGGTGCGCGAGCGCTATCACGGGCCGGTGCCGCCCCGGCTCGAACGCTATCCCCGGGTCTCGGTGGTGGTGTGCTCCTACAATGCCGAGCGCACCATGGAGGCGTGCCTCGCCTCGCTGGAGAAGCTCAACTATCCCGATTACGAAGTCATCGTCGTCAACGACGGCTCGACCGACCGCACGCTGGAGATATCGCAGCGCTTTCCCTATTGCCGCATCATCAGCCAGCCCAACAAGGGCCTGTCGGTGGCGCGCAATGTCGGCGCCGACGCCGCCACCGGCGAGATCGTCGCCTATACCGACAGCGACTGCGTCGCCGATCCCGACTGGCTCGCCTATCTCGTCGCCAAGATGGAGGCGGCACAGCTCATGGCCTGCGGCGGCCCCAACTTCCCGCCGCCCGAGAACAGCCTGGTGCCGGCGGCGGTGGCGGTGTCGCCGGGCGGCCCGACCCATGTGCTGCTCTCCGACGACGTGGCCGAGCATATCGCCGGCTGCAACATGGCCTTCCGCCGCGACGTGCTGCTGCGCATGGGCGGCTTCGATCCGATCTACCGCGCCGCCGGCGATGATGTCGACATCTGCTGGCGCTTCCAGGACGCCGGCTACACCATCGGCTTCAGCCCGGCGGCGGTGGTCTGGCATTTCCGCCGCAACACGGTCAAAGCCTATTTCGGCCAGCAGCGTGGCTACGGGAAGGCGGAGGCGCTGGTCTATTCCAAGCATCCCTTCCGCTTCAACCTGTTCGGCCAGGCGAAATGGCTGGGACGGATCTACGGCGATCTCTCGGCGGCGCTGCTGCTGTCGAGGAAGCCGCTGATCTATTCCGGCGTCTTCGGCCGCGGCTTGTTTCAGACCATGTACGAGCCGCCCTCCTCGCTCGCCGCCTTCCTGCCCCTCAGCTTCGAATGGAACGTCATCGCGCTCCTGCTGGCGCTCGCCGGCATCATTGCCGGGGGCTGGGCCTGGCTGCTGACCGTGCCGCTGCTCACCACCTGGGTGATGTGCATCAACGGCGCGCTCAAGGCGCCGATCGACAAGCGCTTCACCGGCCTCAAGGCGCGGGCGCTGGTGGCGCTGCTGATCTATCTCGGCCCGATCCTGCGCGGCTGGGAGCGGCTCAAATGGCGGGTGCGCGAGATGCGCACGCATGAGCATGTGCCGGTGCCGATCCCCGCCGCCCGCCAGAAGGCGCGGCTCGACTGGCGCGAGCGCGCCTTCTATCTCTCTTATTGGAGCGAGCGCGGTGACGAGAAGGAGCTGCTGCTGGGCGGGTTGCTGCGCTTCCTGACGCCGCAGAAATACTTCATCGTCACCGACCAGGGATGGAACGACTGGGATCTCAAGATCGCCCGCGGCCTGTGGAGCCGCGCCTTCGTGCTGGTCTGCACCGAGAATCACGGCGGCATGAAGCGGCTGCTGCGCGTGCGTTGCGCCATGCGGCTGTCGCGGCTTTCGGCCTTCGTGCTCCGCGGCTATGCTGTTGCCACCGCGGCGGCGCTGATCCTCGATGCGCCGGCGGCGGCGGCGGCGATCGGCGGCATCGGATTGCTGCAGAGCGCGCTCATCGCCTACCGCACCGTCGAGTTCGGCCGGCTGATGCACGGCATCCTCGAGACGGTGGCGAAGAGCCAGGGCGTGAGCCCGGTGGCGCCGGAATCCGCGACGGCGCCGGCCGACATGCCGCGCGCCGCCTGAGCCGGAGGGCTCGCCGATGGGCGTCTTCGCTTGGAAATTCCTGCCCTATCTGCGTCCCTATCGCTGGCGCTTCGCCTGGGCGCTGCTGCAGGTCTTTCTCATCGCCGGCTTCGACCTGCTCAAGCCCTGGCCGCTGCAGCTGGTGATCGACCATGTGCTTGGCGGCCGGCCGGTGGACGCGCCCTGGCTCGATGCGCTGTCCAAGGGCGCGCTGCTGACCGTCGCCTGCATCGGTCTGGTGGTCGTCACGCTCGGCTCCGGCCTGATGGCGCTCTGGCACAACTACACCACGATCGGCGTCGGCCAGCACATGGTCAATGACCTCCGCGGCGCGCTCTACAGCCATCTGCAGCGCCTGTCGCTGGCCTTCCACAGCCGGCAGAAGGTGGGCGACCTGATGTACCGCATCACCGCCGACAGCTTCGCCGTGCAAACCATGATCATGAACGGGCTGCTGCCGATCCTGTCGGCGCTGGTGCTGCTCGCCGGCATGCTGGCGGTGCTGCTGCCGATGGACGCGCGGCTGACGGCGCTGTCGCTGACCATCGTCCCGGCGCTGTTCGTCATCATCGCCCTCTTCAACCGGCGCATCACCGCCATCGCCGGCGAGGTCCGCGAGCGCGAGAGCACGGTCTACACGCTGGTGCAATGGGCGATGAGCTCGATCAAGGTGGTGCAGGCCTTCACCAAGGAAGAGGAGGAGTACGGCCGCTTCATCGGCGCGAGTCGCGCCAGCCTCAAGGCGACGCTGCGCCTCTACAGCTGGCAGACGCTCTATTCCGCCGCCGTCAACACGCTGATCGCGCTCGGCACGGCGCTGGTCGTCTATGCCGGGGCGCGCGCCGTGCTCGGCGGCCACCTCTCGCTCGGCCAGCTCGTCGTCTTCATCGCCTATCTGGCGCAGCTCTACCTGCCGGTGAACCAGATCACCCAGAGCTGGGGGCTGATCGCCGGCGCGCGCATCGGCGCCGCCCGCTGCTTCGAGATCCTCGACACCGAGGCCGATCTCAGGGACGGCACCCGCGACTTTCCGCCCGACGGCGCCCGCGGCGCGGTCCAATGGCGCAAGGTCAGCTTCCGCTATCGCCCGGAGATGCCGGTGCTGCGCGAGATCGACCTCGCCATCGCCCCCGGCATGAAGGTGGCGCTGGTCGGCGCCACCGGCGCCGGCAAGTCGACCCTGCTCGGCCTGCTGCCGCGCTTCTTCGATCCCACCGGCGGCAGCGTCCATATCGACGGCGTCGACCTGCGCGAGTACCGGCTCAAATCGCTGCGCCGGCAGATCGCCATGGTGCTGCAGCCGCCGCTGGTCTTCCCGATCTCGGTGCGCGACAACATCGCCTATGGCCGCCCGGAGGCGAGCGATGCCGAGATCGAGCAGGCGGCGCGGCTGGCCCGCATCCACGATCTCATCGTCTCGCTGCCGCAGGGCTACGCCACCGTGCTCGGCGACACCGCCTCGCTGTCGGAAGGCGAGAAGCAGCGGCTGACCATCGCCCGCGCCATCCTGCGCGACGCGCCGATCCTGGTGCTCGACGAGCCGACCTCGGCGCTCGACGTCGAGACCGAGGCGCTGGTCATGGAGGGCATCGCGCGGCTGACGCAGGGCCGCACCACCTTCATCATCGCCCATCGCCTCTCGACCGTGCGCAACGCCGATCTCATCCTCGTGTTGCGCGACGGCACCATCGCCGAGCAGGGCGGCTTCGCCGAGCTGCTGCGCCGTGGCGGCGTCTTCGCCGATCTCTACAACACCCAGTTCGCCGGCGCTGCTTAGGACGCCCATGGCCGAACCGCTGGTAAGGGAGGAGGCGGCGGCGGGGGCGGCGAGCGCCTATCTGCTGCTGACCATCGCCATGCTGTCCTGGGCAGGGAACGCGGTGGTCGGCCGCGCGCTCGCCGGCACGGTGCCGCCCTTCGGCTTGAGCTTGATGCGCTGGACCATCGCCTTTCTCGCCGTCGCGCCCTTCGCGATGGCGGAGCTCATCGCCAAGCGCGCGATCCTCCGGCGGCGCTGGCGCATCCTGCTGAGCCTCGGGTTGCTCGGCCTCACCATCTGCAACAGCCTGGGATATCTCGGCCTGCAATGGACGACGGCGATCAATGCCGGGCTGCTCAACTCGGCCGGGCCGATGCTGACGCTCGTCGCCGCCTTCATTCTCCACCGCGAGCGCGCCGCCCCGCTGCAGATCGCCGGCGTCGCCGTCTCGCTGCTGGGGGTGCTCGCCATCGTGCTGCGCGGCGATCTCGGCGCGCTGTTCCATCTCGAGATCAACCGCGGCGATGCGGCGATCCTCACCGGCGTCGCCACCTGGTCGGTCTATACCGTGCTACTGCGCCGCGCGCCGCGCGAGCTGTCGCCGCTCGCCTTGCTCGCCGTGCTCTTCGCCATCGGCAGCATCACCGTCCTGCCGCTCCACCTCGCGGAGTCGGCGCTGGGCTATCCGCTACCGCAGAGCCGCGACGCGCTCGCGGGATACCTCTATGTCGGCTTGTTCCCGGCGGTGATCGCCTTCTTCGGCTGGAACCGGGGTGTGGCGGCGCTCGGCGCGGCGCGGGCGAGCCTCTTCGCCCATCTCATGCCGCTGTTCTCGGCAGCGCTCGCCTACGGCATTCTCGGCGAGCACATCGCGCTCTTCCATCTTGCCGGCGCGGCGCTGATCTTCCTCGGCATCTTCATCGCCAACCGCTACGCGGCGGGCTGAGGGCGGCCGGTGGTGGCGCAGCGCGCAGCGGCAGCGCGCCAGCCGCGACATGACGGTGCCGACCGGCACGCCCTGGACCACCGCCGCCTCGGCATAGCTCATCCCCTCCATGCCGACCAGCAGCAGCACCTGGCGCTGCTCGCGCGGCAGCTGCGCCAGCGCCCGCGCGAAATCGCGCAGCTCGAGCCGCGCCTCCTGGTCAGGCGGCGCCGCGGCGTCGGGCACCCCCACCCCCGACAGCGCCACCGGCCCGCGGCCGCGCAGATTGTTGACGTGGATGTTGTGCAGGATGGTGAAGAGCCACGCGCGCAGATCGCTGCCGGGACGCCAGAGGTGCTCGCGGGAGAGCGCCCGCGCAAAGCAATCCTGCACGAGGTCCTCGGCATCCCAGGAATTGCGCAGCAGGCGATGGGCATAGCGGCGCAGCGAGGCCATGTGACCGGCGAGCGCCGGCTTCAGCGCCGCCGCGGCGCAATCTCTACCGTCACGCGCCGCGGGCGTCGCGGGCGTATGCCGTCCCTCGCTCCATATCATATCGCTGGTTGCCTTCGCTGCCACCACCCGCTAACGCCACGCTAGTGTGGCCCTCACCGCGGCGCCTTGTGTGAAAAATCGGGCAGGCAGCTTTCTCGCGCTTGGCGCGCGGAAATGACCCTTTCGGACCGGACGGCCCAAGCTTTCGCGAGCGCGACTCGGGCTTCCGCCTCAGGGCAGCATGATCTCGACGCGGCGGTTGCCGGGTTCGCGGACGCCATCGGCGGTCGGAATGCGCGGATTCTCCTTGCCGCGCGCCAACTCGACAATCGCCGCCGGCGGCACGCCGAGTTCGAGGAGATAGGCGCGCACGGTATCGGCGCGGCGCCGCGACAGTTTGAGATTGTAGGCGGCGGAGCCGGCGAGATCGGTATAGCCGGTGACGTCGAGACGCGCCGCGCCGCTGCTGCGGAAGGCGCCGGCCGCCTGCGCGACCACTTCTTTCCCGGCAGGCGTCAGCACCGCCTGGTCGAAGTCGAAGAAGACGAGGAAGAGCGCCGGCTGCGCTGGCGGCGGCGGCGCTGGCTCGGCCACCGGCGCCGGCGGCGGGGGTGCCGGTGCCGCGATCGGCAGCGGCGCGGGCGGCGGCCGCGGCGGCTCGCCGAAATGATAGATGACGCTCAGCAGCACGTTCTGCTCGCGGTATGTCGAGCGGAAGGAGGCGCCCGCGGCATCCTTGAAGGAGGGATCCATGGTCACGAAATAGCGGTAGTCCAGCGCCAGCGAGACATGCGGCGCGATCCGCCCGCCGATGCCGGCGATGCCCTGCGCGGCGCCGACGAGATCGGAGCCGTCGGCGATGGTGGTGTTGGCGACCCTGAATTGATTGAGGCTGACATCGGCGCCGCCGATGCCGAGGCCGAGATAGGGCGTGACGCGCCAGCGCGGCAGCAGGTTGACGATGCCGTTGACCATGAAGGAGAGCGCGGAGACGCTGCCGCTGGGATTGGCGCTGGCACCGGTGAGCGAGCCGGTGCCGAGCGCGGCGCCGAGGCCGCCGTCATTGACGATGGTGAGCGACTTGACGTCGTGGCGGTGATAGCCGATCTCGCCCTCGGCGCGGAACAGGCCGCCGAAATCATAGCCGCCCAGGCCAAGCACAGTGAAGCCGTGGCCCTCTTGCGAGGTGAAGTCGAGACTGCTGTGGCTGGAACCGACATCGTGGAGCGTCGACCAGCCGCCGGCTGCGCCGATATACCAGCCGGGCTCATCGGCCCGCGCCGGCAGCGCCGCCAGCATCGACGTCGCCACGGCCAGCACGAGCGCACCGCGCAATCGCATGAGCCTTCCCCTCGATGAGCGCGGGTCCCGACACGGTCCCCCCGGTTCCCCGCCCGCGGCGCCTTTAGCGAGTTAACGCGCCGCAAGTCAATTGTCGGAACAGCACGCGGTTGCGCGGCGAGCGGCGGAACTCCAGACTGCGCGCTATGCTGGCGTCGTTTCGCCTCGCCTTCTTCTATGCCGCAATATTCTCGCTGGGCGGCGTGCAATTGCCGTTCTGGCCGGCATGGCTCGCCGGGCGCGGCCTTTCCGCCGGCGAGATCGGCGTGCTGCTGGCGCTCGGCCAGTGGATCAAGCTCGCCGCCAATCCGCTCGCCGGCATCGCCGCCGATCGCAGCGCCGCGCCGCGCCGTGTTGTGCTGGCGCTCGGCCTTGGCGCGCTGGCGGGATGCGCGCTGCTGCTGCCGGCGCACGGCTTTGTCCTCCTGCTGCTGGCCGGAACGCTCACCGCCGCCTGCAGCTCGGCGCTGCTGCCGCTCGGCGATCACATCGCGCTCGCCGCCGACCTATGCCGGCCGACTCGATTACGGCCGCGTGCGATTATGGGGATCGCTGGGCTTCATCCTCGCCACCTTGCTCGCCGGCAGGCTGATCGAGGCGCAGGGCGTGGAGGCGGTGGCGCCGTTGCTGATCGGCGCGGCCGCACTCATCGCCGATCGGCTGCGCCGGGCTGCCGGCGGGGCGCATCGCCGCCTCGACCGAGCGGAGCTCCTCCTGGCGTTGGCTGGCGCGTCCGTCCTTCCTCGCCTTTCTCGCCGCCGCGGCGCTGATCCAAGGCAGCCACGCGGTCTATTACGGCTTCGGCACGCTCCATTGGCAGCGACTCGGCATCGCCGATGGCAGCATCGCGCTGCTGTGGGTCGAAGGCGTCGTCGCCGAGATCGCGCTGTTCTATTGGGGGGCGCCGCTGCTGCGGCGGCTTGGGCCGCGCGGGCTGCTGGCCCTGGGCGGCGGCGCCGGGGTGGTGCGCTGGACCCTCACCGCCTTCGCCGCCTACGCGCCGGCGCTGGCGCTGTTGCAGCTGCTGCACGGCCTCACCTTCGGCGCGACGCATCTGGGCGCCATGCATTTTCTCGGGCGCAGCCAGCCCGACGGCCGAGCGGCGACGGCGCAGGCGCTCTATGCCAGCGCGGTCGGCATCGGCCAGGGCCTGCTGATGCTGCTCGCCGGCGTGCTCTACGGCGCGCTGGGCGGCCGCGCCTTTCTCGCCATGGCGGCGGTGGCCGCTGCCGGCGCCGCGCTGGCGCTGCTCGCGACGGCCACCAAATCTTAAGCCTTTCGCGCCAGACTGGGGGCAAAAGGGGGAGCTGTCATATGACTCGGCGATTGCAGGCGCCCCAGCGCCGCGCCCGGCGCGCCGCCCGGCGCAGCCGCGAGAGCGGCGAGCCCAGCTTTAATCTTTTGGCCGTGGCGGCGCGCAGCGCTGGCGAAGCCGGCATGCCGGCGCGGCCCTGGCCCAGCAACGACATCGGCTTTCTCAGCGCGGTGCTGGAATCGCACCATCTGCCGGCGGCGCTGATCAAGCGGCTCGCGCGCGCGGCGGCGGCGCTGCCGCTCAACACGCTGCTGCTGGAACGGCTGAGCGCCGCGCTCGCCGATCAGATTCATTTCTCCGAGCTCGCCGATCTCATGCGCCACCGGGTGCTGCTGCTGGTCGGGCCGCCCGGCGCCGGCAAGACGACGCTCGCCGCCAAGCTCGCCGCGCGCCTGGGCGAGCGGCAGGCGCTGCTGGTCAGCAGCGATATCGGCCGGGCCGGCGGGCTCGCGCAAATCGAGGAATATGCCGCGGCGCTCGGCCTGGCGACGGCCGCCGCCGAAGATGCCGCCGCCTTGCAGCGGCTGGTCGCCAGCGCCGTCGGCAGGAGCGTGGTGATCGACACCGCCGGACTGGTGCCGGGAGACGAGGCTGGACGCACGGCGCTCGCCGGGCTCATCGCCGCCAGCGGCGCCGAGCCGGTGCTGGTTATGCCCGCCGATCTCGCCGCCGAGGAGGCCGTCGCGATGGTGCGCTTCTTCGCGCCGCTCGGAAGCCGAGAGCCTGCTGCCGACCCGTCTTGACCTCGTGCTTTGCCTCGGCGGCATGCTGGCCGCGGCCGATGCCGGACGCCTGGCGCTGCCGGCTTCCGGCGTCACGCCGCATTTTGCCTTCGGCCTGAGGCCGCTGACGCCGGAGATCGTGGCGCGCCGCCTGCTCGCCAGCGCGCTGAGCGATCAGCGCGCGACCGTCACCGCCGCCTGACCGCCGCCGCCGCGCGACAAGCGTGGCAAGCCCAGCTTAATCGCGGCAGCGGCGATCGCCGCTGTGCACCGCCTGCTCGGCGACGTAGCGGCGGAACTGGTCGCCGGCGAGCGTGTCTGCCGTGGCCAGGAAGGTGCTGGCGTCGCGGCACATCGCCGCTACCGGCTGCGCGCCGACGCGCAGCGACACCTCGTTGGCAAGCCGGGTCAGGTAGGAATCGAAGCGCGCCTCGGCATGGCTGTCGCCGGTGCGGCGGAAGCGCTCGATGACCTGATGCTGGTAATCGACCAGCGCTTCGCGGTTGCGGCGCGCGAAGGCGGTGTAGGTCTGCGCGCCGCAGGTATCGCTCACCACCATGAGCTCGGTCTGGAAGCGGATCGCCTGATCGGCCTCGACCTCGCTGGGGTGCAGGCATTGCGGCGTCGCCGCCGCGGCCCATCCGAGGGAGCCAAACAGCAGAACGGCAGCCGTAGCGACCTTGATCATTCCCCTCACCTTGAGCTGATACGAGCGACGCGGTGGATGATGCCGTGTCGTTCGTTAATGAGCAATTGCGACGTGCGGCGCCACAGAAATGTCATCGATTGCGACAATTTTACCGATTGTGCACGCGCTAAACGTTCAGGCGGAGGGCGAGGCTGCCGCGGTCGAGCGCTGCCGCCGCCGCCGCCGGCGCCACTGATGCACGATGATGGCGGCAATCACGCCGACGATGAAGATGGCGAGCGCGATCATGCTGAACTCGTCGGCGATCTGGCCCAGCATCCGCTCCAGCGCGCGGCCGCAGAAATAGCCGCCGCCGACGAACACGCCGGCCCAGAGGAAGGCGGCGAGAAAGTTGAGCGCGAGGAAGCGCCGCCAGGAGATGCCGCTGATGCCGAGCGCGAAGGAGGAGAAATTGCGCACGCCGTAGATGAAGCGGAAGCTCAGGATGAACCATTTATCATAGCGCTTGATCCAGCCGAGCGCCGCATCGACCGGCGATCGCCAATGCGGCCGATGCGACATCAGCCGCAGGCCATAGCGCCGGCCGATCCAGAAGTAGCACTGATCCCCGGAGAAGCTGCCGAGCCAGGCGGCCAGCAGCAATAGCGGCGCGCTGAGCAGGCCTTCCGCGGCGAAGAAGGCGGCGACAAGGACAAAGGTCTCGCCCTCCACGAAGGTCCAGCCGAAGGCGAGCAGGTAGAACCACACGCCGTATTGGTGGATGAGGCGCGGCACGTCGGCGTCGCGCATGACCTCGCTCAGCCACCACACGAGCGCCACCAGCCCCGCGAGCACGAGGGTGGCGCCGAGGAGGCGCAGGCGGTTGGACCAAAGCGAGGTGAGCAACGTCTGTGGCGCCCTCTTCTGTTTGTCCTTAAGGGTCGGTGAATTTACGCGGTCAACGTGATCAAGGTCGAGTCGAGAATGACGCGGGCGTGCGCGCACTGACGTATGCTGCGGCGCAACGAATATCCCGTGTGGCGGCCATCGGCATCGACGACTCTCCCTGGCAGAGAGAACGACAGCGTCTCAGTGCTCTGTATGGCGGCGTCGGCACGCCCTTGCCTGTCAGTTGATCGCGGCATAGCGTTCGTCCGCCGCGCGGTGGAGCCACCAGCCCTGCTCGTTGATCGAATAATAGGGCCGATAGTAGTCGAGCCGCGATGCCGGCACGACCTCGTGCTGCTGATTGTCGAGAACCAGCGCCTCGCCCTCGACATAGGCGATGGTGACGGCGTGATCGAGGCCGAGATGGTTGTCGCGCAGCACGACGACGCGCAGGCTCGCGGCCGGCACGCCGGCGGCGCGCAGCAACAGGTATTTGGTGATGGCGTAATCCTGGCATTGGCCGCCCTTGCTCAGAAACTCGAATGGCGTCTCCCAATGGTTGCTCTCGTGCCAATTGACCTGGGAGGGGATATAGGGATGACCGTTGATCGCAGCGTTGACGCGGTCGAGCTTGGCGCGCAGATCGAGCCGCTTGAGCGCGGCGACCAGCGCGCCCCACTCGGCAGGCTCGCAGCGCTCGATGGCGCCCGACGCGCAGGCCGCGGCAGCTTGCCGCCGCTCGCCGGCAAAGCGCTCAAGCATGCCGTGCCATTTGAAGAAGGCGGAGCTGTCAGGCGAGAACACCTCGCGCGTGCCGAACAGCGCGGGCTGCGCCAGTGCCGAAGGGCTGACCGCGGCGGCGCCGCAAAAAGCCAGGATCAGAAAGCAAAGCCAGAGAGCGCCAACGCACCATCGGGGGCCTCGTTCGGAAGCCCCGCTATCTCCTGACAGAGACCGGAGGCTTTGCGTCGCCGGGTCGCCCCGGGTTTGCCGTTTCGCGATGCCGCCCCGGAATGGGACGCCATCTCTCCCATGCAGTTCAACATGGCTGGCTTAAGAACCGGTGAATACCGGCTAAACGTACGGAAAAAGCCGGGATTTCCGGCGGAAGCCGGCCGTGGCCGCCTCAGCCCGGCGGGCGCTGCTCGCGCGCGTCGAAGTAGTGCTTCAGGTTCCAGAAGATGAAGACGAGGCCGAATGCGAACAAGGCGTAGCCCGTGGTCTCGACCACGGCCTCGCGCGCGCGCGCGGCCAGCAGCAGGCCGAGGACGGCCAGGGCCGCCAGCAACGCGACCACGATGACCAGCGCCACGGCATCATCCACCAGCACCGGCAGCCCGGCGAGCCGCGTCTCGCCATCGCAGGCGCGCTTCACCAGCCAGGCGAGCGCCAGCAGCGCCAGCCCGGCCGTGGCGAAGCCCATGATGTAGGCGCCGCCTTCAGCCGCCCGGCTGGCGGTGAAGAGGCCGATCAGCGCCACCGCCACGAGCAGCGCGCCGGTGATCCAGGGCGCTGCCCAGCGCCCGACCTCCTGCCAGCCGACCCGCTCGCGGGCCAGGGGCGGGGTCTCCCTCATCGCGTCCATGGTGGTGCCGTTCGCCTCCTGCGTTTGGTTAACGCCGGTTGCGGCACTGCCGATCCGCTTGCCCGGTCTCGGCGGAAGCCCGATAGTGACCGCCGCGATCCCGCCGAAGAGCGCCAGCGCCGGGTCCCCGGCGGTCGCCGCGGGTCGCAGACATCACCGAGGAACCATGAGCAAGCTCCCCCTCTCCCGCTTCAAGGTCATCGACCTCACCCGGGTGCGCGCCGGCCCGACCTGCGTGCGCCAGCTCGCCGATTGGGGCGCCGACGTCATCAAGGTGGAAGCCGCCGAGGGCGATGGCGGGCTGGGCGGATCGCGCCACGGCCCCGACTTCCAGAACCTGCACCGCAACAAGCGCAGCATGACGCTCGATCTCAAGAAGCCCGAAGGGCTCGAGATCCTGAAGCGGCTGGTGAAGGACGCCGACGTCCTGGTCGAGAACTACCGCCCCGACGTCAAATTCCGGTTGAAGGTCGATTACGAGAGCCTCAAGGCGGTGAACCCGCGCCTCGTCTATGGCAGCATCTCCGGCTTCGGCCAGGACGGCCCCTATCGCGACCGCCCGGGCTTCGACCAGATCGCGCAAGGCATGGGCGGGCTGATGTCGATCACCGGCCTGCCGGGCCAGGGGCCCGTGCGGGTCGGCATTCCCGTCGCCGACCTCACCGCCGGCATCTTCTGCGCCATGGGCATCCTGGTGGCGCTGCTGGAGCGCGAGGTCTCGGGCGAGGGCCAATGGGTCCAGTCCTCGCTGCTGGCGGCGCAGATCGCCATGCTCGACTTCCAGGCGGCGCGCTGGCTGATCGCCAAGGAGGTGCCGGGCCAGGCCGGCAACAACCACCCCACCAGCATCCCCACCGGCGTCTTCAAGACCAAGGACGGCCACATCAACATCGCCGCCGCCGGCGCCGAGATCTATCAGCGGCTGTGGAAGGCGCTGGGCGCGGAGAGCCTCGGCAGCGATCCCGATTACGCCACCGACAAGTTGCGCTCCAGGAACCGCGACCGTCTCAACGCCGCGATCGAGGAGATCACCAAGACCAAGACCTCGGCCGAGTGGATCGAGATCATCAACCAGGCGGGCGTTCCCTGCGGCCCCATTTACAAGATGGACGAGGTGTTCGCCGATCCGCAGGTGAAGCATATCGGCATTGCGCAGGGCGTCGAGCATCCGAGCTTGGGTCGCATCGAGCTGGTGGGCCAGGCTGTGAGCCTCAGCCGCACGCCATCGACCATCCGCATGCCGACGCCGGAGCGCGGCGAGCATACCGAGGCGATCCTGCACGAGCTCGGCTATGACGCGGCGACCGTCGCCGGCTTGCGCGCCAAGGGCGTGATTTGAGGAGGAGCAGATGATTTCCCCGAGCGAGCGCATGATCGCGCAAAAGGACGGCGCGATCGGCTGGATGATCTTCAACAATCCTGCGCGGCGCAACGCGCTGTCGCTCGACATGTGGCAGGCGATGCCGGTGATCCTCGAGCATTTCGACCGCGACCCCGAGGTGCGCGTCATCGTGCTGAGAGGCGCCGGCGACAAGGCCTTCATCTCCGGCGCCGACATCTCGCAATTCGAAAAGCAGCGCTCCTCGCCCGAGACCATCGCGCAATACGACGCCATCGCCGAGGTGGCGAACGCCAGGCTGCAGCATATCCGCAAGCCGACCATTGCCATGATCCACGGCTTCTGCATCGGCGGCGGCGTCGGCGTCGCCTTGCAATGCGACTTGCGCATCGCCGCCGATACCGCGCGCTTCGGCGTGCCGGCGGCGCGGCTGGGCCTCGGCTATCGCTGGGCCGGCGTCAAGCGGCTGGTCGACCTCGTCGGCCCGAGCTTCGCCAAGGAGATCTTCTTTACCGCGCGGCACTTCTCGGCCGCCGAGGCGCTGGCGATGGGGCTCATCAACCGCGCGCTCCCCGAGGCCGAGCTCGAGGCCTATGTGCGCAATTATTGCGCGCTTATCGCCGACAACGCGCCGCTCACCATGGAGGCGGTGAAAGGCGTGGTCGGCGAGCTCGCCAAGCCCCATGCCGAGATCGACCGCGACCAGTGCGAGGCGCTGGTGGCGCGCTGCTTCGACAGCGAGGACTATATCGAGGGACGCCGCGCTTTCATGGAGAAGCGCAAGCCGGTATTCGCGGGACGATAGGCCGGCGCCGCAACGCTCCGCCGACGTCCGCGGTACAAGCCGATTCAGCCGGCGAGCGCCACGGGACAGCTCACGCCGGTACCGCCGAGCCCGCAGTAGCCGTTGGGATTCTTCTCCAGGTATTGCTGGTGGTAATCCTCGGCGTAGTAGAACGCCGGCGCATCGCGGATCTCGGTGGTGACGGTGCCCTTGCCGGCGGTGGCGAGCGCCCGCTGATAGGCGTCGCGCGACGCTTCGGCCAGCCGCTTCTGCTCCGGCGTGGTGACATAGATCGCCGAGCGGTATTGCGTGCCGACATCATTGCCCTGGCGCATGCCCTGGGTCGGGTCATGGCTCTCCCAGAAGGTCTTCAGCAGGCGGTCATAGCCGATCTGCTTGGGGTCATAGACCACCAGCACCGCCTCGGTATGGCCGGTCATGCCGGAACAGACTTCCTCATAGGTGGGATTGGGCGTCTCGCCGCCGGCATAGCCCACCGCGGTGGTGTAGACGCCGGGCAGCCGCCAGAAGACGCGCTCGGCGCCCCAGAAGCAGCCGAGGCCGAACACCGCGGTCTCGAGCCCGGCCGGAAATGGCGGCACCAGCGCGATGGCCGTTGACCGCATGCGCTTCGGGCACCGGCATCTTCGCCGCGCGTCCGGGCAGCGCGTCGCCTGCCGCCGGCAGCATCGCTTTCTTGCGCATGGGATTCCACATGATCCGCCTCCCTCTTTTCGGCACCGACGGAATCTAGGTGCCCCCCTCCCCGCCCGCAACCGGCATTGACGCAGAAGTGAGCGGCGGCTAGGCGAACGTCGCCAAGGGACATGGGAGGAACGGCGCCATGAAGGTCATGGAAATGCGCGACGATTGGGGGCTGGAGCACATCAAGCCCGGCACCAGGCCCGAGCGCGATCCCGGCCCCGGCGAGGTGCTGGTCAAGATGGCGGCGGCCTCGGTCAATTATCGCGACTTCGTCATGACGCGGCGCGGCTATGGCAGCCACAGCGGCGAGCTGCCGCTCATCCCGCTCTCCGACGGCGCCGGCACGGTGGCGAAGATCGGCGCCGGCGTCACCCGCGTCGTCCCGGGCGATCTCGTCTGCCCCGCCTTCGCGCAACTCTGGCTCAGCGGGCCGATGAAGGAGGAGCACCGCGCCGGCATGCTCGGCGGGCCGCTCGACGGCGTGATGCAGGAATATATGCTGCTGCCGCAGCAGGGCGTGGTGAAGGCGCCGAAAGGCTGGAGCGCGCTCGAGGCGGCGACCTTGCCCTGCGCGGCGCTCACTGCCTGGAGCGCGGTGATCGGCAGCGGCGTCAAGGCCGGCGACGCCGTGGTGACGCAGGGCACCGGCGGCGTCTCGCTGTTCGCGGCGATCTTCGCGCGGATGCAGGGCGCGCTGGCGATCGTGACATCGTCGAGCGACGAGAAGCTCGAACGCGCCAAGGATTTCGGCGCCGCGCTCGGCATCAATTACAAGACGCACCCGGAATGGAGCCGCGAGGTGCGCAAGGCGCTGGGCGGACGCGGCGCCGATCTCATCCTCGAGCTCGGCGGCGCCCAGACCCTCGACCAGTCGCTGCGCGCCATCCGCACCAGCGGCACGCTGGCGATGATCGGCGTGCTGTCGGGCGCCATGGCCGAGCTCAATCTCGGCCGGATGGTGACGCAGAACGTCCGCTTGCAAGGCGTCACGCTGGGCAATCGCGACGCCTTCGAGGAGATGGTGCGCGCCATCGACCTGCTCGGCGCCAAGCCGCCGATCGACGACAAGCGCTATGCCTTCGACGCGGTCGCCGACGCCATCGCCGCCATCGCCACCGGCCGGCATTTCGGCAAGATCTGCATCGCCTTCTGACGTGGATTCAGCAGGCGAGGGTAAGGCCGCCGGCATCGAGCGGCTGGCGTCCCTCGCGGCAGGGCGCGAGAGCGGCATCGCGGCCAAGCGCCGCCGGCACCTGCCCCTCCATGGTCGTCACCGCCGGCACGGGCCGGTGGCCGGGAAACGTCTCGCAGAGAACCATCGCGATCAGCACGGCGAACGCTGCGCCCAAGAGGAATTGTCCCGGCATCGACGCCTCCTATCCGCTGGTTGCCTCCGGTTCCGCCATTACCGGCGGTTGCCTTGACCCGATCCTATTGCGCCCAGGGGCGAGCGCCCCATGTCAGAATTAGGGCATCACTTGCTGGTAAACGCGTCGGCCTCGAGAACGGCTTGCGCCAGGCGCTTGGCGTCGAGCGGCACCCCGCGCCGCGCCGCCGTCTCGACCGCCGCGGCGCGGTCGGCGACGATGCCGATCTCGGCGAGCCGGACCGGCAGTCCCACCGCGCGGTAGAGCGCCACCAGCTCCGCCAGCAGCTCGGCCGGGCGCGCATCGAAGACGAGCTGCGCCAGCAATGCCACCGCGACGAGCTCGCCATGGAGCGCGGTGCGGCAGGCCGGCAGCGCGGCATAGCCGCGCGCCAGCGCATGCGCCATCGACGGGCCGCCATTCTCATGGGCGACGCCGGCCAGCAGCACCATCGCCTCGGTCACGCGCTCCAGCGCCTCGCCGGTGCCGCGCCGCGCCCTGAGCGCCAGCGCGGCGATGGCATGGTCGCGGATGGCGCGCCAGGCGGCCTCGCCGGCGGCGGCGGCAAGCATGGTCGGGCGGCCGCCGAACAGGTTCAGCGCGCCGGTGGCGGTGGTGTGCTCGACCTCGAAGCGGCGCGCCAGCGCGTCGCCGAAGCCGGCGATAAACACGCGCGGCGGCGATGCCGCGATCACCGTGGTATCCACCAGCACGATATCGGGGGCGAGCCGCATCGGCCGCATCGCGCCGGTGAACCCGTGCTCGCTCTCGATCTCGACGAAGCGGCTCACCGGCGCGTGGCAGCAAGGGACGGTCGGGATCGTCAGCAGCGGCAATCCGGTCGCGAGGCAAAGGCCCTTGGCGATGCCGATCGCCGCGCCGCCGCCGAGGCCCAGCAGCAGGTCGGCCTCGAGCATGCGCGCGGTCTCGGCGAAGCGCTCGATCTCGGCCTCGGTGCAGGCCGTGCCGGCAAGGCCGAAGACGACGCGATCGGTCGAGGCCTTGAGCTGCTGCTCGATCTCCAGGCGGAGCGCTTCGTTGCAGGCGGTATCGGCGATGATGAAGGGCCGCTTGCCATAGCCGGCGACGAGCGGCGCGAGCTGCGCCAGCGCGCCGGCGCCCTGGATATAGCGCGACAATGCGCCGAAGACGCGGTCGGTCATGCCTTCTCCTCTTACCCGCCCGAGATCACCCGCCACAGCGCAATGCCGACCGCGGCCGCCGCCAGCACGAGCAGCGCGCCCGCCGCCGGCAGGCTCGCGCGCAGCCCGGCGAAAGCCACAGCATAGCCGGCCTTGAGCAGGTTGTTCGACGCCGTGGCGATCAGCACCGCCGCCGCCGCGGCGCTGAGCGGCAGCGGCCCCGCCACCCCCTGGGCGAGGCTCAGCACGAAGGGATCGATGTCGGTGAAGCCGACGATGGCCGCCAGCATCTCGATGCCGGTCTCGCCGAAGCGGCTCTTGACCCAGCTCGAGGCGATCGAGATGACGATGAAGAGCACGGCGAAGAGCGCGGCGGCGCTGAGCTCCAGCGGGTTGCGCGGCACCGTCTCCGCCGGCGCCTCGGCCGGCGCGGCGCCGGCGCGGCGGTACTGCCAGAAGGCGAGCGCCAGGCCGAGCGCGGCCAGCGACACCAGGCTCGGCGCAAGATCGGCGGCGAGCGCCAGGTCGAAGAAGGCGATGACCACGAGCACGCGCACGAACATCAGCGCCGTGGCGAGGATGATCCCGGCAAGCGCGCGCGGCAGGGCGGTGCGGTCGGCGGCGCCGCGGCGGGCGAGCACGACGGTGGTGGCGGTGGAGGAGTAGAGCCCGCCCAGCGCCGCGACCCAGAGGTCGCCGCCGGGCGCGACATAGCGGCGCAGGAGGTAGCTCGCATAGGAAATGGTGCAGACCGCCAGCAGCGCCAGCCATGCCTTGTAGGGCGTGAGCGGGGTGAGTGTCGTCACCGGCTGGTCCGGCAGCAGCGGCAGCACCAGGCCGGTGAGGATCAGGAACTCGCCGGCGATGATGATCTCGCGCAGCTCCAGCCGGCGCGCCAGGGCGTGCAGGCGCTCGCGGCCGGTCAGCAGCAGCACCGCGGCGACGGTGATGCCGACCGCGAGCCAGGCCGGCTGGGTCAGCGAGATCGGCCCCAGCAGATAGGCAAGCACGTTGCAGACCGGCACCATCAGCTCGACATGCGGCGTGCCGTCGGCGTCCACCGAGCGAAGGCGGTCGTGGTAATAGACGATGAGCCAGGATCCCAGCACCACCAATCCCGCGATGAGCGGCAGCAGGCGGTCGGTGTCGAGCCGGTAGAGCGCGCCGCCGGTCAGCGCCAGCAGCGGGAATGTCCGGATGCCGCCCGGCCGGGATTGGCCGTCGCGGCCGTAGAATTCCTCGAAGGCAAGGCCGAAGAAGAACGACAATCCCAGCAGCAGGGCAAAATCCGTTACCAGCGGTACCGGCATGGCGCGCGCGTCCCGATTGCGTCAGGGCGGGCACAATCGCTTGTTTGCCCGTCCCCCGCAAGGCCAGGGCAATCGCGTGTGCTGTTATGGTGGAATTGTCACCGCCGCCCCCACGAACGCGGGGGCCCAGGGGCAACCGCACGCCGCTTGCCCTGGATCCCCGCTTTCGCGGGGAAGGCGCGAATGATGGTTTGTCACCGCGGCGCCGCGGCATATGCGATAGCCCGCCGCCGCAAGGCGCAACGCCCGAGCGGGGATTTCTCAGCCGAGCTGGCGCAGGAAGTCCTTGAGGCGCGCCCTGGCCTGGGCGAGCTCGCCTTCGGCGGCGTCGGCGGCGCGCAGCAGCTGCATGGGCGGCGGCTCGCGGCGGCGCAGCACGGCGGTGATCTCGGCCTGGATGACGCGCGCGCGGACCACCGCGTCATCCCGCCAGCGCATCAGCGCCTGCCACTCTTCTTCCCAAACCTGCGGCATCTGCCTTCCCCGGGAAAAGCCGTCGCAGGCGAGCTTAGGAGCGCTGCCGCTGCAGCGCCTGTGAGCGATCTGTGACCGCCTGTTTCAGCGGCTCAATTGCGCCCGGCGAGCAGGCCGCGGGCGATGACATGCGCCTGGATCTCGGCGGCGCCCTCGAAGATGTTGAGGATGCGCGCGTCGCACAATACCCGGCTGATCGGATATTCGAGCGCATAGCCGTTGCCGCCATGGATCTGCAGCGCGTTGTCGGCATTGGCCCAGGCGGTGCGCGCGGCGAGCAGCTTGGCCATGCCGGCCTCGATGTCGCAGCGCCGGTCGCTGTCCTTCTCGCGCGCGGCGAAATAGGTGAGCTGGCGCGCGATCATGGTCTCGACCGCCATCCAGGCGAGCTTGCCGAAGACGCGCGGGAAGGCATAGATCGGCTTGCCGAATTGCTGCCGGTCGAGCGCATAGCGCAATCCCAGCTCGAGCGCGCATTGCGCCACGCCGCAGGCGCGCGACGCGGTCTGGATGCGCGCACTCTCGAAGGTCGCCATGAGCTGCTTGAAGCCCTGGCCCTCGATGCCGCCGAGGAGGCTCTCGGCCGGCACGGTGAAGCCGTCGAAGCCGATCTCGTATTCCTTCATGCCGCGATAGCCCAGCACGCGGATCTCGCCGCCGCTCATGCCCGGCGCCGGGAACGGATTGTCCTCGCTGCCGCGCGGCTTCTCGAGCCAGGAACATGCTGAGGCCGCGATAGTCGCTGGTCTTGGGATCGGTGCGCACCAGCAAGGTCATGAGATCGGTGCGCGCGGCATGCGTGATCCAGGTCTTGGCGCCGTGGATCTTGTAGTGGTCGCCGTCGCGCACGGCGCGGGTCCTGAGCGCGCCCAGATCGGAGCCGGTATTGGGCTCGGTGAAGACCGCGGTGGGCAGGATGTCGCCGGCGGCGATCAGCGGCAGGTATTTTTCCTTCTGCTGCGCCGTGCCGCCCAGCCGGATCAGCTCGGCGGCGATCTCCGAGCGCGTGCCCAGCGAGCCCACGCCGATATATGCCCGCGACAGCTCCTCGGAGACGATGCACATGGCGAGCTTGCCGAGGCCGAGGCCGCCGAAATTCTCCGGCACGGTGAGGCCGAAGACGCCAAGCGCCGCCATCTCGGTGACCACCGGCAGCGGGATGAGCTCGTCTCTCAGATGCCAGTCATGGGCGAAGGGCTGCACCCGCTCGGCGCCGAAGCGGCGGAACTGGTCGCGCACCATGTCGAGCGCTTCTTCGCCGAGCGCGAGCTGGCCGAAATCGCCGCCATCGAGCGAATCCCTGAGCAGGTCGGCGAGCCGCGCGCGCGCCGCCTCGGTATTGCCGTGCCGCGCCAGCTGCGCCACTTCGGGCCGGCGGAAGGCGTGGAGCTCGTCCTCGCCGAGACCGAGATCGTGCGGCCGCAGCACCTCGCCCTGGCTCAGCGCGATGCCGCCGCCGAGCTGGCCGAGATACTCGCCATAGGCCATCTGCAGCATCAGCGCGTCGAGCTCGCGCAACGTGCCGGCGGCGTCGAGGCCTTCCGCCCAGAGCAGCATGCGCCGGAGCGCCTCGACATATGTCGCCATCCAGGCATAGCCATGCGCCGCGAATTGCCGCGTCTCGAGCAGCGCCGGGTCGATCGCGCCGCCCGGCGCGACCTCGGCGAGGAGATGGCGCTTTGCCGCCGCCAGCAGTCCCTCGGCCGCGGCGAGCGCGCGGCCGGCGAGAGCGAGGAGATCCGGGAGCAGCGGCGTGGTGCCGGCGGCGCCGTGGCTGAGAGCGGTCTCGCTCATCAGGCGTCGGCCGCCTCCTCGAGGCTGCGCAGGCCCGGGCGCTTGGCCTGGACCAGCACCGCCATGTTGCCGGGCTTGTGCTCGTTGCGCCACATCTTCATATGCGCGCGCGGGATGTCGTCCCAGGAGAACACTTCGGACATGCAGGGATCGATGCGGCGCTCGACGACGAGGCGGTTGGCCTGGCTCGCCTGCAGCAGGTTGGCGAAATGGCTGCCCTGGATGCGCTTCTGGCGCATCCAGACGAAGCGCGCGTCGAAGGTGAGGTTGTAGCCGGTGGTGCCGGCGCAGAACACGACCATGCCGCCGCGCTTCACGATGAAGCAGGAGACCGGGAAGGTCTGCTCGCCGGGATGCTCGAAGACGAAATCGACGTCATTGCCCTTGCCGGTGAACTCCCAGATCGCCTTGCCGAACTCGCGCACCTTCTTCATGTAGTCGCCATAGCCGCCGGCGCTGTTGACGTCGGGAAGGCGCCCCCAGCAATTGAACTTCTTGCGGTTGATCACCCCCTTGGCACCGAGCGACAGCACGAAATCGCGCTTCTCGTCCTCGGAGATGACGGCGATGGCGTGCGCGCCGGCGGTGGCGATGAGCTGGATCGCCATCGAGCCGAGCCCGCCCGCGGCGCCCCAGACCAGCACATACTGGCCGGGACGCAGCACATGCGGGCGATGGCCGAACAGCATGCGATAGGCGGTGGCGAGCGTCAGCACGTAGCAGCCGCTCTCTTCCCAGGTCAGATGCTTCGGCCGCTCCATGAGCTGGCGGCCCTGCACGCGCGCGAACTGGGCGAAGGAACCGTCCGGGGTCTCGTAGCCCCAGATGCGCTGGCTCGGCGAGAACATGGGATCGCCGCCATTGCACTCCTCGTCGTCGCCATCATCCTGGTTGCAATGGACGACGACCTCGTCGCCGACCTTCCAGCGCTTCACCTTGGAGCCCACCGCCCAGACGACGCCCGCGGCATCGGAGCCGGCGACGTGGAATTCCGCCTTGTGCACGTCGAAGGGCGAGATCGGCTGGCCCAGCGCCGCCCAGACGCCGTTGTAATTGACCCCCGCGGCCATCACCATGACCAGGACTTCGTCGGGTGCCAGCGCCGGGGTCGGCACCGCCTCGACCTTCATCGCGGTGTCCGGCGCGCCATGCCGGTCGCGGCGGATGGCCCAGGCATACATCAGCCGCGGCACATGGCCCAAAGGCGGGATCTCGCCGATCTCGTAGAGTTCCTTGACCGGCCGCGAGGCCGCGGCGGAGGAGCTGTCGAAGGGGATAATCTGGGCGGGTTCGCTCATGGCAGGCGCTCCATCGGAAACCGCTTGGCGTGCGGCGCAGCATTAGCGTAAACGTTGGTGTAGCCGAGTTGTCAATTCTGCCGCAATGCACAAAGCGATTTTCTGTCTGATTTCTGGATTGACAAGAAATTTTGTTACAATATTGCGTTTTCGTGCGGACGGCGGGACGCGAGCCGCGTTCATTCGATCCGGGAGATTCGACCACAGGGACAGGCCGGCCGCGCATTGTGCGGCGCAGCAGGGCGAGGAGGGGCAAGGATGAGCACCAGCACCACCGGGCGCGACGAGCCCTGGCTGATCCGGACATATTCCGGCCATTCCTCGGCCGCCGCCTCGAACGCGCTCTACCGCACCAATCTGCAGCGCGGCCAGACCGGCCTCTCGGTGGCTTTCGATCTGCCGACCCAGACCGGCTATGACAGCGACCACCCGCTGGCCGCGGGCGAGGTCGGCAAGGTCGGCGTGCCGATCGCGCATCTCGGCGACATGCGCGCCCTCTTCGACGGCATTCCGCTGGCGCGCATGAACACCTCGATGACCATCAACGCCACCGCGCCCTGGCTGCTGGCGCTCTATATCGCCGCCGCCGAGGCGCAGGGCGCGGCGCGCCACGATCTCGCCGGCACGACGCAGAACGACGTCATCAAGGAATATCTCTCGCGCGGCACCTACATCTTCCCGCCGGCGCCGAGCCTCAAGCTCACCGCCGACGTCATCGCCTTCACCTATCGCGAGCTCCCCAAGTGGAACCCGATGAATGTCTGCTCCTACCACCTGCAGGAGGCGGGAGCGACACCGGTGCAGGAGGTGGCCTATGCGCTCGCCACCGCCGAGGCGGTGCTCGACGCGGTGAAGCGCGGGGGCCAGGTGCCGGAGCAGGATTTCCCGCAGGTCGTCGGGCGGCTCAGCTTCTTCGTCAATGCCGGCATCCGCTTCATCACCGAGATGTGCAAGATGCGGGCATTTGCGGAGCTCTGGGACGAGCTGACGCTGCAGCGCTACGGCGTCGCCGAGGAGAAGTTCCGCCGCTTCCGCTACGGCGTGCAGGTGAACTCGCTCGGCCTCACCGAGCAGCAGCCCGAGAACAACGTCTATCGCATCCTGATCGAGATGCTGGCGGTGGTGCTGTCGAAAAGCGCCCGCGCCCGCGCGGTGCAGCTGCCGGCGTGGAACGAGGCGCTGGGATTGCCGCGGCCCTGGGACCAGCAATGGAGCCTCCGGCTGCAGCAGATCGTGGCGTATGAGACCGACCTGCTGGAGTATGGCGACATCTTCGACGGCTCGCCGGTGATCGAGCGCAAGGTCGCGGCGCTCAAAGCCGACATCACCGCCGAGCTCGAGCGCATCCGCGCGCTGGGCGGCGCGGTGGCGGCGGTCGAGAGCGGCGTGATGAAGCAGCGCCTGGTCGAGGCCAATGCGGCGCGGCTCGCGGCGATCGAGCGCGGCGAGCAGATCGTCGTCGGCGTCAACCGCTACACCGAAAGCGCGCCCTCGCCGCTGCTCTCGGCCGAGGAGGCAGGTTACCTCGTGCCCGACGCCGCGGCCGAGGCGGCGCAGATCGCGCGGCTCGCACGCCTGGCGCGCGGCGCGCACGCCGGGCCCGGTCGCGACGGCGCTGGCGGAGCTGCGCCGCGTCGCGGCGGAAGGCGGCAACATCATGCCGGCCTCGATCGAGTGCGCGCGCGCCGGCGTCACCACCGGCGAATGGTCCGAGAGCCTGCGCGAGGTCTTCGGCGAGTACCGCGCGCCGACCGGCATCGCCCAGGCGGCGGTCGTCCCGCGGCGGCGGCGATCTCTCGGAGATCCGCGCCGAGGTCGGCGCGCTCTCCGAGCGGCTCGGCCGCCGGCTCAAGATGCTGGTCGGCAAGCCCGGCCTCGACGGCCATTCCAACGGCGCCGAGCAGATCGCGCTGAAGGCGCGCGATGCCGGCTTCGAGGTGGTCTATGAAGGGATCCGCCTGACCCCGGCGCAGATCGTCAACACCGCGCTCGAGGAAGGCGTGCATGTCGTGGGCCTCTCCATCCTGTCGGGGAGCCACGTGCCGCTGGTGAGCGAGGTGCTGCGCGGCCTCGCGGCGGCCGGGCTCGGCCATGTACCGGTGGTGGTCGGCGGCATCATCCCGCCCGAGGACGAAGCGGCGCTGAAGCGCCTCGGCGTCGCCCGGGTCTACACCCCCAAAGACTACGACCTCACCGCCATCATCCGCGACATCGTCGCGGTGGTCGCGGCGGAGCCGCTGCTCGCGGCGTGAGCGGAGTACCTCATTGGTGTACTCCAATGAGAAAAAAATCTGCGTGCGCCGGGGGCGTAGTGTGGGCGCTCTCGGAGACTCTACAGTCGTCATGGACGTGCTTGTCATGGGCATCCGCGCCTTCGCAACAGCCGACAGAAGATGGCTGCGGACTCATGCTATGCGTGCACCCCTCAAGCGCCAAGGCTCGGGGCATTTCGCGCGGCGGTCCCTGAAGGGCGGGGTCAAGCACACATCCGGAAAAACACATTCCTCAACAATCGCCTTGCCCGCGAAAGCGGGCATCCAGGGCCCTCAAATGCGGTGAACTGAGCGCTTGCCCTGGGTCCCCGCTTTCGCGGGGACGGCGGGATAAGTAACGGAAGGCGCAGCGTTTTTCCGGGTGTGTGCATCATCGCGGGCAAAGCGATTGTTGAGGAATGTTGTCGCGAGGCGTGCATCAGCTAGCGCTTGCGCGGGGTCAGCGGTGACGGTTCGAAGCCCGCGCTAGATCCGCGTCGAGAGCCAGATCGCGAGGCGCGAGCCGGCTTTGATGGCGGCGGTGAGCGCGGGATAGAGCGGCGCTTGCTCCGCGCCATGGGCAAGCGCGGTATCGCGATGCGCGCTGCTCGTCGCGGCGGAACTCGTCGATGGCGGCTTTGAGCGCGGGCTCGGCGTCGCCCAGCGTCTCGCTCTGGCGGCGGTAATGCTCGTCGATCACCTCTTCCACCGCGACCGTGCAGGCCATGGCGGCGCGCTCGCCCATGAGCGCCGAGGCGGCGCCCAGCGCGAAGCCCGCGGCGTGCCAGAGCGGCGACAGCAGCGTCGGCCGCACCCGGTGCTCGGCGATCAGCTTGTCGAAGGCGGCGAGGTGGCGCTGCTCCTGCTCGGCCATGCGGCGGATCTCGGGCGCCGATTTGGCGCGGCCGAGCACCGCGAGCTGGCCGTCATAGATGCGCTTGGCGCCGTATTCGCCGGCATGGTCGACGCGGATCATGCGCTCGACCTGTTCCCGAGGCGAGGGATCGCCGGGGAGACGGCGCGGGAATTCGCTCATGCAGGGCTCCTCCCTTCCGGGTGGCGCAGCGCGACGAGGCAGCAGAGCGCCAGCGCCAGCGAGGCCGCGACATTCCAGCCGGCGAGCGACACGCCGAACAGCGACCATTGCACTTGATCGCACTCCACGACCGGCTGGGCCAGGAGGCGCCGGCGCAGCTCCTCGATGCTGCCGGCGGGCGCGCCGCTGCTGGTGCAGGCGGTGGGGCCGGCGATCCAGTGCTGCTCGACGCCGACATGATAGGCCGCAAGTCCAGCTCCGGCCAGGAACGCCAGCGCCGCCAGCGCCAGCAGCGCGCGCGTGACGCCGCGCCGTCCCAGCACGAGCGCCAGCGCCGATGCCGCGATCACGGCGTAATAGGGCCAGCGCTGATAGAGGCAGAGCTCGCAGGGCGCCAAGCCGCCGATGAGCTGGAAGCCCCAGGCGCCGCCGACCACGGCCGCACTGGCCAGCAGCAGCAGGAGGGGAGCGAGGCGCGCGCGGGTCATCGGCTTAGAGATAGTGGAGGACGAGGAATCCCCCCACCAGCCCCGCGGCGAAGAGGCTCGAGACCAGCATAAGCCGGCCTTCGATGAACGCCCGGATCGGCTCGCCGAACCAGTAGAGCAGCGCCGCCACCAGGAAGAAGCGCAGGCTGCGCGAGATCAGCGAGGCGAAGGCGAAGGTGAGGAGATCGAATTTGACGAAGCCGCTGGCGATGGTGACGAGCTTGTAGGGGATCGGCGTCATGCCTTTGAGGATGATGACCCAGGCGCCCCATTCGGCCGCCGCCGCCTTGAAGCGCTCATAGGCGGGCATGGCGTGATAGAACTCGATCACGGCGCGGCCGATGGTGTCGAAGGCGAAATAGCCGATGGCATATCCCAGAAATCCGCCCGCCACCGACGCCACGGTGGCGATCGCGGCATAGCGCCAGGCGCGCCGGGGTGCCGCGATGATCATCGGGATCAGCAGCACGTCGGGCGGGATGGGAAAGACCGAGCTTTCGACGAAAGCGACCGCGGCCAGCGCCCAGGGGGCGTTGGGGCCGGCGGCGAGCCGCATGATCCAATTGTAGAGCCCTCGCAGCATGCGCGTCTCTCCTCAGCCCGGCCGGCGGCCGAAGAAGCCGACATTGCGGATGGTCATGACGACCTCGCCGCGCTGGTTCAGCACCTCGCCGAGCGATTTGATGATGCCGCGGTCGGGCCGGCTCTTCGACGGGATGACCTCGAGGATGGTGAGCCGGCCGGTGATGGTGTCGCCGGGACGCACCGGCTTCAGCCATTCGAGCTTGTCGATGCCGGGCGAGCCCATGCTTTCCGCGATCGTGCTGACGAAGCCGTCGACGATGAGACGCATGAAGAGCGCGGCGGTATGCCAGCCGCTGGCGACGAGCCCGCCGAAGGCGCTGGCGCGGGCGCGCTCGGGATCGATGTGGAAGGGCTGCGGGTCGAACTGGCGGGCAAAGGCGATGATCTCCGCCTCGCTCACCTGGCGGCTGCCGAGCGGCAGCACCTCGCCGACGCGGAAATCCTCGAAATAGCGCAGCGCCATATCCCGCGTCCTCGTGCCTCTGCCGGCGCGCGATCTAGCGCCAAGCACCACCCCGGCGCAAGCGGGCGCGGTTGACCCCTTGTCATGCAACGGTATAGTGGCGCCCGCTTTGCCCCTGTGGCGGAATGGTAGACGCGGCAAACTCAAAATCTGTTGCTCGCAAGGGCGTGGGGGTTCAAGTCCCTCCAGGGGCACCAGTGATTTCAGCCATTTAAGACCCTCCGCGCCTGAGAACTGCACCACGAATGTTTCGCAAGAGGCACGTGGGAGGCTGCGTCGAAGCGTCGAACGACCGACGCCGACTTGCGAGGTCAAACTCCCGTCCTGCAAACCGCCCTGGCTCGCGACGCGCTCCGTGTTGTATCGGCAAAAAATCTCGCCAACTAGCAAATAGGGTTCCGCGGACGAACGAGCTGGCCGAAGACACTCCTAAACCTGTCGCTAACCCCGTCGCGGCATATTCGCCTTATGACGCTCCGCGCCGCAGATGGGTCCACCTCTAGCTGGGAGATCGTACAGTCTGCGGCGGGCGGATTTGATGCCACGTACCGCGTTGAACGAAACGTCGGAGGGCTGGCCTACGCAGAGGCCGATCAGCGTCACTTCTTGTCGCGTGACGTGGCCCTGGGCTGGCTTCGCTCTGTGGCAGCCATCCGGGGCTTTGACGGTCGCGAAACGACCGGCGATGGCATGTTGATTGAATGTATGGCAGGAGTTAGGCTCACCGCAGCGTTGCGTGTACTTTCGCTCCCGGTTTTGGGACATGAGATTTTGGACGACCTTACACGGTTCGGGGAAAAGCGCTGCCCGCGAGATGGTGTAGATCACGTATGAGAAGCGACCATAGGCCTTGCTCAACGCGCTTAAAGCAACACATCACGCCAGAGCCACGAGAGTGCTGTCGAGCGTCGCGCAACGCTTGCTGCCCTCGTGGCACTCCGACATTGCGATAGACGACCTTAATACTGACGATCAGCAGCTTGCCGACAACGTACTGGCGGAAGTCGCCGAGCGGGCGGGGCGCGATGGCGCAGGCAGCGAAGCCATAGGTACGCAGCGAATACTTGACGCCATAATGGATGAACTATTGGGCCTGATTTTCAACACGCGACGACGCAAGAGCGCCACTTCCTCATCGTCGGAATACGACGGGCTAACGTTCTCCTCTAGGTTCGAACGGTGCGCGGGGTTTTGGGGACTGAGGAAATCGCAGGCTCAAAAGGCTGTGGCTCAGTGCGATGCGGCGTATCATTTAAGACCTCTATCCAGCGATCCGACCGCTTTATCAATCACGTCGCTATTCACCAAGGTCATCCCGGGCAAAGGCGACCCGTTCACGATTCTTGTCATCTGCTTGCGCCGGGACCGCGTAGTGCTGATCGATGCCGCCTTTAGGGTCTATCATCACGAAGTTGACCTTAGTGGCGCGAGAAATCCGCTTGATGTCTTTCGCTTCTTCCTTGACCAATTCGGCGACGAGGTAGAGATCGAATTGACCGGATCTTCGCCGATATGCCAGAAGTCCAGGCTGTTCTACGAGGTAGCATATCAAATCCCGCTCGGAGCTGAGTTGATTATCAAGATGCCCGCGGGTTGGACGCGTCGGCGAAACGACGGACCCGATCCAACAAGGCAAATCTGCCTTGAAGTGGCATACAGTGTAGACCAGCAACGCTACGTTGCTCAGTTGCACCGGCACGGCATCAACGCCACGGTTCTACCCGAAGACGTCGGGTCGTCAGAAGAGCGCCCATTTCTGCGACGCTGACGGGCGGCCAACTTACTTTAAGATCTTGGAATCGACCGCATCCATAAACGTCCATAGATCAACCCAAGGTGACGGGGTTACCCATAGCTTGGGATCTACAAAGGCGCCACGATGCTTCATGTCGGTGGCAATATTTGGATTTGCGTATGCCTTCGAGCCAAATATTTGGTTGATGCCATGTGGTTCTGCGCAAAACACTTCAATCGTATGTACGCGTTTGGTTTTGGTTCTACGAAAGAACTCTGCGATCGTCGCCTCGACGACCGAAAAACGTTGCTGGTCTAGCATCCAGCTAGACGGCACCTTAACAATTACGACGCCTCCCTCCACTTCCGGTAGCTGCTTCCGCGCATGATCTAGCGTCTGAAAGAGGGACGTGGCCGAGAAATCCGTTTCCACCGACTTTGACTCGACTTCGACATTCACTTTTTCTCTGTCGCCGAAATGAATCTCTAAGTCGTAGTTCTCTCCCATGCGACCATGTTCCTCAACGAACTCGAAGCGCCACCCGCTGCGATGAAAAGCCTCCGCCACTTCAAATTCGGCTACGGTCGAGGCAATGGTTCCACCCCGGAGCACCTCTATCCGAGCGTCGAAGCCCCTAATCTTACTGTGTCACAAGAGGATCGTCTTGCTGCGTGCGCTTCCGCGGATGCAGCACGGGCATCTCGACAAGCGCCTGGCGAGAGCGACGATCATTCGCCGGCGCAGGGTTGCGATCGAATTGGGGATGTGGCGTTCGGGCCTGATCGGCGGCACCTCTGGGTCGGTAACCGACGGGAAGCTCAAGCTTCGGGAACCCCGCGGCGGCACGAGGTGCTGAGGGGGGGATCGTTCCCCGCTCGGAGATCAGGAAGCCGTATGCGGCGATGCAGAGCGTTCCGTGGTGGTGGAAGCCTCGCCATCCTCGCCCTTCATAATGTCCAAGCCCGAGTTCTTGCTTGAGTTCCTGATAGTCGCGCTCGATGCGCCAGCGCAACTTGGCAAGATCGACCAGGCGCTCGAAGGTGATGTCTTGTGGAAGCGTCGAAAGCCAGTACTTGGTCGGCTCTTGCGCGCCCTTGGGCCACTCGATCAGCAACCATTCCTCATCGTGCCGCTGGTCGCGATGGGCGGCGCGCACGCGCACGCGGGCAAAGCGCGAGGACAGCCGCTCGGCGGTACCTTCGCGCCAGCCGATCGTGCGCCAGGCGCGCTTGGGCAAGCCAAGCGCGAGCTCCTTGGCAGAGACCGGGCTGTGCTTGGCGTCGCGGCGGATGCGTGTCGGCCGCCGGCCGCGGCCCGACCATCGCTTCGGCGCCAGCGGCTCCGTGCCGGGCGCCCACATCGTGGTGCTCGACAGGATGCCGGCGACGTAAGGCAGTCCCAGGGCGCTGATGTCCTGGCGCAGGCTCGTGTGGTTGCCATAGCCCGCATCCAGCAGCACCACGCCGCGCGCAATACCAGCCTCGCAAGCCGCGCGAAGCTGCTCGAGCGCGATCTCCGGCTTGGGTAGTGCCTCAGTTTGGATTGTAACAAACTCACCCTTACAGCAGCTTGTCTATCAGGGCGTTGAACTCCTCACCGACTTCAAATGTAATCTGTGCCGTCCAAGCGCCGGGCTGCCCTTGCATATGGTCAACGCCACAGTGCACAGCCAAGCCGCCTTTTTCCGCATTGCGGATACGATCGTCCAATTCAGGGAAATTGCGAACGGTGACTTCGACTGTAATGCGGCGTCTATCCGACAAGGAGCGATCCTTCCTCTAGCGCTTCCCGCGCCTCGATCAGGTCCACAATATCTCCGACCGACCAAAGCTTCTCGCTCACCCCAGCGGCCATCGCTGGTGTCATCTTGAGCGTCTTGTGCATCTTCACGAAGTTGTACCAGACGGTGTAGAGCGCGACCATGTGGCAGTGGTTCTCGAACTTCTTGGAGAACCCGAGTGCCAGCCGGGTAAACCGCCGCATGAAAGTCCGCATGCTGAGATTGGAGCGCTCGGCGTAGCTGGTGCTGATATGGTCGCGATCGGGGTTGCCTTCTATCGGCGTCTTCTTCGCGCCGATGCATTCGGCCGGGCTGTATCGCTTCTCGGCTTCCGGTGCTTCGCCATAAATCTTCACCAGCATGGCGTAATCAACATCGCTGCCAAAGGCGCCCTCAACCGCCTCTAGGTAAGCCTTGTGCCCATCGGTCGTGATCTGCACACGGTTGACAATGCGGGAGCGGAGATCGTCCATAAGCGCCAGCGCGAACTCGCCATCGCGACCGCCGACCAAGTAGGAGATCAGCAGCTTGCTGTCCGCGTCGATCGCCGTCCATGTCCACACATCGCCGTAGGCCAGATCTTTCCGCTTCGCCGCTGCGACGTTCTTCTGCTTGCTGTAGATGAAGGACCAGATTTCATCGCACTGAACCCGCCGCGCCTTCACGCCGCGCACATGCTCGTCATGAAAGCGAGCGCAGGCGAGCCCGGCGTCACGCAGCAGCTTGTCCACAGTGTTGATGCTCACGTCCGCCACGCGCGAGATAGACCGCATGGAAGACCCCTCGCAGAGCATCGAGAGGATTTGAATGCGGGTCTCGTGGGGCAGCCGGTTCATATCAATATCCTAGCAAACCCCATCGGTATGTCAAGCATTATTGTCAGCTACGCTACTAGCGTTCAGTAGCGTATTGACATCTTGATACCGGCCCGCTAGATATGGGCGGATGGACGTTGAGTTCTGCGACAGCAATTTGGCCCTTATCACCACTGATCGGGCCGCTGAGACGCAACTCCCGCTGTCCGTGATCAACTCGGCGCGCCGGAAGTTGATCTTGATTCGAGCGGCGCCAGACGAAAGGACGATGAGAAATTGGAAGAGCTTGCACTACGAGAAGATGTCGGGAGACCGTGCGGGAGAACGGTCTATCCGGCTGAGCAAAAAGTGGCGCATGAACATCAGGCTCGACCAAGCGTGCACACCTGCGAAAGTGATCATAGTCGACATCACCAACCACTATCAGTGAGGCGGGGAGAAAGCGAATCGATGATGGACGAGCAAGCGGGTTTCGGTATCCCTGTGCCGCACCCTGGAGAGTTCATCAAGGACGAATTGGAAGCTCGCGGATGGTCGCAGCGCGATTTGGCATACATTCTGGGATGTCCCGAGCAGGCTATTGGCATGATCGTGTCGGGCCGGCGCGGGATCAGCGCTGATATGGCGAAGGCTCTAGGCCATGCGTTTGACGTGTCGCCGGAGTTCTTCGCCAACCTGCAAAAACTATACGACCTGTCACAGGCCAGACAACCAGACCCCGGAGTTGCGAAACGCGCGCGGCTCCAATCATTTTTTCCAGTGCGAGAGATGATCAAACGCAGTTGGATTCAGGATACCGACGCAGTCATGCTGGAAAATCAGATGATGCGCTTTTTCGAGGCCAATCGCATCGAGGATATCTTGCCAATTCCTCACGCCGCAAAAAAGACCGAACCGACTTCGGAGCTTACGCCCGTTCAGTCTGTATGGCTGTTTCGCGTCAGGCAGATTGGCCGCGCCATGCAGGTTCCCGCGTATTCAGAAAAACGGTTGCGCGATATGTGCACTCGCTTCCGGTATTTGATGGTTGATCCCGAGGAAATCCGCCAAGTCCCAAAAATGCTAAGCGAGTGCGGCGTTAAATTCATGGTCGTAGAGCCGCTACCCGGTTCCAAAATCGATGGCGTCTGCACTTGGCTGGACGATGCGCCCGTGATCTCTCTTTCAACACGCCTCGACAAAATCGATAATTTTTGGTTCGTCCTGCGCCATGAGATCGAACACGCTCTCCGCAGTCATGGTCGGACGGCGCCGACGCGCGTTCTGGTCGATGAAGATTTGGGGGCGAATTCGGAAATCGATGCGGCAGATATTCCCGCGGAAGAGCGGCAAGCTAACGAGGCGGCCGAAAACTTTTGCGTGCCATCAAGCGCGATGAATGATTTCATCGCACGGAAATCCCCCTTCTTTTCCGAGCGGGATATGCTTGGGTTTTCCCGCTTGCAGCAGGTGCACCCTGGCGTGGTCGTGGGCCAACTTCACTGGAAGACGAAACGCTATGAACTGTTCCGAAAGTACCTCGTTAAGGTCCGAAGTTTTCTCTTGCCGTACTGCATGGTTGACGGGTGGGGCCAAGTGGCCCCTGTCAGTCTCTGAGGAGACCGCTCAATGTCTTACAACGAACGGCTTCAACGCATCTTTCAGAAGTACGAGGAAGCTGGCAATCCTACACCCGCACCGATGCGCGACGTTGCTGCGTGGGCGATCCAACAGGGACTTTGGGAGCCCAGACAAGTCGACATCGTGGACATCCTCGCTGAGGATATAAGTCGAGCTCTCAGGGAGGAATTCAGAACAGACCAGAAGGGACGCCGCTACCGAGCCAAGCATGCCGTCCGCATTAGCCGGGCGGGCGTACAACTCACGCTGTGGGCAGACATTGATCGATCTTCTCGCCAGCACATGCAAATGGCGTTCGCCCAGCGTCGTCAGAACATCGTGGGCGATTGCCTACATCTCAGGATCGACGTGGATGTTTTCAACGACAAAAATTCGAGCGAACCACCAATCCAATTGATCCTAGATTTTACCCAAGACGTCGCCGAGCTTTTGGCCGGCGATGACAAGGTGGCGGTCTAAGCTTCAACGAAGAGGAGTGAGCCAGATGGCGTTTTCACAGAGCGTAAAAGATGATGCGTACCGCCGGGCTGGCGGAAAATGCGAGTGCACGATGACGACATGCGGACATGGACGGTACAGATGCAATGCTGCCTTGGGGCGAGATTGGCACGCCCACCACAAGACAGCCGTTGCTTCTGGGGGCAAGGACGATCTAGGAAATTGTTTGGCTATGTGCGTGCCTTGTCACAAGAACACGGGAACCTACGGGAGCGGCTAAAATCTTTCTTACGCATTCAATCATGGGAACGATCGCGCTCGCATCTATCGATAGAGATGCGAGCGCATTGTCAGTGTCATAAGCCAGAAGAGAAATTGAAACGGCGGCCCGCAAATCTGGTGACATCAACGGCAGCAGCTTTTCAAAAAGAAATCCGCCACATTCCCGCCACTCGCCGAGGCGAAACAGCACAAAGGCTTTATGTCGCTCAGGCTCTCCTTGGCAGCTTTCTATAGTTTCAAGCCCGCTAATTTCTGACAGAACCGTGATAAGCTCCGCAATTCCCTCATCAACCGGGGCATTGACCTTTACAAAAACCTGGTTATGGCGGTTCATGGTAGTCTGACAACCTCCGGGACGGCGGCGTTCCGGAATCGCGTGATTCGCTAGGTTATACTGCCATCACTAGAAAATTAGGATAGCCTATCGCAGCTTAGCTCTTACTTTTTCTTCCATCGAGCCGCCGCCGCAGTCCGAGCTATTTCGGAGCGCTGTTCTGGTGTAAGCGCCATCGCCCGTTTACGAGCGCCAGCCTTGCCGCCCTTCCGCTTAGCCGCCTGCGGCTGGTTATCTTCGATCTCCCCCGTTGCGATCCGCATGACATGGACGGCGTTGCCGATCACATCGGCGGGGCGTTTCTCGCCTCGGGGGCCTTTAGGCATCTCTAAGCCGGAAAGTATCTGAACGGATCGGCGGGACCACCGGCGCCGCGTCGTTCTATCTTGCGAGCGTCAGCAAGCATCCGGCAGTCTTGATTTACGTGCTGTTGGTATGCCTGCGGTCCAGGCCCATAGATCGCCTCTGCCAACTCCGCCTCTGTGCGGCCGGGGCCTTTTTCGACCAAAAACACCAACGCCTCACTTATCGTCGTCATCGCCTTCTCCCGTGCTTTCCGGTAAGCATGGGGAAGCCAGCGGCGGCGTCAAGCGCGGCGTGCGGCTGTTACAATCCAAACTGAGGCACTACCCCGGCTTGGTCTGAAAGACGATCTCCTCTGGAACCCCTGCCTTGTCACGGCGGGCGGCGTCTTGCGCCCACGCTTCCGGCAGATACAGCCGATAGCTCACCGGCAAGCTCGCATGGCGATTGGCGATCGACAGTGATACCACGGCTTGGCAATTGTCTTGCTTGCCGAGCTGGCCGCAATACTGACGCGCCACGCCCACCGAATGCCGGCCCTTCTTCGCAAAGCCGGTATCATCGATGATCCACGCCTCGATCGGACCGTGCCGCTCCAACTCCGGCAACACCATTTCGCGCACCTTGGCCAGCACCCTCTCGTCCGACCAGGGCGCCTGGCCGACAAAATGCAGCAGCGATTGATGCTGCGCCGCCGTCCGATCGGGCGCCGTCACCGCCGCCATCGGTTCCACGCTCTTGCGCTCGCACGCCATCATCAAGCCGACGCAATAGTCCCGCAGAGGACTTGCGCGATCCGCGTGACCGATCACGCTCGCAAGGCCGGCCATGTACCTCGCAAACCGCGCGTCGCTCTCGTCCTTTCCTTGAAGATCCACCTCAGGCTCCCCACCAAAAATGAATCTCACAACCCTATCAGAGGCTTGATACACTCGCTCTGCGGCGTTCTAACTCACCCTTTCTAACTCAGTAAGACTAATGTCCTGCAGGTTTATAAGCGCCGCAGCGAAGCTGATGAGCCGAGACATGTGAGGTATTTCGTCGGGCACTTGCTGTGGAAAGCGAAGCAGCTGATCGCCTTTCGGATTGATGAGATTCGATCCAATCCATCTTATTCCAAAGAAGAGTTGGATCACATGCGCCGCCAATAGATATAGCCGTCGGTCACGCGGTTCAGTTGATAGCCGTGCGGCTTCGCGCAGTAGCGGGCCCGGACGAACTCGCACAACTTCGGGCGGCCAATAGCTGGACGCGACACCAAAAGGAGAGAGCGGCCCCTCATACGGTCCTTTGCCGAGGCCAGTGGCGCTCGGAACCAAAATCGGCTCGAGGGCATGAAGCGCCGCGTTGACTACAATGAGCCAGCGGCGTTGATCATTTGCGTCTGTCGATAACAACCGATTTTGAAATTTCTGAATTTCGCGTAGGAGATCGAATGCTAATTCCTCTAGCCCGCGCATATCTTTCGCAATTCTATACCGTTCGACAAGCTCTCGTGACTTATCGATCAGGCCATTGTCAGGCGTTGTTCCAGCGGCTATCGCGGCCAGGAGTACTTTGCTGAGTCTCATGTGTCTCACCGTAAGCCTGTAACGCACCCATTAAACGACCACCGCCGTTTTACCCATGCTCATCGGCCAAGAGACTTACTCTCGTCTAGCCACTGGTAAATCGCGTCGCCGCTGGACAAGGCGTATGCGCGGCTCGCGGGCCGGGAGGCTGTCATGGACTTCGACATGCTAGCGCGGGTTTCGTGCGCTTCGGGAGGGCACGCATCCGGGATACCACCCCGCGGCTAGCGGGAAACTCGGGGCGAGTGCAGTCGGACAACCACCGCCGTTCTCCCTCTGACCCCCTGGCGGCTGAGAACGTTCCGCATTTTTTGGAGCGCCCGCACGTGGCAAGCAGCCTCCGCCACTGATTGGCGCCCTCGTGTCCCATCAGGTCTGGGCCCCGGTGTTCCGGATAGGAATTGAGTTCACGTCCTCCGGGAACGGTATTGCGAAGCGAGATAGGCTGCTGTCGCGGCTAGCCTTGCGCGAAACCTATCCGTTGTCCGCCAAGACATGTGAAGTGGACCCGGATTTTGGGACCAGTTGACTAATTGGAAGAGAAGCCGTTCCGTGACAGCAAACGGAGCGGAAGATGACGAAGCGGACAAGACGGAAGATCGACGCGGCGCTGAAGGCGAGGATCGCTCTTGAGGCGCTGAGGGAGCAGGCGACGATTGCGGACCTTGCGCAACGTTACGAGGTCCACCCGAATCAGATTTACGCTTGGAAGAAGCAGCTGCTGGAACAGGCAGCCCGCGCTTTCGACGCGGGCGCAGGCAACGATGCCGAGACAAGCCGGGAACGCGAGATCGAGAAGCTGCACGCCAAGATCGGGCAGCTGACGGTGGAGCGGGATTTTTTAGCCAAGAGGTCCGGAAGATGAGCGTCCCGGACCGCCGGGCGCTCGTCGACCGCGATGACGGCGCGCCGTCGGTCCGCCGGCAATGCCAGTTGCTCGGCCTCGCTCGCTCCGGCGTCTATCGCAAGCCGCCGCCTGCGAACGAGAACGACCTTGCCCTGATGCGGCGGATCGACGAGCTGTTTACGGCTTGGCCGTTCCTCGGCTCGCGGCGGATGGCGGAGATGCTGCAGGCGGAAGGGCGGCCGGTCAACCGCAAGCGGACGCAGCGGCTGATGCGGCGGATGGGCATCGCAGCGCTGGGGCCGAAGCCCAGAACGACGAAGCCGGCACCGGGGCACAAGATCTTTCCGTATCTCCTGCGGAACCTGGCGATCGACCGGCCGAACCAGGTCTGGGCGGCCGACATCACCTACGTGCCGATCGGGCGCGGCTTCCTCTATCTCGTGGCGGTCATCGACTGGGCGAGCCGGGCGGTGCTGTCCTGGCGTCTGTCGAACACCATGGACGTGTCGTTCTGCATCTTGGCGCTCGAGGAGGCGCTGGCGCGCTTCGGCAAGCCGGAGATCTTCAACACCGACCAGGGCAGCCAGTTCACGAGCGCGGTCTTCACCGGCACGCTCGCCGCCGCCGGCATTCGCATCTCGATGGACGGGCGCGGCCGGTGGATGGACAATGTCTTCATCGAGCGGCTGTGGCGCAGCCTGAAATACGAGGACATCTATCTGAGGGGCTACGCCGACGGCCGGGAGGCCCGCGCCGGGATCGGTATGTGGATGGCCTTTTACAACGGCCGCCGTCCGCATCAGGCGCTCGGCAACCGGACGCCGATGGCGGTCTGGCGCGACGGCGTCACCGGCGAGCTCGGCAACACGGCTGTGGACATGACGCTTCGCTTGGACAACGCTGACGCGTTGCCCACATGCCCACAGCCGCAGCAACAACAGAAAATTCGCGTAGCATGACGGATTCAAGAGATCGGAACGGCCGAACTTCCAACTAAGAAACCGGTCCCCGTGGTCCCACCGAGGGGGTCCACTTCACATGAGAGGCGGTGGCCCCGCGTTGAACGTGAACTCGAGGTGAAGGTTGCCGGATGATGAGATCGTCTGCGGTTGACGCATGCCGTTGTGCAGGCGGTAGGTCACGTGAATGCAGACGAGGCTCGGTTGCCATCTCGGTAACTCGGGAGCCGGGCATGGATCAGAAAGCATTCCTGCGGCGATCACTACACCGGGCTCCGAAAAGCCGGCCCGGTGGGCTTCAAAGTCCACGCTTGTATAGATGTAAAGGCAATCATCTTGATACCATTGTCGTAACATCACTGGGTTCACCAGGGCGTCCGCGCGTCCATCTCCATCGACATCCACGAACATGAAAGCATAGACGATGTCGTCCACTCTCTCGAACGCGCGATCGGTCGCGAACAAAAACTCGAAGCCTCCACCGAAATTCGCTCGGATCGTCGAACCAAAGTGGAGCTCATCAGCCAAAAAATTGCTCACCAGAAGGAGTGGGTGTTTCACCCACACGTCGTCCCCGAACGCCAAAGGAGACGGCGTAGGCCCCTGTTGCCTAGAGCAAAAGTCGACGAATCTTGTCGTTCCCGTTCCTCCGACCAGACAATTCTTGCCGAACAGGCGCAAATCGTGTTTCGCAATGCTTCCGATAGCTCTTCGGTAATACACGCCGCCCAGCAGATAAGCGACGATCGCGGAGAGCTTGTCGTCGCGTTGATATGCGCGAACGAGCTGGAGGGCGCGCTCGTCCGTCACCTCCGTATTTTCAAACCGGCTCCAAGCTTCCGTAGCAAGCTCTTTGGCACGATCTGCGTCCCCGGCGCACAGGATGGCGAGATTTGGTTTCGGCAGATAAATTTTGCGCGCGAAGCCGCTCGGATTCATTTGTCCGGGTCGCTCAGAAATGTACGCGCGCGTGGGCAAAAGCGGGGGCGCTTCCTTACGGCTCCTCGATGAGACGAGAATATCCGCCATTAGAATTGCGCGGCCTTCAGGTAACAGGGAAGCGATGAGGGTCATCTTGCGTTATCACTGTCTTCTAGTTTATACGCCACCGGCTATGCTTAGCCTTCCGCGCCGGTAGCTTCAGAAATTCTGCCGGTTCGACCTTCATTGCTTCCGATAGTCTACCGATGACCTTGAGGCTCGCGTAGAAGGCGCCCTCCTCAAGGAGGCATGTAGGAGGCAGACCGTGGCGGTTTGCGTCGGCTAGCCCGGAAATCTCAAACCGCGTGAGTGCATCGGGGGTCGGAATCAGAGATAATTCATCTGCCAGAACGAGTTATCCGATACCGAGAGAATCCCCCGATGCAAACAGAGTGTACCCCGGAGCTGTTCCGATTTGAAGCGGTCGAACGCCGCGCCGTGGTCGCGAGTTTCGACGGCGGGAGTATCACCTCGAATGCCGGCGCGCTTCTGCTGCGGCAGCTCGATCGCGGCCTCGGCCTCGTGCGCCGGTTTGCCGGCTGCTTCGTCGACCGGCGCGATCCCCGCTTCGTCGAGCATCGGCTTGAGACGCTGGTTGGGCAGCGCCTGTTCGCTCTGGCGCTCGGCTACGAAGATCTGAACGATCACGATGAGCTGCGCCACGATCCGACCTTCGCGGTGCTGGCGGGCAAGCTGGCGCCGCGGCTTCGCTCGGACTGCGCGCCGGTCGCCGGGAAGAGCACGCTCAACCGCCTGGAGCACACGCCGAAACGGCACGCCGCCAAGTACCACAAGATCGACTATGATGAGGCGTGCATTGAGCGCCTCTTCGTCGACCTCTTCCTGGCCGCGCATCGGCGGGCGCCGGGCGAGATCGTGCTCGATCTCGATGCGACCGACATCCCGCTGCACGGGCATCAGGAGGGGCGCTTCTTCCACGGCTATTACGACGGTTACTGCTACCTGCCGCTCTATGTGTTCTGCGGCCGGCACCTGCTGCTGGCCAAGCTGCGCCGCTCGAACATCGACGCCAGCGCCGGCTCGGTCGAGGCGATTGCCCGCATCGTGGCGCAGATCCGCGAGCAGTGGCGCAAAGTGCGCATCGTCCTGCGCGCCGACAGTGGCTTTGCCCGCGAGGCGCTGATGGCGTGGTGCGAGGCTAACGGCGTCGACTACGTCTTCGGCCTGGCGCGCAACCAGCGCCTGGAGGCGATCCTCGCCGAGCCGCTCGCCGAAGCTGCTCGCCGCTGCGCCGAGACGGGCAAGCCGGCCCGCCGGTTCCATGAGTTCCGCTATTGCACGCTCGACAGCTGGAGCCGCGATCGGCGCGTCGTCGGCAAGGCCGAGCACACCATGCAAGGCGCCAACCCGCGCTTCGTCGTCACCTCGCTGAGCAAGGCGAGGCGCGATGCCCGCACGCTCTACGAGGTTCTCTACTGCGCCAGAGGCGAGGCCGAGAACCGCATCGGCGAGCAGTTCGAGCTCTTCGCCGATCGCGCCTCCTCCGCCACCATGCAGGCCAACCAGCTTCGTCTCTGGTTCTCGGCGATGGCCTACGTTCTCCTCGACACGCTGCGCCGCGTCGCGTTGCGCCACACCCAATTCGCCGACGCGGCCGTCACCACGATCCGCCTCAAGCTGCTCAAGCTCGGCGCCCAGGTGCGGACCAGTGTCCGCCGCCTTCACTTCGCCCTTGCCGCCGGCTGCCCGAACCGCGAGGAGTTCGCCATGGCACACCTCTATCTCCGGCGCGCCTTCGGCTCCGCCTGAGTTCCTTCTAAGCGCCGACAATCCAAGATCGGACCGCGGCACGGGACTGGCATGCTCGCCCCTACCACCCCGCCGATTGCTACCTACCCTCGGGACTCGGAATGCACGAACAGCCGCCGGTCGCGCCTCACGCCGCACCCGGCGATCTCTTACGCCGGCAAAATCCGAAAATCCCGGCCGCCCTTCGGGCAAAATCATCCCCCGTTTGAGAAATCCGGGCTAGTGTCCGCCGAAGCGTCTCGAAAGTGCCTGTCCCGCACCAATTTTGGCGATTAGCACGTAATCAAGTCTGCTAGTGTCGTCAAGGCCCGAACAGGCTCAAAATCTGTTGCTCGCAAGGGCCTGGGGGTTCAAGTCCCTCCAGGGGCACCGTCGAGGCTGGGATCGAGGTCGAGCCAGATATCGCGCAGCAAATCATCGCTGCGCGTACGGTCCGTGCAACACAGGATGAGCGATGGCTTGTCTACAGCTACACGATTACGCCAATGACTATCGACTGTGGTCCGCCGGCAACAAGACCTTAGGTACATTGGCGCAAGCAAGAAGAAGCGCGCGAACGAGAACGACCCGCGCTCCCACCGTCGGTCACCGCGCGCACATAAATGTCGGATTGCAACAGCCATGCCGAAGCATGGCGCGGTTACCCGTCACGAACGCAACCTCTACCTCCGCCCCTTGCCCATGAGCCGGAGCGCCAGACGCATCAGGATCGGAACCAAGGTCGAGCGCAGGAGGCGCGGGTCGTAGGGGGCAAGGCGTCGGTCGTTCTCGCTGAGGCAAACCTGCATCAGCCCGGAGAGCGTGATCTCGTCGGCAAGCGATTTTCTGCCGTTCACGGTGAAGTTGCGGTCCTGCGGCGCGCCGTTGAGATCGCGCGCGATTCCGAGCCGCTCCCAGACCAGGAAAATCCAGACGGCGATAATCTTTGCCTGAAAGAAGGGCTTCGCCACCAACGAAGGTTGCGGCGATGCCAGGCTGCTCAGTTGACGAAGAAGGTGATATGCCGGCCCTCCTCCTGCATTACCGGCTCGAACGTGCCGAAATGTAGCCAGGGACTCGCAAATATTGTCGGGGCCTTCACCCCGACTTTTACGACGCGTAATTAACCGAATTACGGGGAGTGAAGGGGCTCAGCCGCATGTGAACTTGAGCCGCCCACCGCGATATTGTTTGCTTCGTCTTGCCGTTGCGGCTGAGCGGGCTGGCCCTGCTAGGGTCACTATCAATCTCGATCCCAAAGTCGGTGCCGAGCTGAAGGTCCGAAATTCCGTCGGTGGTTGCCTCCAGCCGCGCTTTGGTAGAAACTGCCGTGCGTGGTCCTCGCGACCCCCAAGCGCTCGCCCCGGGGAGACCCCGATGCCTGGGAGCAATGACTGGGAAAAAAATTTCAAGGCCGGCCGCGACAACGCGAATTATTCCCCTTATGTAACGCCGGACGGCGTTTCTGACGCCGGCGCCTACCATGCTGGTGGGCAATCAGCGACAAGCTGGGCCAGTACGTATGCGCGGCAGAAGGCATCGGCGATACCCGCGTGGCCAAGTTCCTCTACACCATCGGGAGCATCAGTTTCTGGCCCCGGCGAGGGTAGCTGGCTTCTCCTTGTTCTTTCGATACCTCCCCTCGTCCCGCCGGGTATGTTTCTCTATTTCACTTGGCTTCACTTAACCGGCGAGCATTGGGGCACGTGGTATAAAGTTGCTGCACTCGGCGGTGAGGTCGCCCTGCTCGGCTATGGGCTCTCGTTATTTTTTCGCTTCACGCCGAGCATCATCGCCGCTCTGGTAACGTCGATTTACATGACGGCCACCTATACCGGAGCAGCCAACTATTTTGAATTCAGTGAATTTTGGACTGGCATTGTCATCGTCGCCGCCGGAGCAATAGGATTTGTTGTTGGAGAGGACCTTTCGAGCAATCCAGGATTTGGCTCGCGAGCGGATTTCTACCTCAAGATGCTTCTGATGGTGATTGGAGGCCTGGCTGTAGTTTACGGCAAAGAATGGGCCATATCGGGCGGCGAACCATATTGGGTAGTACATCAAATTGCATGGTGGGGCGGTATTGGCGTAGCTGTTGGCATTTGGACTTTCTTGGTTTGGTATCCGGGGAAGACCTTACTGCTAGCCGCAGGCGCAGCGGGCACTTTCATCTGGATGAATCATCCTGAGTTCATACGCTCTTTGCTTTCCCACTGACTGTGCGACCAGGTACAACTCCCTTTCTGCGTGCCGCTGTCGATCGCCGGATCAGGACGTAGTGCCTAATCCGGTGGCGGAGCGCGCCGTATTACGGTGGCGGCTCGACCCAGATGTCGCTCTGTTTGATGCGCTCAAACAACTGGTGCACGTCAAACTTTCTGTAGCCCGGCGGAATCACAAATTCGTTCGCCGGCTGCGGCCCTTCTTGAATGTTTCGAAGCGCGAGGACAGTACCGTTCTCGGTGGCGATCTTGACGGGGAATTTCAATCGCGCGTCGACCCAGGCGACGCTGTTGCCGCCGGGCGAATTTATCGCGAATTTGATCGTGTCGCGGCCATCCACGGCCTCGCGGCCATTCGCCTCACAGTTCCAGCGTCCGCGCTGGTCCAGCATCCCGGCGACTTCCGCCATCGCTTCCCACTGCTCGCATGGGTTTTCGGGGTCAAGCAAAACAAACAGCCGCGTCAGCGGGGTTGACTGCTTGGCGTCCATGTAGATTTTCGACGCAGGATGAACCGCATAAGCCGCCGGAAGGGCAACGTCGACAAAGAAATAATGGTGGGGAAGTTCCGGTATTTCGATCCAACTCTTGCCGTCCGCCGCATAGAGCCGCGCCGGCTGTCCGACGATCGTCCCGGCCGCGTTGCTGGTGACGATTTCAGCCGAGAATTGCTGTGCGCTTGCCGGAGCACCGGCCCACAAAACGCTGCCGGCGAGTCCAAAGGCGAACAGAACCGCCCCGCTTCTGCGCATCTCAGAATGGCCCTCTGTAAACGGGGCCGACACCGAGCTGCCTTCGCGGCAGCCCGGTGCCGGCAAGTATCTTCCGGTCTCACAGGGAGACGCCGAAGCGTCTCCCTGTGCCGTTCAGTGCCGAGACTTCATTCGGTAAACGTCTGATTGACCGCGTGCGAGAAGTCGAACGCGTCGAACAGGTCGTCGAGTGCCGGCATGTTGGCCGGAACGTAGGGGTTTCCCTTCGTCGCGGTCGGGTTCGGCAGATTATCGCGGCTGCGATCGGTCATCGGAGCCAAGCGCCAGTTGCGCTCGATGAACTTGTCGAGCGACACATGGTCCGCATAGCTGTGATTGACCATGCCGCCTGTCGAATAGGGCGAGAGGATCAACAGTGGAAGGCGCGTGCCGTCGCCAAAGAAGTCGATCATTTGAACGAAGCCGGAATCCCAGAATCCGCCGGCCTCATCCCAGGTGATGAACACGGCGGTCGTCGCCTTGAGCTTCGGATTGGCCTCGAGCGCGTCGAGCACGTTCTGCACGTAGGCTTCGAACAGATCGGGCTTCGAACTCGAAGGATGACCATCGAGTATTCCGTCGGGCTTGCCAATCGACACCGCCGGCAGCGTATTGTCCTGGATATCGGCGATCAGATTGACGGTATCCCGGATCTCCGACGGATGCTCGGTCATGATCGAAAAGGAGTACTGGAAGGGATTGCAGATCTGGCAAATCAGCCCGCCCGCCGAATGGACGGGATCCGCAATGGCAGCATTGGCCAACGGACTGCCGGAAGCATTGAGGATCGTGGTGAGAGTGCCGTTCGCCCTGGCGGCTGCCAACATCGCCACTGCGTTATTGTATTCGCCAGCGAAATACGTCCAGGTGATTCCCGCGTCGTTCAGCGAATCACCGATGGTCTTGACCGGCGATGGCGGGATCGAACCATGAAGCTGCGGGTTCGGGATCAGCGTGCCATCGGGCAGGAAGCCCGGGTTGACGTTGTCGATCATGTAGTAGTGGTTTTCCGCACAGTTGGGCTCGGCGGGGTAGGTCAGCGCTTCCAGATAATTGACCACCGGCGCGATGCCGGGCTGCGTCACGTCGGAGCAGTTGGCGAAGTCGGCATCGGTTGTGTAGTCGTTGATGGTGCCGCTCGCCGGATTTGGATTGGCGGCCTCGGCCGTGGTCGCGCCTCCAGGAGGCGTTACCGGGTTCGGGTTGCCGCTGCCGTCGCTCCAGTAGATGGCGTCGCCCGTACCAAACATAACGTGGTTGGCGGCCGTGCCACCGAGGAACGGTTGGTGGTAGTTGTCGCTCAACGTGAACCGGTCGGCGAGTTGCTTGAAGAGGGAGATTTGCTCCTCCTCGGCAAGGTAGAAGCCCATCGGGTTGCCTTCACTGTAGTTATTTTGCGTTGTGGCAGTCCGGTCGTAGGTGTCCATGACGAACGGGAACAAATCGTTCAGGCACCCGGAGGGATTGTCCTCGGTCACATTGGCGATGCTGCAATCCTGCTGCTGCGCGGCCTGGAAGTAGCGATGAGTCGTGTCGCCAGTGTAGTCGTCGTCGTCGATGGCCGCGCCAAGCAGCGGGAATGGTCCCGGCGGCAGACCGCCCGCGCCCGGAATGCGCGTATCGAGCGTTTCGTTGCCGTTGTTGCCGGGGCCGCCGGTGGTTATGTTGGTGTAGCCGGTCGTCGTCAATTCCTGGTTGACCGGCTCGATGTCCGTCTCGCCGCCCAACGCCTCAATCGTTGCGAAGCTGGTGAACGGTGCATTCGGGAACGAGGCGCTGAAGTTGCCGTTCGGGTCCTGTTGGAACCGCGGCGCGAAATTGGTATTCGGTTGCGGCATCAGGTTGGTCGTAATGTTATACGCCGTCTTCGCGCTGTTCGGCGCACCGAGATACCAGAGCGACTGTGGCGCGACCGAATACTGCTGGGCCAGATTGAAGTGCGGTCCGGGCGAGCCATCCGCGTTGACGATGCCCTCGGACAGGATGTTGGAGATCGTCTGTCCAGGTCCCTTCGGCTTGTAGACGCCGAAGTAGTGATCGAAGGACCGATTTTCGCCAATCAAGATGATGACATGCTTGATCGGGCTGGTGGTTTTAAACGCAGCGGCCGCGTCCGTCGATGGCGACGACGCGGCATGGACGGTCGCACCATATCCGAAGCCACACAATGCCAGGATGGACGTGCAGCACACCGCCTTGGCACGCCATCTTTTCCAGATTCCGATATTTGATTGCATAGTTCATCTCCCCCTTAAGGGACTAAAAGGACAATGATCTACGCTGGACAGCCATCTACGCTAATCGTCCACCATGACAACGAAGCTTCGTTTTCGTTTCGCACCCGGAATAAACTTTTTGTCGGAGCCGATGTGTGCGCGGCGGCGCGTACGCCGCCGACAGCCTGAATGCGGCGTATGTGGTCCGCGCGATTCGCGATCGATTGGACGATTTACTGGTTTGCGGTTTGGAGCATCCGGCGCAAGGCGCCGTAATGCGCGTCATGGATCGCCGGATTGAACAGCGACCACGGTTGCGCGGCTACCAGCAGGTGAGGCACCGCGGCGAGCGCCAGGTTGCGGAAATTGCGGTATTCGGCGGCGGCATCGTCGAACCGCCCGTCTGACGCCGCGGTGTCCATTCGACTGAGCCGGAGCACCAAGTCTTTCAGCGCCGATCGCGCGCGCCGGCGCTCCTCCTGGCCGCCGGTGACCGAAGCGTCCTTGTGATCGGGGAATTGCTCGATCAGCTCGCGCAGTTCGAGGTCGACGGTATTCGCCGCGAGCGAGATGATGGCGGTGTCGTGCGCCGGGATGGCGGTATTGAGCACGCTGGCGAAGTCGTTGATCTCGTTGAGATCGGCGGCAAGGCCATCGCGCTCATAAGGCCGTTCGCCGTCACCCACGGCGGTCAGATAGGCGACGAGATCGTGCCGGTCCTGGGGCGAGAGACCAAGATCGAACACGCGGTCGAAATGGGCGACGACCTGATCGTAGGTGTCGTAGCGGCCGTCGTGGAAATAGGGCGCATTGAAATCGGCATTCAGGAGCGTCGGTGTCTTGAATAGACCGCCGGAGCCGACATCGTGCTGCAGATGATCGACAAAGGCGCCGGACGGGACGTGACAGGTCGCGCAATTAAGATTCGGATCGTGCGGGAAAGGCTTGGCAAAGATCGCCTCGCCGCGGCGTTCTGCGTCGCTGCTTTGGGCGGTCAATCTGCCGCCAGGGCCGAGGCTTACATTGCGAAGAAAGTCGATGTCCTGGATATACACCACCATGGCATCGAGGATCGCCGCCGACGGCTCGGACCCGGCGAACTCGTTGACAATGACATTGTGGATGAAGTCGCGCAGCGAGGCCATTCGGCCGTCGTTGCCGTAGGGTGCCAGGTAGCGCGCACCGCGCAGGCTCGGAATCCGCACCGGATCAAGAACGCCGTTGTCGGCCGGGGGATTGAACAAGGCGCCCGTCGTGTCGAAATTGCCCGAACGCGTCGACAGATGCGGGATGTAGAGCTTGGGATTTGAGGCGCCGTTGACGTGGCAGGTCGCGCAGCTGATTCCGGCTCGACGGGCGACTCCACCGAGGATGGCGGGCGAGCTGAAGGCGAGATCGCCGAGATTGACCAGATAGGATTTGCTGCCGCGGATGGCCTCGGAATGGAACTGCTCGCGTGGCGTCTCGAGCGCGTCCTCGTTGAGTCCGGTGCCGGGCGGCAGGACTGTCTGCTGCCCGTTGACCGGGAACGAGGCCGCGTGCCGAAGCGGCTGAACCAACAGCAGCGCCACAGTCGCCAGGCAAACCGCCCCAGAAATCGCCCGGCGTATCATGGCGCGACCTCCTCTAACGTTGGCGTGCCGAGGCCAAGCTCCGGTGCGGCGGTCGGCAAATCGACAATCAGTGCCTCGCCCACCTTGCGCTCGGCGGCTTGCCAGCGCGAGGCGAACAATATTCGTGAGGTGAAGTCGATGCCATCGAGATTGTTGCGCATGTCGTTCAACAACGTGCCGCTGTGGCGGGATTCGCCGCCATCGATCTGCCGCAGCGGCCCGCCTGCTTGTCAGATACAGGTCTTCATCGCCGAAATAGACCATAAACGTATTGGCAGCGTGTTACGGCTCGACGTCCGTTCGGTGAAGTTTGAGTTACACGGCTCGCTTCGACTCCACTGATCGAGCAGGGTAATCGCATATGGCGTCTGGCCGCCCAGCAAGAAGGATTACCACGGAGACACGGAGGTCACGGAGAAGCGAAGAATGGCGCGCTCCGCGCGCCCGCACCTCTTCTTCTCCGTGCCCTCCGTGTCTCCGTGGTGCACCCCTTATTCCCAAATGCGATTGCCCTGACTCTGTGGACGGCTATCACATTTTCACGTCCGATGAAGTCCGGCGGCTTGTATGTCGCCAGCAAGGATGCGCGGGAGGCCTTCGACAGCGTCAGCCCGATTTTGCAAGAGCTGATCTCGCTCAAGCTGAAAATCGCCTGCGAGATCGAGGCGCCGATGACGTTCAACGAATTCACGACCTACGTCGACGCCCAAGCGACGCTGCCGGCGGCACCGGAGCTGGCGAACCGCGAATTCATCGTAAGGCGCGCGCAACAGGCTTGAGCGGTGCTCCGCAATGGCGGCGGCGCCATATCCATATCTGACGTCGGAAGAACCGGCCAAGAGCGTTTCTAGCTGACACCCCGTATAACGGCAGGGCAATCGCATATGAAATTCACCACGGAGGCGTGCGCCTTCCGTTTCTTATCCCGCCGTCCCCGCGAAAGCGGGGACCCAGAGGAAGCGCCCCGCTCACTGCATTTGCGGGCCCTGGATGCCCGCTTTCGCGGGCAAGGCGATTGTTGAGGAGCGCGTTGCTGCAAGATGTGTGCATGCCGTAGCGCGAAAGCGGGGACCCAGATGAAGCGCGCCGTTCACTGCATTTGAGGGCCCTGGATGCCCGCTTTCGCGGGCAAAGCGATTGTTGAGGAATGCGTTGCTGCGAGAAAGCGGAGACCCAAGAGAAACCGCACGTCGGTCGCTCTGGTTCCCCGCTTTCGCGCGGGGCTGTCCGGGTGTAGGACGGATCCTGCGCGAGCGTGATGCCATAGGCCGTTGAGCTCGATCGCCTCCTTCAGCAGGGGATCGCTAAGGGATTTGGCATCTTGACGCGCAGACTGGCCTTGCCAGAGTGAGGGGCCTGTCCACACGATGGGATGTCGGGATGCCTCAGAGCGACTTGCCTGGCCCGGGTATGCCGCTTGCGGCGGACGGAAGGCGTCGCGAAACGCCGATCGATCGCATGAGGGGTGGCCTGGTCGGCTCGTCGGGATTGCATCTCCTTGTCCTGTTGCTGCTCGTCTTCGGCCCGTCCTGGGAGACACGAGCACCGCCCCCGCTCGAGCACATCATTCCGATCAATCTCGTTCAGCTCGGCGATAAAACCGCCTCGCCATCATCGCCAGAAGTGGCGCCGCTGCCGCAAGAGAAGGCGAGCGAAACCGCACCAGTGCAGAGCGTGGACGCCGTGCCGGTGGCACAGACGCCGCCACCTCAGGCGGCGCCGCCCCAGGCCGAGGCGAAAGCGTCGCCCGATCTGCCGACGGCGACGAGGCAAGAGCCAAAGTTGGCGGTGCCAAAGCCCGTCAAAGCGCCCAAGCCCGACACCGCGCCCGCTGCCAGGCTGCGCCCGCAGTCCTTGCCGGCCGATGATCTCAGCACCCGGCTCGACGTTCTGGCGCGGCTCAAGCAGCCGGCACCGCCGATGCCGCCCAAGCCGCGACAGCAGGAGGGCTCGGGCGCCTCCAATCTGACGGCAAGCAGCGCCAATGCCGCCCCCGGACGGGATGCGACCTACAGCGTCAGGGACTTCATCCGCGCGCAGGTCGAACGCCGGTGGAACCTCGACGTCAACGCGCCGAAGGGCGGCGACTGGGTGGTGGTGATTCACATCGTGCTGCGCCCCGACGGCAGCGTCAGCCGCGCCGACATCGTCGATACCCCACGCTATCGTTCCGACAGCGCCTATCGCGATTTCGCGCTCAGCGCGCGCAACGCCGTCCTGCTGTCTTCACCTCTGACCGTGCCGGCCGGCGACTACGACATCGCCAAGGACATCATCCTCGATTTCAATTCGAAGCAGGTTCAGCAGTGACCGGCGCGACGCTGTCGTCGCGCGCTACGTGGATGGCCGGGTCAAGCCCGGCCATGACGACGGAAGGGGTGTTGACGAGCAGCGTCCTTAAAACCGCCCGTGACCTCCGTGTCATGCGCAGCCCGTCACGGGAGCGTCCGGGCCACCCGGATGCCGGCGTAGCTGGAATAGTCGAAATCCTTGCCGCCGGCGTCGGCTCTGCTGCGCGCGGCCGAGCGGATATAGACCGGCAGGTTGCTCCAGGAGCCGCCGCGCAGCACACGCTTGCTGCAATCGCCGGTCCTCCAGGCACTGCCATCGGTCGGCGCACCGACATAGCTCTCATTCCAGCAATCCTCCACCCATTGCCAGACATTGCCCAGCATGTCGTAGAGCCCGAACGGGTTGGGGCCGAAGTTGCCGACCGGTGCGATCAGCACCCCATCCCATTTGCTGCCGCAGCCATTGCAATTGGCCTCGCCGCGGCCGATGGCATTCCCCCACCATCGCGGCGTTGAGGTGCCGGCCCGGGCCGCATATTCCCATTCCGCCTCGCTCGGAAGGCGATAGGGCCCGTCGCGCGATGGTCGCGCCGACGGCAAGCCGCGCACCTTGCCGTTCAGCCAGGCGATATAGGCGTGCGCATCGTTCCAGTTGAGGCAAACCGCGGGCTCGAGCGGCGGGTCGGTTTCACCGGGTGGATAGGCGCGACCCCAACGCGCCGATTGCCAGGTGAGCCCCAGGATCGGATCGCAGGGCGGCGGCTGGTAGCCGGTCTCCTGCAGAAAAGTGAGGAACTCGGCAGTCGTCACCGCGACTTTGCTCAGCGCGAAGGCACGTAGCGAGACGACATGCTGCGGTCCCTCGGAATCGAAGCGCCCGGGCTCGCTCGCCGGACTTCCCATGGTGAATTTCCCGGCCGGGATCGCCACCATCGTCGGGCATTCCGGGCATTCCTGGAACGCGCGGTCGATTTGGTTGCCAGCCCCTGCCGCAGCCTGCACGGCAAGCGGGCCGGCGAGCAGCACCAGCGCCGCCAGCGCTCGCTCTATCCACGGCACTCTCATGGGCCCCGAGGTTCGGTCGTCCGTCTCGCCGACGGACTCTACCCAAATCCGGGGGAGTTTTCCGGGCTCAGATCAATGCGGCTAAGGATGCGGCGTTTCGTCTCGGCAAGCGTGGGCTTACGAGCCGCTGCCGCCGTCAGAGCTTGATATCAAGCTCGAGGCGCCAGATCAGGGTGCCGTTGGGCGCGCCGGAGCTGAGGCCGAAGAGATATCCGGCGGTGTAGCCGAACTCGTACCGGTCGTTGACCCTAAGCGCTCCCGCCAGCACGGGTCCGAGGCGGTGATCCTGCGTGCTCGCCCGATCGAAGCCCGGCAGCTTGCCCGGCACGCCGAAGAACTCCACGCCCGGAGCGAGCGCTTCGGTAAACTCCCAGGTCGACATCCCGGAATAGCGCAGCCGCACGCCGGTCTGCGCGTTGCGGCCGAGATCGTGGTCGAAAAGCAGGTTGAGCACGGTGCTGGATGGCCCGAAATCTTTGCGGAACACGCCGCCAACCGTCGCCGTTTCCGGGCTCTGCCCGTCAACCGCGTGATCGTATTCGAGGAAGAGCGCGGTCTCCGGCCAGGTTTCGCCTTCGGGCGCCAGCCTTATGGCGTTCTCGAAGTCGAGCGTGCGCGATCGCAGGCCGCTGTCGCCGTTGTCCCAATGGGTCTCGACCTCGGTCCACCAATAATCGCGAATGCCGTAGCCGAACTCGCCGAAATGGGTCTGGCCGGCATCGGAGGAGCGGCCGCGATCGAGGAGGACGGCGCTGTTGTCCTCGAGATCGATCTCGCCCTCCTCGATGGAGGGTGGGTTGATCTTGAGATCGGCCGCCCGCGCCGGCGCGAACGCCGCCAGCGCCGCGGCTACGATCAGCGGCGCAGCGCGGCAGCAAGGTCCGGCACGCGACATCAACCCAGTGTAGCACAGCCGTGAGCACGAGGCGGGGGCACCGTATCACCTCGATCGCTTGAGCCGGAGCGCCAGACGCACCAGGCTCGGGACCAAGGTCGGGCGCAGGAGGCGTGGGTCGTAGGGGGCAAGTCGCCGGTCATTCTCGCTGAGGCAAACCTGCATCAGCCCCGATGGCGTGATCTCGTCGGCGAGCGATTTGCTGCCCTTCACGGTGAAGTTGCGGTCCTGCGGCGCACCGTTGAGATCGCGCGCGATGCCGAGCCGCTCCCAGACCAGGAAGATCCAGACGGCGATGATCTTTGCCTGAAAGACGGGCCTGCGCCACCAAGGCAGGTTGCGGCGATGCCAGGCTGCCCAGTTGACGAAGAAGGTGATATGCCGGCCCTCCTCCTGCATCACCGGCTCGAAGGTCTCGACCAGTTCCGGCGGAAAAAAGCCCGAGCGCCGCGCCAGCTCGAACAAACCGAAGGCGAAGAAGCTGTCGATGCACTCGCTGTAACCTGTGACCATGAAGGCCCATTGCGCATCGCTGGGCGCGATGTAGGGCGGCTCCGGCGCGAGCGTGATGCCATAGGCCGCCACCAGATTGGCCAGCACCAGCTTGTGACGCCCCTCCTCGAAGCCGTTGAGCTCGATCGCCTCCTTGAGCAGGGGATCGCTGACGGATTTGGCATAGGTCTTGACGCGCAGACTGGCCTTGCCCTCGGTCTGGACCGTGAAGCTTCTGGACGGCCTGGGTGCGCTCAAGATTCCGGCCAAGTGGGGGCCCGGGAATGCGATTTCGCCCATGATCCCGCAGCAACCGTAGTGGCGCGGAGTTGATCGACGGGCGGGGATCCACGGTCTCCGGAGATTGAGGCCTTCCCACGGGGGCTCGAGCCGCGCCACGAGATGGTGCGGCGCTGGGCGCTGATGAAGCTCTATCCAGAGATGGCGAAGCAAAGCCGATGCGCGTCAAGGCCCGCTATTTCTCGCGCGCAATACGACGCGCTGGCGAAGCGCGCCAAGGTCGGGAATCGTCAAACGCTTCGCCGCGATGGACTATCTGTGCTTGTAATCAGTATATATTTTTTCCACATCTAATTATCGCTGACAGCGACTCTTCGGGCGCCGGCGACTGAGAGGGGCACGCACTCCCGCCTAGCTTCTGGACGGGGGATATCATGCTCAGCGCCCTGTCTCTCAAGAAACCGCATCACCGGGCTCCGGTGGTTCCCTCGCCTCGCGGAAGCACGACCATTTGCTGGAACGCAAATTGATGCCGTTGCTCAACGGCGGGCCGGCCATATGCCTCAAACATCGAGACTACGCGCGCTGCATCGGCTTCTCGAATATGCCATCGCAGAGTCCGAAGAACTCGGTTTGGCCCAGATGGACATTCTGTTGGGTGCAGCAACCCTGCTGGTTCGCGATGAACTCAACAACTTGAATGCACCGCCGCCCGACGCAGATACGTCTTCCTAGCTTTTACTAAAGACGTGAAAGAGCAGCAGCCCGACGTAAAGCGCCGCGATGATAATAGCGCCGATGATCAACTGTTTGCTGAGCACTGCTCCCACCCGCACCGCGTGGACGAGCAGCTATGCCCGTCCGCACGCGCCGCCCCGCTTAGATAACCTGCACGGCGACATGCTTTTTTGCTATAATACGAAGAAGTATCATATAATTACACAACTTTCACGATAGAAAAACGGGCGACAGGCGATGGATACCCGGAAGACGTTGGAAGGGCTTTTGGTCGATGAAAATGCGCGGCTGCGAATTGTGCTCGGCCAGATCAAAAGTCGAATTAATTCCCGCCGCGAAATCAATCCGGAACTCGACGCCGACATGGCGGCCATTTGGTCGCTGGCCGATAACGCGTTGCGGCGCGTACCGGCAGTACAGTGACGTCCGGCGAAGGCAACCGGGCGATTACCGTGCAGCACATACTCCAAAGCCTCTTGGTTGCCGTCGGCGCTGCCACCCTCGGATCACCGGTCGGCTCTTCCAACTCCCCGCCGCGGCGATCCTTGCGAGCTCGTCTTTATGGATCCCGCCCGCGTCGAGAGCAGTCGGGTATGCCACGCCCTGCACTGACTTATCGGCACGTCCGCAGATCGAGCTCTGATCGCGAAAACTTTGCGGTGGATAGATCTTCGGTATCAGTGGATAGATCAGCGGTATCGGTGGATAGAACGGCGGTATGAATTGCGCTGCAACATAAGGCCAGTTATCGTCCCAGCTCTTGAGCAAACACCGCATCTTTCGCCACGCTTTAGAATGCGGGAGGCGCACGGTGAACGCAAAAGCGCTATACGCGCAAGCCAAACGACTTCACCGACTTGCCGACGCGATGTATACCCCGGCTGTCGTCGCCGAGCTTGAGACGCAGGCGCGTCGGTTGGAAGAGTTCGGCAGCCCGTCTTGAAGAAGCGGAGAGGCCCGATGAGCCGATCGGCGACGGCGTTGCTCACCCCACTGACGAGCAAGAATAGCGAGCCCACACGCTGTCGACGCCGCGACAATAGCGGGCGCATCCGGCTCATCATCGGCGATGCGCTCGGCTAACCCTTCTCGTCTTCGAACGGGATCTTGGCATCCTTCTTGAAGCGCGCTTTGCGCTTCCGGCCAAACGCCCAGACCACAATGCCGATAAACGCGGCAATGAGGACCCATTGATAGATTTCAAGATCCATCATCATTCACTCCGTCACACAACCCTGAAATCGATCTCGGCGAGAAAGCGCTTCAACCCGCAATCTGCAATCCAGGTGCGCCGGGTACCGGGTGGGAAGTCATCGTCTCTCCTCATAGATTTATGCCGCACACTTGTATCCACGCGCGGTCATACCCATGTGGAATATGTTGTCAACCAAGTGGAGGGTCATGACTCCGCCCGGCTGTAACGAGTTGCCGACCGCTTGGCAGCGGCAACCCATCACAAAGTCCAAGATAGGCTCGGCATTCCGAGCGCGGAATTACTCCGCAGCAGTGGACCCCCGCAAGTCACGATTGTGGCGCTGAGCGGGGGTCTTGCGTAGTGGCGCATTGAGTTCAGGCACTAGTCACTCCACATCCCCTTCGCAAGCAACCCATCAGCACGCTAGACCGCTCCCAGCGCGCCACTCGCCGTGGCACTTCCCGCGACACTGGCCGAGCCATCAGATGTGTGTCGGTCGCAGGCTAAGTAGATTCCGAGCCTCATCCTTGTTGCCAGGGTACCGTAAGATGGGACACTACCGACCTTCCGTAGGAAGGAGTTCCGATGCAAGACGGCAATATCATATTGGCGACACCCGACGAAGCCGCCAGCTGCGCCGACAGTTTCCTGATCCGCTCCTTAGCTTGCAGCCCGCGCTAGCGCCGCGCATTTAGCGTCGAATGGATTGCTGCTCGTTGGTTTTGGCGTATCGAAGGGATTGCCCAAGCGCTATAGACGCCGCGGAACTTACGCTAGCTCTTGAGAAAGACGCCAGCGCTCGGTCCTGAGAGGTTGCGCCGCGTGGAGGGTAGTGCATGACTACGCAGGTAAGGCTCTTTGTGAACATGAAGAACGAAGCCATGGCGCGTCCACTCGGGCTGCGCCGGCTGCGAAACACGCCCGGACGCGGCCAGAGGTTCAAGGTCGCAGTGGATGGACAACAGGTGCGCGCTCGCATCACGCGGTTTTCGACGGCGACCGCGCAGAGTGAAGACTTATTGGTTCCCGACGTTTACGCCGAGGAGTTCTAGCAACCGCAGGCAGGCTGCGCATGCCGTTTGCCCGCACGCTGGCACGCCAGGAGTCTCATGGCGAACGATCAGGTAGAGATCCGTTGTTCAAACTGCGGCAGGAGGATGCTGATCGCTTGGCCCACGTTGCGCGAGCGGCATGCACGGGCCACCTGTCCGGGCTGCGCGATGGACTTCCCGCTAGCCGAGGCGGGTGGAGCGGACTGTTGTAGGCGCACCCGACGATCGCGACCTTCACTTAGTGCGGATGAAAAACGATCGATCAGCCTAGGCGGCGAAGAGCCACGCGCCTTTACTCGCAGTCCCGCTGTTCTTGCGATCACTTCTCATCCTGGGGCCAGTGCGTGGATCATGCAACGATATGAGGGTTACAATCGAACTCACTCATGTTCGCCGCCAATTCCAAACGTGCTGTGCGCCGTTTCCATGGCCCGACTGGAACAGGGCAGCGGTGAGCGGCTCGGGCAGGCTCGGGGCGTCGAGACGGACCCGCAGATCGTCCTTGGCATTTTCCGCTAAACGGTCTCAGGTCTCCGCCATCATTCCGATGGCGGTCAGCGCGGCGGACCACATGCGAACGACGCCGGCGGACGCCACCGAGGAATTGGAACGCGGCTGGCGCCACAGGCGCGCCATAATATTTGCTGGCCAAGGCCGTTGATTGGCAGCCAGCTCAGAAGACAACCGGGACAGCGCCTCCTTCGCCACTCGGCGGTCGACCGCGGCGGCGATCTCCCAAAAACGATCGGCTGTGCGCAGCAGCTCGTGGCGGCTCTGGAGATTGTCGGTCGCATCGGCCTGCGCGCGGTACCTGGTCGATCGCGCCCTCAAATACGCAGCGTCCATGTGAACATCTCCCACCCCACCACCCAGCGGGTACGCCGAGAATTGCAGTTCCGAGGTGTGGGAACGGTTAAACCCCAAGGTGGTCTCGGCGATTTCTCGTCGGGTCAGCGAACCTTATCGTTGCAAGAAACCGCAGAGCAGGAGCCGTCTGTCCGCAAGATATTGCAGAGGAAGCTCAAACAATGCCTTCCAACCATTTATGTAAAATCCCAGCATAATTAGTGATCTTAGAGAATCACATTTAGATTTCATTGGGAAATTACGTCGCAATCTTGAAAAGACGATTCCGAAATTTTTATAGGTATGACGATGTCGGCATCCTTATTCGGCTTGTTGGACCGCAGTGCACAGACTGAGGATGTAAAGCCGGGCTGCAGCTATCGTCGCCAGCACGGCGGCAATCTGACCGAGACCGCGGCTGTGCTCGGCGTACATAACGATGCGCTGGGTATTCCGCATGTGCGTTTCACCATCGCGTTCGAGCGGCCTTGGACCCCGCGCCTCGACCATGGACCTCGGGTCTTGGCCCTCTGCTCTTTCACCGAGACCTATCGCGAACGCATCTCGTGAAGCCCGCCGGCGCCGTCGACGCGAAGGAGCGGTTGCGGCCGCCAGCCTCGTGCCTGCTTCTCGGTGCATGCGCCGATTTGAGAGCCATGTAGATGACGAAGCGGACAAGACGGAAGATCGATGCGGCGTTGAAGGCAGGAATAGCCCTTGAGGCGCTGCGGGAGGCGGCGCCGGTGACGGCCGCGGCTCGAATCCGCGCGTCGGCACCAGGCCGCGCTCGACGAGGCCCTCGGGTAGCGCCCGGGGCAGCGACACTCGCGCATGAGATTGTGCACATGTCGAGGGACCGCGCAGTCACCGTCACGAACGCGACCTCTACCTCCGCCCCTTGCCCATGAGCCGGAGCGCCAGACGCACCAGGCTCGGGACCAAGGTCGGGCGCAGGAGGCGCGGGTCGTGGGGGGCAAGTCGTCGGTCATTCTCGCTCAGGCAAACCTGCATCAGCCCGGAGAGCGTGATCTCGTCGGCAAGCGATTTGCTGCCGTTCACGGTGAAGTTGCGGTCCTGCCGCGCACCGTTGAGATCGCGCGCGATGCCGAGCCGCTCCCAGACCAGGAAGATCCAGACGCCGATGATCTTTGCCTGAAAGAAGGGCCTTCGCCACCAAGGGAGGTTTGCGGCGATGCCAGGCTGCGCAGTTGACGAAGAATGAGTAAGTCGTCTCTCACCCCATTTCTTGCGAGCCGCTGCCGCCGTCAGAGCTTGATATCGAGCTCGAGGCGCCAGATCAGGGTGCTGTTGGGCGCGCCAGAGCTAAGGCCGAAGAGATATCCAGCGGTGTAGCCGAACTCGTACCGGTCGTTGACCCTAAGCGCTCCCGCCAGCACGGGTCCGAGGCGGTGATCCTGCGTGCTCGCCCGGTCGAAGCTCGGCAGCTTGCCCGGCACGCCGAAGAACTCCACGCCCGGAGCGAGCGCCTCGGTAAGCTCCCAGGTCGAGACCCCGGAATAGCGCAGCCGCACGCCGGTCTGCGCGTTGCGGCCGAGATCGTGGTCGAAAAGCAGGTTGAGCACGGTGCTGGATGGCCCGAAATCCTTGCGGAACAGGCTGCCCACCGTCGCCGTTTCCGGGCTCTGCCCGTCGACCGCGTGATCGTATTCGAGGAAGAGCGCGGTCTCCGGCCAGGTTTCGCCCTCGGGCGCCAGCCTTATGGCGTTCTCGAGGTCGAGCGTGCGCGATCGCAGGCCGTTGTCGCCGTTGTCCCAATGGGTCTCGACCTCGGTCCACCAATAATCGCGAACGCCGTAGCCGAACTCGCCGAAATGGGTCTGGCCGGCATCGGAGGAGCGGCCGCGATCGAGGAGGACGGCGCTGTTGTCCTCGAGATCGATCTCGCCCTCCTCGATGGAGGGTGGGTTGATCTTGAGATCGGCCGCCCGCGCCGGCGCGAACGCCGTCAGCGCCGCGGCTACGATCAGCGGCGCAGCGCGGCAGCAAGGTCCGGCACGCGACATCAACCCAGCATAGCACAGCCGCGAGCACGAGGCGGGGGCACCGTATCACCTCGATCGCTTGAGCCGGAGCGCCAGACGCACCAGGCTCGGGACCAAGGTCGGGCGCAGGAGGCGCGTGTCGTAGGGGGCAAGGCGCCGGTCGTTCTCGCTGAGGCAAACCTGCATCAGCCCGGAGAGCGTGATCTCGTCGGCAAGCGATTTGCTGCCCTTCACGGTGAAGTTGCGGTCCTGCGGCGCACCGTTGAGATCGCGCGCGATGCCGAGCCGCTCCCAGACCAGGAAAATCCAGACGCCGATGATCTTTGCCTGAAAGAAGGGCTTTCGCCACCAAGGAAGGTTGCGGCGATGCCAGACTGCCCAGTTGACGAAGAAAGTGATGTGCCGGCCCTCCTCCTGCATCACCGGCTCGAAGGTCTCGACCAGTTCCGGCGGAAAAAAGCCCGAGCGGCGCGCCAGCTCGAACAAACCGAAGGCGAAGAAGCTGTCGATGCACTCGCTGTAGCCCGTGACCATGAAGGCCCATTGCGCGGCGCGCGGCGCGATGTAGGGCGGCTCCGGCGCGAGCGTGATGCCATAGGCCGCCACCAGATTGGCCAGCACCAGCTTGTGACGCCCCTCTTCGAAGCCGTTGAGCTCGATCGTCTCTTTGAGCAGCGGATCGGCGACGGATTTGGCATAGGTCTTGACGCGCAGACTGGCCTTGCCCTCGGTCTGGACCGCGATGTCCCAGATCGGCAGGCTGATCAAACGCTCGCGCGCCTCGCTATCGAGCGGCGGCCAGTCGATGATGGCCGGCTTGTAGGGATTGAAGGTGTCGAGCAACATGCGGCAGAAGAGTGTCTTATGCTCGTCGCTGCCGAGTCGAAACTGCGCCTTCTGCCGGCCCCCGGTGTCGTGGGCGTCGTGGCCCGCCCTCCCCGTCCCGGTGATGCTCATCTGGATTCTCCTGGGGTCGCGTTTCCGGCTGGCGCGAGATGATGGACGCGAACATGTAGCGCGTCATGTCGACCGTTGCCATTCCTTTGGATTGCCGCCCATCTCGGGCGCCGGGGCGCGTCGCGCGAAGACGCAACGCATTCCTCAACAATCGCTTTGCCCGCGAAAGCGGGCATCCAGAACCCTCAAATGCAGCGAACGGAGCGCTTCACCTGGGTCCCCGCTTTCGCGGGGACGACGGAATAAGTAACGGGAGCGGCAGCGATTTTACGGATGACATGTGCTAGCCGTAGCCTTTACGCAACCGCCGCAATTCGACGAATTGCCAGACCAGCAGGACCGGGATGCCGATGGCGATGTCGCGGCCCCGGCGCAGGAGGGAGGTGCTGAGTGCGATCTCGGGCGGCACGCCGAAGGCGACGCCCAGCAGCATATAGGCACCCTCCTGAACACCGGCATAGCCCGGGACCAGAAAGGCGAAGGCCAGCGCCGCGTGCAACAAGCCTTCGATGGCCAAGGCATCGAGCAGGTCGATCGGCGCACCGAGCAGCCGGAAGGCGATCCAGCCGCCGGCGCCCTTGGCCACCCAGCCGACGAAGTGGAGAGCGTTGCTGGCGGCGAAGAGGTCGACACGGCGATAGATTTGTGGCAGCTCGGGCTCGATGGTGTGGAAGGTCTTGCCCGCGAGATCGAACCCGCGACCCAGGATCCATCTTCCGAGCCGTGCCAAAAGGGGCGCCGCGCGCTGCGGCAGGGAGAGGAGCCCCACTCCGACAACCAGCGCCAGCGCGACCCCGATCGCCCAGGGCGCGCTCGACAGCCAAGCGAAGCGGTGGCCGGCGAGGATCACGAGCCCGGCGGCGGCGAAGACGATCTCGGCGAGGAACTCCGCGGTGAGATCACCGACGGTGGAAATGCTGGCGACCGACCATGTCTCGCCATGCAGCGACAGCGCGCGCGCGCCGATGGCAAAGCCGCCCAGTTGCGAGAAAGGCAAGCAACTGGCCGAAGCGTCACGCACCAGCCGTGCCCAGACGAACACCCCGTCGAGGGCGAGACCCCGCCGCCCTGGCGCGACCGGCGCGATCACCCGCCAAGCGACGCCGAGCACCGCCGCCACGAGAACCTGCCAAGCGCACAGCACGGCGAAGCCGCCATAGCCAACCGACAGCATCGATGCGGCCACCCGGCTGAAGCCGCTCCAGGCGACGAGCACGGTGGCCGCCACGACGCCGCAGAGCGCCAGCGCGAGCGACAGACGCTTCAAGGCCTTCAAGACACCCGATCCCCCACGCGTGAGCCCAAACGACATCGGGCAGCGCATCGCCGCCGTCTCGACGGCTTGCCGTGCTATCCCTGGGCCAACCTAATGCGTGGCGAGCGGAAACAGAAATCCTCCCGCGAAGACGGAACCATCACCGTTGCTGTCGCGAAAGCGGGGGCGCGGCGGTGTGAGTCGCTGAGGACTTACCGGCACGCGAGCCTTTCGGCAGGCGTCAATACCGGAGGTAGAGCCGCGGAGATCGTCGCCGACCGCTTAAACGACAGGGTGCTGGTCGCGATCACAAAATCGCCGTTAGATCGTGCCCCTCACGACGAATTGTCGAGCCGCGGGCACGCACCGGTATTAGGCTGCCTATAATGCGTGTCGCCTCGACCTCGACAAGGAGGTTGCCGTGCGATCGCTTTGGTGCGCGCCAGCTCTGGCATGGCTCGACGTCAGGTCTGGTCACGCGATAAGCAAGAAAATGACGGTGCTGTGAGGGATCCCGGCTTATGGCAAGGCTCGGCGACAGCGATGCTCCATCGCGGCGGATAAGGCGCCGCGAGGTGTTGCAGCTGGGCCTGGTTGCGGCCTGCTTGATGCCGCTGCCGGTGGCGGCCGAGGGCACAACCGCGGCGTCGGACGCGGCCACCATCCCCATCGCCGAGCTCGACGCCGGTCTTCTGGCCCAGATGAAGGCCGGGCGCGCGGCTTCTTTTGAGACGCGCTATGGGCAGCTTGCGCCCGTGATCGAGCGCGTGTTCGATCTGCCTTTCATCCTGAGGGCCAGCGTCGGACTGCGCTGGCAGGAGCTGGCGCAAGACGATCAGAGCCGGCTGCTGAACGCCTTCCGCAGCTACACCGTTTCCTCATATGTGGCGAATTTCGACAAGTATGTCGGTCAGCGCTTCGTCATTCTGCCGGAACAGCAGCGGAGCGTCGGCGAGAAGGTGGTGGTGGCGACGCAGATCGTCCCGGTGACGGGAACGCCGACGCGGATCGATTACGTGCTGCGCCCCGTGGAGGCCGAGGGCGGTGTCCTGTGGAAGGCCATCGATGTGATGCTGGACGGTTCCATCAGCCAGGTTGCGGTGGAGCGCTCCGAGTTTTTCGGTCTGCTCGGCAATGGCGGCGTCGAAAAGCTCATCGCCAGCCTCCAGCGCAAGACGGCCGATCTCTCCGGTGGTGCGCTGGGCCCGCCGGCCGGGAATGCCGGCTCGGGGACGTCGCGATGAGCGTGCTGGCGATGGCGCTGGCGCTCGTCGCCGGGCTGGGGCTCGTCCAGTGCCTGGCCGGCTGGGCGGCGGTGATGCGCTTTGCGGCAGCGCCGGCGCGGGCGCCGCGGCGGCTCCCGCCGGTGACGATCCTGAAGCCGCTGTGCGGCGACGAACCGCTGCTGGCAGAAGCGCTCTCATCGTGCTGCCGCCAGGATTACCCGGTCTTCCAGATCGTCTTCGGCGTGCAGGACGCGGCCGATCCGGCACTCGCCGTGGTAGGGGAGTTGAAGAAGAAATTTCCCGAGCGCGACATCACCGTCATTGTCGATCCGACCGTCCGTGGCCGCAACCGGAAGGTCGCCAACCTGATCAACATGCTGCCTGCGGCGCGCTACGACATTCTCGTGATCTCCGACAGCGACCTGCACCTTGCGCCCGATTATCTGGTGCGGCTGGTCGCAGCCTTGGAGAGGCCCAATACCGGCCTGGTCTCGACGCTTTATGTCGGCCGGCCGGCGCACAACCGGTGGCTGCAACGCCTCGGCGCCGCCCAGATCAATTACAGCTTCCTGCCCGGCGCCTTGCTGGCAAGGGTGCTGGGGCGGCAGGACTGCCTTGGCAGCACGATGGCGCTCCATCGTCGCATCCTCGAACGCAGCGGCGGCCTCCATGCGCTGCTGGAGCACATTGCCGACGACAATGTCCTGGGACAGCGCGTCGCGGCGCTGGGGCTCGCGGTTGAAATCGCCGATACGGTCCCGGCGGCCACCGTGCCCGAGTCGACGTTGAGAGCCTTGTGGCACCATGAGATGCGCTGGGCGCGGACGATGCGAGCGCTGGTGCCGGTATCGTTCGGAGCCTCGGCGATACAATATCCCATCTGCTGCGCCTTGCTCGCCGCTCTCTTGTCGCGCGGCGCATTGCCCTATGTCGTGCTGCTGGGACTTGCATGGGCGGTGCGCGCCGCCACTGCCCGGGGGATCGACCACGCGCTGAAGCCCAAGCTTGCGCCGCTCGGCCTCGCACCTGTGGCGCCGGTCTGGCTGCTGCCGTTCCGGGATATCCTCTCGGTCGTCGAGATCATTGCCAGCTATTCCAGCGACCAGGTCGTCTGGCGGGGCATGATCATGGAAGCCGATGACGGTGTCGCCCCGGTTCCAGCGCCGGCTCACCCCAAGCATTCGAGCAAAGAGCGCGCTCAGCCCTGACCTATCTCACGCCGCCGAGATCGCTTTGGCGCCCCGACCGCCGCGAGCAGCGCCGGCACGAAGGCAAGGCTTGAGATCAGCGTGCAGCCGAGGCTGATCAGCAGAAGCCGCCCCATACTGGCGGTTCCCGGATGGGCCGACAGCGCCAGCGAGCCGAAGGCGCTGGCGGTGGTGAGCGCCGAGTAGAGGATCGCCCTGGCCGTGGCGGAGCCCAGGACCGAGATTTGCCCCGCCCGCCAGTTCATGATGAAGTAGACATTGAAGGAGACGCCGACCCCCAGCAGCAACGGGAGGGCGATGATATTGGCGTAGTTGAGCGTCGAGCGCAGCGCCACGATGACCACCACCGTGGCGAGCGCCGACAGCAGCAACGGCGCCAACACCAAGGCTGCGTCCACGATCCGCCGCAGCGCGATCAGAAGAATGAGCGCGATCGTCGCAACGGCGGTAAGCGCTGCCGTGCGAAAAGCGTGGACGATGGTCGCGCCGGTCGACACGAAAACGACGGCAGCGCCGCCGGCATCGGGCGCCACGGCCCGCACCTGGTCGACGAAGCGTTGCAGCACGACGCTGTCCTGCGTCGCGGGCTTCGGCACCACCTGAAGGCGGGCGCGTCCGTCCGGCAGCAGCCAGTCGCGCGTGATCTCCGGCGGCAAGCTCGCCGCCGACACCGGCTCTGCGGTCAGCGCCACGCGCAGCTGCTCCAGCAGCATCGGCAGGTATCGCGTCACGCTCTCGTCGGCGGCGCGCACGACCGGGTCGGAGGCAAGCGATAGCCGGTTGAGATCGCCGGCGATCTCAGCCAGAGGATGGTCCGCGGGAAGCTTCGCGAGGCTCGGCTGGATGACGGCGAGGGCGTCCTTCGCCGCCTGCCGGATCTCGTCCGGCGACAGCGGTGGCGCCGGCGGGGCGCGGCGCCAGGGTTACATCGAGCAGCGAGCGCGCGTCATGGATCAGCGCGAGCTTCGCCGTCTGATCCGCCGGCACGAAGCTGTCGAGCGACAGCACATGGGCGACGAGCGGCAGCGGCGCGAGCTTGGGCACCTCGGCGGCGGCAGCGGCGACGCTCGGTGCCATGATGTCGATGGTGAAAGGGTTGGTGATCGGCGATGCCATGAGGTCATAGAGGGTTTTCATCGCCTCGGTGGTGGGATCCTTGGTGTGGAGCGGGTCGGCATCGAAGCGCAACAGCGGCAATAGCGCCAATCCAGCAGCGCCGAGGAGCGCAAAGATCGCCAAGAGCGGGCGACGATGCCGCCGTACCGCCTCATCAAGCGGGGCCGCCCAGCGAAAGCCGATCGCGGCCGGCTCACCCGGCGGCTGAAACAGCCGGATGGCGGCGGGCAGAAAGAACAAGGTGCAGCAGAAGGCGATCAACATGCCGATGCCGGCGATCAGCCCGAGCTCGGCGACGCCGCGGAAATCGGTCGGAACGAAGGCAAGGAAGCCCGCCGCGGTGGCCGCCGACGCCACCAGAATCTGGCCGCCGGCGCGGCGTGCCGTCGCGGTCAGCGCGGTCCCGATATCCGGGAGATCGTGGCGTATCTCGCGATAGCGCACGGCGAATTGAATGGCGAAATCGACGGCGATGCCGACGAACAGGATGCCGAATCCGACCGACACCAGGTTGAGCGTGCCCACCGCCAACGTGGCAAAGAGCAGCGTCAGCAGCAGCCCCAGGCCGAGGGTAAGGAGGATCGGCACGATCAGGCGCCAGCTGCGCACCGCCAGGAACAGCCACAGGGTGATCAGCACGATGCTGGCGATCAGCCCCGCGACGATCCCCCGGGCGACGGTGGCAAACTCATCGTCGGCAAGCGCCACGACCCCGGTGATCCGCACCCGCGCGTCGCCGGATTTGACCAGCGGCAGCTGCCGGATGATCTCGCGCATCCTGTCGGCGGCGACGCCGCCGGGCTCGAGCGCGCTGAAATCGAGCGTCGGCTGCACCAAGACGAACTTGTACTGGCCCGCCAATTCGGCGAGCTGGCCACCCAGCAGCTGCGACCAGGAGAGGGCTTGGCTGTGTCCGTCGAGCGAATTCGGCCATCGTGTGGTGGAACGCGGTCAACGCCGGCAGAAACGAAGCGAGATCGGCCTGGCCTTGGGTGGCACCTCGGCCCAGCAGCGACAACGCGGCAAAAAGGCCGCGGGCGCTCGGGTCGGCGGCCATCGCGCCGAGAAAGGGCTGAGCGTCGACGATCCGGTTGAGCACTCCCTCAAGCCGGGGCGTATCGAGGAAGAGCAAGCCTTCCTGCGACAGGAAGGGCGAGCTGTCGGGGCGGCGTACCGTCCTGAAATCGGTGTGGTCCAGCGCCAGCGCCGCTGCCAGATCGGCGGCGGTCGATTCGGTTGCCTCCGGGATGCGGCCGTCCACCACCGCCACCAGGAGATCGCTGAATTGCGGAAAGTCGCGCTGGAAAGCGATGGCGTTGTGGCGCCAGGGCAGGCTTTCCGGAAACATCAGATTGGTGTTGGTGTTGATGCCCAGATGGTGCGCCGTGGTGATGGCGCTGACCGCCGCCAGCATGCCGCCGGCCAGCATGACCATCAGCGCATGGCGTTGGCTGCGCTCGACAAGCCAGGCGAGCAAATCAAGAAAAATCATTCGTCAACCAATGCGCGCCCCGCCCACGATGATCGTCGATCTCGCCGCTTGCAGGCCGGTCGCATGGCCGCACCCGGCCGCTAAGGTATGGCGGCCGGAAAGGAAATCAAGGCGGAACATGTCGCTGAGACCGCCGCGGCCAGCCGACAGACCGGGCAATTTCCGACGGCGCCGCCGGACATTCGCGGATTTGTGGCTTTACAATGGGAGCATAGCTCCCATATATGGCGTCTTCCCTCCAATGTGCCATCGACCCCCCAGAGGGACTTGACTTGTCTGACGAACGCGCCTCGGGCTTTTTCGCCAAAACGCCGACCGCCCATGCTCAGGCTGACAGTCAGCACGTGCATGACGCGCTGCGCGCGGCACAGGCCCTGTTCAAGCCGAAAGCGAAGGCGGAGCCGACCGACGCCCAGGTCCCGCCGGCTGACGGGGTTGCACCGGCCGAGCAGCCAATTCGACGAAAGGCGCGCATTTTGATGGCATCACAACCGGTTCCGGCCCAGCCCGAGGCCGAGACACAGGCTCCCCTGCCGATCGAAGGACAAGCGGTGGCGAAACAGCCGGCCGCAGCCGAAATCCCGGCATCCGAACATGGTCGCGTCCGAGCGCTGGCGAAGTACGGGATGACGGTCGAGCAAGTAGCGGGGTTGTATGAGGTCACCGTGGACGAGGTGAGGCGCATCATCAGCGTTTGAGCGCTGATCTCGCCCGTCCTTGCGTCCGGCTTGTCCCGCCCAATCCAAGAGCGATCTTGACGCAGGACATGATCTGCGCTTCGAAGCGTTGGTCCAGCTGACGTCACCCGCGATTGCGCACGATCCCCCTCGACCCCGCCCCCTTACCAGAGCAGCGCCATGGCCCGCCCGCCGAGCCCGACCCCGCCACCCGACCGCCCGGTGGCTCAACCTGCCGCCGCCGCCGCGGCCGGCCAATCGGGCGTGGCGGCGGACGAGGACGATATCCGCCGGCTCGGCCTGGTCTTTCTCTCGCTGCTGGCCGTGGTCGTCGGCATCGTCACCGGCTTCGGCGCCGTGCTGTTCCGCGACCTCATCGGCCTCATCCACAACGTGCTGTTCCTCGGCCAATGGGCGGTGCGCTACGACGCCAACCTCTTCACGCCGGCGAGCCCCTGGGGCCCGCTGGTCATCCTGGTGCCGGTCGTCGGCGGGCTGGTCGTGACCTTCCTCGTCACCAATTTCGCGCCCGAGGCGCGGGGGCATGGCGTGCCGGAGGTCATGGATGCGATCTATTACAAGGGCGGCGTGATCCGCCCCATCGTCGCGGTGGTGAAGTCTCTCGCCTCGGCGGTCGCCATCGGCAGCGGCTCCGCGGTGGGACGCGAGGGGCCGATCATCCAGATCGGCTCGGCGCTGGGCTCGACGCTCGGCCAGATCGTGCGCATGCCGCCCGGCGAGCGGATCATCCTCGTCGCCGCCGGCGCCGGCGCCGGCATCGCCGCGACCTTCAACACGCCGATCGGCGGCGTCATGTTCGCGATCGAGCTGATGATGCCCGAGGTCAGCGCGCGGACCTTCCTGCCGGTGGCGCTCGCCACCGGCACGGCGACCTTCGTCGGGCGGTTCTTCTTCGGGCCGCAGCCGGCCTTCACCGTGCCGGCGCTGGCGCCGATCAGCGTCGATGCGAGCTCGGCGCTCATCCTCTGCCTCTACGCGCTGCTGGGCGCCATCACCGGCGTCGCCGCGGCGGGCTTCATCCGCGGCCTCACCATCGCCGAAGACCTCTTCGGCAAGATCAAGGAGGGGTATACCAGGCATGTGCTGGGCATGCTGCTGGTGGGGATCTTGATCTACGCCTTGCAGCAGCGCTTCGGCCATTATTACGTCGAGGGGGTCGGCTACGCGACGGTGCAGGCGATCCTGCTCGGCCAACTTTCCGCGACCGGCCTCCTGCTGCTGCTCTTCGTCTGCAAGCTGCTCGCGACCTCGCTCAGCCTCGGCTCCGGCTCCTCGGGCGGGATCTTCTCGCCGTCGCTTTATATGGGCGCCACCATCGGCGGCGCCTTCGCCGCCGCTCTCACCGCGCTCCATGTGCCGCTCGCGATCAACATCCCCGCCTTCGCCATGGTCGGCATGGGGGCGATGGTGGGCGGCGGCACCGGCGCGGCGATGACCGCCGTGACGATGATCTTCGAGATGACGCGCGACTACGAGATCGTCCTGCCGATGATCCTGGCGGTGGCGCTCAGCGTCGGCGTGCGCCGCCTGCTGTCGCGCGAGAACATCTATACCCTGAAGCTCTTCCGCCGCGGCCAGGCCCTGCCGAAGGCGCTGCACGCCAACATGTTCCTGGTCCGCCGCGCCAAGGAGGTGATGGGGACGGATGTCGTCCTGGCCCCGGCGGAGATGAGCTTCGACACCTTTCTCGCGCAGCCCGACAATGCCGGCCGCATGCGCCATGTCGTCGTGGTCGAGAACGATCGCATCCTCGGCGTGCTGCGGGTCAACACGGCGCTGCGCCAGGCCTCGGAAGCGGCACACTCCAGCGTCACGCTGCGCGACATCGCGAGCCGCAATTTCATCATCGTGCATGAGGATGATGTCGCCTTCGACGTGATCCAGGAGCTGTGGCGCAAGCAGGCGGTGATGGCGCTGGTGGTGCGCGGCGGCGGCGGCGACGAGCCGCTGCCGCAGACTATCGCGGGCGTGATCACCAAGGAGCACGTCGCCGATTCCGTGGCGAGCAGCGTCAAAGTCTATCCGGGCTGATGATCGGGAGGTGGTCGCCATGACGATCGAATGTCCGCCCTGTCAATGGCCGGCAGCGCTCGAGGAGCGGGGGCCGGCGGAAGATCCGACCATCCTGCTCACCGCCACCGCGCGCATCGGCGAGGCGGAGGTGCAGATCATCGCGATCCGCGTCGATCCCCTCCTGCGCTGGACACCGGATTACCGGAGCGACGTCGCCGAGACCAGCTATCAGGCGAACGACCTCGATACCGTGCTCGAGACTACCCTCGAGGCGTTCGAGAACGTGGCCACGGCATTCGCGGATCTGCTCGGCGAAAGCCGCTCAAGCATCGTCGATCTCGCCACCGGCCCCTATCGGATCGGGGTCATGCCGGCGTCGTTTGGGCCGTAGAGCATGTCCCGCGAAGACGGAACCATCACCGCCGCTCCCCGCGACAGTTGGGGCTATCGCATTTGGGCGAAGAGGTTCACCACGGAGGCACGGAGGGCACGGAGAAGAAACGGTTTTGGGCACGCGAAGCGCGCCATTCTTCGCTTCTCCGTGACCTCCGTGCCTCCGTGGTAAATTCTTCTCATCGAGCGGCTCTACGCCATATCGGGGAGAGGTTACGCGCGGGGGTAGCCTACGGTCTGGGCGAAGGTCACGAACTGCTGATCGGGGAGCCGCAAGCCGCGCGCCAGCTTGGGATAGTCGACCGCGCCGCGAAACACCGTGGCGAGCCCCTCCGAGGCGCAGAAGAGATAGACGTTCTGGCCGATGAAACCGGTATCGACCGAGGCATAGAGCCGGCGCTCCTCGGCGGAGACGTCGGTCATGCGCTCGCCATGCGCGACATAGACCAAATTGAGCGGTGCGGTGGCGACGAAGTCCTGAAGGCCGGTCTTGGCGCGGATATCCTCTTTCAGATGCGGCAGCAGCGCATGCGCCTTGGGATCGTAAAGCCGGACGCCATCGGCCATCGCGAGATAGATGTCGATCACCATGACATGGCGCCAATAGGGCGCGGTCCGGTCGCCGCTCGGCCGATTGATCCCGAAGGCCGCCCACAAGAGATCCGACAGAACCTGCTGCGGCAGCGGCCGGTCGGAATACTCGCGCGTCGAGCGCCGGAGCTTCAGCGCCGCCGTCAAGGCCTGGCCGCCCTCGCTGCGCGGCGGCGGCAAGGCGAGGGGCTTGAGCTCCTCTGCCGCGACAGCCGGCGCCGCGGCGAGCGCTGCGCTGGCGAGAATTCCGGCTCCGGCCTGGCGTCGCGTCATCATCCTCACTCCTCTGTCTCTCGGCATCTGATGATCGTCCGGGGTCATGCGCGGGACGCCGCCTGCAGGATCGCGCGCTGGACCAGCGTCTCGAACAGCGGCAGCTTGTAGGCGTTCTTGGCAAGCGGCGTGGCGCCCTCGAGTGCCGCATGCGCCGCTGCCGCCGCCGCCTTCTCATCGATGCGTTTGCCCGTCAGAGCGGCTTCGGCTGTCTTGGCCCGATACGGCACCGGCGCCGCCGCGCCGAGAATGATCGCGGCGCGCCTACAGCTTCCCGCGGGGTCGAGGTCGAGCGTGACGGCGACATCGGCGAGCGGCCAATCGAAGCTGTCCTTTTCGCCCTGCTTCAGATGCGCCATGCGCAGGCCCGGCGGCGGCGGCACGAGGACCGCCGTCAGGATCTCTTGCGGCTTCAGGTCGTTCTCGCGCTGGAGGTCGCGGTCCGGCGGCACGAAGAAATCCTCGAGCAGGACCCGGCGCAGGCTCCCGGCTGCGTCCGTAAGCTCGACCGAGGCGCCCAGCGCCACCAGCACGGTGGCGGCCGTGGAGGGATGGACGATCGCGCAAGGCCGGTTGTCGAAGATCGCGTGGTACTGGTTTTCGCCCGAGATCGCAAAGCAATGGCCGCCGCCCTTCCTCAGGCAGTGGTATTCCGCCGCGCGGAAATACCAGCAGCGCGGCCGCTGCAGCAGATTGCCGCCAAGCGTCGCCACCGCGCGGAGCTGCGGGCTCGCCGAGCCCTGCACCGCGTCGGCCAGGGCGGGATAGCGCTGTCGCAGGACGGGATGATCGGCGAGGCTCGCGAGCGTCACCATCGATCCCAAGCGCATGCCGCCGGCTTCCTCCTGGGCGATGGCGTCGAGCCCCGGAACGTCCTTGAGGCTCACCACCCTTGCCGGCGCCAACAGATCTTCCTTCATCAGGTCGAGAAGGTCGATGCCGCCGGCCTTCACGATCGACATGTCCCCACTGCCGGCAGCTTCGGGTGACGCCGTCATGGCGTCGGCGACGATGGTCGATGCCGCCGCTGCCGCCTCGGAAAGGGTTCTCGCACTCGCCCAGGCGAAGCGGTTCATGTCGGTGAGCTCCCGGGGATCTTGCCGAGCGCCGCGAGGATCGCGGCCGGCGTCAGCGGCAGCGCGCGCAGGCGAACACCGATGGCGTTGTAGACGGCATTGGCGATGGCCGGGGCCGTGGCAATCGTGGCGGGCTCGGCGATGCCATAGGCATCGGTCGCGCTCTGTCCTTGATAATTCTCCAGGATCACGACATCGATCGCCGGCGTCTCGCGCGGGCCCGCCAGCTTGTACTGTTCCAGATTCGGATTGACCATGCGGCCGGTGTGCTGGTCGAGGATGCGGTCCTCGAACAGCGCATAGGAGACGCCCATCAGCACGCCGCCCTGCACCTGACTCTCGATCTGCAGCGGGTTCATCGGACGGCCGCAATCCTGAACCGCGACGACGCGCTCGACCCGCACGATGCCGGTCTCGGTATCGACCGCCACCGCGGCGAACTGGACGCCGCCGAGATCCTGCTGCGCCAGCGCGGCATCCTCCATCCGCCGGCGGAAGCCGCCGTAATCGTCGCTGCGTGACGCCACGGCGCTGACCCGATCCGTGCGCAGCAAACCCGCGGCCTCGGCGAAGCTCATGCCGCGCCCCGGCTCGTCGCGCACCAGGATGCGCCCGTCGCGCGCGATCAGATCGTCGGCGCCGACATTGAGCGCGAGCGCCGCTTCGCGACAGAGCGCTTGCAGCACGCGCCAGGCGGCAATGCGCGCCGGCGGCGTGACCGAGGCGGTCGTGCGGCTGCCATAAGAAGGCGGCCCGGCGGGAAACTCGGTGTCGCCGATGCGCACGGTGATCCCTTCGGGGCGAAGTCCGAGCACCTCGGCCACGACCTGCGCCAGCACCGTGCCGATGCCGGTGCCGATATCCTGCACGCTCGACAGCACCTCCACGGATCCGTCGCGCATGACGCGCACCTCGCAGGCGGCGTTGGTCTGCACATTGGCGCCCCAGAGCGACTGCGCCACGCCGAGGCCGTGCTTCACCGGCCCGGGATCGGCGCCGGGAGCATGCCGCGCCTGCCAGCCTATCCGCTCGGCGCCGAGCCGCCGCTCCTCGCGCCGCACCGGGCTCGGGTCGATCCGGTCGCGCAGCGCCAGCGGGTCGATGGCGAGCCGCTCGGCCAGCTCGTCGATCGCCTGCTCCATCCCCCAAGCGCCGGGCACGTTGCCGGGCCCGCGCATGGCGCAGCCCGGCCCGGCATTGATGAAGACGTCATGCTGCGCCGCGTCGAGATTGGGACAGGGATAAAGCGCCTCGGCGACATTGCCGACCCCTGCGCCCAGCGCCACGCCGGCGGTGCCGTAGCTCAGCAGCGAGATCGCGGTCAGCGAGCCGTCGCGCCGCGCGCCGATGCGCAGGCGCTGCCAAGTCGCCGGGCGGTTCCCTGAATCCATCTGCTCTTCCTCGCGATCGAGGATGAGGCGCACCGGCGCCTCAGCCTGGCGCGACAGCGCGACGGCGATGCGACCGTAAGTGCCGAGCATCGACTTGGAGCCGAAGCCGCCGCCCATGCCGTCGACGATGACGCGCACGCGGCTCAGCGGCAGGCCGAACGCTTCCGCCAGCTCATGGCGAACGCCGGCGGTGAATTGCGTCGACATGTGGACGGTCAGCCCGTCCGCCCGCCAATCGGCGACGATCGCATGCGGCTCCAGGCAGCAATGCGTCTGCACCTGGGTGCGGTACTCGCCCTCGACCACGATGTCGGCTGCGGCAAAGCCTTGCGCCGCATCGCCCCGCTTCTCGGTCAGAGGTCCCCGCACATTGCCGTTGAGCGGCAGCCCCAACGGCGAGGGGAAGCCCGAGGCGAAACCTTTGGGCGCCGACGCGGCGTCGTAGACCGCGGGCGCCGCCGGGGCACGCGCCGCATCCATGTCCGCGACGAAGGGCAGCGGCTGGTAGTCGACCCGGATGAGGCGCAGCGCCTCCTCGGCCGCTGCCGTGGAAACCGCCGCGACGGCGACGACCGGCGCGCCGATATACCGCACCACCGCGGCGGCGGAGTCGTCCGGCCGCGCGACGAGCCTGACGGCACGGATGCCGGGATGGCGGGCCGCGACGGAAACATCGATGCCGCGGATGCGCGCATGGGGCAAGGCCGCGCGCAGGATCCTTGCGTGCAGCATCCCGGGAAGCGCGACATCGACGGTAAAGCGCGTGGCGCCGGTGACTTTCGCGTAGCCATCCTGCCGCGGCACCGATTTGCCGATCACCGCGAGCGCGGCGTTCGCAGGCAACGGCGGCGGCTCGTCGCGCGGCACCTGCCGCTCCACCTCGCCGAGGCCGACACTGACGATGCCGGACGGGAATGTCTCGCTGCGTGTCGTGGTGTCGGCCGGCATGGTCAGGCCTTCGCTTTGGCCGCGGCCAGCGTCGCGGCGACGACGTGGGGATAGGTGCCGCAGCGGCAGAAATGCCCGCTGATCGCCCGTTGCACTTCGTCTGCGGTGGGATCGGGGGTGCGTTCCAGCAGCGCGGCGCAGCTCATCACCAGCCCGGGCGTGCAGAAGCCGCATTGCAGCGCGTCATGCTCGATGAACGCGGCCTGCACCGGATGGAGCCGCCCGGCGCTCGCCAAGCCCTCGATTGTCGTCACGCTGCGCGCACCGGCCTCGATGGCCAAGACCATGCAGGAGCAGACGGTGGCGCCGTCGAGCCAGACTGTGCAGGCCGAACAGGCGCCGCGATTGCAGGCGATCTTGGTGCCGGTGAGGCCAAGAGGACCGCGCAAGGCCTCGGCCAATGTCATCCGCGGCTCGACCTGCAGCGTCCGAGCGACGCCATTGATCGTCAAGGTGATCGCAACCGCCTCCGGCCCGAGCACGGGCGGGCCGCCGCCTTCGGCCGCTTCAGCCTGCCCAAGAAGCGCCGACGCAGCCTCTACCACGCTGGCCCCCGCCGTGGTGAGCGCGGAGCCGCGGAGAAACGAGCGACGCGACAGGTCATGCTGCATACCGCCTCGACCAGGAACCGCCATCTTTCCGCCCCGACTTCCGGAGCCGGCCTCATTGATGGCAGTGGAGCGGATGCGCGGCCATGATCTAGGTCAAGGCCGGCGGCGGGCTAGCGCAGCTCTTCCGCGCCCTTCCAGACATCGGCGACCGCCTGGCGGGCGGCCTTGGCCATGAGGCCGCTGTCATTGCCGATTGTGACCAGGCGAAAGCCCAGCTTGAGCATGCGCACCGCATAGTCGGCCGCGCCGCAATGGATGCCGGCGTGGATGCCGCGCTTGCCGGTCTCGCGCAGCAGGCGATCGTAGATCCGCAGCACCTCGGGCTCCTCGCGGTCGAGCTTCGGCACGAGGCCCAGCGAGAATCCGAAATCGGACGGGCCGATATAGATGGCGTCGATGCCGGGCACGTCGAGGATCGCCTCGAGATTGTCGAGCGCCTGCCGGGTCTCGATCATCGGCAGCACCAGGATCTCGTCATTCGCCGTCTGCTGATAGCCGGCCCCCGCATAGATCGCGGCGCGCACCGGGCCGTTCGAGCGCGTGCCGAGCGGCGGGTATTTACAGGCGGAGACGAAGGCCTCGGCCTCGGCCTTGGTGTTGATCATCGGGCAGATCACGCCATAGGCGCCGCCATCGAGCACCTTGCCGATGATGCCGGGCTCGTTCCAAGGCACGCGGACGAGGCGGGTCACGGCCTGCCCCTGCATCGCCTGGAAGCAGGCGATCATCGAGAGATAATCCTGGACGCCGTGCTGCAGGTCGACGGTGACGCTGTTCCAGCCGCATTGCGCCATCACCTCGGCGGAAAACGCCGACGGGATCGCCAGCCAGCCATTCACCGCGGCCTTGCCTTGCTGCCACCGCTCTTTGAGCTTGTTCTCGCCCATCACCCTGCCCTCGATCCCGCTGCGCCGCCGGAATGATACCGCGCCGGGCGGCGGGCTCTAAGCCCTCCCTCGCGAGCGGCGCCGTTGACGCGGGCGGGCGCGGCGGACAAGCTGCGCCGGCAACGGATCGAGAGGCATGGGCGGCTTCCTGCTGAAACGCTTGGTCGGCTTCGCCGCGACGCTGGTGGCCGCGTCGGTGGTCGTCTTCCTGGTGCTCGAAGTGCTGCCGGGAGACGCGGCGCAGGTCATGCTGGGGCCGGAGGCGCCGGCGGAGACGGTGCGCGCGCTGGCGCACAAGCTTGGCGTCGATCGGCCGCCGCTGGCGCGCTATCTCAGCTGGATCGAGGGGATGGCGACGGGCGATCTCGGCACCAGCTATGCCTATGACACGCCGGTGGCCGAGCTGGTCGCGCCGTCGCTGGCGCTGACCGTTCCGCTGGCGGTGCTGGCGATGGCGCTCAACACCGCGCTCGGCCTGGCGCTCGGCATCTATGCCGCCTCGCGGCACAACGGCATCGGCGACATCGCTGTCATGAGCCTGAGCCAGCTCGGTATCGCGCTGCCGACCTTCTGGCTCGCCATCCTGCTGATCCTGCTGTTCGCGGTAGCGCTGGGCTGGCTGCCGGCCGGCGGCTTTCCCGGCTGGGGCGCCGGGCTTTGGCCGGCGGTGCGCGCGCTGATCCTGCCGGCGGTGGCGCTTGCCGTCGTGCAGGGGGCGATCCTGGCGCGGGTCACGCGCTCGGCGGTGCTCGACGTGATGCATGAGGATTTCGTGCGCACCGCGATCGCCAAGGGGTTGAGCCCGGGCGCCGCGCTCCGGCGGCACGTGCTGCGCAACGCCATGATCCCGATCGTCACCATTCTCGGGCTGCAATTCTCCAACCTGCTGGTGCTTACCATCGTCGTCGAGAATGTGTTCGCGCTGCCGGGCCTCGGCCATCTCATCCTCAACGCCATCGCCAACCGCGATCTCGTCGTCCTGCGCGATGCCGTGATGCTGCTGGCGGCGGTGGTGGTGGCGGTGAACTTCGTCGTCGATCTGCTCTACGCCGTGATCGATCCCCGCCTGACGCTGCACGAGTTGTGACCGCCACGACCGGTTTTCCCGCGCGCGCCGCCGGCACCCCCGGCATCATCGTCGGCGGCGCCCTGACGCTGGCACTGCTGCTGACCGCGGCGCTGTCGCTGGTCTGGACGCCGCTCTCGCCCACCCTGATCGACGTGCCGCACCGGCTGCGGCCGCCCTCGGCGCAGCATTGGTTCGGCACGGATTCGCTGGGTCGTGACGTCTTTTCGATGCTGATGGCGGGGGCGCAGAACTCAATCATGGTCGGCGTCATCGCGGTCTCGGTCGGGCTGCTCATCGGCACGACGCTGGGCATGGCGGCGGCGGCGCGGCGCGGCTGGGTCGAGGAGGCGGTGATGCGGCTCGCCGATTTCACCTTCGCCTTTCCCGCGATCCTGTCGGCCATCATGCTCACCGCCGTGCTCGGCGCCGGCATCGTCAACTCGATCATCGCCATCGGCATCTTCAACGTGCCGATCTTCGCGCGCGTCGCCCGCGGCTCGGCCAAGGCGATCTGGCAGCGTGACTTCGTGTTGGCGGCGCGCGCCGCCGGCCGCAGCTGGCTCGGCATCACCTTCGTCCATATCCTGCCCAACATCCTCTCGGTGCTCACCGTCCAGGCCACTATCCAGTTCGCCAACGCGATCCTGTGGGAAGCGGCGCTCTCCTATCTCGGGCTCGGCACCCAGCCGCCGCAGCCCTCCTGGGGACGCATGCTGAACGATGCGCAGGCGCAGCTTTTCCAGGCGCCCTTTCTCGCGCTCTTTCCCGGTATCGCCATCGTGCTGGCGGTGCTCGGCCTGAACCTGCTGGGCGACGGGCTGCGCGACCTGCTCGACCCGCGTAGCGCGCGGCGCTGAATGGCCGGACCGCCGGCAAGGGGCTAGGATGACTGCCGTCAACCAGCGGGAGGGACCGACATGTCAGGACTGCGTTATGCGATCGTCACCGCCACCGCCCTCGCCCTCCTGCCGGCTTCGGGCCAGACGGAGGAACGGAAGGACGCGCTCGTCCTTGGCATGACCTTGGAGCCGCCGGGCCTCGATCCCACGGCGGGCGCCGCCGCCGCGATCGGCGAGGTGACGCATTACAACATCTATGAAGGCCTCACCAAGATCACGGCGGACGGATCGGTGGCGCCGCTACTGGCGCAGAGCTGGTCGGTCTCGCCAGACCAGAAGACCTATACCTTCAAGCTGCGCGGCGGCGTCAGCTTCCAGAACGGCGAGCCCTTCACCGCCGCCGATGTGAAATTCTCCTTCGAGCGCAATGCCGCCGAGGGCAGCACCAACAAGCAGAAAGCGGTCTACGCCAACATCGCCGCCATCGACGCGCCGGACCCGCTGACCGTGGCGCTGACGCTGAAGCAGGTCAACGCCAATTTCCTCTTCAATCTCGGCGAGAACACCGGCGTCATTCTCGAGCCCAAAAGCGCCGCGAGCGATGCGACCCATCCCGTCGGCACCGGCCCCTTCACCTTCGAAAGCTGGGTGAAGGGCGCGACGATCACGCTGGCGAAATGGCCGGGCTATCGCGACGCAGCGGCAGTCAAGCTCCAGCGCGCGACCTTCCGCATCATCAACGATCCCGCCGCCCAGGTGGCGGGGCTGCTCGCCGGCGACGTCGACGCCTTCCCGCGCTTTGGCGCGCTGGACAGCCTCAAGCAGTTCCAGGGCGATGCGCGCTTCACCGTCACGATCGGCTCGACCGAGGGCAAGACCATCGTCGCCATCAACAACAAGCGCAAGCCGCTGGACGATGTGCGGGTGCGCCGCGCGATCGCCGCCGCCATCGACCGCAAGGCGGTGATCGACGGCGCGTCCAACGGCATGGGCGTGCCCATCGGCAGCCACTACACGCCCAATGATCCCGCCTATGTCGATCTCACCGGCGTCTCGCCCTACGATCCCGCCAAGGCGAAGGCGCTGCTCAAGGAGGTTGGCGTGAGCCTGCCGCTTGCGTTGACGCTGATCCTGCCGCCGCCGCCCTATGCCCGCCAAGGCGGCCAGATCGTCGCCGCCGAGCTGGCCGAGATCGGCATCAACGCTCGAATCGAGACGGTCGAATGGGCGCAATGGCTCGACGGCGTCTACAAGAACAAGAATTTCGACCTCACCCTCATCAGCCATGTCGAGCCGCGCGACCTCGCCATCTACGCCAATCCCGACTACTACTTCCAATACGATTCGCCGGATTTCCGCGCGATCATGGACAAGGTGAGCACCACCGCCGAGGCGAGCGAGCGCGGGCGCTGGCTCGAAGCCGCCCAGCGCCGTCTCGCCGAGGATGCGGTGAACGCCTTCCTCTATGTCCTGCCGCAGGTGACGGTGGCGAAGAAGGGCGTCACCGGCCTGTGGCGGAACTCGCCAATCTTCGCCAACGATCTCGCGGCCGTCTCCTGGCAGTGACCGGCGGCGCGGGAACGCGGGCCGGCCTCGCGCGTTGTGTAAAAAGCGGCGCGCGAGCGGCGCCGCGCTGGTCGAGGAGACGGGCATGGCGGCCGCGAAGAAGCACCCGCCGCGCGGGCGGAAATACTGGTCGGGCGAAGTCACGCGCCACAGCGACGCGCTCGATCTGGCGCCGTATGTCTTTTCCTGGCGCGACCCCAAGCGCATCGCGCGCTCGCTGAAGCGTTCGGCCGAGCGCAGCCGGCGCCGCAAGGCCGAGCCCTACCGCTCGGCGATGTCGATGCTCACTTTCTACGTCAATCGCGGCGGCCGCAACCTCAGCGCCGAGCGGCGCCGGGTGCTCGACCAAGCCAAGGAGGAGCTGCGGCGGCTCTTCGGGAAGGAGTGAGCTCGCGGACATCACGTGCATTTCCGCCTTGCCACACGAAACGCGGCATGAATACCATCGCTCCGCGCACCTTCCGCAGCTCCATTTATAAACTGATCAATGCGCCGGTTTTTCTATGTCTTGGGGATAGTCGCGGCGGCACTGATAGTGCTCGTCGTAATATTCCTTGGATATATGGCGCACATAGGCTCCGGGGTCCAAAAGGACGGTGCAGTATACGCAGACGCCTCCGTTATTGCGATCACATCGCATTGGGATGCGAAGGAATTGGCGCAACGGGCCACGCCAGAGCTGTTGGCACAGGTCCGATCCGAGGATGTGAATTCAATGTTCGACTGGTTCGCAACGCTTGGGCCGCTCATCGACTACGAGGGATCTAAGTTGACCAATTGGACTTAATCCACGAGCGTGGGCGGCGGCGCGGTGATTTCCGCCGAGTTTTCCGGTGTTGCGAGATACCAAGAGGGACCCGCGACGATCGTTCTCGCTATAAAAAAGCAGAACGGTACCTGGCGCATCGCCGGATTTCACGTTAACTCCTCGAAATTGATCGAGAACAAGGCTGGCCGGCGCTCCTGACCGGCGCCCTCCCCTACCGCCCCGTGAAGGCCGGTTTGCGCTTGGCGTGGAAGGCCTCGACGCCTTCGCGGAAATCCTCGGAGCTGCGCAGGCGGCTGTAGCCATGGCCTTCGAGCTCGATGGCGATCGAGAGCGTCGCATCCTCGGTGTCGTTCAGCAGCTTCTTGGCGGTGCGCTGCGCCAGCGGCGCAAAGGAGCGCAGCTCCTCGACCAGCGCGTCGGTCGCGGCTTCGAGCTTGTCGTCGGCGACGCACTCGGTGGCGACCCCCCAGTCATAGGCCTGGCGGCCGGAGATGCGGCGCGAGCGCATGACGATGTCCTTGGTGCGGGTGATGCCGACCATCTTCTGGAGCCGCGCCGAGCCGCCGGAGCCGGGGATCTGGCCGAGGCGCTGCTCCGGCAGCGCGTAGAGGCAGGTCTCCGAGGCCAGGCGAAAATCGCAGGCGAGCGACAGCTCGAAGCCTACGCCAAAGCAATAGCCGCGATTGGCCGCGATCACCGGCTTGCCGCAGCGCGCCGGCGCCGCGATGTTCCAGGCGAGCTTCGCCACATGCTCGGGCGAGGCCTCGAGGAAGCCCTTGATGTCGCCGCCGCTGGAGAAATGCTCGCCCACTGCGCGCAGCACGATCACGCGCACCCGCGGGTCGGCGTCGAGCGCCTCGAAAGTGGCGCGCAGCTGGTCGCGCTCGGGCATGACGATGATGTTGAGCGGCGGCCGGTCGAGGATGATATCGGCGCGCTCGCGCCCGGCATCGATCTCGACGCGGAAGCCGTCGGGGTTGGCGGGGATCCCGGGCGCGATGGTGTAGCTCTCGCTCATGCGATGTTTCCTTTTCTGGCGATCAGTCACGTTCATACTCGCCGGCGACCAGCCTGCGGCGCAGGATCTTGCCGACCGGTGATTTCGGCACCTCGCGCACGAAGACGTAGTCGCGCGGGCGCTTGAAATTGGCGAGGCCCGAGCGGCGGCACCACCCGTCGAGCGCCGGCGCCTCGACCGCCGCCGCGCGCTTGACGAAGGCGACGACGCGCTGGCCCCAGCGCTCGTCCGGCAGCCCCGCCACCGCCACCTCGGCAATCGCCGGGTGGAGCGACAGCACGCTCTCGATCTCGCCGGGTGAGACGTTCTCGCCGCCGGTGATGATCATGTCGTCGACGCGGCCGGTGACGAAGAGATCGCCCGCGGCGTCGCGATAGCCGGTGTCGCCGGTGAAGTACCAGCCGCCCCTCAGCGCCTTGGCATCGGCGTCGGGACGGCGCCAATAGCCCTCGAAGGCCTCGTCGCCGGCGGCGTCGGCGATGATCTCGCCCTCCTCGCCGGCGCGCGGCGATGGCGTCGGGATCGCCGGCGCCGAGCCGCACCACGCGGATGCGCTGGTTCAATCCCGCCTTGCCGGCCGAGCCCGGCTTGTGCGCCGCTTCGGGCTCGATGGTGAAGGTATAGATCTCCGACGAGCCGTAATGGTTGACGAAGAGCTCCGGCGTGAACGCCGCGGCGACGCGCTGCAGCAAGCCATCGGGCATCGCTGCGCCAGCGAAACCCAGCTTGCGCACGGAGCTGGTATCGGTCGCGGCGAAGCGCTGGTGGCTCACGAGATCGTGATAGAGCGTCGGCACGAGATAGAGGTTGGTCACGCGCTCGCGCTCGATGAGGGCGAGCGCGCCCGCCACGTCGAAGCGCTGCAGGCAGATGAAGCAGCCATCGACCAGCGCCATGGCGAGCAGCGAGCGCACCCCCATGGTGTGATAAAGCGGCATGACGCCGAGCGTGCGCTCGCCGCGGCCGTAGAGGTTCTGCGCCACATGCGCCAGCGCCGCGGCGCGCTCCTGGCGGTGGCGGCGCGGCACGCCCTTGGGCCGCCCGGTGGTGCCCGACGTGTAGAGCATCAGCGAGACATCCTCGGCGCCCGCCGCCGGCTCACCCGAAGCGATGCGGCCGTCGCCCAGCGCCGCGAAGTCGACCGTGCCGCCGGAAGCACCGCCGATCGCGATGCGCGGCACTTTCTGCGCCGCGGGCGAGCCCGCGACGGCTTCGGCGGTCACGTCCTGGAACGCGATGGCGCGGGCTTCGGCGTCACGCACGCAGTAATCGAGCTCGTCCGCTTTGGCGCGCCAGTTGAGCGGCGTCATGATCACGCCCGCGAGCTGTGAGGCCCAATGCAGGCTCGCCATCTCGACGCGGTTCTGCAGCGCCGCCAGCAGATGGTCGCCATGCTTGAGGCCCAGCGTCTCGAAGCCCGCGAGCACGCGGCGGATCTCGCGATGCCATTCGGCGTAGCTGAGCCGGATTTCGCCGTCGACGATGGCGGTGGCGTCGGGGCTGCGCTCGACACTGGCGAGAAAGCTGCGGCCGAGGTCAAACATCGCGCGCCGCCTTCTCCCGATCGCGCGCCAGCTCCGCCGCGGCATCGAGCGCGGCGCGGACGATGCCGGCATAGCCGGTGCAGCGGCAGAGATGGCCGCTCAGCATCTCGCGCAGCTGCTGCTCGCCGGGGCGCGGCGTGCGGCGGAGCCAGTCGCTGAGCGACATCAGGATGCCCGGCGTGCAGAAGCCGCATTGCAGCGCGTGATGGCGGCGAAAGGCGCGCTGCAGCGCGTTCAGCGCGCCGTCGGCGCCGGCGAGGCTCTCGACGGTGTCGACGCGCCTGCCCTCGGCCTGCACCGCGAGCATCAGGCAGGAGCGCACCGCGAGCCCGTCGACCTGCACGGTGCAGGCGCCGCAGACGCCGTGCTCGCAGCCGACATGGGTCCCGGTGGCGCCGAGGACGTGGCGCAGGAAATCGCTGAGCAGCAGGCGCGGCTCGGCATCGCCCTCGACGGCACGGCCGTTGAGGGTGAAGCGCACGCGGTGGCGCGCCGCCGCTGTCAGCCGCGTCGGCATTTGGCCTCCTCCAGCGCGGCGCGGCCGAGCTTCCGCACCAGCGAGCGGCGGTAGCGGGCGCTGGCATGGGCGTCGTCGCCGCCGCCCAGCGCCCAGGCGAAGTCGTTGAGCGCGTCGTCGAGCGCGCCGCCCTCGAGCAGCGGGAAGTCGCGCGCCACCGGCCGGTCGGCGACACCGCCGACGGCGAGCCTGAGGCCGTTGTCGTCGGCGATGGCGGCGACGGCGCAGAGGGCGAAATCGCCGTGCCGCAGCGCCACCTCGCGAAACGCGTAGCCGGCGCCGGCGCGGCGGCGGGGAAAGCGCACGGCCTCGACCATCTCGTCGCTGCGCCGCGCGGTGGTCAGCATGCCGAGCGAAGAAATCCGCGGCGGCGAGCGTGCGGCGGCGCTTCACCGAGCGCAGCGTCACCGTGCCGCCCAGCGCCGCCAGCACCAGCGGCAGCTCGGCGCTGGGATCGGCATGGGCGATCGAGCCGCAGACCGTGCCGCGGTTGCGCGTCTGGTAGTGGCCGAGAAAGGGCAGCGCCAGCGCCAGCAGGGGCACCTCCGCGGCGAGGCCGGCGCGGCGCTCGAGCGCACGCCTGCGTCACCGCCGCGCCGACGGTGAGCGCATCGGCCTCGAGCCGCGACGACATCGAGCGCGACGAGACCGCCGATATCGATCAGCAGCGCCGGCTGCAGCAGCCGCATGTTGAGCATCGCCATCAGCGACTGGCCGCCGGCCAAGAGGCGCGCCTCGTCGGGGGATTCCGCCAGCGCCGCCAGCGCCTCCTCGGGGCTTGCCGGGCGGAGATAGTCGAAGGCGCGCCGGCTTCATCGCGCGACCCCGATGAGGCGCAGCAGCCGGCGCCAGAGCGAGGGCGCCGCCGCGCCGCCGCTGCGCGCCAGCAATCGCTCGAAGAATTGTGCGATCAGAATCTTCGCGGCGCCGTCGAGCATGCGCCCGCCCACCGCTGCCACTTTGCCGGCAATGGCGACGGAATAGCGATAGGTGATGCGCGTGCCGCCGCCTTCCGGCGACAACTCCACCGCGCCCTCGCCGCTGGCCGAGCCGAGCGCGCCGACGCCCTCGCCGGAGAGCTTCAGCGCGCGCGGCGGGTCGAGATCGAAGAGCCGGACACGGGCCTCGTAGCGCCCGCGCACGGGGCCGACGCCGATGCTGAGGCGGGCGCGGTAGTCGTTCTCGGCGACGCGCTCCAGCGCCTCGCAGCCCGGCAGCAGCGCCCTCAGCGCCTCTGGATCGAGCAGCACCGCCCAGACCTGCTGCGGCGGCGCCGGCACCGACATGGCGCCGCGCGCCGGAGAGGCCTTTGCCGCTGGCCGCCGGCGCCGCGGCGCGCGGCGGCGCCGGCGGCTCCTCGCGCTCGATCAGCGCGGCAAGGCGCGCGGGCGTCATCGGCAAGGCGATGTCGGCGACCCCCAGCGCATCGGCCACCGCATTGGCGAGGCAGACCGGCGTGCTCATGCAATTGCCCTCGCCGACCCCCTTGGCGCCCAGCGGCGTCACCGGCGACAGCGTCTCCAGATGGAGGATCAGCGGCTCCGGCACTTCGCAGGCGGTGGGCACGAGATAATCGGCGAACGTGCCGGAGAGGAAGCTGCCATCCTCGCCATAGACGAAATGCTCGGAGAGCGCCGCGCCCACCGCATTGGCGAAGCCGCCGCGCACCTGGCCGTCGACCAGCGCCGGGTTCAGCAGCCGGCCGGCATCATGCATGGTGACGTATTTGTCGATACGCACTTGGCCGGTGTCGCGGTCGATTTCGACGCCGCAGAAATCGAAGATGAAGCCGTAGGCGGCGGAGCTGTTGATCTCGTCCGCCGCGTTCGGCGCCTCGAGCACCGGCGGCGTCCAGAAGACGGTCTCGCGCAAGGCGGGCGCCACGCCATCGCCCAGGGTCTGCGGCGCCCAATGGCTGGTGCCGGCGACGCGGCTGAAGGAGAGCGCGTTGTCGGGATTGGCGGCGGCGAAGATGCGGCCGCGGGCGAAGGCGATCTCGCTTGGGGCGACGTTGAGGAGCGGCGCTGCAATGCGCTGGAGCTTGTCGCGCAGCTGCAGCGCCGCCAGATGCGCCGTGCCGGCGACCGCGCCGGCAAAGCGGCTGGAGTAATTGCCGGCGGCGATCGACCAGGCGTCCTTGCCGGTGTCGAGCTCGCCGATGACCCGGATCTCGGCCGGCGCGAGGCCGAGCACGTCGCCCACCACCTGCGCCAGCACGGTGCGATGGCCCTGGCCCTGCGGCACCGAGGCGACATGGACGCTGACCCCGCCCAAGGGATCGAGCGCCACCGTGGCGGTCGCCTGCGCGCCGCTTTTGGGGCCGGCCTTGCGCCGCTCCTCGGGCGTCAGCACCGTGGTGATGTAGCCCATATTGGAGATCGAGGGCTCGACCACCGCGGCATAGCCGATGCCGTAGAGCCGTCCCGCCGCGCGCGCCGCCTGCTGCCGGCGCTTCAGCTCGTCGAGCCCGCCATCCGCTACGGCGATCTCGAGCGCGCGCGGGAAATCGCCGGAATCGAGCAGCGCGCCGGCGGGGCAGCGATAGGGGAACGCGTCCGCCGGCACGAGATTGCGCCGGATCACCTCGAGCGGATCGAGCTTCAGGGTCACCGCGATGCGCTGCATCAGCCGCTCGAGCGGGAAATAGACCTGCGGGCCGCCGAAGCCGCGCACCAGACCCGACGGCGTCTTGTTGGTGAGCACGATTCGGTTGCGGATGGCGAGATGGCGGAGCCTGTAGGCGCCGCTCATATTGCCGTGCATGCGATAGATGCGTCGCGGGCTCGGGCGCGCGCAGATAGGCCCCGCAATCCTCGAGCTGGTCCCAGCGCAGCGCCGCGATCTCGCCGTCGGCGCTCACCGCCGCCTCGAGCGTGGTGACGCGGTTGGTCGCCGAAGTCGCGGCGGCGAGATGCTCGAGCCGGTCCTCGATCCATTTGACCGGCCGGCCTGCCGCGCGCGCGGCGACGCTCATCAGCACGACATAGGGGAAGACCGATTGGCGGACGCCGAAGCTGCCGCCGGACTCGGGCGGCGTCTTGAGGCGGAGCCGGTTCGCCGGCACCTTCAGCGCCAGCGCCATCACCGGATGGAGCGCGAAAGGCCCCATGAAGCTCGAAGTCGCCTCGTAGACGTCATCGGCGGGGAAATATTGCGCGAGGACGCCGAGGCATTCGATCGGCGTCACCGCGTTGCGCGGATAGTCGACGGTGATGGCGATGCGATGGGGTGCTGCGGCAAAGGCGGCGTCGGGATCGCCGTAGCGGAAGCGCCGGTCGCTGACGATGTTGCCGCCGACCGCGGGATGCAGCACCGGCGCGGCTTCTGTCGCGGCAGCGCCGGGATCGACCACGGCCGGCAAGGGCCGGTACTCGACCTTGATGGCGTCGAGCGCGTCCTCGGCGCGGTAGCGGTCATCGGCCAGCACCACCGCGACGGGCTCGCCGACATAGCGCACGCGGTCGACGGCAAGGCACCAATGCTCCATCGGCTGCTTGACGCCGACGGTGAAGGGCCGCGTCCAGCGCCGCACCTCCTCGCGCGTCACCACCGCGGCGACGCCCGGAAGCGCCAGCGCCGCCGTCGCATCGATGGCGACGAGCTCGGCATGGGCGTGTGACGAGCGCAGGATCGCCGCGTGCAGCGTCCCCGGCGCCAGCGGCAGATCGTCCATGTAGCGGCCGGCGCCGGTGAGCAGCGCCGCATCCTCGAGCCGCTCGATCGCCTGGCCGACCAGCGCGCCCTCGCCGATGGCACCGCTATCCATGGGTCAGCGTCCCAGCGCCTTGCGCCAATCGCCGCCGCGCGCCGCGTCGATCACCTGGTCGAGCGCCACCTCCGCCTCGCCGGGCACGCGGATGCGGGTGTAGCGCATCGTGGGCGCGGCGAGCGGGATGGTGGCGTCGATGCCGAGCTTCGCTCCCACGCCGTTCTCGGCCGAGGGATCGAGCCGCGACACCTGGGCATGCGAGACGATCACGAGATCGCGGTCGGGCTGCGAGCGCGTCGCCACCGCCCATTCGACCTCGGTGGGATCGTGGATGTCGACATCCTCGTCGACGACGATCACCTGCTTGATGTCGTAATGCCCGGCGAAGGCGCCGAGGATGACGTTCTTGGCCTCGCCCTCGCTGCGCTTGCGGAGCTGGACATGGAGATGGTAGCGGCAGACGCCGCCGCGCGAGAGATGCACGTCGCGCACGCCGGGAAAGCTGCGCTGGAGATGCGCCAAGAGGCTCGCCTCGCGCGGGATGGCGCCGAGCAGCAGATGCTCGAGCCCGCCGCCGATGATGGTGTGGAAGATCGCGTCCTCGCGCATGGTCACGGCGTCGATCTCGACGACGTGGCGGTCGGCGCGCTCGCCGTAATATTGCGGGAACTCGCCGAAGGGGCCTTCGGGCGCGCGCACATCCGGCAGCAGCCTTCCTTCGATGACGATCTCCGCCGATGCCGGGACGCGCAGCTCGCTGGTGAGGCATTTCACCACCTCGAGCGGGCTGCCCTGCAGCGCGCCGGCGATCTCGAGCTCGTCATGGTCGACCGGCACCACCGCCTGCGAGGCGAGGAGCGTCAGAGGATCGACGCCGATGACGATCGCCACTGGCAGCGCCTCGCCGGCGGCCTCGGCGGCGTCGAAATAGAGGTTGGTGTGGCGCGGCAGCAGCAGCGCGCCGAGCCGGCGGGGACCGCTGAGCTGGAGGCGATGGATGGCGACGTTCTGGATGCCGGTCTGGGGGTTGCGGGCGATGAGCAATCCCGCGGTGATGTAGGGGCCGCTGTCATGCTCGTTATGGGTCGGCAGCGGCAGCAACGCCGCAAGGTCGATATCGCGATGGACGCGCTGTTGCACCGGCGCCGACGCGACCTCGCGCCAGGGCAGCGGGTGGAGCGCGGCATCGAGGAATCGCTTCAGCACGTCGCGCGGCGCGACCCCCATCGCCTCGGCGATCCAATGGCGGTCGGAGACGAGGCCCGAGACCACCGGCATGGCATGGCCTCCCGGCGCAGGGAAGAGCGTCGCCTTGACGCCGTCGAGGCGCTTCGCAATGGCGGCAAGCTCGAAGCGCAAGCCCACGCCCGGCCGCGCCACCGCCAGCCGGCCGCGCGACGCCAGATGGTCGAGCCAGTCGCGCAGGCTGGGCGCCGGCGCATTCCTCGCCGCCTCGACGCCTCGCGCCCCGTCGCCCATGCCCTTCCTCCCGCCGGCCTTTGCCGCATCTTAGGCCCTGCGCCATTGGTGTACACCAATGACTAAAAATCCGCGGTGCGCCGATGACGCAGGCGTCGCCGACAACCGGCGCGGGAACCATGGTAAGGCTGCACCCCTCCGGCGCAAAGGCTCGGGACGGGAGGACTTGCCGGCTATTCCTTGATGCGGGAGATCTTCGTGCCTTCGAGGCTGATGCCGATCATCAGGCCTTCCTGGTCGAAGATGAAGGCGTAGGCGTCGTCCTTCAGCGTCGAGGTCGATAAATTCTTGGCGACGCCCTCGTCCACGATCACCACCGTCGGCCCGACGCCGATCTCCCAGCCATGGGTGCGGTGGATGTAGCGTTCCGCCTTGGCGCTCATCAGGAACACGGCATAACCGTAGGATTGGGCGCCCGCCTGCAAGCCCCAGGATCCGGTAAAGGAGTTGTAATAGCCGTCGATCTTCGATCCCTGTTTCAGCACGCCTTCGCCATAGGCGGCGCCGAAGATCAGCCCGGCCTTGATGATGCTGGGGAACACCAGCACGGCCCTCGCCTTCTTCGACAAGTCCGCGGCGATGGGATTGCTTCTGTACAGCATCTGCAGCGCGTGATCGGCGTCCCGGGTGAGGTCCTCCTTGGATGCCGCGTGGGCGCGGTCAAGCAAGCTGGTCGAAAGCAGGGCTGCCATGGCGAGCGACATCGCCATGAGAGAGGCTCGGATGCTCGTCATGGTCACACTCCTCCGTTCACGGGACCGACGGGTGACAAACGGAATGCCGCCGAACGCGATCCACGAAAAGAACCAACGCAGGGCGCGCGATGCCAACCGGGGAATGCCGCGGCCGCTATCGAGAGAAACCGTGGCGCGTGGCGGTGCGGCGCTGCAGAGGTTCGGGCATGCCAAACGGCGGCACGAAAGATCGACCACGGAGGCACGGAGGTCACGGAGAAGATAGAGACAATGGAAAAAAGTCTCCGTCGCCCCGGCGAAAGCCGGGGCCCAGGGGCAACCGCGCGTCGCTTGCCCTAGGTCCCCGCTTGCGCGGGGACGGCGGTGGTTAGTGGGGATAGAGTGCCAAGAACATGCACCAAGCGCGCCAGTCTCCCCATTCTCCGTGACCTCCGTGTCTCCGTGGTGAACCCCACATGCGGGCGGAGGATGGATTAAAGGAACAGGGTCTCCGCTTCGAGGCCGAGGAGGTATTTGCCGACGGTCTCGAAATGCGAGCGGCGGCCTTGGAGCTGTTGGGCGACCGCGTTGATGTCGCGCAGGCGCCGCTCGAAGGGGTTGCTGGCGAAGACCGAGGTGGTGCCGGCGGTGTTGTAGGCTTCGCCGGCGATGCGGCGCGCTTCGCGGATGCAGTGGGTCGCGGCGAGGCGGATCGCCATGCGGTGCTCCATCGGCATCTCGCCGCGCTGCACCGCGCGCCAGGCGGCGTCCAAAGTGCCGTGGATGTAGAAGCGTGCGGCGCGCAGCCGCGCCTCGAGCTCGGCGACATCGGTCTGGATAACCGCGCTCATGCGCATGGTCGATTTGTAGCCGCGCGGCGTCTTCTCATTGGCGAGATCGGCGAGCGCGTCGAGCATGCCGCGCGCGATGCCGAGTGCGACATTGGCAAAGCCGCTGGCATAGAGCTGGTCGGTGCGGAAATGATAGAGCGGCGCCTCGAGCCGCCGCTCGGCGGGGTCGTCGCGATCGAGGGTGAAGGCGTGCGGCACGAAGAGATCGGTCACCGCATACATGTCGCTGGCGGTGCCCTTGAGGCCGATCACGTCCCAGATGTCGGTCCACGTCACCGCGCTGACCGGAAAGAGCAGCGTGCGCTGCACCGGCTTGCCGTCCCGCTTGCGCGGCGTGCCATCGGCGTCGCATTCGATGCAATGGCCGCCGATCCAGGTCGCGTGATGGCCGCCGCTGGCAAAGGACCAGGAGCCGGTCACGCGCCAGCCGCCCTCGGACGCCACCGCCTTCACCGGCCCCATCGCCGTGCCCCAGGCGAGGACGCCGCGCCGGTCGCCCCAGATGGTGCGCGCGGATTCGGCCGGCAGATATGCGGCGGCGACGGCGCAGACGCCGGTCTGGCCGAGGCACCAGGCGGTGCTGGCGTCGTGGCGCGCGATCTCCTCCAGCACCTGCACGAAGGCGAGCGGATCGGTCTCGGCGCCGCCATAGGCGCGCGGCAGCAGCATGCGGAAGAGCCCCGCCTCGAGCATGGCGTCGACGAGCTCCTGCGGCAGCCGGCGCTCGCGCTCGATCGCCGGTGCCGAGGCGGTGATCAGCGGCGCCAGCGCGCGGGCGCGGGCGAGGTAGTCCACCGGCTCGACCGCGGCGTCGCGCGCGCTCATCGGCGGCTAATCCTCATAGGCCATCGCCCAGCCGCGCGTCTCGTGGCCGGCTGCGAATTTGCGGTTGCTCTGCGCCGGGTTGCGGTTGACCAGCGGCCGCGCGAACAGCGGATGCGTCATGCTGCGGATCTCGTGCTCGACGGTGTAGAGCAGCTTGCCGCTGTCGAGATCGACGATATCCTTGAAGCGGTACTGCCACTGGTCGCTTTCCTCGAAGACGAGGCCGCGCTCTTTCAGCTTCTTGTGCGGGCCGGAGAAATCGGCGAGGTAGACCTGCACATGGTGGCCGTCATAGGGCGCGAGCTTGCGGTCGGTCTCGCGATAGATGAAGACCTGGTTGTGGCCGACGGCGCAGCGGGCAAAGCGCCCCTGCCCGTCCTCGCCGTCGCTCGCTGGCGCATCGAGGATCTCGCGATAGAAGCGGGCGATGCCCGGGGCGGCGCCCATGGGAACGTCGAATTCGACATAGGGCATGCCGAGGGTGATGCGGCCGAAGGCGGGATCGGGCTCGTAGCAGCGCAGCCGGTTGCCCCAGGGCGAGATCGCCTCGACATAGGCGTTGTGCTCGGAAAAATCGAAGCGCGTGCCCGCGAGGTCGCGGCGCACGCCGGCGAGCCGATGCAGCAGCGCCTCGCGATCCGGCAGCACCAATCCTACATGGCCGCGCACCACCTGGGGGTCGCCTTCCGGCATGTGGAACTGGCTGCGGCCGACATTGATCCACATATTGTCGACCCCGGTCATGAGATAGGGGTCGCGCGTCAGCCCCATGCCGCTGACATAGAAGATGGTGGCGATCTTCTGGTCGGGGATGCGCACATTGACATGCTCGAGCGCGACAATGTTGCCGAGATCCTCGGCGGCGCGGTCGTAGTGGGTTTCCATCGCGACCTTCCCTCGCTCCTGCCCGTGGGACAGCCAGTCTAGAGGCAGGGAGCCTCGCTTTTCCAGCCGCTTCCCAGCGGCTAGGCTAGACGCTGACCTGCGATTACCTCATGCCGGCCGAGGAGAGCCCCTGATGCAGTTCTCGCCACTGGTCGGCCGCATCGCCGGCGGCGGCGCCCGGGCCTGGAGCGTGCATTTCGACGCCCAGCGCCAGCGCGCCGAAGGCCGCGACGTGCTGCTGCTGACCGTCGGCGATCCCGACCAGGGCGCGCCCGAGGCGGTGATCGCGGCCACCGTGGCCGCGCTGCAAGGCCACAAAACCGGCTATTCGCCGATCATCGGCCTGCCCGCGCTGCGCGCCGCCATCGCCGCCCGGGTAGAGCGCCGCACCGGCACGGCAACCACCGCCGAGAATGTGGCGGTCGTGCCGGGAACCCAGGCCGGACTCTATGCTGCACTGCACTGCATCGCCGGGCCCGGCGACGAGGTCATCGCCTTCGAGCCGACCTATGCCACTTATGAGGCCGTGGCCGGCGCCGCCGGCGCGACGCTGGTGACCGTGCCGCTGCTGGCCGAGACCGGCTTCCATCCCGATCTCGCGGCGCTGGCGCGGAGGGTGACGCCGCGGACGCGCGTGCTGTGGCTCAACAGCCCGCACAACCCGACCGGCGCCGTCTTCACCCGCGCGGAGATCGAGACCATCGCAGCGCTCGCCCGGCGCCACGATCTCTGGCTGCTCTCCGACGAGGTCTATGAGGATCTCGCCTTCGCCCGGCCGCATCTGAGCCCGCGCAGCCTGCCCGGCATGGCGGAGCGCAGCGTGGTGGTGTCGAGCCTCTCCAAATCGCATGCGATGGCGGGCTTCCGCCTGGGCTGGGTCGTGGGCCCCGAGGCCTTCATCCAGCATCTCTTCAACCTGGTGCTGTGCATGCTCTATGGCGGCCCGCCCTTCATCCAGCTCGGCGCGCTCAAGGCGCTCGAGAGCGACCTGCCGGAAGTGGCGGCGCTCGCCGCCGATTACCGCCGCCGCGCAACGCTGCTCGCCGGCATCCTGAGGGACGCGCCAGGCTGCCGCGTGATCCCCCCGAAGGCGGCATGTTCCTGCTGTTCGATATCCGCGGCAGCGGGCTCGGCGCCGAGGAATTCGCGCGGGCGCTGCTCGACGCCGAAGGGGTGGCGGCGGTGCCCTGCGACGGGTTCGGGCCGAGCGCGGTCGGCCATCTGCGCCTGGCGCTCACGCTCGCCGACGAGAAGCTCGCGGAGGCGGGACGGCGCATCGTCCGCCTGGCGCGCCGCCTCGCCGAGCGAGGTGCGGCATGAGCGCGCTCGACCGCGCGCGCTGCGCCGCGCTCGATGCCGCGGATCCGCTCGCGGGATTGCGCGAGGAATTCGCGCTGCCGCCGGGCGTCATCTATCTCGACGGCAATTCGCTGGGCGCGCTGCCGAAAGCGACGCCGGCGCGGCTTGCCGCGGTCATCGAGCAGGAATGGGGCGAGGACCTCGTCACCAGCTGGAACAAGCATGGCTGGATCGAGCTGCCCAAGCGCGTCGGCGACAAGATCGCACGCCTCATCGGCGCTGGTGACGGCGAGGTGGTGGTGGCGGATTCGACCTCGGTCAATCTCTTCAAGGTGCTGGCGGCGGCGCTGAGGCTCAATCCCGGCCGCGGCGTGATCCTGTCGGAGCGCGAGAACTTCCCGACCGATCTCTATATCGCGCAAGGGCTGATCGGGCTGCTGGGCGAGCGCCACCGGCTGCGACTGGTGGACGGCGATGCCATTGCCGATGCGATCGACGCGGAGACCGCGGTGGTGATGCTGACCCATGTCAATTACCGCAGCGGCGCGATGCACGACCTGGCGGCGATCACGGAAGCGGCGCAGGCGCAAGGCGCGCTCATGCTGTGGGATCTCGCGCACAGCGCCGGGGCGGTGCCGGTCGATCTCACCGCGGCCAACGCGGATTTCGCCGTCGGCTGCGGCTACAAATACTTGAACGGCGGGCCGGGCGCGCCGGCTTTCGTCTGGGTGGCACCCCGCCACCAGGAGCGCTTCATGCAGCCGCTCTCGGGCTGGCTCGGCCATGCCGAGCCGTTCGCCTTCCTGCCCGACTACCGCCCGGCGCCGGGCATCGGCCGCTATGTCGCGGGCACGCCGCCGGTGCTGTCGCTGGCGGCACTCGAGATTGGGGTCGACATGCTGCTTACCGCGCAGCCTGCGGCGCTGCGCGAGAAATCGCTGGGCCTCACCGAGACCTTCATCGCCGCGGTCGAGCAGGAAGCGGCGGGGCTCGGCCTTGCGCTGCTGTCGCCGCGCGAATGCCTCCGCCGCGGCAGCCAGGTGAGCTTCCGCCACGCGCAGGGCTGGCCGGTGATGCAGGCGCTGATCGCGCGCGGCATCATTGGAGATTTCCGCAGCCCCGACATCCTGCGCTTCGGCTTCGCGCCGCTCTATACGCGCTTCGTCGATGCCTGGGACGCGGCGGCGGCGCTCGCCGAGATTCTGAGGAGCGGCGCCTGGGACCGGCCGGAGTTCCATCGCCGGGCGCTGGTGACGTGATCCCTCGCGGAAAAAGGTAAGGTCCATGCCGAAGAAACCCACGCAGGATGCCAGCGGCGCGCACACCGATTTCAGCGGCGAGATGAGCTATGGCGATTACCTCCAGCTCGACCATCTGCTCGAGGCGCAGCGGCCGCTCTCGCCTAACCACAACGAGATGCTGTTCATCATCCAGCACCAGACCACGGAGCTGTGGATGAAGCTGGTGATCCACGAGTTGAAGGCGGCGATCCAGCAGTTGCGCCAGGACCAGCTGTCGCCGGCCTTCAAGATGCTGGCGCGGGTGTCGCGCATCATGGCGCAGCTCGTCCAGGCCTGGGACGTGCTGTCGACCTTGACGCCGAGCGAGTACATGGATTTCCGCGAGCTCCTCGGCCGCTCCTCGGGCTTCCAGTCGCACCAGTACCGGGCCATCGAGTTCCTGCTCGGCAACAAGCGCGCGGAGCTGCTGGCGCCGTTCCGGCACCGCGACGCGATCCATGCCGAGCTTGCGGCGCTGCTGGCCGCGCCCAGCATCTATGACGAGGCGATCCGGCTGCTGGCGCGGCGCGGCCTGCCCATCGCGGAAGCCGCGCTGACGCGCGACGGGAGTGCCGCCTATCGGCCGGACCCGTCGGTCCAAGCGGCGTGGATGATCGTCTACCGCGACACCGCGCGCTATTGGGATCTCTACGAGCTCGGCGAGGAGCTGGTCGATCTCGAGGATTTCTTCCGCCAATGGCGCTTCCGCCATGTGACGACCGTCGAGCGCATCATCGGCGGCAAGCCCGGCACCGGCGGCACGCAGGGTGTCGCCTATCTGCGCGGGCTGCTGGAGGTGCGGCTCTTTCCGGAGCTGTGGGATTTGCGCACGGCGCTGTGAGACAGCGAGACCGCGGGCTGCCACGTGGATGGCCGGGCCAAGCCCGGCCATGACGGAAGAGGAGAGGAAACCACCTTGACGCGCAGCCTTGGCGGTTCCTATAGGCGGCGGGCGGAGGGGCGGGATGCTGCGGGTGGTGTGGTCGGCGCTGAGGGAGCGGAGCCTGCGGCGCCGGCTCGCCGGGATCTATCTCCTGCTCGTCGCCGCCAACCTGCTCGCCTGGGGCTGGGCGCTCGATCGCGTTCCGCTCCTATCCGGTGCTGCTCGGCACCGCGCTGCTGGCCTACAGCTTCGGCGCGCGCCATGCGGTCGATGCCGATCACATCGCCGCCATCGACAATGTCACGCGCAAGCTGATGCAGCAGGGGAAGCGCCCGGTCGGCGTCGGCTTCTTCTTCTCGCTCGGCCATTCCAGCGTGGTGGTGCTGGCGTCCACCGCGATCGCGCTCGCCGCCCAGACGCTGCAAACCCGCCTCGGCGCGCTGAAGGAGATGGGCGGGCTCATCGGCACCGGCGTCTCGGCGGGGTTCCTCTTCCTCATCGCGCTGATCAATCTCGTGGTTCTCGTCCAGCTCTGGCGCAGCTTCGGCCGGGTGCGGCGCGGCGGGCGCTATGTCGAGGCGGATCTCGACCTCTTCCTCTCAGGGCGCGGCCTCCTCGCCCGCCTCTTCCGGCCGCTCTTCCGCTTCATCGGCGCGAGCTGGCAGATGTATCCGCTGGGCTTCCTCTTCGGCCTGGGCTTCGACACCGCGACCGAGATCGGCCTCCTCGGCATCTCGGCCGCCGAAGCGGCGCGCGGCCTCTCGCTCTGGTCGATCCTGATCTTCCCCGCCCTCTTTACTGCCGGCATGTCGCTGGTCGACACCACCGACGGCGTGCTCATGCTCGGCGCTTATGGCTGGGCGTTCATGAAACCGCTGCGCAAGCTCTATTACAATCTCACCATCACCTTCATCTCGGTGCTGGCGGCGGCGATCGTCGGTGGCATCGAGGCGCTCGGCCTCATCGCCGCCAGGCTCAACCCCGATGGCGGCTTCTGGCGCGCCGTGGGCTCGCTCAACCGCCATTTCGGCGGCGTCGGGCTCCTCATCATCGGCGTCTTCGTGGTGAGCTGGCTGGTCTCGATGCTGGTCTATCGCTGGAAGCGCTATGACGAGATCGAGGTGACGCGCGGCTGAGGCCGCCCGCCTGCCGCCGTCAGACGATGTCGCTCACCACGCCGCCATCGACGCGCAGCGCCGCGCCGGTGGTCGCCGCGGCGCGCGGGCTTGCGAGATAGACCGCGAGGTTCGCCACCTCCTCGGGGGTGGCGAAGCGGCGCAGCAGCGAGCTCGGCCGCGCGGTCCGGAAGAAATCCGCTTCGATCTCGGCGCGCGGCTTGCCGGCTTTCGCCGCCGCCTTGTCGAGCATCTGGGCGACGCCGGCGGTCATGGTCGGGCCCGGCAGGATGGCGTTGACGGTGACGCCGGTGGCGGCGAGCTCGATGGCGAGGCCGCGCGAGACCGCGAGCTGCGCCGTCTTGGTCATGCCGTAATGGATCATCTCGCGCGGGATGTTGAGCGCGCTCTCGCTCGAGACGAAGAGAATGCGCCCCCAGCCCTGGGCGCGCATCGCCGGCGCGTAATGCCGCGCGAGGCGCACGCCGCTCAGCACGTTGGTCTCGAAGAAGCGCCGCCAGTCGGCATCGGGGATCTCGAAGAACGGCTTCAGCTCGAAGATGCCGAGATTGTTGACCAGGATGTCGGCGCGCGGCAGATGAGCGACGATCGCTGCGGCGCCCTCGGCGGTGGCGGCGTCGGCGGCGATGCCGTCGATGCGGGCGCCGCCCGCGCGCGCCGCAAGACGCGCCACGGCATGCTCGACCCCGTCGCGGCTGCGGCCGTTGAGCGTCACCGCGGCGCCCTCGGCGGCCAGCCCGGCGGCAATGGCAAAGCCGATGCCGTCGGTCGAGCCGGTGACGAGCGCGTGCCGGTTGCGCAGATCGAGATCCATGGTGAGGCTCCTGTTCGGCAGCTGGTGCTCAAATGGTCGTCGATGCCGCAGCAGCAAGTCCTTCTCCGCCCTTCAGGGCGGAGAAGGATTTAGGATGAGGTGGGCGCGCGCGGTAGGGGCGCCGGAGCCGGGGCGCATCAAACTTCGGAGTGACCCCACCTCACCCCAACCCTCTCCGCCCCCAGGGGCGGAGAGGGAGAAGGAATCGCGCTGCCATCGAGACTCTGCGCTCACCCTACGACACAAAGCCGCGTGAGCTCCGTGATCGAGGCGAGCTTGTCGAGGTTGGCGACGGCGGCGGCGAGGCGCTCGGCTTGGGCGGTGCCCAGCACCGGAGCGGCGAGGCTCATGAACTTCGCTTCGAGGCGGCTTCCTTGCGCCGCGAGATCGCTCGCCGGCACGCCGCTGTCGTGGCGCGCCTCGAGCACGCGGCCATCGGCAAGCGTCACGGTGAGCGCCGCCACGGTGTGCGGCCAGTCGGGCTGGAAATCGACGGTCACCTTGTCGCGGAGATCGACCAGACGCGGATCGGCGGCGGTCTTCTCGCTGTAGCTGTCGAGTGCCGCGGTATCGAGCCCTGAGAGCGCCATGGCGGTGGTGAGGCGCAGCGAGAATTTGGCCTCGAGCCCGGTGCGCGGCGCCGGGATGTGGCAGACCTTGGCGGCGCCGCTCTCGACTTTGAGCACGACGCCGCGCACCGCGGCGGCATCGAAGCCGGGTGCGCGGGCGACCGCGCGGGCGCATTCGATCGGCGCGTGCGTCAGGTAGCAGGCGGCATGATACTTGAAGAGGTTGTCCAGGAGATGCCAGCCCCGGCGCGGCGGCGCCAGCGCGCGCTCCGGCCGGAAGTCCGGGCTCGCGGTATCGGCGAAACCCTGGGCGCATTCGAGCACGTCGTCGCGGCTGGTGAATCCGCGCGCGGCGAGGCTCGCCGCGAGCAATCCGTTCTGCGCCGCCTTGCCGGCATGGAGCGGCTTGCACATGGTGCCGAACATGGATTTGAGCCCGGCCGCCTGGGTCCCGGCGATGCCGAACGCGGTGGCGGTGCGCTGCGCGCCGAGGCCGAGCAGATTGGCGGCGGCGGCGGCGGCGCCGAAACTGCCGACCGTGCCGGTGTTGTGGAATCCCCGCGCGTAATGGCCGGGGGAGACCAGCGCGCCGACGCGGCACAGCGTCTCGTATCCGGCGACGAAGGCGGCGATCACCTGCGCGCCGCCGGCGCCCCGCGCCTCGGCCAGCGCCAGCACCGCCGGCAGCAGCGGCGCGGTCGGGTGGCCGCCCATGGTCATGTTGACGTCGTCATAGTCGAGCGCATGCGAGGCGGCGCCGTTGACCAGCGCCGCCTGCTGCGTCGGCAAGCGCAGGCGATGGCCGATCGCGGTCGCCGTCGGCGCGCCGCCCTGCTCCTCCGCTTCGATCAGCAGGATGCGCGCGAGATCCTCGCGCGATCCCGCCAGCGTCACCGCGAGCCAGTCGAGCAGGCACTGGCGCGCCAAGCAGACGCACCTCCTCGGGCAGGTCGTCATAGCGCAGCGACTGCGGCGCGGCGGGCGAGCTCGGATGTCACGGGCACGGCCGTTGTCATGGTGTCCTCCCGGGTTTTGGGAAAGGCTGGCATGATGGCCGGCGCGCGTCCAGCCCATCACGCGCCCCACCCACTCGCGCATTGCCAGGGCGGCGGAAAAGAACCACCATATCGGGGCAGGACAAAAGACGATGCCACGCCCGGCGGTTGCCGGGCAAAGGCCGCGGCAAACGGGAGGAAAGAATGCAGCGATTCTATCAATCTCTGCTCATGCTGGCGGCCGTGGCGCTGGCGGCGCTGCCGGCGCAGGCGCAAAAACAGTATGCGCCCGGAATCAGCGATGCCGAGATCCGGATCGGCCAGACCATGCCCTATAGCGGGCCGGCCTCGGCCTATAGCGCGATCGGCCGGGCCGAACTCGCCTATCTCGCCATGCTCAACGAAGCAGGGCGGCATCAACGGCCGCAAAATCACGCTGCTCAGCCTCGATGACGGCTATTCGCCGCCCAAGACCTACGAGCAGACGCGGCGGCTGATCGAGCAGGACAATGTCGCCTTCATCTTCTCCAGCCTGGGCACGCCGACCGGGGTCGTCGTCCACAAATATCTCAACGACCACAAGGTGCCGCAGCTCTTCCAGGCCTCGGGCGCGACGTTCTGGGCCGATCCCGCGCATTTCCCCTGGAGCATCGGCTGGCAGCCGAACTACCAGACCGAAGGCGCGATCTATGGCCGCTACCTGCTGCAGCACGACCCCAACGCGCGCGTCGCGGTGCTCTATCAGAACGACGATGCCGGGCGCGACTATGTCGCGGGCTTCCATCAGGGGCTCGGCGAGGCCGCGGCGAAGAAGATGATCGTCGCGGTCGCTACCTACGAGGTGACCGACGCGACGCTGGACTCGCAGATCGTCAGCCTGCAGAGCTCGGGCGCCACGGTGCTGTTCAACAACTCGACGCCGAAATTCGCGGCGCAGGCGGTGCGCAAGGTCTATGACGTCGGCTGGAAGCCGACGCAATTCCTGATGAGCGTCGCGACCTCGGTCTCGGCGGTGATGGAGCCCGCCGGACTCGAGAAGGGCCAGGGCATCATCACCGCGCAATACTTGAAGGATCCCAACGATGCGCAGTGGCAGAACGATGCCGCGATGAAGGAATGGTTCGCCTTCATGAAGAAGTATTATCCCGAGGGCAATCTCGGCGACAGCTTCAACGTCTACGGCTATGCGGTGGCGCAGACGCTGGCGCAGATGCTGCGGCAGTGCGGCGACGACCTCTCGCGCGAGAACATCATGAAGCAGGCGGCGAGCCTCGACATGGCGCTGCCGCTGCTGCTGCCCGGCATCCGCATCCACACCGGCGCGCAGGATTTCTCGCCGATCAAGCAGATGCGGCTCGCCCGCTTCGAAGGCAAGCAATGGGTCGCATTCGGCGAGGTGATCGGCGAATGAGCGGACGGACGCTCTTCGACAAGATCTGGCAGGCGCATACCGTCGCCGATCTCGGCGACGGCTATGCGCTGCTCCATGTCGACCGCCATCTGCTGCATGATCTCGGCGGCGGCCGCGCGGTGATGGATATCGGCGAGAAAGGCTACCGGTTGCGCAATCCCGGCCTCACCTTCGCCACGCCCGACCACGCCATCTCGACCGCGCCCGGCCGCGCCGGCACCACCGCCACCGGCAACCGGCTGCTGGGCGATCTGCGCAGCCTCGCGCGCGAGCACAGCGTGCGCCTCTTCGATGTCGGCGAACCCGGCCAGGGCATCGTCCATGTCATCGGCCCGGAGCTGGGGCTGAGCCTGCCCGGGGCGCTGATCGTCTGCGGCGACAGCCACACCTGCACCCATGGCGGCATGGGCGCGCTCGCCTTCGGCATCGGCTCGAGCGAGGTGACGCATGTGCTGGCGACGCAATGCCTGGTGCAGCGCCGGCCGAAGCAGCTCAGCGTGACATTCGAGGGATCACGCCGCGAGGGCGTCACGCCCAAGGATCTCATCCTCTATCTCATCGGCCGGATCGGCGCCGCCGGCGGCACCGGCTATGCCGTCGAATATGGCGGCGACGCCATCCGCGCGCTCGATGTCGAAGGCCGGCTCACGCTGTGCAATCTGTCGATCGAGCTCGGCGCCAAGATGGGCATGGTGGCGCCCGACGACACCACCTTCGGCTATCTCGCGGGCCGGACGTTCGCGCCCCAGGGCGCGCTGTGGGAGGCGGCGGTGGCGCAGTGGCGCGGCCTGCCGTCGGATGAGGACGCCGTCTTCGACCGCGAGGAGCGCATCGATGTCGCCGCCATCGCGCCGCAGATCACCTGGGGCACCAGCCCCGAGCAGGTGATCGCGATCGGCGAGCGCATCCCCGATCCCGCGGGGATCGCCGATGCCGGGAAGCGCCGCGCGGCGGAAGCGGCGCTCGACTATATGGGCCTCGTCCCCGGCGCGCCCATCGCCGGCACGCGGATCGACGTGGTGTTCATCGGCTCCTGCACCAACAGCCGGATTTCCGATCTGCGCGCCGCCGCCGCAATCGCACAGCGCGGCACCGTCGCGCCGCATGTGCGCGCCTGGGTGGTGCCGGGCTCGGAGAGCGTCAAGCGCCAGGCCGAGGCGGAAGGGCTCGACCGCATCTTCCGCGCCGCGGGCTTCGACTGGCGCGAGCCCGGCTGCTCCATGTGCGTCGCCGCCAATGGCGAGACGGTGCCGCGCGGCCAGCGCTCGGTCTCGACCTCGAACCGCAATTTCGTCGGCCGCCAGGGGCCGGGAGCGCGCACCCATCTCGCCAGCCCCGCCATGGCGGCAGCGGCGGCGCTGGCCGGCGCCATCGCCGATGTGCGCGACGATCGGGAGCTGAGCCGCATGGACAAGGTCACCGTCTTCCGCGCGATCGCAGCACCCCTGCTGCGCGAGAATGTCGATACCGACCTCATCATCCGCATCGAGCGGCTGGTGGGAGCGACGCAGCGCAACGAGCTCGGCCGCTACGCCTTCGAAGCCTGGCGCTTTCGCCCCGACGGCACGCAGGAGCCGGACTTCATCCTCAACCGCGAGCCCTATCGCCGCGCCGGCATCCTGCTGGCGCTCGACAATTTCGGCTGCGGCAGCTCGCGCGAGGGCGCGGTCTGGGCGCTGAAGCAGACGGGATTGCGCGCGGTGCTGGCGCCGAGCTTCGGCGACATCTTCTTCAACAACTGCTTCCAGAACGGCGTGCTGCCGGTGGTGCTGGCGGCGGACGACATCCGGGCGATCGCGCGCCAGGTCGAGGCGGATCCCGAGATGAACCAGGTGACGGTCGACCTCAGGCGCGAGATCGTGGTCGCGCCCGACGGCAGCGAGCTGCCGTTCCGCATCGACGGGCTCAGGCGTCGGGCGCTGCTCGAAGGGCTCGATGATATCGGCCTCACCTTGCGCCACGAGGCGGAGATCTCCGCCTTCCAGGCGCGCGACCGCGGCGAGCGCCCGTGGATCTGGGCGGTGGAGCAAGGGGAACGCCCATGAGGTGCACCACGGAGGCACGGAGGGCACGGAGAAGCGAAGAATGGTGCGCTGTCGCGCGCCTGGCGCAGGTTTCAAGCAGCCGACGCCATCAATCACCGTCGTCCCTGCGCAAGCAGGGACCCAGGGCGAGCGCCGAGCGGTTGCTCCTGGGCCCCGGCTTTCGCCGGGGCGACGAAAACATGGTTTGCTCTTCTCCGTGCTCTCCGTGCCTCCGTGGTCGCGCTTTCTTGCCGGCACGGTTGCCCTGGGCGGTGGAGCAGCTTTCATGAGCAATGCGAAACAAGTCGTCTTCATCGGCGGGGAGGGTATCGGGCCGGAGGTCATCGGCGAGGCCGAGCGCGTGCTGCGCTGGCTCGTCGCGGAGCAGCGGCTCGGAATCGAGATGCGGGACGCGCTCTACGGCGCCGAAGCGTTTCGGCGCACCGGCCAAACCGTGCCGGACGAGACGGCGGCGGCGCTCCGCTCCGCCGACGCCATCCTGTTCGGCGCCACCGGCGGGCCGGAGTACGACGCGCTGCCGGCCGAGGCGAAGCGCCAGGGCAATCTGCTGCGCATCAGGAAGAGCCTCGACCTCTTCGCCAATCTCCGGCCGATCGTGGCGATCCCGGCGCTGGCCGAGGCGTCCTCGCTGAAGAGCCGCGTGCTCGAAGGCGTCGATTTCGTCATCCTGCGCGAGCTTTCGAGCGGGCTCTATTTCGGCGAGCCGCGCGGCATCGAGACATTGCCCAATGGCGAGCGGCGCGGCGTCAACACCCATGTCTACACCTCGGGCGAGATCCGCCGCGTCGCGCGGGAGGGATTCGAGCTGGCGCGCACGCGGCGCCGGCGCCTCTGCTCGGTCGACAAGGCCAATGTGATGGAGGCGGGACGGCTCTGGCGCGAGGAGGTGCAGGCGCTGCACGATACCGAGTTCGCCGATGTCGAGTTGACGCATATGCTCGTCGACAATTGCGCCATGCAGCTGATCCGCGCGCCGCGGCAATTCGACGTGCTGCTCACCGACAACATGTTCGGTGATATCCTGTCGGATGCGGCGGCGATGATCACGGGCTCGCTCGGCATGCTGCCTTCGGCCTCGCTCGGGCCGGTCGGCGCCGATGGCCGCCGGGCGGCGCTCTATGAACCCGTCCATGGCAGCGCCCCCGACATCGCCGGCAAAGGCGTCGCCAATCCGCTGGGCGCGATCCTGAGCCTGGCCATGGCGCTGCGGCTCACGCTCGGTGAGCCCGGCGCCGCCGACCGGCTCGAGCGCGCGGTGAGCGACGCGCTCGCCACAGGCGCGCGCACGCGCGACATCCTGCAGCAGGGTGGTACGGCGGTGGGGACGCGCGAGATGGGGGACGCGGTGATCACGGCGCTGGCGCGGGGGGCGTAGACGTCACGCAAACTGAGCCGATAAAACGCGTCATTCAAGCGCTGAACCGCGCCCGGTAGGCTTGCGGCGTGGCCGCCAGCAGGCGCAGGAAGCTGCGGCGCATGGTCTCCTCGGAACCGAAGCCGCAACGCTGCGAGATGCGCTTCACCGGCAAGCGCGATTCCGAGAGCAGCCGCCGCGCCGCTTCCACCCTGAGCCGCTCGATCGCCCGGCCCGGCGTCAGCCCGGTGGCCTCGGCATAGCGCCGGCTGAAGCTGCGCTCGCTCATCTGGGCCTGACGGGCGAGCAGCGGCAGCGAGATGTCGTCGGCCAGATGCCGGTTGATCCAGTCATGGAGCGCGCCGAATTTGTCCTCGGCCGCTTGCAGCGAGAGCGCCGCGCTGAACTGCGCCTGCCCGCCCGGACGCTTCAGGAAGACGACCAGGTAGCGCGCCACGGCCAGCGCCGCGGTGCGGCCGAGATCCTGCTGCACCAGCGCCAGCGCGAGATCGATGCCGGCGGTGACGCCGGCCGAAGTCCAGACCGGGCCGTCGCGCACGAAGATCGGGTCGGGTTCGACGCGCACGGCAGGAAAGCGCCGGGCGAGCTCGGCGCAGAAGGACCAATGGGTGACGGCCCGCCGCCCATCGAGCACGCCCGCGGCCGCCAGCAGGAACGCCCCGGTGCAGACCGAGGCGACGCGGCGCGCCACCTTCGCGCGCTCGCGCACCCAATCGACCAGCGCCGGATCCGCGGCGGCGGCTTCGACGCCCTGGCCGCCGGCGACCATCAGCGTATCCAAGGGCGCCGCGACCGGCGGCAGCGGCGCCGCGGCGAGGCCGAGGCCGGCCGAGGCGGTGACGCCCTCGCCGCCGGGCGCCACGACGCTGAGCGCGTAGGGAGGCGTGCCGCCCGCTTCTGCGACGAGATCGTTGGCGGAAGCGAAGACCTGAAGCGGCCCCGTGACATCGAGCAGCTGCACCGCGGGGAAGGCCAGCACTTCGATCACCCGAACGAGGCCTGGCGCGGAACGAGGGATCTTCGACATTTCCGCCAGAGCCTAGCCCGTATTTCTCACACGGGCACGTGCTGCGTTGCACACTGTTGGCGCGCTGTTAGGAGCCAGGGCGCTGGCGATGCAGCGCATCGTCAAGCCCGCAGCGACGCGGCAGCGCGCCAACAGTGTGCAACCCGGAGGGACGGCGCTCTTTGGCGCCAGGGGGCGTCGCCGGGACGCTCACGATGCGCTGCATCGCCGCGCGTCCCGGCTCCTGCCCTGGCGCCAAAGATCGCCGTCGCAGCGCATGCCCGTGTGAGAAATACGGGCTGGCCGGCAGGCTGGTCTTGTCCATCACGGGCGATCCTTTTGGCGGGAAACGAGGGCTATTTGGCGTTTCCGCCAGCGCCTCGCCTCCCACATTGCTGCAAGTGATGCAGGACGGTTGGCGCGTCGCGCCAGCACGCAGCACCATCCCGAAGCCTAGAGGCATAGGAGCGATACCAAGGATCTCACCCATATCAACGCCTTCACCGCCGCGATGCAGCGCAAGGATGTCGACACCATGCTGACGCACATGGCGGACGACATCATCCTGAAGACCCCGCTCGCCGCCGAGCCTTTCCACGGCAAGGCCGCGATCAGACCGGTGGTCGAGGCCCTGCTGGCGGTGGTCGACAGGTTCGAGTTCCGCGAGATCCTGCAGGGCCCCCGGCATGTGTCGGCATTCTTCGGCATCACGATCGGGTCGATCGCGCTCGACGGCGTCGACTATTGGCGCCTCACCGAGGCCGGCCTGATCGAGGAGATGACGGTCCTGTGGCGGCCGCTTCCCGCAGTGGCGGCGGTCCAGGAGAAGCTCGCCCATGCCTGACGGCGGCCGGCCTCGGAGCCATCAGGCGCCAGCGATCGCCTTGACCCGCCGACATGGGGGCGGGGACAATCGGTGCGCTCCCGCCCCTACGAGCGAGCGGAGGATCCAATTCCATGGCCGATCTGGTGCACTACGAGGATGCCGGCGCCGAAATTCGCGCGGTCTATGACGACATCAAGCGGACCCGCGGCGTTGCCGACGTGAACAATTTCTGGAAGGCGCTGGCGGTCCATCCGCCGACGCTGAAGCGCACCTGGGAGAGCGTGAAGGAGGTCATGGGACCGGGCGTCCTCGACCCCGTGACCAAGGAGATGCTGTACCTGGCGGTCAGCGTGACGAATGGATGCGGCTACTGCATCGCGTCCCATGGCGCCGCAGCGCGCAAAGCCGGCATGACGCCTCAGATGTGGGGCGAGGTCGTGGCGATCATCGGCATGGCGAATGAGACCAACAAGCTCGCTTTCGCGCTCCAGGTGCCGATCGATCCCGCGTTTCAGGGGAGCGCGCCGACATCATAGCGGCACGGCGCGCGGTGCGCTGGGACATACCAGCCATTACGTTCGATGTAATTGCGCCGGCGGCGATCGCCGGTGAGACTGCCCAGTCCCTTCCAGCGCCCGGCAGGTCATGACCTCATCGGCCAAGGATTCCCCGCGCTCGCGCCTGCCCTTCTTCTATGGCTGGGTCGTCGTCGGCGTCGCCTTCGTGACCATGGGCATCGGCGTCAATGCGCGCACCGCGTTCTCGCTGCTGTTCCCGCCGATCCTCGACGAGTTCGGCTGGGAGCGCGGCGTCACCGCCGGCGCCTTCTCCTTCGGCTTCCTGGTCTCGGCGGCGCTGAGCCCGGCACTGGGGCGGCTGATGGACCGGCGGGGGCCGCTGGTGGTGATGGAGATCGGCGTCGCCATGATGGCGGCGGGGCTGATGGGGGCGACGCTGGTGCATCACCCCTGGCAGCTCTACGCCACGCTCGGCGTGCTGGTCGGCGGCGGCAGCGTCTGCCTGGGCTATACCGGCCAGGCGCTCTACCTGCCCAACTGGTTCGTGCGCCGGCGCGGCCTCGCCATGAGCATCGCATTCTCCGGCGTCGGCATCGGGTCGATCATCCTGCTGCCCTGGCTGCAGGGCGTCATCGTCGAGACCGGCTGGCGCGGCGCCTGCTGGGCGATGAGCCTCCTCGTGCTGGCGCTGCTGGCGCCGCTCAACCTGCTGCTGCGGCGGCGGCCGCAGGAGCTCGGCCTCGCGCCGGACGGCGACGGCGCCGCGACCGGCGCCGCCGGAAAGCGCCAGATGACCGTGGTCGACCCCGCTTGGGCCGCCACCGACTGGACGCTCGGCCGCGCGCTGCGCACGGCGCGCTTCTGGTGGATCGCGCTCGGCTATTTCTGCGGCCTCTTCGCCTGGTACGCGGTGCAGGTGCACCAGACCAAATACCTCGTCGAGATCGGCTTCGATCCCAGCGCCGCCGCGTGGGCGCTGGGCTTCGTCAGCCTTGCCGGCATCCCCGGCCAGATCGCGCTGGGCCACCTCTCGGACCGGATCGGGCGCGAATGGGTGTGGACCGCCGGGAGCGCCGGCTTTGCCCTCTGCTATCTCTGCCTGCTGCTGCTGCCGCATTGGCCGACGTCGCTGCTGCTCTATCTCATGGTCGCGGCCCAGGGCGTGCTGGGCTATGGCCTCACCTCGGTGATCGGCGCCATCCCGGCCGAGATCTTCGAGGGCAAGCAGTACGGCACCATCTTCGGCACCTTGATGCTGGCCTCGATCACCGGCGGCGCCGCCGGACCCTGGCTCACCGGCGCCCTCCACGACGCCAGCGGCAGCTACGCGCCGGCCTTCTCCATTGCCATCCTGTGCAGCCTGGTCTCGGCGCTCGCCATCTGGCGCGCCGCGCCGCGGAAGGTGCGCAGCGTGAGCGCGTAGCGCTCATCGCGGGCGGGCGCCAGCGGTTGCTCTTGCAACCGCGAAAGCCCGCACAGTGCGGGCTGGCGGCTAGCCCGGACCGAGCGGCTCCGCGGTTGCAAGAGCAACCGCTGGCGCCGCCGCGGACGAACTCACTGCGCGAGTTCCGCCGGCAGTGCCGTCGTCGCGGATGTAGAGGGTCAGGCCCAGCATCATGTCGACGCAGACGCCGTCGCGCGCCAGCGGCAGCAGCAGCCGCTCCATCGCCACGTACTTCTTGTTGCCCACGGGAAATTCCGGCGCGCGGCGGCAATAGCGCGCCTCGCCTTGGGTCACCGCAAGAAAATCGGCATATCCTTGCATGCGCGCGAAATCGGCAAAGACCTCGTCGATCCATTTGCCGGTGAAATCCGCCCCCATGACCTCGCGGTGGCCGGTGCCGAGCAGGCGGTAGCGGAAGCGCAGCGGCTCGCGCTGGATATCGACCAGCCAGATCCAGCGCAGCAGCTCTGCCAGATCGGTCGGCTCGACATGCTGGCGGCCGGGCAAGCGATCCTCGGCCGGGCGGATCGAGCGCCAATACTCAAGGATACGGCCGATCCGGGCATCGCAATCCGGCGGCACCACCGCGCTCGACACCATGCTGCAGGTCCCTCTTCCTTCGGGTCGAGGCACGGCCTGAGGCCGCAGCCGGAAACAACCGCCAACCGCTCACATGCCAATTCAATAATCCAGGACGCCCATATATAATCGCGGGAGTTGGTTCGTCAATATTCTTGCGAGGGTCGTGACCGCTGGCAAGCGGTCTGGGCGGCGCCCGCGCGCAGCGCTATATAGGCTTCATGACCTATGTGTTTCCCGTCCTGGTCGTCCTCGCCATGCTCGGCGCGCTGGGCGCGCTCGGCCTCGGCGTCATCAACATGGCGCGCGGCGGCAGCCCGCGCCGCTCCAACAAGCTGATGCAGTCGCGCGTCATCCTGCAGGCGCTGGCGCTGCTGCTGTTCGCCATCTTCATGCTGCTGTTCCGGCGCTCGATAGGAGCCTCTCTGGGAAATGGTCCGGCTGACGCGCATCTACACCAGGGGCGGCGATGGCGGCGAGACCTCGCTCGGCGACGGCAGCCGCGTCGCGAAAGCCGATCTGCGCGTCGCCGCCTATGGCACGGTGGACGAGGCCAATGCCGCGATCGGCCTGGCGCGGCTCCATGCCGAGGCGGAAGTCGATGCGGCGCTGGCGCGCATCCAGAACGATTTGTTCGATCTCGGCGCCGATCTCTGCACCCCGGAAGGTGGCGCGCGCGGCGCTGCGGCGCTGCGCATCGTGGCGAGCCAGGTCGAGCGGCTCGAGCACGAGATCGACGCGCTCAACGCCGCGCTGAAGCCGCTGGACAGCTTCGTGCTGCCGGGCGGCACGGCCTGCGCCGCCTATCTTCACCTCGCGCGCACCGTGGTGCGCCGCGCCGAGCGGCTGGTCGCCGAGCTCGACCGGCGCGAGACGCTCAACCCCGAGGCGCTCAAGTACCTGAACCGCCTCTCCGACCACCTCTTCGTGCTGAGCCGCCACGCCAATGACAAAGGCGCACGCGACGTGCTCTGGCAACCCGGCGCCAACCGTTAGCGCCAATGACGTATCGTGACAGAAATACTTGCCTTCGCGTTGTGCACGTGCACAATTCCCCGCCGCGCCGCAGCAAGCGGCTCTGACCAAGGCCCGCCATGAAAGTCCTCGTCGCCGTCAAGCGAGTGATCGATTACAACGTCAAGATCCGCGTCAAGCCGGACAAGACCGGCGTCGAGACCGCCAACGTCAAGATGTCGATGAACCCCTTCGACGAGATCGGCGTCGAAGAGGCGGTGCGCCTCAGGGAGGCTGGAGCCGCCAGCGAGGTCATCGCCGTCTCGATGGGGCCGCAGGCCTGCCAGGAGACCATCCGCACCGCGCTCGCCATGGGCGCCGACCGCGGCATCCACGTGCTGAGCGATGCCGAGCTGCAGCCGCTGGCAGTGGCGAAGCTGCTCAAGGCGATCGCCGCGAAGGAGCAGCCCGGCCTGGTCATCCTGGGCAAGCAGGCGATCGACGACGACAGCAACCAGACCGGGCAGATGCTGGCGGCGCTGCTGGGCTGGCCGCAAGCGACGTTCGCCTCGAAGCTCAAGCTCGAAGGCGGCAAGGCGCTGGTGACGCGCGAGATCGATGGCGGGCTCGAGACGATCGAGCTCACGCTGCCGGCGGTGATGACCACCGATCTGCGCCTCAACGAGCCGCGCTACGCCTCGCTGCCCAACATCATGAAGGCGAAGAAGAAGCCGATCGAGGCGCTGACCCCCGAGGCGCTCGGCGTCGATGTCGCGCCGCACCTCGTCACGCTCAAGGTCGAGGAGCCGGCGAAGCGCCAGGGCGGCAAGAAGGTCGCCTCGGTGCAAGAGCTCGTCGACAAGCTGAAGAATGAAGCACGGGTGATCTGATGACCCTCCTCGTCGTCGCCGAGCACGACAACAAATCGCTCAAATCCGCGACGCTCAACACCGTCCCCGCCGCCCAGGCGATCGGTGGCGATATCCACCTCCTCGTCGCCGGCGCCAATGCCCGGCCCGCCGCCGAGGCCGCCGCCAAGATCCCCGGCATCGCCAAGGTGCTGCTCGCGGATGACGCGGCGCTGGCGCACCCGCTCGCCGAGGACATCGCCGCGCTGGTGGTGAAGCTCGCGCCCAGTTACAGCCATGTGCTGGCGCCGGCCAGCACCTTCGGCAAGAACTTCCTGCCGCGGGTCGCGGCGCTGCTCGACGTGGCGCAGATCTCGGACATCTCCGGCGTGGTCTCGCCCGACACCTTCGTGCGCCCGATCTATGCCGGCAACGCGCTCGCCACCGTGCAATCGAAGGACAAGATCAAGGTCATCAGCGTGCGCGGCACCGCCTTCCCCGCCGTCGCCACCGAGGGCGGCAGCGCGCCGATCGAGACGGTGAGCGGCGCGGCTGCCGCGGGATTGTCGCGCTTCATCGGCGCCGAGCTCTCGAAATCCGAGCGGCCGGAGCTGACCAGCGCGCGGGTCATCGTCTCGGGCGGACGCGGCATGCAGTCGGGCGACAATTTCAAGCTGCTGGAGAGCCTCGCGGACAAGCTCGGCGCCGCGGTCGGCGCCTCGCGCGCCGCGGTCGATGCCGGCTTCGTGCCCAACGACTACCAGGTCGGCCAGACCGGCAAGATCGTGGCGCCCGAGCTCTACATCGCCGTCGGCATTTCCGGCGCGATCCAGCATCTCGCCGGAATGAAGGATTCGAAAGTGATCGTCGCCATCAACAAGGACGAAGAGGCGCCGATCTTCCAGATCGCCGATTACGGCATCGTCGGCGATCTCTTCAAGCTCGTGCCGGAGCTCGACGCCGAGCTTGCCAAGCGCCAAGGCTCGTGACGGCGCAATCAGATGTGGAGCGGGCCATGACGGCAGACGACAGTATCCGAACCATCGGCATCATCGGCGCCGGCCAGATGGGCAGCGGCATCGCGCATGTCTGCGCGCTGGCGGGCTATGACGTGCGGCTGGGCGATGTCGAAAGCAAGGCGATCGAGAGCGCGCTTGGGGTCATCGACCGCAACATCGCGCGCCAGGTGACGCGCGGCCGCGTCAGTGAAGCCGACAAGTCGGTGGCGATGAAGCGGATCAAGACCAGCACGCAATACGACATGTTCGGCGATTGCGACGTCGTCATCGAGGCCGCGACCGAGAAGGAAGAGGTGAAGCGCGAGATCTTCAAGAAGCTGGTGCCGAAGCTCAAGGCGTCGGCGATCATCGCGTCGAACACCTCGTCGATCTCGATCACGCGCCTCGCCGCCGCCACCGACCGGCCCGGCCGCTTCATCGGCATGCATTTCATGAACCCGGTGCCGGTGATGACGCTGGTCGAGCTCATCCGCGGCATCGCCACCGACGAGAGCACCTTCAAGGTCATCCGCGAGCTCGCGGTGAAGCTCGGCAAGACGCCGGTCGCGGCCGAGGACTTCCCCGCCTTCATCGTCAACCGCATCCTGCTGCCGATGATCAACGAGGCGGTCTATACGCTCTATGAGGGGGTCGGCACGGTGGATGCGATCGACACCGCGATGCGGCTCGGCGCCAACCACCCGATGGGGCCGCTCGAGCTCGCCGATTTCATCGGCCTCGACACCTGCCTCTCGGTGATGCAGGTGCTCTATGAGGGCCTCGCCGATTCCAAAGTACCGGCCCTGCCCGCTCCTCGTTAAGTATGTCGAGGCGGGCTGGCTCGGCCGCAAGGCCGGGCGCGGCTTTTACGATTACCGCGGAGACAAGCCTGTCCCCACCCGTTGACGGCAGGCGCGGATTCCCCACATTCTCTAGCGCTGGCGTTGCGGCGTCTTCCATGGCAGGATGCGCCGCGCAAGAGGGGATTTCGCTGCCATGAGGTTGCGGTTTGTCCTTGGCCCTAGATAGTTGTCCGGCGCTGGTTCTCAACGCCGATTTCCGGCCGTTGAGCTACTTTCCATTGTCCTTGTGGTCATGGCAGGAGACGGTCAAGGCGGTATGCCTCGACCGGGTGAATATCATCTCGCATTACGACCGCGTGGTGCGAAGCCCGTCCTTCGAGATGAAGCTGCCCTCTGTCATCTCGCTGAAAGAATTCATTCCGACGGCGCGGCGCCCGGCCTTCACCCGGTTCAATGTCTTTCTGCGCGACCGCTTCACCTGCCAGTATTGCGGCGAGGACTTCCCGTCGCACGACCTCACCTTCGACCATGTGGTGCCGCGCTCGCGCGGCGGCCGCACGGTGTGGGAGAACGTCGTGACGGCCTGCTCCACCTGCAACCTGCTCAAGGGCAACCGGCTGCCGCGCGAAAGCGGCATGTATCCGCGCCACCTGCCCTGCCAGCCCTCGACCATTCTGCTGCAGGAGAACGGACGGGGATTCCCGCCCAATTTCCTGCACCACAGCTGGCGCGACTTTCTCTACTGGGATACCGAGCTGGAAACGAGCTAGGGCAACGCGAAGCGTTGTCCCTGGCGGGCGGCAGCGGTTGCCCTTGCAACCGCGAAAGCCCGCGCGGTGCGGGCTAGCCGCGCGCGGTAGGCAATACTGCTGCACGGTGCTGCTCTCGCGGTTGCAAGAGCAACCGCTGTCGCTGCCCCGGACAAACTCCCTGCGGGAGTTTGCCTAGGGTCAGTGCCGCTCGTCGAGCGTCCAGGGCATGGCGCCGAGCGGCTCGCCGGTGACGGTCTCGCCGCGGTCGACCGCGCTTGCCCCTTCCGCGTGGGACGCGGCGATATCGGCGGAAATGCCGCGCTCCTGCGTGTAGTCGACGTCACGGGCGCCGCCGCTGCTGGCACACGCCGCAATCAGGACGAGTACCGCCATCAGGCCAAGCCATCGCGTCATGGTACCTCCATCAGGCGAACGCCACCGAAAGGTGAGCGATCCGCCAGTCAACCCCCGCTATTGACGATAAGTAGGGCCGCCTGTAGCGTTCGTCCATGGGCGATTTCAGTCCCGATAACCGGATTTTTCGGCGAATTAGGCTCCCGATCCTCCGCCGAGGGGATCGGGGTTCCGCCATTCGTCCACAAACCGAGATCGAGGATTTCCGTGATGTCGCCGACCGCCGCGAGCGCCTTCCGTCCTGAAGGCCAGCCCACCGCCTGCTTTTCCGTCCATGCCGCCGCCGAGCCGGGCCTCATGCCGCGCGTCGTCGAGCTCTTCGCCAAGCGCGGCCTGGTGCCGTCGAGCTGGGTCAGCCGGGTGAGCGGGCACGAGATCACCATCGATCTGCAGATGCCGGGGCTCGATGCCGAGGCCGCGCATTACATCGCCGCCTGCCTGCGCCAGATCGTTTCGGTCGAGGTGGTGCTGGTGTCGCAGAAGCAATGAGCCTGCTGCGCCACATAGAGCGCTGCAATACCTGGCGCGCCGAGCGCTTCATCCCGCTGTGGCGGGGCGAGGCGAAAGTCGGCCTCATGCGGCGCGACAATGCCGAGGCGTTGCGCCGCTTCGGCGACACCTTCGCGGTCGAGCCGGACGGCGTGTGGCTGATCGCGCCGGGCGGGTTCGACGCGGTGAGCGCCGCGGTCGACGCGGTGGTCGAACGCCTCGTCGCCGAAGGCCGCGTCGCCAAATGGCGCAACGAGTTCTTCGCCGTGGCGCAGCGCTGGGGCGCGCCGCCGCTGTTCAAGCTCGACCGCGGCGCCGTCGCCTTCTTCGGCGCGCGCGCCTATGGCGTGCATCTGAATGGCTGGCGCCGCGCCGGCGATGCGCTGGAGCTGTGGATCGGCCGGCGCGCCGCCGACAAGAAAGTCGCACCCGACAAGCTCGACAATCTCGTCGCCGGCGGCATCGGGCATGAGCATGGAGTGCAGGCGACGCTGATCAAGGAGGCGGATGAGGAGGCGTCGCTGCCGCCGGATCTCGCCGCCCGCGCCGTGCCGGTGGGCGCGCTCTCCTACCGCATGGAGGTCGAGCAGGGCCTGCGCGACGACGTGCTGTTCCTCTACGACCTCGAGGTGCCATCCGGATTCACGCCGCGCAACCAGGACGGCGAGATCGTCGAGTTCCGGCTGATGCCGGCGCACGAGGTGATGGCGCGTGTGCGCGACGGCGACGATTTCAAGTTCAACGTCAATCTCGTGATCATCGACTTCGCGCTGCGCCACGGGCTCGTCGACGCCGAGGATCCCGACTATCTCGATCTCGTGACCGGCCTCCGGCGGCCGCTCGACTGACCCGGCTCACGGCGGAAATCCCGCCAGCGCGCGCACCTCTTGCGGCGTGCGGCCGGCGGCGCGGAGCGCGCGCAGGGTGAGCGCTCGGTCGCGCTTGGCATAGCGCCGGCCCGCGGCATCGACGAGCAGCTTGTGATGGCGGTAGCGCGGCACCGGCAGATCGAGCAGCGCCTGCAGCAGGCGATGGATGTGCGTCGCGGCGAAGAGATCCTCGCCGCGCGTCACCAGCGTGACCCCCTGCAGCGCATCGTCGACGGTGACGGCGAAGTGATAGCTCGCCGGGATCTCCTTGCGCGCCAGCACGACGTCGCCGAGGCGCGCGGCATCGGCGGCAACACGGCCGGCGCCCTCATCCTGCCACCACAGCGGCCCCGTCCGCGCCAGCGCCGCGGCGACATCGAGGCGGAGCGCCCAGGCGGCGCCCGCCTCGATCCGCGCCGCGCGCTCCGCCGCGGTGAGCCCGCGGCAGGTGCCGGGATAGATCGGGCCTTCCTCGCCGTGCGGCGCGCCCGCGGCACGCGCCATCTCGGCCTTGATCGCGGCACGCGTGCAGAAGCAGGGATAGAGCAGCCCGTCGGCCTCGAGCCGGTCGAGCGCCCGGCGATACCAGGCGAAATGCTCCGACTGCACCCGCACCGCGCCGTCCCAATCGAGGCCGAGCCAGGCGAGATCTTCTGGGATCGCGTCGGCGAAGTCCGGCCGGCAGCGCGTGCGATCGATATCCTCGAGGCGCAGCAGAAAGCGGCCGCCGACGTCGCGCGCCGCGTGCCAGGCGATCAGCGCGGCATGGGCATGGCCGATATGGAGCAGGCCGGTGGGGCTCGGGGCAAAGCGGGTGACGACGGCGCTCATCGCGGCTAGAGCTTAGCAGGAAGTGACAGCGGCGGCGGCATCGTCTATGGCTCGCCGGCACGACGCCACGACAGGAGCCTCCATGTTTCCCACTCTCAGCGGCCCGATCCAACCGCCGGCATCGGGCGGCAAGCCGCGCCAGCTCGTGGTGCTGCTGCATGGGCTCGGCGCCGACGGCAATGATCTGATCGGCCTCGCGCCGTACTGGGCGCCGCTGCTGCCCGAGGCGGAATTCGTCTCGCCCGACGCGCCCTTCCCTTGCGACATGGCGCCCTACGGCCGGCAATGGTTCAGCCTGCAGGACCGCTCGCCGGTCGCCATCCTCGCCGGCGTGCGCGCCACCGCGCCGATGCTCGACGCCTTCATCGACCAGTCGCTGGCCGCGCGCGGGCTTGGCGACGAGGCGCTCGCGCTCGTGGGATTCTCGCAGGGCACGATGATGTCGCTGTTTGTCGGGCTGCGCCGCGCCAAGCCGGGCGCCGGCATCGTGGGCTATTCCGGCGCGCTGGTCGGCGCCGAGACGCTGGCGCAGGAGATCCGTGCCCGCCCGCCGGTGCTGCTCATCCATGGCGATGCCGACGAGGTGGTGCCGCCGCAGGCGCTGCCGCTGGCCGAGAGGTCGCTGAAGGCGGCCGGGGTGCCGGTCGAGACCGTGACCTGCCGCGGCCTCGGCCACGCCATCGACGAGACCGGGCTCCGGCGCGGCGGCGAATTCCTGCGGCGGGTGTTCGACGTTTAGCGGGTCGCGCGCAAATCGGATGAGCGCTCCCGTCCCGAGGCGGCCGGGGCGCCGAAGGGCGAAGCGTCCAGCGCCGCGCGGCGCAGCATGCCGGCATGAAGCCTGCCGACGCCGACAATGGCGACGACGAACACCGCGGGACAGACCGCCATCACGGCGAAGATGGCGCGCACCGGCAAGGCGGTGGAGAGCAGCCATCCGGCGATCCAGGGCCCGGCGATGGAGCCGATCTTGGCGACCGAGATCGCCCAGCCGGCGCCGTTGCCGCGATAGGTGCTGGGATAGAACAGGCCGGCGATGCTGTGCAGCCCGAAATGGCCGCCGATGACGAAGAAGCCGATCAGCACCGTGGCGGCGAGAAAGCCCCCGGGGCCGAGATCACCGAGGCCGGCGAGCAGCAGCACCGGCACCGCCAGCAGCGGCATGATGGTGATGGCGATGGCGCCGCGCCGGTCGGTGAAGCGCATCAGCGCGAGCCCGCCCAGCGCGCCGGCGAGCGCCACCGCCGACGCGGTCTTCGCCGCCATCGGCCGCGAGAAGCTCAGCGCCTCGAGCACCAGCGGCGTCCAGGTCGCGAGGAAGAACACCGCCATCGAGCTGAAGATGTAGGCGAGCCAGAGCAGCGGCGTGATCCAGCGCAGCTCGTCCTTGAACAGCAGCCCGAGGCGGAAATCCCGGGCCACGCCCTCCTCGTCGCTGACGACGAACACGGCATTCTCCGGCACCGGCTCGGCCGGAGCGACCTGGCGCAGCAGGCGCGCGACCCCCTCGGGCCGCCTGCCCTCGAGCACGAGATAGCGGATCGATTCCGGCAGCGCCGGGACGAGCAGCAAAGCCGCCAGCAGCGACAGGCCGCCGCCGAAGACGAAGAGCGACGGCCAGCCGAAGAGCGGCATGAGCCACAGCGCGATCGGCCCGGCGAGGCTGGTGCCGAGCGAATAGCCCAGCATGATCACGGTGACGATGGTGGCGCGGTAGCGCTTGGGCGCGTATTCGATGTTGAGCGCCCAGCATACCGGCAGCATGCCGCCGATGGCGATGCCGTCGAGGAGCCGCAGCGCCAGCAGCGCCCGGTAGCTGCCGGCCAGCGCGAAGGCCAGCGTGATCGCGCCGAAGCCGGCGGTGGCGAGGATGATGGTCGGGCGCCGGCCGATGCGGTCGCCGAGCCAGCCCAGCGCGAAGCCGCCGATCATCGTGCCGACGAGGCCGATGCTGAAGATGTTGCCGAGCATGAGCTTGTCGAGATGGAACTCCGCCGCCAGCGCCGGCGCGGCATAGGCGATGGCGTTCATGTCGAAGCCGTCGAAGAACGTCACCACCCAGGAGAGCAGCACGAGGCGCAGCAGGAACGGGCTCAGCCGCTGGCGCTCGACGATGCCGGCGATGTCGATGCGCGGCGGCGCGTTCACGGACCGGCATCCACGTTGGCGGCAAGGCGCCGGCGCAAGGCGGCGATGTCGAGCTGATGCACGCTGCCGCTGCCGGCGAGGTCGAGCGCATGCGCGGCGGCGGCGCCCATGGCGATGCACGGCCCCATCACCCGCACGCTGGAGAGCGCCGCGCTGTCGGCATCGATGCAGCGCCCGGCGGCGACGAGATTGTCGACGCCGGCGGCGGCGAGGCTGGCGAAGGGCACGTAATGCAGATGGTCCTCGGCGAAGGGCTCCCAGACATAGCCTTCGATATTGTGGTGCTGCTCGATCGGCCAGGCGGTGCGGGCGACGGCATCGGCGAATTTGGTGCCGTGCCGCACCTCCTCCACCGTCAGCTGGTGCCGGCCGACGATCCAGCGCGTCTGGCGGATGCCGGGCAGCCCATAGGCGCGCACCCGCGCCCGGCCGAAGGCGGCGGGGAATTCGCGCTTGAGGAAGCGCAGCGAGCGGTCGGCCTGCTCCTTGCCGATAAATCCCGCGGCCGAGGCGGCGAAGGGGTCGAGCGGCGTCTCGACATGGTTCATGTTGACCAGCGCCGTGCCGCGGCCGGGGAACGCGAAAGCGAAGCCGTCATGGCGCACCAGGCCATAGCTCTCGGCCGTCTCGGCGAGTCGCGCCGAGACCGCCTCGCGCTCCGGGTAATGCGCCTCGTCGACCTGCTCCAGCACCATCATCTGCGAGCCATAGACCACGCCTTCGGCCGGCTCGCGGCAATCTAGCCCGGCCTGATAGGCGAGCGCGGCATCGCCGGTGGCGTCGACGAAGCCGGTGGCGCGCGCCACGACATCGCCATGGCGCGTCGCGAGATCGAGGGAAGCGACGCGGCGCCCCTCGAGCCGCACGCCGCGCAGCACCGCGCCGAGCAGCACGGTGATGCCGGCGCGCGCCACCGTTCGCTCGACGAAGCGGCCGAGCGCCACCTCGTCATAGAGCACCACGGTGGTATGGCCGCGGCGGTAATGCAGCGCGCCTTCGGCGCCGAGCTCGCGCAGGATGTCGTCGGCGAGCCCGTGGGTGAGCTGGTAGCCATCGAGCCCGTTGGAGAAGAGGCCGCAGAACGTGCCGATGATGGAGGTGACCGCCTGGCCGCCCAGCGCCGGCAGGCCGTCGATCAGCAGCACCTTGCGGCCGAGCCGAGCCGCCTCGACCGCGGCCGAGATGCCGGCGATGCCGGCGCCGACGACGCAGAGCTCGGCCTGATGCTCGCGCGCGGCCGGTGCGGCGGCGCGGCGGACGATGCGCGTCGCCGGCGCGATGGGCTTATCCAGCATGGCGGGCACCTCCAGGATCTGCGGCGGAAGCTTAAACGGCGGCGGAGGCGGGATAAACCGAGCATGTGTGGGCGGCAGCCGGCCACCCCGCACTGTGCGGGCTTTCGCGGTTGCAAAGGCAACCGCTGCCGCCCGCCGGCGACAACGCTTAGCGTTGCGCCGACGTCTTGATCATCCCGCCGCTATCCTCCTGCTGCAGGTAGTGCTCCAGCCTTGCCACCATGGCGGGCGCGTCCCAGTCGGCGGCGCCTTCGAGGGAGGCCAGCATGCGGCCGTCGCGGTCGATGAGGAAGCTGGTCGGCAGGCCGCGGACGGCGAAGGCCTGCTGCGCCGCGGTGTCGGGATCGAGATAGACGACCAGCCGCTGCAGCCCGAGCTTCGCCAGGAAAGGCTCGACCACCGATCCGGCGCCGCGATCCTCGGAGATCGCCAGCACGCTCAGCCGGTCGCCGAGCTCTGCCTGCAGGCGGTCGAGCGACGGCATCTCGCGCACGCAGGGGCCGCACCAGGTGGCCCAGAGGTTGACCAGCAGGACATGGCCGCGGAAATCGGCGAGCCGCAGCTTCTTGCCGCCGCGGCTGGTGAAGCTGAGCTCGGGCGCTGGCCGCGGCGGGTCGAGCGGGGTAAACTGGCCCAGCGCTGCCAATTGCGGCGCGCTGGCGTCGGGTATGCTGCTCACGATACTGCCGTGGTCGCGGCGCGAGGGGGCGCCCGGCCGATCGAAGGCGGCCAGCAGGCCCGCCAGGCAGAGGACGACAAGCACGATGACCGCGCCGAAGGCTCTCATTCCACCTCACTTCCCCGCTGCCGGCCGGCTGCCATGAGCCGCAAGCTGCGCGGCGACGCCAAGGCGGCGACGGCCGCCCCGGCCGCGAATGCGGCCTGGGGCGGGCGGTTTGCCGGCGGTCCCGCCGAAATCATGCAACGCATCAACGTCTCGATCGATTTCGACAAGCGCCTCTACGCCCAGGACATCGCCGGCTCGCTCGCCCATTGCGCGATGCTGGTGCGGCGCCAGATCCTGACGGCCGAGGACGGCGAGGCCATCGCCCGCGGTCTAGCGCAGATCCGCGGCGAAATCGAGGCGGGGAGCTTTCCCTTCCGCGCCGAGCACGAGGACATCCACCTCAACATCGAGGCGCGGCTCGGCGAGCTGATCGGGCCGGCTGCCGGCCGCCTTCACACCGCGCGCTCGCGCAATGACCAGGTGGCGACCGATTTCCGCCTCTGGGTGCGCGACGCCATCGACCGGCTCGCGCGCCAGATGCAGGGGCTGCAGGCGGCGCTGATCGCGCAGGCCGAGCGCCATGCCGGCACCATCATGCCGGGCTTCACCCATCTCCAGGTGGCGCAGCCCGTGACCTTCGGCCACCACCTGCTGGCTTATGTCGAGATGCTCGGACGCGACCGCTCGCGGCTCGCCGATTGCCGCGCCCGGCTCAACGAGTCGCCGCTCGGCGCGGCGGCGCTGGCCGGAACCTCGTTTGCGATCGACCGCGACATGACGGCGGCGGCGCTGGGCTTCGACCGGCCCGCCGCCAATTCGCTCGACGCCGTCTCCGACCGCGACTTCGCCCTCGAATTCCTGGCCGCGGCGGCAATCGCCGGCATGCATCTCTCGCGCTTTGCCGAGGAGGTGGTGATCTGGACCAGCGAGCCCTACCGCTTCATCCGGTTGAGCGACGCCTTCACCACCGGCAGCTCGATCATGCCGCAGAAGCGCAACCCCGACGCCGCCGAGCTGGTGCGGGCCAAGAGCGGCCGGCTGCTGGGCGCGCTCGCCCAGCTGCTGGCGGTGATGAAGGGCCTGCCGCTCGCCTACAGCAAGGACATGCAGGAGGACAAGGCGCCGGTGTTCGACGCCGCCGACACGCTAGAGCTGGCGCTGGCCGCCACCGCCGGCATGGTCGGCGACCTTGTGCCCGACACGGCAGCGATGCGCCGGGTCGCGGCCAGCGGCTTCAGCACCGCGACCGATCTCGCGGATTGGCTGGTGCGCGTGCTGGGCCTGCCCTTCCGCGAGGCGCACCACCTCACCGGCGCGCTGGTCGCGCGCGCCGAGGCGCAGGGCGTCGATCTCGCAGCATTGCCGCTGGGCGAGATGCAGAAGGTCGAGCCGCGCATCACCGCCGCCGTGTTCGAGGTGCTGACGGTGGAGAAATCGGTGGCGAGCCGCACGAGCTTCGGCGGCACTGCGCCTGCCAATGTCGCCGCGGCCGCCGCCCAGGCGCGCAAGCGCTTTCTGTGAGAGAGGATGATGACCGCCCCCGCCCCGCCCGCCCGCCGGCGCCGCGCCGGCCTCGCCCTGGCGCTGCTGCTGGCCTGCGCGCTGCCGCTCGCCGGCTGCGGCAAGAAGGCGGAGCCCGGGCCGCCGCCCAACGTGCCCAACACTTTTCCCCGTACCTATCCGAATGAGTGACGGCGACGAGGCGCCGGGCGCGCCCGATTTCGCCTATCGCGCGGGCGAGCTCCACGCCGAGGAGGTGGCGCTGGCGCGCATCGCCGCGGCGGTCGGCACGCCCTTCTATTGCTATTCGAGCGCGGCGATCGAGCGGCGCTACCGGCGCTTTGCCGCCGCCTTCGCCGACCGGCCGGCGCAGATCTGCTATGCGGTCAAGGCGAATTCTAACCTCGCCGTGATCCGCCTGCTGGCGCGGCTCGGCGCCGGCGCGGATGTGGTCTCCGAAGGCGAGCTGCGCCGCGCCCTCGCCGCGGGCGTGCCGGGCGAGCGCATCGTGTTCTCCGGCGTCGGCAAGAGCGAGGCGGAGATCGCCTTCGCGCTCGAGGCCGGCGTGCACCAGATCAACATCGAATCCGAGCCGGAGCTCACCGCCGTGAGCGCCGTGGCGAGCGCTATGGGCAGGACGGCCGCGCTCGCCATCCGCATCAACCCGGATGTCGATGCGCATACCCATGCCAAGATCGCCACCGGCAAGAAGGAGAACAAGTTCGGCATCGATCTCGCCCATGCGGCCGGCGCCTTCCGCCGCGCGGCGCAGCTGCCGGGTGTCGCGCTCGCCGGCATCGCGCTCCATATCGGCTCGCAGCTCACCGATCTCGGCCCCTTCGAGCTCGCCTATCGCCGCGCCGTCGAGCTGATGCGCGCGCTCGCCGCGGAGGGGATCGCGCTCAGCCGCCTCGATCTCGGCGGCGGGCTCGGCATCCGCTATCGCCACGAGCGGCCGCCGGCGATCGAGGATTACGCGCTGATGGTGAAGCGGGTGACCGAGGGGCTCGGCGCCGAGCTCGCCTTCGAGCCCGGCCGCTGGATGGTGGGCAATGCCGGCGTGCTGGTGTCGCGCGTGCTCTACGTCAAGGACGGCGCGGCCCGGCGCTTCCTGATCCAGGACGCGGCGATGAACGACCTCATCCGCCCCGCGCTCTACGAGGCCTGGCACGAGATCGTGCCGGTGCGCGAGCCGGCGGCGGCGGCCGAGCGCCGGCCGATCGACGTCGTGGGTCCCGTCTGCGAGACCGGCGACGCGTTTGCCGCGCAGCGGCCGCTGCCGCCGGTCGCCGCCGGAGAACTTATCGCACTGCTCTCCGCAGGGGCCTATGGCGCGGTGATGAGTTCGAGCTACAATACCCGCCTGACGGTGCCCGAGGTGCTGGTGCGCGGTGGCGATTTCGCCGTGATCCGCCCCCGGCCGAGCTATGAGGAGCTCCTGTCGCAGGACAGGATGCCGGATTGGCTCGCCGAGCGTTGACGGCGAGAGGTGCGGGAATGAGCGATAAACTGGAGCCGCCGCCATCCATGGTCAGGCCCCGCCGCCTCGGCGGGCGGCTCTTGCTGGCCGGCGCCGCGCTGGCCTGGGAGCGGCTGTGGCCGGCACTGTGGCCGGCGGTGGCGGTGGTCGGGACCTTCCTGGCGCTCGCGCTGTTCGACCTGCCGGCGCTGCTGCCGGGGGTGCTGCATGCGGCGCTGCTGGCGGTTTTCGCCCTCGCCTTGGCCGCGGCGCTGCTGCCGGCGATTCGCCGCTTCCGGCTGCCCGGCCGCGATGCCGAGCGCCGGCGCGTCGAGCAGGCGAGCGGTCTTGCCCATCGCCCGCTTACCGCCCTCGATGATCGCCTGAGCGCGCCCGGCGGCGATGCCGCTGCCGCGGCGCTGTGGCAGGCACATCGCCGGCGGATGGCGGCGCAGCTCCAGACGCTGCGCGTCGGCTGGCCGGCGGCGGGGCTGGTGCGGCGCGATCCCTTCGCCTTGCGCGCGGCGCTCGCCCTGGTGCTGCTGCTCGCCGCGGTCGATGCCGGGCAGGATTGGTCGCAGCGCCTGGCGCGGGCGCTGAGCCCGAGCTTCGCGCCCGGCCCTGCCGCGGCGCAGGCGAGCCTCGATATCTGGGTGACGCCGCCCGATTATACCGGCCTGCCGCCGCAATTCCTGCCGGCGACGGCGCCCGACAAGCCGATCGCCGTGCCCACGGGCAGCACCGTGCTGGCGCAGGTGCAGAGCACCGGCAGCCCGCCGCAGCTGCGGATCGACGACAAGGCGGCGGAGTTCAGCCGCGTCGACGAGCATAATTTCAAAGGCAGCGCGACGCTGACCGCAGGCCACGTGCTGGCCGTCGAGGAGGACGGCCACACGCTGGGCGCCTGGCCGATCGCGGTGGTGCCGGACCTGCCGCCGCAGATCGAGTTCGCCCGGCCGCCGCAGCACACCCAGCGCGCGGTGCTGCGGCTCGAATACGAGGCAAGCGACGATTATGGCGTCGACTCCGCCAAGGCGATCATCGCCCGGCCCGGCGACAGCGGCAGCCCCCTCGTCCTCGACCTGCCGCTGCCAGGGCAGCATCTGCGCCAGGCGCATGATTCGAGCTTCCACGACCTCACCGCCCATCCCTGGGCCGGGTTGCCGGTCGACATCCGTCTCGAGGCGGTCGATGCCCTCGGCCAGGCCGGCGAGAGCGATACCTTACGCATCACCCTGCCGGAGCGCGCCTTCCATCACCCGGTGGCGCGCGCCATCATCGAGCAGAGGAAGCAGCTGACGCTCGATCCGACGCAGCGCGAGATCGTCGCCGAGACGCTCTCGGACCTGTCGCTCAGGCCGCAGCTCTTCAACGACGACACCGTCGTGTTCCTGGCGCTGAGGACGGCGCAGGCGCGGCTCATCCTCGACAAGACCGCCGACGCCGTGCCCACGGTGCAGCAGCTGCTCTGGGAGACCGCGGTGCGCATCGAGGACGGCCGCACGCCGCTCGTCCAGCGCGACCTGCGCGACGCGATGAAGGCGCTGCAGGACGCGCTCGCGCGCAACGCGCCCGACGCCGAGGTCCAGAAGCTCATGCAGGATCTGCAGCAGGCGATCGACCGCTACCTGCAGGCGCTGGCGCAGAACATGCAGCAGCAGAACCAGGATCAGAACCAGCAGCCGATGGATCCCCAGCACATGCTGAGCCAGCAGGACCTGCAGCGCATGCTCGACCGCGCCCGCGAGCTGGCGCGCACGGGCTCGCGCGACGCGGCGCGCGACCTGCTGTCGCAGCTCCAGGAGATGCTGGAGAATCTGCGCATGGCGCGGCCCGGCCAGATGCGCAACGGCCAGGGCGAGGCGATGCGGCAGATGCAGGACATGATGCGCCGCCAGCAGCAGCTGCTCGACAAGAGCTTCCGCCAGTCGCGCCAGGGTCAGGGGCAGCAGGGCCAGAAAGGGCAGCAGCAGGGGCAGGCGGGCCGCAACGGCCAGCCGCAGCCGGGCGACCAGGACGGCGACATGGCCGGCGATCAGGAGGCGCTGCGGCGCCAGCTCGGCGACATGATGCGCCAGCTCGGCGAGCAATCCGGCGACATCCCGCAATCCCTGGGCCGCGCCGAGCGCGCCATGCATGGCGCCGCCGACGCGCTGCAGCACGGCCAGCCCGGCAACGCGATCACGCCGCAGACCGAGGCGCTCGACCAGCTGCAGCAGGCGGCGCGCAGCATGGCCGAGCAGATGATGGGCCAGAACGGCGAGGGCCGGCCGGACGGTTCCGATCCCGGCGACCGCGACGGGCTGCGCCAGGCGGATCACGATCCCTTCGGCCGGTTCAGCCCGCAGGACCACGCCAATGGCGGCGTCGATGACGGCGGCCAGATGCGCCTGGGCGATCCCGGCAGCAATTACGCGGTCGAGAAGGCGAAGGGCATCCTCGAGGAGCTGCGCCGCCGGGCGGGCGAGCGCGACCGGCCGGAGATCGAGCGGGACTACATCGACCGCCTGCTGAAACAGTTCTGACGATCGCGTTGCGCCGCCGTTTAGCCAGGAAACCGTAGCGGAGGCCGGCCATGAAGGTTGGTGTCATCGGCGCGGGCGCGGTCGGTGCGGCCTGCGTCTTCGCCCTGGTGATGCGCGCCGTGGCGCGCGAGATCGTGCTCATCGACCGCGTGCGCGCGCGCGCCAAGGCGGTCGCCACCGACATGCGCTATGGCGCGGCGCTCGGCCGGCGCGTCGACCTCGGCGATGGCGACTATCCCGATCTCGCCGGCGCGGCGCTGGTGATGATCACCGCCGGCGTCAACGAGAAGACCGGCGGCGCCACCGAGCGCAGCGACCCGGCCGGGCGGCTGCGGCTGCTCGACACCAATGCCGGGATCTATCGCGAGATCGTGCCTGCGATCACCGCCGCCGCGCCCGAGGCGGTGATCCTGGTGGTCACCGACCCGCCCGACCCGCTCGCCGACCTCGCCCGCACGCTCGCCGGCCACGGCCGCGTGCTCAGCACCGGCACATATCTCGACAGCCTGCGCCTCAGGGTCCATCTCGGCCGGGCGCTCGGCGTCGACGCCGCCGCGGTCGAGGCGCAGGTGCTGGGTGAGCACGGCACCTCGGAGGTGTTCATCTGGTCGGGCGTGCGCATTGCCGGCGTGCCGCTCGCCGATGTGCTGGCCACACGCGACCTCAAGGCGGAGCAATGGCGCGCCGAGCTCGAGCGCGAGGTGCGCTACGCCAACATCACCATCATCGAAGGCAACAACGCCAGCCAATACGGCATCGGCATGGTCTCGGCCCGCATCGCCGAGATGGTGCTGCGCGACGAGCGGATCGCGATCCCGATCGGCTGCTACAGCGGACGCTACGGCGTCACCTTCTCGCTGCCCGCCGTGCTCGGGCGCGCCGGCGTCGCGGAGATCCTGACGCCGCATCTCGCGCCGGAGGAAGCGGCAGCGCTGCAGCAGAGCGCCGACACGCTGCGCCGGGCGGTGGAGCGGGTGCGGTAGGGCAGGTTTCGGCTGCAAGAGCACCCGTGCGTCCTTCGACAGGCGCGCTGCGCGCGCCAGCTCAGGATGAGGGATATTGTTGATGGCACAAAGAAAATCGCCTCATCCTGACCGCGAGCGTAGCGGACAACCCGTTCGATCGCTCTGCGATCGAACCCTCCGGGGCCGACCGCGAAGCGGTCGGCCGGGTTGTCCGAAGGACGCACCGCGTCAATCCAGCGGAAGCACGCTCTAACCCTGCCCCGCTAGCTCCTCCTCCACCACGGCGCAGATCTCTTCCAGGGTGAAGGGCTTGGCGATGACGCGGTGGATGAGCGCCTCGAGGTTGTGCGCGCGCTGCCGCTCGCTGGCAAAGCCGGTCATCAGCAGGATCTTCATCGCGGGATGATCCTTGCTCGCCTTGAGCGCGAGCCCGATGCCGTCGAGATTGGGCATGACGATATCGGTGAGCAGCAGATCGAAGCGCTCGCCGGCGAGCACGCCGAGGGCGGCCGAGCCGTCCGGCACCGCCCTCACTTCATGGCCCCGGTGCTGCAACGCGCGGGTGACGAAGGCGCTTACCGCCGGCTCGTCATCCGCCACCAGGATCCTGGCCACGGGGCTAGCCTCCGTCCGAGACGGAGACCTTGATCATCGTCGCAGCTTCGTTGGGCTGGGCGATGCTGGTGCGGAAGGCCACGCTGGCGCCGGGCAGCAGGCGGTCGTCGCTGACGGTGAAGGACCAGGATTGCAGCTCCTTGCTGCTGCCGTCGAGCAAGGTGACCTTGAGCTTCGGCACCTGCCGTGCCACGCCGGAGACGTTGACCACGTCGCCCTGGATGACGAGGGTCGGCAAGCCGTTCTCGGTGTCGCGGGTCGGCGTCACATTGTGGAAATCAAAGCTGCCCTGCGCCGTCTCGACCGAAATGCCGAGCATCTGGTAGTAGCGCGCGGCCTGCGGCCAGCAACTCGCCACCTGGTCGCGGGTCCACCACAGCCCGCCGGCGATGATGCCCGCCAGCACGATGACGTAAGCCGCCCAGCCGGCGACCGAAAGCCGACGACGCTGCGGCTGCAGAGCGGGAAGCTGCACCCGGCCGGTGGTGCGTATCGCCACTTGCGGCGTCGGCGGCGGCTCGGGCGGCGCCAGATCGACCCGCCGCGGCGCATCCTCGGCCGGATCCTGATGCCATGTATGGGCGCAGCCGGCGCAACGCACCAAGCGACCCGTCGGGCCCAACGCGGCAGGGTCGACCAGGTACCGTGTGGAACATACCGGACAGGTTGCAATCATCGATGACGCAGCGCCTTTTTTCTTCTTATAGGGCTCAATCGAGGCGCGAAGCAAGGAAACCTCGCGCGACTCGCCCGTCGCGGGCATCACGGGCATCGAGTCGGGCGCCGCCCGTCAGCGCGCTCGACTTTACGCGGCCCGCCGCCTCATGTCATGTTGCACCCGAGCGGCGAAGGTTGACGCCGCGGTGCGACGGAGAGCGCGCGCCTTGGTTCGCTTCGAGAATGTCGGCATGCGGTACGGCGCGGGCCCCGAGGTGCTGCGCGACATCGCCATGGAGCTCGCCGCCGGCTCGTTCCATTTCCTCACCGGGCCGAGCGGCGCCGGCAAGACCAGCCTGCTGAAGCTCATGTACCTGGCCGAGCGCCCGTCGCGCGGCCTGATCTCGCTGTTCGGCCGCGACATCGCCACCACCCCCCGGCGCGAGCTGCCGGCGCTGCGCCGCAAGATCGGCGTCGTGTTCCAGGATTTCCGCCTCATCGACCACCTCTCCGCCTTCGACAACGTGGCGCTGCCGCTGCGCGTCGCGGGGCTGGCCGAGGAGCAGATCCGCGAGCATGTCAGCGAGCTGCTGCGCTGGGTCGGGCTTGCCGACAAGCTCAATGCCCGGCCGGCGACGCTGTCGGGCGGCCAGCAGCAGCGCGTGGCGATCGCCCGCGCGGTGATCGGCCGGCCGAGCCTGCTGCTCGCCGACGAGCCCACCGGCAATGTCGATGACGAGATGGCGCTGCGGCTGCTGCGGCTCTTCGAAGAGATGAACAAGCTCGGCACCACGCTGGTCATCGCCACGCATAACGAGGGGCTGGTGACGCGCTTCGGCCATGCGCGCCTCCACCTGGAGAATGGCGAGCTCACCCAGGAGCGCGCGCGCGAGCGGCAGGCGGGATAGCGATGCTGCGCCGCCTGGACATCCCCTTGAACCGCGACAGCTCGGTGCGCTTCCTGCCGTGGATCATCGCGCTCATGGTCTATCTCGCAGGGCTGGCGCTCGCCGGCACGCTGGTGCTGCAGGACGCGCTGCAGCGCTGGGACCAGAGCCTCGCCGGGACGCTCACGGTGCAGCTGCCGCCGGCGGAGGAGGGCAAGCCCGACGGCATGGGCGCGGTGCTGGAGCTGCTGCGCCACACACCAGGGGTGGTCAGCGCCGAGCCGCTGTCGCGGGCGGCGACCCAGCGCCTCATCGAGCCCTGGCTCGGCACCGCGCTCACGCCGGACGAGCTGGCGCTGCCGCGGCTGATCGATCTGCGCATCGACCCGGCGGAGGCGCCGGACCTCGAGCCGCTGCGCACGCAGCTTGCCGCCGCGGCGCCGGGCGCGGTGCTCGACGACCATCGGCTCTGGCTCGACCGGCTGGCCGGGCTGGTGCTGTCGATCGAGGCGACGGCGCTCGCCATCGTCCTGCTGATCGCCGGCGCGGCGGTGCTCACCGTCGTCTTCACCACCCGCGCCGGGCTCGCCGTCCACCACGCGGTCGTCGAGGTGCTGCATCTCATCGGCGCGCGCGACGGCTACATCGCCGGCCAGTTCCAGCGCCAGGCGCTCGATCTCGGCCTGCGCGGCGGCATCGTGGGCTTGGTGCTGACGCTGTTGACGCTGCTCGGCATCGGCCATGCCGGCGCCGCCACCGCGCTGTTCGGCGAGCATGTGCGCCTGCTGCCCGCGCTCGAGCTCGCGCCCTGGCACTGGCTGGTGCTGCTGCTGCTGCCGCTCGCCGCGGCACTCATCGCCATGCTGACGGCGCGCATCACCGTACTGCGCGCGCTGAAGCGCATGCCATGATCTTCCGCCGGGCGCAGGGCGATCGCCGCCGCCTCGGCCGGCTCAGCCTTCCTGCGGCGCTGCTGCTCGCCCTTGTCGTCGTCTGGCTCGGCGGCTTCGTCTGGTTCATGCGCTCGATCCCCAACGAGGTCGGCGACGCCGACAGCGAGACCGACGCCATCGTCGTGCTCACCGGGGGCAGCCTCAGGGTGCAAAGCGGGCTGGCGCTGCTGGCCGCGGGCAAGGCGAAGAAGCTCTTCGTCTCCGGCGTCTACCACTCGACCGATGTGACGGCGCTGCTGCGCATCTCGCGCCAGTCGCCCGAGCATGTCGCCTGCTGCGTCGTGCTCGGCCACGAGGCCGACAACACGCTCGGCAACGCGCTCGAAACCGCGCAATGGATGCGCGAGGAGGGCTTCCACTCGCTGCGCCTGGTCACCGCCAGCTATCACATGCCGCGCAGCCTGCTCGAATTCTCGCGCGCCATGCCTGAGACGCGCATCGTCGCCAACCCGGTCTTCCCCGAAAGCCTCAAGCAGGAACGCTGGTGGGTCTCGCCCGGGACGGCAAACCTCATCATCGGTGAATATCACAAATACTTGGTGGCGCTGGCGCGGCCGCTGCTGCTGGGCGAGAGCGAGGCCGAGCGGTGATCCCACTGCGCTCGCTCGCCTTCAACCTGGCGCTTTATCTCTTCACCGCGGTCGAGGCGATCGCAGGATTGCCGGTGCTGGTGATGACGCGGCGCCAGGCCTGCCGCTTCGGCTGCGCCTGGGCGGGCGCCGTGCTGCGGCTCTGCGCGCTGACGGTGGGGCTGACCCACGAGCTGCGCGGGCGCGAGAACCTGCCGCGGGGGCCGGTGATCATCGCCATGAAGCACCAATCGGCCTGGGACACCTTCGCCGTCGCCGTGCTGTTCTCCGATCCCGCGATCGTGCTCAAGCAGGAGCTGCTGTGGATCCCGTTCTATGGCTGGTATCTCTGGAAAGCCGGCATGATCGCCATCGACCGCAAGGCCGGCGCACCCGCCTTGCGCAAGCTGGTGGCAGCAGCAAAGCGCGCCGTCGCCGAGGGGCGGCCGATCGTCATCTTCCCCGAAGGCACGCGCACCGCGCCCGGCACGCGCCGCCCCTACCAGCCCGGCGTCGCCGCGCTCTACCGCCAGCTTGATGTGCCGCTGGTGCCGGTGGCGGTCAATTCCGGCGTGTTCTGGGGCCGGCGGAGCTTCATCAAGCGGCCGGGGCGGATCATCGTCGAGATCCTGCCGCCGATCCCGCCGGGCGGCGAGCGCAAGGCGGTGATGGCGGCGCTCGAGGAGCGGATCGAGGCGGCGACCGACCGGCTGGTGGCGGAGGCACGTCTTGACGGATCCAGTTAGACGAGCCTACTTTAGAACATTACAGGAACATTCGACGCCACCCATCAACAGGTTGTGGATATGATTGAGCAGCCACCCAAAATAATGTAGCGGACTGGACCGATCTAACTCATTATCGCTGCCCGAGGGAGATGAAAAGTGGCCGACATAGTGACAACCGCAGAACCTCGCCGGGGGCGCTTGTCCCGCCTCGCTCTGAGAGAAGATTCCAAGGCCGCCTGGCTGCCGAAAGAGCATCCAAGCCATCTGATTGCGGGGATTTCGCCGGTATATGCGACGGCAAGCGGGGCTGCTTATGGCGCCGATGCGCTGGCCGCTTTAAAGCTGGTACCAGCGGGCTGCGTCGATATGGTCGTAACTTCGCCGCCGTATGCTCTGCACTTCAAGAAGGAGTACGGCAATGTCGATAAGAGCGACTACGTAGGATGGATGCTCCCGATCGCGCGCGAAATAAAACGCGTTCTAAAACATGACGGAAGTTTTATTCTCAATATTGGTGGCAGCTATAACCCCGGAAGCCCGACACGGTCGCTTTACCATTTCAAGCTGCTGATCGCGCTCTGCGATGAGCTCGGGTTCAATCTGGCTCAGGAATGCTTTTGGTATAACCCAGCGCGACTGCCTGCACCGGCAGAATGGGTGAATGTGCGGCGCACTCGAATTAAGGATAGTGTCGAGCACATCTGGTGGCTTTCGCCGACGCCATGGCCCGCGGCCGACAACCGTCAAGTGCTTGTTCCGTACAGCGCGGACATGAAGCGCCTCATTGAGCGCGGATACAAAGCGAAGAAGCGACCGAGCGGCCACAACATCACATCGAAATTTCGCAAAGATGCCGGAGGCTCGATCCCGCCAAACTTGATTACCCGTGGGAACAACGAAAGCAACTCGGCGTATATACGTGCGTGCGCCGCGCTCGGGATGAAAGTGCATCCCGCGCGGTTTCCGGCGGCCGTTCCAGAATTCTTCATTAAGTTTCTTACCTCCCCCGGCGGCCTAATCCTTGACCCATTTTCGGGCAGTAATACAACTGGCCGCGTCGCCGAGGATTTGGGACGTAAGTGGATCGCGATCGACTTAGAGGATGCTTATGTCCGAGCGTCCGCGGTGCGCTTCGGCTTGGACCCGCGCACCTTGTGACTAAGTCTGTTTCCAACGTACTGGATTTTCTTCGGCTCGCATTGCGCGACAGCGAGAGGTGGCCCAAACCCCTTCATCTCATTCAGGGTGCGCTCCTCGTGCAATCCGGAGATAGTGTGGCCGGCGCGGCATCGAAGGTTGGCACCACTTCGTCCAGGCTGAGCGACGTAGCGGGCAGTAGCGATATCGCCTACGCGGTTCTGCGCGTGCGCGAGAGCGACCTGCAGCACGAAGCAGTCGACAAGCTGCGGCGAAACGTCGGGCAACTTGTTTTGGGCCGAGCCGCAGAGATCGCGTTCGAAGAGCTGTGCCGTATTGGAATTGATGCTGGTGAATTTGAACTCAAAGACGTCCGCGAAGGACGAACGAATACTGACTATCGGCTCCTCAACGGAAATAGTCGTCCGCTGTATCGTTTCAACGTGAAATTTGTTGGATCTGTTTTTCGACGCGGCGCTGAAATGGTGGGTCTCGAACCTAATGACTGCTTTCCTCTCGCGACGTACAAAATACATGCCGCCCTTCAGGAGCAAGAGAAGGAGCATTTGCCTTACGTATTTGCGGTTGTCGGAGTTCCAGATCTTAATGCAGCAGCCGTTGCAGCGGCACTACCTGATTCAGAAATATATCCCTTGGCGTTGCTGTTCGCCTCCAGCGTAGTGACTCGCAAACGCGACTTCGAGGACTGGCTCGTCGCTCGGATTGTCACAGCGCGCTCATCGGCCTTCATGACTGCCTACCAGCGCATCCGTAACGCCGAATGGTACGTGTTATCCGCGAGGCGCGCTGACATTCTCTTGCACGAACGTCTCTACGAACGCGTCTATGCTCTGCGCATTCCGGGGTTTACGAGGCAGTTCGGGCGCGCGGAGGTGGACATGCACTTCTCGCTTTCCAAGGACCTCGTCAGCTTGGCCGAATTTCTTCGGGTGCTTCGAACCGACGGACAAGGGAAAGTGACCACGATGCTTGAGCGCGGCACTTATTAGGTAGCTTGGCCGCTGTCCGATCCGTTGTGTCGTCATCAAGCGGCCGGGGCGGATCGTCGTCGAGATCCTGCCGCCGATCCCGCCGGGCGGCGAGCGCAAGGCGGTGATGGCAACGCTCGAGGAGCGGATCGAGGCGGCGACCGAGCGGCTGGTGGCGGAGGCCAGCGACGACGCGTCGCGCCGCGCTAGGCAACCACTTCCTTGAACCGCCGAAGCGTCTCGATCTGCTCGTCGAAGGTGGCGATCCGGTACATCGGATAGAACATCACCATCCCGGCGCCAAGCCGGCGCCACGCTTCCGCGGCGGCGGCCCAGCGCTGCGGGTCGGGCGTGTCCATGCGCAGCCAGGCCTCGAGCCCGAAGGCGGCCGGGTCGCGCCCGAAGGTCTTCAGATGCCCGCGCAGCGTCGCGAGCTTCGCCGCCGCCTGATCGTCGGGCGCCATGATCGGCATCCAGCCGTCGCCGAGCCGCGCGGCGCGCTCCATCACCGCGTCGGACGAGCCGCCGAACCAGATCGGGATCGGCCGCTGGATCGGCGCCGGAAGGATGCTGACCTGGCGCAGCTCATGAAACCGGCCGGAGAAGGTGACGAGATCCTCGGTCCACAGCCGGCGCAGCACCTGCACCTGCTCGGCCTGGCGCGCGCCCCGCGTCTTCCACTCGGCACCGAGCGCCTCGTACTCCACGTGGTTCCAGCCGACGCCGACCCCCAGACGCAGTCTGCCGCCGCTCAGGATGTCGATCTCGGCCGCCTGCTTCGCGACCACGCCGGTCTGGCGCTGCGGCAGGATGAGGATGCCGCTCGACAGCCTGACGGTTTTGGTGACCGCGGCCAGGAAGGCCAGCGTCGTCATGGTCTCGTGGAAGGGATCGGTCTCGTTGTAGAGCGGCGTCCAGCCGTCGCGCGCCGCGGCGCCGAACACGTGGTCGGGGACCTCGATATAGGCGTAGCCAAGATCCTCGACGGCCTGTGCCCAGTCCCGGATCTTGACGGGATCGCTGCCGATATCGCGTGTCGGGAAAAACGCACTGAGACGCATGGGAAGCTCCGGAGTCTGGAATTGCCGTGCAGTATATCGTTTACGCCGGCACAAGACCAAAGTGCGGCGACCACCGCCGCCGAGGGCTCGCTTGCCGTGCGCACTCGGCGCGTGGAACACTGCGCACCGGTAAGATAAGAAGAGGGAGGAAACCATGCCCGAACGCCCTTTCACGCGCGATGATCTCGAGCGGCTCCGGCAATGGGACGTGCCGACCATCTGCAACGGGCTCGAGATCGTCATGCCGGAGCGCCGCGCCATCGGCTTCACCATCGAGCCGATGATCGCCGTCGACCCGAAGCTGCCGCCGATCGTGGGCCTGGCGCGGACCGGCACCATCCGGGCCAAGGAGCCGCCGCGCGGGCCCGTCGCCAACCGGCTCGACTGGTACGACTATGTCGCGGCATCCGATCTGCCGACCGTCGTCGTGCTGCAGGATATCGACCATCCGCCGGGCTACGGCGCCTATTGGGGCGAGGTGCAGTCGACGGTGCACAAGGCGCTGGGCGCGCTGGGCTGCGTCACCAACGGCTCGTTCCGCGACCTCACCGCCTGGGCGCCGGGCTTCCAGATGATCGGCGGCCGGGTCGGCCCCAGCCACGCGCATGTCCATATGGTGGATTTCGCCAGGCCGGTGATGGTCTTCGGCATGCAGGCGGCGCATGACGACGTGATCCACGCCGATTATCACGGCGCGGTGGTGATCCCCGCCGAAGCGGTGCGCCAGCTGCCCGCCGCCATCGACCTCGTCGCCCGGCGCGAGAAGGTGATCCTCGACGTCTGCAAGAGCCCGGATTTCTCACCGGCCCGGCTACGCGAAGCGATCAAGCGCGCCGGGGGAGATCCATTAGGCAGGGCAGACATGCCTGCGCCGCGGAACGCGGATCTCACGGTATGTACGTCGAGAACACGTACTGATTGTCCTTGTGCGGCGCGTGGCAGCCGAAGCATTGCGCCGCCGCGTCGGTGACGATCGGCTTCTTGGGATCACCGCCGCCCCAGACCTGAAAGCCCCAGCCGCCGGTCGCCGCGTATTTCTTGCTGTTGCGCAGCATCACCGCGATCGCCTTGCGCGGGCCCTCGCTCGCGACGCCGTTGGCATCGGTGACCTCGTGGATGTCGTCGAGGAAAAGGCTGCCATCGGGATAGGTCCCGCCGCTCTTCAGCGCGGCCAGCCCCTTGGCATTGATGGAGACGTTGTGCATGCCGCCGAGCATCGCGAAGAGCGGACTCGCGGAGCTGACGATCATCGAGTTCACTAGGAACCACTGGCGGTAGCCTTTCGGGATGGCGAGGCCGGAATCGGCCTCCGCCGTGGCGTCGAGGCTCAGCGTTGCCAGGATCAGCCCCACGGCAGCGAAAATGCGCATGCTGGTCGATGTCATCGTTGGTCCCCCATGATTGATGGCCATCGATAGTGCGGTGCACCACGAAGGGGATCAATTCACGGTTACGCGAGGCTCCCGGCGCGGCGCCCCCCTGTGCGCCATGGCACGCGCCGGCACGGCGCTCGAGCCCGGACGCCGCGCCGTGCCTGCCGCAATCCCGGCGCTGTGGCCATCGCGCCTGTGGATAAGTTTGTGGGCAAATCCGCGCGCTTGTGAATCGTGGGGAGCATCGGGTCGTGAAAAGCGGGAAAAAACTTGAGGTATCAAGCCCGATTAACCATTTGTGAGGTGACGCTGGTGTGAAATCAGCGAGGACAAATCGGGAACGATTTCCGTTGTGCCAGCCGCCTGCCGCTGCTAGGGGTAGCTAGCAGCCCGCTACCAGCCGAGGATCATCCAGATGGTCGCCGTCGCCTCGATCTCGCAGCAGATCTGGGACATGAAGTACCGGCTCAAGGGGCCGGACGGGAACCCCGTGGACAGGACCATCGAGGATACCTGGCGGCGGGTGGCGAATGCGCTGGCCGAGCCCGAGGCGGACCAGGCGCTCTGGGCGGAGCGCTTCTACGAAGCCATGGCCGGGTTCAAGTTCCTGCCGGCCGGCAGGGTCGTCGCCGGCGCCGGCAGCGCGCGCAACGTCACGCTGTTCAATTGCTTCGTCATGGGCGAGATCCCGGACGACATGTCCGGCATCTTTACCCATTTGCGCGAAGCGGCGCTCACCATGCAGCAGGGGGGCGGCATCGGCTACGATTTCTCGAGCCTGCGCCCCAAGGGCGCGCCGGTCAAAGGCGTCGGCGCCGACGCCTCGGGGCCGCTTTCCTTCATGGATGTCTGGGACGCGATGTGCCGCACCATCATGAGCGCCGGCTACCGCCGCGGCGCGATGATGGCGACCTTGCGCTGCGACCATCCCGACATCGAGGCCTTCATCAGCGCCAAGCGCGATGCCGGCAGGCTGCGCATGTTCAACCTCTCGGTCCTGGTGACCGACGCCTTCATGCAGGCGGTGAAGGAGGACGCGCCCTGGGAGCTCAAATTCGCCGGCACCACCTACAAGGTCGTGCCGGCGCGCGCGCTCTGGGAAGAGATCATGCGCTCGACCTATGCCTATGCCGAGCCGGGGGTGATCTTCATCGACCGCATCAACCGCCGCAACAATCTCTATTATTGCGAAACCATCCACGCGACCAACCCCTGCGGCGAGCAGCCGCTGCCGCCTTATGGCGCCTGCCTCCTGGGCTCGATCAACCTGGCGGCGCTGGTGCGCGATCCCTTCACGCCGCAAGCCCGCCTCGACATGGCGGAACTCGCCCGGCTCGTGCCGGTGGCGGTGCGGTTCATGGACAATGTCGTCGACGTCTCGCGCTTCCCGCTGGCGGAGCAGACGCATGAGGCGGCGGCAAAGCGCCGCCTCGGCCTCGGCGTCACCGGCCTTGCCGATGCGCTCATCCTGTGCGGCGCGCGCTATGGCTCGGCGGCGGCGGTCGATCTCACGGCGCAATGGCTGAAGGCGATCGAGCGCGCGGCCTATCTCGCCTCGGCCGATCTCGCGGCGGAGAAAGGGGCATTTCCGCTGTTCGACGCCGAAGCCTATCTCGCCGGCGAGACGGTGGCCGGGCTCGATGCCGATGTGCGCGATGCCATCGTCCGCGCACGGCGTGCGCAACGCGCTCCTCACCTCGGTGGCGCCGACCGGCACCATCTCGCTCTTCGCCGACAATGTCAGCTCCGGCCTCGAGCCGGTGTTCAGCTTCAGCTACACGCGCCGCGTGCTGATGCCCGACGGCACGCGCAAGGAGGAGGAGGTGAGCGACTACGCCTATCGCCTCTTCCGCCGCCTCAAAGGCGAGAGCACGCCGCTGCCGGAGTATTTCGTCGACGCGCAGCAGCTGATGCCGGCCGATCACCTGGTGATGCAGGCGACGGTGCAGAAATATGTCGACAGCTCCATCTCGAAGACGATCAACGTGCCCGCCGACTTCCCCTTCGAGCGCTTCAAGGACGTCTATCTCCAGGCCTATGAGCTCGGCTGCAAGGGCTGCACCACCTACCGGCCGAACGAGGTGACGGGCGCGGTGCTCGAGGTCAGGAAGGACACGGCGGAGGCGAAGCGCGAGCCCGAGCTGCCGCTGCCGGCGCCGCAGCGTCCGGCGAAGCCGGCCGATGTCTATGACAGCGGCGTCGTCTACATGACGCAGCCGCTGAGCCGGCCGGAGGAGCTGCCGGGCAAGACCTACAAGATCCGCTGGCCCGAGAACGAGCACGCGCTCTACATCACGCTCAACGACATCGTCCAGGACGGCCGCCGCCGGCCGTTCGAGATCTTCATCAACTCGAAGAACATGGAGCATTACGCCTGGACGGTGGGGCTGACGCGGATGATCAGCGCGGTGTTCCGCCGCGGCGGCGATGTCTCCTTTGTCGTCGAGGAGTTGAAGGCGGTGTTCGATCCGCGCGGCGGCGCCTGGATGGAAGGCCGCTATGTGCCCTCGCTGCTGGCGGCGATCGGCGACGTCATCGAGCGCCACATGGTCGATATCGGCTTCATGCCGGCCAAGCGCAGCGCCACGCCCGAGCTCGCCGAGCGCAAGGTGGTGAACCTCCCGCCCCCCGCCGAGGGCGAGCGGCGCCCGCGGCTCGCGCAATGCCCGAAATGCGGCGAAGCGGCGCTGATCCGCGTCGAGGGCTGCGACCAGTGCACGAGCTGCGATTATTCGAAATGCGGGTGAGCGGATGTATTCGCCCCCCTCAGATTCCACCACACATGAACCGGTCGCTGCCGAGGCTCGCCGCGTCGCGCTGGAGGCAATTGCTACGCTGGCCTATGTCAAGAAGGTTGCGGCTGATCAGGTGCTGCGCCCTGTGGGCATACCCGAACATCTCATTCGCCGCTTCCTGAACGGCAGAGATGCGTCGACAAATGAACCTCTGACAAAGCGTCAAGGCGGGGCGCTGATCCTCGAGGAATTGGCCCGAGACGGCAAAGATCGGCTTGTTGTTGGGAAGTTGGTTGAACTCGCATCGAAATGGGACTCGTTCCATCTCGCGCAGGACGAATTCAAGGCGCGGGCCATTGTACAAAAGGCACGAGAACTAACCGGCAGCATAGCTGAAGCCGAGGTGCGAGAAGAAAGACAACGCAGACAGGCGGCCGAAGAACTGGCGTCCCGCCAGCGGCGCGAACGAGAAGCCGAGCTGCACCAACAGAGTCAACTGTTGCAGGCACAATTTGATAAAGCCTCTGGTGAGGGCGAGCCCCAAGCGCGGGGATACCTCCTAGAGGACATGCTCAATAGAACATTCGACCTTCATCAAATTCCCATCACCAAGGCGTTCCGACGCAATGCCGGCGGGGAGCAGATCGACGCCGCATTCGAATTGGACGGTTGGTATTACATAGTGGAATGCCGGTGGCGAACCAAACTGGCGGATATTCGCCAGCTCGATGGCCTGTATGGCCAGATAGCGCGATCGGGCCGTCAGACAATGGGCCTATTCCTCTCCATCAATGGCTGGTCCGAGAACGTCGTCCCACTTATCAAGCAGAATCCGAGCAAAAGCATTATCTTGATGGAGGGCTTCGACCTGCGGACCGTATTGGCTTGCCCCTTCGATCTAAAGCAACTGCTTAGGGCAAAAGTGAAAGCGCTCAATTTGGACGCCGAACCCTACTTCTCGATCTCGCGGCTAACCAGTTGATGTCCCTATCCCCTCTTAACAGGGAGTCGGGACATCCGACGTGAATCGAAGATCGACTTGGTCATCGCTGCGACGATTCGAAGCTGCCCCCAGCGAGCGTTGCGCCATCGGCGATGGCCTGAGCGGCAGCAGGAAGCGGCGATCGAAGCGGACCGCTCGATCGTGGTGCCGCCACGCGCTGATTCAGCTCCATCTGGAGCTGGTGATTTGCGCGCATCTGGGCCTCGACCATTTGCGTCAGTCGAGCCATCTGCGCCTCCACGTTGGCCATGAACTCCTCGATGACCCCGCCCGCGGCTGCGAGGATGAGGTTGGTGCGCTCGTCAATGTCGCGTTGCACATCCGCCCGTGCCTGGGCAAGGTCGGTGGCGAAACGATGCCGCAACACGCGCAGGAGTTCCTCACGCGATGGTGGTGACGGTCCAACGCGGTGAGTTCGGGTCATTGATGCATCCTCCTCCGTCATCGAAATCCCATAAATAATGTTACCGCGTTGCAGCGGCAAATTGGAGGGCTTAAAACGTGCTTGTTTCGATTTCTGGTATTGAACGAGATTACTATATCCTGAGCGAAGAAGATCACCGAAAACTCGGTGTTACGCGCGGTGTTATCAACCGCTCGTCGCTTTCTGATCGACAAATGCTAGATACTCTTCGTAGCTTTGGAATATGGCTGTCTCAATCACCGCTCCCGATTGGCGGTTAACAACTCGTCCTTGGACATCAGATAGGCGGCGAGGAACCATTTCGTCAGAGGGGTCTTGGTCTTCTCGAAGATCATCCCGTCCGTGACCGAATGCAGTTCGCCGCACGCCGAGCACTCGTAGATTTTCGGACGGGTTTCTGCTCGCGCTCGCTCTCAGGATGAGGTGACTTTCTTCGTGCCATCAATAGCTTTCCTCATCCTGAGCTGGCGCGCGCAGCGCGACTGTCGAAGGACGCACAGGCCACCATGCAGATGAAACCTCTAGCCCCCGCCTCCGCTTATGCATCAAGGACGTCGCGGACGGCGCGGGCCAGGTCGTCCTTGCGGTAGGGCTTGTCGAGAAGGCGGACTGAGGTGGCCAGCGGACCGAAATCCTCGTTTACCTTGCCGCCGGGGAAGCCCGAGGTCAGCAGCACCTTGATGCCGGGCCAGCGGGCGAGCGTCTGCCGCGCCAGCTCGAAGCCGTCCATCTCGCCCGGCATGACGACGTCGGAGAAGAGAAGCTGCACCGGCTCTGCCGCCATCGCGGCAAGCGCCGCGCCGGCGCTCTCCGCCTCGGTGACACGGTAGCCGAGCGCGGTGAGCTGGCGCACCGCAACGCGGCGCAGCCCGCCATTGTCCTCCACCACCAGCACCGTCTCGCCGCGGCTCTCGGCCGGCACCGCAACGGCCTTGGCCGCCGCAGCCGCCGCGTCGAGCGTCGCCCGCGGCAGGAACAGGCGGAAGGTGGTGCCGACGCCCGGCTCGCTATAGACGCTGACATGGCCGCCCGACTGCTTGGCGAAGCCGAACACCATGGCGAGCCCGAGCCCGGTCCCCTTGCCGACCCCCTTGGTGGTGAAGAAGGGCTCGAAGATCCTTTTCATCACCTGCGGCGTCATGCCGGTGCCGCTGTCGGTGACCTCGATCACGGCATAGTCGCCCGGAGTCGACGTCGCGCTCGGGGGTGGCATAGTCGGCATCGAGACGGCGGTTCGCCGTGACGATGGTCAGCTTGCCGCCTTTCGGCATGGCGTCGCGGGCATTGGTGGCGAGATTGGCGATACTGGCCTCGAGCTGCGCCGGGTCGACCATCACCGGCCAGAGATCAGGCGCGAGATCGAGCGCGACCTCGATATGCTCGCCCAGCACGCGCGTCAACAGCCGCGCCATGCCGGCGACGAGCTCGTTGGGCTGCACGCCGATCGGGCGGAGCGGCTGGCGCCGGGCGAAGGCGAGGAGCCGCCGCGTCAGCTCCGCGCCGCGCATCGCCGCATCGAGCGCTTCGCCGATCATCTGCCTTGCCTCGCCGTTCTCCGGCACCAGCGGCGCGGTGAGATCGAGATTGGCGATGATGATGCCGAGCAGATTGTTGAAGTCGTGGGCCATGCCGCCGCTGACCGTGCCGATCAATTCCATCTTCTGCGCCTGGCGCAGCGCATCCTCGGTCCGCACACGCTCGGTGATGTCGAGGGCGGAGGCGATGCGGTAGGTGATGGCCCCCTCCGGGCCGCGCACGCTGGTGATGTCCTTTTGCACCGGAAAGGTCGAGCCGTCCTTGCGCAGATGCCGCGATTCATAGGCGACATGGCCGGTGCTGTCTGCTAGAGCGATCAGCCCGGCCAGGCGCTGTAGCTCCGCGGGCGGATAGAGATCGGTGAAGGACATGCCTTGCACCTCCGCGACGGTCATCTGGCGCATCGCCGCAAAGGCGCGATTGACGAAGCGGATGACACCGTCGGCGTCGCTGATCGCAATGCCGAAGGCAGCATTGTCAAAAGCATCGGCCCAGCGCCGCAGCTCTTCAGCGCCGCGCTGGCGCTCCTCGAGGATCGCCTGCTGCCGCCGGCTCTCGGCGAGCGCTTCGGCAAGGGCGCGAGGCTGCGTCAAGTCGCGCACCGTGGCGATGGCGAAGGCTTGCCGGGCAAGGTGAATGGGACCGATCTGCACATCGACCGGGAACTCGCTGCCGTCCTCGACGCCGGCCGAACAGCGCCAGCCCGGCGCCCATCGCCCGCGGGCGCTGCGCGCCGAGGAAGCTTCGACGATAGTCCGCATGGCGGCCGCGGAAGCGTTCCGGCAACAGCATCTCGATCGCCTGCCCGACCAGCGCTTCGCGGCCGTAGCCGAAAAGCGTGGCAGCGCGGTGGTTGAGGTTGACGATGCGCCCGCTGCCATCGGTAACGAAGATGGCATCGGGATTGGAATCGAAGACCGCCGCGAGCGCCGCATTGAAATCGCGCATCCGGACGACCGCCGCACGCAGCGCGCCGATGAGCACGACATCGGCGCTGGCGACCATCACAAAGAATGCCAGCCCGAGAGCGAGCTCGGAGGATTCCAACCGGAAGGAGAAGACCAGCGGCAGGATGAATAACCAGGCCGCCACCGTCCCCAGCACAACGGCAAAAAAGCCCGCCGACATGCCGCAGAGGAAAGTCGTGACAATCACCGCCGGGAACAGGGTGATGAATTGCACGCCCAAGAGCCACGGCGCCAGCGCCATGCGCAGCGCCGTCGCCAGCGCGACGATCGCCAGCGCCAGCCCATAAGCGCTCCACGATCCCTCGTGGAAGCGCGGCAGGTCGATATAGAGCTTCTCGAGCGCGAATCTCGGCTTCAGCCTCGGCGCTTCGGATAGCATACCCACGCCCCCTCGACCGGCTCGGCACGTCGCTAGCTGGCAACGGTCCGCCGCGTCCGCGGCGATAAAATTCAATATTGGCAGAGCGGGAATAACAGAATGTTGACGCGGAGCAATCGTTTAAGCGTTGATGACCGCATTTCCCCCGATCGGCATACCACGGCACTCAAAATGCGGGGTTAGCGCGTCAGTTGGCTGCACTGGCTTCAATTCAATGCGGAGGTAAAAACCGAGATTCCCGCCGGCGCGCCGACGTTCAGTAGCCATGGAATGTCATCGACAAAAACTTCGCGCGCCCGACACCGCCGTATGGCGAGAGACCGCCCGCGCGCTGCGCGCAGCAGCGCGCGGCGAAGGCGACCTTGTGGTGCGGCAGACCCTGATGACGCTCGCCGCCGATTGCGAGATCCTCGCCGCGGAGCATGACGCAAGCCAGCAGCCCGGCAAGCCGAAGCCGCCGGGCAATCCGCCGCGTCCCAGCAATGGAGAGCCGCCCTCGCCGATCGAGGAGCCGCCGCGCCCGATCCCGCCGCCGCGGCCCGATCCGCCGCCGGCGCCGCTCTCGGCGCGCAAATAGCGAAGCCCCGCCCGGGATCGGGCGGGGCTTCGGCGCGCCGACTCGCAGCGCTTAGCGGTTCATCTTCTCTTTGACGTGTTCTTTGACGTCATGAGCCGCGTCCTTGATCTCGCCCTTCGCCTTGTCGAGCTTGCCTTCGGCCTCGGTCCGCTTGTCGCCGGTCGCCTTCCCCATCGTCTCCTTGATCGCGCCCTTCACCTTGTCGGTCGTTCCGTTCATGTCCTCTCCTTGCGAGAGTGATGCCACGTAGATGCCAGGTAACCGCTCGCTGGCCCCGGCTCGTTCCGGTCGAGCCAGTGGGTTGCGCAGAGCGAGCTCGCTGCGCGAGCTCGCCGTGACACTAAGGCGGCAGCCGCTTGAAGCAGGTCATGCCAGCCGCTTGCATGGCATCGCAGCCGAGCACGCTGACGCCGCCGATCTGGCCGGGATGAAGCGCCACGGCATAGCTCTTGCCGTCGCCGCATTTGACGCTCCAATAGGCATCGCCCTTGTCGGCGTCGTGCCGGCCGAACCCCATGGCAAAGGCGAAGACGCCGTCACAACCGTCGCCGACATCCTTGCCGAGTATCACGGCCTGCTCGGTCGACGGCAGGTTCGCCAGCCGGTCATTGGCGATGTTGCCGGTAACCGGCACATCGGGATGCGCCGTCGGCTCGCTCACGGTGCCGCGCACAGAGCTGACCGGCGCCAGCTCGGCAAGATGCGCGATCCAGTAGATCGCCCACGCCGCCACCACGATGATCGCCAGCAACGTCCAGCCGATGATGGTGCGTCTCATCCTGCATTCCTCAACAATCGCCTTGCCCGCGAATGCGGGCATCCAGGACGCTCAAATGCGTCGAGCGGAGCGCTTCCCTGGTCCCCGCTTTCGCGGGGGACAGCGGTGATGATTCCACCATAATAGTACCATGCGATAGCCCGGCCCGGGGGGCGGGCCGCTTCGGCTGGTGACAGTCAGAGCGGCTCGGCGCAAGGCGGCGCCGCTGCCGCCAGCTCTCGCACCTTCTGCTCAAGGCGGTGCAGCGGCCCGTCGACCAGGCCGAGCCGCGTCAGCTCCGCGACGGTGTTCTCGAGATATTGCCGGCACGGGCCGCGCGCGCCGATGCCCTGGAGAATGAGTCGCGCCGTCTCCTCCAGCGAGAGCCGCCCGGTGTAATTGCGGCGCGTGCGGTCGACGACGAAGGCCTGCGCCGCCACCGGACCGCACGGCGTCGCCAGCGGCAACTCGCGCAGGTGATAGGTGCGGTTGGTCATCTCGCGTTCCCAGAGATAATGCATCGCCGCCGGCACTTCGTCGCGCGGTACGCGATAGGCGATGCCCTTGCAGGCGCCGCCGCGGTCGAGTCCGAGCACCAGCCCCGGCCGCTCCGGCGTGCCACGGTAGCGGTGCGAATAGACGCAGAAGCGGCGATGATAGCCGCGCAGCAGCGCCGGCTGCGCCTCGACATGGGGGAAACCGAGATCCCACATCAGCGAGCCATAGGCGAACACCCAGACGTCGCAGCCGCGGGCGATGCACCGGGCGATCTCCGGCGCCGCCAATGGCGGCGCGGCGGTACCGGGCCTTGCAGCGCTCTCGCGTTCCATCACTCAGTCTCGCTCGCCCCGCCAGGGGGTCGCCGGCGCCGCCCGGCGCGGTGAGCCCCCAGCCTGTCGCCGAAGGGCAAAAAAGCGGTTAACGCGATGGCTCGACGGCCGGGCCTGGGGCGCGGCGAAGTATCTGGCGATGGGCGCTGCGGCGACAAGCGCGGCGCGCGCATTGCCGGTGTGCGCTTTCGCATCGACGGCACCGGCCGCTCTGCCCTATAAAGCGGCATGCGCCGCCTTGTTCTGTCGTTGTTCCTGGTATCGGCCGCGATTTGCGCCGGCTATACCGGATATTGGGTTTACCTTGCCCATCGGCTGCAGATGGAGATCGGGCCCTGGGCGGAGGCCGAGCGGGCGCGCGGCACCGCGGTCGCCTGGGACGGGCTGGCGGTGGAGGGGTTCCCTCTCGTCATCCGCCTGCGCTTCACCCAAGCCGCGGCGAGCGGTGCGAAGCCGCTGCCCTTTACCGCCGCGGCGCCGCTGGTGCTGGCCGAGACGCGGGTGTGGGATGTGCGGCATTGGCGGGTGAGCGCGCCTGACGGCGCGCGGGCGGCGCTGCCGGGCGAGGCGGGCGGGCTTGTCGCGGCGAGCGTCGATGGCGGGGTCATCCTCGACCGCGCCGGCGGCGCCACCATCGATCTTGCCGCGCACGCGCTTGCCGGCAACGGCATCGCGGCGGGGACGACCATTGCCACCACCGAGGCGCATCTCACGCTGCCCGATCACGCGCCCGCCACGCATCTCGACGACGCCTTCGTCGCGGCCCTGCGCTTCTCGCAGATCTCGCTGCCGGTGACGGTGCCGAGCTTCGGCAAGGAGATCGAGACGCTGAACCTGGCGCTGACGCTCAAAGGTGCGCTGCCGCCGGGCAGGCTGCGCGACACGCTCGCCGCGTGGCGGCAGGATGGCGGCACCATCGAGCTCACCGACGGCGCCTTGCGCTGGGGCGCGCTCGAGGCCAGCGCCAATGGCACGCTGGCGCTCGACGACCAGTTGCAGCCGATCGGCGCGCTCACCGCCACCATCGAGAACCACAACGCCATCATCGACGCCGCGGTGGCGGGCGGCACGCTGCGCGCCGGCGATGCCAATCTCGTCAAGCTGCTGCTGGGGATGATGGCGAAGCCCGGCGCCGATGGCCGCCAGCAACTCACCCTGCCGGTGAGCCTGCAGAACGACCGCCTCTATCTCGGCCCGGCGCAGATCGCCGCATTGCCGCGCTTCACCTGGGAGTAGCGCGGCTCACGGTTGCGGCGCCTGGGCGCGGTCGTGGAGACCATATTGGCGCACCACCTCGACGACGCTGAGGCGGTAATCGGCGAAGATCTCGCCGCGGCCCAGCGCCTGCGCCCGCCGGTGCCGCTCCTGCTCGCGCCAGCGCGTCACCGCCGCTGCATCGCGCCAGAAGGACAGCGACAGGATCTTGCCTTCGCTGGTCAGGCTCTGAAAGCGCTCGATCGAGAGGAATCCCTCGATCTGCTCGAGCTCGGGCCGCAGCGCCGCGGCGAGGTCGAGGTAATCCTGCCGGCGCCCGAGCTTCGGCTGCACTTCGAAGATCACGGCGTACATCGCGGGGCTCCTCTCGTCTTGGCATCTGGGCAAGTTTGCGCTGGATCGACTGGGGTGCGTCCTTCGACTGCTCGCTGCGCTCGCGCTCAGGATGAGGCGATTCTTGTTTTTGCCATCGACAATCTACCTCATCCTGAGCTTGCGCCGCAGGCGCATGTCGAAGGACGCAGGGCAGAGATGCAGCGCAAGCGCACCCTAGGCGCGCCAGAACGGCTTCTCGCATTCGCGTGCCCGCTCGACGCGGGTGATGCCGATATCGGCCAGCATACGGTCGTCGAGTGTCCCGAGCAGCTTGCGCTCGCGCGCCCGCTGGCGCCAGCGTCGCAGCAGCGCGAGGAGCCTGCCGCGCGGCGCGGCTTGCGGCGCCGGATGATCGAGGATCCATGTCGAGCCGTCCATGATGCTCTCCTTGTGCTTCCTGGAGAGGAAGATGGGCGGTGGCGCGCGACGTGTCGCGCCGGAATGCTACGTTGGGGGACGAAGTGTCGGGGGAGCCAGCGACGACGCTAGCCCGCACCGGGCGGGCTCTCGCGGTTGCAAGGGCAACCGCTGGCGCCCGCGAGCGATAACGCTTCGCGTTACGCTTGTTTTGCTTCGATGATCGAGCGGCGGATGGCGCGGGTGCGGGTGAAGAGCTCCTCGAGCTTGTCGCCCTCGCCCCAGCGGATGGCACGCTGCAGCGCCGTCAGATCCTCGGTGAAGCGCTGCAGCATCTCGAGCACCGCCTCGCGATTGCCAAGGAAGACGTCGCGCCACATCACGGGGTCCGAGGCGGCAATGCGGGTGAAGTCGCGGAAGCCGCCGGCCGAGAATTTGATCACCTCGGATTTGAGCGTGTCCTCGAGGTCGGTGGCGGTGCCGACGATGGTGTAGGCGATGAGATGCGGCAGATGCGAGGTGATGGCCAGCACCTTGTCATGATGCTCGGCATCCATCGTCACCACCTTCATGCCCGCCGCCTGCCACAGCGCACGGATGCGCTCCAGCGCCGCGGCATCGCCGTCCGGCAGCGGCGTCAGGATGCACCAGCGGTCATGGAAGAGCTCGGCAAAGCCCGCTTCCGGACCCGAATGCTCGGTCCCCGCCACGGGATGGCCGGGGACGAGATGCACGCCCGCCGGTAGCAGCGGCCCGAGGTCCCGCACCACGGCGCCCTTGACCGAGCCGACATCGCTGACGATCGTCACCCGGCTGCAGCACCGGCGCGATGGCGCGGCCGATCCCGGCATAGGCGGAGAGCGGCGTGCAGAGGACGACGAGGTCGGCATCCTTGGCGGCGGCGGCGGGATCGGCGGTCACGCGCTCGGCAAGGCCGAGGCGGCGCACGGCGTCGAGCGTCGCCGGACGCCGCGCGCAGGCGACGATCTCGCCGGCGAGCCCGTCGCGCCGCAGCACGCGGGCGAGCGAGGAGCCGATCAGGCCGATGCCGATCAGCGCCACGCGCTCGAAGCGCGGCGCGCTCACCGCGCTTTGAGGAAATCCGCGATCGCCGCGACGACAGCGCGCATCTCCTCCTCCAGCCCGATGGTGATGCGGATATGCTCCGGGAGCCCGTAGGCGCCCATCCTGCGCGTGAGGATGCCGCGCGACTGCAGGAAGGCGAAGGCCGCGGTCGAATCCGCGGGCTTGGCGCCGAAATGCACCAGCACGAAATTGGCCACCGCCGGCGTCACCTCGAGGCCGAGCGCGCGCAGCTCGCGCTCGAGCCACGGGCGCCAGAGGTCGTTGTGCGCGCGCGCGCGATCGACGGCGGCGAGATCCTCGAGCGCCGCCACCGCCGCGGCCTGCGCCGGCAGGTTGATGTTGAAGACGCCGCGCACGCGGTTCAGCACGTCGGCGATGGCGGCGCTGCCATAGGCCCAGCCGATGCGCAGCCCCGCCAGCGCGTAGATCTTGGAGAAGGTGCGCAGCATGACGACGTTCTCGGCGCTCTCGACCAGCTCGATGCCCGGCTCGTAATCGTTGCGCGCGACGAACTCGGCATAGGCCGCGTCGATCACCAGCAGCGTCGAGCGCGGCAGCCCCGCCAGCAGCCGCCGCACCTCGTCGCGCGGCAGGAAGGTGCCGGTGGGGTTGTTGGGATTGGCGAGGTAGACAAGCCGGGTCCTGGCGTTGACCCGCGCGAGGATGCCGTCGACATCGGCGGTGAGGCGCGGCTCAGGCACCGCCACCGGCGTCGCTCCGGCCGATTGCGCGGCGATGGGATACATGAGAAAGCCGTGGCGGCTGTAGATGACCTCGTCGCCCGGCCCGGCATAGGCGCGCGCCAGCAGGCTGATGAGCTCGTCCGACCCGGTGCCGCAGACGATGCGCTGGGCGTCGAGCCCGTAGCGCCGGGCGATCGCCTCGCGCAATCCGACCGAGCCGCCATCGGGGTAGCGGTGCAGCTCTTCCGCCTGGGCGCGATAGGCCGCGATGGCGCGCGGGCTCGGCCCGAGCGCGCTCTCATTGGAGGCGAGGCGGATCACGCGGGCAGCACCCGCGAGCTTCGATTCGCCGCCGACATAGGGCGAGATGTCGAGGATGCCGGGACGCGGCGTCGGGATCTCGGCCATCGCTACCTGCCGTTGCCGCGCAGGCCCAGCGCGGCAGGCGCAATAGGCTTGGCATAGGAGCCGAGATCGACGACGCGCGCGATGTGATCGCCGAGCACCGCCAGCGCCTCGGCGAGCCGCGGGTCGCCGTCGCGGACGCCGTCGTCGATCTCCACCAGGTTCCACGCGGCTTCGCCGTCGGGCTCGTGCGTGGCGCAGAAGGTGACGGCGAGGCCGGCGGATTTCAACGCCGCGATGAGGCGCGCGCGGCTGAGCTCGCCGGTGAGCTCCAGCGCGATGAGGCTGCGATCGTCCTCGGTCGGATCGGGCTCGGCAAGGCCGAGGGCAAGCGCGTCGAGACCGCCATCGCCGCGGGCATTGCCGCGGCCGGCGAAGGGCAGCCGGGCGAGCACGCGCGGCGCCGCGGCGCCGCCCCGCGCCAGCAGCGGCCACCAGGGCGCGCGCTCGCCTTCCGCCGGCACCGGCAGCACCGCCACCGCTACCCGGCGCTCGGCCAGCGCGCGCAGCGCCTCGCCGAGCGAATGGAAGGCGATCATCGGAACGTTGCTGCCGAAATGATCGCGGGCGAGATCCCAATAGTCCGGCATCTCCTCGAGCGCCGCGACGGCGACGGCGAAATCGCCCTGCATCATCACCGCGCCGCTGAAGATCTCGCGCCAGAGCCGCACCAGGACGGGGCGCGGAAAGCCGCCGCGGTGGCGCGCCACCAGCCGGCGCAGGATGCGCGCCTCGCGGCCGGGCCGGATGACGGCGATGCTGCCCTGCTTCTTGGTGGCGGCGACCGCCTCGACGATCTCCGCCCGCTCCATGATGAGGTCATGCAGCCGGTCGTCGATCTCGTCGATGCGGCGGCGCAGATCGTCGAGAGGGGATGGGTCGGTGGCCATGATGATGTCGTCAAAGCGGAAGGCGATACTGATAGTTCGCCGGGCCGCCGAAAGCAAAGAAAACGTTGACAGGGCGGCATCCCGATCCCTAGCTATGCTAAGTCGAGGAAGTGCATTTTTCCCAGGCGATCCCGCAACTTGCGCCCAGAGATGACCGAGACCGTCCCATCGCCCGCCCGCGAGACCACGCTTGCTCCCGACCGCCCGGGCTTCCGGCTCCTGGTCGAGGAGCCGCTGGCGCTCGATTGCGGCGTGTCGCTCGGCCCCTATACCATCGCCTACCAGACCTATGGCAGGCTCAACGCCGACCGCTCCAACGCCATCCTGATCTGCCACGCGCTCACCGGCGACCAGTATGTCGCCGAGCCCCATCCGGTCACCGGCAAGCCCGGCTGGTGGGAGACGCTGGTGGGGCCGGGCAAGGTGCTCGACACCCAGCGCTATTACCTGATCTGCGCCAACGTCCTGGGCGGCTGCATGGGCTCGAGCGGGCCGATGGAGATCAACCCCGGCACCGGCAAGCCCTGGGGCCTCGGATTCCCGGTGATCACCATCGCCGACATGGTGCGGGCGCAGGTCAAGCTGATCGATCATCTCGGCATCGACACCCTGTTCTGCGTCACCGGCGGCTCGATGGGCGGCATGCAGGTGCTGCAATGGGCGGCGGCGTTTCCCGAGCGCGTCTTCGCCGCGGTGCCGATCGCCACCGCGGCGCGGCACTCGGCGCAGAACATCGCCTTCCACGAGGTCGGCCGCCAGGCGATCATGGCCGATCCCAACTGGTGCCAGGGCAATTACCTCGAGCGCGGCCTGAGGCCCGAGCGCGGCCTCGCGGTGGCGCGCATGGCGGCGCACATCACCTATCTCTCGGAGCCGGCGCTGCACCGCAAGTTCGGCCGCAATCTGCAGGACCGCTCGGCGCTCACCTATGGCTTCGACGCCGATTTCCAGGTGGAGAACTATCTGCGCCACCAGGGCATCGCCTTCGTCGAGCGCTTCGACGCCAACTCCTATCTCTACATCACCCGCGCCTGCGACTATTTCGACCTGGCCGCCGAGCATGGCGGCGCGCTGGCCAACGCCTTTCGCGGCATCAGGACGCGGTTCTGCAGCATCTCCTTCACCAGCGACTGGCTCTACCCGACTTCGGAGAACCGCGCCATCGTGCACGCGCTGAACGCGGTCGCGGCCAATGTCAGCTTCGTCGAGATCGAGACCGACAAGGGGCACGACGCCTTCCTGCTGGAGGAGCCGGAATTCTTCGCGACGTTGCGCGGCTTCCTCGACGGTTGCGCGCGCCATCGCGGGCTCGTGACGCCATGAGCGCCGATGGCGGCCTGAGCCCCGTTCCCGACAGCGCGCGCTTGCGCGGCGATCTGCGTCTCGTCGCCGACATGATCGAGGCGGGCTCGCGCGTGCTCGACATCGGCTGCGGCGACGGCGAGCTGCTCGCCTTCCTCGCCCAGGAGAAAGGCATCGATGGCCGCGGCATGGAGCTGTCGCAATCCGGCGTCAATGCCTGCGTGCGCCACGGGCTCTCGGTGATCCAAGGCGATGCCGACCACGATCTCAAGGATTATCCCTCGGACGCTTTCGACTATGTGGTGCTGAGCCAGACGCTGCAGGCGACGCGCCAGCCGAAGCGGGTCATCGAGCAACTTGTGCGCATCGGCCGGCGCGCCGTCGTCTCGTTTCCCAATTTCGGCCATTGGCGCATCCGCCTCAACCTCCTGATCGATGGCCGCATGCCGCGGACGCCGGTGCTGACGCATGCCTGGTACGAGACGCCGAATATCCATCTCTGCACCATCCTCGACTTCATCGCTTTGTGCGAAGAGCTCGGCGTCGGCATCGAGCGCAGCGTGACGCTCGACCGCCATGGCCTGCCCTATCGGCTGAAGCCGCAGAGCACGCTCGCCAATCTCATGGCCGAGCAGGCGCTGTTCCTGCTGCGCGGCGCGCGGGGCTGACACCCGGCTTCAGAAATGGCCGCGCAGGCTGGTGCGCCTGGCGCCGGTCGCCACCGGCAGATATGCCGGATGCCGGTTCTCCTTGCGCTTCGCCGCCGGCTTGGCATAGATCTGCTTCGACGCCTCGACCACCGAGACGCCGGCGAAGCTGGTGAACCAGCGCTCGCCGATGCGCTCGATCGCGGTCGCCGAGCGCAGCAGCATGCGCGAGCCGGTCGGCGGCACGAACAGCGCCGTCGACACCCGCTCGGGCGTGAAATCGGCGTCACGCAGCACGCGCGAGAGCTGCGAGGGGGTATAGGGATGGCCCTGGCCGAAGGGCGTCCGGTCGACCCGCGCCCAGATGCCGCGGCGGTTGGGCGCAACCACCAGAAGCCGGCCGCCGCCCGCCATGACCCGCCAGATCTCCTTGAGCAGCGGCCGGGCCTGCTCGCTGAATTCGAGGCCGTGCACCAGCAGCACGCGGTCGATCGAGAAATCCTGCAGCGGCAGCTCGCTCTCCTCGGCGAGCGCCACGGCGTTGGGCCCGTCCTGCGGCCAGGCGAGCACGCCCTGCGAGGACGGCATCACCGCGATGACGCGCTCCGCCTCCTCGCGAAACGGCTTGAGGTAGGGGGCGGCATAGCCGAGGCCGAGCAGCCGCATGCCGCGCAGGTCCGGCCAGATCAGCCGGATGCGGCGGCGGATCATGCGCCGCGCCACCTGGCCGAGGCGGGCCGCGTAGAAATCCCGGAGATCGACGACGTCGACATGCATGACGACAGTGTAGCATGGCCCGGCGGGGCGAATTACAGTAGCCTCCTGGAGGGTCAGCCGAGGGACACCATGTCCGAGCTCGTCATCCGCCATAATCCGCTGATGCGCGCCGACCGGCCGGAGCTGCGACAAGCCGTGTCGCGCCCGGCGATGCCCTCGCCCCCGCCGCCGCGATCCGCCGGCGCAAGAACGAATTCTGAGCCACCCCTGCACAAGATCGGGAGTCCACCCAATGAAGCTCCGCTATTCCCCCACCTCTCCTTACGTGCGCAAGGTCATGGTCGTCGCGCTCGAGACGGGTCTTGCCGAACGCATCGAGCGCATCCCGACCACGGTCGCGCCAACCAAGCCCAACGAGGAGGTGGCACGCGAGAATCCGCTGGTGAAGGTGCCGGCGCTCACCACCGATGACGGGCTCGTCCTCTATGACTCGCCGGTGATCTGCGAGTATCTCGACACGCTGCACAGCGGCCCGAAGGTCTTCCCCGCCTCGGGCAAGCCGCGCTGGCTGGCGCTCAGGCAGCAGGCGCTGGGCGACGGCATCCTCGATGCCGCCATCCTCGGCCGCTATGAGGTCGGGCGGCCCAAGGAATATCAATGGCCGGATTGGATCGATGCGCAGCTGCGCAAAGTGCGCGGCGCGCTCGGCGCGCTCGAGATCGAGGTCGAGGCCGGCGAGCTCGCGGGACCCCTCAGCATCGGCCAGATCACCGTCGGCTGCGCGCTGGGCTATCTCGACTTCCGCTATGCCAGCGAGGAATGGCGCGCCAAGCACCGCCGCCTCGCCGCCTGGTTCGACGAGTTCTCCAAGCGCAAGGCGATCGAGCTCACCAAGCCGAAAGATCCGGCGTGAGCCTGGGCGAGGCCGAGCAGGTGATATCCGCGCTCAGCCTCGTCCCGCATCCCGAAGGCGGCCATTTCCGGGAAACCTTCCGCGACCCCGCGCCTGCCGGCGGACGCTCCGCCTCGACCGCGATCTACTACCTGCTGCGGCACGGCGAGCTGTCGCGCTGGCACCGCATCGACGCGGTGGAGATATGGCACTGGTATGCAGGCGCGCCGCTGATGCTGTCGCTGTGCGATGACGGGGGCGTGCCGCGGCACCTGCGCCTCGGCAACGATCTCGCCCGCGGACGAGCGGCCGCAAGCGGCAGTGGCGGCGCGCGCCTGGCAGAGCGCGCGGAGCCTCGGCGCCTGGACGCTGGTCGGCTGCACGGTGGCGCCCGGCTTCGATTTCGCAGGCTTCGAGCTGGCGCCGGAGGGCTGGGTGCCCTAGGCAAACCCGCAACGCGGGTTTGTCCGCGGCGGCGTCAGCGGTTGCGCGAGCAACCGCGAGAGCCGCACCGTGCAAGACTATCGCAAACTGAGGTCGCCCGACCTCACCCCAACCCTCTCCGCCCCCCGCGGCGGAGAGGGAGGGAAAAATTCCTGAGTACGCTCACGCGCCCACCACCCCATCCATCCACGCGATGAGATCACGCGTGACCTCGTCGCGGTTCACTTCGTTGAAGAGCTCGTGGCGCGCCTCGGGATAGAAGCGATGCGTGACGCGCTCAAGGCCGGCGGCGCGGTAGGCGGCGAGGAGCTGCTCGACGCTCTTGGTGTCGGCGCCGACGGGATCGCGGCTGCCGGAGATGACGTAAACCGGGAGGCGCTTGGGAATGCGCGCCTGGCGCCGGGCGCTGGTGATGTCGCCGAGCGCGTCCAGCATGTCGATCCAGAGCTGCGCCGTGGCGGGAAAGCCGCAAAAGGGATCAGCGATGTATTTGTCGACCTCGGCGGGATCGCGCGACAGCCAGTCGAAGGGCGTGCGCGCTGGCGCGAACGCCTTGTTGAAGGCGCCGAAGGTCATGGCGTTGATGAGCGCGCTGCGGCCGCGAGGGCCGAGACGCAGCCGCTCGATCCGGGCGATCAGCCGGCCTACCGCCGCGAGCGCGCTGGGCTTGCCGCCGGAGCCTGACAGCACCGCGCCGGCGAGCTCGTCGCCGCGCTCGCTGATGACCTGCTGCGCCATGAACGAGCCCATGGAATGGCCGAGCAGCACGATCGGCCTGCCCTTGATGATCGGCGGCGATGCGGCGGTGGAGGGCGCCGAGATCGTCGATGCAGCAGCGCCAGCCCTGGCGCTCGGCGAAGAATCCGAGATCCGCCGGCGCCGCGGCGGTGCGGCCATGGCCGCGATGATCACCGGCATAGACGGCATAGCCCGAAGCGGTCAGCGCGTCGGCGAGCCGCGCATAGCGGCCGGCATGCTCGGCAAGGCCATGGGCGATCTGCACCGCCGCCTTGGCCGGACGGTCCGGCAGCCAGCAATAGACGAAGAGAACCGCGCCGTCCGCCGCGGCCAGCGTGAAGGTCCTGCTCTGCACCGTCGGTCGGCCCGGCGCGGGCTAATACATGTGCTGCCCGCCATTGATCGAGAGCGTCGATCCCGTGATGAAGCTGCCCTGCTCGGAGACCAGGAACAGCACGCCGCGGGCGATCTCCTCGGCATGGCCGAGGCGGCCCACCGGGATGCGCGCGACGATCTTGTCGAGCACGTTCTGCGGCACCGCCCGCACCATGTCGGTGTCGATATAGCCGGGCGCGATCGCGTTCACCGTGACGCCGCGGCTGGCGACCTCCTGGGCGAGCGCCTTGGTGAAGCCGTGGATGCCGGATTTGGCGGCGGCGTAATTCACCTGGCCGTATTGCCCGGCCTGGCCGTTGATCGAGCCGATATTGACGATGCGGCCGAAGCCGCGCTCGCGCATGCCCTCGATCACCAGGCGGCACATGTTGAAGCAGGAGGTGAGGTTGGTGGCGATCACCTGGCTCCACTGCTCCGGCGTCATCTTGTGCAGCACCGAATCGCGGGTGATGCCGGCATTGTTGACCAGGATCTCGACCGGGCCGAGCTCCTGCTCGATGCGCTTGATGCCGGTCTCGCAGGATTTGAAGTCGGAGACGTCGAAGCGGTAACAGGCGATGCCGGTCTCCTGCGTGCAGCGCCGCGCCGCCTCGTCATTGCCGGCGTAATTGGCCGCCACCTTGCAGCCGGATTCCTTGAGCGCCACCGCGATCGCCTGCCCGATGCCGCGCGTTCCGCCCGTCACCACCGCTACCCGTGCCATGGTCTCCTCCCTTGCCGTTGCCGCCGATTGCTGCGGATTGGTCTGCCGCCATTTTCCGCAGCCTCGTTAACGAACGAACGCCTCAGCCTCGCTCGACGCACATTGCAATTCCCATGCCGCCGCCGATGCACAGCGTCGCCAGGCCGCGCTTGCCGCCGCGCTTCTCCAGCTCATGCAGCAGCGTCACCAGCACGCGCGTGCCCGAGGCGCCGATGGGATGGCCGAGCGCGATGGCGCCGCCATTGACGTTCACTTTCTCGGGATCCCAGCCCATGTCCCGGTTGACGGCGCAGGCCTGGGCGGCGAAGGCCTCGTTGGCCTCGATGAGATCGAGATCCTCGGCCTTCCAGCCGGCGCGCTTCAACGCCAGCCGGCTCGCCGGGATCGGCCCCACGCCCATCACCGCGGGATCGACCCCCGCGGTCGCCCAGGAGACGATGCGCGCCATCGCTTTGGTGCCCCGGCGCTGCGCCTCCTCGGCGGTCATCAGCACCACCACCGCGGCGCCGTCATTGATGCCCGACGCGTTGCCCGCGGTGACAGTGCCGTTCTTGTCGAAGGCCGGGCGCAGCTTCGCCAGCACCTCCATCGTGGTGCCGTGCTTGGGATACTCGTCGGCCTCGACCAGCACATCGCCTTTGCGCCCGGCAATCTTCACCGCCACGATCTCGTCCTTGAAGCGCCCGGCCTTCTGCGCCGCCTCGGCACGCGCCTGCGAGCGCTGCGCCAGCTGGTCCTGCTGCTCGCGCGTGATCTGCCAGCGCTGCGCCACGTTCTCGGCGGTATTGCCCATGTGATAGCCGTTGAAGATGTCCCAGAGCCCGTCCTTGATCATGGTATCGACGAGATCGGCGTCGCCCATCTTGACGCCGTTGCGCAGATGGATGCAGTGCGGCGAGCGGCTCATGCTCTCATGCCCGCCGGCGACGACGATGGCGCTGTCGCCGGTGCGCAGCGCCTGGTATCCCAGCGCCACCGTGCGCAAGCCCGAGCCACAGACCTGGTTCACCGAATAGGCGGTGGCCTCGGCCGGAATGCCGGCGCCGATCGCCGCCTGGCGGGCCGGGTTCATGCCCTCGCCCGCGGTGAGGATCTGGCCCATGATGACTTCGCTGACTTCCTTGGCGTCGACATTGGCCCGGCGCATCGCCTCGGCGATGACCGTCTGCCCGAGATAATGCGCGGGAACGGAACTCAGGCTACCGTTGAAAGAGCCGATCGGGGTGCGCACAGCGCCGGCAATGACGATTTCGCTCATCGGGAGATCCTCGTGCTGGGGGCTTGCTAGCCTTACTTAAATAGACCGCGGCGGCGACTTTGGAAACCTATACCGAAGAGCGCCGCGCGGCCTTCGCTGCCAGAGTACCGCCGCCGCGGCCCGGCGGGTTGATCTGGATCAAGCCCGCCGCCGGGCGCGGCGCCGGGGCGGGGGCGCGGCGTGGCGCTGGAGCCAGTGCGCCAGCGGTCGCCATACCACCCGTGGCGCCTCGCGCGCCATGATCATGCCGATATGGCCGAGCGGCGCGGTCAGGCGCTCCGCCGCCGGCAGCCGCTCGGCCAGCGCCGCGGCGGTCCGCGGCGGGACGATGCGGTCGTGCGCCGGCACGATGACCAGGCTCGGCCGCTCGACGCGCTGCGGCAGCACCGGCCTGCCGGCGACGCGCCAGCGGCCCCGCCCCGGGGTGTTGGCGCCATACCAGCCGCCGAGGCATTCCTGCGCCACCGGCAGGGCCAGCGGCACCCCGTCATTGAGCCAATCCTCGACCGCAACGAAATCGCGCTCCTCGGCGCAGCCCGGCGCCAACCCGGCAAAGCGCGAGAATTTGCGCAGCGCCAGCAGCGGATCGAGGGCCGCAAACAGCATCTGCAGCACGTCGACCGGCACCTCGCCGAGCGCGGCGAAGCTGCGCGCCAGCGGCGTCGCGATCTCGCCCAGAAGGCGGGCCTGGCCGGCGCGCTCGGCGTGGAAGTCCCAAGGGCTCGCCAGCAGCGCCAGGCCGGCGACCAGGTCGGGCCGCCGCTCGGCCAGCGCCAGCGCCAGCAACCCGCCCATGCAGTAGCCCAGCACCCCCACCGGGGCGCCCGCCGCCGCCGCCGCCGCGCCCGCCGCCGGCTCGAGCCGGCCGGCGATGTAGTCGGTGAGGCTGAAGCCGCGCTCGATCGCGTCCGGCCTGCCCCAATCGACCAGCAGGGGCCGGAGCCCCTCGGCGGCGAGAAAGCGCAGCAGGCTCTTGCCCTCGGCGAGATCGAGGATATAGGCGCGGTTGATCAGCGAGGGCACCACCAGCACCGGCAGCCCGCCGCCGCCATAGTCGAGGAGCCGCGTCGACCCCTCCTGCCAGAGCGCCGGCGGGTCGTCGAGGGCGCGGCGGTAGGGGTGGTGGCGGTAGCGGTCGAGGCCGCTCAGGAACTCGTCGCCGCGGGCGCGCAGCTCGAGATCGACGGCGGCGGCGAATGCCTCAGCGGCGACGGGTTCGAGGCTTTGGCGCAGCGCGCTCGCCGCCGGCAGCAGCTCCGGCCTCCAAGGCAGCAAGCCGGCCTTCAAGAGCGGCAAGGCGGCGCGCGAGCTCATCCATAGCGTCGCCGCGCTGGCCAGATGGAGCGGCAGCGGGCGCGGCCCCAGGCGGGGCGCCGTCATAGGCGGGCGCCCCGAAGGGCGCCGGCCAGCTCGCAGGCGCCCACCCCGCCAGCAGCCGGGCCAGGCTGTCGGCGAGGTCGGGGTCGGCCGCCATGGCGATCAGCTGCTCCTGCCACAGGTCGAGATACCTCTTGGCCAGGGTCGCGAGGTCCGGCGGGTCCGCCATGCGGGAAGTATATCGGCGCATTCGCGCGAATTCCAGGGAGGGCGGCAATCATTCTGCGTTGCAGCATCCTGCGTTGCAGCATCGCGCCGGAAATGCTGCTATGCTGCCGCCTTCAGCCATAACCGCACCGGGCGGATGCGGAAAGGACGCACGACATGGACGAGCAAGGCGGGGCGCAGACGACGCCCCCGGTGGTCATCAAGAAATACGCCAACCGCCGGCTCTACAACACGGCGACGAGCAGCTATGTCACCCTCGACGACCTCTCGCACATGGTCAAGGAAGGCCGCGATTTCGTCGTCTTCGACGCCAAGACGGGCGAGGAGATCACCCGCGCGGTGCTGACGCAGATCATCGTCGAGGAGGAGCAGAAGGGGCAGAACCTGCTGCCGATCAGCTTCCTGCGCCAGCTGATCAGCCTCTATGGCGACAGCATGCAGTGGCTGGTGCCGCGCTATCTCGAGCATGCGATGACCACCTTCGCGCGCAATCAGGAGCAGATGCGCAAGAACCTGCAGGACACGTTCGGCGGGCTCTTCCCCTTCGGACCGCTCGAGGAGATGGGCAAGCAGAACCTGGCGCTGTTCGAGAAGACGATGAAGATGTTCTCGCCCTTCCCCACGGTGCCCGGGGTCGGGCCGCGCCCGGCGGATAAGCCGGCCGAGGCGGCGGCGCCGACCGAGGCGAGCCTCAAGGAGCTCACCGACAAGCTCAACGCGCTGCAGCAGCAGCTCGACGCGCTCGGCAAGGACAAGAAAGAGAAAGAATAGTCAGCCGGCCTTCTTGGCCTCGGACGGCGGCGCGTCTTTGCGCAGCCAGGGCGGCTCGATCGACGGCCTGCCGAAATAATAGCCCTGGAGGCAGCCGACGCCTTCGCGGCGCAGGATCGCCGCCTCCTCGGCGGTCTCGACGCATTCGGCCACCGTGGCGAGGCCGAGCCCGCTCGCCAGGCCCACGAGATGGCGCAGGAACACCTGGTTGTCGTAGTTCTGGCCGAGATTGCGCACGAAGGAGCCGTCGATCTTGACGGTGTCGACGGCGAGCGCCTGCAGGTGCCGCAGCGAGGTGAAGCCGGCGCCGAAATCGTCGAGCGCGATGCGGCAGCCCAGCTCGCGCAGCGATCCCACGAAGCGCGCGCTCTCTTCGATGTCGTGCAGCGCCGCCGTCTCGGTGATCTCGACCACCAGCCGGCTCGCCAGCTCGGGCTTCCCCTTCAGCATGGTGGTGATGGCGCGCAACCAGGCGTAATCGGTGGCGGTGAGGCCGGAGATGTTGAAGCCGAGGCAGATGCCGGGATGCGCCGCGACCTCCGCCACCGCCTTCTCCAGCACGTGCCGGTCGATGACGCGGATGAAGCCCAGCTGCTCGATGATCGGCACGAACTCGCCGGCGGCGATGATGCTGCCGTCCTCGCCGATCATGCGCAGCAGGCATTCGTAATAGTCGACCGCGCCGCTGTCGGCGTTGACCACCGGCTGATAGGCAAAGACCAGACGGCCCTCGCGCAGCGCCCGCTGCACGCGCTCGCCCAACGCCATGCCCATGCGGTGCTGGCGCTGCTGCTCCTCGGAGAGACGGTAGGGGATGAAGCAATTGCGCCCGGCGCGCTTGGCCTCGGCGAGCGCGGTCTCGGCGCGGGTCATCACCTCGTAGGAGGTCTTGGCCTGCTCGGGAAAGGTGGCGCCGCCGATCGACACCGTGACATAGACCGGGCCCGAGGCGGTGGCGATCGACAGCTGGCTCGTCGCCGAGAGGATCTTGTCCGCCGCCACGGCGACATGCTCATCGGCGCAATTGGCCAGCACGATGCCGAAGCGGTCGCCGCCGACGCGGCCGATGACGTCGCTCACCCGGAGGCAGCGGTCGAGACGCTGGCCCACCGCGACGATCACCGCATCGGCGGCCTCGTAGCCGAGCGCATCGTTGACCGCGGTGAGCTTGTCGATGCCGACGGCGAGATACGCACCGACGCCGCCCGAGCGCAGGCTCGAGGAGACGATGTGATCGAGCGCCTCGCGCAGCCGCTTCTTGTTGAAGTGGCCGGTGAGCTCGTCGTAATTGGCGGCGTGCTCGAGGCGCAGCTCCTGCGCCTTACGGCCGGTGATGAGGCGCCAGACGCCGTGCATGCGCACCGGCCTGCCGGTCTCGTCGAACACGGCCGTGCCGCGGTCATGCACCCAGGCGAAGCCGCCATTCTCGGCGCGGACGCGGAACTCGCAATCGAAGATGGTGCGGCGCGTCCAGTGGGCGTTGAGGCGCTGCTGGCGCAGCAGCAAGTCGTCCGGGTTGAGGCGGCCGGCCAGCGCGCGCCCGGTGCCGATGGCGCCGGCGTCGGCGACGCCGAGCATGGACGCGACCGAGCCGTGCCAGGCGATGGCGTCGGTGGCGAGATTCCAATCATAGGCGACATCGCCGGCAGCGGTGAGAGCAGCCTCCAGGCGATGCGGCACGTGTTTCTCGTCCGGGGCCATAATTCAGCTGCTCACTGAGTGATTCGGGCGGTCGCCAAAGCATCGTGACGAACCCGCAAACCTGCATGCAGCGTAGTCGGAACCAATTTATGAAAGCTTAAGTCGCAAGCGCGCAATCGCCCTCCTTAGGAGGGCGTATGCGCTTCAAGAAAGGGGAGTACAGCTTGGTTAAATTCGCGCGCCATGACTTGCGACAAGCAATGGCCGCCCTGGGCGAAGAACTTGACTTCGGCGCCGGGAACCAGGCGGGCGAGCTCTTCGGAGAAATAGGCCGGTGTCACCACATCGTCCTGCGCCGCGACGATCAGCGCCGGCGTGCGGATGCGGGCGAGATCGTCGGTGCGGTCGAAGGCAAGCAGCGCGTCGATGCGGCTCATCACGATTTCCGGCGGCGGGAAAGTCGCGAGCGACTGCGCCTCGAGCTGGCGCAGCTTCTCGTTGTTGCGCGCGATCCAGAAGGGAGGATAAAGCAGCAAGGTCGCCGCCTGGAGGTATGTGGCGGGACCGAGACGCTGCAGGATCTCCTTGCGCAAGGCGAAGAGCCGGCGGAAATAAGCGTCCGCCTTGGTCCAGCTCGCGACGATGACCATGCTGGCCAAGCGCTCCGGGTGCTCGATGGCGAGCACTTGGGCGATGGCGCCGCCGGTCGAGTGCCCGACCAGATGCGCACGGTCGATGCGCAGCGCGTCCATCAGCCGAACGATATCGTCCGCCAGGCGCTCGATTGTGTAGGAGATGCGGCTGTGATCGCTCTGGCCGACGCCGCGGTGGTCGTGGAGGATCACCTCGAAGCGCTTGCCGAAACTCGGCACCTGATCGCGCCAATAGGCGCCGACGCCGCCGAGACCGCTGACGAAGATGACCGGGAAGCCGGCACCGTGCCGCTCGTAGTAGAGGTGGCAATCGCCGATCGAGATGCGCGGCATGAAGGGTAACGTCCCGCCCGGTGTGGGAGTCAGGCGTTCGTGTAGCTGTCCGGGCGGGGTTCTGTCAAACGGCGCCGGCGATGGACAGCCATGCGCAAAGGGGACGGCCTCCGGGGAGCGCCGACGGGCCGCCGGCGGCGTCGCGCACGATCCGCGTAGCGCGCGCGCCGGCATGCCTGCTGCGCAGCGTGTGGTCGGGGAACCCCCAGCACGCATCGGGCGTTAATGCACGGTCGCTTGAACCAAATAATTATGTCCGCCGGCGCCGCGGCTTGGATTGCGGCGCCCGGGGCGAGGAGCGGGAGGCGGAGGCAGGACAGGGAGGCGCGATGGCGGAAACCCGATGACAGCGGCACGAACTCGACGCCGTCGGGCGAGCCGCGGCCGCTCCTGCTCAAACTGCTTATACTACCTTAAGTTCCCAAGAGATGCATGATATTCATCCAACAGAGAGGGCATCCAGCGCGCTAGTTTCCCGGTATTCGGAAAATCGTCGGTACAGCACACAGAATGATCGTCGCAGCGAAATCTGGTTGAAGTCACCGCGCTCGTCGCCTACCTTTACTTCTTGCCGGGACGTTGCATGGAAATCAGCGATTTCCATCGAACCCGACACCGAGCACTTTCCCCTGAACGTTGCCTTGATGGCTTCTCGGGCGCCCTCCGGCGGACCGATCCCTCCCCTCTTGCCCAGTTAGCCAACTCATGAGCGCGACGGAAACGAAGCGGACGACCAGCCGAACCCAGGACATCGATCGCCACGTCGGTGCCCGGATCCGCGAACGCCGAATCATGCTCGGCCTGACGCAGCAGCAGCTCGCCGATCTCATCGGCGTGACCTACCAGCAGGCGCATAAATACGAGCGCGGCATCAATCGCGTCTCTGCGGGGCGGCTGTTCGAGATCGCCCGGGTACTGAGCGTGCCCGTCAGCTACTTCTTCGAAGGCCTCGACAATCAAAGCGGTCGGCCGGTGAGCCAGCGCGAGCGGATGTGCCTGGAGCTGGCGCGGAACTTCGCGCAGATACCGAACGAGCGGCATCAGGAAGCGCTGAGCCAGCTCGCCCGCGCGCTGGCCACCCAGCACTAGGCGCGGCGGCACCGCGCGCGCCGCAGCGGCGCGGACCGCGCACCCGGTCCGCCGCGTGGCGAGAGGCTGGCGGCACGGGTCGCCGCTTGGCCGCGCGCTGCCCCATCGCCGCCACACGCCCCACGCACCGCCCTGACGGCGGCCCGCCCGGCTTGCGCGGCCATCCGCGATATTGACGTCGCTTTCCACGCGTGATATCGCAATATTGATGTTTAAAGCATGATATCCGCGATTGTGGCCGCGACACCCAGGGCTTTTCCCATCGGCATCGAACCGTGCTCACCGCCGCGCAATTGAAGGCGGCCCGGGCGCTCGTCGGCATGGAGCAGCGCGCCCTGGCAGAGGCCTCCGGTGTGTCGCTGCCCACCATTCAGCGCATGGAAGCCAGCAACGGCACGGTGCGCGGCGTGATCGAGAGCCTGATGAAGGTCATGGCGGCGCTCGAGGCCGCCGGGATCGAGTTCATCAATGAGGGCGCGGCCAGCGCCGGCGGCGGGCGTGGGGTGCGGCTGCGCAAGCGCCCCGACTGAGCAAGCGAGCAAGAGGCAGGTTTTGACGGCCATGCAAGCGCGTTTGACGACCATCCCGATCGAGCCAATCGCTGTCGGCCTGCCGTCTCTGCTGCCGTGCTGAGCCTGCTCGCCGCGCTGCTCGCCCTCTATGCCGTCGCGGCGCTCCTCGGCATTGCCTTGGGCCGGCGCGCCCTGGTGGCGGTCTATGGCCTGAGCGCGCTGGCGGCTGCCGCGACGGCGCTCGGCGCGGTCGACTTCCTCGCCACCGGCGCCGCGTCCGAAACGGCGGTGCTGCCGCTGGGGCTGCCCTGGATCGGCGCACATTTCCGCGTCGACGCGCTGAGCGCCTTCTTCCTGCTCGTCCTCGGCCTGGCGGGTGCGCTCACCAGCCTCTTCGCGCTCGACTACGGCCGCCATGACGACGAGCCCGGCCGCGTCCTGCCCTTCTATCCCGCCTTCCTCGCCGGCATGAGCCTCGTGCTCATCGCCGACGATGCCTTCAGCTTCCTCGTGAGCTGGGAGACCATGTCGCTCGCCTCCTGGCTGCTCGTGCTGGCGACCCATCGCCTGGCGGAGACGCGCAACGCCGCCTTCCTCTATCTCGTCATGGCGAGCATCGGCGTCGGCGCGCTGCTGCTGGGATTCGGGTTGCTCGCCGGCGGCAGCGGCGACTTCGCCTTTGCCGCGCTGCGCGGCGCAACGCTCGGCCCCTGGAAGAGCGGGATCTTCTTTGCGCTGGCCCTCATCGGTACCGGCTCCAAGGCCGGCGTGGTGCCGCTCCATGTCTGGCTGCCGCCGGCGCATGCCGCGGCGCCGAGCCATGTCTCGGCGCTGATGAGCGGCGTCATGACCAAGGTGGCGCTCTACGGCCTCATCCGCCTGCTCTTCGATCTCGCGGGACCCGCGCAATGGTGGTGGGGCGTGGTAGTGCTGCTGCTCGGCGGCGTCACCGCGCTGCTGGGCGTGCTCTACGCGGTGATGCAGCACGATTTGAAGCGCCTGCTCGCCTATCACACGGTCGAGAACATCGGCATCATCGTCATCGGCCTGGGCCTGGCGCTCGCCTTCCACGCCAACCGCATCGACGCGCTGGCGGCGCTGGCGCTGACGGCGGCGCTGCTCCACGTCTTCAACCACGCCATATTCAAGAGCCTGCTCTTCCTGGGATCGGGCGCGGTGCTGGTCGCCACCCACGAGCGCGACATGGACCATCTCGGCGGTCTCATCCACCGCATGCCCGTCACCGCCTTCGTCTTTCTCATCGGCTCGGTGGCGATCTCGGCGCTGCCGCCCTTCAACGGCTTCGTCTCGGAATGGCTGACCTTCCAGGCGATCGTCAACGGCTCGCTGCTGCCGCAATGGCTGCTCAAATTCGCGGTGCCGCTGGTGGGCGCCATGCTGGCGCTGGCCGCGGCGCTGGCCGCGGTGTGCTTCGTCAAAGTCTTCGGCACGGTCTTCCTCGGCCGCCCGCGCCGCCCGGCGGCGGCGGACGCCCGCGAGGTGGGCCCGGTGATGCTTGCGCCGATGGCGGCTCTCGCCGCTCTCTGCGCCCTGGTCGGCATCCTGCCGCAAACCGTGCTCGGCCTGTTGCGGCCGGTGACGGCGCTGCTGCTGCCCGGCAGTCCCGGGCTCGACTTGTCGAGCTGGCTCTGGCTCGCCCCGCTCGGCCCCGATCACAGCTCCTACAGCGGCTACGTCATCTTGCTGGCGGTGACTTTCCTCGCGGCGCTGCTGGTGCTGATCATCCATCGCTTCGCCTCCGACCGCATACGCCGCTCGGCGCCGTGGGATTGCGGCTTTCCCGACGCGCGGCCCGAGACCCAGTACACCGCCGGCAGCTTCGCCCAGCCGATCCGCCGCATCTTCGGCACCGTCCTTTTCGCGGCCCGCGAGCGCATCGACATGCCGGCGCCGGGCGACACCCGCCCCGCCCGGTTCGAGGTCAGCCTTCGCGATCCCGTCTGGGAGGGCATCTATGCCCCGGTGGCGCACTTCATCTCGTTCCTTGCCGACCGGCTCAACGTGCTGCAGTTCCAGACCATCCGCCGCTATCTCTCGCTCATGTTCGCGGCGCTGGTGCTGCTGCTGCTCATCGTCGCGGTGAGCCAATGAGGGCGGCGCTGCTGGAGCTGCTGCGGCCGACGCTGCTGGAGCTGCTGCAATTCGCGCTGCTGGTGGCGCTGGCGCCGTTGCTCACCGGCCTGGTGCGCAAGCTGAAGGCGCGGCTCAACGGCCGCATCGGCCCGGGCCTGCTGCAGCCCTATCGCGACCTGCTGCGGCTGCTGCGCAAGGAGGTGGTGCTGGCGCCCAACGCCTCCTGGCTCTTCCGCACCAGCCCCTATCTGATCTTCGCCGCCATCTGGCTCGCCGCGGCGATCGTGCCGACCTTCGCCACCGGCCTGCTGCTGGGCCGCACCGCCGATCTCATCGCGCTGGTGGCGCTGCTCGGCACGGCGCGCTTCGCGCTGGCGCTGGCCGGCATGGATGTGGGCACCAGCTTCGGCGGCATCGGCTCGTCGCGCGAGATGATGATCGCCTCGCTCGCCGAGCCGGCGATGCTGATGGTCATCTTCACCGTAGCGCTGCTGGTGCGCTCGACCTCGCTGCCGCACATCGCCGAATACCTGCTGACGCATGACGTCGGCATCCGCATCTCGCTGCTGCTGGGGCTGCTGTCGCTGCTCATCGTCGCCATCGCCGAGAATGCGCGCATCCCGGTCGACAATCCCGCGACCCATCTCGAGCTCACCATGGTGCACGAGGCGATGGTGCTGGAATATTCCGGCCGCCATCTCGCGCTGATCGAGGGCGCGGCGATGGTCAAGCTGCAGCTCTACGTCTCGCTCATCGCCGCCGTCTTCTTTCCCTGGGGGCTGGCGACCAATCTCGGCGACGCGCGCGCGCTCGCGCTGGGGCTCCTCTTCTACGTGCTGAAACTCGCGTTCGGCGGCGCCGTGCTCGCCTTGTTCGAGACCTGCATCGCCAAGATGCGCGTCTTCCGCCTCGCCGATCTGCTCGGCGGCGCGCTGCTGCTGGGGCTCTTGGCGGCGATCTTCCTCTACGTGTCGCAGGAGCTTTAGGTGCTGATCTTCGCCAACCCCGCCTACGATTTGGCGCATCTCCTCGACACCTTCGTGCTGGTGCTCAGCTTCGCGCTGCTCTATCAGCGCCGGCTCTTCGCCGTGCTCACCATCTATGCCTGGCAGGCGTTTTTCCTCGCCGCCGCCGCCGCCTGGCAGGCCTATGCACAGAACGCGCCGCATCTCTACATCACCGCCGCCATCGCCCTCGTCTTCAAGGCGATCATCATCCCGCTCGCGCTCCACCGCATCATCGTCTATCTCAAGATCCACCGCAGCATCGAGACCGCGCTCGGCATCGGCGCCACCATGGCGGTCGGCGTCGGGCTGGTGGCGCTGTCGATCCTGCTCGTGCTGCCGGTGACCGCGGCCTCGGGGGCGCTGACGCGCGAGAGCCTCGCCGCGGCGCTGTCGGTGGTGCTGCTTGGCCTCCTCATGATGATCACGCGGCGCAACGCAGTGAGCCAGGTGGTGGGCTTCATGTCGCTCGAGAACGGGCTCATCCTCGCCGCGGTCGGCGTCAAGGGCATGCCGCTGGTGGTGGAGCTCTCCATCGCCTTCTCGGTGATGGTCGCCTTCATCATCTTCGGCGTCTTCTTCTTCCATATCCGCGAGCGCTTCGACACGCTCGACATCCATGACATGGAGCGGTTCCGCGGAGAGGGACGATGAGCCCCGTCCATGTCATCCTCGCCACGCCGGCCATCGCCGCCATCCTGTTCGCGCTGCTGCCGGGCTATCGCCTCGCCGCGCGCCTCAACGTGCTGGCCGCGGCGTTGACGCTGGCCGCGAGCGTGGTGCCGTTCTTCGCGCGGCCGGCGACGACGCCCTTCCTGCTGATCGACGATTTCAACATCTACCTCGTCGCGCTCACCGCCTTCGTCGCCTTCACCACCAGCCTGTTCAGCGCACGCTACGTGCTGCACGAGGTGGCGATCGGCCGGCTGCCGGCGGGCAATCTCCGCTTCTATCACGCCATGTACCAGGCCTTCTGCTTCACCATGCTGCTGGCACTCACCGCCAACAATCTCGGCGTGCTGTGGGTGGCGCTCGAGGGCGCGACGCTCACCACCGTGCTCATGGTCGGGCTCTACCGCACGGCTGCAGCGCTCGAGGCGGCGTGGAAGTATTTCATCCTCTGCGGCGTCGGCATCGCGCTGGCGCTGTTCGGCACCATCCTGATGTATCTCGCCGCCCAGCCGGTGATGGGCGAGGGGCTGCCGGCGATGACCTGGTCGGCGATCCTGCCGCAGGTCGGCGCCTTCAACCCGGCCATCCTCAACCTCGCCTTCGTCTTCCTGCTGGTGGGCTACGGCACCAAGGTCGGGCTGGCGCCGCTCCATGCCTGGCTGCCCGACGCCCATGCCGAGGGCCCGACGCCGATCTCCGCCGTGCTGTCGGGGCTGCTGCTCAACGTCGCGCTTTACGCCGTGCTGCGCTTCAAGATGCTGCTCGCCGGCAACCCGCTGGCGGTGGCGCCCGGCCCGCTGATGATCACCATGGGCCTCGCCTCACTGCTGCTGGCGAGCTTCATGCTCTACCGCCGGCGCGACATCAAGCGGTTCTTCGCCTATTCCTCGATCGAGCATATGGGCATCATAACCTTCGCCTTCGGCATGGGCGGCGGGCTCGCGAATTTCGCGGGGCTGCTGCACATGACCATGCATAGCCTGACCAAATCGGCGATCTTCTTCGCCGTGGGCCATATCACCCAGGTCAAGGGCACGCAGAAGATCGCCGAGATCCATGGCCTCACCGCCAGCCAGCCGCTGCTCGGCTGGGCGCTGGTCATTGGCGTCATCGCCATCGCCGGCCTGCCGCCCTTCGGCGTCTTCACCAGCGAGTTCCTCGTGCTCACCACCAGCTTCGCGCGCCAGCCGCTGCTGGCGCTGCTGCTGCTCGCCGGGCTGCTGGTGGGCTTGGCCGCGATGCTGCTGCGCCTCCAGGGCCTTGCCTTCGGCGCCGGCGAAGGCGGCGGCAAGGCGAGCCCGGCGGCACTGCTGCCGCTCTTCATTCATTTCGCCATGGTGCTGGCGGCGGGGATCTATCTGCCGGGGCCGCTGGTCACCTGGTTCCAGAACGTCGCGCGGCTGCTGGGCTGAGGCGCCGATGGACAACGGCACCGACCTGCTCTCCTTCCTCGCCCGCGGCACGGCGCTGCCGCAGCGCCCGTGGCCGCGCTTCCGCCTGTCGCAGGAGCAATGGCTCGACCTCGCCACCCATCTCACCATTGCCGACTGGGCGCTGCTCGGCCTCTGGGCCGAGCCCGGCGAGGTCCACGCCGCGTTCTGCGATGCGTCGGGCGGCACGCTCGCCGTCGCGTCGCTCGCCTGCGCCGAAGGCAGCTTCCCCTCGCTCGCCGCGCTGCGCCCCGGCGCGCTCCGGCTGGAGCGCGCCGTGCAGGACCTGTTCGCGCTGCGCGCCGACGGCATCAGCGATGCGCGGCCCTGGCTCGATCATGGCCAATGGCGCGCGCGCGACGGCATCGCCGCGACGCCGCGCCCGGCCAGCCGGTACGAGTTCCTGGCCGCCCAGGGCGAGGCGCTGCACCAGATCCCGGTCGGGCCGGTGCATGCCGGCATCATCGAGCCCGGCCATTTCCGCTTCCATTGCAGCGGCGAGGCGGTGGTGCGGCTGGAGCAGCGCCTGGGCTACACACACAAGGGCACCGAGCGGCTGATGCAAGGAAAGCCGGTCGCCGCGGCGGCGCGGCTTGCCGGCAGGCTTTCCGGCGACAGCACGGTGGCCGCCACACTCGCCTTCGCCCGCGCGGTCGAGGCGGCGACGGGCAGCGCGGTGCCCGAGCGCGCGGTGTGGCTGCGCGCGCTGCTCGCCGAGCTCGAGCGCATCGCCAATCATCTCGGCGATATCGGCGCCATCGCCAATGACGCGGCTTTCGTCTTCCTGCAGTCGCATCTGACGGTGCTGCGCGAGCTGGTGCTGCGCGCGGCCGAGGCCTGCTTCGGCCATCGGCTGATGATGGACGTGGTGGTGCCCGGCGGCGTCGCGCGCGATCTCGACGGCGACGGCACCGCCCGGCTGCGCGCGCTCACCGACGAGCTCAGGCCGCGTTTTGCCGAGCTGATGGCGATCTATGACCGCAAGCCCTCGCTGCTCGACCGCACGGTCGGGACCGGGATCGTCAGCGTCGGGCTGGCGCAGCGCTTCGCCGCCGGCGGCTTCGTCGGCCGCGCCTCCGGCCGCGGCTTCGACGCGCGCAAGCTGCCGGGCTACCCGCCCTATGACCAGCTCGACTTCGCGGTGCCGGTGCTGAGCGAAGGCGACGTGCACAGCCGCCTGCTGATCCGCGCGCGCGAGGTCGAGGCGAGCCTCGGCCTCGTCGAGCAAATCCTCGATCGCCTGCCCGCCGGCGCCATCGTCGCGGCGTTTGCCACCGGCGGCGGCGAGGGCATGGCGCTGGTCGAGGGCTTCCGCGGCGATATCCTGGCCTGGGTCGCGCTCGCCGCGGATGGCAGCGTGCGCCGCGCGCATCTGCGCGATCCCTCCTGGTTCCAGTGGCCGCTGCTCGAGGCGGCGATCGAAGGCAACATCGTCGCCGACTTCCCGCTCTGCAACAAATCCTTCAACTGCTCCTATTCCGGACACGACCTCTGATGTGGAAGCTTCTCACCAAGACGCTGCTGGCCAAGCCGCTGACGATCGCCGCACCGGCGCCGGAGGAGGCGCAGCTTGCCGAGCTCGGGCTGCGGCTCGCCGCCGTGGCGCGCGCCCGGCTCGGGCGCAGCCTCTCGATCCGCGCGGTCGATGCCGGCTCGTGCAATGGCTGCGAGCTCGAGATCCAGGCGCTCGGCAATCCGTTCTACGATCTCGAGCGCTTCGGTCTGCGCTTTGTCGCCTCGCCCCGCCATGCCGATGTGCTGCTGGTGACGGGCCCGGTGACGGCGAACATGCGCGAAGCGCTGGAGCGCACTTATGCCGCCACCCCCGATCCCAAATGGGTCGTGGCGGTCGGGCAGTGCGCGCGCGACGGCGGTCTCTTCGCCGGCAGCTATGCGGTGGTGGGCGGGGTATCGGCGGCGGTGCCGGTCGACCTCCACATCAGCGGCTGCCCGCCCTCGCCGACGCAGCTGCTGAGCGGGTTGCTCGCCCTGCTGGAGACCGCGGCAAAACGGCGCTGAGCGGTCAGATCGGCGGACCGCGCCGGCGCGACATGCCCATCACCAGCGAGACGATGAAGACCACCAGGAAAATGAAGAACAGGACCTTGGCGATCCCGGCCGAGGTCGCGGCGATGCCGCCAAATCCCAGCACGCCGGCGATCACGGCGATGACCAGGAACACCACTGCCCAGTAGAGCATCCCAACTCCTCCTGTCGTGCTACTAGTAGAAGGGAACACGGGGCGTCTTGAGGGGGTTCCCGGCGGCGACGGTGCGGTAGTGTGCGGCAAGCCCGCATGGTGCGGGCTTTCGCGCCCCGGATCAGGTCCGGGGCGCTGGCGCCCGCCGAGGACGAACGCGCTGCGCGCGTTCGCCTCAGAGATCGGCGAGCCGCACCCAGGCGCCGACCGCGATGGCCAGCACCAGCCCGACGGCGATGCTGGCGGGCTGCAGGCTGCCGGCGAGCAGGAGCCAGAGCAGCAGCACGCCCAGGGCCACGGCGATGCCGCCGACCAGGGAGGCGACCGAGCGCTTCAGCGTTGCCGCCATGGCTCAGGCCCTCACGCGCGCCACGAGCGGATCGTCCGCGCCGGCGCGCAGACTGCGCAGGCCCGATTTGACGAAGCGAGCGTCATAGCCGTTGAAGAGATGGCCGAGGAGGCCGCGGTCGAGATCGCTGGTGCCGAAGAGCCAATCGGCAATCGGATAGGTCAGGTTCATGTTGCGCTCCATCATGATCGCGGGGTTGTGATGGGCGATATGGTGGCGGCGGATGGTGTTGACGAAGGGAATGCGCCGCACCAGCCGGTCGTCGCGCACGTGGCAGCACCAGTGGAAAAGCTCGTAGTTGAGGTAGACACCGACGGTGGTGCAGATCAGCAGCCATGCCGCATTCCCCGACCAGACCAGCGCCAGCAGCGCCGCGCCGACGGCGGACATCGCGATGAAGGTGACGAGCGCGTAAGGCGGAAAGAAGGTGATGCGGAAGTCGCGGCTGCCGTCGATGGCCGGCGCGCCGTCGGTGAAGAACTGGTGGTGCGCCAGCGTGTGGCGCTTGTAGATGCCCATGAAGCCGGCCACCGGCCGATGCATGATGAAGCGGTGGATCCACCATTCGAAGAGGTTGCAGAGCAGGAACACGGCCGGCACCACCAGCCACTCCGCCGGACGCGGCGCTGCGATCCGCCCGGCCGCATACCAGATCGTGGCACCGCCGATGGCATAGATCAGCGCCACATGCGCCCAGCCATTGTACCAGGGCGAGATGCGCTGCCGGTAATCGGCGCGGAATGCCGCCTGGCGCTTCCCCATCATGCCCGCCTCCCCATCAGATGTATCACTAATATATTACGCTCCTTGCCAACCGCCAAGCGGCTCACCGCCCCTCCTCCGCCGTGGCGCGGGCGAAGGCCTCGATATAGTCGACAAGACGGTCGGCGGCGCCGGCCGCGGCCTCGCCGTCGCCCGCGGCCACCGCGCGCGCCACCTCGGCATGGAGCCGCGCGGCAAGCGGCAGATCGGCGACCTCCCGGTAGTGGACATACCAGAAGCGGCGCGACAGACCGTGCATCAAAGTCATGGCAGCGGCGACGAACTCGTTGCGCGCGGCGTCGAGCATCAGCAGGTTGAACTCGCGGTCGAGGCGCATGAAGCCGATATCGTCGTTGCCGCGCGCCGCCTGCTCCATCCCCTGCGCGATCTCGGCAAAGCGCCGGCGCTGCTCCGGCGTGGCGCGCCGCGCGGCGGCGCGCGCCAGCAGCCGCTCGACCTCGCGCCGCAGCTCGATGAGACGAAGCTGCGTCGTCAAATTCTCCTCGGCGACGACGATGCCGCGGCGCGGCAGGATGGTGACGAGCTTCTCCCGTGCGAGGCGCTGCAGCGCCTCGCGGATCGGCGTGCGGCCGAAGCCGAGCCGCGCGCTCAGCGCCGTCTCGGTCACCGGAGTGCCAGGCGCGAGCTGCAACGTGACGATCTGCTCCTCGAGCGCGCGATAAGCGCGCTCCGTCAGGCTTTCCGCGCTCTCTTCGGCGCGCGGCCGCCGGCGCGCCGCCGCCTTAGCCACGGGAGCCCAGCGCCGCATCGATATCGACCGACGTCAGCCGCCAGGCATTGTCGAGATGCGCCACCACCTCGCGCATGAAGCGCTCATAGCCGGCGAGCGCCGCACGGTCGTCGCCGAGATGATCGGCGAGCAGCGCCAGCGCCAGCTGCGCCGGCCCGGCGCCCTCATAGGTCCATTCGAATCCTGCCCGCGACAGCAGGCGGAGATCGTGGCGCGGCGGCAGCTTCCGGCCATCCACCGTGACCACGGCGCCGTCGAGACTGCGGCCACCCTCATAGATCTTCATCCCGCCCTCGTGACGCGCGCAAGACGAATTCGGCGCGCCGAGGCGCGGCAAAGGATCCGGCCATGACGCCACCGCCGATCAGACATGCGCGAGCGAAGCGGAACTTCGACGCCACACGCATCGCGCCACGCGCAGGGATCGCCGGGCTGCGCTGCACCGCACTCGGTTATGTAGATCGCCGGCGCCCCGCCGAAGCGGTACGGTACCGCCACGCGAAACCTCATCCTCGCCGTCCTCCCCGGAGACGGATATATCACTCATATACTATAGTCCGCCGCGGCCGCCGATAGAATACCCGCAATTCGGCACTTGCCATGACGAATGGACGTGGTATCAAACCAGTATCTTGGTTTATTCCGCGATCTCACCCTTTTCTCTTGAAACCTCTACGTAATTCGCTCGCAAGGACGGATAAGCCCTTGAGGGCGGTGTTTACCGCCTAAGCGCGCTCGCAGAAGCCGCACCTCAATATCCCTCTGTCGGAACGGAAAGCCTCGCGCATGAACACTTCCACCATGACGGCGGCCGCTCGCCTCGCGGCCAGGCTGCTCTCCCATCGCCGGACAGCCCCGGATGAGGTCGGCGACCTCATCCGCAACGTGCATGACGCGCTGGCACGGCTCGGCGAGGCGCCGGAAGCCGTCGCCGCCCCGCCCGAGGACCATGAAATGGTGCAACCCGCTCCGAGACCGCGCCAGAAGCGCCAGCCCCGCCGCGAGGCGGTCGTGACCGCCGATGCCGCTGCCGTGGAGGCCCCCGCCGCGCCGCCGCCGGCGCCAAAGCTGGTGCGGCGCGCCGAGATGGCGCCGACCGCGCCCGCCGGCCCGGTCATGGTGGGGCCGCTGCCGCATCACGGCGCGCTGCGCGGCGTGGTCCGGTGGTTCGATCCCAAGAGCGGCAAGGGCGCGCTGCGCCTGCCGGGTCTGGGCGATGTCGCGTTCGAGGCGCGGTTGCTGGCGGAGTCCGGCATCACCCGCCTCTTCAAGGGACAGGAGATCGAGGCGACGCTCGCCGCCGGCAACGGCACGCCGCACTTGCAGCGCCTGTCGATACCCGGCACCGTCTCCGCCAATCCGCTGGGCGGCGGCGTGGTCAAAGGCCGCCACGCCAGGCCGGTGGTGGTGGAGCTGAAGCGCGAGGCGCTGCGCCGCGCCGCCGCCCGCGCCGAAGCGGAGCACGTGCTGGGCACCAACCGCACGCGCTGACGCGCGGCCCGACCCTCCGTCCTTTTTTCAGTTCAATTCCTGCGGCGCCATCGTCGCACCGGCGCGTGCGGCCGCAGCATGGCGCGCCGCCGGCACGCGCAGCGTGAAGCAGGAGCCGCGGCCCGGCTCGCTCACCGCGGTGATGTCGCCGCCCATGAGCCGGCATAGCCGCTGGCTCAGCGCCAGGCCAAGCCCGGTGCCGCCATAGGTGCTGCTGATCGAGGCGTCGGCCTGGGTGAAGTCGGTGAAGAGCTTGCCCAGGCTCTCGGCGCTGATGCCGATCCCGGTGTCGCTGACGGCGAAGCTGATCCATGCGCCTTGCGCATCACGCTCGCGCCGCACGGCAAGGCCGATGCGCCCGTTGCGGGTGAACTTCGCCGCGTTGCTCAGCAGGTTCAGCAGCACCTGGCGCAGCTTGGTGCCATCGCCGCTGACGATGCCGAGCCCGGCATCGGCCTCGAGCACCAGCACATTGCCATTGCTCTCGACCAGCTTCTGGCAGGTGGAGACGATCTCGGCGAGGATGCGATCGAGATCGATCGGTGCCGTTTCCAGCTCCATCCGGCCGGCCTCGATCTTCGAGAGATCCAGCACGTTGTTGACCAGCGACAGGAGGTGCTGGCCGGCGATGTTGATGCGCTTCAGATCGGCGGTCAGCTCCTGGCGGCCTTCGGCCTCGGCGTCCTCGAGCAGGATCTCGCTATAGCCGATGACGGCGTTCAGCGGCGTGCGCAGTTCGTGGCTCATATTCGCCAGGAAATTCGACTTGGCGCGGCTGGCATGCTCGGCATCGGCCTTGGCCGCCGCCAGCTCGGCCTCGCGCTGATGGCGCTTGGTGACATCGCGGTAGATCGAGACGGTGCCGCCTTCGGAGGTGCGCGAATGCACCGTCATGATGATGCGCCCGTCAAACGCTTCCTCGGTCGGCGTGTCGAGCAGGCGATAGGCCTCGACCAGATGCCGCGCCCGTCGCGCGCGCGCGGCCGGGCTCAGCGACGAGGCGTATTCCTCGGCCAGGATGGCGGCGATCTCGGTCAGCGAGACGCCCGGCTCCAGGCGCTCTGCGAGGCGCGGGAACAGCCGGCTGAAGGCCCGGTTCCACAGCAGCACCCGATCATGCTGGTCGGCGATGATGAAGCCGTCGACCATGCTGTCGACGCCGTCGCGAAAGCGCGCCTCGCTCTGCTTACGCCGCTCGCGCAGCCGGTCCAGCCGGCGCAGATTGAGGATCGCGAACGCCATCAGCGGCGTCGACACCAGCACGGTGACCGTCGCGGTAACCAGCGACACCGTGGCCGGCGTCTGGCGATAGTCGAACAGCAGATTGATCGCATGCGCATAGAGCTCGGACAGCATGACGACGGCGCCGAGCCAGAGCAGGACGACGCGAACCGGCGGCCGGCGCGCGAAATAAATCGCGAGCGCGAGCGAGAGCCGCTCGACGATATTGGGTTGCGCCCGCGGCTCGCCGAGATCGGGCGCCTCAGGGCGCGCGGCGCCGGCGGTCGCGTTTGCCGGGGTTGCGGCGATGCGGGAGCCTGCGGCCGCGCCAGGCAGCCCTGTCCACGGCTCCTGCGTCAAACAGACCTCCGGGCGGGCTGGAAAGGGTTAGAGCACGCCTGGCTCGCACCATAGAAATCGACGATTAATTTCGCGTTACTTTCATCGCCCGGGGCCGCAAGCGGGGCCGGCCGGCTATCGCCCGAAGGCGCGCGCCGTCACGGCGCCGGGATCGTGCCGCGTCCAGCAGCCGCTTTCCACCTGATGGAAGAAGTCGTCGCACACGCGGTTGAACTGGTCGGGCTCCTCAATGTTGAGCGTGTGTCCTGTGCTCGGAAACACCGCCAGCGCCGCCGTGGCGATCGTCCGCTTCAGCAACAGCGCCGGCTCCAGGCACGGCCAATCCTCGTCACCGGTGGCGATCAGCACCGGCACCGCCAGCGTCGCCAGCGCCGGCTCGAGCTCATAGAGCGACGGCCGCCTTCCCTGGACGCCGCGCAAGGTCATTGCCGAGCCCACCGCCGAATGCGCGCCGAGCTGGTCGGCGAACTCCTTCCAGCCGCGCGGGTCCTTGCGGTGAAAGCGGATGCGCGTCGGGTTGACGCCGTAGGATTGGGCGAAGCCGGCCATGCCCTGCGCCTCGAGCGCGGCGGCCGTCCTCGCCGCGTCCTCCTGGAAGCGCTTGCGCTCCGCGGGGTCGGTGGTCGAGCCGTGGCCGCAGCCGCCCAGCACCAGCGACAGCGCGCGGTCGGGATAGGCCAGGCCGAAATGCAGCGCGGCATAGCTTCCCATGGAGATGCCGATGACATGCGCCTTGTCGATGCCGAGCCCGTCGAGCACGGCGCGGATGTCGTCGCGGGCGCGGTCCTGCGAGTAGCGCTCGAGCTTCGCCGGCACATCGGACGGCGGGTAGCCGCGCGCGTTATAGGCGATGGTGCGGTAGCGCCGCGCGAAATAGCGCAGCTGCGGCTCGTAGCTGCGGTGATCGCCGGCGAATTCGTGGACGCAGACGATCGCCGTGCCGGCGCCCGCCTCCTCGTAATAGAGCCGGATGCCGTCGTCGGTGGCGAGATGCGGCATGGGATGCTCCCGCTCAGAGAGTGTGCCGATTGGCCAGCCCGCCATCGATGGTGACGATGGTGCCGCTGGTATAGGCGGAGCGGTCGGAAGCGAGGAAGGCGGCCATCGCCGCGATCTCTTCCGGCGTGGCGGGACGGCCGAACGGCATCTCCCTGGTCAACTCTTGCCAGCGCGCGGGATCGCCCAGCCGGTCCTGCGCCCGCTTCTTGAGCAAGGTCACCAGCCGGTCGGTCGACACCGGGCCGGGATTGATGCCGACGACGCGGACGCCCGCCGCGGGCGCGTTGCCGCCCAGCGCGCGGGTGAAGGCCATGAGCGAGGCATTGCCGGTGCTGCCGGCGATATAGGCGGCGTCGAGCCGCTCGCCGGCGCTGCCGATGATGTTGACGATGACGCCGCTGCCGCGGGCTTTCATCAGGCCGAAATAGGCGCGGCACAGATTGATGTAGCCGAAGACCTTGAGGTCCCAGGCCTGGCGCCAGCGCGCCTCGTCGATCTCCTCGACCGTGCCGCCGGGAATGGCGCCGGCATTGTTGATCAGGATGTCGATCGCCGGGAAGTCGCGCGCGACGCCGCGCGCGGCATCGCCATTGCTGAGATCGGCCGGCACCACGGCGACCGCGACGTTGTACTGCGCGCGGATCTCGTCGCGCGCCCGCTCGAGATCGGGCTTGCTGCGCGACACCAGCACGACATCGCAGCCCTCGGCGGCGAGCATTTGCGCCGTGGCGCGGCCGATGCCCTTGGAGGCGCCGGTGACCAGCGCCGTGCGGCCGGTGAGATTGAGGTCCATGGCTCTCTCCCCTGTGATTGCTTTGCCGCCCACTATGCGGCAGAACCGAGCTTTCGGCCACCGCCTCGACGGAGACCTGCCTATGAGCGAGACCGCCCTCATCATCGGCGCCGGCAGCGGGCTCAGCGCCGCGCTCGCCCGCCTCTTCACCCGCGAACTCCATGCGCGTGGCGCTCGCCGCCCGCCGCATCGAGAAGCTGGCGCCGCTCCTGGCCGAGACCGGGGCGCGCGCTTTCCCGTGCGATGCCAGCCGGCGCGAGGATGTGGACGCGCTCTTCGCGGCCGTCGAGGCCGAGCTCGGCGCGCCCGACCTCGTCGTCTACAACCCCAGCGCCCGGGCGCGCGGCGCCATCACCGAGCTCGATCCGGCCGAGGTGCAGAACGCGCTGATGGTGAGTTGCTTCGGCGGCTTCCTCGTAGCGCAGGCGGCGGCGCGGCAGATGCTGAAGCGCGGCAGCGGCACCATCCTCTTCACCGGCGCCTCGGCGAGCGTCAAGGGCTATGCCCGCTCGTCCTCCTTCGCCATGGGCAAGTTCGGCCTGCGCGGCCTGGCGCAAAGCCTGGCGCGCGAGCTCCAGCCGCAGAACATCCATATCGGCCATTTCGTCATCGACGGCGGCATCGGCCACGCCGGCGATCCCCGCGCCGGCCAACGTGGCGAGGACGGGATGCTCGATCCCGACGCCATCGCCGTTTCCTACCTGCACCTCCACCGCCAGCAGCGCAGCGCCTGGACGTGGGAGATGGAGCTGCGGCCCTGGGTCGAGACCTTCTGACGCCGCTGCCGAAAGCGGCAGCGTAGTTAAGTATATTTAACATTTGCCGCGTCATCATCGGGCATGCCGATGACGGACGCCCCGTACGTGCTGCTGGTGGTACAGAGGATCGCGCTGGCCGCGATCCTGCTGGTGGCCTTGTCGCAGCTGCGCATCAGAGCCCGGTGGTGGTTCGGTCCGCGGGCGCGGCAGGCGCAGCTCGGCCTTATCGTCGGCATCGTCCTGGTCATCGAGTTGAGCTCGCCGCTCCGCCTGCCCTCAGGCACCGCGATCTATGGCGGTGCCTCGTTCGTCGGCGTGGTCGGCTTCCTCGGCGGCCCGCTGGCCACCGCGGTGACCCTGCTCCTGGCGGTGCCCTACCGGGTGTGGCTCGGCGGGCCCTTCCTCGCCACCGGCGCCAGCTGCCTGCTGTTGATCGCCGCCATCAGCCTGCTCTATCGCCGCGCCGTGATGGTGTGGAGCGAGCGGCCGGGCTATGCACATCTGCCGCTGCTGTCGCTCATCGTCTCGCTCAGCGCGCTCGCCGGGCTGACGGTGGTGTCGCCGATGCAGCGGACGCTGCTGCTGCACGAGCTCGGGCCATCCTTCGCCGTCGCCACCTTCATGTCGGTCTGGCTGCTCGGCGCGCTGCTGCTCAACCAGCAGCGGCGCGACGAGCGCGAAGGCGCGTTGGACGAGGCGCGAGAGCTGCTCACCTCGGTCACCAGCGGCTTTCCCGGCGTGCTCTATCGGCGCGTCCTGATGCCCGACGGCACCCTCCATTACACCTATCTGAGCGGCGCGGCCGAGGCGACACTCGGTGTCGGCGCCGGCGAGATCCTCGCCGATCCGCGTCTCGCGCATCATCGCATCCATCCCGAGGACCAGGAAGCGGTCGACGCGGCAATCCACCGCTCGGCCGCGGCGCTGTCGCCCGCCACCATCGAGCATCGGGTGCTGCGCAGCGACGGCAAGATGCGCTGGATCCGCGACGTCTCGCAGCCGCACCGGCAGGCCGACGGCGCGATGGCCTGGGACGGCTCAATCGTCGACGTCACCGAGATGATCCGCGGCCGAGCAGGCGCTGAGCGACGCCGAGGCGCGCATCGACGCCGTTCTCGACCTGCTGCGCGACGCCTATGTCGCCGCCGACGCGCAGGACCGGATCATCGGCTGGAACGACGCGGCGGAACGGCTCTTCGGCTGGTCGCGCGACGAGGCGCTGGGATTGCCCCTGGGCGAGACCTTGCTGGCGGAGCGCGACCGCGCGGCCCATCGCCGCTGGCTGGCGCATATCAGCGATCGCGGCAAGAGCAGGGTGCGGGACCGGCACGCCGCGGGCGTCGGGCGCCACCGCGACGGCAGCGAGTTCCCGATCGAATATGGCGTCGCCGTGGTGCAGACCGATCAGGGCTGGACGTATCACGTCCTCGCCCATGCCATCGCCGAAGCGCCGGCGCGGGCGCGCGCGGCCGAATGACGGGCTGAAAAAAAAAGGGCCGCGCTCGAAGGCGCGGCCCAAGTCTAGGGAGGAAACGCCTCATGAGGCGTCCGACCCCTGATCTGGCAAGTCAGCAGTACTGCCACAATCGGAAGATATGCATGGCGGCATTGCGCCTGACGCAAACTGCCTTGCCTATCGCATAGCGGCCATTCCGGCGCAGCCTTTCAGTCGCCGCCGCATCGACCCCGCCCAACTCGTCAAGGGCGACGCCGAAGCGCTCCTGTGCCTCAGCCGCGGTGTAATAGCCGCGGCGCACGTCGCGGGCGACCAGCCCGGGCGCGCGCTCGAAAGCCGGGCCGTAGCCGCCGCCGCCCGGCGTCGAGACGGTGATGGCGTCGCCCGGCGCCACCTCGATGTCCTGATCCTTGGAGAGATGCGGCGGCACATAGGCGCGGCCGCCCTGCTCGACCAGCACGGCGTTGAGGCCGCCATCGCCGCCGCCGAGCGCGCCCTGCGGACCGACGCGGCCGTGATCCATCACGAACGAGGCACGCGCCTCGCCGCGGCGCAACCTGAGCTTGTAGCGGACGCCGAAGCCGCCCCGCTGCCGCCCGGCGCCGCCGGAGCCCTCGGCCAGCGCGTATTCCTCGAACAGCACGGGATAGTACTGCTCGACGACCTCGAGCGGCGTCGTCTTGGAGATGCCGATGGTGGAGCAGCCATTGGCGATGCCGTCGAGGCTGCGGCTGCCGCCATAGCCGCCGCCACTGATCAGATACATCACGTAGTTGCGCTGGCGCAGCGGGTCGAAGCCGCCGAGCGCGAAATTGCCGCTGGTGCCGGCCGGCGCGGCGAAGAGCTGGTCGGGGATCGCCTTGACCAATGCTGCGAACACCGCCTCGGCGATGCGCTGGCTCACCTCGGCGGCGCAGCCGGAGACCGGACGTGGATATTTGGCGAAGAGAAAGGTCCCGTGCGGCTCGGCGATGTGCAACGGCTCGAAGGTGCCGGCATTGATCGGCACCTCGGGAAAGACGTGTTTGATGGCGAGGTAGATCGAAGATTTGGTGGTGGCGATGACGCTGTTCATGGGACCGCGGCAGGGCGGGCTCGAACCGCTGAGATCGAAGTAGAGCTCCGTGCCCGCCTTGCGGATCGCGAGCGCGATCTTGAGCGGCCGGTCCTCGACCCCGTCGCTGTCGACATAGGCCTCGCCGGTATAGACGCCATCGGGGATGGCGGCGATCTTGGCGCGCATCTGCTGCGCCGCGCGCCGCCTGAGCTCGGCGATCGCCGCCTCCACGACGTCCGCGCCGTAGCGGTCGAGCAGCGCGGTGAACCGCTTCTCGCCGATGGCGAGCGCCGCCGCCTGTGCCTTGATGTCGCCGATGCGCTGGTCGGATATCCGGATATTGGCGAGGATGATCGACAGGATCTCCTCGTCGAGCGCGCTTTCCTTGTAAAGCTTCACCGGCGGCAGGCGCAGCCCCTCCTGCTCGACCTCGGTGGCGTTGGCAGAGAATCCCCCCGGCACCGAGCCGCCGGTATCCGGCCAATGGCCGGTATTGGCGAGCCAGGCGAAGAGGCGGCCGCGATAAAAGAACGGCTTGACGAACTTCACATCCATCAGATGCGTGCCGCCGAGATAGGGATCGTTGACGATGTAGACGTCGCCCGGCCGAATCTCCTTGGCGCGCTCGATCACCGCCTGGGTGGAGAACTGCATGGTGCCGACGAAGACCGGCAGGCCGAAATCGCCCTGGGCGATGAGCGCGCCGTCGTCGCGATGATAGATGCCGTCGGAGCGGTCGAGCGCCTCGGAGATGACGGGGCTGAAGGCGGCGCGCACGAAGGCGAGGTCCATCTCGTTGCAGACCTGGACGAGCCCGTTCTGGATGACCGCGAGGGTGACGGGGTCGAGCGCGTTGGGCGAAACGGTCATGCGCTTCCTCCGATGGCGACGAGGAGATTGCCGAGCGGGTCGATAGCGACGCGGTCGCCCGGCTCGATGATGGTGGTGGCGTCGAGCTGCTCGATCACCGCCGGCCCCGCGAAATCGGCACCCGGCGGCAGCGCCTCGCGGTGAAAGACCGGCGTCTCGTGCCAGCCGGACTCGAACCAGACCCGGCGCCGCCCGACGCGCGCGGCATCGAGGCTCGCCGCCGGCTCGCCCGACACCAGCGCGGCAAGGTCGACCGGGCGGCGCTTGCCGATCACGGCGGTGTGCAGATTGACCAGCACGGCGCGGATCTCCGGCAGCGCCACGCCGAAGCGCTGCCAATAAGCGGCATCGAAGGCGCGCTGCAGCTCGTCCCGCGTCACATCGATGCGCCGCAGCTCCACGCTGAGGAGATGGCTCTGGCCCTGGAACTGCATGTCGGCGCGATGCAGCAGGCGGATCGCCTCGATCTCGGCCTGCTCGCGCGCCAGCATGCGCTCGCCCTCGGCGATCTGCGCCGCCAGCACCTCCTGCACGAGACCCTCGGCAAGCTGCGGCACCGGCCGGTTGACGGTGCGGACATAGTCGTGCCGGAGATCGGCGACGACGCAGCCCAGCGCGTTGGTGAGGCCCGGCCGCATCGGAATGAGGAGGCGCGGAATGCCGAGCTCGCGCGCCAGCGCCGCGGCATGCAGCGGGCCGGCGCCGCCGAAGGCGAAGAGCGCGAAGTCGCGGGGGTCGTGGCCGCGCGACAGCGACACCATGCGGATGGCGCCCGCCATCCTGTCATTGGCGATGCGCAGGATGGCGGCGGCGCTGGCCTCGGCATCGAGCCCGAGCCGCGATCCCACGGTCTCGACCAGGCGCGCGCGGATCTCGGCCAGCGAGACCGGGCGATCGACCGCGAGCAGCCGGTCGGGGTTGAGCCGGCCGAGCAGCAGATTGGCATCGGTGATGGTGGGCTCGGCGCCGCCGCGGCCGAAGCAGATCGGCCCGGGATAAGCCCCGGCGCTCTCCGGCCCGACGCGCAGCATGCCGGCATCGTCGATCCGCGCCAGCGAGCCGCCGCCGGCGCCGATGGTGTGCACGTCGACCATCGGCACATGGATCGGCATGGCGTATTCGAGCTCGAGCTCGGAGGAGACCAGCGGCACGCCGTCCTCGATCAGCGCCACATCCGAGCTGGTGCCGCCCATATCGTACGTGATGACGTTGGCGAAGCCGGCGGCCTTGGCGGTATAGGCGGCGGCGATCACGCCCGAGGCCGGGCCCGACATCACCGTGGTGACCGGCGCCTCGCCCACCAGCCGCGCCGAGACGGTGCCGCCATTGCCCTGCATCACCAGCAGGTCGCCGCGATAGCCCGCGGATTTGAGCTCGCTCTCGAGACGGGCGATATAGCGCTGCAGCACCGGCTGCACCGCGGCATTGACCGCGGCGGTGACGCCGCGCTCGTATTCGCGATATTCCGACATCAGCTCGTGGCCGACGGTGACATAGCCATTGGGCCAGACCGCGCGCGCGATCTCGCCCGCGCGGCGCTCATGGGCGGGGTTGATGTAGGAATGGAGGAAATGGATGACCAGCGCCTCGGCGCCGAGCGCCAGCAGCTGGGCCAGGGTCCGGCGTAGGCCCTCCTCGTCGAGCGCCTGCACCACCGCGCCCTCGGCATCGACGCGCTCTGCGACCTCGAGCCTGAGCTCGCGCGGGATCAGCGGCTCGAACGCGCCGATGAGGCCGTAGGGCTTCGGCCGGGTGCGCCGGCCGAGCTCGAGCACGTCGCGGAATCCCCGCGTGGTGACGAGGCCGACGCGGGCGATCTTGCGCTCCAGCAGCGCGTTGGTCGTGGTCGTGGTGCCATGCACGATCGCGTCGACGCCGGCGAGATCGGCGCCGGCTTCCTTCACCGCCGCGAGCACGCCGAAGGCCTGGTTGTCGAGCGTGGTCGGCACCTTGGCGATGCGCACCTCGCGGCGCTCCTCGTCGAACAGGATGAGGTCGGTGAAGGTGCCGCCGACATCGACGCCGATGATCTTCATGGCAGAAGCCGCCGCCTGCCCGATATCATCCGCGTCGCCCGTGATGGGTAAAATCTTTCACGCTCGATTAACTGTTTCCGGGTAGCAAGAACACCCTGGAAGCCATGATGGGGCGAATGATGTCCAAGCGGCTTTGTGGTGCGGCGCTCGATCTGGCGCTCCGGCTCGGTCTCGTGGTCCTTGCCGGTCTCGCCGTCGCCGGCCCGGCCCGCGCGCAGACTGTCGCCCATGCCGAGGGCTTCCGTCTCAGTGTCGTCAAGTTCCAGCGCGCCGTAGCGATGGCCAATTCCAAAGGGGTCTTGGCGCGCGCCACCGGCGCCTATCTCGTCGTCTGGCTGGCGGTGAGCAACGACACGTTCGAGCCGCGCACCTTCGACGTCAACGGCTTCCGCTGCGTCGACAGCCAGGGGCGCTCCTTCGAACTCGCGCGCGAGCCGCTTGATACCTTCTTGCGCATGCAGCACATCAGCGACGGGATCACTGCCGTGATTCCGTCCAATTTCACCAAGCAGATGAATCTGGTATTCGACGTCTCGTTCGAGGACAAGGATTTCACCTTGTTCGGCCCGAACTCGCGCGAGCCGCTCTACGTCCATCTGCGTTGAGCGCGGGCGACCCGCGCCGCTCGGCGGGAGCAAGGACGGGCCGCTGCCGGATTGAAGCCGTTGCATCGTCATGCGCTGAGATAGGCGTGCTGCACCGCCTCGTCGGCGACGAGCTCGGTCATCGGGCCGGCATAGCGGATGCGGCCCTTCTCGATGATCGCGGCGCGATCGGCGACGCGCGCGGCGAAATGCAGGTTCTGCTCGGAGAGCAACACGCTGAGACCTTCCGCCTTGAGCCGCAGGATGGTGTCGGCCATGGCCTCGACGATCTTCGGCGCCAGCCCCTCCGACGGCTCGTCGAGCAGCAGCACCTGCGGATTGCCCATCAGCGTGCGGGCGATGGTCAGCATCTGCTGCTCGCCGCCGCTCATCCGCCCGCCCGACCGCCGCCGCAGCTCCGCGAGATTGGGAAAGAGCGCGAACAGCGCCTCGGGCGTCCAGTGCGGCGCGCCGGGGCGCGGCTTCTGGCGCGCGACGTCGAGGTTCTCCGCCACGGTGAGCTCGGCGAAGATGCGGCGGTCCTCCGGCACATAGCCGATGCCGAGGCGCGCGATGGCGTGGCTCGCGCTGCCGTCGATGCGCGCGCCGCGAAAGCGGATCGCGCCCGATTGCGGCCGCAGCAAGCCGATGATCGCCTTGAGCGTCGTCGACTTGCCGGCGCCGTTGCGCCCGAGCAGCGCCAGCACCTCGCCGCGCGCCAGCGCGAGGTCGACGTCGAACAGCACATGCGCCCGGCCATACGCGACATTGAGCCTCTCCACCTCGAGCAGCGGTTCCGCCATGCTGCCGTCACGCCGCGAACATGGCGCCGGACCCCAGATAGACCTCGCGCACCCGCCGGTCGGCGCGGACGGCTTCCGGCGCTCCCTCGGCCAGGATGCGGCCGCGGTCGAGCACGATGATGCGGTCGGCATGGGCGAAGACCACGTCCATGTCGTGCTCGGTGAAGACCAGGCTGATGCCGTGCGCCCGCGCCAGCCGGGCGGCGAGCGCCATCAGCGTCAGCCGCTCCTGCGCCGCCATGCCCGCGGTGGGCTCGTCCATCAGCAGCAGGCTGGGTGCCTGCGCCAGCGCGATGGCGAGCTCGACGCGCTTCAGATCGCCGTAAGCGAGGATGCCGCACAGCCGCTCGGCCTGCGCCGCCATGCCGACGCGCTCGAGGAGATCCATCGCCTCGCCGCGGTAGAGCGCGGCGGCGCGCGGCAGGAAGGAAAAGATGCGGCGGTGATGCGCGATGAAGGCGAGCTGCACATTCTCGCGCACGCTCATCGAGCCGAAGCTCTGGGTGATCTGGAAGGTGCGGGCGACGCCGAGCCGGCTGATGCGGCGGGGCGCCAGGCCGGTGATGTCCTGGCCCCTGAAGCGTATCGTGCCGCGATCGGGCCGGATCTGGCCGCCCAGCATGTTGAAGCAGGTGGTCTTGCCGGCGCCGTTGGGGCCGATCAGCGCCAGGAACTCGCCTTCCCCCAGCGCGAAATCGACGCCGGCCACCGCCTCGACGCCGCCATAGGCCTTGGCCAGGCCGGTCACCGCGAGCAGCGTCATGCCGGCGCCTCCGCCCGCCGCAGCCGCCGCGCCGCGAAGCCCACGATGCCTTCGGGAAACGCCAGCACCAGCACGATGATGACGAGGCCGAGCAGCAGCCGCCAGAGATCGGTGTAACGGCTGATCTCCTCCTGCAGACCCGACGAAGACCACGGTGCCGACCAGCGGCCCCGCGAGCGTGCCGACGCCGCCCAGCAGCACCATGAGCAGCGCGTCGATCGAGCGCGAGATGGCGATGTAGGTCGGAAACACGCTGCCCTTGCTGTAGGCGAAGAGGCCGCCGGCAAGCCCGGCGAACAGCGCGGCGATGACGAACCCCGCCCAGCGCACCGCCATCAGGTCGATGCCGGTCGCCTCGGCGCGCAGCGGCGCGTCGCGCCCGGCGCGCAACGCGGCGCCGAACGGCGCGAAGATGATGCGGCGCAGCAGCCAGAGGCTGCCGGCGCAGAGCGCCAAGGCCAGCAGATAGAACACCGTCTTGCCGCGCGCCCAGTCGGCGGGCCAGACGCCGAGGATGCCGTTGTCGCCGCCGGTGATGTCGGTCCATTGGAAGGCCACCGACCAGACGATCTGCGCTACCGCCAGCGTCAGCATGGCGAGGTAGACGCCGGTGAGCCGCACGCAGAACCAGCCGCAGGCGAGCGCCAGCAGCGCCGCGGCGAGCGGCGCCGCGGCGAGGCCGACCAGCATCGGCGCGCCCCAATCGCGCGCGGCGAGCGCCGCGCCATAGGCGCCGATGCCGAAGAAGGCGGCGTGGCCGAAGGACGGCATGCCGCCCGGCCCCATCATGAAATGCAGCGAGGCGGCGAAGAGCGCGAGGATCACGATCTCGGTGACGACAGTGACGGCATACTCCCCGGCGAGCGGCGGCACCAGCGCCAGCAGCAGCACGCCCGCCAGGATCCAGCGCCAGGCGCCGGCGCCGCCAGGGCGCAGCGCCTGCGCCTCGGCGCCGGCACCGCGCGGCTCGGCCACGGCGCGACCGAAGAGGCCGTAGGGGCGGAACGCCAGCACCGCCGCCATCACCAGGAAGATCAGCACCAGGGTGATCCTGGGGAAGATGACGATACCGAAGGCCTGCAGCACCGCCACCAGCAGCGCCGCGACATAGGCGCCGGCGATGCTGCCCATGCCGCCGACCACGGTGATGACGAAGGCTTCGGCGATGGTGGAGATGTCCATCTGCAGATTGGCCGCCTCGCGCGGCAGCTGCAGCGCGCCGCCGAGCCCGGCGAGCAGCGATCCCAGGAAGAACACGCCGGTGAACAACCAGCTCTGATTGACGCCGAGCGCGCCCACCATATCGCGGTCCTCCGTCGCGGCGCGCACCAGCGCGCCCCAGCGGGTGCGGTGGAAGAGCAGCCACAGCGCCGCCAGCACCACCGGGCCGATGGCGATGAGCAGCAGATCATATTGCGGGAAGGCGTGGCCGAAAATCCCGACCGCGCCGCGCAGCCCCGGCGGGCGCGGCGCCAGCAGCTCCTCGGCGCCCCAGAGCTTCAGCGTGAGATCGGCCACCACCAGCACGACGCCGAAGGTGGCGAGCAGCTGGAACAGCTCCGGCGCGCGATAGATGCGCTTCAGCAGCGCCATCTCGACCGCGGCGCCGATCACGCCCACCGCCAGCGCGGCCAGCAATACCCCGCCCCAGAAGCCCAGCGGCGAGCGCGGCAGCGCCGAGATCAGCGAATACGCGATATAGGCGCCGAGCATGTAGAACGAGCCATGCGCGAAATTGACGATGCGGGTGACGCCGAAGATGATCGACGAGCCCCGACGCCACCAGGAACAGCGAGGAGGCGCTGGCGAGGCCGTTCAGCAGCTGGATGAGGATGAAGTCCATGCGGCTGGCTACCAAGCGATCTCGGCAGCAGTTCGGTCGAGTTCCCTCTCCGACCCGTTGGGGCGGAGAGGGTTAGGGTGAGCGGCGCGACGCGAAGCGTTGTCGCCGGCGGGCGGCAGCGGTTGCTCTTGCAACCGCGAGAGCCCGCACCGCGCGGGCGGCTTTCGCGATTGCTGCGCAATCGCTGCCGCCGCCACGGACAAACTCGCTTCGCGAGTTTGCCTGGACCTCATCCTAAGTCCTTCTCCGCCCTGAAGGGCGGAGAAGGACTTGCTGCCTCGACCGCCATCAATCCCCATCACTTCGCCGGCCGGAGCGCCGCGACCTCGGCGTCGGTCGGCTGGTAGTTCTTGCCGTCGTCGTAGTGGAAATCGACCATCACGCCCTTGCCGTCCCTGATCGCGGTCTTGCCGACATAGGCGCCCATGGTCGATTGGTGGTCGATGGCGCGGAAGACGATTCGGCCGAACGGCGTCTCGACCGGCAATCCCTCCATCGCCGCGATCAGTTTCTCGGTGTCGGTCGAGCCGGCCTTGGCGATGGCGGCGGCGATCGCCTTGAAGGTCGCATAGCCCACCACCGAGCCGAGGCGCGGATAATCATTGAAGCGCTTCTGATAGGCGGCGAGGAATTTCTGATGCTCGGGGGTGTCGATGGCGTACCAGGGATAGCCGGTGACGATCCAGCCGACAGGCGCCTCATCCTTGAGCGGGTCGAGATATTCGGGCTCGCCGGAGAGCGCGCTCACCACCGCGCGGCCGGCGAAGAGGCCGCGCGTGGTGCCTTCGCGCACCAGCTTGACGAGATCGCCGCCGAACTCGGCGCTGAAGATCGCTTCGGGCTTGGTGTCGATCAGCGCATCGACCGTCGGCCCGGCATCGAGCTTCTGATTGGCCGGCCATTGCTCGCCGACCCATTGCACATCGGGGCGCTTCGCCGACAGGATCTTCTTGAAATTGGCGACGAAGGAGGTGCCGTACTCGTAATTGGGCGCGATCGTCGCCCAGCGCTTGGCCGGCAGCTTCGCCGCTTCTTCCGCCAGCATCGCCGCCTGCATGTAGGTCGATGGCCGGAGCCGAAAGACGTAATGGCTGCCCTTCTGCCAGACGATGGCGTCGGTCAAGGGCTCGGCGGCGAGGAACAGCACCTTGTTCTGGGTGGCGTAATCGGCGACCGCCAGGCCGATATTGCTGAGGAAGGTGCCGGCGAGCAGCGCCACCTTCTCGTTGCCGACGAGCTCGCCGGCGATGCGCACGGCATCCTCGGGCTTGCCGCCATCATCGCGCGAGACCACTTCGAGCGGCCGCCCCAGCACGCCGCCGGCGGCGTTGATCTCCTCCACCGCGAGCGTCCAGCCGTTGCGGTAGGGCACGGTGAAGCCGGCGATGGCGGTGTAGCTGTTGATCTCGCCGATCTTGATCGGCCCCTGCTGCGCCGGCGCCGGCGAGGCCGCCAGCAGCGCCGCGGCGAGGCCCAAGCCGGCGATCCCCAGTGCTTTTTTCATAACGGTCTCCCTGTGCATCCGATGCGATGATGTCAGCCTGTTGCCATCGTGCCTAGTCTGCTCACGCCGCCGGGGCAAGGCGCGGGACGACATCGCCCACGACGCGAAGCCGCCCGCCCAGCGCCAGCACCGCGCCGAAGATCAGCCCCTCGGCGCGCATCGCCGCGGCAGCGGCGGCGCCGCGCCGCAGCGCCTCCTCGACCGCCGCCGGCGGCAAGGGCCCGACCGCGGTGGTGACGAGACGCTCGCCGAGGTCGCTGGTCTCGTCGAGCGCCGAGGCGGGGCGGCGCGCGATGGCGGGATGCTCGATATCGACCGCATTGGCGACCAGCGTCGCCGCCGCGTCCGCCGCGGCGCCATCCTGCGCCAGCACGGTCGCGGCGTCGGCGATGCCCAGCGAGAAGCTGCGCCCGCGCCAGCCGCTGGTGGCGACGCCGCGCACCGGCCAGTCGGCTGAGATGCCGGCGCTGCCGGCCAGCGCGGGCTGGGCGGGATCGGCGACGAGGCCGATATCGAGCCGCTCGCCCGGCGCCAGATGCAGCGCGATGTCGCCGCCATTGTTGACATAGGCCTTGGCGAGGCGGCGGCCGGCCAGCAGCGCCGCCAGCACCTCGTCGGCGACCGCCCCCGCCACCGCCGCCATCGGCGTGAGGAAGGCCGGTTGATGGCGCCGGCAGGCCCTCAGCATGCGCCGCGCCACCGTTCCTTCGACGCCGGGATGCCCGGGATCGACGGGACGGCGCAACAGCGCCAGCTCGCCGACGAGCTCGGGCAGCACGCCGGCGAAGCGCTGCCAGGCCTGATCGTACGCCGCGGCGATTTCCGCGCGCTCCCCCCAGGCCTCGATGACGAGATCGATCGGCCCATGCTGGAGATGGAGCCGCCTGCCATCCGCCAGCATCCGGCGGGCCGCGCCGGCGCTCATCTTTCCTCCGGGTCGCGGGCCACGGCGAGCGGCCAGGGATTGCCGTCGCGCCAGGGCGTGCGCTTGAGGCGCGGCGCGGCCAGCACCTCCTCGAGCGTCCGCACCCGGTCCATATGTCCGCCCAGCGCGGCGTAATCATCGAGCCGCATGGTGAACTCGATCGGCCCCACCAGCGCCGGCGTCGGCACATAGCCGAAAGCCTTGTCCGGCAGCAGCGTGACATCGACCATCAGCGTGATGCCGCCGCCCGGCCAGACATAGCTCGGCGCGCCGCCGCAGGTGACACGGACAAGAGCGTCGCGCACCGAGCGCGTCAGCCGCACCGGGTTCTCGGTGACCCCGGCGCGCAGGCTGCCGCCGGCGCCGGCCATGAACAGCACGGAGGTCAGCGCCGGCTCGCAATTCTCGCCGATGCGCTCGACCACCTTGCGCACCGGCTCGGGCATCGGCGCCGGTGCCGGCAGCAGCTTGTCATCGAGCACGAAATAGGCGGCGTCCTCGCCGGTGGTCGAGACCATCAGCAGCCGCAGCCCCGGCCGGGCCGTCTTGGCGTCGATCGCCTCGATGATCGCCAGCGGATCGGCGATGTCGGTCCCGCCCCAGCCGCGGCCGGGCGCCGCCACCTGGAAATAGCGGCCCGGGGTCGAGCGCCGGCCGCGCACGCGGATGCCGGAGGGCACCATGCCGAGGAAGCGCCCGGCCTGGTGCTCGGTCAGCACGCCGGTGATGTGATCGTCGACGACGATCACCTCGTCGACATGGCCGTGCCACTGCTTGGCGAACATGCCGATGGTGGCGGAGCCGCAGCCGACGCGCATGCGCTCCTCCTGCACGCCGTCGATCACCGGCGCGCGTGCCGGCCTGGACGGTGAGCTCGGCGCCGCCATCGACGCTGAGCGCCACCGCCGCCTTGTTGCACAGCGCCAGCAGCGTGTCGCAGGTGACGACGCCCTCCTTCTTGCTGCCGCCGGTCAAATGCCGCACGCCGCCCAGCGACAGCATCTGCGAGCCGTATTCGGCGGTGGTGACGTGGCCGACCTGCTCGCCCTCGGCCCTCACCGCCGCCTGCTCCGGGCCGACATAGCGGTCGGTGTCGATCTTCACCTTGACGCCGCAATAGCTGAAGATGCCCTCGGTGACGACGGTGACGACATCGACGCCGCGATACTGGCTCGCGACGATGAAGGGCGCCGGCTTGTAGTCGGGATATGTCGTGCCGGAGCCGATGCCGGTGACGAAGGTCGGCGCGCCCGAGACCAGCGAGCCGTCCCAATCCGCCTCGGACAGGAACGGCACCACCGCGCCCTGCTCGTCGATGACATGCTGCGCCAGCACCATGGGATCGGTGCGCGTCAGCACGCCATCGACATTGGCATAGCGGTCGCAGGCGCCGGCCCTTCCCGGTCGGATGCGGCACAGCACCGGGCAGGCGTCGCAGGTGACGAGATCCTCAGCCATGGGACCCTCCCTTGCCGGCGGCGAGCAGCGCCGCGCGCACCCGGTCGGGCGTCGCCGGCACCTGGCGCAGCCGCACGCCGGTCGCATGATGGATGGCGTTGAGGATGGCGGGCGCGGTCGGCACCAGCGCCGGCTCGCCGATGCCCTTGGCGCCATAGGGGCCGAGCGGATCCGCCGCCTCGATCAGCAGGCACTCGATCTCGGGCACGTCGCCGATGGTGGGAATGAGATAGTCGTGCAGATTCTCGGTGCGGCCGGGGATGTATTCCTCCATCAGCGCCAGGCCCAGCCCCTGCGCGACGCCGCCATGGATCTGGCCCTCGACCTGGGTCGGGTTGATGGCGCGGCCGACATCATGCGCGGCGGTGATGCGCGTCACCTTGACCGTGCCGAGGCCGATATCGACCGCGACCTCGGCGAGCTGCGCGGCAAAGGCGTAGCTGGCATAGGGCACGCCCTGCCCGTCCTCGTCGAGCGGCGTGGTCGGCGGATCGAAATAACCGCTCCCCGTCAGCACGTCGCCGGTCTCGTTCGAGGCCGGCAGGCGCGCGAGATCGAGCACCCGCTCGGTCTCGCCCTGGCGCAGCCGCAGCGCGGCGCCGCCGAAGCCGATCTCGGCATCCTCGCCGAGCCGGGCCAGCGCCACGATCTGGCGGCGGAGATCGGCGGCGGCGCGCGTCACCGCAGCGCCCGAGACGAAGGTCTGGCGCGAGGCCGAGCTCTTGCCGGCATCCGCCGTGCGGTCGGTATCGCCGGCGACGAGGCGCAGCGCGCCAAGCGGCGCGCCGAGCGCGTCGGCGCAGATCTGCATCAGGATGGTGTTGGCGCCTTGGCCGATATCGACCGCGCCGCTGTAGAGCGTCAACGCTCCGGCGCGGTCGAGGCCGATGCGCATGGTCGAGGGGTTCGACATCGAGGTGTTGCCGATGCCATACCACATCGCCGCGACGCCGACGCCGTGCCGCAGCACGCCGTTGCCGCGGTTGCGCCGCGCCGCCTCGTCGCGCGCCGCCTGCCAGCGCGGCTTCAGCGCTTCGAGGCAGGAGACCAGCCCGACGCTCGCCGCCAGCACCTGCCCGGTCGCGGTGGCAAGTCCCGGCCGCAGCGCATTGCGCAGGCGCAGCTCCAACGGGTCGATGCCGAGCTGCTCCGCAAGCTCGTCAAGCAGCGTCTCGGTCGCCACCGCCGCCTGCGGCACGCCGAAGCCGCGAAAGGCGCCGGCAGGCGTCTCGTTGGTGTGGATGGCGCGGGTGATGGCGCGGACATTCGGCACGAGATAGGGCCCGCTGGCATGCACCGGCACGCGGTTCGCCACCGTCGGACCCCAGGAGGCATAGGCGCCGGTGTTGAAATCGCCGTGGAAATCGACCGCGGTGAGCCGCCCCTCGGCATCGGCCGCAATGCGCGCGCGGATCGTCGCGGGATGGCGCTTGGTTGTGGACGCCATGGATTCCGGGCGCGTGTAGACGCAGCGCACCGGGCGATGGAGCAGCCAGGCGGCGGTGGCGATGAGCGGCTGCAAGCGAGAGATCGAGCTTGCCGCCGAAGCCGCCGCCCACCGCGCTCGGCACGATGCGCACCTGGTCCGCCCGCACGCCCAGGATCAGCGCCAGCTCGTCGCGATCCATGTAAGGCGTCTGGGTGCAGGCGAAGATCTCGATGCGGTCGCCGATCCGGGAGGCATAGCCGGCCTCGGGCTCGATATAGGCGTGCTCGACGAAGCCGGTGCGATAGGCGCCTTCGACCACCACGGCGGCATCGGCGATCGCCGCCTCGACATCGCCGCGGACGAGGCGGCCGGTGATCAGGACATTGTCGGGCTTTTCCGGATGCAGCGCCGGCGCGCCAGGCGCCAGCGCCGCATCGATGCCCGTGATCGGCGGCAAGGGCTCCCAGGCGATCGGCAGCGCGTCATCGGTGATCGCCGCGATGGTCGCGGCATCGCCGACCAGCGCCAGCACCGCCTCGCCGCGAAAGCGCACCTCGCCCTCGGCCAGCGCCGGCTGGTCCTTGCCGGTGGGATATATCCCGAAGCGGTTCGATCCCGGAATGTCGGCCGCGGTCAGCACCCGCGCCAATCCCGGATAGCGCGCATGCAAGGGCGCTAGCGAGCCCAGGGTGAAGCGCGCGCGGGCGTGCGGCGAGCGCACGGCGCGCAGCCAGAGCGCATCGGCCGGCGCCGTGTCGGCGCCGAAGCGCTCGCTGCCGGTGAGCTTCGCCGCGCCGTCGACCTTGCCGACGCGCGCGCCCACCGCCGCGCCGATCGCGGGCGCGGGCGCGCTGTCGGCACTGGCGACGTCGAGCACCGCCTCGATGATCTTGCGATAGCCGGTGCAGCGGCAGAGCACGCCGCCCAGCGCGTCGCGCACCGCCGTCTCGTCGGGATTGGGCGTGCGCGCCAGGAGATCGGCGGCGGCCATCAGCATGCCCGGGGTGCAGATGCCGCATTGCGCCGCGCCATGGCGCAGAAACGCCGCTTGCAACGCGCCCAGCGCGCCGGCTTCCGCCAGCCCTTCGACGGTGACGATGCTGCGGCCCGCGGCTTGCGCCGCCGATACCAGGCAGGCGCAGATCTGCGCGCCGTCGAGCAGCACGGTGCAGGCGCCGCAATCGCCGGCATTGCAGCCGATCTTGGTGCCGGTCAATCCGAACTCGTCGCGCAAGAGATCGGCGAGCCGCCGCGCCGGCGCCGTCTCGGCGATGCGCTCGCGCCCGTTGACGGTGAGCGCGAGCCTCATGCCGGCGCTCCCGCGAGCTCGTCGAGAAGGCGCGCGATCACAGTGCGCGCGGCGTCGCGGCGATAGGCGGCGGTGCCGCGGACATCGTCGATCGGCGCGAGCGACGCCAGGTGGAGAGCCTCGACCGCGCCGCCGAGCCCCGGCGCGCAGCGCTGCCCGGCGAGCGCCGCCTCGAGCAGCGGCAGGCGCTGCGCCACCGGCGCGCAGGCGCCGATGGCGACGCGCGCCGCGGCGATGCGTCCATCCGCCACCTCGAGCACCGCCGATGCCATGACGATGGAAATGACCAGGTATTTGCGCGCGCCGAGCTTGGCAAAGCCGGCGCGGGCGGGATGGCGCGGCTTCGGCACCAGCACCGCGGTCAGCAGCTCGTCGGCGGCTCGCGCGGTGCGGCGGTTGCCGGTGATGAAATCGGCCAGCTTCAGCACGCGCCGCCCGCGGCGCGCCACCAGCTCGACCGCGGCATCGAGCGCCAGCAGCGGCGGCACGCCGTCGGCGGCCGGCGAGGCGTTGCAGAGATTGCCGGCGATGGTACCGGCGTTCTGGATCTGCACGCCGCCGACCTCGCGCGCCGCCTGCTTCAGCCCGTCGAACCAGCGCGGCAGCGCCGCCGCGAGGATGTCGCTCCAGCGCGTGGTGGCGCCGATGCGGAGGTGGATGCCGGCATCGGCGATGCCGCTGAGCGCCGCCAGCGCGGTGACGTCGAGGATGTCGTCGGCGAGCGGCCGGCCGACGCGCGCGGGGTAGAAATCGGTGCCGCCGGCCAGCACCGTCAGCGGGCTTTCCGCCAGCGCCGCCAGCGCGTCCCCGAGATCGGTCGGGCGCAGATAAAGCCCCATCGGGCCGCTGCCCTTTCATTCGTGTACATACTATTCTAACAACCGAGCCCGGCCCCGATGTCAAGCCGTGTTTGTCACGCCAGCCTTTTCAAGAGCTTGAGCAGCCGCGCCTGCTCCGGGGCGGTGAGCGGGGCCAGCGTGCGGGCGCTCACCACCAAGCCCAGCGGCACGGCGCGCTCGACCAGGGCGCGGCCCTGCGGCGTCAACCGAAGCTTGGCGCGGCGGCGGTCGCCGGGATCGCCGGAGCGGGTAATCAGCCGGCGCACCGCCAGCCGCCGCACCACGCCCTGGATGGTTGCAGGATCCATGGCGGTGAGCCGGCCGAGCTCGTTCTGCGACTGCTCGCCGAGATCGCTGAGCTTCACCAGCGCGGCGAATTGCGTCGGCGTCACGCCCTGCGCCTCGCCGAGCTCGGCGAGGAAGATCGCGGTCGCGCGCTGATGCGCACGACGCAGCAGATGCCCGATCTGCGCCTCCAGGATATACCCCTCGGCGCGCGTGTTCTTGCCGCGCTTCATTTTTCGATCCTAGCCCGGCCGCCGCCGGTTTGAAATTCCGCGCCGCCTCGCGCAGGATGGGCACGGGAGGAAACCAATGGCGATGCGCGGGCTCGAGCGAGGCTATGTCGGCCCCTTTGCCGGCGTGGACGTGCCGTGGCTGGTGGATCTGCGCGCGCGCACCCGGCGCGACCACCCCTTCCTCATCTGGGAGCCGTTCGAGGGGCCGGGCGAAACGCTGAGCTATGGCGCCTTCCGCCACCGCGTCGGCCGTCTCGCCGCCGGGCTGGCGAGACGTGGCCTGAAGCCAGGCGATTTCCTGCTGGTGCATCTCGACAATTGCCTCGAGACCATCCTCGCCTGGTACGCGGCAGCAATGCTGGGCGCGGTGGCGGTGACCACCAACACGCGCTCTTCGGCCGAGGAGCTTTCCTATTTCGCCGAGCATTGCGGCGCGGCAGCGGCGATCACCCAGCCGGCCTATGCCGAGCTCGTCAACGCCGCCTGCCGGCACATCCAATGGCTCGCGGTGACCGCGCATGATGCCGGCGCGCCGCCGCCCGCCGGGCGCGGTCCCGACCGCGCCTCTGCCTTCGACCGCCTGCTCGCCGAGGAGGAGCATTTTCCGCGCCGGGCGCCCGAGCCGATGGCGCCGGTCGGCGTGCAATACACCTCAGGCACCACCGCGCGGCCCAAAGGCGTGGTGTGGACGCATGCCAATGCGCTCTGGGGCGCCAAGGTCAATGCGGCGCATGAGGACCTGCGGCCGGAGGACGTGCATCTCGTCTACCTGCCGCTCTTCCACACCAACGCCCAGGCCTATTCCGTGCTGGCGACGCTCTGGGCGGGCGGCAGCGGCAGTGATCCAGCCGCGCTTCTCCGCGAGCCGGTTCTGGAGCGTCGCGGAGAAGCACCGCTGCAGCTGGACCTCGACCATCCCGTTCTGCACCCGCGCGCTGCTCGAGCGCGAGTGGCCGGCGCGGCACAGCTTCCGCCTCTGGGGCAGCGCCGTGTCGTCGCCGCCGAGCGATGCGGTCTTCGGCGTCAAGACCATCGGCTGGTGGGGCATGACCGAGACCATGACGCATGGCATCGTCGGCGAGGTGAGCCAGCCCAACCCACCGCTCTCGATCGGCCGCGCCGCCACGGAATACGAGATACGCATCCTCGGCGAGGATGGCGAGCCGGTGGCGCCTGGCGAGACTGGCGATCTCCTGATCCGCGGCATCCCAGGCGTCTCGCTCTTCAAGGAGTATCTCAACAATCCCGAGCGCCACCGCCGAGAGCTACGACGAGGCGGGCTTCTTCCGCACCGGCGACCGCGTCGGCCTGCTCGAGGACGGCTTCATCAAATTCGCCGACCGCAGCAAGGACATGCTCAAGGTCGGCGGCGAGAACGTCGCGGCCTCGGAGATCGAGCTGGCGATCCTGAGCGTGACGGACGTCGCCGAGGTCGCGGTGGTGGGCAAGCGCCACAAGATGCTGGACGAGGTGCCGGTCGCTTTCGTGCTGCCGCGCGGCGGCAGGGATGCGGCGGCTCCCGACCTCGCCGAACGGGTGCTCGCGGCCTGCCGCGACAAGCTCGCGAACTTCAAGGTACCGGACGAGGTACGCCTGGTCGACGCGCTGCCGCGATCGACGCTGGAGAAGATCGCCAAGGCGGAGCTGCGGAAGCGGCTCGCGGAAGGATAGGCATCGCATGCCGGGCGGACCCATCGATATCCATACCCACGTCGTCCCGGCGAGCTTCCAGCGCTATGGCGGCGCGGCCGCCAATGTGCGCTGGCCGCAGATGCGGATGGATCCCGATTGCCGGCACGCCACCGTGATGATCGCCGAGAAGCCGTTCCGCGCCGTCACGGACGAGTGCTGGGATACAGACCGCCGGCTCGAGGCCATGACGCAGGCGGGGCTCGCGCCCGCCGGCGCACTGGCGCTCGGGCGCCATGTCAACGACACCATCGCGGAGATGGCCGCCCGTTCCCCGCAGCGCTTCATCGCGCTCGGCATGGTGCCGCTACAGGACCCCGAGCTTGCGGCGAGCGAGTTGACGGCGCTCATGGCCACGGGCGTCCTCCGCGGGGTGGAGATCGGCACCAACGCACCGCCACGACTCGCTTGCCCGACTGCACCGAGCCGTGCCACTATGGCACTTACAGTCAGTCCGGACGGTTTGTTGCACCGCGATGATTGGGAGGAAACGATGACGGTCCGCGAGCTCGACGCCCACTCCGACTATCTCCGCATCGATCGCTCGCGCGGCACCTTCAAGGTCTCGCGTCGGGCCTTCGTCGACGATGCGGTGCTGCGCGCGGAACGCCAGGCGATCTTCGACAAGTGCTGGCTCTATCTGGGCCATGGCTCGGAGCTGGCGGCGCCGGGCGCCTACCTCACACGCGCGGTGGGCGGCCGCAACCTGATCTTCAACCGCGACGCCGGCGGCATGATCCGGTCGTTCTTCAACAGCTGCCCGCATCGCGGCATGCGCGTCTGTCGCGAGAGATCGGGCAAGGCGAAGCATTTCCAATGCTTCTATCACGGCTGGATCTTCGGCAATGACGGCAAGCTGCGCGACCAGCCCGGCGGCGAGGGCGACTACGCCCCCGGCTTCAACGCCGAAGGCGGCGCAGACCTCGTGCCGGCGCCCCGGCTGGAGCAGTACCGCGACTTCTGGTTCGTGTGCTTCGACCGCAATGCGATGGCGCTCGCCGACTATCTGGGGGGCGCCAGGGAGTATCTCGACCTGACGGCGGACCAGTCCGAAGCCGGAATGGCGATCATCGGCGGGACCCAGGAATACGCCATCCGCGCCAATTGGAAGCTGCTCGTCGAGAACAGCTACGACGGCTACCATGCGATGACCACTCATGCGTCGTACCTGGACTATTTGCGCAACACCGTCGGCAGCCTGTCACGCACCCCGATCGACGGCATCGCGCGCGACCTCGGCAACGGGCACGCCGTCGTCGAGTACACCGCCCCCTGGGGCCGGCCCGTCGCCAGCTGGATCCCGATGTGGGGCGAAGAAGGACGGCGCGAGATTGACGCGATCCGCCAGCGCCTCGTCGCCCGCCACGGCGAGGAGCGCGCTGAGCGCATCGCCCTTCGCAGCCGCAACATCGGCATCTTCCCCAATCTCGTCATCAACGACGTGATGGCGCTCACAGTGCGGACGTTCTATCCGGTCGCGACCGACTATCTCGAGGTCAACGCCTGGGCGCTCGGCCCCGGCGAGGAGAGCGACTGGGCGCGCAAATTCCGCCTGTTTAACTTCCTGGAATTCCTCGGGCCCGGCGGCTTCGCGACGCCCGACGACGTGGAGGCACTCGAGAACTGCCAGCGCGGCTATCGCAACCATACCGAGGCGCCGTGGAACGACATCTCGAAGGGCATGCTGAAGAACGAGCCGCGGGTCAACGACGAGCTGCAGATCCGCGCCTTCTGGTCGCAATGGAACGAGCGCATCGCCGCGCACCGGCGCCGCGACGAGGTGCCGGCATGAGCACGCCGCCGAACCGCCTCGAGGTCGAGGATTTTCTCTATCAGGAGGCGAGCCTGCTCGACGAATGGCGCCTGCCGGAGTGGCTGGCGCTCTTCACCGAGGATGCGCGCTATCTCGTGCCGGCCACCGACCTTGCCGCCGACGCGTCGCCCGACGACAACCTCTTCTATATCGCCGATGACCGCCATCGCCTCGAGCAGCGCGTGGCGCGGCTGATGAAGAAGAGCGGCCATTCGGAGCAGCCGCGGTCGAAGACGCGCCACATGGTGAACAACGTGCGCGTCACCGCCCGGGACGGCGGCGACCTTTCCATCACCTCGGCCTTCGCCGTCTACCGCACCAAGGACGGCATCACCGACCTCTATGTCGGCAAGGCGCTGCACGAGCTGGTGCAGGCCGCCGGGACGCTGCGCATCCGCAAGAAGCTCTGCGCGCTGGACCTCGACGGCCTTCGGCCGCAGGGCCGCATCAGCATCATCCTTTAGGGACGCGTCATGACCTTACCGTTCCGCTACAAGAAGCTCGGCTACGTCGCGCTCAACGTGACCGATCTTGAACGCTCGACCGCCTTCTACCGCGACCTGGTGGGCCTCGATGTGAGCGACGGCGTGGCGGGCAAGGTGAGCTTCCTGCGCTGCAGCCGCGACCACCACAACCTCGTGCTGTACAAGGACGCGGAGCCGGGTGTGAAGCGCATCGGCTTCGAGCTGGAGCGGGCCGCCGACATGGAGGCCGCCCGCGCGCACCTCTCCGCGCTCGGCATCGCATTCCGCGACGTGCCGGACGAGGAGCGCCGTCTGCTGAAGCAGACGCAGGCGCTGCGCTTCGTCGTGCCGCCTTGCGGCATCACCTTCGAGCTCTATTCCGGGATCACGTACATGGCCGCGCCCTTTGCGCAGCGTCTCGCCCAGATCGAGCGGATCGGCCATGTCGTGCTCGGCGTCCAGAACCTCGACCAAACGCTCGCCTGGGTGGTGGACAAGCTGGGCTTCCGCATCTCCGATTTCGTCGACGGCTTTGCCGCCTTCCTGCGCTGCCATCCCAATCCCTTCCACCACACCTTGGCGCTGGTGCGATCGGACGGCAATCACCTGCATCATGTGAACTTCATGGTGCGCGATATCGACGATGTCGGGCGCGCGTTCCGTCGCATGCAGCAGCAGCAGGTGGAGATCGTCTTCGGTCCCGGCCGCCACCAGCCGTCGGAAAGCATCTTTCTCTATTACCTCGACCCCGACGGCATGACCATCGAATACAGCTTCGGCATGGAGGAGTTTCCGGAGCACGGCGCGCGCGAGCCGCGCGTGCTGGAGCCGCGGCCGGAATCGCTCGACAGCTGGGGCGGCCGGCCAAGCCCGCGCTTCGGCAAGGTCGGCCGCATCGAAAGCGCCGTGCCATGACCGGCGCTGGCGGCGGCCACCTGGCGGGACGGGTCGCCATCGTCACCGGCGCCGCAGGCGGCATCGGGCTCGCCATCGCCCAGCGCCTCGCCGCAGACGGGGCGCGGCTGATGCTTGCCGACATGGCCGCCGATGCGCTTGGCGCCGCCGCGGAGAGCCTGAGCCGCGCCGGCGCCGAGGTCGCGGCACGCGCGGGCGACCTCTCGGAAGAGGCAGCGGCGATGGCGCTCGCCGCCGCCGCGCTCGACCGCTTCGCCGCGATCGACATCCTGGTCAACAATGCGGGAGGGGGCATTATTCTGCCCTTCCTCGATCACACCTCCGAGACGCTGAAGCGGACCATCGATCGCAACCTCTGGACCGCGATCTGGTGCTGCCGCGCTGCGCTGCCGGCGATGGCAAGCGCGGGCTATGGCCGCATCGTCAACATCGGCGCTGATTCCGTGCGCAACGGCCTCTGGGACCACGCCGCCTACAACGCCGCCAAGGGTGGCATGCACGGCCTCACGACCGGGCTGGCGCGCGAGTTCGCCGCCGCCGGGATCACGGTGAATACTGTGGCCCCCTGCGCCGTGCGCACGCCCGCGCTCGATCGCGTCCGCGAAACGAACCGGCCGCTTCATGACAAGTTCGTCGGCGTCATACCGATGGGACGACCGGCCGAGATGGCCGAAATCGCCTCGATGGTGAGCTATCTCGCTTCGCCGGAGGCCGGTTTCGTGACCGGTCAGGTCATCAGCGTCAATGGCGGCAGCACGATGCTGTAGCGACGTGCTATCGTCGCGGCCGGAGGCCCCTCAAGGATCGAGCATGGCGAAGAAAATCAGGCGGCGAACGCAGGCCGAGCGCAGCGAGGAGACCCGCACCAAGCTCCTCGACGCCGCTTTCGAGGTGATGCGCCGGCGCGGCTATGCCGGCTTCCGCACGGCGGAAGTGGCGAAGGTCGCCGGGGTATCGCGGGGCGCCCAGCTGCACCATTTCCCGACCAAGGACAGCCTGGTCGTCGCGGCGGTGGAGCACGTCTTCACGCGCGCGCTCGCCGAGGCGCGGCTGCGCGCCGACCGCGCCGCGCGGCAGGAGGCCGACGTCATCGACGCCATCGCCGCGGACAGTTCGGACTTCTTCTTCGGCGACTATTTCTTCGTCGCGCTCGACGTGATGATGGGGGCGGCGAAGGACAAGCGCATCCGCGAGCGGATCGCAGCGATCTCGCGCAGCAACCGCGTGCCGGTCGAAAACGCCTGGCACAAGGTGCTGGTCGACGCGGGGTTGCCGCACGATCTCGCCGAGGACGCACTCTGGCTCACCGTCAGCATCGTGCGCGGGCTGGCGATCCGCACGCTATGGCAGAAGGACAAACCGCGGTTCGACCGACTTCTCCGCCTGTGGCGCGACATCTTCTGGAGCTATGTGAAGACGGAGAACCTGATGCCGCCGCGGCGGCAGAAGATCCGCCTCCAGGTGGTTTCCGGTGATGCGGCGCTGCCGGCGCCCGCCGATCCCGCGCGCCGCGGCCCGGGGCGGAGCAAGGCCTAGGATTCGGAACATCGGCACCACACACCCGAGAAGCATTGCATTCCAATGATAAAAACCGGACATCCTGCTTGTATGCGACAATGGTGAGATGTAACGTCGTCGTCTCGACAGGGCGACCGCTTGCCGGACAGGCAACATAAAAAAATGCGACCGCCGCCATCGGTGGCGATCGAGGGAGGTGGGATGAATGCGCGGTCTGATGATGGATGCGCCGCTGCTCGTATCGGGCTTCATCGAGCATGCGGCCGCTGCCCACGGCGACATCGAGATCGTCGCACGGACGCTCGACGGCGGACTCCACCGCTACACTATGCCGCGGCCAACCTGCGCTGCAAGCGCCTGGCGCGGGCCCTCCTCGCGCTCGGCGTCGGCGAAGGCGATCGCGTCGCCTCGCTCGCCTGGAACACCCACCACCATTTCGAGCTGTTCTACGGCGTTCCTGGCATCGGTGCGGTGTTGCACACGCTCAATCCGCGCCTCCACGACGACACTTTGGTCTTCATCGCCAACCATGCGGACGATCGCTGGATCTGTGTCGACGGCGCCACCTTGCCGATCGCAGAGCGGCTCGCGTCCCGGCTACCGGGCGTGCGCGGATGGATCTACATGGGCGAGGCCGAGCCGCCGCGCTCGAGCCTGCCCGGCCTGCTGAGCTACGAGGCGCTGCTGGCGCGGCAGGACCCGGGCTTCCGCTGGCCGAGGCTCGACGAGTGGAGCGCCTCGACCATCTGCTACACCTCGGGCACGACGGGGCGGCGAAGGGTGTCGTCTATTCGCACCGTTCCACGGTGCTTTCCGCCCTCTTCATGAGCACCGCCGATATGATCGGCGGCTACCGCTCGGGCGAGCGCGAAACGGTCATGCCGATCGCGCCGCTGTTCCACGCCAATGGCTGGCAGATGCCGTTCACGGCGCCGATGAACGGGCACAAGCTGGTCCTGCCGGGGCGAAGCTTCGAGCCGGAGCGGCTGCACGAGTTGATCCAGGCTGAGAGCGTCACGATCGCCGCCGCGGTGCCGACCCTGTGGCTGTCGCTGGTCGATTTCGTCACGACGCGGAGTCTCGGCCTCGCGCCGCTGCGGGCGGCGCTGCTGGCGGGAACGAAGGCCCCGCGCACGCTGGTGGAGAGCCTGGAGCGCTTCGGCGTCACCGTCGGCCAAACCTGGGGAATGACCGAGGCGCCGGGCGCCGTAAAGGCGACGCTGCCGCCGGGCACCGCCGAGCTGACGCCGGACGAGCAGATGAGCCGCAAGCTGCGGCAGGGACGGATCGGCTACGGCGCCGAGCTCCGTATCGTCGACGAGGCCGGCGCGGCGCTGCCCCATGACGGCGCCGCCGTGGGGCAGCTGCAAGTGCGCGGACCCTGCGTCGCTGCCGCCTATCTGCAGCAAGACGCGCCGGTCGCGGATGGCTGGCTTTCCACCGGCGACATCGCGCGGATCTTCCGCGACGGGTCGGTCGAGATCGTCGACCGCGCCAAGGACGTCATCAAATCCGGCGGCGAGTGGATCAGCAGCGTCGCCATCGAGCATGCCGCGCTCGGCCATCCCTGCGTGCAGCAGGCGGCGGTGATCGGCATCGAGCATCCGCGCTGGCAGGAGCGCCCGCTGCTGCTGGCGGTGCTGAGGCCGGGCACCCAGCTCACCCGCGACCAGATGCTCGAGCACCTGCGGCCGCAAATGGCGCCTTGGTGGCTGCCGGACGATGTGCAATTCGTCGAGGCGCTGCCAATGACGGCCACGGGAAAGGTGCAAAAATCAGCCTTGCGCGAGCACTACCGCGAGGCTCGAAGCAAAGGCGTGATGAAGAATACTGGTTAGGGAGGGGAACGATGAATCTCGGAAGACTTGTATTGGCTGCGACAGCGCTGTGGCTCGCCGGCACGGCCGCCGGTCTCTGCACCGACAGCAAGGGTCCCGGCGTCACCGACAGCGAGATACTGATCGGGCAGAGCGTCGCCTACAGCGGACCGGCCTCGGCGTTCGGCAGCTACGGCCGGGTGATGAGCGCCTATTTCGACATGATCAACGAGCGCGGCGGCATCAACGGCCGTAAGATCAAGCTGGTCTCGCTCGATAACGGCTTCAGCCCGCCGAAGGCGCTCGAGCAGAGCCGCAAGCTGGTCGAGGAACTGGGAGTACTGGCCGAGGTCGGCACCGTCGGCACGACGCCCAATGTCGCGACGCAGAAGTATCTCAACCAGAAGCAGGTTCCGCAGCTCTTCATCTCCGCCGGCGGCAGCCGCTTCGACAATCCCAAGGACTTTCCTTGGACGGTGCCGTTCTATCCCGGTTTCGACATGGAGGGGCGCATCTTCGCCAAGCACGTCCTCGCCACCAGGCCCGGCGCCAAGATCGCGCTGCTCTATCAGAACGACGATTACGGCAAGGACTATGTAAAGGGCTTCAAGGGCGGGCTGGGCGAGAGGGCGGCATCGCTGATCGTCGCCGAGGCCAGCTACGAGCTCAGCGATCCCACGATAGACTCGCAGATCGTCACGCTGCAGGGATCGGGCGCCGACACGCTGCTCGATTTCGCAACGCCCAAATTCGCCGCGCAAGCGATCCGCAAGACCCATGATCTCGGCTGGAAGCCGGCGCAGTATCTCGCCAGCCCCGCCAATTCGATCGCGAGCGTGCTGACGCCGGCCGGCCTCGAGAATGCGGTCGGCCTCTTCACCACCCAGTTCACCAAGCAGCCCGACGACCCGGCCTGGGCCAAGGACGCCGAGGCGGCCGACTATGTCGCGTTCCTGCGCAAATGGGCGCCCAACGAGAGCACGCAGGATTTCATCGCGCTCTCCGGCTATATCAACGCCGAGGGCGTCGCAATGGTGCTGCGGCGCTGCGGCGACGATCTCAGCCGGGCGAACCTGCTCAAGCAGGCGACATCGATCAAAGACGCTACCCTCCCGATGCTGCTCCCCGGCATCGATCTCACCAACTCCGCGGAAGATTACGCGCTCTACCACAAGCTCACCCTCGCGCGCTTCGACGGCAAGAGCTGGGTGCTGCTGGGCGCGCCGCTCCCAGCCGACGCCTCACACTGACGACTCTCAGGGAAGAAGGTAAAGCAGCCATGTTTCTGACCGAAGAGCAGATCGCCTTCCGCGACAGCGTGCGCAAGCTCGTCGAGCGGCACGTCGTACCGATCGCCGACGAAGTCGACCGCAACGATCGTTTTCCCAAGGAGCTGGTGCCGATCTTCGGCGACATGGGCCTGCTGCAGCTGCGCCTGCCCGAGGCCTATGGCGGGCCGGGGGCCGACCTGACCACGATCTGCGTCGCCGCCGAGGAGATCGCGCGGGTGTCGGAGGCCATCGCCCTGATCTCCGGCCAGAACGGCATCGGCCTCATCATGCCCCTGCTTCATTTCGGCACCGAGGAGCAGCGCCGCCGCTTCTTCCCGGAGGTGGCGAGAGGCCGCACGCTGACCGCGGTGGCGATCACCGAGCCGCAGGCGGGCTCTGACGTCGGCAGCATGCGCACCCGGGCGAAGCGCGACGGGAACTCCGCCTATGTGATCAACGGCCAGAAATGCTTCATCACCTTCGGCGCGGTCGCCGATTACATCACCGTCTTTGCCAAGACCGGCGATGCGGACGAGCGCGGGACCCACAACATAACCGCCTTCATCGTCGATGCCAGGTCGCCGGGTTTCAGCGTCGGCAAGAACGAGCGCAAGATGGGCCTCAACGGCGTTCCCGACGCCTCGATCTATCTCGACAATGTGCGCGTGCCGGTCGAGAACCGCATCGGCGAGGAGGGCGACGGCTTCAAGATCTGCATGCGAATCCTCGACCTGAACCGGCCCACCGTCGGCGCCGTTTCGGTCGGGCTGGCGCAAGGGGCGCTCGACGCCGCAATCTCCTACGCGAAGGAGCGGCGCCAGTTCGGTCGCGCGATCGCCGAGTTCCAGGGCATCCAGTTCATGCTCGCCGACATGGCGATGCAGGTCGAGGCGGCCCGCTGCCTCGTCTATGAATGCGCGCGCATCGCCGATAGTGGTTTTGCCGATGACGCCGAATTCAAGCGCTTCGCGGCGACGGCCTCTATGGCCAAATGCTTCGCAAGCGACATGGCCATGAAGGTGACGACCGACGCGGTGCAGATCTTCGGCGGCGCCGGCTACATGAAGGACTTCCCTGTCGAGCGCTACATGCGCGATGCGAAGATCAACCAGATCTTCGAAGGGACGAACCAGATCCAGCGGCTGATCATCGCGCGCCAGCTGCTCGCCTGAGCTCGGAGCATGATCGTTCTGTGCAGGGCGGCTGACGTGAAGCCGGGCGAATGCAAGCGGATCGAGATCGCCGGACATGCACCTCTGGCCGCGTTCAACGTAGACGGCCGCTTCTTCGTGACCGACGATACCTGCACCCACGGGCAGGCGTCGCTCTGCGATGGCCTGCTCGACGGCAGGGTCGTGGAATGCCCCTTCCACGCCGGGACCTTCGACGTCATCACTGGGGAAGCGCTCACCTACCCCGCCATCGAGCCGCTGAAGACGTATGCCGCGCGGATCGAGGCTGGTGAGATCGTCATCGACATCAAGTAGCCGTCATCGGCACGCCGCCGCGGGCGAACTCGCTACGCGCGAGTTCGCCGCTAATCCATCGCCGCATGCGCCGGGCCCGGGGCCCGGCGGCCGCGGCGGAGCAGCAGCAGCAGCGGGATGGCGGCCAGCGTGATCAGCATCATGAATTTGTAGTTGTCGATATAGGCGATCATCGCGGATTGGCGGGTGACTTCCTGATTAAGCGCCGCCAGCCCGGCCGTGGTGTGCAAATTCCACATACGCTGCACCATGGGCAGGTGGAGGCCCGGGCTGAAGGGCGTCAGCCGGCTCGCCATCGAGGAATGAAGCGTCTGTGTCATCCGGTCCTGCAGCGTCTCGACCATGGAGATGCCGATACTGCCGCCGACATTGCGCACCAGGCTGAAGATGCCCGCCGCCTCGGGGCGAAAGGCGCTGTCCAGCGTCGCGAAAGCGACGGTGCTCAGCGGCACGAAGAGGAAGCCCAGCCCGACACCCTGGATGATGCCCGCCCAGACGATCGGCCACCAATCCATCTCCAGCGAGTAGCCGGTCATCATGTAGAGCGAGAAGGTGGTAACGCCGAGGCCGAACAGCAGCAGCAGCCTGATGTCGATGCGGTTGATGAGGCGGCCGACGGCGAGCATGGCGATCATCGTGCCGACGCCGCGCGGCATCATGACGAATCCCGCGGTGGTCACGGGATAGTCCATCAGCTCCTGCAGCATCGGCGGCAGCAGGGCGAGCGTCGCGTACAGGATGATGCCGACGACGAAGATCAGGATGCAACTGCCGAGGAAGTTGCGGTCCTTCAACAGGGCCGGGTTGAGGAAGGGACGATCGGCGATGTTCGTCCACATCGCGAACATCCAGAAGCCGCAGACCGCCAGGGCGCATTCGATCATGATCTCGAGCGAGCCGAACCAGTCGTCCTGCTCGCCGCGGTCGAGCATGATCTGCAGCGCGCCGATGCCGAGGCTCAGCAGCGCGAATCCCAGGAAATCGAAGCGCAGCCCGCGATCGCGCCTCGTCTCGCGGACGAAGACGAGGATGCCGAGAAATGCCAGGATGCCGACCGGCAGGTTGATGTAGAAGACCCAGCGCCAATTGTAATTGAAGGTGAGCCAGCCGCCGAGCGAGGGCCCGAGAATGGGGCCGACCATGATGCCGGCGCCCCAGATGGCCATCGCCTGACCCTGCTTCTCGCGCGGATTGATATCGAGCAGCACCGATTGCGACAGCGGCACCAACGCCGCGCCGAACACCCCCTGCAGCAAGCGGTACAGAACCATCTCGCCGAGGCTGGTGGCGCTGCCGCAGAGCATGGAAGCGACGGTGAAGCCGGCGACCGACGTCAGGAAGACGCGCTTCAGCCCGAAGCGGCCGGTGATCCAGCCGGTCACCGGCGTCATGATCGCCGCCGCGACGATGTAGGAAGTGAGCACCCAGGTGATCTGGTCCTGCGCCGCCGACAGGCTGCCCTGCATATAGGGCAGCGCGACATTGGCGATCGTCGTGTCGAGCGCCTGCATGATCGTCGCCAGCATGATCGAGCCGGTGATCAGCACGCGGTTGGGCACCGCGCCGGCGCTGCCGGCTGTGGCCGACATCGCCATGGTCAGAAGATCGCGGCCAGGCGGCGCGCGAGCGCGCTCTCATACTGCGTGTCGACCTCGACATAGACGCTCATGCCGGCGCTCGGCTTCGGGCCGCTAGGGGTATCCTGCACCTCGAGGCGCACCGGCACGCGCTGCACCACCTTCACCCAGTTGCCGGTCGCGTTCTGCGGCGGCAGCACCGAGAATTGCGAGCCGGTGCCGGGGCTGACGCTCGCCACCCGCGCCTTGAAGACGACACCGGGATAGGCATCGACGGTGACCGTCGCCTCGTCGCCGGCCTTCATATGGGTGAGCTCGGTCTCCTTGAAATTCGCTTCGATCCAGGGCTGATCGGTCTCCACCAGCGAGAAGGCGGGGGTCGAGGCCATGAGATAGTTGCCGACCGGCAGCTTGTCGACATTGGTCACGATGCCGTTGGCCGGCGCCGAAATCACGGTATAGGCGAGATTGAGCTTGGCCTGGTCGAGCTGCGCCTGCGCCTGGCGCACTGTCGGATGCTCGTCGGTCGGGATGTCGGGGTTGCCGCCGAGGGCCGCCAGCGCATTGCCGCGCTGCCCGTCGAGGGAGGCCACCTGCTGGCGCGCCGTGACCAGGCGGTTCTGCGCCTGATCGAAAACCGATTGCGAGGTCACGCGCTGGGCGAACAGCGCCTTCTGCCGGTCGTATTCGCGCTGCTGATAGGCGAGCGTGTCCTCGGCCGCCGCGAGATCGGCGACGCGCTGGCGGTAGGTCGCGCGCAGCCCTCGATCTGCAGCTTGGCATTGGCGAGCTGGGCTTCGGCCTGTTCGAGCGCCGCGCGGTAGGGCCGGTCGTCGAGGCGGATCAGCACCTGTCCCGCGGTCACGTATTCGTTGTCGTGCACCGCGACCGCGACGACACGGCCGGGGACGTCGCTGCTGACCACACCGTATCGGCCTGGACATAGGCATCATCGGTCGAGACGTAGCGGCCGGTCGTCAGATACCACCAGCTGCCGGTGATCGCGACCGCCAGCGGCAGCGCGATCATCAGCACCAGGCGCAGCCAGCGCGCGCGGCTCCAGCCTCGCCGCCGGCTCGCCGCGCGATCGCGCTCGCGGATCGTGTCGCTGGTCGTGGAACTCATGGTGTCGTCTCCGCTATCTCTCGTTGTTCCGGCACCGGCGCCCCGCGTCGCTCGGACAGGTTGCGGCGCACATGCACCAGCAGATCGACGAGATGCTCGCGCTCGCCATCGGCAATGCCGGCGAAGGCCTCGGCGCGCACCTCGTCGCCGAGCGACCGGCATTGCTCCAACACCGGCCGGGCGCGCTCGGTCAAATAAAGGCGATGGGCGCGGCGATCGGCCGGGTCATCGCGCCGATGCACCAGCCCCGCCTCTTCCATGCGATCGATCAGGCGGGCGACGGTGATCGGCTCGAGCTCCAGCAACTCGGCGAGTCCGGATTGGTTGATGCCTTCATGCCGCTGCAGATGGGTCAGCGCCTGCCATTGCGCCCGGGTGAGGCCGAGCGGCCGGGCCCGCTGGTCGTAGCGTTTGCGCATCAGCCGGGCGATGTCGTGCAGCAGGAAGCCGAAGCTGCGGTCCGAAGGGGATTGCTTCATGCGCGAAATATAGTAAGCCTGCTTATTATAAGCTAGGCTGTTTCCAATAGGCAGCCTTGCGAAAAGCGCAAGGGTGCTGCTGCGCGGCGGCAGAACCAGCCGATAGCAGGGATCGCAAGGCGCCGCTCTCGAGCCTCGGTCATCCGCCACCCACCTATGAACTCAGTTCGCAGGCCGCAGCGCACCGGCATGCCGCGCGACGGCCGCCACACGATCATCGGGCCGATCGCCTGCTCGACCGGCATGCTGCTCTGTCCAGGAAATGGCTCGCAACGCTCTGGCGGCTATCGGCGCGAGCGCCGCCGTCTTCGTTGCGCGTAAAAAGCGTATCACCAATTCCGGGGGCGCCGGGCACAAAATTCACCCTGGGCACTCCGTCGCGCGGGGTTAACCATGTTCGCGAGGTCGACCGGCCGCCGGCGCGACACGCGGGTGATGCGGATTTTCTTAACGCTCGGGCGCTAGGCTCGGGGCGCAAAGGAGAAGACATTTGGCTGATTGGCTCGACAGGGACGGCGCAAAGGCGGTCGCGGTGCTGGCGACGGCCACCGTGCGTCAGCTCGGCCGCGACGCGCCGGTGGTGACGCATCTGCAACGGCTGCTGCGCGAGCGCAGCAAGGCCGCTTTCGACGTGGCTTGCCAAAGCTTCGACGAGCTCGACGCCGCCATGCGCGAACGCATCGCCTCCAGCGCACCGACGATCGCCCGCCGCCGGCTCAAGGCAAAGCGCCCGCCGCCGACCTTGACCGGCCTGCTGGGCGCGATCAACCGGAGATAGCTGCACCCGCGCGCGCCAGCACGCGGTCGATGACGCCATCGGCTTCGCCGAGATAGCTCGCGGGATCCGTGAGCCGCTCCAGCGCGGCGCGGTCGAGATGCGGCGCCACCGCGCCGTCCTCGGCGAGCACATCGACCAGCGGCCGCTTCTGCTCGATCGCGCGGTCGCAGGCCTTCTGCACCGCATGATGCGCGGCGTCGCGGCCGATCTTCTCGGCGAGAGCCATCATCACCGCCTCGGCCATGATCAACCCCTCATGGAGCGCGAGGCCGCGCCGCATCCGCGCCGCGTCGACGGTGAGGCCTTGCGCCAGCGCCGCCGCATGTTCCAGCGCCCCGGCGCTCAGCACGAAGATCTGCGGCATCGCCAGCCACTCGCTTTGCCAGGGCCCGGTGGCGCGCTCGTGGTCCTGCGCCATGGCGGAGAACATCATCGGCACCAGCGCATGCACGCCGCGCGCCGCGGCGAGGATGTATTCGCTGGCGATCGGATTGCGCTTCTGCGGCATGGTGCTGGAGCCGCCGCGGCCGCTCTGATGCGGCTCGAACGCCTCGCCCACTTCGCTCTGCATCAGCAGCATCACGTCGGTGGCGATCTTGGCGAGATTGCCGCAGAGCATGCCGAGCAGCGCCGCGACCTCGACGACCCGCTCGCGATTGACATGCCAGGGCGCATCGGGCGCGGCGAGGCCGAGCTCGGCCGCCAGCCCCTCGGTCACGGCACGGCCCTTGTCGCCGAGCGAGGCGAGCGTGCCCACCGCGCCGCCGAACTGCGCGGTCAGCGCACGGCGCCGCACCTCGTCGAGCCGGGCGCGAGTGATCCGAGCAGCGGCGCCAGCCAGACTGCGCATTTGTAGCCGAAGGTGATCGGCAGCGCGTGCTGGAGATGGGTCCGCCCGGCCATTACCGTGCGGCGATGCCGGTTCGCCTGCTCGGCCAAGGCGGCGATGATCTCGCCGAGCCGAGCCTCGATCAGCGCCAGCCCGTCACGCATCTGCAGCACCAGCGCGCTGTCCATGATGTCTTGCGTCGTGGCGCCCCAATGGACATAGCGCGCGGCATCGCCGCCGGCGGCGCGGCCCAGCGCCTTCACCACCGCCACCACCGGATATCCGACGCTGCGCGTGCTGGCGCCGATCTCCGCCAGCGAGACGCGCTCCACCGTCGCCGCGGCGGTGATCGCGTCCGCCGCGCTGGCCGGGATGATGCCAAGCCGCGCCTCGACGCGGGCCAGCGCCGCCTCGACCTCGAGCATCTTCTGCACGAAGCCCTGCTCGGAGAACAGCGCGCGCATCGCGTCGGTGCCGAACAGGCCGCCGAAGACGATCGAATCCGCGGGGTTGACGCTCATCGTGCCGGTCTTCCCCTCAGACGTCGAAGAAGGCGGTTTCTCCCTCGCCTTGCAGCACCACATCGAAGCGGTAGGCGGGCGCGGCGCCGTTCACCGGCCTGGCCAACAGCGATTGGCGCGCAGCGGCATCCTCGATCCCGCTGAGCACGGGATCCGCCTCGTTGGCGGCGGCGAGATCGGCGAAATAGATGCGAGTGACGAGGTGCTTGAGCAGGCCGCGAGCGAAGATCGTGAGCGCGATATGCGGCGCCTGCAGTGCGTTGCCGCGCCCCGGCACCGCGCCCGGACGGATGGTGGTGAAGCGGTAGCGCCCCTGCTTGTCGGTGAAGGCGCGGCCGAAGCCGGCGAAAGCGGTGTCGATGGGATTCGCCTGGACGTCCTCGGGATGGGCGTATTTGCCGGCGGCGTTGGCCTGCCAGATCTCGAGCATCGCATCGGGGATGGGCGCGCCATCGCCATCGCGCACCTGGCCTTCGATGACGATCGTCTCGCCCTTGGCCTTGCCGCCGCCGGTGAGATCGGCGAGCTCGGGCCGGGTAAGGCCGACAGCGAAGAACGGGCCTATCGTCTGCGAGGCGGTCGGTATATGCCGCATCTCAGCGCTCCATCGGCGTCTGGGCGCGGCCGCGCAGCACGATGTCGAAGCGATAGCCCAGCGCGTATTCGGCCTGGCTCAGCTCGGGTTCGTAAATCGAGATCAGCCGCTGGCGCGCCTCTTCATCCGCCGTGCTGTTGAAGATCGGGTCGAGCGGCAGCAGCGGGTCGCCCGGGAAATACATCTGCGTCACCAGCCGGGTGGCGATCGCCGGGCCGAAGATCGAGAAATGCAGATGCTGCGGCCGCCAGGCGTTGTAGCTGTTGCGCCAGGGATAGGCCCCGGCCTTCACCGTGAGGAAGCGGTAGGCGCCTTGGGCGTCGGTCACGACATGGCCCTTGCCGGTGAAGTTGGGATCGAGCGGCGCATCGTGCTGATCGCGCTCATGCAGATAGCGCCCCGCAGCATTGGCCTGCCACAGCTCCACCAGCGTGCCCGCGACCGGGCGCCCATCCTCGTCGAGCACGCGGCCAGCGACAATGATGCGCTCGCCGATCGGCTCGCCCTTGCCGGCCCGCGTCAGATCGGCCTGGTTCGGTCCCTCCCAGCCGCCGGTGAAGGTCGGGCCGGTGGTCTCGGTGAGAGTGTGATCGAGGCGGATGGGCGCGCGTCGCGGCGCGCGCTTCACCGTGCTGGTGTAGCCGGGATAGTTGTTGGGCGGATGATTACCCGGCTTCTCGTGCCGGTAGCCTATAATGTCAGGCACTCGCCGTCTCCTTGTCCATCTCATCGAACACGGCCCGGGCATGGCCGAAAGCCGAGTTCGCCGCCGGCACCCCGGCATAGACCGAGGTGTGCATCAGCACTTCCTTGACCTCGTCGCGGCTCACCCCGGTATTGACGGTGGCGCGGAGATGGAGCTTCAGCTCCTCCTCCTGGCCGAGCGCGGTGAGGAGCGCGATGGTCAGCATGCTGCGCGTCTTACGATCCAGGCCCGGCCGTGTCCAGATGCCGCCCCAGGCATATTCGGTGATGAAGGTCTGCCAATCCTCGGTGAGCTTGGTGGCGCGCTGGCGCGCGCGCTCGACATGGGCGCGGCCCAGCACCGCGCTGCGCACCGCCAGGCCGCGCTCGAAAAGCTCGCTGATCACACCCATGACATGCCTCCCTATTCCCTAGGATTTCCGCTGCAGCGACTGGACGAGCTTGTTGACCGCCAGGATGGCGCCGCCCGCGGCATCGTTGCCGTAGATCAGCCGCGCCAGCTGGCCGCCGAGATAAGGATGGAATCCGAGATCGTAGAGCGCGCGGAAGTCGCGCGCCTCGATCGCTCGGCGCTCCGCCGGCCGCAAGGCGTAGCGATCGAGCACCGCGGCTTCGTCGCGTTCGAAGTCGCGGCGCAGCGCCGCATACCATTTCAGATCCTGGACGAGATCGTGCCCGGCCAGCGTCGGATCGAAGGTATCGAACAGTCCCATCTTGCGCCCCCTAGCTCAGGTCCCAGGCGACGGCGCCGATGCCGCAGCGGAACTCCTTGTGGCTGGCGTAGCCGAAGGAGTGGCCGCGACGCTCGCCGATGGCGCCCATGACGACCACCCAGGCAAGGAGCTCGCTGGTGCCGCCCGAGCCCGCCGCCTCCATCCGCTCGATGGTCAGCTCCTCGCGCAGGCGGCTGTGGTCGCCGGCGCAGCAGAGATCAAGAAACCAGCGGTCGAATTCTTCATCGATGGCGTAGTAGCGCGCGCCGCCGGGCTCGTGGCTCAAGCCGCCGGAGCCGATCAGGCCGACGCGCAGCCCCGCGGGCAGGTCGCGCGCGATGAGATCGGCGAGCGCCTGGCCGACGAAATAGCAGCGTTCCTGGTCGGGGTAAGGCGGCACGGTGCAGTTCTGCATCACCGGCACCAGCGGAATGCCGCGCTTGTCGAGATCCATCAGCACGGTCGGCACCGAGATGTTGTCGTCGAATTTGAGGTTGGCCCGCTCGGCATGCATGCGTATGCCGCGCCGGGTCATGCCGCGGAACAGTGTCTCGGCCGCTGCCGGATCGCCCTTGGCGACGTAGTCGCGGCAGCCGATCCATGGCTTGAACCATTCGAAGGGACCGCGATGCTCCGGCGCCATGCCGATGAGAAAATCCGGATATGCCCGGATGCGGCTGTTGGCGAGATGATCGTTGGCGAAGACGATGAGCACGTCGGGCCGCGCCCGGTCGAGCTCCTGCACCAGCCCGTCATAGATCCGGCGCACCACCTGCTGCGTCTCGGCCGGCGCCTGGGCGAAGAGGCCGACGAGGGCGGGCGCATGCGGCAGGCCCGCGGCGAAGACGATCTCGGCCATCCCGTCAGTTAACCTGCCGCTCGTGGCCTTGCCAATAGGGCTTGCGCAGCTCGCGCTTCAGAATCTTGCCTGAGGGGTTGCGCGGCAGCGCCGCGACGAAATCGACCGAGCGCGGCACCTTGTAGCCGGCGATGCGCTCGCGCGCATAGGCGATCAGCTCCGCGACACCGACCGCCGCCTCCGACTTCTTGACCACGATCGCCTTCACCGCTTCGCCCCATTGCTCGTCCGGCACGCCAATCACCGCCACGTCGGCGATGGCGGGATGGCCGAACAGCGCGCTCTCGACCTCGGCGGGATAGATGTTCTCGCCGCCGGACACGATCATGTCCTTCACCCGGTCATAGATGTAGAGATAGCCGTCCTCGTCCATGTAACCGGCGTCGCCGGAATGGAACCAGCCGTCGCGGATCGCGTGGCGCGTCGCGGCATCGAGATTCCAGTAGCCCAGCATCACCTGCGGCGTGCGGCAGACGACCTCGCCGACCTCGCCCGGCGGCAGCACCTTGCCGGCGGCATCAACCACCTTGATCTCGACCCCCGTCATCGGCTTGCCGCAGGATTTCATCCGCTCCACCGCATGCTCGCCGTGATCCTCCGGCGGCAGATAGGTGATGGCGCCGGTGGTCTCGGTCAGGCCATAGACCTGGGCGAGGCCACAGCCGAAAACCTCGAGCGCGCGGCGGATGAGATCGAGCGGCGCCGGCGAGGCGCCGTAGACGATGAGCTCGAGCGAGGAGAAATCGGTATCGCGCGCTTGCGGCGCCTGCAGCAGGAAGAGCAGCATCGCCGGCACGAAGATCGCCTTGGTGATGCGCTGCTGCTCGATGACGCGCAGGATCGCCGGCGGATCGAAATCCCGGGTCAGCACGTTCTCGACGCCGCGGTAGAGTCCGACCAGCGCCCAGCCGCTGCCGCCGATGTGGAAGAGCGGCATGCAGACGAGATTGACGTCGCCCTCGTGCCAATTGCCCCATTGCTCGAGCGCGCTCGGCAGCAAGGTGAGGAGATTGTCGTGGCTGAGCTGCGCGCCCTTGGGATGACCGGTGGTGCCGCTGGTATACATTTGAATGGCGCAGTCGCTTCCGGCGACCGGGAGATGCGGGTCCTGCACCTGCTGCCGGGCGAGCCAACCCCTGTAGTCCCGCCAGGCCGCATGCTTGCCGTCAAGCGCGACGATCTCGCGCACGCTGTCGAGCTCGCCCGCCACCTTCTCGACCACCGGATAGAAATCGGCGCCGACGAACAGCAGAGCCGCTTGCGCGTCCTTGACGACGAAGGCGATCTCGGGCGGCGCCAGGCGGAAGTTGACCGGCACCATCACCGCGCCGACCTTGGCCGCGCCGAACCACAACTCGAAAAACGCGGCGCAGTTCTTCGCCAGGATGGCGATCCTGGTGCCGGGCCCGATGCCAGCCGCCAGCAGACCTTGCGCCACCTGGTTGGCGCGCCGGTCGAGTTCGGCATAGGTGATCGTATCGCCCTCGAAACGCAGCGCCACCCTGTCGGGCCGCGCCTGGGCGTGCTGGCGCGTGATATCGGCAACAGTCGCAATCGCGGCAGCCATGGAACCCTCCTCCCTACGGTTAATTTTTTGTCCGCCTAGGCACGGCACAAGGCCGCGATCGCGGCTCCCGCCCGGGCGCCGCAATAGGGGCTAGAATACCGAAAGCCGCCGCCGGTTACACGGGGGGTTGAGCGGCCGGATCACATCATGTCGGCCGCGCCGGGGCCGCCGCCGGAATACCCGCCGCTACGGCGCCAGGGCGCATCGAACCTCATTGATGAGCTGCTCATCGCTCAGCGGCTTGCGCAGCACCTTGCCGACGCCCTCAACCCCCGGCACGTCGTAGGCCGTGACGTAGATCACCTTCAGATCGAGCTTGCGCATGCGCGCCATGCGCGCCAAGGCGAAGCCGTGCACGCGCTCCGGCATGATCACATCGGTCACCAGCACATCGATGGGCTCGCCTTGCTCGAGCAGTTCCAGTGCCCGGCGATAATCGGGCGCGGTGTCGACGACGAAGCCGGCCGCCTCAAGCGCCTTCGCCGCCGTGTAACGGAAACTCTCCTCATCATCGACGACAAGGATGCGGGCTGCAGCACCTGGCATCAGTTTTCCCACACATTGCTGCGCGCGGCAGGGTCGCGCGATTGATTGCCTTGCTCGAGCGTTAGACTGTATATCAAATGATGATTCGCGAGCAACCGGGCTGCTAGCCCTTAAGGGTTAGCTTCGTGCTGCGCTTTTCCCCGGCAAGATGGCATCCTTCAGCCGAGCGAGCGAGCCTTGGAAAAGTTTGGACGGAGAGCATGGCGAATCAACGGAAAAGTGCGATCTCCTCGCTGATCGAGCGGCACCACCAGCGCATTCTCGACGATTGGATCGCGCAGATGCGCACGGCCGGGGTGTTCAGCGTTGACGCCGGGGAAGGCGGCGAAACCCGGACACAAGCGGCGCAGTTCCTGTCCGAGGTGCAAAAGGCCGCGGAACGCGGACAGTTCGCGGACATCGGCGCCCCCGAATGGGCGGCGACACGCGAGCTGCTCGATGCGCTTTCCCGCACCCGCGCGCTCAGGGGTTTCACTCCCTCGGAAACCGCGACCTTCGTCTTCTCGCTGAAAGAGCCGCTATTCGCCGAGCTGCGCCGCGAGCTTTCCGACAATGCCGAGCGGTTCGCGACCGAGACATGGATGGCGACGCAGCTGCTCGACAAGCTCGGCCTCTACACGACCGAGGTCTACCAGAAGAGCCGCGAGGAGGTGATCGCGCGCCAGCAGGAGGAGCTGCTGGAGACTGTCGACGCCGGTGGTGCGCTGTGGGACGGCATCCTGGCGCTGCCGCTGATCGGCACGCTCGACAGCGCGCGCACGCAGGTCGTGATGGAGAACCTGCTGCAGCAGCATCGTCGACACCGGCGCCGAGATCGCGATCATCGACATCACCGGCGTGCCCACGGTCGATACGCTGGTGGCGCAGCATCTGCATCAAGACCGTGGCGGCGGCGCGGCTGATGGGCGCCGATTGCATCATCAGCGGCATCCGGCCGCAGATCGCCCAGACCATCGTCCATCTCGGCGTCGAGCTCTACGGTCGTCTCCAAGGCGACGATGGCCGACGCGTTCGCGCTGGCGCTGCGCCGGCTCGGCAAGACCGTCGTCGAGCGCGCGAAGCCAGGCGCACCGCGGCCCCACGCCGAGGAGGAGTAGTCGCATGGAGCGAGATCCCGATCCTCAAGATCGGCGACTGCCTGCTGGTGACGCATCCAGGTCGACATGCAGACCGGCTGGCCATGGCGCTGCAGGACGATCTGACCAACACGCATCGTCGAGACCGGCGCGCGCGGCGTGCTGATCGACATCTCGGCGCTGGAGATCGTCGACTCCTTCATCGGCCGCATGCTCAACAACATCGCCGGCATGTCGCGCGTGCTCGACGCGGACACGGTGGTCGTCGGCATGCGTCCGGCGGTGGCGATCACGCTGGTCGAGCTCGGCCTGACGCTGACGGGCGTCAGGACCGCGCTCAACGTCGACAAGGGGCTCGCCTTGATCCGCCGCCTCATCGACGGCGAGGAGGCGGCAGGTTGATCGGTCGAGGCCAGGATGAGACGATGCCGCGTGAGCACGCGCCGATGATGTGGTGCGGGTCCGGCAGGCAGGTACGCGGCTCAGCGATCGCGGCGGGCTTCAGCCTGGTCGATCAGACCAAGATCATCACCGCCGCGAGCGAGATCGCGCGCAACACCATCATCTACGGCGGCGGCGGCACGCTGCGCATCGAGGTCTTGCGCGACGGCGGCCGGCGCGGCGTCCGGCTGACCTTCAGCGACCAGGGCCCGGGGATCGCCGATATCGAGCTGGCGCTGACCGACGGCTATACCAACCGGCAATGGCCTCGGCCTCGGACTGAGCGGCGCCAAGCGGTTGTCGAACGAGTTCGACATTAAATCAGCCCCGGGTCACGGCACGATCATGACGCTGGCGCGTTGGCGTTGACATGCTCGCCGCCGTAACCGATCCGAGTCAGATCGCCCAAGCCCGTCGCGCCGCCAGCGACTTCGCCCGTGCCGCCGGCTTCGGCGAGAGCGAACTCGGCCGCATCGCCATCGTCGCAACCGAGATGGCAACCAACCTGCTGAAGCATGGCGGCGGCGGCGAGATCGTCATCGGCAGCTATGACGACCACGACGGCGCCGGCATGGAGCTGATCGCGCTCGACAAGGGCCGCGGCATTGCCGACATCGCCCGGGCGCTCGAGGATGGCTATCTCCACCGCCGGCAGCCCGGGCAGCGGATTGGGAGCCATCCGCCGGCAGGCGGACGGTTTCGCCGTCTGGTCTCGCGCCGGCCGCGGCGCGGCGGTGATGGCCCGCTTCGGCCGCGCGCCAGGCACGGCTCCGGTGACGATGGGCGCTGTCGTCGAGCCGTTGCCCGGCGAAACGCAAATCGGCGATGGCTGGGTGTTCCGCGCGGGGAAGAGTGGTCCCGACCCTGCTGATGATCGACGGCGCCGGCCACGGCGCGCCCGCCGCCGCAGTGGTGACGGCGGCGGGGAAGGTATTCGACCAGCATCATGACGAGGATCTGGCGCGGCTGATGACGACGGTCCATCGCGCGCTGGCGCCGACGCGCGGCGGCGCGGCCGCCCTCAGCCGGATAGACGCCCCCGAGCGGCTCCTCCGCTTCATCGGCATCGGCAATATCGCCGCCGCGATCATCCACGACGGCGTTACCAGGCGCATGGTCTCGCATAATGGCGTCGCCGGGCACGTGGCGCCGCACATCCGCGAGTTCACCTATCCCTGGCATCCCGGCGACACGATCATCATGCATTCCGACGGGCTCTCGGCAAAATGGGACATGGCCGATTATCCCGGCCTCGCCCTCAGCCATCCCAGCCTCATCGCCGCCATCCTTTTCCGCGACCACCGCCGACCGAAGGACGACGCCTCGGTGGTCGCCATGACGAGGCCGCCATGAGGACGCGGCTGCTCAGCATCGCGATCGAGCGCGAGACCGACATCGTTCTCGTGCGGCAGCGGGCGCGCAAGATCGCGGGCCTCGTGGGCTTCGATGCGCAGGACCAGACGCGGATCACCACGGCGCTGTCCGAGATCGCGCGCAATGTCTGGGAATATGCCGGCGGCGGCCGCGTCGAGTTCTGGTTCAACGCGGACAGGGCGCAAAGCCTCGAGATCGTGGTGCAGGACAAGGGCAAAGGCATCGCCGATATCGAGGCGGTTCTCGCCGGGACATACCAATCGAATACCGGCATGGGGCTCGGCATCCTCGGCGCGCGCCGTCTGATGGAAAGTTTCGAGATCCAGACCGGAGCGCGGCGCGGCACGACGGTGCGCATGGCGCGGTCCCTGACGCGACGCGCGCCCACGATCGGCCCGGCGGAGCTCGCCGCCATCGGCAAGGCGCTGGCGAGGTCGGGCGAGACGCTCGATCCGCTGGACGAGATCCGGCGCCAGAATCAGGATCTGATGGTCCAGCTCAACGAGCTGCATGGGCGCCAGCATCAGCTGACGCAGCTCAACCAGGAGCTCGAGGACACCAACCGCGGCGTTGTCGCACTTTATGCCGAGCTCGACGAGCGCGCCGATCATCTGCGGCGCGCCGATCAGCTCAAGTCCCGGTTCCTCTCCAACATGAGCCACGAGTTCCGCACGCCGCTCAATTCCATCATGGCGCTGTCGCGGCTGCTGCTGGCGCGCAGCGACGGCGAGCTCACGCCCGAGCAGGAAAAGCAGGTCCAGTACATCCGCAAGGCGGCCGAGAACCTGACGGAGCTGGTCAACGACCTGCTCGACCTCGCCCGGGTCGAGGCGGGAAAGACCGTTGTCGCGCCGACCGAATTCACCGCGGCGAGCCTGTTCGGCGCCTTGCGCGGCATGCTGCGTCCGCTGCTCGTCGCCGAGGGGGTCGCCTTGGTGTTCGAGGAGGCATCGGACGTTCCGGCGCTGTTCACCGACGAAGGCAAGGTGTCGCAGATCCTGCGCAATTTTCTCTCCAACGCGATCAAATTCACCGAGCGCGGCGAGGTCAGGGCGTGGGCGCAATCGGACCCCACTGCGGATACCGTGACTTTCTTCGTGCGCGATACCGGCGTCGGCATTCCTCCGGAGCAGATCGAGACGATCTGGCAGGAATTCGGCCAAGTCGACAATCCCTTGCAATCCAAGGTGAAAGGGACCGGGCTTGGGCTGCCACTGGCGAAGAAGCTCGCCGAATTGCTCCGCGGCAGCGTCAATGTCCAGAGCTGGCCCGGGCAGGGATCGGTGTTCAGCGTCACCCTGCCGCGCGTCTATTCCCAGGCAGGCGACGCCACGGAGCCCGAGGCACCCTGGCAGCTCGATCCCGACCGCGTGCCGGTGCTGGCGATCGAGGATGACCCGGCCGACGCCCTGACCTTTCAGCGCGCGCTCCGGGGCAGCCGCTATCAGCTCCTGCCGGCGCGCTCCCTCGCCGAGGCGAGACGGGTGCTCGAGCGCGTCTCGCCGGCCGCCGTGCTGCTCGACATCGTCCTGGTCGGCGAGGAATCCTGGAAGCTTCTGATCGAGATGAAGCAGCGGCCGCTGACCGAACGCATTCCGATCATCGTCGCCTCCTCGCTGGCCGAGGAGCGCAAGGCGCGCGGCCTGGGGGCGGATGAGTATCTCGAGAAGCCCGTCGACCCTGCGCGGCTCATCCGGGCACTGGACGAGTTCACCGGCCGGCGTTCGGTCACGCGGGTCCTCATGGTCGATGACGAGGAGGTCTCGCGCTACCTCGTGCGCCAATTGCTGCCGCTCGGGGCCTACGAGATCAGGGAGGCATCCAACGGCCCCGACGGGCTGAAGCTCGCCCGCGACGAGCCGCCGGACGTCGTCCTGTTCGACCTCAAGATGCCGACCATGGACGGCTTCGAGTTTCTTGACGGTCTCGCGCAAAGCGAGCCGACCCGCTCGCTGCCGGCGATCGCCCTCACTTCGATGCGCCTCAGCGCGCAGCAACGCCACCAGCTCGCCCGGGCGGCGCAGATCCTGCCGAAATCGGAGCTGTCGGCCGACGTGCTGGTCGCCGCCATCCGCGGGGTGATGCGGCCACGAGCGGGGACGTCGCCATGAGCGAGGTGGATCCCGTGACCATCCTGGTGGTCGATGACGACGACGCCAGCCGTTACGTCAAGGCGCATGTCCTCGGCAAGCGCGGCTACAAGGTCGTCGAGGCGGCGCGCGGCGGCGACGCGCTGAAGCTGGTCGAGAGCGAGCGGCCGGCGCTGGTGCTGCTCGACGTCAAGCTGCCGGACACCAGCGGCATCCAGGTCTGCCGGCAGATCAAGGCGAGCCATCCGAACACCATCGTGCTGCAGACCTCCGCGGCGTTCACGGCGAGCAAGGACCGCTCCGTCGGACTCGAAGGCGGCGCCGATTCATACCTGATCGAGCCGATCGATCCCGACGAGCTGATCGCGACCGTCGGCTCGCTGCTGCGGCTGCGCGAGGCCGAGCAGGAGCTGCGTTCGCTCAACGAGGCGCTGGAGCAGCGCGTCACCGATCGTACCCGCGAGCTCGTCGAAACGAACCGGCGGCTCGAGCGCGAGATCGAGCAGCGAACGAAGGCGGAGGAGGCGCTGCGGCATGCCGAGAAGCTCGACGCGATCGGGCAGCTCACCGGCGGCGTGGCGCATGACTTCAACAATCTGCTGACGGTCGTCCTCGGCAATCTCGACCTCCTCGATCAGGAGCTCGCCGGCGAGCCGCACCCGCAGCAGGAGCGCCGTGGGCGGCTGGTCACCGGCGCCAAGCGCGCGGCGCTCGATTGTCAGCGCCTCACGCACCAGTTGCTCGCCTTTGCGCGTCGCGACGTGTTGCGCCTCCAAGTGTTCGATCCCGCCGAGTTCATCGGCAAGTTCGACGCGCTCTTTCGCCGGGCGCTCGGCGAGCGGATCGAGCCGGTATTCTCCTTCGCCAATGCCGGCGCGCGCTGCCGCGTCGATTCCGGCCAATTGGAAGCGGCGCTGCTCAATCTCGCCATCAACGCCCGCGACGCCATGCCGCTTGGCGGCGAGGTGCGCGTCGGCACGCGCAAGGTGACGATCGCGACGCCCGAGGAGCTCGGCCCGGCATGGATACCCGCGGGAATGACCGCGAAACCGGGCACCTATATCGGCATCTCCGTGGCGGATACCGGCACCGGGATGGCGCCCGACATCCTCGGGCGCGCCTTCGAGCCCTTCTTCACCACGAAGGACATCGGCCAGGGCAGCGGCCTCGGCCTCAGCCAGGTCTACGGCTTCGTGCGGCAATCCGGCGGCTTTCTCACGGTCGCGACCAAGCCGGACGGCGGCACCACCATAACCCTCTACCTGCAGACGACGCGCGAGGCCGCCGCGGCGCCGCAGCGCGACGCGCAGTCGCCTTCGAGCTCGGCGGGCGGCACGGAAACGATCCTCATCGTCGAGGACAACGAGCTCGTCAGCGACTTCGCGGTAGCGGCGATGAGCGATCTCGGCTACCGCATTCTGCTCGCCCGGAATGCGCGCGCCGCCCTCGACATCATCGCCGGCGGCGAGCCGATCGATCTCCTGTTCACCGACGTCGTCTTGCCGCAGCGGATGAGCGGCATCGAGCTGGCGCGCGAGGCGCGGCGGCTGCGCGCGGGGCTCAAGGTACTGATGACCTCGGGCTATTCCGGCTTCGTCAAGGGCGAGTTCGCGGAGCGCGAGTTTCCGCTGCTGCCAAAGCCTTATCGCCACCAGGAGCTGGCATCGCGCCTGCGGGAGATCCTGACCGCGCCGTGACGTTCAGCCTCCTGGCATCGACGATCCAGCGACAACGCTTCGCGCTGCGCTAACCTTGGAGCGCGCGCGCGAAGCGCTGCTGGCGCTCGAGCAGGAGCGGCAGGTCGAGGCCCGGGATCGCGCCGTCCTCGACCACCCATCGACCTGCGACCATCACCCGGTCGGCGCGATGCGCGCCGCAGCGGACGAGCGCTGCCACGGGATCGCCATAGCCGGCGAAATTCGGTCCATCGAGCTTAAAGAGCGCAAGATCGGCCGCCTTGCCGCGGCCGATGGCGCCGAGCTCGCCGCGGCCGAGGCAGGCGGCGGAGCCGGCGGTCGCCCAGCGCAGCGCGTCGCGATGGCCGACGCGCTTGACGCCGGAGCGCCGCCGCTGCAGCAGGAAAGCGGCGCGCACCTCCTGGATGAGATTGGAGCTGTCATTGGAGGCCGACCCGTCGACGCCGAGCCCCACGGTCACGCCCGCCTGCTCCAGCTCCCAGACCGGACAGTCGCCCGACGCCAGCGCCTGGTTGCTGCAGGGGCAATGGGTGACGGCGATGCCGGCCCGCGCCAGACGCGCCATCTCCGCCGGCTGCGAAATGGATGCCATGCGCCACCCAGACCGGCGCGTCGAGCCAGCCGCATTGCTCGAGATAATCGAGCGGGCGGCAGCCAAGCACCTCCTCACAATAGCGATTCTCATCCGCCGTCTCGGCAAGGTGCGTGTGCAGCCGGACGCCGCGGCGTTTGGCAAGCGCGGCGGTCTCTTCCATCAGCGCCCGGGTCACCGAAAACGGCGAGCATGGCGCCAGCGCGATCTGCACCATGGCGCCGGACGCCGGCTGGTGATAGGCGTCGATGAGCCGCTCACAGTCGGCGAGGATGACGTCCTGGTCCTGGACGATGCCGTCGGGCGGCAGCCCGCCGTCACGGCGCGAGCGGTTCATCGAGCCGCGCGTGAGCACCACCCGGATGCCGAGCGCGCGCGCCGCCGCCACCTCGCTGTCGATCGCCTGCTCGAGGCCGGGCGGAAAGACATAATGATGATCGGTCGTCGTCGTGCAGCCCGACAGCAACAGCGCCGCCATCGCCGTCGTCGCCGCGGTTTCCAGCGCCTCGGGCGTGAGCCGCGCCCAGAGCGGGTAGAGCGTCTGGAGCCAGCCGAAGAGCTCCTCGTCGATCGCCGCCGGCACGCTGCGCGTCAGGGTCTGATAGAAATGGTGATGCGTGTTGATCAGCCCCGGCAGCACCACATGCGCGCGCGGCATCGAACACGGCGGCCGGGGCTTGCGGCACGCGTCCGGCCGGCACCAGCTCGGTGATCCAGCCATCCTCGACGACGATGCCGCGCTCGGCGCCTTCCGCCAGGATCGCCAAGGGATCCTTGATCCACAGAGCCCCGCCGCCTCGCGCCACCGCCCCACCCCATCCCCGTGTCTTGCGCCCAGCAAACCGCAAGCCGCGGCGGCGCGCAAGCGATGGCGCGGAACTTGCGTACGATCATGCGACGCGGCCGCCGGCGGGTTCCCTGCGGCGGAAAATCGGCTACAGTCGACGCCCTGCCGGCAGGGCCGACGGGCGCCTGTTCATGGCGGGGGACGGGCGATGTCATGAGCGGCATCATCACTGAATGGCTCAACCTGCTGATCCGCTGGTTCCACATCGTCGTGGGCATCGGCTGGATCGGCACCTCGTTCTTCTTCATCTGGCTCGACGCCCACCTCACCCCGAAGGCGGGGGCGGCGCGCGGCTCCGTCGGCGAGATCTGGCTGTTCCACAGCGGCGGCTTCTACGAGGTCGAGAAGAAGCTGGTGGTGCCGACCGAGGTACTGCCCTCGCTGCACTGGTTCAAATGGGAGGCCTATCTGACCTGGATCAGCGGCTTCCTGCTGCTCATCGTGGTCTATTATCTCGGCGGCGGGGTCTTCCTCATCGACCCCGGACAGAGCTCGATCGGGCTTCCCGTCGCGGTGCTGATCGGCCTCGGCACGCTCGGGCTGGGCTGGCTCGTCTACGATTTCCTGTGGCGCTCGCCCTGGGGCCGCAATCCACCGCTGGCCACGGCGGTCTCGTTCCTGCTTCTCGCCGCCGTCGCCTTCGGTCTGAGCCGCGTGTTCAGCGGCCGCGCCGCCTACATGCATGTCGGCGCCTTGCTCGGCACCATCATGGCCGCCAATGTGTGGCGCGTCATCCAGCCGGCGCAGCGCCAGATGTACCGGATCAACCTCTCGGGCGGCGAGCCGGACGTGGCGCTGAGCAAGCAGGCGAAGCTGCGCTCGACCCATAACAACTATATGACCTTGCCGGTCATCTTCGTGATGGTCAGCAACCACTTCCCCAGCACCTACGGCAACGCCTACAACTGGATCGTCCTGCTCGTCCTGTTCCTCGCCGGCGCCGGGGTGCGTCATTATCTCAACGTCCACGACCGCGATCCCAGGGCCGGTGGCTGGGTGCTGGCGGTCGCCGCTGCCTGCTTCATCGGCCTGATCGCCTTTACCGCCTTGCCGGCCTATCAGCGCGCCACCGCCGTCGCTTCCGCCGGCGCCGGGCGCGTGGCGTTCGCCGAGGTGCGGCCGATCATCGTCGAGCGCTGCATCGCCTGCCATTCGGCGAAGCCGACCGACGATGTCGTCACCGAGGCGCCCAACGGCGTCACCTTCGACACGCCGGCGCAGATCAAGGGCTTCGTCGACAAGATCCATGCGCGGGTGGTCGATACCGACACCATGCCGCTCGGCAACAAGACCAACATGTCCGAGGCCGAGCGCGCCATCATCGGCCGCTGGATCGCCGAGGGGGCGCCGCTTGACTAAGACGGGCGGGCGCTACCCCCGCGACATGATCGGCTATGGCGGCAAGCCGCCCCATCCGCGCTGGCCGGGAAAGGCGCGGCTGGCGGTGCAGTTCGTCATCAACTACGAGGAAGGCGGCGAGAATTGCGTCCTGCACGGCGATCCCGCCTCCGAGGCGTTTCTCTCGGAGATCGTCGCGGCGCAGCCGCGCTATGGCGTGCGCCACATCAGCATGGAATCGATCTATGAATATGGCAGCCGCGCCGGCTTCTGGCGGCTGCTGCGGCTCTTCACCGAGCGGCGCCTCACCGCCACCGTTTTCGCCGTCGGCATGGCGCTCGAGCGCAACCCGCCGGCGGCGAGGGCGATGGTGGAGGCCGGATTCGAGATCGCCGCCCATGGCTGGCGCTGGATCGACTATCAATATGTGGATGCCGCGGTCGAGCGCGAGCATATGCGGCTGGCGGTGGCGGCGATCCAGCGCGCCACCGGCAGCCCGCCGCTCGGCTGGTATACCGGGCGGACCAGCCCTAACACGCGCGCGCTCGTCGCCGAGCATGGCGGCTTCCTCTACGATGCCAATTCCTACGCCGACGATCTGCCCTATTGGGAAAAGGTTGGCGAGCGGCCGCTGCTGATCGTGCCCTACACGCTCGATGCCAACGACATGCGCTTTGCCACCGCGCAGGGCTTCAACTCCGGCGAGCAATTCTTCGCCTATCTGCGCGACGCCTTCGACGTGCTCTATGCCGAGGGCGAGACCGCGCCCAAGATGCTCTCGGTGGGGTTGCATGCGCGGCTCGCCGGCCGTCCGGGCCGCGCCGCTTCGCTCGCACGCTTCCTTGACTACGTCGCCGGCCATGACGATGTGTGGATCTGCCGCCGCGTCGACATCGCCCGCCATTGGATCGAGCACCATCCCGCTTCCGGCGCGGCGGCGAGGAAGCCGCGATGACCGCGTCCGCTCCGTCGCCGACGCAGAAGCTCGCCGTTCCCGCGCTCGACCGTGCCGAGCGCGGCGCCTTCGTCGCGGCGCTGGGCGGCGTCTTCGAGCATTCGCCGTGGGTCGCGGAGCAGGCCTGGGAGAAGCGCCCCTTCGGCGATCTCGCCACGCTCCACCGCGTCATGGTCGCGATCGTCGCCGACGCCGGGCGCGAGCGCCAGCTGGCGCTGATCCGCGCCCATCCCGAGCTCGCCGCCGCGCCGTCAGCGCTCACCGACGCCTCGCTGCGCGAGCAGGGCGCGGCCGGGCTGCGCACCGCCAGCGACGACGAGCGGGCGCGCTTTCGCGAGCTCAACGAACGCTATCGCCGCCGCTTCGGCTTCCCTTTCGTGATGGCCGTCACCGGACGCGGCAAGGCAGAGATCCTCGCCGCCTTCACCGAGCGCCTGGAGCTGTCGCCCGAAGCGGAGTTCGATCGCGCCCTGCACGAGATCGCGCGCATCGCGCGGCTGCGCCTTGAGACATTGGTCGAGGACTGACGAGCATGGCGATACCGGGCTCAGAGATCATGCAACGGGCGGCGGAGCTGGCGGCGATCACCGAGGAGCCGGGCCGGCTGACGCGGACCTTCCTCACCGCCGAGCACCGGCGCGCCGGCGAGAAGGTCATCGGCTGGATGCGCGAGGCCGGCATGACCGCCGATTTCGATGCCATCGGCAATGTCGTCGGGCGCTATGAGGGACGCTCGCCCGGCCTCCCGGCGCTGCTGCTGGGCTCGCATCTCGACACCGTGCGCGATGCCGGCCGCTATGACGGCATGCTCGGGGTGATTACCGCCATCGCCTGCGTCGACGAGCTCAACCGGCAAGGCGTGCGGCCGGGCTTCGCCATCGAGGTGTTCGGCTTCGGCGACGAGGAGGGCGTGCGCTTCCAATCGACGCTGCTGGGCAGCCGCGCGGTGGCGGGGAATTTCGACGCGACGCTGCTCGAGAGGCGCGACGCGCACGGCATCAGCCTGCGCAACGCGCTGCGCGGCTTCGGGCTTGATCCCGAGCGGATCGCCACCGCGGCGCGGCGGCGCGAGCAGGCGCTTGCCTATGTCGAGCTGCATATCGAGCAGGGGCCGGTGCTGGAAGCCGAGGGCCTGCCGCTCGGCCTGGTCACCTCGATCGCCGGCGCCAGCCGCTATACCATCACGCTGACGGGCGAGGCCGGCCATGCCGGCACCGTGCCGATGGCGCTGCGCCGCGACGCGCTGGCCGCCGCCGCCGAGGCGGTGCTGCTGGTCGAGCGGCGCTGCGCCGAGGGGATGCGGCTCGTCGGCACCGTCGGCCAGATCGCCGTCATCCCCAGCGCGGTCAACGTCATTCCGGGCAAGGCCGTCTTCAGCCTCGACCTGCGCGCCGCCGAGGACGAGGATCGCCAGCAAGCCGCCGCCGATATCATGCGCGGGCTCGAGGACATCTGTGAGCGCCGCGGCGCGCGGCTCGAGGTGACGCGAACCCATGACAGCCGCGCCACCGCCTGCGCCCCCTGGCTCATGGCGCAGCTCGACCGCGCGGTCGGCGATCAGGGGCTGGCGGTCCGGCACCTGCCGAGCGGCGCCGGCCACGACGCCATGGCGCTGGCCGAGCTCACCGATATCGGCATGCTGTTCGTGCGCTGCCGCGGCGGCGTCAGCCACAACCCGGCCGAATCCATCACGCCGGAGGACGCCGAGATCGCGGCGGCGGCGCTGCTCGACTTCATCCGCCGCTTCGCGCCCGAGGGCAAAGGCGCTCCGTCATGAGCGGCGACCCGCGCCGGCGCCTGCACGACGCCGTCGCGCGGCGCTTTCAGGCCGAGACCGCCTTCCTCGCCGAGCTGGTGCGCTGCCCGTCGGACAATCCGCCGGGGGATTGCGCGGCGCTCGCCGAGCGCGCCGCGACGCTGCTCGAAGGCCTCGGCCTCGCCGTCGAGCGCCATCCCGTGCCGGCGGCCGAGGTGCAGGCCTGCGGCATGGTCTCGGTCACCAATCTGGTGGTGCGCCGTCGCTTCGGCGCCGGCCCGACCATCGCGCTCAACGCCCATGGCGATGTCGTGCCGCCGGGCGCGGGCTGGACCCAGGATCCCTACGGCGCGGCGATCGTCGACGGCGCGATGTACGGTCGCGGCGTCGCCGTCTCCAAATCCGATATCGCCACATATGCCTTCGCACTGCTGGCGCTCGACGAGTGCGGCATGCCGCTGGCCGGCGCGGTCGAGCTGCATGTCACCGCCGACGAGGAGGCCGGCGGCGAGATCGGGCCGAAATGGCTGCTCGAGCACGGCCTCAGCCGGCCCGACTATGCGATCTCCGCCGGCTTCTCCTACGGCATCGTCACCGCGCATAATGGCTGCCTCCATCTCGAGATCGAGATTTCGGGCCGGCAGGCGCATGCCGCGCTCCCCGCCACCGGCATCGATGCGCTGGAGGCGGCGACCGACGTGCTCGCCGCGCTCTACCGCCACCGCCGCGGCTACGCCGCGGTGCATTCCTCGGTCGCGGGCATCAATTCGCCGACACTGGTGGTCGGGCTGATCAAGGGCGGCATCAATACCAATGTCGTGCCCGATCGCGTCGTGCTGCGCCTCGACCGCCGCATCATCCCCGAAGAGCGTGCCGATGCCGCCGAACAGGAGCTGCGCGAGGTGATCGCGGCGGCGATGGCGGCGCATCCGCAGGCCCGCTGCGCCATCCGCCGCATCCTGCTGGCGCTGCCGCTGGCGCCGCTGCCTGGCATCGAGCGGCTGGTCGAGCCGCTGGCACGTCACGGGAGCCGCATCATGGGGTCACCGGTCAAGCCGCAGGGCGTGCCGCTCTACACCGACGCCCGGCACTACGCCGCGGCGGGCGTGCCCACCGTGCTCTACGGCGCGGGGCCCCGCAGCATCGGCGAGGCCAACGCCCACGGCGCCGACGAGCATCTGCAGCCTCGACGACCTCGCCAAGGCAACCGAGGTGGTGGCGAATACGCTGCTCGACCTGCTGAGCGCCGCTCAGTAAGGCGTCTTGTCGGGCTTCTTCTCCCAGGCCTCGAAGACGGACCGCGCCTCCGCGGCGAGGAGCCGCGTCATCGGCAGGCTGCGCGCCGCGATCGGCGCCGCGATCTCGCGATAGAGGACGTCGTCGTCGAAACCGATGCGGGCCGCGTCGGCGCGGTCATTGGCGTAATAGATGCGCTCGATCCGCGCCCAATAGATCGCCGCCAGGCACATCGGACAGGGCTCGCAGCTGGTATAGATCTCGCACTGCCGCAGGCTGAAGCTGTCGAGCGCGGCGCAGGCGGCGCGAATGGCGACGATCTCGGCATGGGCGGTGGGATCGTGGCTCGAGGTGACGCGGTTCCAGCCTTCGGCGATGACGACGCCGTCCTTCACGATGACGGCGCCGAAGGGGCCGCCGCTGCCCTCTTCCATATGCTCGCGCGAGAGCGCGATCGCGCGCCGCATGAAGCTCTCGCCGCTCAACGGTTCCTCCCCGCCGCCATGGCTGCCTCGCCGCTGTCCCGGCCGAGTCTAGTGGTTTTGCCGCCGGGCCGTATACAATCGAGCGACCGCCGGGTGCCGGGTTCGCGTGCACCGACGGCGAAGGAGCTAGCGGCGTGGATCTCGACGCTTTCCTGCGGCGCCTGCCCAAGGCGGAGCTGCACCTGCATCTCGAAGGCACGCTCGAGCCGGAGCTGATGTTCGCGCTGGCCGAGCGCAACCGCGTGAAGCTCGACTACGGCTCGCCGACGGATCTTGCCGCCGCCTACGACTTCGCCGATCTCCAAGCGTTTCTCGACCTCTATTACCAGGGCTGCCGCGTGCTGGTCGAGCCGCGGGACTTCTTCGACCTCGCCAGCGCCTATTTCGCGCGCTGCCGCCAAGAGAACATTCGCCATGCCGAAGTGTTCTTCGATCCGCAATCGCATACCGCGCGCGGCGTGGCTCTCGCGCATGTCTTCGACGGCTTCTTCGCCGCGGCGGCCGCGGCGGAGCGGGAGTTCGGCCTCTCGGTCGGTTTCATCATGTGCTTCCTGCGCCATCTCGAGGCGAGCGAGGGGATGGAGCTGCTGCGTCAGGCGCGGCCCTATCTCGACCGGCTTGCCGGTGTCGGGCTCGATTCCTCCGAGCGCGGCCATCCGCCGGCGAAATATGCCGCGGTATTCGATGAGGCGCGCCGGCTTGGCTTGCACCGCTGCGCCCATGCCGGGGAAGAGGGGCCGCCGGCCAATATCTGGGACAGCTTGCGCCTGCTCGGCGTCGAGCGCATCGATCATGGCGTCCGCGCGGTCGAGGATCCCGCGCTCATCGCTCATCTCGTCGAGCGCCAGGTGCCGCTCACCGTCTGCCCGCTCTCCAACATCCGGCTGCGCGTCTTCCCCTCCATGGCCGAGCACAGCTTCGGCGCGCTCTACCGCGCCGGCGTCAAGGTGACGATCAACAGCGACGATCCCGCGTATTTCGGCGGATATCTCACCGACAATTACCGCGCCTGCGCCGACGCCTTCGGCCTCGGCGAGGCGGATCTGCTACGCATCGCGCGCAACGGCTTCGAAGCGAGCTTCCTGCCGCCGGAGCGGCAGGCGGCGCTCATCGCCGAGCTCGATCGCTTCGCCCGCGACGCCGCCGGCTGAGACCGGCGGCGGGCTAACCCGGCGCCTTCTCGTCGATGCCTTTGACATACCAGTTCATCCCGAGAATGTCAGGATCGGGCAGCACCGCCCCGTCCTTCACCGCCAACGTGCCGTCTTGCTTGTAGATCGGCCCGTGGAAGGGATGGAGCTTGCCCGAGGATATCGCGCCAGTGGTGGCCTCGGCCATGGTCTTGACGTCGTCCGGCATGTTGGTGAAGGGCGCCATCACCACCATCTTGGTGCCGAGCCCGCCCCAGACATCGCCCGATTTCCAGCTGCCGTCGAGCACCGCCTTGACGCGCTCGATGTAATAGCCCGACCAGTTGTCGATGATGCCCGAGAGCTGCGCCTTCGGGCCGAACTTGATCATGTCGGAATCCTGGCTGAAGGCGTGGACGCCGCGCTCCTCGGCGATCTGCATCGCCGCCGGGCTGTCGGTGTGCTGGGTGATGATGTCGGCGCCTTGATCGATCAGCGCCTTGGCGGCATCGGCCTCCTTGCCGGGATCGAACCAGGAGTTCACCCAGACGATCTTGACCTTCATCGCAGGATTGGCCGACCAGGCGCCGAGCATGAAGGAATTGATGCCCGACACCACCTCCGGGATCGGGAACGAGCCGACATAGCCCACCACGCCCTTCTTCGACATCTTGCCGGCGATCTGGCCGATGACGTAGCGGCCCTCGTAGAAGCGGCCCGAATACGTCGCGAGATTGTCGGCGCGCTTGTAGCCGGTGGCGTGCTCGAACTTCACGTCGAGGAATTTCTTGGCGACCTTGACCGTCGGGTCCATGAAGCCGAAGGAGGTGGTGAAGATCAGCTTGCATCCGGAGCGTGCCAGCCCCTCGATCGCGCGCTCGGCATCGGGCCCTTCGGGCACGTTCTCGACATAGGTGGTCTCGACCTTGTCGCCGAGCGCCTGGTCGACCGCCTTGCGGGCGACGTCATGCTGGTAGGACCAGCCGAAATCGCCGATCGGCCCGACATAGATGAAGCCGACCTTGAGCCGGTCCGCGGCCTCGGCGTAGCGCGCGACGAGCGGCAAGCTCGCCAGCACGGCGGTCCCCCGTAAAAATTCGCGTCTGATCATTTTACTGTCCTCCGTTGACGACGGGAGAGCTCTCCCTGCGGCTGTTGAGAAAAACTATCCCGCGGGCCGCGGCCGCGGGCGGTCCGAAAGGCGGTCAGTGATCCGGCACGAACGGCATGCCGAGTGATCCCGGCCCCGCGCCGCGGCCGCGCGTGCGCGAGATGGCGACGAGCACCAGGATGGTAGCGAGATAAGGCAGCGACGACATCAGCTGCGACGGGATGCCGAGGCCGAAGCCCTGGGCATGCAGCTGCAGGATCGTCACGGCGCCGAAGAGATAGGCGCCGAGCACCAGCCGCCACGGGACCCAGGACGAGAAGACGACCAGAGCGAGCGCGATCCAGCCGCGGCCGGCGGTCATCCCGCGCACCCAGAACGGCGTGTAGCCCAGCGACAGATAGGCACCGGCGAGGCCGGCGCAGCCGCCGCCGAACAGGATCGCCAGCAGGCGCACGCGCAGCACCTTGTGGCCGAGCGCATGCGCCGAGGCCGGGTTGTCGCCGATGGCGCGCAGCATGAGCCCGGTGCGGGTGCGCCACAGGAACCAGGAAACGCCGAGCAGCAGCGCCGCAGAGGCATAGACGAAGCCGTCCTGGCCGAACAGCACCGGTCCGATGAAGGGCAGGTCCGAGAGGCCCGCGATATGCAGCTTCGGCGCGGCGTCGCGCTGCGTGCCGACGAAATCCGCGCCGATGAGGCCGGAGAGCCCGAGCCCGAGGATGGTCAGCGCCAGGCCCGAGGCGACCTGGTTGGCGGCCAAGCCCAGCGTCATCAGCGCGAAGACCGCGGCAAGCACCGCGCCGGCGGCGATGCCGGCAAGCGCGCCGAGGATGGTGCTGCCGGTGAGGATCGCCACGACGAAGCCGCAGGACGCGCCCATCACCATCATGCCCTCGACGCCGAGATTGAGCACGCCGGAGCGCTCGACCACCAGCTCGCCCAGCGCGGCGAGCAGCAGCGGCGTCGATGCCGTGATGACGGTGAGCAGGATCGCTTCAAGGAGCACGGCGCACCGCCTTGGGCCTTAGGCGGAAGAGGTGAATGCGGTAGAGGATGAGCGTATCGCAGCCGAGCACGCAGAACAGCAGCACGCCCTGCAGCACGATGGTGAGATCGAGCGGCACGCGCAGCTCGATCTGCGCCTGCTCGCCACCGAGATAGGTCAGCGCGAGGACCAGCCCCGCCGCCAGGATCCCGAGCGGATTGAGCCGTCCGAGGAAGGCGACGATGATGGCGGCGAAGCCATAGCCCGGCGACAGGTTCGGCAGCAGCTGCCCGATCGGCCCCGCGACCTCGATGATGCCGGCAAGCCCGGCGAGCGCGCCCGACACGGCAAAGGCCAGCAGGATATCGCGGCGGTCGTCGAAGCCAGCGAAGCGCGCGGCGCGCGGCGCCATGCCGACGACGCGCAGCTCGAATCCGCGCAAGGTGGTGCCGAGGAAGACCAGCGCGACCGCGACCACCAGCGGCGTCAGCAGCACGCCGAGATGGAGACGCCCGCCGGCGAAGAGCAGCGGCAGCGTCGCCGCCGGCTCGAAGGTCACGGTCTGTGGAAAGTTGAAGCCGTGCGGATCGCGCCAGGGGCCGCGGACGAGATAGTCGAGCGCGAGCTGCGCGACATAGACCAGCATCAGGCTGGTGAGGATCTCGTTGGCGCCGAAGACCACGCGCAGCGCGGCCGGGACGAGCGCGTAGAGCATGCCGCCGAGCGCGCCGAGCAGCAGCATCCCCGGCAGCACCCACCAGGCGCCGGTGGTGTGATAGGCGAGCGCGAACCAGCCGCCGAGCATGGCGCCGGCGATATATTGCCCTTCGGCGCCGATGTTCCAGGTGTTGGCGCGGAAGCAGATGGCGAGGCCGATGGCGATCATCACCAGCGGCGACGCCTTGACCACCAGCTCCTGCAGGCTCCAGCTCGTGCCCAGCGGCTCGATGAAATAGACCGCGAGGCCGCGCAGCGGATTGACGCCGACCAGGGCCAGCAGCAGCGTCGCGACCGCGACGGTGAGCGCCACCGCGATCGCCGGCGAGGCCAGCATCATGGCACGCGACGGCGCGCGACGGCGCTCCAGCTCAATCAGCATCGGCCGGCTCCAGCGCGCGATCGGGATGAGCGCCGCCCATCAGCAGCCCGATGCGCTCGAGCGACAGCGACCGCGCCGGCTCCGCCTCGGAGAGCCGCCCATGCGAGATCACCGCGATGCGGTCGGCGATCTCGAGGATCTCGTCAAGATCCTGGCTGATGACCAGCACCGCCGCACCTTGCGCCGCGAGGTCGACCAGCGCCTGGCGGATCATCACCGCGGCGCCGACATCGACCCCCCAGCTCGGCTGGTTGACGACGAGGAGCAGCGGCCGCGCCAGGATCTCGCGGCCGACGACGAATTTCTGCAGGTTGCCGCCGGAGAGGCTTTGCGCCTCGGGATCGCGCCCGCTCTTGCGCACGTCGAAGGCGGCGCAGATCTCGGCGGCCAGAAGTGCTGCGCGCCGGCGCAACACGAATCCCAGCCGCGTCAGCCCGCCGCTGCTGTGCCGCGACAGGAGCACGTTGTCCGAGAGCGTGAGAAGCGGCACGGCGCCGTGCCCCAGCCGCTCCTCCGGCACAAAGGCCGCGCGCTGGCGGCGCCGCTCGGTGATGCCGCGCCGTCCGACCGGGCGGCCATCGATCAGCACCGCATCGGCGCGGGTCTGGCGCTCGCCCGACAGCGCGGCGAAGAGCTCGCTCTGGCCGTTGCCCGCGACCCCGGCGATGGCGACGATCTCACCGGCGCGGACGGCCAGCGAGATCTCGGCGAGCGCCATGCCGAGCACGCGGTCGGGCGGCAGCGACAGGCGGCGCAGCTCCAGCAGCGGCGCGCCGGCGCGCGCCGGGCGGTGCTCGATCGCCTTGACGTCGGAGCCGACCATGACCCGGGCGAGGCTCGCCGCGCTCTCAGCCCGCGGCGAGACGCGGGCGACGACCCGACCCTGGCGCAGCACGGTGGCGCGCTCGCAGAGGCGGCGCACCTCCTCGAGCCGGTGGGTGATGTAGAGGATCGCGCGCCCCTCGCCCGCCAAGCGCTCCAGCGTCTCGAACAGCTGATCGGCCTCTTGCGGCGTCAGCACCGAGGTCGGCTCGTCCATGATGATGAGCTTGGGGTCCTGCAGCAGGCAGCGCACGATCTCGATGCGCTGGCGCTCGCCCACCGAGAGATCGTGGACGTAGCGCGCGGGATCGAGCGGCAGGCCGAAAGCGGCGGAGATCTCCTTGATGCGCGCGGCAATCGCGCGCAGCGGCTCGCGCGTCGGCAGGCCGAGCGCCACGTTCTCGGCGACGGTGAGCGCGTCGAACAGCGAGAAATGCTGGAACACCATGCCGATGCCGAGCCGGCGCGCCGCCGCCGGCGAGGTGATCTCGACCTTGGCGCCCTGCCAGAAGATCTCGCCGTCATCAGGCTGCAGGGCGCCGTAGAGCACCTTGACCAGCGTCGACTTGCCGGCGCCGTTCTCGCCGAGCAGCGCGTGGATCGCGCCCTCCTCGACGGCGAGGTCGATGTGGTCGTTGGCGACGAGGTCGCCGAAGCGCTTGACGATGCCGCGCGCCTCCAGCACACGCCGCCGCTCGCCGGCAGCCGGCGCCGCGTCAGCCATGGGCACTCATCCCGGCGGGCGCGGCCGCCGCCAGCGCGAGCTGCTCGCGCCGCAGCAGCAGCTCGACCGCGATGCCGGCGGCGATGGCGGCGGGGAGCTTCGAGCGCAGCGCCGTCATGCCGACGGGACAGGTGAGGCGCTGCTCCGCTGCGTCCCCCAGCCCGATCTCGCGCAGCCTCGCGAGGAACCGCGCCCGCTTGGTCAGGCTGCCGATCAGCCCGATATAGGGAAAACGCGCGTCCTGCAGTGCGGCGGCGACGATGTCGAGATCGAGCGCGTGGCTGTGCGTCATCACCAGGATGAAGGCGCCGGAAGGCGCCGCTTCCAGCGCCGCGCCAGGCTCGGCGGCGTCGAGCAGCGAGACGGCGCCGACGACGCGCTCGGGAAAAGCGCCCGGCCGCGGATCGATCCAGGTGACCCGGAAGGGCAGCGGCGCGAGCGCCAGCACCAGTGCGCGGCCGACATGGCCCGCGCCGAAGAGGTGGAGCGGCGTCGCCGCATCCTCGAAGCGCTGCAGCAGCGCGCCGCTCCGGGTCAGCAGCACCGCCGCCGGGCCCAGCGCGGCGATCTCCGCCGCATCGGCAAGGCGCCGCTCCGCCGCCCCGTCCGGCGCGCAGCGCGACACCGTGACGAGCGGCCCCGCCGCCTCGCGCGCCGCCAGCGCGCGCGCGAGCTCGAGCTCATCGGCGCCGATGAGCTCGATCGCCAGCTTGACGCGGCCGCCGCAGCATTGGCCGAGCTCGGGGCCGAGCGCGATGTCGCGGAGCCTCACGCCGTCGTCGCCGCGGGCGAGTGCCGCCTGCGCGGCGCCGAGCGCCTGCCATTCGAGCGCGCCGCCGCCGATCGTGCCGGAGAAGCCGCCCGACGGCAGCACGATCATCCGCGCGCCCGCCTCGCGCGGCGTCGAGCCGCGCGCCTCGACCACCGTCACCAGCGCCACGCGGCGCTCGCGCCCGAGCAAATCGACGATCCTCTCCCACACCCGCATCACGCGCCGACCTTTTCCTCTCGCCTCGTCGCCCGCCTCATTCCGCCGCTTCCCGTGCCGGACCAAGGCCGAGCCGCGCCTTGAGCTCCTCCACCGCCAGCAGCACGCGCTCCGGCGTCGCCGGCGCGTCGAGCGACGGGCTGAGCTGGTGCGCGCCCACCGCGGCGATCGCGTCCCGGAGCGCGTGGAAGACCGAGATCGCCAGCATCAGCGGCGGCTCGCCCACGGCCTTGGAGCGGTAGATCGAGGGCTCGCGGTTGTGTCCGCCGCGCAGCAGCGCCACGCGGAATTCCGCGGGCACGTCGCTGCAGGTGGGGATCTTGTAGGTCGACGGCGCGTGCGTGGTGAGCCGCCCGGCCGCGTCCCAGCACAGCTCTTCGCTGGTGAGCCAGCCCATGCCCTGGACGAAGCCGCCCTCGACCTGGCCGAGATCGATCGCCGGATTGAGCGAAGTGCCGCAATCATGCAGGATGTCGACGCGGCGCAGCTTGTACTCGCCGGTGAGCGTGTCGATCTCGACCTCGCTCACCGCGGCGCCATAAGCGAAATAATAGAACGGCCGCCCGCGATGCGTCTTGGCGTCGTATTCGACCTTGGGCGTGCGGTAGAAGCCGGTGGCAGAAAGCGAGATGCGGCTGCGATGGGCGTGCTTCGCAAGCTCGGCGAAGCTCAGCGAGCGCCGGCCCAGCCGCACCTTGCCGGCGGCGAAGACGACGTCCTTCGGCTCGCCGCCCCAGAGTGACGCGGCGCAGCGCGCGAGCCTGGTCCTTGATCTCCCGCGCCGCCGCCTGCGCCGCCTTGCCGTTGAGATCGCTGCCGGCCGAGGCGGCGGTGGGCGAGGTGTTCGGCACCTTCTCCGTCGTCGTCGCGGTGATCTTGACGCGGGCGATGTCGATGCCGAGCTCGTCGGCCACTACCTGCGCCACCTTGATGAAGAGCCCCTGCCCCATCTCGGTGCCGCCGTGATTGAGCTGAACGCTACCATCGGTATAGACATGGACGAGCGCACCGGCCTGGTTCATCGAGGTGGCCGTGAACGAGATGCCGAACTTCACCGGCGTCAGCGCCAGGCCGCGCTTCAGCCAGGGGCTGGTGGCGTTGTAGCGCGCCACCGCCTCGCGCCGCGCGCCATAGTCTGCGCTCTCCTCGAGCTCCTCGACGAGGGCGGGGATGACGTTGTCCTCGACCTTCATGTGATAGGGCGTGATGTTGCGCCGCTTGATGCCGTAGAAATTGCGCTTGCGCACCGCCAGCGGGTCGAGACCGAGATAGCGCGCGATCTCGTCGACGACATGCTCGATCGCCATCATACCCTGCGGCCCGCCGAAGCCGCGGAAGGCGGTGTTGGAAACGGTATTCGTCTTGCAGCGATGCGAGGTGATGGCGACGTTCTCGAGATAATAGCAATTATCGGCGTGCATCATGGCGCGGTCATTGACCGCGCCCGAGAGGTCGGGAGAGATGCCGCAGCGCGAGGCGAGCGTGAACTCGATGCCGCGGATGCGGCCCTCGGCGTCGAAACCCACATCGTAATCGGCGATGAAATCGTGGCGCTTGCCGGTGAGGATCATGTCGTCGTCGCGGTCGAGCCGCAGCTTGACCGGGCGGCCGGTGCGCTGGGCGAGCAATGCCGCGGTGCAGGCGATCGGCGCCGCCTGGGTTTCCTTGCCGCCGAAGCCGCCGCCCATGCGCCGCACCTGGGTGACCACCGCGCTGTCGGGCAGGCCCAGCACCTTGGCGACGAGGTGCTGCACCTCTGTGGGATGCTGCGTCGAGCTCAGCACCAGCATGTCGCCGCCCTCGCGCGGCAGCGCCATCGCCACCTGGCCCTCGAGATAGAAATGATCCTGGCCGCCGATGGCAAGCCGCCCCCGGAGGCGATGGGGCGCGCGGGCCAGCGCCGCGCCGGCATCGCCCCGCCGCATCACCTGGGTCGGCAGCACAAAGGAATTTTGCGCCAACGCCGCCTCGATGCCGAGGATCGCCGGCAGCTCCTCATACTCGATCACCGCCTTGAAGGCGGCGGCCCGGGCAAGCTCGATGCTGTCGGCGGCAACCGCGAACAGCGCCTGCCCGCAATACTCGACGACGCCGTCGGCGAAGACGAGGTCGCCTGGCAGCACCGGGCCGATATCGTTCGCTGCCGGCAGGTCCCGCACCGTCATCACCGCGGCGACGCCCGGCGAAGCGGCGACGGCGGCAGTGTCGAGGCGGGTGATGCGCGCATGCGCCCGCTCGCTCAAGCGGATATAGGCGTGCAGCAGGTCGCGCGGCTCCGGCACATCGTCGACATAGAGCGCGGTGCCCGAGACATGCTGTATCGCGCTGTCATGCGGCAGCGGCGCCGCCACGGCCGATGGCTGGCGCCGGCGCTTCACGCCGAAATCCTCTCGCCGGCGAGCAGCCGCGTCGCGCCGGGCCGGCCGGCGGTCTCGAGCTGGAACTTGCGCAGCAAATTGCCCGCCACCAGCTGGCGGTAAGCGGCGCTGGCGCGCATGTCGGAGAGCGGCGCGAAACAGCCATCGAGCACCGGCAGGACCGCGGCGACGCTCGCTTCCGTCCAGCGCCGGCCGATCAGCGCCTGCTCGCAGTCGCGCGCGCGCTTCGGCGTTGCCGCCATGCCGCCGTAACAGAGACGAATGTCGGCGACCCGGCCATGCTCGAGCACCAGCGAGTAGGCGGCGCAGACCGCGGAGATATCCTGATCGAAGCGCTTGGCGATCTTGTAGGCACGGAACTGGCGATCGGGGGCGGCGAGCGGCACGCGCACGCGCTCGATGAACTCGCCGCGCCGCAGCGCGGTCTTGCGGTAATCGAGAAAGAACGCGTCGAGCGGCAGCTCGCGGCGGGCGCCGCCCTGGCGCAGCACCAGGCTGGCGTCGAGCGCCATCAGCGCCGGCGGCATGTCGCCGATCGGCGAGGCGTTGGCGATGTTGCCGCCGATCGTGCCGGCGTTGCGCACCTGGACCGAGCCGAGGCGGCGGACGAGCTCGCCGAGATCGGGATATTGCGCCGCCAGCGCCGCCTGCGCGTCGGCATAGGTCGCCGCGGCGCCGATCTCGAGATGCGTATCGCCGCGCACGACCGTATCGAGTCCCTCGACGCCGCCGAGATAGATGAGCGTGTCGAGCACGCGATGCTGCTTCGTCACCCAGAGGCCGAGATCGGTGCCACCGGCCAGCAGATGCGCCTCGGGATGGCGCTCGACCAGCGCCGCCAGCGCGTCGAGGCTGACGCGGCGCGAAGAGGCGGCGGCCGCGATCCTCCAGCACCAGCGTGTCGTGCCGCGCGATCGATCGCAGCAGCGCCGCCGTCGCCGCGGCATCGGCCGTCTGGCGGCCCTCGCCATAGCCATAGGCGCGCTGCGCCGCGGCGACGATCGGCCGATAGCCGGTGCAGCGGCAGAGATTGCCGGCGAGCACGTCATTGATGCGGTGGCGTGGCGGCAGCGCCGCGCTTTCATAGAGCGCGAAGAGCGACATGACGAAGCCCGGCGTGCAGAAGCCGCATTGCGAAGCGTGGCACTCGACCATCGCACGCTGCACCGGATGGAGTGCGCCGCCCTGCCCTCGCAGGCTCTCCACCGTCACCAGCGCCTTGCCGTCGAGCGCCGCCACGAACAGGATGCAGGCATTGACCGCGCGGTGCCGCAGCCCGTCGCCGGCGAGCTCGCTCAACACCACCGTGCAGGCGCCGCAATCGCCCTCGGCGCAGCCCTCCTTGGTGCCGCAGCGCCGTTCCATCCCGCGCAGATAGTTGAGCACGGTGAGCGTGGGTTCGACCGCATGCAACTCCCTGACCTGTCCGTCGAGCACGAAGCGAATGCGGTCGGTCATGGTCTAGCTGCCGCGATAGGTCGAATAGGACCAGGGCGACACCAGCAGCGGCACGTGATACCGCCCCTCGCCCTCGGCGATGCCGAAGCGCAGCAGCACCTGATCGAGAAAGGGAGGTTCGGGCAGGCTTGCACCGGTGGCGCGAAAATAGTCGCCGGCGTGGAACACCAGCTCGTAGACCCCCGGCGGGACGTCCGCGCCCAGCGGCGCGTCGCAGCGCCCGTCATTATTGGTCACGCTCTCGGCCAGCAGCCGGCGCACGCCACTGGCGGCATAGAGCTCGACCCGCATGCCCGCCGCGGGCCGTCCGCGAGCCGTGTCGAGCACATGAGTAGTCAGCCGTGCCACCGGATGCGTCCTTCCGCGCCGCGCCGCGCCATCCCTGACGAAGCGGAACCTGCGTGGCCGTAGCGCCAATACTGCCGGACAAGCGCGCCCGGGGGCAAGCCGTAGCGGATTTTGACCAGGATTGCATGCAATCTGACCAGCAGCGAGGCGCCTCCCTGCCGCCCGGGCTCGCGCGGCGGACCCGGCAATCGAAGCAAGCGGCATGCCAGCGCGCCGCCCAATCGCCGCCGCGCGGGCATTTGTCGGCGCCCCGGATCCCGGTATCATTCGCGCGCCAGAGCGGCGAGCGCGAGGGAGGCGCCATGTTCGGTATCGACGGCTTCGAGCCCTGGATGGGCGTCGACGGCAAATACGAGGCCAGCCAGTCGCGGGTGATGGTGCTGGGCGACATCCGCCTGGACGCGCCCTTGACCGATCGCGAATGCATCCTGCGCAAGATCGGCGGCGCGCCCGACCTCATCTTCACCAATTTCGAGCAGGCCGTGCTCGGCCAGCGCCACTGGGAGGATGGCTTCCGCCGGCAGGTGCGGGCGTTCTGGGAGAGGACGGCCTTCTACAACTACAACGCCGGCGCTTCTGTCACGGCGCCGGTCACCGCCAAGACGCGCTCGGATCCGCTGCATGCCCGCTTGCTGCGCGACATGCTGCGCCAGGCCAAGCCGACCCATGTCATCGTCTGGGGCGAGGCCAATTGGCAGGCGCTCGCGGTCGCCGATCACGCCTGGGAAACCGACCGGCCGATCCGCTGCGGCGAAATCGACGAGCCCTGCCGCAGCGTCGCGGTGGACGGCCACCGCACCTGCTTCACCCGCGTCAGCCACCCCTCGGCGGGCTTCACCTATGAGCGCTGGTCCCAGCTGCTCCGGAGCTTCCTGCAGCGGGCGCCGTGAGGGTTTGGCAGCGCCGCGGCCGCCTCATCCACACCGTGGATGAGGCGGCCGGGCGCCGATGTTCATTCGGCCGGCGTCGCGCTGACCGCGTGATGCATCGTCACCGGCTTCGGCGCGACGGCGGCGAAGCGCGAGCAGAGGAGCAGCACCGCCGCGACCCCGAGATAGCTCACTGCCACGGCCGGCGAGCGGCCGATGCCGATGGCTTCGCCATGGATGAAGCCGAAGAAGGTCAGCACCGCGCCGGCCGCGGCGAAGGCGGCGGATTTGATCAGCTGCCCCTCGATGATGAAAACGGTGATGGCGCCGATCACCACGCCGGCGAGAATGGCGCCGCCGCCGAGGACTGCCAGCCCGTGATAGAGCACGCCGGACTGCACCATCTTGTCGATGCCGACGGCGGCGGCGTTGGTTCCCGCAGCGCCGAGCGCGCCGTCGATCTGGATCTTTCCCCAGGCCGCGATCTGCGGAACCATGGCCAGAATGATCGCCGGGGCATGCGATTTCGGCGTCTCCTGGAAGGCCTGCGAGCCGATCAGCATGCCGATATAGAGCAGGATCGGCAGGATGGCGACCAGCGGGATCAACGCCATCATCACCGCGATGATGCCGAACCAGGACAGTACGATCACCATGACGCCAGTGGCGGCGGAATAGCCGATGCGGCCGCCCATCGCCTTCCAGCCGGGATGTCCGATATAGACGGCGTTGATGAAGGGATTGCCCATCAGGCAGCCGATCAGGCTGATCACGCCGTCAGCGGTCAGCACCCGCGTCGTCGGGAAGGAATCGCCGGCGGCGGCGGCGCTTTCGACATTGTCCATCGCCTCGACGAGGTCGTAGATGCCGAAGGGGATCGCGGTGACCAGGATGACGCCGAGGAACTTGAAGCCGGCAAAGACATGATCGACCGCCGGCAGCGGATACTCGAAGCCGAAGCCAGCGACCGAGTTCCACAGCGCCGTGCCGCTGAGCCCGCCATAGCCGAGCCCGAACAGGTTCGATCCCCAGGCGATCACCGTGCCGACGCCGATGGCGACGAGACCGCCAGGTATGCCCTTGTAGTAACGCACGCCGCCGAACCAGCTGGCCAGGATCAGCGCGAAGCAGACGAAGCCGATCACCGGCGTCATCATCATCTGCAGCCGCCGGGCTCATCGAGATGAAGGTGATGGAGACGCCGGCGAGCGAGCCGAGCAAGGCGGCGCGCGGCGTGATCTTGCGGATCCACGGCGCGACAAAGCCGCCGGCCATCAGCACGAAGCTCTGGATGAAGACCCAGGTGAGGCCGGCCTCCCAGGCCTGGACGGGATCGCCGGTCTTGCCGAGAATCGGCAGCATGATGACGAAGGTGACGACGAACATGTGCGGCACGCTGATGCCCGAGGGCAGTGCTGCGACATCCGTGCGGCCGGTCTTGCGCGCCAGGCGATATCCCAGCCAGGCGTAATAAACCGTGCTCAGGCACAGCATCAGCCCGGTGGCCGGCAGGATGCGCCCGAAGACCAGCGAGTCCGGCATCTTCAGCACGAAGCGCAGCAGCCCCGTCAAGGTCAGCACGTTGACCAGGATATTGGTGCCGAAGCCGAAAAAGGCGTTCCAGTCTCCCGGGACCCAGATCTTCGGTTTCGCCGCCATGGTCGCCACAGTCGTCGTCATTGCCCCCTCCTTTCGAAACCCCGATCTCGATGCCGTTCGTCGTTACCCCTCGCTCAGTGCTTCGATCAGCGGCTTGGAGCCGCTGACCCAGCCGAAGATGCCGCCTTGCGCCTTGATCATGCGCAGGCCCATCTCGTGGAATTCCGGGAAATAGGAGCCGACGCAATCCTCGAGCACGAGACACTCGTAGCCGCGGTCATTGGCCTCGCGCACGGTGGTGTTGACGCAGACTTCGGTGGTAACGCCGCAGACGATCAGCTGGGTGATGCCGCGGTTGTGCAGAATGGCGTCGAGGTCGGTGGCGTGGAACGCGCCCTTGCCCGGCTTGTCCACCACCGGCTCGCCGGCGATCGGCGTCCAGCTCGGCGATGATGTCGTGTCCCGGCTCGCCCTGCACCAGGATACGCCCCATCGGCCCGGCATCGCCGATGCCGATCTTCAGACGACCGCGCGCCTTCTTTGCCGGCGGCAGGTCGGAGAGATCCGGGCGATGCCCCTCGCGCGTGTGGATGACCAGCATTCCCGCCGCGCGCGCCGCCGCCAGCACGCGCTGCGTCGGCTCGATCGCGCGGCGCAGCAGCGACACGTCATTGCCGAGCACCGCGCCGAAGCCGCCGGGCTCGAGGAAATCGCGCTGCATGTCGATGATGACCAGCGCGGCGTGCTTGGGATCCAGCGCCAAAGGATAGGGCTCGCTCGGGATCGTTGGCATGCTCGCTCCGACGGCTCGGCGGCCCAGCAGGGGCTTAGGCCTCGATGCCGCATTCTTCGCAAGAGCCGTGCCAAGCACGCCCAGCCGGCCGAGCGCCGCCCACCCGCCGGCGGCCCGCAGCCAAGTTTAGCCTCGCAGCATCAAGTACATACGCAAGACTTCGCGGAGCGTGGCAGCGCCCCCGTCGCGGCGCCGTCCTCAGCCCACGAAGCGAGCCTGCGCCGCGCATCGGTATGCAATGGGCAGCCAAATGATTATTAGAGCGGCAGCTTATGACCGTTTAATCGGCGGCTGCCGCCCGACGGAGTGACGGAGGGTCACCTACGGTCACGGGAGATGCGGCCGTTCGTACAGACGCAGGATCTCCTCGCGGGCCTCGTCGCCGGTGAGCTCGCCTCTGGCATAGCGATCCATGACCTCGTGCTCGGCCGCGGAGACGACGCGGCCCTCGCGGCGCGCGGCCTCGAGCGCGTGGCTGACCCATTCGACGCGGCCGGCGAGCTCGAATGCGGTGAGTTTTGTTGAGGCGCGGGTATCTGACATGTGATGTCTCCAAGCCGACGTACACTCTATTTTCCAAGCAATCCATGTGCCACGGCGGCGGCAGGACAAATGCCACGCTGCCGCATGCGCGGTCGCGCGGACGAAAGCCTTGCCGCACGCCGGGACGCGACGCTGGCGCGGCGCGGGATCAATCTCCCTGGACGCGAAGATATCGCGCAAAATTTCGACCACCGCGCGGAGGCCGCTCCCCTTCCGTTTCTTATGCGCAGAGCATGAAAGAGGTCTGACGGTGACTCGCAATTGACTCAGGGCGTGCGGGCGCGGCGCTGCTAAGTCGGGGGGCCCGCCAGTGAGTCGAAAGAACATGAGCCAGTCCAGCGCGCAGCCCAAGAACCAGCCTCAGCCGCCCCGAGATGCCCAAGCGTTCGCCCGCCTCCTGATCGACCGCTTCGGCGAGCGGGCGGCCTCCCATGCGACCCATCAATCGCTGAAGGCCCTGTCGCGCGGCGATCCTCGCGAGGCCGCCCGCTGGCGCTGGATAGCCGAGTTCACGCGCGAGATGCTGCGGACCGACTTCGACGGGGCGTCGGGCCGTTTGCGCTGACGCGGCGATCGCGAGGGGCCTGCGACCCGCGTGCAGCCTGCGCGAGCGTTGTTGAGCGCGTCAGCGATGTTGACTCGCATTGTGCAGTGCGATAGCGTCGTGAATACGGACGTATGTTACCCGGCGGCAATGCGGTCGCCGGGCATCTGACATCAAGGCAAGGATGCCTCTGCGACGATCCCTCATCGAGGGTCGCGCAGGGGCTTTTTTTTTGGCTCGACGCAGGCTGACAGGAATTTCGCAAGCGAAGAGTGCTCCGGGGGGCGGCGCGTCCATCGCGTCTGCACGGTGCGGGCTTCGCCAAGCCAACCGGGGAAAGGTGACATCATGGCCACGCAGGGGAAGATAAAAGTAGGCGAACTCGAAGAAGTCGAGCAGCAGCTCGATCACGTTCTCGGCGAAGAGTACGAGCACAAGCCGGTGCCGCCCGCCGCCAGACGGAGCATGTTCTCCGTCACCATGGTGTGGATCGGCTTTCCCATGATCATCACCGGCGCCATGACGGGATCGGTGCTGGTGCTCGGCATGGGCTTCAAGAACGCGCTCACCGCGATGATCATCGGCAATGTGATCATGTTCTGCTATGTCGGCGCGCTGGGCCTGCTCGGCACCCAGCGCGGCGTCAACTTCGCGCTGCTGGCCAGCGTCGTCTTCGGGCGCAAGGGCTATGTCTTCGCCTCGGGCCTGCTGTCGACGCTGCTCCTCGGCTGGTATGCGGTGCAGACCGGCATCACCGGCAATCTGATCAGCACGACCTATGGCCTCAACTACGTCTTCATGACGGTGATCGCCGGCCTGCTCTACATCGGCATCACCTTCATCGGGGTCAGAGGGCTGCATTGGATCGGCCTCGTCTCGGTGCCGCTCTTCGTCATCCTCGGCATCTGGGTCGCGGCCGATGCCGCCTCGACCACCAGCTGGAGCGCCATCTACGCCTATGCCGGCAACAACGGCGCGGCGACCATGCCCATGGGGGTCGGACTCACCATCGTCATCACCCTCTTCATCGACGCCGGCACGGTGACCGCCGATTTCAACCGCTGGGCCAAGGATTCCGCGAGTTCGCTGCTCGCCACCTTCAGCGCCTTTCCCTTCGCCAATCTCGTCGCGATGCTGGTCGGCGGGGTCATGACCGCGGCGCTCGCCAAGCCGAACGCGAACCCGTTCGGCGCCGACAACATGTTCGGCTATATGAACGGCAAGCAGGCGGTGTGGCTGAGCGTGCTGGCCTTCATCTTCCTCTACTGCAATCTGGGCTCGGTCTGCTCGCATTGCCTCTACAACTCGGCCACCGGCTGGTCACGCATCATGCGCAGCCATATGCGCTTGCTGGCGATCGCGCTCGGCATCATCGGCATCATCGTCGCCGCCGGCAACGTCTGGGCCTTCTTCATCCAATGGCTGTCGCTGCTCGGCATCCTGGTGCCGCCGATCGGCGCGATCATCCTGGTCGATCAATACGCGCTCAGGCCGCAGGCGGAGATCGCGGCCGATTGGCGGCCGAGCGCCTTCCTGGCCTGGGGCTGCGGCTCGGTCGTGGCGTTCTTCGTGGAGAACAATGCGCCGCAATGGTCGACCGCGATCTCGGCCGCGTTGGTTGCCGGCGTCGCCTATTGGGCGCTGTCGGCGGTGACGCGGCGGCGGGCGGAATGGGCCTGACACCGGAAACCCGGAACCGCGGAGGGTCGAATAATGCCCATGGATTATGAAGTCTACGAACTTGGCGATGTGCGGTTTCAGCGCGGCGCGACGCTGAGGAACGCCAAGCTCGCCTACAAGACCTTCGGCACGCTCAACGCCGACAAAAGCAACGTCGTGGTCTACCCGACCTGGTATTCCGGCCAGCACACTGACAATGAATGGCTGATCGGACCCGGCATGGCGCTCGACCCCGACAAGTACTTCATCATCGTCCCCAACATGTTCGGCAATGGTTTGTCGTCCTCGCCGAGCAACACGCCCGAGCCTTATAACGGGCCGCGCTTTCCCACCGTCACCGCCTGCGACAATGTCCGCGCCCAGCACCGGCTGGTCACCGAGAAATTCGGCATCGAGAAGATCAAGCTGGTGACCGGCTGGTCGATGGGCGCGTTGCAGACCTTCCATTGGGGCGCGCTCTATCCCGGCATGGTCGAGCGCATCCTGCCGTTCTGCGGCTCCGCCAAGTGCTCGCGCCACAACTTCGTGTTCCTCGAAGGCGTGAAGGCGGCGTTGACCGCCGACGCCGCCTGGAACCGCGGCTGGTACACCGAGAAGCCCAATATCGGCCTGCGCGCCATGGCCCGTGTCTATGCCGGCTGGGGGTTCTCGCAAACCTTCTATCGCGAGCAGCTCGATCTCGAGCGCATGGGCTACTCGTCGCTGGAGGATTTCCTCGTCGGCTTCTGGGAAGGCATTTTCCTGCCCCGGGACGCCAACAACCTGCTCACCATGCTGTGGACATGGCAGCACGGCGACATCAGTGACAACGAGATCTTCAAGGGCGATTTCAAGAAGGCGCTGGGCGCGATCAAGGCCAAGGCCTATGTGATGCCGGGACAGACGGACCTCTATTTCCCGCCGGAGGACAGTCAATTCGAAGTCGCCAACATGCCGAACGCGAAATTCCTGCCGATCCCGTCGGTGTGGGGGCATTTCGCCGGCGGTCCCGGCACCAATCCCGATGACGTCAAGTTCCTCGACATCAAGCTGAAGGAGCTGCTGGCGAGCTGAGCAAGCCCGGTCTGGAACTGTTGGCGGAGGAACCCGGGTTTCCCGTCGCCACACATTGTGCGATCGGGACCCCAATGGCACCGCGCTCCTTCCGGAAGAATATTTGAAGCGGTGTAAAGCGGCCGACGGGCAGCTCAGCTCAACGATCTTGAGAAACGCCCTTCCAATTGGTCCGAGGCGCCACGCCAGATCGTCCGCTGCATTGGGACAGAACTAGGAACGCGCGGTCCCACGGCGGCAAAGCCAATTCAACCATCGCGCTCATCGATAGCGGCGGCATGACTGCTTTCCCGCGCCTGGGAAACCGGGGCGCATCAGCGGCGCTTGCCCCGGAGCGAGCAAGCCGATATTGGGCCGCTGTGGGCTGCGCCCGGAGCGAACGAAAACAGGTGCCGGGAGTTAGTCACAGGGCACACAACCGCCGAGCGAAACAACACCGGTGCTGACCGTGTACGTCATAGCCTTCATCGCCTGCGCCCATGAGCGGTGCCAGGTATCCTATCCGGACGTCAACCGGTACTACGCCAGTTACGACGAATGCATGGCCAGCGTGAAGGGCATTGGCGGCTACAGCTCCTCCTTCGATCCCAAGAGAATGCTCGGAAAGGAGATCGTCTGTCTCGAGCAGCCGGTCACGCCCGAGACCTGGCGGGCGAGCGAAACCACCTCCGTCAGAAGCGGCCCCTCCGAGGCTCACAAGATCATCGGCGCGATCCGCAAAGGCCGCACCTTCTTCGTCATCGGACGCGACGGCAAGTGGCTAAAAATACTCACCGAAGACGGGCGCATCGGCTATTTTTACATGCAGCGCGCCAAGAAAGAGGAATAGCGACCGCTTGTCGGAGGGCGTCGTCGGCCAACCGGCCGCGCAGCGCGTCGCTGCGCGGCTTTGGTCGCATTATTCCTCAGCGGCGGCGGTCAATTGGCGGCGTTCTGCTCCGTCTGCTGCGCGTCGATGCGGCCGAAGAGCCCATTGGCTTCGCCGCCCGGACCGGCGGTAAAGTAAAGCGTCTCGGGGCTCGAATGGAGCGCACCGCCGAAGACAAGCGTCCATAGGCCATTGATCGTGATCGGCTTGCCGCTGGTGCCCTCGAGCTGGTCGACAAAATTGCCATCCGGCGAATAGACGTTGATGCGGCCGTCGCCGAAATCGCCGACCAGAATATCTCCGGCGAAAGGCCCGAAGCCGGCGGGTGCCTGCGCCAGGCCCCAGGGTGAATTGAGTTTGCCGCGCGTGGCAAAGCGCCGCAACAGATGGCCGTCGGTGTCGAAGATGTCGACGAAGCCGTTGCCGGGCCCCGCGACATCGTCATGCGGTCGATCCGGCCAAGGCGTGAAACATCCTGATATCGATTCTGCTATGCTGGGCAGATCGTCATAGAATCAGGCGGCTTCATGAAATACCGCAAGCTCGGAGCCAGTGAGCTCAGCGTCTCGGAGATCTCCTTGGGATCATGGCTGACCTATGGGGTCGGCGTGGAACGCGATCGCGCGGCTGCCTGCGTCAATCGCGCTTTCGATCTCGGGATCAATTTCATCGACACGGCCAATGTCTACGGCCGAGGCGCGGCGGAGAGCTTTCTAGGGGAGGTATTGGCCGAGCGGCCGCGCGGATCCTACATCCTGGCGACCAAGCTCTTCTTTCCCATGAGCGCCACCGACAAAGGCTTGTCGCGGGTGCAGATCCGCAAGCAGATCGATGCTTCCCTGAAGCGCCTGCGCGTCGACTATGTCGACCTCTATCAATGTCATCGCTACGATGCCGAGACGCCGATCGAGGAGACCATGCAGGCCCTGAGCGAGGTCGTGCGCCAGGGCAAGGCCCGATACATCGGGTTCAGCGAGTGGTCTGCGCACCAGATTGAAAGCGCGCTCGCCGTCGCCGGCACGGAGCCCTTCGTCTCGAGTCAGCCGCAATACTCGCTGCTGTGGCGCCGGCCCGAAGCGACGGTGATTCCCCTCTGCGCCGCGCGGGGAATCTCGCAGATCGTCTGGTCGCCGCTGGCGCAGGGCGTGCTGTCCGGCAAGTATCTGCCGGGCGCGAAAATTCCAACGGAGTCGCGCGCCGGCAGCGAGACCATGGGGCAGTTCATCCGGTCGTGGCTGCAGCCGAGGGTTCTCGAAGCGGTGCAAAAGCTGAAGCCGCTCGCCAAGGAAGCCGGCTGCACCCTGTCGCAGTTCGCATTGGCCTGGGTGCTGCGCGAGCCGAATGTCGCCTCGGCCATCGTCGGCGCAACCCGGCCCGAGCAGCTTGAGGAGAATGCTGCGGCCTCCGGGCTGGTCATCGATCGCGGTCTTTTCGAAAAAGCGGAAGCGCTTGTCGCCGGAATAGAACGCGGCGCGTAGCATCGGTCGGGTATGAAAAGCGCGCGTCACAACTGTTGCATCGCTGCCGGACGCGGCAGCGGCGCGGATCAGCTCGTCTAGGCGACGCGGATCGTCACCAGGAACTCGGCGACCTGCCGGCGCAGCTGGGTCGATTGCTGCGACAGGGCGCCGACTGAGGCGAGCATCTGCGCCGCCGCCGTGCCGGCCTCCGTCGAGGTATTCATCACCGCGGTGATATTCGAGGAGACGTCGCGCGCGCCGGCGACAGCATGACCCATGTCGCCCGCTATCTTCTGTGTCGCCGCGCCCTGCTGCTCGACGGCGGCCGTTATCGTACCCGCGGCCTCGCCGACCTGAGCGATGGTTGAGCCGATGCGCTGCATCGCGTCGACCGCCTCGGCGGCGGCTCGCCGCACCCCTTCGATCTGACTGCGGATCTGGTCCGTCGCGTTCGCGGTTTGCGACGCGAGGCTCTTGACCTCCGAGGCGACGACAGCGAAGCCCTTGCCGGAATCGCCGGCGCGCGCCGCCTCGATCGTGGCGTTGAGAGCGAGCAGATTGGTTTGCCCGGCAATCGCCTGGATGAGATCCACCACCTCGCCAATCTGTTGCGCCGCGGCCGCGAGACTGCGCATCGTCTCGTCCGTGTGCCGCACCTCGGCAACGGCCTTCTCGGCAACCGACGATGCTTGCGCGACCTGGGCGGCAATGCCCGACAGGGAAGCGGTCAGTGCATCGGCTGCGGCAGCAGCGCTCTGCACGTCTCCGCTCGCCTGGGTAGCCGCCGACGCGACGGCGCTCGACCGCTCGGTCGCCTGCCCCGCGAGCGCCGCCATCGACCGCGTGGAAGCTTCCATGCTGGTTACCGCCGACGCGACCTCCTCCACCGCCGTAGTGACATTGGTGTCGAAGGCGCGAGCGAGCTGCGCACGATGCGTGACGTCCGACCAAACGGCCATCGCGCCGGTATAGTCGCCCTGCCCGTTCTTGATGGCGAGGACGCGCAGATCGATCACCAGCCCGCCCAGGGCGAGCTCCGCGCGCAACGGCATCCGCGCCGGATCGGAGAGCTCGGTCAATCTCCCGGCGAGTTCAGGGAAAACAGCGTGAAGCGTTTGGTCCGCCGGCGCGGCGCCGCCGCCACGGAGGGCGGAATCGAGCATGACCTTGCCGGTCTCGTTCACATAGGTGACGAGGAAACCTCGTTTGGGATCGCTCCAGGCGACGCCCAGCGGCATGTTGTCCACCATCACCATGGCGGAATCGAACCATTCCTGGAGCCGCTCTGCCTTCTCTCGCAGAGCCGTCAACTGCCGACGTCGACCAAAGAGGCTTCGAAGGATGAACATGTGTTGCGCTCGCTGAGCCACCCCTAGGTAGAGAACCATGAGACGTATTAACTCTAATTTAAAGCCGTAGGAGAGGGACGCAGGTATCGAAGCGTGTAGGCCGCGCTGCCGGAACGACACAATAAGTCGTTGCGCCAACCCGTGCGTCACCCCGCTTCGGCCCGGGCCGCCGGCGCGGCTGCATCTTGCGGCGGCAAATTCTGGAAGCGAGGGCGGCTAGGTCAGACGGACGGACGAGATCACCGCATCCGCCGCGACGCGCTGGAGTTTTTAAGCGCGCCGAGGGACCGCCGGGACGCCGTCGATGAAAATATAGGAATTCGGGTTCCGCGAGCGACGCCAGGACAGCCGCGGACAGCGCTTCGCACTGCGGCGCAGAATCGGCAAGAATGGCGGGCCATGACCGACGATGATGAGCACTACGTCTACGCCATAGCCCGATAATGCCGCAGTCGCGTTTGGAAACGACATGCAACCGCGAAGTCGCGGATATGTGGGCGGTGCTCGTCTGGTGCGCGGTCGTCATTCGAATTGACCGACCGACGCGAAGTGCGCACATTGCGCGTATCTTGCCGACCTTAGTGGCCTCCGATCACAGCGGTTTGTGGCTGCTCCGCTCAAACGGCAACCCTCAATCTCGCCGGGATCACGGCATGGGTTTGCTCGACGGTGTAATGCTCGGTCTTGGCGGCGTGGCTTTGGTCGCGGTGGCAGTCGTGGCGGCAGTCGCACGCCGTGCCTTCCTCGAGCGCATCGAGACCTTGAAGCAGTCGCTGGAACAAGCTCCGGCGGCGCCCGAGGAACGCAACGACCTGCCGCCTGAGGTGTTGGCCTTGGCGCGTAAGCTCGGCGTGCCCACGGGCGAGCGCAGTCGGCTTGTCCACCTGACTTAGAGCGGGGAGATGTGGCTGAAGCCCCACTCGAAGCCCTTGGCTTTCACCGCGCAGCAAATCATCGCCATCGCAGAGGTCGGCTTTCTCTGGAGGGCGCGGTTTCGTCTTTCTGGCGTATCGATGCAGATCATCGACTACCTGATCGGTGGCGAAGGAGGACTCCAGGGGCACCTGCTTGACGTCTTCTCGGTGGTCAGCATGACTGGCGGCGAGGCCATGTTCCGTGGCGAAGCGATGCGTTACCTCGGTGAGCTGATGTGGAATCCGGAGGCCATATTGTTCAATAAGGCGCTCGACTGGCGTGTCATCAACGCGCGCACGCTTGCGGTCGCAACCGGCGATGGCGCCCGACGGTGCGAGGTCCGCCTGCTCCTGGACGAAACCGGAGACATGATCGGGATGGAGGCGACCGATCGACCGCGCCAGGTTGGTCGCGGGGTGACGGAGTGTCCTTGGTTTGGCCGCGGCGGTGACTACCAGATGATCGCCGGACGGCGCATCCCGACCCGGGCGGAGGTCGGTTGGATCATCGATGGTGCCGAATTCATCTATTGGCGCGGCAGGATCGAGTCCTGGTCGTTGGAGGTCTGAAGGTTCGCGATGATCTTCACCGCGTGCCTGGCCTCGCGCGAAGAGAAGCAGCGCGCCATGCCTGCCGATCCCCTCGTACCGGGGCCGATGGGCGTCGTTACCCATGCTATAACGATCAACGCTTCGCCCGAGCGCGTGTGGCCCTGGCTAGCACAGATGGGCGCCGGCCGCGCCGGTTGGTACAGCTACGATTGGATCGACAATGGCGGTCATCCTAGCTCCAACGCCATCCTGCCCGCGTACCAGCATGTCGCTCCGGGTGACGTCCTGCCCGCAACCCCGGGCATGACTGACGTATTCCGCGTGACGTCGGCTAGACCACCGCACGATCTGGTCCTGACCGTGCCGGAGGCGAACGGCGGCAACCAGGTGAGCTGGGAATTCTTGCTGGAGCCGCTGGACCACGGACGCACCCGCCTCATCGTCCGCGGGCGGATTTCGTACCGTTGGCCCGGTTCGATCCAGGAGCGCTCGCGCCCGCCCGGCCGCCTCATTCTCATCGAGCGCATCTACGAAATATTGGCGCGCACTCCGCGGCCGCTAATGCTGGTCGCGGCCAGCTTCGGCCATTACATTATGCAAGCCCGGATGCTGAGAGGTATCAAGCGTCGCGCGGAAGCGTGACGGCAACCCGAAGCATGGGGCTCGCGGCGGCAACCGGATGGCGGCGAAAACCGTGATGTAGTGGCCGAGTTATCTTTCGGCATACAGGGGGGAATCATGCAGACGTTGTCAGCATTCGCTCGGGCGATCTTCCCGTGCCTGTCCCCGGCGGAACCCCCGCTGCACGACCTACTTGGCGATCCCATCACAAGGCCGTTGATGGCCAGCGATCGAGTGAGCGCGTCCGAGGTCGAGAGGGCCCTGGCGCATGCGAAGCGCGAACGCTCTTTGGTTTCGCTATAGCGCGCCACACGTTAGGCGCATTGATGGCTAATCCTGAATTCCGCCCTCGGCCATCAACGGCTCCAACAACGCGACATCGTCGTTGCGGACGCTGTTCACGCGGGTGCTGATCGGATAGGCCCTCATCCGCTCCGCCGGGAATGGTCTGAGCAGTGCTTGCAGCTCGGCCTTCTCGACCGGCTCCTCACCGAGCCACCTCGTCCATGCCTCACGCGGCAGGATCACCGGCATCCGATTATGGATGGGCGCCACCAGCTCGTTGGGCTCGCCGGTGATAATGGTACAAGTTCTGATCCACTCCGCCCCCTCGCCTGCCGCCTTGTCGCGCCACTTCTCCCATAGGCCCGCGAATTAAACCGCGGGAGTCACGGCACCTCTTCACTGGCCCGTGTTACCCCCGATCGGCGGTTTAATCGTCGGCCGTCTGCTTCTGATAACGAACTGTCCCTAGGACGCAATGTGTGCCGATCCTGCGGACCAAAGCGCTGAGGCTGGTCAGTCGGCCGATGCGCGCAGCGCCTGCTAGATTGAGCGCTCTGCCTTGCCCGCGAGGTCGGCATTCCCCACGATCGGCGTTCGACCAAGATCGTCGAGCCGCAGACAAAAGCGAGGCTCCGCGAGGTGGGGTACTGCCGCGGAGCCTCTGACAGGTAGCTACCTGTCAAGTAACTAAGGGTGGGTCGACAGTTATCACCACTGGAGGGTCGCGAAAAGCGTATTCGGGCTAGTGACTTCCCCATACCTCGTAATGCCCTTCCCATGCTCGTAATGCGCTTCCCATAATTGTGCAGTGCAAAATCAATTGTTGTAATTCGGCAACAGAATTTCGGAATCAGAGAGGAAGGCTACTCTGATACTTGCCACGCCAATCGGGTTTGACGGATGGTTTGGGAAAGCTTGTTAAGGCGGCGTCGCACAGGCCGCGCAACGTCCGTCGGTTCAACCTAAGGGGAGATACGGCTATCATGAAGACGACACCAACCGTCCGCGCCATGGGCATCTGCCTGCTCGCCGGCGCTTTGACTATTGCTGCCCGCTCGGCAACCGCCGAAGAAGGGCTTTCACCTTACATGCCGGGCGTATCGGTCGGCTCTGCCGCCGGCGCGCTGCCGCCACCGGGCACCTATTTCGCCAATGACAACGTCTTCATCGACGGCGGCGTGCGCAACAACACCGGCGGCAACGTGCCGGTCAATGTCTGGCTCGACGTCGACATCCCGTCCGTGCTGTGGGTCCCGAATGTGCAAATCCTCGGGGCGACATTCGCCGTCGCCGCCGTCCAGCCCTATGTGTTCAAGGGGGTGGACGCGACCGGCGCCGGCGGCCGGGCGACGATCTCGAACGGTGCGTTCAACACCATCATCTCGCCGATCAACTTGTCGTGGAACCTGAACAACGGCTTCTTCGTCGGCGGCGGCCTCGGCATCTACGTGAAGGACGGGTACACCGTGCACCAACCCTCGGGCTCGGGGCAGGCGGTTGGGCAGCCGGGCATCGCCAACAATTTCTGGACCTTCGAGCCGGGGGCTCGCCGTCAGCTATCTCCAGAGCGGCTGGAACCTGACGCTGCACGGCGTGGTCGACTTCAGCACGATAGATTCGACGACCAACTACCAATCGGGCGACGTGTTCTATCTCGACTACACCGCCGCCAAGACGTTCGGCAAGTGGACCTTCGGCGTCGGCGGCAACTTCACCCAGCAATTCACCAACGACACCGTCAACAGCAAGGCGGTGAACGGCAACGGCAACGAGATCCAGCACGTCCTGCTCGGGCCGCTGGTCGCTTACGATTTCGGCCCCGTCACCATCGCGGCGAAGGCTATGATCGGGGTGAGTGCGGAAAACGACGCCAACGTGTCCTTCTACCACCTCTCTTTCGCCTTCCCGTTCTGAACGGCGACGCGGCGTCGGGCATCAGCCCGACGCCGCCCTTCGCCTGCGCTTGAACGCTCCCAGCTATTGTCTTCTCGGCGACATTGAGCCTGAGTGTATCCGGCAGTTGATTCGAAACGGGTGCGCGCTTGGCCATGATGTGTTTCCACGAGTAGACCGTCTTCTCGGTCGGTTTGCGTCTCCCGTGCCCAGCCATCGATGATGGCTGTCATGGTGATCGCATTGAACTCGGCCCGCGTCTCCGGAGCGGCTACAACCGCTCTTGAGGGCCCGGAATTCCTCGGACACGCGGACATCGACAAGCGAGCCTCTTCGCTTGGCTTCGATTTTGTCCTTCGTGTCTAGGCTTTCTATTCGCCACCGTTTTCCGCCGAGGGCTGGGCCCAGCCTCTCCGGGTCGGACAAAGCTGACCGACCCGAGACATGGGTGACGTTTCGTACCGGACACATGGGTAACACTTTCCCCCCGCAATTGCGGGGGGAAAGTGTCGATGCCGTGGAAAGAGAGTTCGGTGATGGACGAGCGTCTTCGGTTTGTGGCCCGCCTGCTGGAAGGCGAGCCGATGAGCCATGTCTGTCGTGAGTTCGGAATCTCGCGCAAGACCGGCTACAAGATCTTCGATCGCTACAAGGACCACGGGCTCGAGGGCCTGACCGACCGGTCACGCCGGCCGGTACGCTACGCCAACCAGCTCCCGTACCAAGTCGAGACGGCGATCGTCAGCCTGAAACAGGACAAGCCCCACTGGGGTGCCCGCAAGATCAGGGAGCTCCTGGTGCGCCGGCTGGCCGGCGAGGTCAGGGTGCCGGCCAAGAGCACCATCCATGCGGTGCTGCATCGCCATGGCTTGGTCAAGCCCGCGATCCGGCGGCGCCACGCCACCGGCACTCCCTTGGCACCGGGCCAGGCGCCCAACGATCTCTGGTGCGCCGATTACAAGGGCGAGTTCAAGCTCGGCAACAGGAGCTACTGCTATCCGTTGACCGTCACCGATCACGCCTCGCGCTATCTGCTGCTGTGCGAGGCACTCCAGTCAACGCGAGAAGACCTGGCCTTTACCGCCTTCGAGCGGCTGTTCAAGGAGCGCGGACTGCCTGCCGGCATCCGCTCGGACAACGGCGTTCCCTTTGCCTCCGCCAACGCGCTCTTCAACCTCAGCAGGCTTTCCGTCTGGTGGCTCAGGCTCGGGATCGAGATCGAGCGCATCAGGCCCGGCCGCCCGCAACAGAACGGCCGCCATGAGCGCATGCATCTGACGCTCAAAAACGAAGCCACCCGCCCACCAGGCATGAACAGCCTGCAGCAGCAGGCCAAGTTCGACGCCTTCCTTCAGGAGTTCAACACGGAACGCCCGCACGAAGCGATCGGCATGAAATGCCCGGCCGAGCGTTATACCCCGTCATCCCGGACCTATCGCGGCCTGCCCGAGATCAGCTACCCCTTTCATGATCGCGAGATTCTCGTTACCGCCTGCGGCCGCATCTGCCTGCACCGCAAAAAGATCAACTTCTCAACCGTCTTCGCCGGCCAGACCGTCGGCATCAAGGAGGTTGACGATGCCGTTTGGCTCGTCTCCTTCATGCACTATGATCTGGGATACTTCGACCTGGAGCAACGAACCCTGCAACCCCTCGACAACCCTTTCGGCCCGAGGTTGTCACCCATGTCTTAGGTACGTTCCGTTACCCATGTCTCCGGGTCGGACAAGCAAGCGTTGGCGGAGAGGGAGGGATTCGAACCCTCGAGACCCCTCACGAGGCCTAACGGTTTTCGAGACCGCCCCGATCGACCACTCTGGCACCTCTCCGCAAGGCTGCATGATCAAAGGACGCAGGAGCTGAACCCGCGCCGGTCGACGGAAGGGGGCGGAGCCTAACCTATGACCTGTTTTGCCGCAACCGCGCCTGCTGGTCGGCGATCGGGATGGCAATGAGCTTGGGGCGCTGGCCGGCGCCGTCGGGACAATATCGATTGAGCCGCTCGACGCCGGCGACGATGCCGGCCACGGCGAAGACCAGGCCGATATAGCTGGTGAACTGCGCTAGCAATATCATGCCATCCTCCGACGTGGTCATCGGCGCGGCTTGCGGGTGCCAGGGCGCGCAAGATTTCTCTTGCGCAATTATTCTGCCTCATCTTGATATGACTGTCAATTTTGCAGGAATTTAAAAGTAAACAGCAAATTAATTCCCCGTATAGCCGTGGTTCTATTGTGCTTTTTACTGGAAACGCGCGGCGGCGACAGTGCCGGCGGGATCGGTCGACGGCATCGGGCAAACCCGGTTGACAGCGTCGGCATCCCCGCTATAGTGCGCCTCCTTCGGACGGGACTTCGCCCGTCCGTTCGATTTTCAGCGCAAAGCACCCGCTCATGTTCGCAGTCATCCGCACCGGCGGCAAGCAGTACAAGGTCGCCAAAGACGACGTCATCACGGTGGAGAAGCTCGTCGGCGAGCCGGGCTCGACCGTGACGCTGGACGACGTGCTCATGGTGGGCGAAGGCGCATCGGCCAAGACCAAGGCGCCGGGCGCCCAGGTCACCGCCGAGGTGGTGGAGCAGATCAGGGCCGACAAGGTGCTGATCTTCAAGAAGCGGCGCCGGCACAATTACCGCCGCAAGAACGGCCACCGCCAGCCTCTGACCGTGCTGAAGGTCACCGGCATCACCGCCGGCTAGCCAGGGAGACAGGGCGATGGCGCATAAGAAAGCAGGCGGCTCCTCGCGCAACGGGCGTGACAGCGCCGGCCGCCGCCTCGGCGTCAAGAAATTTGGCGGCCAGAGCGTGCTCGCCGGCAACATCCTCGTGCGCCAGCGCGGCACCAAGTACCATGCCGGCGACAATGTCGATATGGGCCGCGACCACACGCTGTTCTCCAAGATCGACGGGCAGGTCGCCTTTCACGCCACCACCGGCGGGCGCACCTATGTGTCGGTGGCGCCGCTGCCGGCAGAGGCCGCCGAATAGGCCGTTCCGCCCGGCGCGCCGCGCCAGTAGCAGCTGCTCGAGGGGGAATGGCCGCATTCCCCCTTTTTCATTGGGCTTGAGAGGCACGTCATGAAGTTCCTCGACCAGGCCAAGATCTACGTCCGAAGCGGCGACGGCGGCGCCGGGGCGGTGAGCTTTCGCCGCGAGAAATTCATCGAGTTCGGCGGCCCCGATGGCGGCGATGGCGGGCGCGGCGGCGATGTCGTGATCGAGACGGCGGCCAATCTCAACACCCTCATCGACTACCGCTATCTGCAGCATTTCAAGGCCGAGAAGGGCCATCACGGCATGGGTGCGAACCGCAGCGGCGCCGCCGGCGAGGATGTGGTGCTGCGCGTCCCGGTCGGCACCGAGATCCTCGACGAGGAGAACGAGCAGGTGCTGCTCGACCTCACCACCCCCGGCGAGCGCCATGTCCTGCTGAAGGGCGGCGATGGCGGCTTCGGCAATGCGCATTTCAAGAGCTCGACCAACCGCGCGCCGCGCCGCGCCGATGCCGGCTGGCCCGGCGAGGAGCGCTGGATCTGGCTCAGGCTCAAGCTGATTGCGGACGCCGGGCTGGTCGGCCTGCCCAACGCCGGCAAGTCGACCTTCCTCGCCGCCACCTCGCGCGCCCGCCCCAAGATCGCCGACTATCCCTTCACCACGCTCCGCCCGCAGCTCGGCGTGGTCGAGGCGCATGGCGAGGAGTTCGTCATCGCCGACCTGCCGGGCCTGATCGAGGGCGCGAGCGAGGGCGCCGGCCTCGGCCATCGCTTCCTCGGCCATGTCGAGCGCTGCGCCGTGATCCTGCATCTGATCGACGGCACCGAGGAGGATGTGGTCGGCAATTACCGCGCCATCCGCCGCGAGCTCGAGCGCTATGGCCACGGCCTGCCCGAGAAGCCCGAGATCATCGGGCTCAACAAGGCCGACGCCGTGCCCGCCGCCGAGCTCGCCGCCAAGCGCCGCAAGCTGCAGCGCGCCAGCAAGCGCCTGGTGCTGGCGCTGTCGGGGGTCAGCGGCAAGGGCGTGCCCGAGACGCTGGCGGCGCTCTATGCGGTGATCAAATCACAGCGCGAGGCCGTCGCCGAGGCAACAGCGGCGGCGGAAACGGCGCCGGAAGCCGCGTCGTGAACGGCGGCCTCGCCGCGGCCAGGCGCCTCATCGTCAAGATCGGCTCGGCGCTGCTGGTCGATGATGCCACCGGCGATATCCGCCGCGCCTGGCTCGAGGCGCTGGTGGCGGATCTGGCGCGCTGCCGCGGCCGCGGCCAGGAGGTGCTGATCGTCTCGTCGGGCGCGATCGCCGTCGGCCGCCGCCATCTCGGCCTCACCGGCCGCGCGCTCAAGCTCGAGGAGAAGCAGGCCGCCGCCGCCACCGGCCAGATCCGGCTCGCGCATGCCTATCAGGAGGCGCTGGCCCGCCACGGCCTCACCGTGGCGCAGATCCTGCTGACGCCCGAGGACACCGAGGAGCGCCGCCGCCATCTCAACGCGCGCGCCACGCTGGAGCAGCTGCTGGCGCTGGGCGCGGTGCCGGTGATCAACGAGAACGACACGGTGGCCACCACCGAGATCCGCTTCGGCGACAACGACCGGCTGGCCGCGCGCGTGGCGCAGATGATCACCGCCGACACGCTCGTGCTGCTCTCCGACATCGACGGGCTCTACACCGCCGACCCGCGCCGCGACCCCGACGCGCGCCACGTCCCGGAGGTCCGCGAGATCACGCCGGAGATCGAGGCGATGGGCGGCGCGGCGCCGGCCGGCTACAGCTCCGGCGGCATGGTGACCAAGCTCGCCGCGGCGCGCATCGCGCTCGCCGCCGGCTGCCGCATGGTGATCGCCCGCGGTGACGGCCTCCATCCGCTCGAGGCGCTCGAGGCCGGGGCGCGCTGCACCTGGTTCCTTCCCGCCGCCGAGCCGCGCACGGCGCGCAAGCGCTGGATCGCCGGCACGCTCAACCCGGTGGGCGCGCTCACCATCGATGACGGCGCCGCGGCGGCGCTGCGCCGCGGCACCAGCCTGCTGCCCGCCGGGGTCGTCGCGGTCGACGGCAGCTTCGAGCGCGGCGACGCGGTGGTGGTGCGCAGCGGCGACGGGCGCGAGCTGGCGCGCGGGCTCTGCGCCTATTCGAGCGCCGATGCCCGCGCCATCGCCGGCCACAAAAGCGGTGAAATCGAGGCCATCCTCGGCTACCGTGGGCGGCACGAGATGATCCATCGCGACGATCTGGTGGTGAGCTGAGATGGCGGCGCTGGAGACGACCAACGATCTCTATGCCGAGATGCGCGCCATCGGGGCGCAGGCGCGTCGCGCCGCGGCGCTGATGGCGCGCGCCGCGCCGGCACAGAAGACCTCGGCGCTCCGGGCGGCGGCCGCGGCGCTGCGCGCGGGCCGCGCCGAGATCCTCGAGGAGAACCGCATCGACCTCGCCGATGCCGGGCAGCACGCGCTGTCGCCGGCGCTGGTCGACCGCCTCATGCTCGACGACAAGCGGGTCGAGGCGATGGCAAGCGGGCTCGAGGAGGTGGCGGCGCTGCCCGATCCCGTCGGCAAGGAGCTGGCGCGCTGGAGCCGGCCCAACGGACTCGACATCGCGCGCGTGACGCGTACCGCTGGGGGTCATCGGCATCATCTACGAATCGCGCCCCAACGTCACCGCCGATGCCGGCGGGCTCAGCCTGCGCGCCGGCAATGCCGCCATCCTGCGCGGCGGCTCCGAGAGCTTCCATTCCTCGCGCGTCATCGGCGCCGCCGTGCGCAGCGGGCTGAAGCAGGCGGGTCTGCCGGAGGACGCGGTGCAGCTGGTGCCGACGCGCGACCGCGCCGCGGTCGGCATGATGCTGACGCTCACCGAATATATCGACGTCATCGTGCCGCGCGGCGGACGCTCGCTGATCGAGCGGGTGCAGCGCGAGGCTCGCATGCCGGTGATCGCCCATCTCGAGGGCGTCTGCCACGTCTATGTCGACGGCGCCGCCGATCTCGCCAAGGCGCGGCGCATCGTGCTGAACGCCAAGATGCGCCGCACCGGCGTCTGCGGCGCCGCCGAGACGCTGCTGGTCGACCGCGCCGCGGCGGCGGCGATGCTGCCGCCGATCCTCGCCGATCTGCGCCAGGCGGGCTGCGAGATCCGCGGCGACGCGGCGGTGCGCGCCCTCGATCCGGCGGCGCTGCCGGCGAGCGAGGAGGATTGGAGCACGGAATATCTCGACGCCATCCTCTCGGTCGCCATCGTCGACGGCGTCGACGGCGCGGTCGAGCATGTCAACCGCTACGGCTCGCATCACACCGACGCCATCGTCAGCGAGGACAAGGCGACGGCCGAGCGCTTCCTCGCCGAAATCGACAGCGCCATCGTGCTGCACAACGCCTCGACGCAATTCGCCGATGGCGGCGAGTTCGGCATGGGCGCGGAGATCGGCATCTCGACCGGCCGCCTGCCGCCGCGCGGGCCGGTCGGCGCCGAGCAGCTCGTCAGCTACAAATACCTCGTCCGCGGCAACGGCCAGATCCGGCCCTGAGGCTGACGGACGCCGGAGTTGGCACTGCCGGCGAATTGCCGGGCATCAGCTGAGATCGTTCCGAACCGGTGAGAGGCGGCTTTGGCGCAGGAGATACAACCGTCGCGGCAACGGCGACGGCGCCGCGCCGGTGCGGACGATCTGCTCCACGACCTGCAGCGCCTGAACCACATCCGCCGGCGTGTAGGGCTTGGTGAGGCACGCCTCGCCGACGGCCGGCGGCTTCTCGAGAACGCGATGGCAGTTGCCGGTCGCATAAAGAATGCCGGGATTGACGCGCTTGGCGAGCTCGGCGGCGGCATCGAGGCCGTCGTCGCCGCCGGCTAGCCGCAAATCGATGATCGCCAGATCCGGCTTGTGCTGCTCGCACAAGGCGATCACCTCGGAAACGCTGCAGGCGATCCCGCAGGCCTCGTAGCCGCCGCCGACGACGGCTTCCTGCAGCATCTCGGCGATCATGAAATCATCCTCTGCGATCAGTACTTTCGCCACGACCGTCTTCCTCTCTTCAATCTTAAATAGCGACACTGGGATCGAATATCGCCTCAAAAAATTCGGATTTCCGAATGTCGCATCTTGTACGTGCTAACAATATGCCAAGTACTCTCCGCACCAGAGTGGTGACGATAAATGCTCGCAGAGAGCGCGACGACGGTCGACGACCACCGCTTGCAAAAGCTGCAGCGGCAACAGGCCGCCCTGGCGAAATTCGGCGGCTACGCCTTTCGCCAGTCCGAGCTTGAATCCGTCCTCACGGAAGCGGCGCGTTTGTGCGCCCACGGGCTGGGGGTTCCCTTCAGTACGGTGCTGAAGTATCGCCCCGCGCAGAATGATCTGGTCGTCGCCGCCGGCGTCGGATGGAAAGCGGATGTCGTGGGCCGCTCGATCTCCAGGGTCGATAAGAGCTCGCCGGCCGGCCGCGCCTTCGTCACGGGCAAACCGGTGATCACGCACGATCTGCGCAAGCGGGGCGATTTCGTGCTGGCCCCGATCTACCGGGATCACGCCATCATCTCTTGCGTGAACGTGATTGTTCAAGGCACGGGCGAACGGCCCTATGGCGTGCTGGAAGTGGACAGCACCAGGCTGCGGCGGTTCGACCGGCATGACGTGGATTTCCTCCAGGGCTTCGCCAATGTGCTCGCGGAAGCCGTCGCCACCGCCGAGAGGATCGCGGCGCTCCGCTCCAGCCTCGCGCACAAGGAAGCGCTGGCGCGGGAACTTCAGCACCGGATCCGCAACAATCTGCAGATCGTCTATCGCATGCTCGACAGCGAGGCGCGGCAGACCCGCGACGCCGTCGCCAAGCGCGGCTTCGACGTCGTGGCGCGGCGCGTCATCATATTGGGCCATGTCTACGAGCATTTGCTCGGGCTCGGCCTGGCGCAGACCGTCGAGTTCAGCGAGTATCTGACGTCGCTCTGCGCGACGCTCGCCGAGTTCTATGCGCTGCAATACCCGAGCGTCGCGCTGAAGGTGGCGGCCGATGCCCTTGCGGTCGATATCGACACCGCCACGGCGCTCGGCATGATCGTGAACGAGCTGGTCTCCAACAGCTATGAGCACGCCTTGAGCAATTGCGGCGGCGGGGCGGTGGAGGTGACCCTGCGGCATGACGCTGAGAGCCCGAGAGCGATGCTCACCGTCGCCGATAGCGGCCCCGGCTTCATCGAGCACGGGGACAGCAAGCGCAGCGGCCTGAAACTGGTCAGGGGATTGGTGCGGCAGGTGCAGGGAAGCGTGCAGGTCCAGTCGAATGGCAGCACCGTTTGGACGATCACGCTTCCCCGTGGCGCTAGCCCGCCTTTCTCACACTGCGTTGTCTCGGTGCGCCGGAGTGGCGCGCGCCGGGGTTTCGGCATCGATAGTTTGCGGGTTGCGAGAGCTCGTTGGTGCGGTCGCCGCTTGCGAGTCTTGGGGTCGGGGAGTGCGCTCTATTGGTGTGAAGGACGGCGTGGCGAGGCATTGCGGGGCCGTGGTGCCAACGATCGTGGGGTAGTAGCCGAGGCCGGCTCAGGTGGTGTCGAGGGCAGCGCTGAGGGCGCGATGAGCGGTGGCGAAGACCGCCTTGTAAGGGCAGCCGGATGCCATGGCGAACTTGACGCGGCGGACACTGATGGTGACGCGAGCGCCGATCTTGAAGAGCTTGCGGCGGATGGTGCCGCACGTGGCATTGGCCAGCTCGGTGGCCTGCAAGGCGCTGCGGCGCAGGCTGTCGACCAGGACATAGGCCATCGAGGCGAACCATAGGCGCAGCTGATTGGCCCGCATGGTCGTGGCCGAGGTGCGATCGGCGAAGAGGTCGAGCTGGCATTCCTTGATCCGGTTCTCCATCTCGCCGCGCGCGCAATAGAGCTCTTCGTAGAGATAACCGGCATCGCCGTCGGCGGCGACCAGCGAGGTAACGACGAAGCGGGGATTGGCTTCACCCTGCGTCCACTCGGCCTTGGCAATGACGCGCCGTTTACGGCTCCAGCTTTTGCGTGTCGACCATGTGAGATCCTTGAAGCGCCGCGCTGGCTTGAGAGCCTCCTCGCTTGCGGCCCGGGCCGCTGCGAGCTCGGTCCCGATCGCGCGGATCAGCCGTTTGTTCTTCGCCAGGCCGAAGAGATAGTCGACGCCATGGGCCTCACACCAAGCCATGAGAGCCTCGCGCGCGAAGCCGCTGTCGGCACGCAGCACAATGCGCACCAAGGGCCAGCGCCGGCGGATCTGCGCCACGATGCGGGCGATCTCCTCCTCGGCGCCGGCCGCGGCGTCGATGTTGGAGCGCCGCAGCTTTGCCGCCAATAGGTGGCGGCCGCAAAAAATGTAGAGCGGCAGATAGCAGTAGCAATCATAGTAGCCGTGGAAGAACCGACCCTCCTGATGCCCATGCAGCGGGTCGTCCGTGGCGTCCAGATCGAGGATGATCTCCTCAGGCGGCTTCTGATGCGCCGCGAGGAACAGGTCCACGAACAGCCCCTCGATGGCCACGGGATCGTGGTCGATCTTGTGATAGCGCGTCGGCAGCGGCCGGCTCAGCTCGAGGCGGTTCAGCGTCGATTTGCCGGCAACCGGCGCGCAGTCCTGGCGCCGCGCTTCCAGCTTGCCCGCCAGCACCGCCATCACCGGATCGTGGCGCAACTCGTCGTGATCATTGATGTCTTCATAACCCAGCGCCAGCCCGAACACCCGCTGCCCGACCAGCGTCGCAACCTGGTGCTCAACCAACCCCGGGCTGCGATGGTCGATGAAGCAATCGGCGAAGCGACTGACCAGCCTGATCGCGCGATCCGTCGCGACCAGCAGCAATGCCCCAGCGTCAGAGGTGATCGCTCCCCCATCAAAGCCTGCCACCACGACACGTCGTTCTACAGGTGCAAACTCGAACAGCTCTGCGCTACACTCTGTCGGCATCGGGGCGTCTCCTTGGACCAGAGTAAATCGTTGCTGCACAACAATTTTCTCAGAGTCCGTGCCCCGATGCACCTCAACAGTTTGAGAAATCCGGGCTAGCGGCGATGGCGAGCGAGCGGATCAGCGCGGCCTATAATCCGTCGACCGCTATCAACATGTCATCGGAGGCGCTGCGGCGCAGCGCGATGAGCGGCTGATACTCGGGCAGCCGATACCAGGCGTCGAGCACCGCCATGTCGGGAAACTCGATGATGACCACTCGGTTGGGCCGCCGATCTCCTTCCAGGATCTTGTGCGATCCGATGCGCGTCAGATAGCGGCCGCCGAAGCGTTTTATCATCGGCGCGGCTTCGCGCAGATACGCCTCGTAGGTCGCGGGATCCGTAATGTCGTGCTCGCCGATGAAATAAGCCGCTATGTGCCCCTCCGGTCCTCGGCATCGCCTGCGGTCAATCAACCCCACGCTTGCGGAATTCCATCCGGTGGCCGTTCACTTCGATCGCGAGATCATAAAGCCCGAGCAGCGCCACGAGCGCGATCAGCGCCGGACCGGCAAGCGTCCCGGACAGGAGCAGCAGCGGGATGCTGAGCCACACGCTGTGCGTCGTCGTCAGCGCCTCGATGATCAGCGCCACGCCGGCGACGAGGAGGAGAATGACGAGAACCCAAGCGACGATCTTCATGGCATCTCCGCGAGGAGCCGGCGCGCGGGACGGAGGCGCCGGCCTCCCTCTGCCGAGATTAGGCGCCGGCCTCGCGGCTGGCTATCGTCGTCTCCCCCGGGGCGCTTGCTCCAGGCGGGTGAAGGTCTAAGATGGCGCCGGTTGATCGCGGCACGCGGGGTTGGTCGCTCTGATATCCGACGGTCGTTCACACCCAAACACCACGGCCGCGCTTCAGGTGCGGCCCTGACGCCAGCGCGCCTCGGTCTCGGCGCCGCCCCGCCGCGGCGCGTCGGTCTGCTCGGCGGTTCCTTCAACCCGGCCCATGAGGGGCATCTCCATATCAGCCGCGAGGCGCTGAAGCGCTTGGCGCTGGACGAGGTCTGGTGGCTGGTGGCGCCGCAGAACCCGCTGAAGCCGGTGCGCGGCATGGCGCCGTTTGCCAAGCGCCTCGCCGCCGCCCGCCGTCTCGCCCGCCACCCCGGCATCAGGGTGCTCGACCTCGAGACACGGCTCGGCACGCGCTACACCATCGACACCGTAACGGCCTTGCAACGAATCTTCCCGCGCACCCGCTTCGTCTTCATCATGGGCGCCGATATTCTGGCGCAAATCCGCCATTGGCGGCGCTGGCGCGATATCTTCTCGCGCCTGCCCATTGCAGTCCTGGCGCGCCCTACCTATTGTTTTAAAGGTCTGGCCGAGCTGGCGGCGCGGCGTTATGCGCACCGGCGGGTGGCACCCGACGCGGCCCGCTTTCTCGCCGATCGGACGCCGCCCGCGTGGGTCTTTCTGCCCATAAAGCTCGACGTGCGCTCGGCGACGGAGATCCGCTCTCATGCTGTGCCGAAAGGCAAGGCGCGGGCGCGGCGGAAGCAACGCTAGACGAGGTGGCCCCATACCGCGCAGCAAATCCCAGCCGCGTTCCGACACGGCAGTCAAACCCCCGCTTCTCGCGCTCGCCGAGAAGACCCTCGATGACGGCAAGGCAGAGGACCTCACCGTCATCGACCTCCAAGGCAAATCCGGCATCGCCGATTATCTCGTCATCGTCACCGGACGCTCGCAGCGCCAGGTGGTGGCGCTGGCCGAGCGCATGCTCGAGGCATTGAAGGCCGGCGGCTATGGCCGCCGCGCCGCCGAGGGGATGCGGCACGGCGATTGGGTGCTGATCGATGCCGGCGATGTCATCATCCACATCTTCCGCCCGGAAGTGCGCGGTTTCTACAATCTCGAGAAGATGTGGGGCGAGAGCCTGGGCGAGCCCGCCACCCCCGCGCTCGCCTGAGGCGGCGGGCCACCGCGCCGGCCGGCGATGATGCGCCTCTCCATCATCGCCGTCGGCCGGTTGAAGGCGGGGCCGCATGAGGCGCTGGCGCGGCATTACGCCGAGCGCCTGAGCTTCCCGCTCACCATCCGCGAAGTCGAGGAGAAGCGGCCGCTGCCGCCGGCGGAGCTGCGCGAGCGCGAGGCGGCGCTGCTGCTCGCGGCGGCGCCGCAGGGTGCCACCCTCGTCGCCCTCGACGCCCGCGGCAAGGCGCTGGCCAGCGAGGCTTTCGCCGAGCGCCTGGGGCGCTGGCGGGATCAGGGAGTGGGCGAGATCGCCTTCCTCATCGGCGGCGCCGAAGGGCTGGCCGAGCGTGCGCGCGCGAAGGCCGAGCTGGTGCTGTCGCTGGGGCCGATGACATGGCCGCATCTGCTGGCGCGCGGCATGCTGCTGGAGCAGCTCTACCGCGCGCAGCAGATCATGGCCGGCCATCCCTATCATCGTGGTTAGCGAGAGGTTAACGCCGCCGCTCCGCGCCCGCCGGCAAAACTAAGATTTGGTAATCTGTCGCCCGTAAGCTGCGGGCGAGGCGCGGTGCCGGCGATCGGGCGCGAGGCGCATGGCGAGACCGGGGCGGCAGAGGATCGGAGATGGCCAATCTTGAGCCCAAGCAGGCGGCGCGACGCCCGAGCGAGCCGCCGGAGGTGGCCGCAAGCGCGCGCTCGGCGCTATTCCAGTCCAATCCCGTGCCGATGTGGATCTGCGAGCCCGCGAGCCGGCGCTTTCTTGCGGTCAACGACAGCGCCGTGCGGCACTACGGCTATAGCGCCGGCCAATTCCTCGCCATGACCACGGCATCGCTCGAGTCCGGCGCCGGGCCCTCGGCCAATCCCGGCCTCCACCATCATCGCAAGGCGGATGGCAGCATCATCGCGGTGCGGCTCGAGACCGCAGCGATCGCATTCGAGAGCAGCGCGGCGGAGCTCGTCACGGTGGTTGACGTCACCGCCGAGATCGAGGCGGCGCATGCGGCGCAGCGGCGCGAGCAGCGCCTCCAGCAGCTCTTCGAGGTCGCCACCGACTGGTACTGGGAGATCGACGCGCAGGCGCGCCTCACCTACATCTCGCCCAATCTCGAAACCCTCTCCGGCCTCAGCGTCGCGGCGATGCACGGCAAGCGCATCCAGGACCTCACCGGCGCCGAGGTCGATCCCGAGACCTACAAGCGCGCCTTCGCCGCGATGGCGGCGCACCAGCCGTTTCGCGACATGATCTATCGCACCCGCCCCTTTGCAACGGATGGCAAGACCCACGCCGTCAAGACCAGCGCCGTGCCGATCTTCGATGCCGAGGGCGCGTTCACCGGCTATTGCGGCGTCTCCAAGGACGTGACCGCGCAGCTCGAGGCGGAGCGCTCGCTGCGCGAGAGCGAGCAGCGCTTCAAGCAGCTCTGCGAGGCGGCGTCGGATTATTTCTGGGAGATGGATGCGGAGCTGCGCATCACCTATCTCTCGGCGAATTTCGAAGCGATCTTCGGCATTCCGGCCGAGGATCAGCTCGGCACGCGGATGTCGGACGCGCCGGGCTTCGCCGTGGAGCCTGAGATGAACCGGCGCTTCTTCGCGGCGATCAACGCGCGCCGGCCCTATCGCGATCTCGTCTTCTTCCGCCGCCTCCCGGACGGCAGGCGAGCATTGGGTCAAGGTCAGCGGCGTGCCGGTCTTCGGCGAGACCGGCGAGTTCCGGGGATATCGCGGCGTCGGCAGCGACATCACCGCGCACCGCATCGCCGAGGAGGCGGCGCGGCTCGCGCAGGGCCGCCTCGAGGACGCCGTCGCCCATGTGCGCCAGCCTTTCGTGCTCTACGACGCCGCCGATTGCGTCCTCGCCCTCAACCAGGCTTTTGCCGATCTTCACCGCGGGCCGGACGGGCAGAGCTTCGCCTATAAGGGCGCCTCCTGCCGCGAGATCGCTGAGCAGCGGCTGCGGCACGGCTTTTATGCCGAGGGGCCGGACGGCGAAATCATCGATCTCGCGACGCTGCTCGCGCGCCAGACGCGCGACGCCGAGCATGTCTATAATCTCAGCGACGATCGCTGGATGCTGGTCGACCATCGCCGCCTGCCCGGCGGCGGCAGCCTCGATCTCTGGACCGACATCACCGCGATTCGCCACGCCCGCAGCGCCGAGGCCGCCAATCTCGCGAAATCCGAGTTCCTGGCGCGCATGAGCCACGAGCTGCGCACGCCTTTGAACGCGGTCATCGGCTACAGCGAGATGCTGCTCGAGGACGCCGAGGCCGACGGCCGCGAGGAGCAGCAGATCGGCGATCTCCGACGCATCAACAGCGCCGGCAAGCACCTGCTGTCGCTGGTCACCGACGTGCTCGATCTCTCCAAGATCGAGGCCGGCAAGATGGAGCTCGCCGCCCAGGCCTTCGACCTCGGCGGCCTCATCGAGGATGTCGTCGCCACCTGCCGGCCGCTGGTGATGCAGAACGGCAACGAGCTGGTCGTCGAGGGCGAGCGGCGAGCTCGGCACCGTCATCGGCGACCCGACCAAGGTGCGCCAGGTGGTGCTCAACCTGCTGAGCAATGCCGCCAAATTCACCCGGCAAGGCCGCGTCAGCCTGGCGCCCGCGCGCGAGCGCGCAGCCGATGGCGATTGGATCCGCATCGCCGTGCGCGATAGTGGCATCGGCATCAGCCACGAGGATCTGCCGAAGCTGTTCCAGAACTTCAGCCAGGTCAAGGGGACGCCCGGCAGCCGCCATGCCGGCACCGGCCTCGGCCTCGCCCTGAGCCAGAAGCTCTGCCGGCTGATGGGCGGCGAGATCACCGTCGACAGCCGGCCCGGCAGCGGCTCGTGCTTCACCGTGCGGCTCCCCGCCGCCCCGGCGCCGGCGTGAGCCCGGCTCACCGCCTCGCTCCCAAGGAGAGTGGAGCACTACCCCGAGCCCGGCTGTTCCTCTATAAGTCATGACCATGCAAAAACCGTCCCGCCCCCGCCCGGTGGTGCTCTGCGTGCTCGACGGCTGGGGCTGCCGCGGCGAGCGCGCCGACAACGCCATCCTCGCCGCCAAGACCCCGCATTGGCACCGCTTCCTCGAGACCGCGCCGCATGCCCAGCTGCAGGCGAGCGAGCTCTATGTCGGCCTGCCTGCCGGGCAGATGGGCAATTCCGAGGTGGGTCATACCAATCTCGGCGCCGGCAGGGTGGTGCTGCAGGATCTGCCGCGCATCGACCAGGCGATCGAGGATGGCAGCCTCGCCCGGAGCCCGGTGCTGGCCGAGTTCATCGCCGCGCTCAAGGCAAGCGGCGGCACGGCGCATCTCCTGGGGCTGCTGTCGCCGGGCGGCGTCCATTCGCATCAGCATCACCTGGCGGCGCTCGCGCGCCTGCTCGACGCGGCGGGGATACCGGTGAGGGTCCATGCCTTCCTCGACGGGCGCGACACCCCGCCCAAATCGGCCGCCGAGTATCTCGCCCGCTTCGCCGACGACACCGCGGCGCTGAAGGGCGTCGCGCTTGCCACGCTCGGCGGGCGCTATTACGCCATGGACCGCGATCAGCGCTGGGACCGGGTGGAGAAGGCCTATCGCGTGCTCACCGCCGGCGAGGGCGAGCGCGCTACCGATGCCGCGGCGGCGCTGCGCCAGGCCTATGACGCCGGCAAGAGCGACGAGTTCGTGCCACCGACGGCGATCGGCGACTACGCCGGCATGCGCGACGGCGACGGGCTGCTCTCGGCCAATTTCCGCGCCGACCGCATGCGCGAGATCCTGGAGGCGCTGCTCGACCCGGGTTTCGCCGGCTTTGCGCGCCCGCACATCACCGCATTCGCCGCCGCGCTCGGCATGGCCGAGTATTCGACCGCGCTCAACCGCTTCATCAAGACGCTGTTCCCGCCCGAGGAGCTGCACGACACCTTCGGCGAAGTGGTGTCGCGCGCCGGCTTGACCCAGCTGCGCATCGCCGAGACCGAGAAATACGCCCATGTCACCTTCTTCTTCAATGGCGGGCAGGAGGTGGAGTTCCCCGGCGAGAGCCGCATCCTGGTGCCCTCGCCCAAGGTCGCAACCTACGATCTCAAGCCCGAGATGTCGGCGCCGGAAGTGACGGACAAGCTGGTGGCGGCGATCGACGAGGGGCGCTTCGACGTCATCATCGTCAATTACGCCAATACCGACATGGTCGGCCATACCGGCGACGTCGCCGCCGCGGTGGCGGCGGTCGAGACGGTCGATCGTTGCCTTGGCCGGCTCGCCGAGGCGGTGACCCGCGCCGGCGGCACGCTGCTGATCACCGCCGATCACGGCAATGCCGAGATGATGCGCGACCCCGTCACCGGCCAGCCGCACACCGCCCATACCCTCAACCCGGTGCCGCTGCTGCTGGTCAACCCGCCCGCCGGCGTCATCGGCCTCAGCGACGGCCGGCTCGCCGACGTCGCGCCGACCCTGCTGCAGCTGCTGGGGCTGCGCCAGCCCCAGGCCATGACCGGCAAGCCGCTGCTGCGCCGCGCCGCCGAGCGTGCCTCGGCCTGAGGCCCTGACGCTCGCCCCGCTGCCGCTGCTGCTGGCGGGGCTGTTGATCTGCGTTGCGGCGCAGGCCGCCGAGAACCCACAGGAGCAGCTCAAATCGGCGCAGCAGCAGCTCGAAGAGAATCGCGAGCGGCAGGCGGAATACGCGCGCCAGGCCGAGGCGCTTGCCCATGAGATCGACGCGCTGCGCGCCGACAGTGTCGCCGCCGCCAAGGCGGCGCAGGAGCATGAGACCGCCCTCTCCTTGCTCGAGGATCAGCTTGCCGCGCTCGGCGTCGAGGAGGCGCGCAAGGCCGCCGAGCTGAAGCGCCACCGCGCCGAGCAGCAGCAGCTCCTGATGGCGCTGGAGCGGCTGGCGCGCAATCCGCCCGAAGGGCTGGCGCTGGCGCCGGGCGATCCGCTCGACGCGATGCGCTCGGCGATGCTGATGGGCGCCGCCGTGCCGCCGCTCGAGGCGCAGGCGCGTCGGCTCAGCGGCGAGATCGCCGCGCTGGCCGACACGCGCCGGCAGGTGGCCGCGGCCGAGGCGAGCCACCGTGCCGAGCGAATCGGCCTCGACAAGGAAGAGGCGCGCCTCGCTGGGCTCATCGCCCGCAAGGCGGTACTGCAGGACGAGGCGCAGCAAGGCGCCGAGGAGACCGGCCAGCGCCAGCTGCAGCTTGCCGCGCAGGTCAGCGACCTGCAGCAGCTCATCGAGCGGCTCGATGTCGAGCGCAAGGCGCGCGACGCCGAAGCGCAGCGGCGGCGCGACGAGCAGCAGCGCCAGGCCGAGGCCCAACGGCGCGAGACCGAGCGGCTGATGGCGCTGCAGCAGAAGCGGCCCGACGGGCGCGGCGAGAGCGTCATCGTCACCGCCCCGCCGCCGCTCGTCCCCGACCCGGCAAGGCCCGCGCAGCTGCGTCCTTTCGCCAAGGCGCGGGGCGCGCTGCTGGTCCCCGCCAGCGGGCGGCTGATGCGCCGCTTCGGCGAGAATGACGAGCTGGGAGTGGCGTCCAAGGGGCTGACCTTCGAGACCCGCGACGGCGCCCAGGTGGTCGCGCCCTATGACGGCAGGGTGCTGTTTGCCGGCCCCTTCAAAGGTTACGGGCAAATATTGATCATCGAACACGGCGACGGGTATCATTCATTGCTGGCGGGGCTCGACCGGGTCGAGGGCACCGTTGGACAGTGGGTGGTGGCCGGCGAGCCGGTCGGCACCATGCCGGGCGGCGATCAAAAGCCGCATCTCTATCTCGAGCTGCGCCATGACGGCCAGCCGATCAACCCGCTACCGTGGTTAGCAACCCGCGATGAAAAGGTAAGTGGATGAAGCGTCTCGGTCTCAACGCGGCTTGCGCCGCCACTCTCATCTGGCTGGTCGTCCCGGCGGCGGCACAGCAGCAACAGCAGCAACAGCAGCAGAAGCCGCAACAGCAGCCGGCGGCGCAATCCAGCTCCGACACCTACCGCCAGCTCGATCTCTTCGGCGAGGTGTTCGAGCGCGTCCGTGCCGACTATGTCGAGGAGGTCACGGACGAGCAGCTCATCGAGGCCGCGATCAACGGCATGCTGAGCTCGCTCGACCCGCATTCGAGCTACATGAACGCCAAGAGCTTCAGCGACATGCAAGTGCAGGTGCGGGGCGAGTTCGGCGGCCTCGGCATCGAGGTCACGATGGAGAACGGCATCGTCAAGGTGGTGTCGCCGATCGACGACACGCCGGCGGCCAAGGCCGGGCTGAAGCCCGGCGACTTCATCACCCATATCGATGGCGAGCCGGTGCTCGGCCTCTCGCTCAACGACGCGGTCGAGCATATGCGCGGCCCCGTCAACAGCGAGATCAAGCTCACCATCAGGCGCGAGGGCAAGGATCCCTTCGACGTGAAACTGACCCGCGCCGTCATCAAGATCCAGTCGGTGAAATCGCATCTCGAGGGCAATGACATCGGCTACATCCGCATCACCAGCTTCAACGAGCAGGCGGATAGCGGGCTGCAGGCGGCGATGAAGGCGCTGAAGGGCCAGGCCGGCGCCAAGCTGCAAGGCATCGTGCTCGATCTGCGCAACAATCCCGGCGGGCTGCTCGACCAGGCGATCGCCGTCTCCGACGATTTCCTCGACAAGGGCGAGATCGTCTCGACGCGCGGCCGGCATACCGAGGATGCGGCGCGCTACAACGCCAAGCCCGGCGACATCACCGGCGGGCTGCCGATGGTGGTGCTGATCAATGGCGGCTCGGCCTCGGCCTCCGAGATCGTCGCCGGCGCGCTGCAGGATCAGCACCGCGCCGTGCTACTCGGCACGCGTTCCTTCGGCAAGGGCTCGGTGCAGACCATCATCCAGCTGCCGGGGCACGGCGCGATGCGGCTTACCACGGCGCGCTACTACACGCCGTCGGGCCGCTCGATCCAGGCCAAGGGCATCGAGCCTGACATCACCGTCGAGCCGGCCAAGATCGAGAAGCTCGCCGTGACCGAGGGGCGGCACGAGGCCGATCTGCGTGGCGCGCTCAAGAACACCGACACGACGGCGGTGAAGCCGCAGAGCAGCAACGACAACACGCCCAACGTGCCGCCGGGGACGCAGCCGGCCGAGTCCAAGGAATCCACCGCCGTCGATCCCAACATCCTCGGCACGGCGGAGGATTACCAGCTCGCCCGCGCCCTCGACATGCTGCGAGGCGTCGCGCTCTTCAACAGCACCAAGGCGGGCAATTGACCGCCGCTCCGCCGTGCCTGCGCGCGAGCCCGGCCAGCTAGAGTACGCTGGTCGGCGCCGCATGAGAGCGGGACGCGTGGCCGCCGCGCTGCTGCCGCTGGCGCTCGCCGGCGGCTTCGTCGTTCTCGCCCTGGGCTGGCTTGTCGGCGGTCCGCCGCCGGCAGCGGAGTCGGCTGCGGCGACGGCGGCGCTGCCTCAGGTGCAGGTGCCGATGCCGGCAGCCCCGCCGCCGCCAAAGCCGGTCACCGCCGCGATCCCGCCGCCGCCGCCCTTGCCGGAGCCGTCGAGCCCGCCGGAGCCCGAGCGGCCGGTCGCGGCCTTGCCGCCGCCGCCGGCACCCGCGCCGCGCGACCGCACCAACGCGCAGCCGCTGCTGCCGGCACCCGACCCGGCACTGGTCGAGACCGGGCCGCACGGCATCCTGCCGATCATCGGCCGCGACGGGCGCCAGCCCTGGCGCGCCTATGGCCGGCCCTTCGACCGCGCCGACAAGCGGCCGCGGATTGCCATCGTCATCACCGGGCTCGGTCCTTCCGGCGCCGCCACCGAAACCGCGGTGAACGAGCTGCCGGGCGCCATCACGCTCGCCTTCGACCCCTATACCAAGCGGCTTGACGAATGGATCAACCGGGCGCGCGCCGCCGGCCATGAGGTGCTGCTCGGCCTGCCGATGGAGCCGGTCGACTACCCGCGCCAGGACCCCGGCCCCTATACGCTGCTCACCTCGCTGAGCCCCAAGGAGAATCTCGAGCGCCTCGAGCTCGTGCTGAGCCGCGTCAGCGGCTATGTCGGCGTCACCGGCATGATGGGCTCGCGCTTCACCGCCTCGCAGACCAACCTGATCCCGGTGCTCGACGAGCTGAAGAAGCGCGGCCTGATGTTCGTCGACGGCCACGCCAGCGACCAGAGCGTTGCCGGCGCGCTCGCGCAATCGATGGGCCTGCCGCATGCCAATGCCGACGAGCTCATCGACGCCGAGCCGACGCGCGACGCGGTCGACCGCCAGCTCCAGAACCTCGAGGGGCTGGCCCAGCGCGGCGGCTTCGCGCTCGGCATCGGCTACGCCTATCCCGTGACGCTGGAGCGCGTGGCGCTCTGGGCCGGCATGCTCGAGCAGAAGGGCATCGCGCTGGCGCCGACGAGCGCGCTTGCCGCGCTCCCGGGCGAACCGGCGCCCGAGACGAAGGGGGCGGCGAAATGAACGACGGGATCGATGCGGCGCGCGCCCAGGGCTATCGCGCCGGCGTCGGCATCATGCTGCTCGACCGCGACGGCCGCGCCTTTGTCGGCCGGCGCATCGACACCGGCGGCGACAATTGGCAGATGCCGCAAGGCGGCATCGACAGGGGTGAGAGCCCGCGCGAGGCGGCGCTGCGCGAGCTCAAGGAGGAAGTCGGCACCGACCGGGCCGAAATCCTGGCCGAGAGCGGCGCCTGGCTCAGCTACGACGTGCCGCAGCCTCTGGCGGGAAGGCTGTGGCGTGGGCGCTATCGCGGCCAGCGGCAGAAATGGTTCGCGATGCGCTTCACCGGCCGCGACGGCGATATCGACCTCAAGACGCACCATCCCGAATTCGACGCCTGGAAATGGGTGGCGCCCGCGGCGCTTCCGGAGCTCATCGTGCCGTTCAAGCGCCAGCTCTATCGCAACGTCCTCAAGGAGTTCGCGGCGCTGCTCGGGCCCGCCTAAGCTACGCCGCGATCCGCGCCAGCCGCGCCGCCCGGTGGCGCATGCCCCACCAGGCGAGCCGCGCGGTATAGAGCGAGAGGCGGCCGTGCGGCTTGAGGCCGACCGCCTTGAACACCATGGCGATGGCGCGCTCGACATGGTGGCGGCGATAGACGGCATAAGCGCGGCGCGCATAGGCCGACGCTGCGCGGCGGCGGTCGTAGGGCGCGCCGGCATCATTGGCGGCGTGATAGGCATAGGCGAGCTCGTCATCCTCGGACTCGCCGATGCGGCCCGCCGCGATGCGCAGCCGCTGCCAGCGGCCGATGCCCTCGGAAGCGAGATAGCGTTTCAGATGGCTGTAGAACAGCTTGTAGTGGCGCAGCTCGTCGGCGGCGATGCGGCGGCAGATCTCCTTGAGCACCGGCTCCGCCGCGGCCTCGGCCAGCGCCGTGTAATAGGAGCTGGTGCCGGTCTCGACGATGCAGCGCGCCACCAGCTCGCCGGCGCGTGAGCCGCGCACCGAGCGTTCGGCGTCGAGATCGACGCGGAATCCCTCGGTGAAGCGCCGCGAGGCCGCGTCATGGTCGAAGCCGGGATCGGCAAGCATCGCCCAGCGGCCGAGCGCCTGGCCGTGCTGGACCTCTTCGGCGCCCCAGAGCTGCGCCACCCGGCGGAAATCGCCGTCATCGTGGAAGACGCCGCAGAGATAGCGGGCATAATCGGCGCCGTTCTGCTCGACCAGGCTCGCCGCCTTGACGATGCGCAGAATCTCGGCATCGACCTTGGCCGGGTCGAACCGCTCCCAGGGAATATCGTCGAGCGTCCAGCTGCCCATCACCCGCCGTCCAACACTGACGGTAATATATAGTTCAAGTTCCGGGCGGGGCAAAACCCCTTGGCAAAGCTCAGTGCGCGGCGCCGGCCAATGCCGCGAGCTTGGCGGCGGCCACCGCGAGCCGCCGCTCGGCGGTGCGCAGCTCGAGCGCCGCCAGATCGCGCTCCGCGCCCTGGAACCGCGCCACCTGCTCGCGCAGGCTTTGCGCCGCGGCCTCGAGCACGCGCTGCTGCTGGTCGAGCTCGGCGCGGTCGAGCGAGGCGATCGGCACCGCCTCGTCGGCGAGCACGGTGCAGCGCTCGGGTGTCACCTCGGCGAAGCCGCCGGCGACGAAGATGCGCTCGGTGATCGCGTTCTGCTCGTCGGCATAGACGTCGATGACCCCCGGCCGCACCGTCGAGATCAGCAGCGAGTGGCCCGGCAGCACACCGAAATTGCCTTCGCCGCCGGGCACCACCACCATCGCCACCGCCTCGGAGAGCAGCAGCTTCTCCGGCGACACCAGCTCGAATTGCAGCTTCTCGACCATCAGGCCGCCTCGGCCGCCATCTTGCGCGCCTTCTCGACCGCCTCCTCGATGGTGCCGACCATGAGGAAGGCGCTCTCCGGCAGATCGTCATACTCGCCGGCGACGATGCCTTTGAAGCTGCGGATCGTGTCCTCGAGGTTGACGAAGACGCCGGGATATCCCGTGAAGACCTCGGCGACGTGGAAGGGCTGCGACATGAATTTCTGGATCTTGCGCGCCCGCGAGACGGTTAGCCGGTCCTCTTCGGAGAGCTCGTCCATGCCGAGGATGGCGATGATGTCCTGCAGCGACTTGTAGGTCTGCAGGATGCGCTGCACGTCGCGCGCCACTTTGTAGTGCTCCTCGCCGACCACGCGCGGATCGAGCATGCGCGAGGTCGAATCCAAGCGGATCGACGGCGGGATAGATCCCGAGCTCGGCGATCTGGCGCGACAGCACCGTCGTCGCGTCGAGATGGGCGAAGGAGGTCGCCGGCGCCGGGATCGGTGAGATCGTCGGCGGGCACGTAGATCGCCTGCACCGAGGTGATCGAGCCCTTCTTGGTGGTGGTGATGCGCTCCTGCAGCGTGCCCATATCGGTGGCGAGCGTCGGCTGATAGCCGACCGCCGAGGGGATGCGGCCGAGCAGCGCCGAGACTTCCGAGCCCGCCTGGGTGAAGCGGAAGATGTTGTCGACGAAGAACAGCACGTCCTGGCCTTCCTCGTCGCGGAAATACTCGGCGAGCGTCAGGCCGGTGAGGCCGACGCGCGCGCGGGCGCCCGGCGGCTCGTTCATCTGGCCATAGACCAGCGCCGCCTTCGAGCCGGGACCGTCAGTGACGATCACCTTCGATTCCATCATCTCGTGATAGAGGTCGTTGCCCTCGCGCGTGCGCTCGCCGACGCCGGCGAACACGGAATAGCCGCCATGCTTCTTGGCGATGTTGTTGATCAGCTCCATGATGATCACGGTCTTGCCGACGCCGGCGCCGCCGAAGAGACCGATCTTGCCGCCGCGCGCGTAAGGCGCCAGCAGGTCGACGACCTTGATGCCGGTGACCAGGATCTCCGCTTCGGTCGACTGGTCGACGAAATCAGGCGCCGGGCGATGGATCGCCGAGCGCCGCTTGGTCTTGACCGGGCCACGCTCGTCGACGGGTTCGCCGACCACGTTGATGATGCGGCCGAGCGTCTCGGGCCCCACCGGCACCATGATCGGCTCGCCGGTATCCACCACTTCGGCGCCGCGCACCAGCCCGTCGGTGGTATCCATGGCGATGGTGCGCACCGTGTCCTCGCCGAGATGCTGCGCCACTTCGAGCACCAGGGTCTTGCCTTGGTTCTGCGTGTGCAGCGCGTTCAGGATGAACGGCAGGTCGCCGTCGAACTTGACGTCGACGACGGCGCCGATGACCTGCGAGATGGTGCCGACATTGTTCTTCGCCATGGCCTTCGTCCTTTGTGCTTCGTCCCGACGCCTCAGAGCGCCTCGGCGCCGGAGATGATCTCGATGAGTTCCTTGGTGATCGCCGCCTGACGCGAGCGGTTGTAGGTGGTGGTGAGCCGGTCGATCATGTCGCCGGCGTTGCGCGTGGCATTGTCCATCGCCGTCATGCGCGCGCCCTGCTCGCTGGCCGCGTTCTCCAGCAGCGCGGTGAAGATCTGCACCGCGAGGTTGCGCGGCAGCAGCTCGCCGAGGATCTCCGTCTCTTCCGGCTCGAACTCGTAGATCGCGCCGCCGAAAGCGGCGGCCGCCGGTTCCGCCGCCTGTTGCGGGGGCGCGAACGGAACGAGCTGCTGGCGGGTGACGATCTGGCTGATCGCCGAGCGGAAGCGGTTGAAGACGATGGTGCAGACGTCGAACTCGCCGGCCTCGAACAGCGCCAGCACGCGATCGCCGATCGCCTGCGCCGCATCGAAAGTGAGCTTCGGCCGGCCGACATCGGTGCGGCTCTCGACGATCAGCCGCGCATGGTCGCGGCGCAGCGAATCGCGCCCCTTGCGGCCGATGGTGAGGATCTTCACCGTCTTGCCGGCGGCCTGGAGCTGGCGGATGGTGCGCCGGGTCTCGCGCAGGATGGTGGCGTTGAAGCCGCCGGCGAGGCCGCGGTCGGAGGTGGCGACGACCAGCAGATGCGTCGCGTCGCCGCCGCTGCCGGCGAGCAGCCGCGGCGCGTTGGCCTGGCCTCTGAGATTGGCCGCCAGCGAGGTGAGCATGCGCTCCATGCGCGCCGCATAGGGCCGCGCCGCCTCGGCCTGTTCCTGCGCGCGGCGCAGGCGCGAGGCGGCCACCATCTTCATCGCCGAGGTGATCTTCTGCGTCGAGCGGACGGAGCGGATGCGAACCCGCAATTCCTTGAGCGTGGCCACAGGCCGTCAGCCCCTCAGGCGAAGGTCTTGGCGAAGTCGTCGAGGAAGGCAGCGAGCTCCTTCTCGGTATCGGCGCCGAGCTCGCGCTTGGTGCGGATCGCCTCGAGGATCTGCGGCTTGCGCGCCTTGAGCTCGCCCAGCATCGCCGTCTCGAAGCGCGTCACCTGCGTCGCCTCGACCTTGTCGAGATAACCGCGGGTTCCGGCGAAGATCGACACCACCTGCTCCTCGACCGGCATCGGCGAGAATTGCGGCTGTTTCAACAGCTCGGTGAGCCGCGCGCCACGCGCCAGCAGGCGCTGCGTCGAAGCGTCGAGGTCGCTGGCGAACTGCGCGAAGGCGGCCATCTCGCGGTATTGCGCGAGCTCGAGCTTGATCTTGCCGGCGACCTGCTTCATCGCCTTGATCTGCGCCGCCGAGCCGACGCGGCTGACCGAAGCCCCGACATTGATAGCGGGACGGATGCCGCGATAGAACAGCTCGGTCTCGAGGAAGATCTGCCCGTCGGTGATCGAGATGACGTTGGTCGGAATATAGGCGGAAATGTCGCCGGCCTGGGTCTCGATCACCGGCAGCGCCGTGAGCGAGCCCCCGCCATGCGTCGTCGTTCATCTTGGCGGCGCGCTCCAGCAGGCGGGAATGCAGGTAGAAGACGTCGCCGGGATAGGCCTCGCGGCCCGGCGGGCGGCGCAGCAGCAGCGACATCTGGCGGTACGCGACCGCCTGCTTGGACAGATCGTCATAGACGATGACCGCATGCATGCCGTTGTCGCGGAAGAACTCGCCCATGGCGCAGCCGGCATAGGGCGCCAGGAACTGCAGCGGCGCCGGCTCCGAGGCGGTGGCGGCGACGACGATCGAGTAGTCGAGCGCGCCATAATCCTGACAGCGTCTTGACGATCTGCGCCACGGTCGAGCGCTTCTGGCCGATCGCGACATAGACGCAATAGAGCTTGCGCTTCTCGTCGCCGCCGGCGTTGATCGCCTTCTGATTGAGGAAGGTATCGATGGCGACGGCGGTCTTGCCGGTCTGGCGGTCGCCGATGATGAGCTCGCGCTGGCCGCGGCCGATCGGCACCAGCGCGTCGATCGCCTTGAGGCCGGTCTGCATCGGCTCATGCACCGATTTGCGCGGGATGATGCCGGGCGCCTTGACCTCGACGCGGGTGCGCGTCACGTCCTTGAGCGGGCCCTTGCCGTCGATGGGGTTGCCGAGCGCGTCGACGACGCGGCCGAGCAGGCCGCGGCCGACCGGCACGTCGACGATGGCGCCGGTGCGCTTCACCGTGTCGCCCTCGCGGATGCCGCTGTCCTCGCCGAAGATCACGACGCCGACATTGTCGGTCTCGAGGTTCAGCGCCATGCCCTTGACGCCGTTCGGGAACTCGACCATCTCGCCGGCCTGGACCTTGTCCAGGCCGTAGATGCGGGCGATGCCGTCGCCGACCGACAGCACCTGGCCGACCTCGGCGACATCCGCCTCGGTGCCGAAATTGGCGATCTGGCCCTTCAGGATTGCGGAGATCTCCGCCGCCCGGATTTCCATCACTGAACCCCCTTCATGGCAAGCTGCAGGCGATTGAGCTTGCTCCTAAGCGACGCATCGACCATGCGCGACCCGACCCTGACGACGAGGCCCCCCAACAGACCCGGATCGACTTCGATATCGACGGCGACCTTGCGGCCGACCGCCTTGCGCAATTGCTCGTTGACCGCATCGCGCTGCTGCGGCGACAGCTCCTGCGCGCTGACGACATGCGCCGTGACCTCGCCACGCGCCTCGGCGAGGCGGTGGAGATATCCCGTGATCATCTCCGACAGTGCGAAGAGCCGCCGGTTCTGCGCCAGGAGGCCGAGGAAGTTGCGCGTCAGCGCCGAGAGCTGCGCCGTCTCCGCCAGCGCGGCGACGGCCTTGCCCTGCGCCTCGCGCGACAGCACCGGGCTGCGCACGAGGCGGCGCAGATCGGCGCTTTCGCGCAGCATGGCGCGCAAGCTGTGGAGATCACCGGCGACGGCGTCGAGCGCCTTGCGCTCGTCGGCGAGATCGAACAACGCCGCCGCATAGCGGTCGGCCAGTCCGGATACGCCTTTCGCTTCCGCTGCCACGTACGAACTATCCTCGTTTTCCCTGTGACGAGAGCGCCGGTCGCTCGTGGGATGCCTGAAATGACACGCCTTCCCGCCGGCTCTCGCCTGGAAAACCGCGGCGCGCCTGCGCGCCCGGAAAGCGCGGCGCGTTCTAGCACAGGGGTTGGGGCGGCGCAACATGGCGCCGCCGCGCGGCAAGGCGCGGTCCCGCGGCTTTTTTCCAGGCGGATCGCTGGCGCCGAGGGTGATGCAAGCCGCGGCAGATCGGGCGCGGGACGGCGCAACGCTCCAGTGCGAACAAATCGGGCACGAAGCGGCTGCGACACCTTCCGCCGGGGCTCAGGCGGGGAAAGGCATCCATCGGCGCGCGGCGGCCGCCCGCCGCCAGCCCGGCAAGGCCGCAAGCTCGCCCTGCCAGCGACGGATCGCCGCATAGGGCGGGCAGGTGGCCCCGATGGAATTGCCGGCGGGCGTAATGCCCGGCTCGGTCGGCACCTATGGACATGTAGCCCACCAACAGAAGGAATTGGTCATGTCCGTGCAATTGCTGGTCATCTATCCGCCGCCCAAGGATCCCGCGGAATTCGATCGGGCCTATCGCGAAGAGCACCTGCCCTATGCGGGCCCTCGTCTGGTGGGAGCCACAGGGGTGACGACGAAGCGGGTCCTCGGCGCGCCCGGCGGCAAGCCCTTTGCGTACACGATCTCCTTCGTCGCCTTTCCCAGCGCCGAGGCGGCCAAAGCATGCGCGCAATCGAGTGGCGGCAAGGAAGCGCTTCAGCATGCCGCGTCGATCTCGACGGGCGGTCCGCCACAATTTCTTCTGATCGAGGACGCGGCCTAGCCACCGCCCAGCCCGGGGGTCGCGCCGCGGCCGGACTGCGATCCCCCGGCGCTGTCTCCGGTTCAGCCTCGCGCTACGCGGAGGACCGGAGCCACGTCGGTCTGCTCGACGCAGTGCCGCAAGCGCTGCTTGGCCCGGTGGAGCAGCACCGCCGCATGGCCAGCGGTCATGCCGAGCTGGCGCGCGACGCTCTCGCCAGCGACCTCATCGACCAGGCGCAGCTGTACGATCGCGCGTTGCACTTCGTTCAATGTCGCCATGCAGCCGAGAATCAACGCATGCTGCTCGGCTGTGGCAATGACCTCGTCGGCCGAGATGGCCTCGGAAGCCAGGCCTTGGACGATCGCGTCGTCGGCGATATGCGGCCGGGCGTAATCATGGCGGCGGCGGCGGTTGCGCGCGATGTTGCGCGCCAGGATGGTCAGCATCCGGGCGGAATCGTCGGGCAGATCGACGAGCAGCCGCGCCTGCGGCAAGGTGAGAAAGCTGAGGAAGGCTTCCTGAACGCAGTCCAGGGCATCATCGGCCAGCAGGCCTTCGCGGCGCACCGCCCGAACCAGCCGGGCCCGGTGCTGATGCACCAGGGCGGTGACCCAGCCATAGAAGCCCGGCCGGCCACCTGCTTCACGTCAAGCGGTCCTGGTGACGGTCATGGCGCTCTCCCCTTCCACGCCTGCCCTCACGCTTCGCTCAGCGCCTCAGCGTCCTTGGCCAAACGGCGGGCGAGCTCGGGCACAAGCCGCTTCGCCAGCTCGGCATGCGCCTTGCGCCAGATCGGGATCGCCGCCTCCAGCCGCCGCGCGCCGGTCTCGGTAAGCCAGACCGCGCGGCGGCGCAGATCGCTCTCGACCACCGCGATCTCGATCAGCCCCTCGCCCTCGAGCGTGCGCAAATTGCGCGACAGCGTCGACTGCTCCAGGCCGGTGCGGAGCGCGAGCGCGCCCAGCGTGTCATCGGAGGCGGCGGCGATCTGCGCCATCAGCCCCAGCTGCGCCACGGAGAGGCCGAGACCCGCCATCTCGCGATCGAGGAACTGGGTGATGCGCCGCGCGGCCAGCCGCGTGTTCCAGCCGGCGCAGGTCTCGACCAGCGTGCGGGCATCCGCGCGCAGTGTCCTTCGCGGTTGCGTCGGGGCGCTCATAGATGTATGTATCTACATCATATGCAGATACATTGAAAGGCCGTTTTCATGCCTCCCGCCTCCGACATCAAATATGGCCTGCCCACCCCGGCCGAGATCGCCGGCAAGACCGGCAGGGAAATCCTTCAGGCGATCATCGACGGCGACCTGCCGCAGCCGCCGATCGCCGAGACCTTGTCATTCTGGCTCACCGAGGTCGGTGAGGGCTTTGCCGGCTTCGAGGGCGAGCCGGGCCGGCACCTGCTCAACCCGATGGGCGGCGTGCATGGCGGCTGGGCGCTGACCCTGATCGACAGCGCCGGCGGCTGCGCCGCGCAATCCCTGCTGCCGGCCGGATCGGTCTATGCCACGGTCGAGACCAAAGCCAATTTCACCCGGCCGATCACGCCGGACACCGGCCGCGTCCGCGCCGAGGCGCGCGTGGTCGCCCGCGGCCGCCAGATCATCTCGACCGAGGCCAGGGTGCTGAGCGGCGACGGCAAGGTGCTGGCGCACGGCACCTCGACCCTGCTGGTGCAGGCCGGTGCCACGTAATCCCGCTCACAGGAAGCTGTAGGGATCGACATCGACCTGGACGCGCACCGTGCCCGGCACCTTCACCTTGGCGAGCCATTCGCGCAGCACCGCCTGGATATGGACCGTGCGCTTGGTCTTAAGCAGGAAGCGGCGGCGGTGGCGGCCGCGGAGCACCGCGAGCGGCGCCGGCGCCGGTCCCAGTACCTCGACCCCCGGCATCTGCGGCTGGGCGCGGGCATAGGCGCGGGCGGCGAAATCGGCGCTGTCGTCGTCCGGCGCCGAGATGATCAGAGCGGCGAGCCGGCCGAAAGGCGGCCAGCCCTGGGCGCGGCGCGCCTCGGCCTCGGCCGCGAGGAAGCGGTCGCGATCATCGGCGATCAGCGCCCGCATCACCGGATGCTCCGGCATATAAGTCTGGAGATAGACGATGCCTGGCCGCTCGGCGCGGCCGGCGCGCCCCGCCACCTGGTGCAGCAGCTGAAAGGTGCGCTCGGCGGCGCGCAGATCGCCGCCATTGAGGCCGAGATCGGCATCGACCACGCCGACCAGGGTCAGCAGCGGGAAGTGATGCCCCTTGGCCACAACCTGCGTGCCGATGAGCACGTCGATCGCGTGGCTCGCCACCGCCTCCACCAGCTCGGCGGCGGCGCGCGGGCCGATCAGCGTGTCGCTCGCCATCACCGCGAGCCGCGCCTTGGGAAAGCGCAACGCCATCTCCTCGGCAAGACGCTCGACGCCGGGGCCGCAGGCGGCGAAGCTCGCGGCATCGCCGCAGCTCGGGCACAGCGGCGGCAGCGGCTCGGTGTGGCCGCAATGATGGCATTGCAGCCTGCCGTGGAAGCGGTGCTCGACCAGCCAGGCGGTGCAGTTCGGGCATTGCAGCCGGAAGCCGCAGCTGCGGCACAAGGTCAGCGGCGCATAGCCGCGCCGGTTCAGGAACAGCATCGCCTGCTCGCCCGCCGCCAGCGTCTCGGTGAGCGCGGCGATCAGCGGCGGCGAGAGAAAACGCTGCCGCTCCGGCTTGGCGCGGCGCATATCGATGACGCGGATTTCCGGCAGTCCCGCCGTGCCGTGGCGCGCCGGCAGATGCAGGCGCTGATAGCGGTGCTGCTCGACATTGATCGTGGTCTCGAGCGAAGGCGTCGCCGAGACCAGCACGATCGGCAGCTTGGTCAGCGAAGCGCGCACCACCGCCATGTCGCGCGCGTGATAGATGACGCCGTCTTCCTGTTTGAAGGAGGCGTCCTGTTCCTCGTCGACGATGATCAGGCCGAGATCGGGAAACGGCAGGAACAGCGCCGAGCGCGCCCCCACCACCACCGGCACCGTGCCCTCGGCAACGCCGCGCCAGGTGTCGCGCCGCTCGGCATGGCCGAGATCGCTGTGCCATTGCGCGGGCTCGGCGCCGAAGCGCTCGGCATAGCGCTTCAGCCATTGGCCGCTGAGCGCGATCTCGGGCAGCAGCACCAGCACCTGCCTGCCGCGCTCGAGCGCGGCGGCGATGGCGGCGAAATAGACCTCGGTCTTGCCCGAGCCGGTGACGCCGTCGAGCAGCGTCGTGGTGAAGCCGCCTTCTCTCACCTTGGCGACGAGATCCTCGGCCGCGGCTTCTTGCGCCGAGGAAAGATGCGCCGCCGGGCGATGCCAATCCGGCATCGCGCGTGGCACCCGGCTCGGCAGCGCCACCGTCTCGACGAGGCCGAGACCGGCCAGCGCGCGCACCACGCCGACGCTGCAGCCGGCGCGGCGCGCGAGGTCGGCGGCGGGTGATGGCGGCCCCTCGGCAAGCGCCTGCAGCACGCGCTTGCGCGTCGGCGTCAGCGCCTGCGCTTGCGCGAGCGCGGCATGGCCGCGCGGGGTCAGCGCATAGCCGGTGATCGCCCGCCCCGGATAGAGCGCGTCGGAGACGCTCATCGCCATGCGCAGCACCGCACCCGGCGGCGCCACGGTATAGGCCGCCACCCAGTCGATCAGGCGGCGCAGCGCCTCCGGCATCGGCGGCGCATCGAGCCGCTCGACGATCCGCCTCAGCTTCGCGGCATCGACCTCGCCGGTCGCCTCGCCCCAAACGACGCCGAGCAGCTCATTCTTGCCCAGGGGCGCGGCGACGAAATCGCCGGGTTTCAGCGCCAATTCCGGCGGTGCGAGATAGTCATAGGCGCCGGCCAATGGCAGGGGCAGCAGCACGCGAGCGCGCGGCTCGTCGCGCGCGGCAGCCGCGTTCTCAACGGCCGCGCGAGAACTGGCGTGGCGCTCTGGCATGGGTTACACTCTTAGTCCGAAAGCGATCTGCGTGCCAGCCGCGGCGAATGGGAAAGGGGATTCGACCGGCATGAAGTTCTTCATCGACACTGCCGATCTCGCGGAGATCCGTGACCTCGCCGCGACGGGGCTGGTCGACGGCGTCACCACCAACCCGTCGCTGGTGGCGAAGACCGGGCGCGATTTCCTCGACGTGGTGCGCGAGATTTGCGCCGTGGTGCCGGGGCCGGTGAGCGCCGAGGTGACGGCGACCGATCATGCGACGATGCTCGCCGAAGGCCACAAGCTTGCCAAGCTCGCGCGCAACGTCACGGTGAAGGTGCCGCTGACCCCCGACGGGCTTAAGACCTGTCGCGTGCTGGCCAATGAAGGCACCATGGTTAACGTCACCTTGTGCTTCTCGGCGGCGCAGGCGCTGCTCGCGGCGAAAGCCGGCGCCAGCTTCATTTCGCCATTCGTCGGCCGCCTCGACGATGTCGGCTCCGACGGCATGGCGCTCATCCGCGACATCGTCGAGATTTACCGCAACTATCCCGGCCTCAAGACCGAGGTGCTGGTCGCCTCCATTCGCCATCCTATCCATGTCATCACCGCGGCGAAGCTCGGCGCGCATGTCGGGACCTTGCCGCCCAGCGTGTTGCGCCAGATGTTCCAGCATCCGCTCACCGACAAGGGCCTTGCCGCCTTCCTCGCCGATTGGGCCAAGACCGGCCAGTCGATCCTCGGCGAGACCAAGGCGGCGGCGGAATAGAAAGGGGCAGGCTTTGGATCGTCCCAAGGATAAGACGACCCCTGCCGATCCCGCCCGGCCGGCGCTTCCCGCCCGCGGCGCCGTCGGCGCCGCCGAGGTCGCAGCCTATCTGCGCCAGCATCCCGATTTCCTCGTCGAGCATGCGGAGCTGCTGCAGATCCTGACGCCGCCGAGCCAGCAGCGCGGCGAGCGCGTCGTCGACATGCAGCAATTCATGCTGCAGCATCAACGCGCCGAGATCGCGCGGCTGAAAAGCCAGCATCGCGCGCTGGTCGGCACCAGCCGCGCCAATCTCGCGAGCCAGGCGCGGGTCCACGCCGCCGTGCTGGCGCTGCTCGCCGCCAGCAGCTTCGAGCAGCTCATCCAGATCGTCACCACCGATCTCGCCGTCCTGCTCGACGCCGATGTCGTGACCATCGCCGTCGAATCCTCCGGGACCGCAGCGGCCGCGCCTCAATCACCAAGGCGTGCAGATCCTCGATCCCGGCACGGTCGACGCGGTGCTCGGCGTCGATCGCGACGTGGTGCTGGCGAGCGACGCCGATGGCGATCCCATGCTGTTCGGCGACGGCGCCGGGCTGGTGCGCTCGGCGGCGCTGCTGCGCCTCTCGGTGAGCGCGGCGGCACCGGCGGGGCTGCTCTGCATCGGCATGCGCCGGCCCGGCAAGTTCCATGGCGGCCAGGGCACCGAGCTGCTGGGCTTCCTCGCCCGCGCGCTCGGCATCACCATCGCCGCCTGGCTCGACCTTCCGGCGTGAGGCCGCGGCGCGGCCCCGCGCCGGTGCCGCTCGCCCGCTTTGCCGCAACCCCTGAGCTTGCCGAGGCGATCGAGCGCTGGCAACGCTGGCTCGGCGATGAGCGCCGCGCCTCGCCGCATACGCTCGCGGCCTATGGCCTCGACCTCGCGGCGTTCCTCGATTTCCTGGTCGAGGCATCGCGGCGCGCTGCCCGGCCTCGCCGAGCTCGATGCGCTGAACCCGGCCGATTTCCGCGCATATCTCGCCGCCCGCGCGGGCGACGCCCTGCAGCGCAGCTCAACCGCGCGCGCGCTTTCCGTGCTGCGCGGATTCTTCCGCTTTCTTGACCGGCGCGGCCTCGTGCGCAACGCCGCGCTCACCGCGGTGCGGACGCCGAAGCTGCCGCGCTCGGTGCCGAAGGCGCTCTCCGCCGAAGATGCCGCTTCGGTGCTGGATGGCGCGGAAGAGGCGCGCGCGCCCTGGATCGGCAAGCGCGATGTGGCGCTCCTGACCTTGCTCTATGGCTGCGGCCTCAGGCTCGGCGAGGCGCTGGGATTGACGCGGCGCGAGGCACCGCTGGCGCCGGGGACGCTGACCGTCACCGGCAAGGGCAGCAAGACACGCCAAGTGCCGGTGCTGCCGGCGGTTGCCGAGGCGGTCACGGACTATCATCGCCCATTGCCCCTATCGCCTCGCTCCCGACGACGCGCTCTTTCTCGGCGTCCGCGGCGGCCCGCTGCATCCGCGGCTGGTGCAGCAGAAGATGCAGGAGCTGCGCGCACAGCTCGGCCTCCCCGAGAAGGCGACGCCGCATGCGCTGCGCCATAGCTTCGCCACCCATCTGCTGGCCGGCGGCGGCGATCTCCGCGCCATCCAGGAGCTGCTGGGACATGCCAGTTTGACCACGACGCAGCGCTACACCGCCATCGACGCCGCCCGCCTCATCGCCGTCTACGACAAGGCGCATCCGCGCGCGAAGAGCTGAGGACGAAATTTCCGGAGGCCCGCCGCAATGTCCTCATCCACGACCGACCCGGCGCAGAAATTCGACCCCGCCCGCGCCGGCGAGTATGAAAAGCAAAGCCGCATCGCGCTCGCCGGCTATGACGCTTGCCACGAGCTCGCCGCCTGCATGCTCGCCGCCGCGCTCGGCAGCGGCGGCGCGGCGCAGATCCTGGTGGCCGGCGCCGGCGGCGGCGCGCAGGAGATCGTCACCGCCGGCGCGCTGGAGCCCGGATGGCGCTTCACCGCCGTCGACCCGTCGCAGCCGATGATGGATCTTGCCGTCGCGCGGCTGCAGCAGAGCGGCCTCCTCGCGCGCACCGAGTTGCATCTGGGACATGTCGACGACCTGCCGCCGGAGCGGCGCTTTGACGCCGCGACACTGATCGGCGTGCTGCATCATCTGCCGGGCGACGACGCCAAGCGCGCAATCCTGCGCGCGCTGGCGGCGCGCCTGAAGCCTGGCGCGCCGCTGATCCTGGCGTGCAGTCGCCACGCCTATGCCAGCCAGAAGCTGCTCCTCGCGGCCTGGGGCGAACGCTGGCGCATGCAGGGCGCGGCGCCGGACGAGGTCAAGGCCAAGCTCGGCAAGATCCTGCAGGGCGCCGACCCGCCGAGTTCCGACGCGGCGGTCGCGGCGCTGCTGGCGCAAACCGGCTTCGAGCCGCCGATCGGGTTCTTCTCGAGCCTGTTCTGGGGCGCCTGGCTGGCCCGCCGGGCGACCGGCGAGGTCGCGCGCGACCGGCGCCTCGGGCCCGGGCGGCAGCAGTGGTAGCATGCCTCGGATCCGGGGAGATCATCATGGCCAATCTGAACAGCCGCGGTTTTCTCGATCGCTGGCAGATCGTGCAACGGGCCACCATTCCGACCGCCGATTGCGAGCACTGGCAGGTCGGCGAGGTCGACTGGCACCGGCACCGCCATGCCTTCGCCGGCGGCGGCTATTCCTTCGCCGTCGAGATTCACCGCCTCGCCTGCAGCCGTCCCGGCAAATCATCATGGTCGCTGATGGTCGTGGTCGAGCATTGGTGGGGCGCCGACAAGGAGGCGCTGAAGATGTCGAGCTGGGCCCGCCTACTCGCAGGCAGCAGCGCCGCGATCTTCACCTGGGTCAGGGATCACGAGGCGGTGCGCCGTGCCATGGGCCGGCCGGTTTGACGAGGCCGGACCTATTGGCCGCGGCTCGGGCCTTTCGGCGTGCTCTGCACCGGATGAGCCGTCTTGCGTACCGGCTTCTTCACGTCCCGCGTGACGGCGCGGCCATGAGAGGTTTCGTCCTTATGCGCGGCATGCTCGTGATCGTCGTGTCCGAAGTGCTCCGCTTGCCGTGGCGGACCTTTGCGATTGCGCGCCATGAATTCTCCTGAGTCAAAGCCACGTGGAGTGGAGCATAGAGTGCCGTTAGCGGTGGCGCCACCACGGCAACGAGCTAGAGCCGCCTTATCGCCGCGAACGCCGCAGCCGAGCCCGCGCCCATGGTGAGGAAGGCGAGGCCCCAGGCGAGCCGCGAGCCCTCGCCGCCGGCGAGGTCGAGGACGAGCCCTACCGCGAGCGGGCCGACGAAGCCGCTGCCGAAGCCCAGGATGGAATGGACGGCGAGCGTGGCGCCGCGCTGGCCCGGCGCCGCGGTCGCCACCGCGCCGCCGGTGAGTGCCGCGCTATCGCCCATGATGACCATGTGATAGGCGAGGCACAGCGTCGCGACGACGGCCACCGGCGCGCCGGCGCTGAACCCGGTCACCACCGCCATCGCCACCGAGAGCAGCATGATGCGGCCGATGATGCGGCGCCGGTCGGAGCGGGTCGCGAGCTCGGCGCCGTAGATGCTGGCGGCGGTGCTGACCAGCACGATCCCCGTGGTGAGCCAGCTCGCCTTGGCGATGCCGGCATCGTCGCCGGCAAAGCGCGCCGCCTGGACGAGGAAGGCGACGAGCCAGGACCGCAGCGCGAACAGCTCCCAGGTATGGCCGCTATAGCCGAGGATGAAGCCCATGGCCGGCCGGTTGCGGAACACCGGGCGGAAGTCGAGCGCGCGCCGGTCCGCGGCCTCGCGAACCATCTCCGCCGCGCTCGCCTTGCGCACCAGCAGCAGCACCAGGACGAAGCCCAGCGCCGCGCCCGCCGCCGCCGCGGCGAAGGCGCCGCGCCAGCCGAGCCAGGCGGCGGCCTCGCCGGTGAAGGCGAAGGAGAAGGCGGTGCCGAGGCTGAACCCGCCGGTATAATAGGCGACGTAGCGGCCCTGGCGCTTGCCGCCGACGCGGTCGGTGAGCAGCTTCAGCCCCGGCATGTAGCCGCCGGCGAGCCCGACCCCGGCCAGCGCGCGCAGCGCCAGCGCCGACCAGAAGCCTTGGGCCAAGAGCGCGTAGCCGAGCGAGGCGGCGGCGGCGATGACGAAGGAGAGCAGATAGATGCGGCGGGGATCGATCCGGTCGGTCGAGCCGACCAGCAGCGGCACCGCCGCGACATAGCCCGCGAAGAAGATGCCGCTGATCCAGCCGGCATCGGTGTTGCTCAGAGCCCATTCGCTCTGGAAGTCCGGCAGCAGCGCTGAGAAGCTGGAGGAGCCCAGCATGCCCAGCACCGAGGTGAGGCAGAGCAGCGCCACCAGCGCGCCGGGCGAGTCCAGAAGCGACCCGCCCTCGGCCGCTTCGTGCAGGAGAGGATCGCGATGCGGAGGGGAGTCTTGCGCCACTCCTAAATATGGATCGGATGTCCCTCGACCGCCAGCGCCGCTTCCTTGACCGCCTCGTTGAGCGTCGGGTGGGCGTGGCAGGTGCGGGCGATGTCCTCGGCGCTGGCGCCGTATTCCATGGCGATCACCGCCTCGGCGATCATCGTGCCGGCGTCGGGGCCGATGATGTGCACGCCGAGCACGCGGTCGCTCTTGGCGTCGGCGAGAATCTTGACGAAGCCCTCGGTGTCGGCATTGGCGCGGGCGCGCGCATTGGCGGTGAACGGGAACTTGCCGGTCTTGTAGGCGATGCCCGCGGTCTTGAGCTCCTCCTCGCCGCACCCGACGGTGGCGACTTCGGGCCAGGTGTAGACGACCGAGGGAATGGCGCCGTAATTCACCTCGCCCTTCTGCCCCGCGAGATGTTCGGCCAGCACCACGCCCTCTTCCGAGGCCTTGTGCGCCAGCATCGGCCCGGCGATGACGTCGCCGATGGCGTAGATGCCTTTGACGTTGGTGGCGTAGCCGGCATCGACGGTGATGCGGCCCTTGTTGTCGGTCGCGACCCCGGCCTGGTCGAGGCCGAGACCGTCGGTATAGGGCCGCCGGCCGATGGCGACGAGCACGACGTCGGTCCTGAGCTCCTCGCGCGGGCCCCCCTTCGCCGGCTCGAGGCTGAGGCTCACGCCATTGGCGTCGCGCTTGGCCGCCACCACCTTGGTGCCGAGGCGGAAACCGAAGCCCTGCTTGGTCAGTACGCGCTGCAGGTTGCGCGCGAGCTCGCCATCCATGCCCGGGGTGATGCGGTCGAGAAATTCCACCACCGTCACGGCGCTGCCGAGCCGGCGCCACACCGAGCCCATCTCGAGCCCGATATAGCCGCCGCCGACCACGACAAGGCTCTTCGGCACCGATTTCAGCGACAGCGCGCCGGTCGAGGAGACGATCACCTCCTCGTCGATCTCGATGCCGGGCAGCGGCACCACCTCGGAGCCGGTGGCGATGATGATCGAGGTTGCGGTCAGCTCGCGCACGATGCCGCCATCGATCGGCGTCAGCGCGAGCTTGCCCGGCGCGGTGAAGCGCGCCGCGCCCTTGATGTAGTCGACCTTGTATTTCTTGAACAGGAACTCGACGCCGCGGGTGTTGTCGCTGACCACCTTGTCCTTATGCGCCATCATCGACGGCAGGTCGAGCTCGACGCCGGCCACCTTGACCCCGTGCACGGCAAGCCCGTGACGCGCCTCCTCGAATTTCTCCGAGGATTGCAGCAGCGCCTTCGACGGGATGCAGCCGATATTGAGGCAGGTGCCGCCGAGGCTGCCGCGCTTCTCGACGCAGGCGGTCTTGAGGCCGAGCTGCGCCGCGCGGATGGCGGCGACATAGCCGCCCGGGCCGCCGCCGATGATGATGACGTCGTAGCTCTCGGGCATGGCGCATTCCTTCTCGGCGGGAAGCTCAGACCTCGAGCAGCATGCGCTCGGGGTTCTCGATGCACTCCTTGACGCGCACCAGGAAGGTCACGGCCTCGCGGCCGTCGACGATGCGGTGGTCGTAGGAGAGGGCGAGATACATCATCGGCCTCACCTCGATCTTGTCGCCCACCGCCATCGGCCGCTTCTGGATCTTGTGCATGCCGAGAATGCCGGATTGCGGCGTGTTGAGGATCGGCGTCGACATCAGCGAGCCGTAGATGCCGCCATTGGAGATGGTGAAGGTGCCGCCCGACAGCTCGTCGAGGGTGAGCTTGCCGTCGCGCGCGCGATGGCCGAAATCGCCGATCTTCTTTTCGATCTCGGCGAAATGCAGCTGGTCGGCATCGCGCACCACCGGCACGACAAGTCCCTGCTCGGTGCCGACGGCGACGCCGATGTCGTAATGGTTCTTGTAGATGATCTCCTCGCCGTCGATCTCGGCATTGACCGCCGGGATCTCTTTCAGCCCGACGATGCAGGCCTTGACGAAGAGCGACATGAAGCCGAGCTTCACGCCGTACTTCTTCTCGAAGGTGTCGCGGTAGCGCTCGCGCAGCGCCATCACCTCGCCCATATCCACCTCGTTGAAGGTGGTGAGCATGGCGGCGTTGTTCTGCGCCTCCTTGAGCCGCTCGGCGATGCGGCGCCGGAGCCGCGTCATCCGCACGCGCTCCTCGCGCGCGCCCGGCGCGGCCGTGGCGCGGCAGGCACCGGCGCCGGCTTGGCCGCCGGCGCGCCGGGCGCTGCTCCACGGCGGCGAGCACATCGCCCTTGGTCAGCCGGCCATCCTTGCCCGAGGCCGCGATCGTGGTGGGATCGAGCTTGCTCTCCTCGACCAGCTTGCGCACCGCCGGACCCGAGCGGTCGAGCACCGCAGCGGCGCTCGCCGACGCCGCGGCGGCAGCGGCCGTCCGGGTCTCGCCCGGCACCGGTGCCGCGGCGACGACCGGCTTGGCGGTGGGAGCGGTTTTCACCGCGCCCTCGCCGATGCGGCCGAGCAGCGCGCCGACCGCGACGTTGGCGCCTTCGGCGACCGCGATCTCGGCGAGCGTGCCGGCGGCCGGCGCGTTCACCTCGAGCGTCACCTTGTCGGTCTCGAGCTCGACCAGCGGATCGTCCATGGCGACGGCGTCGCCGACTTTCTTGAGCCACCGCGCCACGGTCGCCTCGGTCACGGACTCGCCCAGCGCAGGCACTTTGATCTCGGTCGCCATCCCCTCGTCCCCGCTTCTCGGCTCGAAATGTTCAGATGATAGAGAGCGCTTCGTCCACCAGCTTCGCCTGCTCCGCGACATGGCGCTTGAGCAGGCCCGTCGCCGTCGCCGCCGCCTCCGGCCGCCCGACATAGCGCGGCCGCTTGGTCTTGCCGCCGAGATCGATCAGCACCTGCTCGATGCGCCGGTCGACGAAGGTCCAGGCGCCCATATTCTGCGGCTCCTCCTGGCACCAGACGACATCGGCATACTTATAGCGGCCGATCGATTCCGCCAGCGCCTTCGCCGGGAAGGGATGCAGCTGTTCGACGCGGATGATGGCGACGTCGTGGATCTTGCGCTCCTGCCGCGCCTGGCGCAGGTCGTAATAGACCTTGCCCGAGCACAGCACCACGCGCTTCACCTTGTCGTCGCCGAGCAGCTGGTCGATCTCGTCGATGGTGCGGCGGAAGAAGGTGCCCGGCCCCATCTCGTCGAGCTTCGAGGTCACCTCGGGATGCCGCAGCAGCGATTTCGGCGTCATGACGACCAGCGGCTTGCGGAAGTCGCGGCGCACCTGCCGGCGCAGCGCGTGGAAATAGTTCGCCGGCGTCGTGAGATTGCAGACCTGGAGGTTGTCCTCGCCGCAGAGCTGCAGGAAGCGCTCGAGCCGCGCCGAGGAATGCTCCGGCCCTTGCCCCTCATAGCCATGCGGCAGCAGCAGGACGAGGCCGGACATGCGCAGCCACTTCGCTTCGCCAGAGGAGATGAACTGGTCGATGATGACCTGCGCGCCGTTGACGAAATCGCCGAACTGCGCCTCCCACAGCACCAGCGCATGCGGGTCGGCGAGGCTGTAGCCGTATTCGAAGCCCAGCACCGCCGCCTCGGAGAGCGGGCTGTCGACGATCTCGAGCGCCGCCTGGCCGGGGCGCACATGGTTGATCGGGACGTAGCGCTCCTCGGTCTCCTGATCGACCAGCACCGCGTGGCGCTGCGAGAAGGTGCCGCGGCCGGAATCCTGGCCGGTGAAGCGCACGAAGGTACCCTCGGCGCAGAGCGTGCCGAAGGAGAGCGCCTCGCCCGTCGACCAGTCGATCCCCTCGCCGGCCTCGATCGCTTTCTTCTTGGCCTCGAGCTGGCGCGCGATCTTGCGGTTGAGATTGAAGCCCTCGGGCACGGTGACGAGCGCGTGGCCGACCTCTTTCAGCAGCTCCGTCGGCACCGCGGTCTCGCCGCGGCGCGCGTCGCCCGAGGCGACCTTGAGGCCGCTCCAGGCGCCTTCGAGCCAATCGGCCTTGTTCGGCCGGTAGCCCTTCGCCGCCTCGAACTGGCTGTCGAGATGGGCCATGAAGGCGGTCGCCATCGCCTCCGCCTCTTCCGCGGTGACGACGCCTTCCTCGACCAGGCGCTTCGCATAGATCTGCCGCGTCGTCGGATGGGCGGCGATGGCGCGGTACATGATCGGCTGGGTGAAGGCGGGCTCGTCGGCCTCGTTATGGCCGTGGCGGCGATAGCAGAAGATGTCGACGATGACGTCCTTCTTGAAGCGGTAGCGGAACTCGATGGCGATGCGCGAGACATGCACCACCGCCTCGGGATCGTCGCCGTTCACATGGAAGATCGGCGCCTGGGTGATCTTGCCGACATCGGAGGGATAAGGGCTCGACCGCGCATAGGACGGGCTGGTGGTGAAGCCGATCTGGTTGTTGACGATGACATGCACCGTGCCGCCGGTGCGGTAGCCCTTGAGCTCCGAGAGCTCCAGCAATTCCGGCACCAGTCCCTGGCCGGCAAAGGCGGCGTCGCCATGCATCAGCAGCCCCACCACTTGGTCGCGCTTTGAGTGTCGCCGCGCTGGCGCTGCTTGGCGCGCGCCTTGCCCAGCACCACCGGGTTCACCGCCTCGAGATGCGACGGGTTGGCGGTGAGCGAGAGATGCACGGTGTTGTCGTCGAACTCGCGATCCGTCGAGGTGCCGAGATGGTATTTGACGTCGCCCGAGCCCTGCACATCGGCTGGGTTGGCGGGGTTGCCCTGGAATTCCGAGAACAGCGCGGCAAAGGGCTTCCCCATGACGTTGGTCAGCACGTTGAGCCGGCCGCGATGCGGCATGCCGAGCACCAGCTCCTTCATGCCGAGCTGGCCGCCGCGCTTGATCACCTGCTCCAGCGCCGGGATCAGCGATTCGCCGCCCTCGAGGCCGAAGCGCTTGGTGCCGGTATAGCGCTTGTCGAGAAAGCGCTCGAGCATCTCCGCCGCGGTCAGCCGCTCGAGGATGGCGCGTTTGCCCTGGACGGTGAAGTCGGTCTGGTTGCGCGGCAGCTCGATGCGCGCCTGGATCCATTGGCGCTGCTCGAGCTCCTGCATATGCATGTATTCGACGCCGACCGGGCCGCAATAGGTCGCCTTGAGCGCGGCGAGGATCTCGGTGAGCGTCGCGGTCTCGAAGCCCAACACGCCGTTGACGAAGATCGGCCGGTCGTAATCGGCCGCGGTGAAGCCATAGGTGGCGGGATCGAGATCGGGATGGGAGGTCCGCCGCACCAGCCCGAGCGGGTCGAGATCGGCCAGCAGATGGCCGCGCACGCGATAGGCCCGGATCAGCGACAGCGCGCGCAGCGCGTCGAGCGTCTGCTGCCGCGGTACGACCCCCGCGGAGGCGGCTGCCGCCGGGGCGGCATGGCCGTTGCCCTGAGGCTGGTCATGGCCATTGGCGATGACATGGCCGCGCTCGCGGCCCCAGCCCGGCCCTTCCAGCTCCTTGAGCAGCGCCGGCGCTTCCTCGGCCAGCTCGGCGAAGAAGCTGCGCCAGCTCGGATCCACCGTGCCGGGATCCTCGAGCCAGCGGGCATAGAGCTCGGCAATGAAAGTGGCGTTGGCGCCGTTGAGAAAGGTGGCTTCGTCCAGTCGCGACATGAGGGGGTTCCGACGGTGAGGACCGGGCGCGGAGGGGGCTATCGATCCCCTTCCGCCGATGCCGGCAGGCTAAAGATGGGAATTGGCAGCCGAAAACCTAGCCCAGCAATGGTTCATGTCTGGTTTACGCGCCCGCCCGGCCTTTCCTCCCCGGCGACCCCGGCCCGATCAGGCCTTGGCGCCGGAGGCTATCTTCTTGGCCGCATCGAGCAGGGAGCGCACCGAGGCGACGGATTTGTCGAACATGGTTTTCTCGTCGGCGTTGAGCGAGATCTCGACGATGCGCTCCACCCCCTGGGCGCCGATCACCACGGGAACCCCGACATAGAGGTCCTTGACCCCGTATTGGCCGGTGAGCCACGCGGCGCAAGGCAGCACCCGCTTCTTGTCGCGCAGGTAGGATTCCGCCATGGCGATGGCCGAAGAGGCCGGGGCGTAGAAGGCCGAGCCGGTCTTCAGCAGATTGACGATCTCGCCGCCGCCGCCGCGGGTGCGCTGGACGATCTTGTCGACACGCTCCTGCGTGGTCCAGCCCAGCTTGATGAGGTCGGGGAGCGGCACGCCCGCCACCGTCGAGTAGCGGATGAGCGGCACCATGTCGTCGCCATGGCCGCCGAGCACGAAGGCGGTCACGTCCTCGACCGACACGCCCATGTCCTCGGCGAGGAAATAGCGGAAGCGCGCGCTGTCGAGCACCCCCGCCATGCCGACGACGCGGTGCGCCGGCAGGCCGCAGGCCTCGCGCATCACCCAGACCATGACGTCGAGCGGGTTGGTGATGGTGATGACGAAGGCGTCGGGGCAATGCTGCTTGATGGCGCGGCCGACAGTAGCGACCACCTCGGCGTTCTTGCCGATGAGATCGTCGCGGCTCATGCCGGGCTTGCGCGGGAATCCGGCGGTGACGATCACCACATCGGCGCCGGCGATCACCGAATAATCGTTGGCGCCGGAGATCTTCGCGTCGAAGCCCTCGACCGGCGAGGCCTCGACCAGGTCGAGCGCCTTGCCCTGCGGCACACCCTCGACGACGTCGAACAGCACGATGTCGCCCAGCTCCTTCAGCCCCGCCAGCAGAGCCAGCGTGCCGCCGATCTGCCCGGCGCCGATCAGCGCGATCTTCTTGCGTGCCATCCGCGACCTCTCGTCTGGGAGCTTGGTGGGCGGCGTCTTACTCCGAAATCACCGCCGGAGCAAGCGGCGCGCCGGTGCGCGCGTTGCCGCTGCACAAAATTTGCGCGCTTGGCGCCCCTCCGGGATCAGCGCCGGCCCTACGCCACTGGTGTACACCATTGACACAAAAATCAGCGTGCGTCGGTGACGTAGGGACGCCGGAGAGAGGCTCCGGACTCATGATACGCGCGCCCCGCTCCGCCGCCTAGGCTCGGGCCATGCCAGGACCCAGGAGGCGGCCTTCAGGATCGGGCCTGGCTTGCGGTCGGCCTCATAGAGCTTGCCGTCGCCGCCGATCGTGGATGAAGGGCGGAGACGACGACAGAAGGGGCCGGCTTACGCCGGCCCCCCAGTGACGCTTCGCCCGTCGAGCTGAGCGGCGGCGCTCAGAAGTCGGTGAATTTGGCGGCGGTACAGTTCCCGCATCCCCAAGGATAAGACCAGTCGGCGACCTTGCCCTTGTCCTCATCGAGATATTTGCTCCACGGTTCGGGCATCAGCACGGTTTTGCTCTGATAGACGATGCTGAACTGCCCGTTGGCTTGGATCTCGCCGACCATCACGGGCTTTGACAGGTGATGATTGCTGTTCATCACCACCTCGAAGCCGGACGGCGATTTCATCGTCTGGCCGATCATCGCCTGGCGGACCGCGGCGACATCGGTGCTGCCGGCCTGCTCAACGGCATGGGCCCACATGTGGAACAGGACGTATTCCAACTCCATCGGGTCGTTGGTGACCCGCTTGGGATCCTTGGTGTAGGCGTGCCACTTGTCGATGAACGCCTTGTTCTCCGGCGACTTGACTGATTGGAAGTAGCTCCAGCCGGCGAGATGCCCGACTAGGTTCTTGGTGTCGATGCCAGCCAATTCCTCTTCGCCGACCGAGAAGCCGATGACGGGCACGTCGCTCGCCTTGATCCCCTGGTTGGCGAGCTCCTTGTAGAACGGGACATTGGCATCGCCGTTGATGGTCGATATCACGGCGGTCTTCTTGCCGGCGCTGGCAAATTCCTTGATCTTGGCGATCTCGGTCTGCCAGTCGGAAAAGCCGAACGGAGTGTAGTTCTCCCGGATGTCGGCGTCGGCAACGCCCTTCGCGTGGAGGAAGGCGCGGATGATCTTGTTGCTCGTCCGTGGATAGACGTAATCGGTGCCTTCGAGCACCCAGCGCTTCACCGTCCCGCCTTCGCCGCTCATCAGGTAGTCGATCGCCGGGACGGCCTTGTTGCTCGGCACGGAGCCGCCGTAGAAGACGTTGTACGAGGCCTCCTCGCCTTCATATTCGAGCGGGTAGAACAACAGGCCGTTCAGCTCCTCGAACACCGGCAATACTGATTTGCGCGACACCGAGGTCCAACAGCCGAACACGGCCACGACCTTGTCCTTGGACAAAAGCTCGCGGGCCTTCTCGGCAAAGAGCGGCCAGTCCGAGGCCGGGTCGACGACGACCGCCTCGACCTGTTTGCCGAGCAGCCCACCATGGGCGTTGAGTTCGGCGACTTGCATCAGCATCTGGTCCTTCAAGATCGTCTCGCTGATCGCCATCGTTCCCGACAGCGAGTGGAGGACGCCGATCTTGATGGTGTCTTCGGCCTGTGCCTCGTGCGCTCCGCCACCCAGCAGAACAGTGAGTGCGACAGCGGTCTGAAGCCAGGTACGGCGCGTAAGTCTCATGGGTCTTCTCCTCTGCTCAAGGGGTGGCAAGCCGAGAAACGACGGGGCGTGCCCGCAAGAAGCCGGCACCGAAGCTCGATCTCGATCGTCGATTGCTTGCTCCTCGATGAGCTAAAGGATGCGCGCCCGTCCCCTTTGCCGAAAGAGCCATCGGGCGAAAATGCCATGGCGCCAGGTAAAACCGGCAAAAACCTCCAGCAGCGCCTCCTGCGACGACGAAGCGCCTGCGGCGCGGTCATATATCCCATTTTTTGGGCGCCCAGTGCTTTGGAAGCGAGCACTCCGCTGGCGTGGACTCTCCTGCTGGGTCCAGTCGTTGCCACTTTGATGGAACCAGTGTCGGGTATGGAACCGCGCGTCGGACCCTAGATTTTCGATTTCTCTTGTCGGAAACCTTGGGCGCTCCTGGGTTTTATGATTTGATGAGCGTCTCTGGCGTCCCGGCCGGGCAACTGGACCCATCGGGAGGCGGACGAGGGAGCGTGCCGACCGGCAGATGCAGATCCCTGTTCTTCTCGACCGATCCCGGCCGACGCCGCTGACCACCCAGCTCGTCGAGCAGCTCCGCTACGCCATCCGCCACGGGCGGATTGCGTCGGGAACGCGCATGCCGTCCTCCCGTCACCTGTCGGAGCAGCTCCGCATCGGACGCAACACGGTGGTTCGCGCCTACGAGTTGCTGGTAATGGAGGGCTATGTCGACTCTCGCCCGGCCTCCGGGATGTTCGCCGCCATGCATATGCCTGACGGTCTGATGCGACCGCGCGATGTCGATGACGATCCGCAGGGCCGCGGCGATGGCACCTCGGCGGGCATGCCGATGCCCTTGTTCGCGGCGCGCGCCCAGAGCCTGGTGAGCCAGAGCCGCAGCCATATCTCCTTCGATTTCTTTCCCGGTCGACCCAGCGCGGGGCTGTTTCCGATCAAAACCTGGCGGCGGCTGCTACAGACCTGCCTGTCGCATGGCGGCGCGATGGGATTGTCCGAATACGGCGATCCCGGCGGCCTGGCGGCGCTGCGCTCAGCCATCGCCCATCACCTCGCGGCGACCCGCGGTCTGGTCGCCGATCCCGGCCAGATCGTGATCGTCGGCGGGATCCAAGAGGGCATCACCATAGCCGCGCGCCTCTTTCTCGCGCCGGGGAAAATCGCGGCACTGGAGACGCCATGCTATCAGGGCGCTGCCTTTGCCTTCGAGGCGGAAGGGGCCGAGATCGCCGGCGTGCCGGTCGACGAGGACGGGTTGATCTCGGAAGATTTGCCCAAAGCGGCGGCCTCGCTGCTCTATGTCACCCCCTCGCACCAATATCCGACCGGGCACACGCTGGCGCTCGCCCGTCGGCGCGCGATCGTTGCCTGGGCTCGACGCACCGGCTGCTATATTCTCGAAGACGATAACGACAGCGATTTCCGCTATGAGGGATCGCCGTTGCAGGCCGTGGCCGGCATGGCGCCGGATTGCACGATCTATCTGGGGAGCTTCTCGAACTCGCTCGGCGCCGGATTGCGCCTGGGATACATGGTCGTCCCCGCCCCGCTCGTGGAAGCAACGCGGATCGCCAAGACGCTCCTCAACAACGGCAATTCCTGGCTGGAGCAAGCGGCGCTGGCGGAGATGATACGCAGCGGCAGTTATGCCGCTCATCTCATGCGCATCCGCGCGCATTACCGGGAGAGCCGCGATTGCCTGCTCACCTCGCTCCGCCGTCATTTCGGCGATGTCGCGGTGAGCGGAGAGTCCGGCGGATTGCATGTCTTTTGGCGGCTGCCGCCCGGTGTTCCCGACGCCGAGACGTTGGAGGGGCTGGCGCGCCGCGCGCGCGTCGGTGTCTATTCCTTGCGCTCCGCGGGTGCCTTTGAGCCGCAAGCGACGGTGCTGTCGCGGCGCGGCATCGTCCTCGGCTATGCCGCGCTCACCCCGAAGCAGCTCGAGCAAGGCATCGCGCGTCTCTCCGACGCCATCGATGAAGCGCTGGACATGCACCCCGCCTTCCTCGACGAGCTGATCGACGTGCCGGGTTCCCGCCCGCCGGCCGCACCGCCCGCCGGCGGGCGCTCGCCCTATCTGGCTCCCAGATTTCGTCAGAAACCGGCTCTACCCGCCGCCCCTCAGCGTCGTGCACCGTCGATGGCGAGCACAGCAGCGGAGAACGGCCTCGCCATGCCCGTGATCACCGGCATTTACCGCTATCCGATAAAGGGATTGAGCGCACAGCCCCTCCCGGGCGTAGTCCTCGATGCGGGAAAACCGTTTCCCCACGACCGGGTGTTCGCGCTGGTTCGACCGGGCGCGCCGATCGATGGCGACGAGCCCAAATGGGCCAAGAAGGGTCTCTTCATCATGCTGATGCTCGAGGAGGCACTGGCGCGCGTTCAGACGCATCTCGACATCGACACGCGGCAATTCACCGTCGTCCAAGCCGGACAACCGCTTCTGTCGGTCGATATTGGCAGCGAGGCCGGCCGCTTCGAGATCGAGCGTTTCATTCATCGGCTGGTGCCGACGCTCGCCGCGCCGCCACGGCTGGTACAGGCGCGAGCCGGTCACTTCATGGACAAGCCAGACAACGTCGTGTCGCTCATCAATCTCGCCACGGTCCGCAGCCTGGAGGAGCAGTGGGGCTTCAGGATCGATCCGCTGCGGTTCCGCGCCAATTTCTACGTCGACGGCGTGCGGCCCTGGCAGGAGTTCGACTGGATCGGCGGCGACATCCGTCTCGGCGACGCCATATTCAGGGTCGATCGCCGCAACGGTCGCTGCAGTGCCACCAACGTCGATCCCACGAGCGGCCGTCGCGACCTCGACATTCCCGGCATGTTGCGTGCGGCCTTCGGCCACAAGGACCTCGGCGTCTATCTGGTCGTGCGCAAAGGCGGCAAGGTGGTCGTCGGCGATCCCGTCGAGTGTCCGGGTTCGGAAGCCGCCACCGCCGAGGTCGCGCCGGTGGCGGTCGCGCTGGGGGTGCATCGCCGCTTCATCTGCCGCGGCTGCTACTTCATTTACGAGGAAGGTCAGGGCCTGCCGCAGCAATCGATCGCTCCCGGGACGCCTTTCGCGGCGATTCCGGCGAGTTGGCGCTGCCCCGATTGCGGCACCGAAAAGACGACATTCCGGCCGCATTTGCCGAGCGCGGCGCCTGCCTGACGGCGCCTCGGATATCGCCTACATGGTCTGAGTGGGGCCGCACATGATCGAGCAATCCGTCATCACCTGTCCGAGGTGTGGCTCGCTTCTACCCAACTCGCCCTGCTCCGCCAGCAAGAGTGTCTCCATGGCGAATGTAGAAAATGTCGAGAAGCCGCCGATAAAGCCGGTAAGAACCCCAATCCGCAGGACGGGGCTGATCGTCAGGCGCTCCAGAGTCTCGACAAAGAGAAAGCCCATGAGGAAGCAGGCCGGCACGTTGATCGACAAGGTCGCGTAAGGAAAGTCGCGCCCGTAGATCGCCTGAACGAGGTTGGTCATTGCATAACGAGCCCAACAGCCAAGAACGCCCCCTATCGCAATCGCCAGATACGCCGGCATTCACGTGTCGTCCGTTTGGTCGTTAGAGCAGTGCAATGAACAGGATGATGACCAGCAGCGCACCGATCAGCGAGAGATAGAAATTGAGGTACCCCGACTGGATGATGCGCAATCTCGTGGCAATCGAGATGACCAGCCTCTCCAACGGAGCAAACAGATAAGGTCCGAAAATGGGTGCAACGTCATGGCTAAAGACCAATCTTCGGATGAAATACGGTTGGCCGTTCGATTCGTCCGCGAGCTCATGCTTCGTCTCCACAGTGGGGCGGTAGATGAAGCTGTAGAAGGTGCGCAAGGCATTGGAGAAGGTGAGCGCCGTGGTGGATGCTTGTCCCGGGTCCTGGTCGCGCCCGCCATACCACACCGGCGCGTGGCGCACGGCAAAGCGCCTGCTGAGAAGCAGCAGGGTCAAGGGAATGAGAGCGAGGAGCGGCATCACGATAACGAGCAGGCTCGGCGAGATGAAGGCGAAGGTCCCGGTGAGCCTGATCGGCGCCCCGGTGGCTGGCACGAGTAAGGGACCGACATGCATCTTTTCAACCGCCGCCGTCGCGAACTCTCCCGAGACGGCGCGCCCGAGGGAGTCGAGCCATACGGGCATGCCGACGGCCAATGCCAGGACAAGGAACCCGAGAACCCCAACCGCGACCGAGGTGCTCATCGGCACGGAACCCGTCTTCCTTTCACTACGCCCAAGCAATCCAATGCCGAAGACCTTGATGAACGTCGCGAAGGCGATCGCCACCGTGAGGGCCAATCCTGCACCGGCGAGAGCGGCCGTCAGCCGGCTGGCGAGACTGCTGAGATGAAAGCCCTGGAAAAAAGTCTGGAAGAGATACCATTCGCTGACGAAGCCGGCCTGCGGCGGCATCGCCGCCAGGCTCATCGCTGCGAAGAGAGCGCCGAGACCAAAGATCCAGGAGCTGCGAGCCAGGATTCCGCGCTGGACCAGTCTGTAGTCGCCTGCTGCGCGGTAGACGCCATCGGCGGCAAGAAACATTGCTCCCTTCGCAAGCGCGTGTCCCGCCAGATGAAGGAGGGCGACGGCCCAGGCAAGACTGGCCAAATCCATCAAGCCGTCCTGTCGGAACATCAAGGCCGCCCCCAAGAGGCAGACCGCAATCGAGCCGTTCTCCGCGGAGGACAAGCTCAGCAGCTCGCGCCAAGCCTCCTGCTGGAAGGCATAGAGGGCCGTGAGGATCGCGCTGAGGACAGCGATGGCGACAATGAAGATGCCCGCAATCGAGACCGGCAGCGCATGATCGATCGGCAGCCATTCAATGAGACCGCGGCTCAGCGCGAAAAACGCCGCGTTCAGGACGACGCCCGACAGAAACGCGCCCGTTGCCCCGCTTCCCGCGCCATAAGCGGCGGGGAACCATTCGTAGAACGGCAATAGGCCGATCTTCGCGCCGAACCCGATCAGGAGCAGAAGCCCCACAAAAAGCTGCTCTGCCCGCGGCATCGCAAGCGCACCGGCGGCAAAATCACCAAGGGACAAGCTGTTCGCATGCCCGGCCAAGAGAATGAAGGCAAGAAGCAGGGCGACCGCACCTGCCTCGAGCAGGGCCAACATGAACAGGACGGGCCGCCCTGCCTCCGATGCCAAATCGTCGCCCAGGATCATGATGGCGCCGCCGAGGCTCATGATCTCCCACGCCACAAGAAAGCAGACGGCGTCCTGCAGGCCAAAGACGCCGAGCGCACCGATGAGGCTCGCGGCTGCGCCGAAGATCCAGGTCCGCTGGCGTGGCGCGGGCGTGCCCAGCCAGGAAGCGAGAATTGCCCCCGCAAGGCCAAAGCCCAGCAACCAGAGCGCATCGGGCGACAGCAGAAAGACCGCGCCCGCCGGGCCGATCCCCAGCACGGTGTGAATAGGCGGCGCTCCTTCCGGCAGCGTCGTTACGATCAAGCTGAGGAGAGCCAAGCCGCCAAATCCGAGAAGGGCGCGCGCGGCACCTGCTCCCCGTCCGATCAGCGCGAGCAACGCCGCGAGCAGCCACGCCGTCAGTGCAACGGCCAGAAGGTCATTCGACAAGGCGCCCCCCTTTTATCTTCTGGGGAACCCGGTCGAGGAACATCAGCAGCGCCTCGGTGATCGCCGCCGGGTTCGGCGGGCAGCCCGGCAAATAGAGGTCCACCGGCAAAACGCCTTCCAGGCCGTTGCCGCAGGCATATCCGCCGCCCGCGACACCGCCGGAGACAGCGCAAGTGCCGACCGCCATGACCCAGCGCGGCGCCGGCATCGCGTCGTAGGCGCGTTGCAGCGGCTCACGCATGGCATAGGTGACGGGGCCGGTGACCAGGAGCAGGTCGGCGAAACGGGGCGACGGCGTGAAGAAGATGCCGAAGCGGTGAAGATTATAGAACGGGTTGTTGAGCGCCTGCAGCTCCGACTCGCAGCCGTTACAGGAGCCGGCATCGACATGGCGGATATGGAGACTCCGCCGGAACCCGTCACGGGATATCTGGTCTCCGCGCTTCTTGTCGGTGCGACGATTGTCGCCATCGGACAGCAACAGATCCGATCGCTCCCGCGTTCCGAAAGCCCAGTCAAAGGATGCGGTTGCGGCGCCGCCAGGACAGGCTTCAACGCAGAGTTGGCAAACGACACAGCGCCCGTAATCGACCGCGAGCCGCTCCTTGCCGGTCTGATCCGCGTGAACGGTGATGGCAGAGGTCGGACAAACGCCGGCGCATTCGTTGCAGGCCGGCTCGCATTGCTCCGGTTCGAAGCGCGGCATCCCAAGAACGCCCGCCTGGCCCGCTTCCTCACCGCGCTTGGGCCACGGCGTGGTGGCCTTTCCTTTCCGCAGCCCGAAGAACGTCCAAAACGGCATACGCTCCCCCTAGCGATCGCATCCTGCGACAGTGAGGCCAAAGCTCGCCTCGTTAATGGCGTAGTCCATCATGTTGCTGTCATGGACGGTAAATGGGAAAACCCGCCAATTGGAGAAGGAAGGCGACTTGATCTTGACGCGCGACAGCTTGCCGTCATTGTCGAGATGGACGGCATAGAACAGCGAACCACGCGGCGATTCCGCCCATCCGAGGCCTTCCGAGTTCGGCCGCGGCTCACACTCGACGCGCACCGGGCCATCGCCCAGCAAGAGCAGAACCCGCTGGATCAAAGCGATGCTCGCATCGATCTCGGCGATCCGGATTTGCGCCCGGGCATGAGCATCGCCGCTCGTTTTGACCGGCACCACCAGTGGCAGCATCCCATAGGCTGCATAGGGATGGTCCCGCCGCAGATCGCGATCGAATCCCGAGGCGCGCTGGATAGGACCCGTCGCCCCCTGATCGAAGGCGACTTCGCGCGGCAGGAGGCCTGTCGTGATCAGCCGGTCCAAATGACTGTTCGTATTCTCCAGCATCCTCGCATAGACCGCTACCTCCTCGCGCAGGCGCTCCAGCTCTCCGCTCAACCATGGCTTCGGGTCCAAGTCGCGACGCAACCCGCCCGGTATCAGCATGCTGCGAAGAAAGCGGCTCCCCGTCAGCCGGCCGTTGATCTGCTTGGCGCGCTCTTCGAGCAGCTTGCCTTCGGCTTCACCCACCTTCAGCGTGGTTGTGTGCGAGAGATGGCCGAGATAGTGAAGGTGGTTGTAAAGCCGCTCAAGCTCGGCGAGCAGCGAGCGCAGCATCCGGGCGCGCGACGGCACCACGCATTGGGCCGCCTGCTCGACTGCTTGGCAGAAGGCGAGACCGTGGGCGAAGCTACCGACGCCGGAGACGCGTTCCGCCAGAACAACGGCGCTTCCGAGCGAGCGCCTCTCGAAGCGCTTCTCCATGCCGCGGTGCTTGAAGAAAAGCTGAGGATGGAGGTGGAGGATGTGTTCGCCGATATAGAGGAAGATAAGCTCCACCGACTCCACCACGTCGGCGCGCACCGGTCCAAAAGGCAGCCGCTGGACGTCGACGCTTGCGATCTCCGGGAGATCGCTATCGGCGGGCTCGAACGGCAGCATCGTATCGACGGGATACGCCGGATCGAAAGGCGGCATGATCGGGTGTGCGCCTTGCTGAAGGACGAGCCGACGCGGCTCTGGGTGGCCGGCGAATTCCACGCCGAACAAATCCGCGATCTCGCGTTCGTACCAGCCCAGGAGGGGACACGTCGCCGCGACGCTGGGAACCGGTCCGCGGGGAACGCACCGCCACGCGAAGAAATCGTCCTTCTGACCGCGGCTTCCGACGTAGCGGAGCTCGACCACGTCGGGACGGGCATACCAGGCATAGGCCATCTGCATCCGACCGCCCGCGCGTATCAGTTCGCCCACTGCTACGGGCAGATGTTCCGGCTCGATCGGAACGATATCTATCCCCGCGACGGGACTCTCCGAGACGAGGGTCATGGCACCCCCGGCGACAGCGACTGTGCAATCGACGTCAGATAGTTCCAGACGTCCGCAGGCCACCAGAGGCCGAGCACCAGGAGCGGTGTCAGCGACAGCCACATCGGCAGGGCGCACCACGCACTCACTTTGCCGGCTGGCGAAGGATCTGCGGAAGCCGAGCCATAGTACATGGACCGGAAATGGTTCATGAAGCCGACGAAGATCACGATCAAAAGAATTGCCATGACGTAGACGGCCCAGGAGAAGGACGGCTTCAGGCCCGCGCGCATGATCGTGAACTCGCTCAGGAATAGCCCAAAGGGCGGCGCTCCGGTGATGGCGATGGCGCCGGCAAGCCATAGGGCGCCCTGGATCGGAAAGCGTCGGCTTACCCCGTTGATCCGGAGGATTTCCTTTGTTCCATAGGCGCGCATCATATTTCCGGCGCCGAAGAACATGAGGGACTTGTTGAGCGAGTGATTGAGCATGTGATAGAGCGCGCCGCCGACGCCGAGCGCCCCGCCGAAACCGAAGCCAAGTGCCACCACGCCCATATGCTCGATGCTCGAATACGCCATCAGCCGCTTGATGCCCTGCTGGCGCACGATGAACAGAGCACCGATCAAGAGGGAGAGCGCGCCGAACGCGACCAGCACCAGCTGCGGCAGCTGACCGAGATTGGCTGCTCTGGTAATGGCGAGAAAGCGGACGATCCCGATCATCGCGGTATTCAACAGCGCTCCGGACAACATCGCCGATACGGGCGCCGGACTTTCGCTATGGGCATCCGGCAGCCAGCTATGCATGGGCGCCAAGCCGACCTTGGTACCATAGCCCACGAGAACGAGCAGGAAAGCGAGGATCATCAGGACCGGATTCATCTTCGGCGCCGCCCCGCTCAGGACCGCCCAGGTCATCTGATAGCTTGGCCCCAGCACGAAGCTGCCGCACCAGTAGAAGAGTATTGTGCCGAGAAGCGCCAGGCTGATCCCGGCCGAGACGACCATGATGTATTTCCAGGCGGCCTCCATGCTTTCGGCGACACGTTCGAAGGCGACCAGGAAGGTGCTTACCAGCGTGGTAAGCTCGATCGCAATCCAATAGACACCGATGCTGTTCATAAGCGGCCCGACCAGCGTGGTCAGGCCAAACCCGGCGAACAGGGCATAAAACCTATAGAGGCGCTCATCCTCTTTCAGCAGCCGCATGTAGCCGACGGAATATATCGACGCGAGGAAGTAGACAATCGAGGTGCACAGAATGACCCACGCCGCGGCTCTATCGATGATGACATAGTCGTCCCAGAACAATATCGCCTTCCCGTCGATGAGGAACGGAAGCGGCAACGCGCAAGCAAATGAGACTGCGCTGGCGACCAGGTTGAGCCACTCGGCGATGCGCGGCCGACGCGCGATGAGACAGGCGATCAGCGCGGCCAAAGGCGCAATCGAAAGCGCGAGGAGCAGCCCGCCGATCATCAACCCACGAGCCTCTTGAGTTTGAGGCTGCTTGTCGATCCTACGTGGGTCAGCAGGTACCCGACGAGCACACCGAAGCAGGCCACGATGATGAGCAGATCAAACAGGATGACCAATTCGATCAGCAGTGGCATGCCGGGCACCAGGATCTGGGAGCCCAGGAAGATGCCGTTTTCCAGGACCAGAAGCCCGAGGATCTGGCTGATGGCCTCGTGGCGGACGGCGAGCAGCAGGAAGCCGATGAGCTTCATCGAGAGCATGACTGTCAGCGCCAGGACCGCGACCGTGAGCTCCAGATGGAACTCGGTCGCTACCCGGAAAGACACCGTGAGCGCAAACATCACGAACAGAGCGCCCACGACGAGACTCGTGCTTGGCTGAAGGATAACGTGAATTTCGCGATCAATGTCGAGCCGGCGGATAATCCTCCAGATCAGGTAAGGCAAGAGCAGACCGCGAAAGAGCAGCGTCAAGATGGCGATCAGGTAGAGTTCGGGATAGTTGCCGTAAAAGCCGACCGTGGCGGACAGCGCCGCGATGATCCAGGATTCTGCCGCGAACGCGTAGAGATAGTTCTTGAGCCAGCGCGACCCCAGCATGACGAAGGACAAGAGAAGACAGGCGATCGCCAGCAAGCTGAAAAGCGATGACGCGAGCGGGTTGAGATTCTGGATCGCCATTGCCGCTAACTCAACTGAGTGCCGATGATCGACAGGACCGCCAGAAGGAAAGACGCGGCGAGCGGCTCCTGATAGCGGTAAAAGCGCAGCCTTGACTGGGAGGTTTCGACGAATACGACAAAACATGCGACGAAGGTGAACTTGGCGACGAGTGCCGCCGCTGCGCCGAGAGCGCCAATCGCCGAGCCCTCGATCGACAACCACCACGGCAGGAGAAGAACGTTGCAAAAGATCGTGTAGAGGATGAATTGCTTCATTGCCGACGCCCATTTAAGGAGCGCCAGCAGCGGCCCCGAATATTCAAGAATCCGGCCTTCCTCGATCATGTACACCTCGATATGCGTGCTCGAGTGGATCGGCATGCGATCCGTCTCGACCAGCAGGAGTATGAAGAACGCCGCTACCAAAAAAAGATGCGCGGGGCTCCAATAGGCTGCCCAGTTGGAAACGAGCAGCTGATTGACGACAAAGGGGAGCATCGCCTTGGCGAGCAGCGTGATACCGACGAACACCAGGATCAGCGTCGGCTCGGCGAGGATCGAGACCATCACAGCGCGGCTCGACCCGATGCCGCCATAGGCGCTCGAGGTGTCGAGCCCTGCCAGGATGATCATAAAGGAGCCGAGGGTGAGGATGAAGCCGCCGCCAAGGATATCCCCCATGTCGGAGAGCGGCAGCGGGAAGTTGGTGAGCACGGGGATCAGGATCGGCACTGTGAGCATGCAGGTGAAAGCGACAACCGGCGTCACCCAGAACAGCCACGACGCCGTTTGCGGCACCACGATTTGCTTACGGAATAGCTTCCAGAGGTCGCGATACGGTTGGAAGATGCCCGGCCCTTGGGCGCGCTGCACCCGTTCCTCGAACTGGACGATGATGCCCTGGATGAGCGGCGCCAGGAGCAGCACCGTCAGAACCTGGCCGATCTGGAGAAGGACTGCTCGCGCGCTCATAAGCGACCTCGCCCCGCGAGCACCTGCCGCACGGCCGGCGCTCCAGGCAGATGCATACGCGCTCTTTCGGGGGGTCGCCGGGGGCCTCTCATGCAACTCCTCCTGCCGTCCGCAGACGCTTAGGAGGAGTCATCAGCCCAAAGGGCGGTTATAAGGTGAACTCCATCACCTTTAATTCCTTGTAAGGATGATAACGTCGATCTGTGTTGTCAATAGCCAATGCGGCATCGCCATTGCGGCTTGCTATGGCGGGAGAGAGGTTAGCGGAAGCGCCAGGCTCGGGAGAGCGTGCGTCGCCTCGACAAACCCGAACCCCTTAGCCATCCAATAGGCGCTAGAGCTCATCGCTCCGATGAACCCTATGGCGGCTCGACGTTGTCGCATCGTCGAAGCGCGGGGGTAAAGTCTGTTGACCGCTTTATTCGCTTGGCGGATGCTACGAACTGAGAAGGGGATGGAGTTCCCCATAACCGCCGATGAGGCTGATGACTCCTACCGCGTAGCATGCGACGGGAGTTCTATGCCTGCTCCCGTCATCCGGCGGGCTTTCTTATGCCCGCCACCCCATTGACGATGTGGGAGGCGGCCCGTCTGATGAGACTGTCGTACGTATCGGCGGCGCCGGCTCGGCAGCAGCCCTGCGTCATTTTCCCTCACCTCTCCGGAGTACGGCGATGAAGATCGCCGTCATGAGCGACCTGCATCTCGAGTTCGATGCAAGGTACGCAGATAGCCCTGACCGGAGCGCGCTCGGCAAAGACGCGCTTGATTTCTACCTGAAACCACCTGAGCCCCGGGCTGACCTTCTCGTGCTCGCCGGCGACGTCCATAACGGTCCATTGGCGGTCGATTGGGTGCTCCGACACTTCGCAATCCCCGCGATCCTGATCGGCGGGAATCACGAAGCCTATGGTCACGAACTCTTTCGGGTGATTGCGTTCAATCGCCAGAAGGCGAGCGCTACGGACGGTCGGGTTGTCTTTCTTGAGAGAGCGACGTGGGAGTGCGAGTTGGCTGCGGGTGAACGAGCCCGCTTCATCGGCACGACGCTGTGGACGGATTTTCAGCTCTACGGCGCCCCGGCGACCTCGATGACAATCGCGCAGGAGCGGCTCGAAGATTTCAAGGTGATCAGGATCGAGCGTGGCCACAAGCTGCGCACGCTTCGCCCGTCCGATACCATCCGCTTGCACGACGCCTCTCTCGCGTTCCTTCACGAAGAGCTCAGCCGGCCATTTGACGGTGCTACCGTGGTTGTCACCCACCACGCCCCTTCACCCCGATCGATCGCGCCCAAGTTTCGCGACGACCCGCTCAACCCGGCCTTCGCCTCGGACCTTGATACGTTGATCTATAGCTACGAGCCGTCGGTATGGATCCATGGGCATATGCACAACTCGTTTGACTACATGATCGGACGCACTCGCGTTGTCTGCAATCCCAGAGGCTATTTTCCCGATCAGCTGAATTTGCAGTTCAATCCTCACTTCGTCGTGGAGGTCGAGAGATCGTGACGGCGCCGGCACCGGCTGGAATTTGTTGACGCCTCTGCCGGAACGGCGGATTTCTAGGGTCCGCGAAGGGGATGGAGCTCCCCGAAAACCGCCGAAATGGCTGATGGCTCCTACGGCGTCGAGCACGTTGTAGGAGCTTTTTTGTTGGCCGCATTTGGCGATGTCATCAGGAGACAAAGTAAGACGCCAGAGGAGGACATGAAAATGGACATCCCAAAAGATGCGATGCTGCTCCGCGTCTTCATTGGCGAAGATCAACGTTACCATAGCCACCCGCTCTTCGAATCCATTGTTCTCAAGGCGCGTGAGCTGCATCTTGCCGGGGCAACTGTCCTTCGCGGGCCCATGGGCTTCGGCCATTCCAGCAGGCTCCACACGACGACGATCTTGCGTCTCTCCGAGGATCTTCCGATGGTCATCGAAATCGTCGACAGCGAGCAGAAGATCAAAGAGTTCCTGCCTGTCCTGGATGAAATGATCGGCAGCGGCCTTGTCACGCTCGAGAAGGTCCAGGTTCTTGGCTACGGTGAGACCAAGGTCAACTGATTGAGTGGATGATCGTCACGGGAAGGAGAAGCCGGATGCGTGGCCTCTCGAGCACCGCAGCCTCCAGATCGGAGGCGGCTTGGCAGCAATCTGCTGGCACTCACCGTTCATAGAGACGATTATCCCTGGCCCGCCGTTCGGCACGACGAGGCCGCCAGTATCATATCCATTTGCCAGTATTGAGGCCGACGGCGATGGCGTGCCCCGTCCAGACCGCGACCAGACAGAGCATCAGCGACAGGCCAATATTGCCCACAGCCTGCAACCAGTCCCCGTTGTTCGCCAGATTGAGCGTCTGCAGGCTGAACGAAGAAAAGGTGGTGTAGCCACCGCAGAGGCCGACCATGACAAACTGCCGCACTGTCGAGCCGACCAGGAGGCGGCCATCAGGCCCGGTCAGCGTCGCGAAGAACCCGATGATCAGCGACCCGACCACATTGATGATGAGCGTGCCCCAGGGAAACGTCTCGCCGAAGAGACGTGCCGCTATCCCCGAGCACCAATAGCGGGCGATTCCGCCGAGCGCGCTCCCGATGCCGATCCAAAGGTAGAGAGCGGCTACTCTGGCGTTGGTGGCCAGAACGGTGGGACCGTCGACCCTTCCGGTCGAGAGCTGATGGATGAAGACCCGCAACAGCAGCAGCAGCGCGGCGGCGACCGCCCCGCCAAACAGAAATTTCCAGGCGGGCTGCGCCCGCAGCCCTAGTGATGGCTTCTCCACAGACATCCGACGTGGCTATCCCGACTTGCTGCAGGGCAATAGGCACAACCTTCGTCTCCGCATGCTGATGCTCCGGCCACCGGTGCAACGCAGCAATACGTTGTTTGACGTAGTGGTCAGAATGACCGGCCGTAATCGGATCAGCACCCAACCGACAAGCGTGACCTGCCTGTGGAAGCGCGTTCAAACGTGACCCCGTCCGAGCCACGACTGACCACCAAATCCTTTCCGTTCAGCCTATGCAATGCCGAGTTTACCATGGCAGTACAGTGGGCTTAGCAGCAGTCGCTACCCCCGCCGCCCGGCGATGTAATCCTCGCTCTGCATCTCGATCAGCCGCGAGACCGTGCGCTCGAACTCGAAGGACCCGTCGCCTTCGAAGTCTAGTGGCCGCGGCAGCGCCTCAGCGAGCCGCAAGCAGGTTCTTCAATCTCCAAGTACGGTTCTCTGCCTGCTATGAAGACGACGGCGGATCAGAAAGCAGGGCGACGAGCTCACCGGGAGTGAAAAACCATCTTCCATCGACTCGCTGGCCACATATCGAAATCGTGTAAAACGCCTTTCGGCGTGGTCGGGAGCCTTTAGGAGGCCTGGGCGTATACTCGATCGTGACCTGATGCCCCGGAATATGGGGCCGGCATTGGGGGGCAATAGTGCGAACGAGATCAGAATTAGGCAATCGGCCGTCAAGCGCATCCGCGATAGTCTGAAGGACGACGACTAACTCGGGGCCTACATCTCTGGCCTTCCACCACTCTGTCATACGCACCACTTCTTATGAGGGCCGCGCCTCTTAGACGTATCAGTGGCAACATCGATTAGCCCGACGACATCGTTATCTTCCATCGTTATCGGACTGGTGGCTACCCCCGCCGGCCGGCGATGTAATCCTCGCTCTGCATCTCGATCAGCCGCGAGACCATGCGCTCGAACTCGAAGGACCCGTCGCCCTCGACGTAGACCTGCTGCGGCGGCGCCCCGTGCGACGCTCCGAGCCGGTTACTTAATCTTCACGTACAATTCTCTGCCTGAACCACTCGACGATCTGCTCGAATGTCATAGTATGATCCACAATCGCCAGAATCATATTTTCGATGTCCGTATTGAGCCGCCGTTCATCGGACCTATCAAAATCGTAGCCGCTGCGCCGTAAAAATAGATAGACCATGAGAAGCGCCGTCCGCTTGTTTCCATCGACGAACCCATGGTTTAGCGCAAGGGAATGAACGAGCGCTGCGGCCTTTTGCGAGACAGAACGATAATAGCCGGTGTATGGCCTGGCTATGGCCGCTTCGATAGAGCCAATATCTCGGATACCTGCCAAGCCGCCGAACATCAGCGCAAAAGCATGGGCTGCCAGCACTTCGACCAGCTTAACCCGGTAGTGCCGCTTATTTGTCGGCAAGCCGCCTCAACGCGCCTCTAAAGGTTTTGGCAGTGTCCTCCAGGATGGCCCGCGAGCCACGACTGACCACCAAATCCTTTCCGTTTAGCCTATAGACACCGGCAGATGGGTGATCGCCATGCGTCTTACGACGATTATCCAACGCCTTCTTTTGCGAACGGGAGCGAGGATGGTCGCTCTTTCCGCTGATATCGCGCTTCCTACTCATATGGTCCCTCGGAGTGGTCTGTAACCAGGCTCCTGCCGTTAATATGACATTGCAACGCCGAGTTTACCACGTCGGTACAGTGGGCTTAGCAGCAGTCGCTACCCCCGCCGGCCGGCGATGTAATCCTCGCTCTGCATCTCGATCAGCCGCGAGACCGTGCGCTCGAACTCGAAGGACCCGTCGCCCTCGACATAGAGCTCCTGCGGCGGCGCCTCGGCGGAGCAGATGAGATTGCCGCGCACCTCGTAGAGCGTGTCGATGAAGGTGTTGAAGCGCTTGGCAGCGTCGCGCCGGTCCGGGCTCAGGCGCGGGATCGCCTCGACGATGAAGGTGTGGAAGGTCTGGACCAGCGCCAGATAGTCGGCGGGCCCAAGCGGCTCGCCGCAGAGCTGGGCGAAGCTGAACCAGGCGACGTTCTTGGCGGCGCGCGGCACGATGACGAAGCGCGCCTGCACCAGCAGCGTCTTGCTCGGGGCCGAGGCGTTGTCGGTGAGATCGGCAAAGGCGCGCTCCAGCGCGCGATAGGCGCTGTCGTCGGCCGGGGCGAAATAGACCTGGCGGCCGGCAAAGCGCGCCATGCGGTAGTCGCGGCCGTCATCGAGCTCGAGGATGTCGAGCTTCTCCTTGAGCAGCGCGATGAAGGGCAGGAAGCGCTCGCGCTGCAGCCCGTCCTTGTAGAGATCGTCCGGCGCGCGGTTGGAGGTCGCCACCACCACCACGCCGGCCTCGAACAGCGCGGCGAAGAGCCGCCCCAGGATCATCGCATCGGCGATGTCGGTGACCTGGAACTCGTCGAAGCAGAGCAGCGTCGCCTCGCGCGCGATCGCCTGCGCCACCGCCGGGATCGGGTCGCCCTTCGTGGCGCGGCGCGCATGGATGCGCTCATGCACTTCGAGCATGAAGGCGTAGAAATGCACGCGGCGCTTCTTCTCCACCGGCGCCGTGACGAAGAACATGTCCATGAGCATGCTCTTGCCGCGGCCGACGCCGCCGAAGAGATAGAGGCCGAGCGGCGGCGGGTCGCTCGCCGGCGCCAGGCCGAGCCGGGCGCGCCAGCCATGCTCGCCATTGTTGGGCTTGTAGGTCGCCAGCGCCCGCCACAGGCTCTGCAGCTTGTCGACGGCGAGCCGCTGCGACGAGGCCGGCATCAGCTCGCCGCTCTGCAGCCGCGCGCGGTATTGCGCCAGCGGACCATCGGTCGCGCGGGGCGGGGGGGCGGTCGAGGAGGCGGGAAGGATCGGCACCGGCATGGACGAGGGCATGTCATACAGAAAAACACGTCCCCGTGCAAAAACCCTTGATGGGTTGGGGATTGCCAGCGCCGCCGCCGCGCGCGATAGAGACCGGGAGCGGAAAAGCTGGGACCTTCGCATGCCAAAAACACCGGGATCACCGGGACTCCTTCGATTCTTCGGCCGGATCGGCGACCATGGCTGGCGCGAGAGCGCTTATTTCACCTTCAGCGTGCGGTCGCCGGCCCTTCGCCGCTGGCTCGCCGCGCAGCTCCCGGCGAAACCCATGCGGATCCTTTCCGTCGGCTGCGGCAGCGGGGAGCTGGAACAGTACCTCTGCGAAGACGGGCATGATGTCGTCGGCATCGACGTGTCGACGCCGATGCTGCGGCGTGCGAGGAAGCGCGGGCTCACCGCCCTGGTCCAGGCCGAATTGCATGCCCTGCCCTTCCGCGCCGGCAGCTTCGACGCCGTCCTCTTCGCCGAAAGCATCGGCTATCTGCACCTGCCGACGGCGTTCGCGGAAGCGGCGCGGGTGCTGCGCAAACGCGGCCGGCTGCTGATCACGACCTATTCCGGCGCGGTGACGCGCCACGCTGCCTATGCAGCGGCGGACATCGCCGAGATCACCGCCGCGCTCGCCACGGCCGGCCTGCGCGTGGCGGAGCACCGCTTCCTCGCGGCCAAGCGCGCTTCGGTGACGGCGGTGCCGTCGGATGAGGGATCGACCCTGCTCTATGTCCTGTCGCGGCGAATGCCGGACAAGACGAAGCGGAGCCGCAAGCGATTGCCGGGGTAGAGGACGTTTCGGCTGGATGGATTCGGTATGGATTCGGTGCGTCTTTCGACAGGCGCGCTGCGCGCGCCAGCTCAGGATGAGGCATTTTTCTTTGTGCCATCAACACTATAACCTCATCCTGAGCTTGCGCCGCAGGCGCATGTCGAAGGACGCACTCAATCCATGCAGTGGAAACACGCTCAGGCCTCTACCGCCCGCC
>CAWBKF010000004.1:0-876284 GCA_963789275.1 uncultured Alphaproteobacteria bacterium
GGAGAGCGATGTGCTGTTCTTCGATGCTGATATGGGTTTCGACGGGCTCTTCGCGTGGAAGACCGGCAAGGCGCGGATACCGCTCATCGCGCTGCTCGGCTCGGAGGCGCCGGGGCGGATCGAATGGATGCTGGCGCAGGAGCCGTGCGCTTATCTTGCGAAGCCGATCGGCTCGACCGGGGCGTTCAGCGCCTTGTCGATCGCGTTCCACAATTTCGCGCTGAAACAGACGCGGGACGAGGCGCTGCGCCAGATCGGGCTGCAGCACCAGATCCGCGGCGCGGTGCTGCGCGCAGCGGCGGCGCTGATGAAGCGCCACGACCTCGATCCCGGCGCGGCGCTCGGCATGCTGCGCAGCGAGAGCATGCGCCGGCGCCTGCCGCTCGAGACGGTGAGCGCGCTGGTGCTCGATGGCAAGTGGTTGCCGGGCGTCCGCGTGCCGCGCCGGCCCGCGACCGGCCAGGACGGCAAGAGGGCGACCTCTGGCTAGCGACGAATGGGGGGCGCCGATGGATGGCCTCGGCGCCGCGGATCTCTACCCATCAAAAGGAGGGGCGGCATGACTACCCAGGACAGGATGACGGCACCGGCCGGTAGCGGCGGCGCGAGCGACAGCGGCGACAGCGGCGGCGGCGGTCTCGTGATCGACCGCCGCACGCTGATCCAGGGCGCCGGCGCGGCGGTCGCCAGCGCGGCGATCCTGACGCAGGCGCGGCCGCTCTGGGCGCAAGGCAAGGACCCGGTCAAGCTGGGCTTCATCGAGGATTATTCCGGCAACCTCTCAGTCTACGGCCTGCAGAAGCTGCATGCAGCGCAGCTGGCGGTGAAGGAGATCAACGAGGGCAAGACGCTGAAGGGCGGCCCGGTGGGCGCCGGCGGCCTTGGCGCGCTCGGCCAATTCCCGTCGAAGCCGCCGATCATCAGCAAGGACGGCACCGCGCTCACTTTGGTCAGCGACGGCGGCGCCAAGGACAAGAGCGACGTGGTCTTCGCCGAGGATGACGAGGTGTTCGTCGACAGCGGCGACAAGGGCATTCTCGGCCGCGAGGTCCAGCTCATCGCGCCGGACGGCCAGAGCAACAACGCCATCTGGCAGCAGCTCGCGCGCCGCCTCATCCAGCAGGACAAGGTCGACGTGCTGGTCGCCGGCTTCGCCAGCGCCGAGCGCGAGGCGATCCGGCCGATTGTCGACCAGGCGAAGCAGCTTTATTTCTACACCAACCAATATGAGGGCGGCGTCGCCGACGCCAACACCTTCTGCACCGGTCCGGTCTGCGAGCAGCAGGTGATCCCCGGGGTGCAGTACATGGTGGAGAAATTCGGGCCCCGCGGCTACACCATCGCCGCCGATTACAATTTCGGCCAGCTCACCGCCGCCTGGACGCGTGCCTTTGCGCCGCTGGTCGGCGGCCAGATCATCGGCGAGGAGTTCGTGCCGCTCTCGGTGTCGGAATTCAGCACCGTGATCGCGCGCCTGCAGCAGGCGAAGCCCGATTGGGTGATGACCCTGCTGGTCGGCCAGAACCAGTCCAACTACTACCCGCAAGCCGCCGCCGCCGGGCTGAAATTCCCGATGGTGTCGACGGTGAACATGGCGCAGGGCTATGAGCACAAGCGCTTCGCGCCCCCTTCGCTCGCGGGCATGCACAACGCCATCCAGTACCAGATGGAAGTGCCGACCAACCGCAACCGCGCTTTCGTCAAGCGCTGGATGGCGATGTTCCCCGACGACCAGTACATCGGCGAGATGGCGCAGAACACTTATTTCACCATCCATCTCTACGCCAAGGCGGTGCGGCTCGCCGGCACGACCAACCAGGAGACGGTCAAGAAGGCGCTCGAGGCCGGCTGGTCGATCGAGGCGCCGGAGGGCGCGGTCTTCCTCGAGCCGGGCACGCATCACTGCGCGCATTACATCCGCCTCGCCGTCTGCGACGAGAACCACAATGTCAGCTTCGTGCGCGAATGGCCGATGATCCAGGCGTGGTGGCTGCAGCGGCTCGGCGTCAACCTGATCCGCACGCCGGAATACAAGCAATATACGCCGGACGAGGATCCCTATTTCGCCATGTTCCTCAAGGGCGACAAGAAGAAGAGCTAGCGTGTCCGGTTCGACGGGAGTCACCGGCCCCACCTCACCCCTTCCCTCTCCGCCGCCAACGGGCGGAGAGGGAGAAGGAACGGCCGAGGATGGATAACCTGGGGCTGCTGGTCAGCGTGCTGTATCAGCTCGGCACCAACGTCGCGTTCCTGTTGATCGCGGCGATCGGGCTCATCGTCATTCTCGGCATGATGAACATCATCAACCTGGCGCATGGCGAATTCATGATGGCGGGCGCCTATACCGCCACGATCGCCACCCATCGCGGCCTGCCTTTCCCGCTGGCGCTGGTGCTGAGCTTCCTGGTGGTGGCGGCGTTCGGCGCGCTGCTCGAGCGCCTGGTGGTGCGCCGCTTCTATGGCGAGGAGCTCGGCGCGCTGGTGGTGACCTGGGCGATCAGCCTCATCCTGGGCCAGGGCACGCTGATCTTCTTCGGGCCGTTCATGCCGTCGATCGCGATTCCCGCCGGCTCCTTCGCGCTCGGCAAATATTCCTTCTCGGGATACTGGCTCATCCTGATCGCCACCAGCGCGGCGCTGGTCGTGGCGCTGTGGTGGATCTATCAGAAGACCACCTTCGGGCTGATGGCGCGGGCGACGATGCAGAACGCGGCGATGGCGAAGGCGCTCGGCGTCAGCACCGACCGCATCTACATGCTGACCTTCGCGCTGGGCGCCGGGCTTGCCGGGCTCAGCGGCGGCCTGCTGGCGCCGACCGCATCGATCACGCCGCTGATGGGCCAGCAATATGTCGCGCCGGCCTTCATCACCGTCGTGGTAGGCGGCGGCGCCAATGTGCTGGCCGGGGCCATCGGCAGCAGCCTGTTGCTGTCGGTGGTGAAGACGCCGGTGGGGTTGCTGTTCGGTGCCTTCCTCGGCAGCGTCGCGCTGCTGTTCACCGCGCTGGTGGTCATCCGCCTGATGCCGGACGGCATCTCGGCGGTGGCGCAGCGCTTCCTCGAGCGGCGCATCGGGACGTGACGGCGTGACCTCCCTCGTCAAGCTGGCGGCACTCCTCGACGGACCCGAGGATATCGGCCGGGGCCCGTGGTTCTGGCTCGGCGCCGGCGCCGTCGTCGCCGCGCTGGCGCTGCTGCCGCTGCGGCTTTCGGAATTCGAGGCGTCGAACGTCGCCTTTTACCTGCTCAATATCCCCATGGCGCTCGGGCTCGCAATGCTGTGGGGATATTGCGGCGTCCTGAGCTTCGGCCAGGTCGCCTATTTCGGCATTGCCGGCTATACCTACGGCGTCATCGCCGGCAATCTCTCGAGCAGTTCGTGGGGAACGCTGGCGGCGAGCGCCGGCGGATTGCTGACTTGCGCCGTCATCGGCGCGATCTTCGGCTATTTCGTATTCTATGCCCGCGTCCAGAACTGGATCGTGCCGATCCTGACGCTGGTCTTCACCCTGCTGCTGGAGACCTTCCTCGGCCAGACCGCAGGCTATCAGTGGCGCGTCGGCAAGGTGCAGCTCGGCGGCTATAACGGCATGACGTCGATCCCGGCGTTTCAGCTCGGCAGCCTCGTCTTCACCGGCTATGCCTTCTTCTTCTTCGCACTGGCGGTGACGCTCTGCTGTTATATCGGCGGGCGCGCTCTGGTGAATTCGCATCGCGGCAAGGTGATGCTGGCGATGCGCGAGGATGTGCTGCGGACGGAGCTGCTCGGCTACGACATCCGCCGCCACCAGCTCGTGGTCTTCGTGCTCGCCGCCCTGCTCGCCGGCATCAGCGGCCTGCTCTATGTGCAATGGGGCAATTACATCACACCGACCCAGGTGGGCTTGCTGCAGGCGGCGCAGCCGGTGGTCTGGGTCGCGGTCGGCGGCCGCGACCGGCTGCTGGCGGTGAGCCTCTCGACCTTCGCGCTCAATTGGCTCAACTATGCGCTGTCGGCGGCGGGCAACGAATATGCGCCGGTCATCATGGGGGCGCTGCTGCTGGCCGCCATGCTGTTCTTTCCGCGCGGCATCATCGCGACGCTGGCGCGGCTGTGGCCGGCGCGCCAGCGCCGCGGCATCCCGCAAGCGGCCGCCAAGAGGCCGCTGTGAGCGGCGTGGCGGTGATCCGCACCGAGCGGCTGGTGAAGCGCTTCGGCGGCGTCGTCGCCACCAATGCCATCGACCTCGCCGTCGATGCCGGCGAGCTGCGCTGCATCATCGGCCCCAACGGCGCCGGCAAATCGACGCTGTTCGCGCTGCTCTGCGGCATCTACCGGCCCGATGCCGGACGCGTCCTGGTCAATGGCGAGGACGTCACGCGCTTTGCGCCCTACCGCCGCGTCCAGCGCGGCATCGGGCTGACCTTCCAGACCAACCGCGCCTTCCACAAGCTCTCGATCCGGCAGAATCTCGAGATCGCCACGCGGCCGGCGGCCGGTGGCGTCGCGCCGGCAACCGCGCAACGCCTACGCTATGCCGAGGAGGCTTTCGCCCTCGACATGGCGAGCGAGCGGCCGGCGCGCGAGCTGCCGCATCACCAGCTGCAATGGCTGGAGATCGTGATGGTGCTGGCGGCCGGGCCCGAGATCCTGCTGCTCGACGAGCCCACGGCCGGCATGTCGCCCGACGAGACCATGCAGACTGCGCGGGCGCTGCAGGATCTGAACGCGATGGGGCTGACGATCGTCGTGGTCGAGCACGACATCGCCTTCGTCCGCGAAGTGGCGCGGCGGGTGACGGTGCTGCACCAGGGCCGCGTCTTCGCCGAAGGCTCGATCGGCGAGATCACCGCCAATGACGAGGTGCGCCGGATCTACCTCGGAGGCCACGGCGCATGAAGCCGATCCTCGCCGCGAGCCAGCTGCGCGCCGGCTATGCCACGGGCGACGTGCTGCAGGGCGTGAGCCTCGAGATCGGCGCCGGCGAGGTGGTGGCGGTCCTCGGACGCAACGGCATGGGCAAGACGACGCTGATCCGCACGCTGATCGGCCTCATGCCGGTGCGCGGCGGCAGCATCGCCTTCTGCGGCGAGGACATCACCGGCCAGCGCGCCGAGGCGCGCGCGCGTCGCGGCATGGGATACGTGCCGCAGGGCCGCGAGATCTTCCCGCACATGTCGGTGCTGGACAATCTGCGCATGGGCATGTTCATCAATGCGTCGCGCGCCCAGCCCGATCTCGACCTCGTCTACGGCTATTTTCCGTTTCTGCGCGAACGCGGCCGGCAACGCGGCGGCACGCTCAGCGGCGGCCAGCAGGAAATGCTGGCGATCGCCCGCGCGCTGGTCAACGGGCCGGACCTGCTGCTGCTCGACGAGCCCAGTGACGGCGTGCAGCCGAGCATCGTCGCGGAGATCGGCGACATCATCCTCGACCTCAACCGCCAGCGCCGCCTCACCGTGCTGATCGTCGAGCAGAATATCGAGCTGGTGCAGAAGGTGGCCGCGCGCGCCTATGTGCTCGACAAGGGGCGCGTCGTGCGCACGCTCGACCGTGACGGCCTCGCGCATACCGACGGGCTCGCCGAGTTCCTGGCGATTTGACCGGTCGGCAGGGAAGAGGGATCGGCAAAGGGAGAGAGCGATGTATCACATGGTTCCAGGCGGCGCTGAATGGCTGGCACGCTCGATCATGGCTAAACGCGGCGAAGGCCGCGGGCGCAAGTCCGTGACGCACACGCTGTCGGAGGCGAAGCAAGGCAACTACCACTACACGATGGGGCCTTATTCCACGCCCGTGCTGCAGATAAAGCCGGGCGACCGCGTGGTGGTGGAGACGCGCGACGCCTTCGAAGGCAAGATCCGGCACGAGAGCGACCGACCGACCGAGAAGCTGCAGATGCCCTTCCTCAACCCGCAGAACGGCCCGATCCTGGTCGAGGGCGCGGAGAAAGGCGATGCGCTCGCGATCTATATCGAGCAGATGGTGCCGCGCGGCGCCAATCCGCTGGGCACCTGTTGCATGATCCCGGAATTCGGCGCGCTCACAGGCACGTATTATACGGCGACCCTCAACGATCCCCTGCCGGAGGTGGTGCGCAAGATCAACCTCGACGAGGAATGGGTCTATTGGAGCGACCGGGTAAAGCTGCCTTATCGCCCGCATATCGGCACCTTGAGCTGCTCGCCCGAGATCGATTCCATCAATTCGCTGACCCCCGACAATCATGGCGGCAACATGGATCTGCCGGATATGGGGCCGGGCAGCGTCACCTATCTGCCGGTGCGCTCGCCGGGCGCGCGCCTCTTCATCGGCGACGCCCATGCCTGCCAGGGCGATGGCGAGGTCTGCGGCGTCGCCGTCGAATACCCGACGACGACCACCATTGTCGTCGATCTGATCAAGGGCTGGACGATCGAATGGCCGCGGCTCGAGCGCGAGGATTTCATCATGGCGATCGGCAGCACGCGGCCGCTCGAGGACGCCACGCGCATCGCCTATCGCGAGCTCATCCGCTGGATGGTGCGCGATTACGGCTACGCGCAGTGGGACGCCTACATGATGCTGAGCCAATGCGGCATGGTGCGGCTCGGCAATTTCGTCGACCCAAAATACACGGTGGGCGCCGCGATCCGGAAGAAGTATCTGGAACCGTCGCCGTGACCGCGCCTGTTTTTGTTGCACGACGCTGCCAAACTGCCTCTTTCGAGACCAGACGGCGCGCGATCGCCGGGGGTTTGCGCCAGCCCGGCGTCCGGAATCGCGTTGGCAAGCGAATTGCTTAGGACGCGCGCGGGGATTATTTGCCGGGGAAAATATCTCTCTCCGGCCCCACAGGAGGTCCAGCCATGGCGGTTCCGCTCCCGACGCCCGAGCAGCTGCAGGACGTCGCCAAGCAATGCGGCTTGTCGCTGAGCGAAGCCGATATCGGCTCGTTTCGTGGGCTGATGGCGGGTTCGATCGCCGCCTATAATGTCGTCGACGCCATGCCTGATGAAGTGCCGGCGGTGAAATACCCGCGGACGCCGGGCTATCGCCCGGGCCCCGAGGAGAACCCCCACAACGCCTGGTATCGCAAGACCGCCATCAAGGGCGCGGCCAGCGGCAGGCTGCGTGGCAAGCGGGTGGCGATCAAGGACAATGTCATGGTGGCGGGGGTGCCGATGATGAACGGCGCCGCGACACTCGAAGGCTTCATGCCGGATTTCGACGCGACCGTCGTGACCCGCCTGCTCGACGCCGGCGCCGAGATCGTGGGCAAGACGCATTGCGAATCCTTCTGCCTCTCCGGCGGCAGCCACACCAACGCCACCGGGCCCGTGCACAATCCCTGGAAGATCGGCTATTCCGCCGGCGGCTCCTCCTCCGGCAGCGCGGTCGCGGTGGCGCTGGGCGAGGCCGACATGGCGATCGGCGGCGACCAGGGCGGCTCGATCCGCATGCCCGCCTCGTTCTCCGGCATCTACGGCATGAAGCCGACCTGGGGCCTGGTCCCCTATACCGGCATCATGCCGATCGAGATCTATGTCGATCACACGGGCCCGATGACGGCGTCGGTGGCCGACAATGCGCTGATGCTCGAGATCATCGCCGGCGATGACGGCTACGACCCACGCATCAAGGCGCCCGCGGTGCAGCCCTATTCGGAGATGCTCGGCGGCGGCGCCAAGGGGCTGAGGATCGGCGTGCTGCGCGAAGGCTTCCTGCAGCCGAACGCCGAGATCGCGGTCAACGACAAGGTCCACATCGCCGCCAAGCGCTTCCTAGAGCTCGGCGCCACGGTCGAGGAGGTCTCGGTCCCGCTCCATCTCGCGGCGCCGGCGATCTGGACGCCGATCGGCACGGAAGGCCTCACTCAGACGATGATGTGGGGCGACGGCTATGGCGTGAGCCGGCAGGATCTCTATTCCGTGGCGCTGATGGATTTCCATCGCGGCTGGCGCCGGCGCGCCAACGATCTCTCCGAGACGACGAAGCTCTTCCTGCTGCTCGGCACCTATGTCAACAACATCTACGGCTCGCGCTATTACGGCAAGGCGATGAACATCTCGCGCCGCCTCACCGCCGCCTATGACGCGGCGCTCAAGCGCTATGACCTGCTGCTGCTGCCGACCACGCCGATGAAGGCGACGAAGCTGCCGGCACCGGAAGCGAGCCGCGAGGAGTATTGCCTGCGGGCCATGGAGATGATCGCCAACACCGCGCCGTTCGATATCACCCATCACCCCGCGATGTCGCTGCCGTGCGGCATGATCGACGGGCTGCCGGCCGGGTTGATGCTGGTCGGCCGGCATTTCGACGAGCCCACCATCTACCGCGCCGCTTTCGCCTTCGAGCAATCCGGCGACTGGAAGAAGATGTGAGGCGGCGCCGGTAAGAGAGCGGACATGGAAAGCGCGCTCAACGCCATCTTCGAAGTGCTGAGCTTCGGCGCCATCATCGTGCTGGTGGTGCTCGGCCTCGGCGTCATCGCCAGCATGATGGGCATCTTCAACTTCGCCCATGGCGAATTCGTGCTGCTCGGCGCCTACACGACCTATCTCGTCTACAAGAGCGGGCTGCCGGTGTGGCTCGGCATGGTCGCGGCGCCTTTCGTCCTCGCCGTCATCGGCTTCGTGCTCGAGCGGCTGGTCATCCGACGATTCTATGCCGCGCCCATCGTCGCGATGCTCGGCACCTATGCGCTGGGGCTGGTCATCCGCGAGACGGTGCGCGGGCTGATCGGCGGCCTCTATATCTCGATCCCGGAGCCGTTCGGTGGCTCGTTCATCCTCGGCGGCATGCAGTTCTCGAAATGGCGCCTGGCGATCATCGTCATCACCGCGCTGGTGATGGCGGCAAGCTACCTGCTGCTGAACCGCACGTCCTTCGGGCTGCGCATCCGCGCCGCGCTCGAGAACCCGGCGCTGGCGCGCGCATCGGGCATCTCCACCAGCATGATCTACGCCGTCACCTTCGCCTTCGGCGCGGCGCTCGCCGGCCTTGCCGGCGCGCTGGTGGTGCCGGTCTTCTCGCTCTTCGCGGATCTCGGCATCCGCTTCCTGATCCAGGGCTTTCTCGCGGTCATGCTGGGCGGCATCGGCACCTTCGAAGGCCCGGTCGCGGGCGGCGGCGTCATCGGCGTGCTCAGCGCGGCGCTGCCCTGGGTGATCGCGCCGGTGCTGGCCGACGTCCTGGTGTTCGTCATTGCCATTGTCATCGTCAAACTGAGGCCGGGAGGCCTCATTGGGGGAAGGAGGGTTTCACCGTGAGTGATGAGACGCAGCGGACTACCATGTCGCCGATGATGAGCCGACGGCGGCTGCTCCAGAGCACCGCCTGGATGAGCGGCGCGCTGGCCACGGGCATCGGCAGCTGGGTGATCCGGCCGAACTGGGCCAATGCCGCCGCCGACCCGATCAAGATCGGCATCGCCACCGATCTCACCGGCGCCATCGGCTATGCCGGCAACGCCAACGCCAATGTCGCCAAGATGGTGGTGAAGGACATCAACGATGCCGGCGGCGTTCTCGGGCGGCCGCTGGAGCTCTACATCGAGGATACCGCCTCGAACGAATCCGTCGCGGTCGCCAATGTGCGCAAGCTCATCCAGCGCGACAAGGTCGATGTCGTGCTCGGCGGCATCACCAGCTCGATGCGCAACGCGATCAAGGACGTCATCGTCAATCGCGGCAAGACGCTCTACATCTACCCGCAGCTCTATGAAGGCCAGGAGTGCACGCCCTATCTCTTCTGCACGGGACCGACGCCGGCGCAGCAATGCGACCAGTTCATCCCCTGGCTGATGAAGAACGGCGGCAAGCGCTTCGCGCTGCCCTCGGCCAACTATGTCTGGCCGCATCTGCTCAACGCCTATGCGCGCAAGGTGATCGAGAACAACGGCGGCGAGGTGATCTTCGAGGAGTACTATCCGCTCGACCAGGTCGAATACAGCGCTACCGTCAACAAGATCATGACCAACAACGTCGACGTCGTGTTCAACACCGTGATCCCGCCCGGCGTCGGCCCGTTCTTCAAGCAGCTCTACGAGGCGGGATTCAGCAAGCGCGGCGGCCGCCTCGCCTGCGTCTATTACGACGAGAACACGCTGAACATCAACGCGTCGCAGGAGATCGAAGGCCTGGCGAGCTGCCTCGACTATTTCCGCGCCATCACGCCGAGCGAGCCGTTCAGCGCCAAGCTTCAGGCCGAATACGACAAGGAGTTTCCCGGCAAGATCCTGTTCGCCGCGGGCAGCGCCGCCACCGGCATGTATCGCGGGCTGAAGCTCTGGGAAGCGGCGGTGAAGGAGGCGGGCAAGATCGACCGCGACGCCGTCGCCGCGGCCTATGATCACGCCAAGATCGCCGAAGGACCGGGCGGCCCGGCCGAGATGGTGCCGGGAAAACGCCATTGCAAAATGCAGATGTACACCGCGGTGGCGAAAGCCGGCACTTACGAGATCGTCGCCAAGAGCGAAGGCCTCGTCGATCCCAAGGAGTGCTGAACCGCGGACGGCGCGGGCGCGGGGGCCATATGGCGCCCGCGCCGGTCCGCCACCGAGCCCAGGAGCCAAACGCGCACCCCATGGCCGAGAACTCCACCATCGCCTCCCCCGCCCGCCGCGACGCCGCGCGCGCCGGCAGCCGGCGGCGCGTGGCGATCATCCCGCTGCTGGAGCTGCTGCTGCTCGCGATCTTCGCGCTGGCGCCGCTGGTGCTCGAGGACTACCTCACGGTCTTCGTCACTCGCGTGCTGATCCTGGCGCTGCTCGCCATCAGCTTCGACCTGGTCTGGGGCTATGCCGGGATCATGAGCTTCGGGCAGGCGCTGTTCTTCGGCACCGCCGGCTATGGCGTGGCGCTGCTGGCGCGCGATCTCGACATCACCTCGGTCTTCGTCATCCTTCCCGCTGCCATCGCCATCGGCCTCATCCTGTCGCTGCTGCTCGCGGGCTTCCTGCTGCTCGGGCGGCGCGTGCCGACGACGATCTTCGTCGCCTTGGGCACCCTCACGGGATCCTACGCCGCCGAAAGGCTGGCGCGCGGCTGGTACTATCTCGGCGGCCAGAACGGCATCCCGTCGATCCCCTCGATGACCGCCGGCAGCTACGAGATCAACGAGGGGCCGGTCTTCTATTACCTGGCGCTGGCGAGCCTGATCCTGGTCTATGGCCTCTGCCGCTTTCTCGTGCGCTCGCAATTCGGCCTGGCGCTTGCCGGGATGCGCGAGCAGGAAGCGCGCATCGCCTTCTTCGGCTACAAGGTCCAGCATCTCAAGGCCATCGTGTTCTCACTTTCCGGCGCCATCGCCGGCCTCGCCGGCGGCCTCTTTGCCTTTCACGAAGGCTTCGTCTGGCCCAATATGCTGGGGGTGGTGCTGTCGACGCAGATCGTGCTCTACGCGCTCTTCGGCGGCGTCGGCACGCTGATCGGCGCCGTCTTCGGCGTCATCGCCATCGAGACGCTGAGCTTCTGGCTCGCCGAGAGCTTCCAGGAGAGCTGGCCCATCATCCTGGGGCTGCTGCTGCTGCTCGTCATCCTCTTCCGTCCCAGCGGGCTGATCGGCCTCATCGTCCCGGAGCGCGAGCGGATCGGCAGCTTCGGCCGGCCCGGCGAAACGCCACCAGGAGGCGAGCATGGCGCTCCTTGAGGTGCGCGGCGTCAGCAAGATCTTCGGCCAGCTCACCGCGCTCTCCGGCATCGATCTCACCGTCGAGGAAGGCGAGTTCCACGGGCTGATCGGCCCCAACGGCTCGGGCAAGAGCACGGCGATGAAATGCATCGCCGGCGCCGAGGCGCCGAGCCAGGGCACGATCGCCTTCGCCGGGCGCGACATCACCGATGCGACGCCGGCCGAGCGCGCCCGCGCCGGCCTCAGCCTCAAATTCCAGATCACCAGCGTGCTGCCCGCGCTCACCGTCTATGACAACGTGCTGCTGGCGTTCCAAGCGCAGACGCCGCTCACCGGTCTCATCTTCTCGCGCACGCGGCGCGCGCTCGACGGCAAGGTGCTGCACATCCTGGAGCAGTTCCGTCTCGCCGACCGGGCCGCGGAGCCCGCCGCGGCGCTGTCGCACGGCCAGCAGCAATGGCTCGAGATCGCCATGGCGCTTGCCCAGGAGCCGAAGCTGCTGCTGCTCGACGAGCCCACCGGCGGCATGAGCCTCGAAGAGCGCCGCGTCACCGGCGAGCTGCTGGAGCCGATCAAGCACCGCTGCTCGCTGGTGATCGTCGAGCACGACCTCGATTTCATCCGCGACATCTGCGACGTGCTCACCGTGCTCGACCAGGGCGCCGTCGTCGACAGCGGCAGCATCGCGCATATCCAAAACAGCCGCAAAGTCCAGGAGGTCTATCTCACCCGTGCCTGAGGCAGGCTTCCTCGACGTGCGCAACCTCGCCGCCGCTTACGGCCGCAGTCAGGTGCTGTTCGACATCAGCCTGACGGCGCCGCGCCGCGGCGGCGTCGCCGTGCTCGGCCGCAACGGCGTCGGCAAAACGACGCTGCTGAAGACCATCATCGGCGAGCTCGGCGCCAGCGGCGGCAGCGTCCAGCTCGACGGCAACGACGCGCTGCGGCTGCAGACCGAGCGGCGCATCCGGGCGGGGATGGGCTATGTGCCGCAGGAGCACGCGGTCTTCGGCAAGCTCAGCGTGCGCGAGAACCTCGAAGTGGGCGCGCTGGCCGGCGGCGACCGCACGGCGATCGACCGGGCGCTGGCGATCTTCCCCAAGCTCGGCCAGCGGCTGGCGCAGCCGGCCGGCACACTCTCCGGCGGCGAGCGCAAGATGCTGGCGATCGGCCGCGCGCTGCTAGCCAATCCCAAGCTGCTGCTGCTGGACGAGCCGACCGAGGGCGTCTGGATCGGCGTCATCGAGGAGATCGCCGAGCGGCTGCAGGCGCTGGTGCGCGACATCGCCGTGATCATCGTCGAGCAGCATCTCGACCTGGCGCTGCGGGTCGCCGATTACGCCTATGTGCTCGACCGCGGCCGCGTCGCGCTCGAGGGCCCCGCCGCCGAGATACGCGACGATCCGCGGCTGCTGCAATATCTCGCGCCCTGACGGCTCCGATCGCCGGCACTCGCCGGCGGTTGAAGCGCGTGTCGCGAGACCATCCCGGGACCGTGAACAACCGGCGATCCACGCCGTCGATATCCCACGGGGGGCGGAGGCAGCATGGCTGGCATGCCGGGCCAGCGGCATGCAAATTGGGGTGGAAATATGCAAGATTGCACCCTGTAGCCGTGCCAGCATGTCGCCCGTGGTGACGATCGTCGACGGAACCGCGTCAAAGGCAGCGTCGCGTGCCGGCGCCTTTCAAGGAGGGCCTTACGGCGGCAGCCATGATCACTCTCAGAATCAACGGCGAAAGCAAAGCGGTCGAGGCGCCGAGCGACATGCCGCTGTTGTGGGTCGTCCGTGACCTGCTCGGCCTGACCGGCACGAAATTCGGCTGCGGCATCGCGCAGTGCGGCGCCTGCACGGTGCATGTGGATGGCGCGCCCGTCCGCTCCTGCCTGCTGCCGGTCGGCGCCATCGGCGAGCGCGCGGTGACGACGATCGAAGCCATCGGCGCCACGCCGGCGGGCGCCAAGGCTCAGCAGGCCTGGCTCGAGCTCGAGGTGGTGCAATGCGGCTATTGCCAGTCCGGGCAGATCATGTCGGCGGCGGCGCTGCTGACCGCGACCCCCGATCCCAGCGATGCCGACATCGACGCAGCCATGGCCGGCAACATCTGCCGCTGCGGGACCTATGTGCGGATCCGCGAGGCGATCAAGCGCGCGGCGAAGCCGGCATGACCGGATCATGCGAGGCGCCATGATGTCCAGCGCGACACGGAGCCGGCGCGCCTTCCTCAAGGCGAGCGCGGCGGCAGGCGGCGGATTGTTGCTGGGATTCTCTATGCCGTTCGCCGGCGCCGCGGCTGGCGAGGCGGGCGAGGCCGAGGTCTTCGCGCCGAACGCCTTCATCCGCATCGACCGCTCGGGCAAGATCACGCTGATCATGCCGCAGGCGGAGATGGGCCAGGGCGTCTACACCGCCCTCGCCATGATCCTTGCCGAAGAGCTCGATGCCGCCTTCGACCAGGTGACGCTGCAAGCCGCGCCGCCGAGCGATAAGCTCTACGCCAACCCCATTTTCGGCATCCAGGTCACCGGCAATTCCAATTCGATCCGGTCCTTCTGGATGTCGCTGCGCAAGGCCGGCGCGGGCGCGCGCGCCCTGCTGGTCCAGGCGGCGGCACAGGAGTGGAAGGTCGATCCCGCGACGTGCCGCACCGCGCGGAGCGAAGTGCTCCACGACGCAAGCAGCCGGCGCCTCGCCTATGCCGCACTCGTCGACCGCGCCGCCGGCATGACGCCGCCGCCGGATCCGCCGCTGAAGCCGGTGGCCGATTTCAGCCTCATCGGCAAGCCGCTGAAGCGGCTGGACACGCCCGACAAGGTCAACGGCGCGCGGTCTACGGCATCGACGTTATGCCGCCCGGCGTCAGCTTCGCCACGGTCGCCGCCTGCCCAGTCTTCGGCGGCAAGGTCGGGCATGTCGATGACAGCAGGGCCAAAGCCGTGCCTGGGCTGCGCGGCAGGTCGTCGTCGAGGACGATTTTGTCGCCGTGATCGGCGATCACATGTGGGCGGCAAAGCAAGGGCTCGACGCCCTCGACGATCACCTGGGACGAAGGCGCCAACGCCGCGGTCTCGTCGGATCGACGTGTGGCAACAGATCCGCGGCAGCCAGCGAAAAAGACGGCGTGGTCGCCAAACAAGCGGGCGACGCGGCGAAGGACCTGAGCGCAAGGCGACCGGCTCGACGCCGCTTACGAGCTGCCCTTCCTGGCGCATGCGACGATGGAGCCGATGAACTGCACCGTCCATCTCACGCCCGGCGCGTGCGAGATCTGGATCGGCTCGCAGGTCCAGTCGCGGGTGCAGGCCATCGCCGCGAAGACCGCCAGCCTGCCGCTCGACAAGGTCACCGTGCACAACCACCTGCTCGGCGGCGGCTTCGGCCGCCGGCTCGAAGTCGACATCGTCGAGCAGGCGGTGCGCATCGCCAAGAAGGTCGATGGGCCGGTCAAGGTGGTGTGGACCCGCGAGGAGGACATCCAGCACGATATCTACCGGCCGGTCTATCGCGACCTGCTGTCGGCGCGGCTGTCGGGCGGAAAGATCACCGGCTGGAAGCACCGCGTCACCGGCTCGTCGATCATGGCGCGCTGGCTGCCGCCCGCCTTCCAGAAGGGCATCGACATCGACGCGGTCGACAGCGCCGTCGACATTCCCTACGACATCCCCAATCTGCGGGTCGGAATATGTCCGCGACGAGCCGCCGGCGCGTGCCCACCGGCTTCTGGCGCGGCGTCGGCCCCAACAACAATGTCTTCGCCATCGAGAGCTTCATGGACGAGCTGGCGACGAAGGCGGGCAAGGATCCCGTCGCCTTCCGCCGCGACATGCTGAGCACCTCGCCACGCCTGAAGGCGGCGCTCGAGCTGCTGCGAGAAGCCGGCTGGGGCACGCCGCTGCCGGCGCGACCGGCCGCGGCATCGCGCGTGCAAGTGGCGTTCGCCAGCTTCATCGCCACCGTGGCGGAGGCCGAGGTGGACGAGTCCGGCGAGGTCCGGGTGCGCCGCATCATGTCGGCGGTGGATACCGGCATCATCGTCAATCCCGACACGGTGGTGGCGCAGCTGCAGGGCGGCCTCATCTTCGGCACTCACGGCGGCGCTCTATGGCGAGATCACCATCGACAAGGGCCGGGTGCAGCAGAGCAATTTCAACGATTATCGCATGCTGCGCATCGACCAGACGCCGGCCATCGAAGTGCATTTGATCAACAGCGGCGAAGCGCCCGGCGGCATCGGCGAGACCGGCACGACCGCGGCGCCTCCCGCCATCGGCAACGCGATCTATGCCGCCACCGGCATCAGGCTGCGCCGGCTGCCGATCGACCGCCAGCTTCTCGCCGGGAAGGCGCCGGCGTGAGCGCGGCTCCCGGACGCCATTCGGCAGCGCGGTACATCGTGCTCGGCATCGCCGCGATCGCGGCGGTGGTGCTGATCGGCTTTCTGTGGATCGTGCTGGGCCCCGGCCCGACGAGCTTTGCCGGCGGTGCCCGCGTCGCGCTCGCCGAGTACATGGGGCCGATCCCACGGGGGTTCCGCCGGAGCTCGCCACATCGAACCTGGTTCAACGCGGCGAATACCTGGCGCGTGCGGCGGATTGCGCGGCGTGTCACACCGCCAAGGGCGGCGTTCCCTATGCCGGCGGGCTGGCCTTCGTGCTGCCGTTCGGCACGCTCTATTCCACCAACATCACGCCGGACAAGGCAGCCGGGATCGGCGATTACAGCGATGCGGATTTCCTCAACGCCGTCCACAAGGGCGTCGGCCGCGGCGGCATGCCGCTTTACCCGGCGATGCCCTATGCTTCCTACACCTATATGACGGATGCGGACGCGCTCGCGATCAAGGCTTTTCTCTTCAGCCTCAGGCCGGTGCATGCGCAGGTCCCGGCCAACACGCTGCGCTTTCCCTTCAACCAGCGCGCGTTCATGCGCGTCTGGTCGCTTTTGTTCGATAGCGGATAAGCGCTTTGAACCGGATACGGCTGAGAGCGCCGAGTGGAATCGCGGCGCCTATCTCGCCGAGGCCATGGCGCATTGCGGCGAATGCCACACGCCGCGCAACCTGTTCGAGGCCTTGAACAACCGAGCGAAATTCGCCGGCGCGGTTCAGGCCGGCTGGCGCGCCTACAACATCACCGCCGACCATGACAGCGGCGTCGGCGCCTGGAGCGACGCCGAGCTTGCGCAATATCTGGCGCATGGCCACGCCGACGGCGCGCGGCACGGCGTCAGGACCGATGGGCGAGGCGGTGGATAACAGCTTCGGCTTTCTGACGCGCGGCGACATCGCCGCGATGGTGACCTATCTGCGCTCGGTGCCCGCGCTTGCCACCGCCGATCTGCCGGCCCCGAAGGCGGCACCCGCGCCGGCCTCCTATCGCGACGGCGTCGCCGCCGCTGTCGATCCGCGCGGCAAGGCCATCTTCGCGGGCGCCTGCGCCAGCTGTCACGGCTGGACGGGAGTTAGTCCGCTCGCCGGTGACGCGACGCTCACCGGCGCTCGCGCCGTGAATGACCCGACGGCAACCAACGTCGCGCAGATCGTGCTTTCCGGCGCGCACCGGCAGCCGGCCGGCGGGCGCGTCCTCATGCCGGCCTTCGGCCAAGCCTATTCCGACACCGAGATCGCCGCCGTCGCCAATTACGTGACCGCCCGCTTCGGCGCAACGCCGTCCGCCATCACGGCGCGCGAGGTCGCGGCGCTTCGTCAGCAGGAATAGCGGCGCGGCGGGCGGCGGCGTATTCGGCGTCGCGCAGCTCGCGGCGCAGCAGCTTGCCCGAGACGGTGCGGGGCAGGTCGGAGACGAAATCGATGCGGCGCGGATATTTATAGGGCGCGGCTACGCGCTTCACATGCTCCTGCAGCGCCCGCGACGAGCTCGGGCGAGCCGCTCTCGCCTGGCTTCAGGATGACGAACGCCTTCACGATCTCGCCACGCTCGGCGTCGGGCGAGCCGACGACGGCGCATTCCTGGACGGCGGGATGCTCGATCAGCGCGTTCTCGACCTCGAGCGGCCCGATGCGATAGCCGGCCGAGTTGATCACGTCATCGGCGCGGCCGTGATAGAAGAGATAACCCTCCGCGTCCTGATGGGCGGTGTCGTTGGTGAGGAACCAGGAGACGCCGTCCGCCTCGAGCACAGTCTCGCGCGACCGCTCGGGCTCGCGCCAATAGCCAAGCATGAGCTGCGGATTGGGAAGCCGGATCGCCAGCATGCCGGTCTCGCCCGCCGGCAGCACGCGGCCTTGCGCATCGATCACCGCCGCCGCGGTGCCGGGGAGCGGCTTGCCCATCGAGCCCGGCTTCACCGGCAAGGCAGGGTAGTTGAGCACGGTCATCAGCGTCTCGGTCTGACCGTAGCCGTCGAGCAGCTTGACCCCCGTCCGCGCTTCCCAGGCGGTGACGATCTCGGGATTGACGGTCTCGCCGGCCGAGACGGTCAGCCGCAACCGCGAGAAGTCGCAACCTTCGAGGTCCAGGAGCAGCAACCGGCGCAGCTCGGTTGCGGCGGCGCAGAACACGCTGACGCCATAGCGCTGCAACAGCTCGAGCCGGCGCAGCGGATCGAACGGGCCGTTGTGGAACAGCACGGCCGAGCCGCAACTCCAGGGGCCGAAGAGAATGCTCGTGCCGGCCTTGCTCCAGCCGGTATCGGCGGTGCACCACATGAGATCACGCTCGGTCAGGCTCAGCCAGTACCAGGCCGAGACGCGCCAGGCGAAAAGCCCGCGCGCGGCATGGGTCACGCCCTTGGGCTGTCCCGTCGAGCCGGAGGTGTAATAGATGATGGCGGGCTCGTCGGCGGCGAGAAACATCGGCGAAAAGGCGGGCGACGAGGCTGCGAGCGCCGCGGCGAAATCGGTCCAGCCGGCAGGCGCGCCGCCGACGCTGAGCCGGGCGCGCAGCCGCCCGGAAAACTCTGCGAACTTGCCGCAATTGGCCACGGTGGTGATGGCCGCCACGACCTCGGCATGCTCGAGCCGATAGGCGATGTCGCTGTCGGTCAGCATCTCGATCGACGGGATCGGAATGGCGCCGAGCCGGAGACAGCCCAGCATGGCAATCTGCCATTGCGGTATCCGCGGCAGCATCACCAGCACGCGGTCGCCTTTCCTGACGCCGGCGTCGCGCAACGCATTGGCGCAGCGGCATGAGAGCGCGCGAGCGCGGCGAAGGTGTAGCGCTCCTCGCGCCCGGACGCGTCGCACCAGATCAGGGCGAGACGCGCGGGATCTTCGGCATAGCGGTCGACGACATCGGCAGCGAAATTGAAGCGCGCCGGAATCTCCCAGGCGAAGTCGCGATACGCCTGCTCGTACTGATCCATCGGTGCCCGCCGCATCGAACATCCCTCCCCGGGAGATCTTGCCGCCTTAGACGGCGTCGTTTGATCCATTTACTTAGACGGCGTCGTTTGATCCATTTGAGCCCGAGCCGGACGCGAAATTCAAGCGATTGAACGCCGGTTCGATTGATCGGCTTGACGGTCCCCAAGGTTGTGGTAGCGTCTCGCCCGGAGGAAACGATGGCGAGCCTCAGCGCAGGACAACTGCGCGGCCCAGTCACTCACCGGAAGACCAGGAGACAGGTCCCGCTGCGGCGGCCGCCGTCGATCCCTCGCGCTTTCCGACCCTTCCCTCAACAATGGTCCGCGCGCTCCGCTTCTTCACCTTCGGGCGGTGCGCGGCGGTATCGTGGCGGCGGGAGCAGCTCGCCATGAAGCGGCCGCGCCTCACGCAGCAGAGCATCGTCTTCGTCCTCTTCGTGGCGCTGTTCATCGTCTTCTCGGTGTTGCTGCCCGGCTTCCTCAGCGCCGACAACATGCTGACCCTGCTGCAGAACGTGGCGGTGCTCGGCATTCTCGGCCTCGCCATGGGGCTGGTGGTGATCGGACGCGGCATCGATATCTCGCTGGTGGCCTCGCTGGCGGTGCCGGCGGGGCTGGTGCTGCAGATGGTGCAGGACGGCCATTCGCTGCCGACGGCGCTGCTCGCGGCGCTGGCGCTCAGCCTCGCTTTCGGCCTGGTCAATGGCTGGCTCATCGCCTATGCGGAAGTGCCGTCGCTGTTCACCACGCTCGCCTCCGGCCTGTTCCTCGCCGGGCTCGGCCAGGTGGCGTTCTTCCAGCTCGACGTGGTGCAATGGAGCCCGGCGCTCGATCGCCTTGCCTGGCTTGGCCAGGGCACGCTCGCCGGCATCCCCACCCCGGTGATCATGTTTGGCCTCGCCAGCATCGCGGTGGCGCTGTTCCTGCGCCTCACCCGGATCGGCGGCTATGTCTACGCCATCGGCGACAATCCCTTCGCGGCGCGGGTCACCGGCATCCCGACGCGGCCGGTGATCGTGCTGCAATACGTGCTGGCGGCGCTGATCGGCGCCTTTGCCGGCATGGTCATGGCGGCCTCGGTCAACAGCATGCCGACGCGCATCTTCAACTCGACGCTGATCTACGACGTCATCCTGGTGGTGGTGCTCGGCGGCATCGGGCTCTCCGGCGGCCGCGGCGGCGTCGTCAACGTGATCATCGGCACGCTGCTGATCGGCACCATGCTCAACGGCATGACCATCCTCGACGTGTCCTATTCCGGGCAGAATCTGATCAAGGGGCTGGTGCTGCTGGTGGCGATCCTCACGGATTCCTTCATCAACCCGCGCAACGAGGAAACGGCTCAGCAAGGCGACATCTGACGCCGCTTGCACTTCAGGTCGCTCATAGAGGGAGGCGTTCATGATCGGGATCTATTGGGTGTCAGCGTCGCGCGCGGCGTTGGCGGGGCTCGGGCTCCTGGCGCTGCAGGCGATGCCGGCGTTGGCGCAAAAGGGCTTGGACGAGCCGTTCCAGGCGGCGTTCAAGGACTCGCTCGCCGGCAAGGTGGTGGCCTTCGTGCCCGTGGCGATGAATTTCGATCTGGCCCAGGGCTGGTATGCGGGGGTGAAGCGCGAGCTCGAGCCGTTCGGCATCAAGATGGAGGTGCGCGATCCCAATTGGAGCACCAACGCCGGCGCCCAGGCGGTGACGACGCTGCTGTCGGAGAAGCCGGCAGTGATGATCATCCACAATCCCGACGTGCAAACTTACGCCAAGCTGCTGCAGCGCGCCGAGAATGAAGGGATCTACGTCGTCCAAATCAATATGGGCTCGGCTTATCGCACCACCGCGTTTGTCGGCGCCAACTGGATCGAGATCGGCGAGCGCGACACCGAAGCCGTGGTGCAGGCCTGCCAGGGCAAGTCGAACAAGATCGCCATCGTGCAAGGCGCGCTGTCGGCGGCGGCGAGCGCCTATACACTCAAAGGCGTCGAGAACGTGCTGGCGAAGCACCCCGACATCAAGGTGGTGTCGAGCCAGGCCGCGGATTGGGACGCGGCCAAAGCCAAGGCGATCACCCAGACCGTGCTCAAGCAGAACCCCGATCTCTGCGGCATCGTAGGGTTCTGGGACGGCATGGATATCGGCACCTCCGCAGCGGTGAAAGAGGCCGGGCTCACCGGCAAGGTGTTCGTCGCCACTTCCGGCGGCGGCGAGCAGCGCGGCGCCTGCGACCAGGTGAAGTCCGGCGGCTTCGATCTCGACCTCAGCTATGACGTGCCGACCCAGGCCGCCGACATGGCCGGCATGATCAAATGGCTGCTGTCCTCGGGGATCAAGCCGGGCTCGACCAAGGGCTCGATGTATACGACGCTGATCCCGATCACCAAGGACAATGCCGGCACCGACGGCACCTGCTGGAGCCTCGCCCGGATGACGCAGTAGCTGGCAGACCCGGGCGGGTCCCCGCCGCCTTGCGGCAGCGGATCCGCCCGGCGGCTCTGCTACCGCCCCGCCGGCGCCACGCCGGCGGGAGGGAGGACGTACTGCCGCTTCTCACGGAAAGAAGATGAACGAAAAGCTCGTCAGCTTGCGCTACCGCTTCTGGCCCGACCACCTCTTGGGCGAGATCCTGTCGAAGCGCTGGACCGAGACGGCGATCCCGGTGATCGTGCTGATCGTCGTCGCCATCGTCTTCAGCCGCGCCATCGACGGCTTCCTGTCGCCGGCGAGCCTCGGCGACAGCGCGCGCCAGGCCGGCGAGATCGGCTTCGTCGTGCTCGGCGTGGCGCTGGTGATCATCGTCGGCGGCATCGATCTCTCGGTCGGCTCGATGTTCGCGCTCACCGATTTCTGCGCCCTCTTCTGCCTCGACGTGCTGAACTGGCCGGTAGCGGCGGTGATCCCGGCCACGATCCTGGTGGGCTGCCTGCTCGGCGCGGTCAATGGGCTCCTCATCGGCTATCTACGCCTGCGCGCCTTCATCACCACGCTCATCACGCTCATCGTCTACCGCGCCGGCTACGATCTGCTGATCCTCGACTATTCCAACCAGATCGCGGCGGCATTTCCCGACATGCCGAGCTGGAACTTCATGGGCGGTGGCGATCTCTTCGGCGTGCCCAGCGTCGCGCTGGTCTATGCCGTGGTCGCGATCTTCGGGCATGTGTTCCTGACGCGGCTCAGGCCGGGCTGGCACATCACCGCGATCGGCGGCTCGCGCCGCTCCGCCTATAATTCCGGCATTCCGGTCAGGCGCACCATCGCGCTGTGCTATGTCGCGAGCGGCATGCTGACCGCCCTCGGCGCGCTCTTCTTCGCGGCCCGCCTCGGCACGGTCGGCGGCGACATCGGCGTCGGGCTCGAGGTCCAGGTGCTGACCGCGGCGATCCTCGGCGGCATCAGCCTCGGCGGCGGCAAGGGCTCCGTCGCCAAGGCGCTGGTCGGCACGCTGATCGTGCTGCTGATCACCAATGGTCTCACCACGCTGTCGGCGCCGGGCGGCGTCAACCGCATGGTGCTGGCCGGCATCCTGCTGCTGGCGGCGATGATCGACATACGCTGGGTCAAGAACCGCTACCGCATCATCAGCAAGGTCTATGTCAGCCCCACCTATCATGCGATGCCGGCGATGCCGACGACGGCGCCCGACAGCGGCACGCCGTTCGCGCTCAACGACCGGCTGCGCACGGTGAGCGAGATCGGGCTCGGCCGCATCGAGGCGCCGGAGGACGTGATCCTCGACCGCGAGGACAATCTCTATGCGGGCTCGCGCCACGGCGACATCATCCGCTTCTTCCCGCCCGACTACGAGCGCATGGAGGTCTATGCCCATATCGGCGGCCAGCCGCTGGGCATGGCCTTCGATCGCCAGGACAATCTCTATGTCTGCATCGGCGGCATGGGGCTCTACCGCATCACGCCCGAGCGCAAGGTCGAGAAGGCGACCGACGAGACCAACCGCAGCCTCACCTCGGTCAATGACGACAGCCGGCTGCGCCTCGCCGACGATCTCGACATCGCCGATGACGGGCGGGTGTTCTTTTCCGAGGCCACCGTGCGCTACGAGATGCATGAATGGCCGGTGGACGGGCTCGAGGCGCGCGGCAATGGCCGCATCATCTGCTACGATCCCAACACCAACACCACCCGCACCGTGCTGCGCGGCCTCAAATTCCCCAACGGCGTCTGCATCGCCAGCGACGGGCAGTCGATCCTGTTCGCGGAGACCTGGGGCTGCACGGTGAAGCGCTACTGGTTCGCCGGCCCTAAGACCGGCAGCATCGAGATGGTGCTCGACAATCTCCCGGGCTATCCCGACAACATCAACCTGGCATCGGACGGCAATTACTGGCTGGCGCTGGTGGGCATGCGCTGCCCCGCGCTCGACCTCGCCTGGCGCATGCCGGGTTTCCGGCGGCGCATGGCGAAGCGGCTGCCCATCGACGAGTGGCTCTTCCCCAACATCAATACCGGCTGCGTCGTCAAGTTCAACGAGCGCGGCGAGATCCTGGAGTCGCTGTGGGATCTCGGCGGGGTCAATCATCCGATGATCACCTCGATGCGCGAGCATCGCGGCCATCTCTATCTCGGCGGCATCCAGAACAACCGCATCGGCCGCTATACGCTTGCCGATGCCGATCGCGATTTCGTGCAGTACGATGTGCGCTGGGGGCGGCGCGCATGATGGCAGCACTAGGACATCTCGCCGACCGTCTGCTCGGCCGTGGCGAAGCGTCGATCACGGTGCCGCCCTTCGACGGCCAGCTCAAGCCGAACCAGTTGCTGGAGACCGCGCCGGTGGCCGCCACCCTCGAGGCGCCCGAGGATCTCGCCACCGACGGCAAGGCGGTGTTCGTCGCCGACGGTGCCGCGGTTCTGCGGCTGGGAGGCGGTGTGCCGGTCGAGGTCGCGCGCTTCGAACGCACCGTCACCGCGCTCTGCTGCCTCGGCGATGGCGGACTCGCCGCGGCGCTCGCGGGCGGCGAGATCACCATCAGCGGCGGCGCGCATGACGGCAGGCGCTGGGATCAGGCGGCCGGACGCCCGCTCGTCGCGGTCAATGCACTGGCGCCGAGCGCCGACGGACACGGCGTGCTGGCCACCGACGGCTCGCGCACGCAGCCCTATGAACGCTGGTGCCACGACCTCATGGCGGGCGGCCGCAGCGGCCGCGTCGTCGCGATCGACCTTGCCGGTGGTGGCGAGCGCGAGATCGCGAGCGGCCTCGCCTATGCCTTCGGCGCCTCGGCGGCCGGGTCGGCGGTCTGGGTGAGCGAGAGCTGGCAGCACCGCGTGGTGGCGTTCGACGGCACCTCTCCGTGCCGCGCGGTGCTGGAGAACCTCCCCGCCTATCCCTCGCGCCTCACCCCGGCCCAGGGCGGCGGCTATTGGCTCACCGCGTTCATCGCCCGCACCCAGCTGGTGGAGTTCGTGCTGCGCGAACCCGCTTATTGCCGGCGCATGATGCGCGAGATCGATCCGCGCTATTGGATCGCGCCGCGGCTGAGCTCGGGCCACACCTTCCTCGAGCCGATGCAAGGGGCGCACATCAAGACCATGGGCATCCTCAAGCCCTGGGCGCCGCCGCGCTCCTACGGCCTGGTCATCCGGCTCTCACCCGAAGGCCTGCCGCGCTATTCGCTGCACAGCCGCGTCGACGGCAGCCATCACGGCGTCGTCGCCGCGGTCGAATGCCGGGGCGAGCTTTTCGTCCTTGCCAAGGGATGTCGCAAAGTCCTCCGCCTCTCCGTGGCCGCGCTGGAGCGGGAGTTCGTGCCATGACCACCCCGATCCTGGAGCTGCGTCGGGCGACCAAGAAATATGCCGGGGTGCCGGCCATCGAGGACATCGATTTCGATCTGCGCCGCGCCGAGATCCATGCGCTGGTCGGCGAGAATGGCGCGGGGAAGTCGACGCTCACCAAGGTTATGGCCGGCGTTGTCGCGCTGACCTCGGGCAAGATGCTGGTCGAAGGCCGCGAGGTCCAGCCGCGCACGCCGCTCGAGGCGCGCCATCTCGGCATCGCCATGGTGTTCCAGGAGAACAGCCTGGTGCCGACCATGACCGTCGCGCAGAATTTGTTCCTCGGCCAGGAGAAATTCTACAACCGGCTGCGCGGCATCTACATCGCCGCGCAGCAATTCCTGCAATCGCTCAATTTCGACGTGGCACCCACCACAACGGTGAGCCTGCTCGGCGCCGCCAAGAAGCAGATGGTGGAAATCGCGCGCGCCGTTCTCCACAACGCTAAGGTCATCATCTTCGACGAGCCGACGGCGAGCCTTACCCCCGAGGAGAAGAAATATTTCTTCGACCTCGTGCTCGAGCTGAAGCGCCGCGGCGTGTCGGTGATCTTCATCTCGCACGCGCTCGAGGAGGCGCTGCAGATCTCCGACCGCATCACCGTGCTGCGCGACGGCAAGCATGTGGTGACCGACGACACGCGCGCCTTCGACCGGGCGCGCATCGTCCAGGCGATGGTTGGCCGCGACCTGTCGCAGACGCTTTACGGCCGGCGCAAGCAGTCGGTCCGGCCGCCGGGACAGCGCGTGCTGTCGGTGCAGAATTTGCGCATGGCGGCGCTGGTCAAGAATACCTCGCTGTCGATCTTCGCCGGCCAGATCACCGGCGTCTTCGGGCTCGTCGGCGCCGGCCGGACCGAGACCTTCAAGGTGGTGGCCGGCGTGATGAAGCGCGACTTCTTTCATGGCGGCGAGGTGCTGCTGAAGGGGCGAAGGGTGCGCTACCGCGTGCCGGCGCCGGCGGTGCGCGACGGCATCGCCTATGTGACGGAGGACCGCAAGGTCGAAGGCTTCTTCGAGACCATGTCGGTCGCGCGCAACATTTATATGGGGCTGCTGGCGAGGCTCGGGCGCCGGCGCATGCTGCTGTCGCAGCGCGAGGCCGAGAATGTCGGCGAGACCTGGATCAAGGCGCTCAATGTGCGCGCGATCGGCAAGGACGTGAAGGTGGTCGAGCTCTCCGGCGGCAACCAGCAGAAAGTAGTGATCGCCAAATCCCTGGTGCAGGAGCCCGACCTGATCATCTTCGACGAGCCGACCCGCGGCGTCGATGTCGGCGCCATCGCCGAGATCCATCAGCTGATCAACCGGCTGGCCGAAGACGGCAAGGCGGTGGTGGTGATCTCCTCCTATCTGCCGGAGATCATGGCGCTTTCCGACCGCGTCCTGGTCGCGCGCCAGGGCAAGGTGGTCGAGGAGTTCTCGGCGCTCGAGGCGACGGAAGAGAAGATCATGTATGCGGCGATCCATTAGCGCGATGACCTCGGCACGCCCGCGCAGCGCCCGCAAGCGCAGCCCCCTACGGGCGCGCCATCCCGCCTTCGACACGACGGAGCATTACGGGCAGCGCCGGGCGGCGATGGTGCGCATCGCGGTGCATCTCTTCAACCGGTCCGGCTTCCACGCGACATCGGTCGAAGAGATCGCGCGCGAGCTCGGGCTTTCCAAGGCGCTGCTTTATCACTATTTCGCCGACAAGACCGAGCTGCTTTACGAATGCTATCTCTACGCGCTCGAGGGCAGCCTCACCGCGGTCAACCGCGCGGCGGCGACCGGACGCAGCGGGCGCGACAAGGTCGAGGCCTATATCCGGTTGCAATTCGAGACGCTGGCCGGCAAGGACGGCGCCGCCTGGATCCTGAGCGACATTTCGGCGCTGACGCCGCAACAGCGCCGCGAGGTGAGACGGCAGTCGCGCGCCGTCGATTCCATGCTGCAATCCTTTCTCGCCGAAGGCGTGCGCGACGGCACCATCGCCGGCGCCGAGCCCAAGATCACCGAATTCTTCCTGATCGGCGCGCTCAATTGGCTGCCACGCTGGTACAAGCCCGGCGGTACGCTCTCGGGCGCGGAGCTGGCGGACATCTTCCTGCGCCTGGTGATCGACGGCTTGCGGCCCCGCGCGACTGCCGGAGCGCCCTAGACGGGCGGCCGCCAGCGATGCACATCGGAGGTCAGGCTTGGCGGTAGCCCATGCGGAACGCGCCCCAATGCCGGCCGCGGATGAAAATGGGCGAGGAGCAGTCCTTCATCAGCACGAAATGGCCGGCGCCCATGTCGCGCCGATAGGTCTGCAGCAGGAAGGTCTTGGTATTGGCCGCGATCTTCTGCACCGCGCGATCGCTGAACACCCGGCGGTTGCGGCAGTTCGCGGCATTCCAGGCGGGATCCTTGCCTTGCGGCTGGCGGTAGTTGGGGTTGTGCGTCGGCAGGTAGCCGCCGCGCGCCCAGGCGACGCAGAAGACGATGCGCGGGTCGATCTTCTGCAGCGGATCCTGGATCGGCGGCAGGAGGCGGTCGGTCAGCTCGACATAGCGGGTGAGAAACTGCTTCGGATTGGTTCCCGGGATCTCGCGATAATCCTCGTCGAAGAGCGCCTCGACGGTGATCTCGCCGCGCGTGACGGCGGCCTCGAGCGTCGCGGAAATGCGGGCGGCCGCGTCGATGACGGCGCGGATCAGCGGCGTGTCCGCCGTCTCGACGCCGCTCTCGGCGATGAACTCCACCAGCGTCTCGCTGAGCCCGAGCAGGGCCTCGACGCGCTTGTCCGCCTGTTTGAGGTTGGCCGATGACAGACCGACGTCGGTCGCGAGCTCGCCAAGCTCGCCCAGCATCGTGTCGCAATGGCCAAGATTGGCTGCGGCCGAATGCGCGATGGCATCGATCTGCTGCCCCATCACGGCGAAGCCCTGATGCACGCGCTCGATCACGCCTTGCATCCTCTCCGCGCCGGTCCCGGCCTCTCCGGCATGGCTTGCCGCGACCTCGCTGTCGGCGATCAGGCTGCCGATCTGGCTGGTGAGAGTGCCGACGGTGCTCGCGATGCGGCTGGTCGCCTTGCGCGTCTCCTCGGCAAGGCTTTTCACCTCGCCGGCCACGACGGCGAAACCTCGCCCGGCCGCGCCGGCCCTGGCCGCCTCGATCGTCGCGTTGAGAGCGAGCAGATTGGTCTGCTTGGCGATCGCCTCGATCGCCGACGCGACATTGGCGATCTGCTCGAGCACGGAATTGAAGGAGCCGAGGCGCTCGTCGATGCGCCGGACGGCGGAAGTCAGCTCGCCGATATGTCCGACCGCGCCTTTGACGACGGCGCGCGACTGATCCACCTCGCCGCTCGCGGCCTGCGCGGCGGTCTGGGCGCTGCGCGCCGCCTCGTCGATGCCGCGATTGCCCGCGACCATAGTCTCGGCCGTGCGCTGCAACCCGTGAAAATGGTCGGCCTGGCGCGTCACCCGCGCCGTCACATCCTCGAGATTGCCAGCGATATCCGCTACTTCGACACCGAAGCTGCCGAGGCGCCTCGCCAGCTCGGCGACAAGGCCATCCTTGGCACCGTCCCGCGGCTCCGTGAGCGGAGCGGCAGGCCTGATCGGATTGGCGTCCATCGACACTTTGCGTCCTGGTGATTCGCACTCGCCGCGACGGGGCAAGATGCCACGGACATGGTAAACAACTGTCTAAAGCAGCACGGCGCGCCCGTGCTTTTAGGAGCGCGATGCTAAATCGATGACGTCACTGCGGCGGCGTGACCGGCACCTGCTGTCAGGGCTTCACACAGGACGAGACGTAAGGATAGTACGTCTTCGACACCGGGCAGAAATACCAGACGCTTTGATTTTGCGCGGGCGCGCTCGGTGCGACCTGTGGCGGCGGCGCAGCGACAGGATAGCCATAAGGATAGGGCGACGGAGCGGGATAGGCGTAGGCCGGATAAGCATAGGGATAGGCGTAAGCCGGATATCCCCAGAAGGGATCGAAGCCGAACGCGCCAAAACCGCCATAGAACCCACCGCCCCATCCGCCATGGAAGCCATGTCCGCCCCAACCGCCGCCACGGCCGCCGCCGCCATAGCCGCCGCCGTGAGCGAAGGCTGGCGCCGCCGCGGCGCCGAGCATCGCGGCGAGGGCGATCACATTAACAATCGCCATCGAGATCTTGCCAGCGCAGCTTCCGATGATTTTGGTTGTCATGCGATGCGTCCTGCGTTGCCTGGTGCTGATCAAAGCCCACCCTGTCAGGACAGCGACATATGGGGTCTCGCCATCAGCACCGTCGTACCGCCGCACATTAAATTTCGCTCAGGCAGGACCGGCTGTCGTTTCCGTCATCGCACGAGACCGCCCTCGCACAGCATAACAGCGCGTTCATCAATGACCGCGGCGCGAGCCGCCCGGCGAAATCGGGCCTTACGGCCGGAACTAGGCGACAGGGCGCGAACCGTCCTACTCTCGCTTTCGGCGGGAGGCGAGACGCCGGTGCCGTGACGCGACGCCGACCTCCCGGGGAGGCGGGGCCACGATGATGCGCCAGGTCTGGATCACGCGGCATGGACCGCCCGAGGTTCTGGCGCTGCGCGAGGCGGCGGTGCCAATCCCGGGCGCGGGCGAGGTGCTGATCGCGGTCGCGGCGGCAGGCATCAATTTCGCCGACATCATGGCGCGGCGGGGCGTCTATCCCGACGCGCCCAAGCCGCCCTCGGTCGTGGGCTACGAGGTCGCGGGCGAGATCGCGGCGCTCGGGCCGGGCGCGACGCAGTTCGCGATCGGGCAGAAGGTAGTGGCGCTCACCCGCTTCGGTGGCTATTCGAGCCATGTCGCCGTGCCCGAGGGCCAGGCATTCGCGCTTCCCGCCGGGCTCGATGCTGCGCATGGCGCGGCGTTGCCGCTCACCTATCTCACCGCCTATGCGCTGGTCATCGCGCTCGGCCGACTCGGCAAGGGCGAGACCGTGCTGATCCATTCCGCCGGCGGCGGCGTCGGGCTTTCGGCGATCGAGCTCGCCGGGATCGTCGGCGCCGAAATCATCGGCGTCGCGTCGGCCGCCAAGCATGATTTCCTGCGCCAGCGCGGCGTGACCCGGCTGGTCGATGCCCGGGCCGGTGATCTCGTGGCGCAGGTGAAGGCGCTGACCGACGGGCGCGGTGTCGATCTCGCGCTCGATCCCATCGGCGGGCGCTCCTGGAGCCGGAGTTACGACTGCCTGGCGCCGCTCGGGCGGCTCGGCGTTTTCGGCTTTGCCGCTGCCGCCGAGCGGACAGGGCGATGGCTGCCGCTGTTGCGCGCGGCCGCCGGCGTGCCCTGGCTGCGCTTGACGCCGCCGGCACTGATGAATGCCAATCGCGGCGTGTTCGGCGTCAATCTCGGGCATTTGTGGGGCGAGACGACCACGCTCGGACGCTGGCTCGCCGATATCCTCCGCTGGCAGGCGGAGGGCAAGATCAACCCGGTGGTCGACCGCGCCTTCCCCTTCGCCGAAGCGGCGGCGGCGCATGCCTATATCGAGGCGCGACGCAATATCGGCAAGGTCGTGCTGGTCCCTTGAGTGCGGGATCTCAGCGCGGAGCGCCAGGCCGAGGCGGCGCCCGTGCCGGCCTAGGAATGGAAACCGCCGAGCACGAAAATCACCAGACAGACGATGACCGCAACGCCGAGCAGGCCGCCGAAGCCTCTTCCGCCGTAATACTCGCGGCGATAACCGTAATAGCCGCCGCCGCCGAAGAGCACGAAAAGTAGCACGATGAGCAGTAGCAGCGACATTGCTTCCTCCTGAATGCCCCGCGCCGGGAACTCCGCGGGTCGAGGCTCATGTGGGAGCAAGGTGCGAGAACCGCCAACCTCGGAAACTACTCAGACCGGCAGGCGCCGGCGACGCTAAGGCGACGCTGGGTAGTTTCCGAGGCTATCGCTTGTCGTTCATTCGGCTTAGATCACGCTGATTGCGGGAACAATCGCTGCTCACCGCGGCGGCAGCACGGGAGCTGACCCGTGTCCCCGCCATTCGCTGGAAGGGAAATCCCATGAAGTCTCTCAGGAAGATCAAGATTACGCTGCTGCTCGCGTTGATCGGCATCGGCGTGGCCGGCAGCTTGAGCGCCTGCATCATCGACGATGACGGGCATGGCGGCCACGAACGGCATGACTGGCGCTGATCCATCGCCAGTGACCGGTCCTGCCCCCTCAGGGCGCCGGACATCCATAGGGAGCAAGGTCATGACCAAAGCGTTGGCCCTGTGTGGCGCGCCGGCGGGGCGGTCGGCGTGTCAGGCCGGCGCTGGTCAACGTCACGCTCACGGAGCTACCGAGCCCTGGCGATCGCCGGTCGTCCGGGCACCGACGGGAGCCGACCCGGGGCGCGTCGACTGAGCACGGCAGCGCCGCAGCGGCCGATCGCGACAGCCACTCCGGAGACCGCCGGGGGAGGGAGGCCGGATTCGACGATGGAAGCGCCGCCGCTCGAGCGAAAGCTTGTCGCCATCCTCGCCGCCGATGTCGAGGGCTATAGCCGTCTGATGGGCGTCGACGAGGAAGGCACGCTGGCGACGCTCTCGGCTCATCGCGCCTTGATCGACGCGCTCATCGCGCGGCATGGCGGGCGGATCTGCGGCACCGCCGGCGACAGCGTTCTCGCCGAATTCGCCAGCGTCTTCGCCGCCGTCCAATGCGCCGTCGAGATCCAGCGTGATGTCGCTGAGGCCAATCTGACCCTCAGCGACGAGCGCCGCATGTGGTTTCGCATCGGCATCAATGTCGGCGACGTCATGGTGAAGGACGGCGACATCTTCGGCGACGGCGTCAACATCGCCGCGCGTCTGGAGGGGCTGGCCGCGCCCGGCGGCATCTGCATCTCGCGCGGCGTCCACGACCATGTGCGGCGCAAGCTCGCCTACGGCTTCGAGGATCTCGGCGAGCAGAGCGTCAAGAACATCGCACAGCCGATCCGCGTCTTCCGCCTGATCGCCGACGCGCCCGCGAGCCCCGGCACGGGAGAGACGCCGCCGGCGCCCGGCGACATGCTCGCCGATACAGTTCTGCCGAGCAGCGAGCCGCCGGCACCGGCGGCGGCAACCGAGCCGCAATCGGTCGAACTGGCATTCTGGGACTCGATCAAGGACAGCGCCCGGCTCGCCGACTACGAGGCCTATCTGGAACAATACCCCGACGGCAGCTTCGTTGCGCTCGCGCGCACCCGGCTCGCGGAGTTTGCCTCCGCTGCCGGCGGCATGCGCGATCCGCAGGACCGCGAGGTCGAGCTGTCGTTCTGGGAATCCGTGCGCGAAAGTGACAATCCAGCGGCGCTGCAGGCCTATCTGGACAAATACCCCAACGGCGAATTCAAACCGCTTGCCGAGATCCGCCTGAGCGAGCTCGGCGCCCAGCCTGCCTCGTCATAGGAGGTTTCTGAGGCCGCCGGGGTCGGCGCCGTCAGCGCGGGACTGACGCCAACCTCTTCAGCCGGAAGGCCTGGCGGAATGACACCAGGAGCTGCCGCTCCTCGTCCCACAAGGCAAGCCGCGCGCATTTGAGGCTGCCGAGCAGGGTGAGCCGGCGGGCGTCGCGAAACTCCGGATTCTCCTCGAAGCAGGCGCGCAGGCGATAGTTCGGCACCTTGCTGCAGACGTGATGGATGTGGTGAAAGCCGATGGAGCCGGTCAGCCAATGCAGCACCGCCGGCAGATCGTAGAAGGATCCGCCCTTCAGCGCCGCGGCGTAGAAGTCCCAATCCGATCCCGTCGCCCAATAGGCATGCTCGAACTGGTGCTGGATGTAGAACAACCATATGCCGATCGAGGCGGCGAGCGTGATCACCGGCAGATAGCCCAGCATGAAGGCGCGCACTCCCGCCGTCAGCAGCAGCAGGATGATGATCGCGGCAAGCGCCGCGTTCGTGCCGACAATGCTGCCCCAGATCTTGCGATGTCGAAGCGAATCGCCGACCGGGATCCGGTTGCGGATGACGAAGACATAGAAGGGGCCCAATCCGAACAGCACCAGAGGATGCCGATAGATCCGATAGACCAGACGCCGCCACACCGGCTGCGACAAATATTCGCGCACGGTGAGCGTGTCGATATCGCCGGTGCCGCGGCGGTCGAGATTGCCGGAGCTCGCGTGATGGATGGCATGCGCCTTGCGCCAGAAGGCGTAAGGCGTCAGCGTCAACACCCCGAGGGCGCGTCCCAGGAGATCATTGGCGCGGCGCGACGCAAAGAAGGAGCCGTGGCCGCAATCGTGCTGGATGATGAAAAGGCGGACCAGCAGCATGGCCGCCGGCACGGCGAGCGGCAGCGTCAGCCAGGGATGATGTTTGACGCCCCACAGCAGCGCCGCCATCAGCAGCAGAAACGGCAGGCCGGTATCAAGCAGCTGGCCCACGGCACGCCTGAGGTCGGCGCGGGCATAGGGCGCCACGATCTTCTGCCACGGGGGCGAAGAAGGCACGGGCGGTGAAGCGGCGGTACTCGCGGAGCTTTGCACGGGTGAGCTTTGCTGGTTACTTATAGATGGGTGTGGAGAACGCTTCTCACAAGGAAGCGGCTGAGTCATCTGACACGCCCGAGCGTTTCCGGGGGCATGGACGCCGCCGCCGCCTGCATCCGAGATCGGCGACCCACGGCTGAGGCAATGAGACAGGGCGCCGCCTCAATGTCAAGCCGGCATCCACGGCGCGAGGCCGGCGCCAAGCCCCAACATGGAGAAGAATGGTGAATTAAGTGTGAGGCGCCGACCGGAACTGCCCGCAGCGCCGTCATCGAACCGCCTCATTTGGCGGGAGCGTCGGCAGCGAGCGCGCGCATTCCGTCGAGCAGGGCCTGGTGGAAGACTTCCGGCGCCTGGATCTGCGGCGCATGGCCGAGCTCGGCGAATTCGACCAGACGGACATGCGGGATCATCGCCGCCGCCGCCTTGCCCAGAACCGGATAATTGCCGAGGCTCGGACGGATGGCGGGCGGCGCGAGGTTCTTGCCGATCGCCGTCGTGTCCTTGTCGCCGATCATCAGCAGCACCGGCATGGCAAGCCGGCCAAGCTCGTAGAAGACCGGCTGGGTGTAGATCATGTCGTAAAGCAGAGCCGAGTCCCAGGCGACGGCGGCGCGTCCGGGGCCGCGATACATGCCGGCCAGCATCTGCACCCAGCGCTCATAGCGGGGATCCCAGGTCCCGGCATAATAGGTCGAGCGCTCGTAAGCGCGGATGCCGTCGGCGTTGGTGCGCAATTCCTGCCGGTACCAGCCATCGACGCTCTGCCACGGCACGCCCTTGGTCTTCCAATCCTCGAGGCCGATCGGATCGACCAGCACGAGCTGATCCACCGCCTCCGGGTACATCAGCCCATAGCGGATCGCGAGCATGCCGCCCGTCGAGTGACCGATGACGATCGCGCGGCTTATCCCGAGCGAGGCCAGCAGCGCCTGCGTGTTGCCCGCGAGCTGCTGGAAGGTGAACTGGTAATGCGCGGGCTTGCTCGATTTGCAGAAGCCGATCTGGTCGGGGGCGACAACGCGATAGCCGGCCGCGCTCAAGACGGCGATGGTGGCTTGCCAGGTCGCGGCGCAGAAATTCTTGCCGTGCAGCAGCACCACGGCCTGCCCGTTCGGCTTTTCCGGCGGCATATCCATATAGGCCATGTCCAGCGCGGCGCCCTGCGAGGTGAAGCGGAAATGGCGCACCGGCCAGGGATAGTCGAAACCCTGCAGCTGCGCCCCATAGGCCGGAGCATCATGGACCGGCGCAGCGCCGGCGGGCGACGCCAGCGCCAGGGCAATGGCGACGCCGTGCGCCGATAAGCGGAGAGAAAAGCGCATCTTCCTACCTTTGGGGATCAGGGGGCAGCGGCCCGGAACGGCTGGCAGCATAATACATCGTTGATCGTGACGCCCCGATCGCACGCCGCTCCGGCGGACGCGCCGGTTGACTCCGTCCGACGTCGCCGATATCACTATGTGATATTCATATCACAAGAGAATGATCATGGACAGAAGATCGGCTGCCGGCGTGCCAACGGGGATGCCCGACATCGAGATCGACGGCGTACGGCTGGCGGTCGCGCGCGAGGGCGTCGGCCCGGCGCTGGTCTGCCTCCATGCGGTGGGGCATGGCGGCGGCGATTTCGCGGCGCTGGCGGAACGCCTTAGAGACCGCTTCGACGTGATCCGCATCGACTGGCCGGGACAGGGCCGGTCGGGGCCCGATCATCAGCCGGCGAGCCCGGAGCGCTACGCCGCTCTGCTGGACGGCGTGCTGACGCGGATCGGCGCGGTAAGGCCGGTCATCATCGGCAATTCGATCGGCGGCGCCGCCACCATCCTCTATGCCAGCCGGCACCCCGTCGCGGCGCTGGTGCTGTGCGATACCGGCGGTCTCGTTCCCGTGACCACGACCGTCAGGCGGTTTTGCGCGGCTTTCGCCGCGTTCTTCGCGGCCGGCGAGCGCGGAAGCTGGTGGTTCAAGCCTGCCTTCGCGCTCTATTACCGCCTGGTGCTGCGCGGCCGCGCGGCTACCCAGCAACGCCGACGCATCGTCGCCAGCGCCTACGAGATCGCGCCGCTGCTGCGGCAAGCCTGGGCCGGCTTCGGCCGGCCGCAGGCGGATATCCGCGCGCTCGCCGCGGCGCTCGACATTCCGATCTGGATCGCCTGGGCGAAGCAGGACCGGGTGATGCCGCTGGCCCGTTGCCGGGCGGCGATCAAGACCTTGCGGCAAGCGACGGTGACCACCTTCAGCGGCGGTCACGCCGCCTTCCTGGAGCAGCCCGCCCGGTTCGTCGAAGGGTTCGACCGCTTCCTGGCAACCGCCGGATTATCCTAGGCGAGGTCAGAGCCCCAGCTCGGAGAGGCCCGGATGCCCGGCCGGCCGGGCGCCGAGCGGCCAGAAATACTTGCGGTCGGCCGCCGCGATCGGCAGGTCGTTGATGCTAGCGAGGCGCCGCCGCATCAGCCCATACTCGCCGAATTCCCAGTTCTCATTGCCATAGGAGCGGAACCAGGAGCCGGAATCGTCGTGCCACTCATAAGCGAAGCGGACGGCAATGCGGTTGTCGGCGAAGGTCCAGAGCTCCTTGATCAGGCGGTAGTCGAGCTCGCGGGTCCATTTCCGCGACAAGAAGTCGACGATCGCCGCCCTCCCCTGGAGGAATTCGGCACGGTTGCGCCAGGCGCTGTCCAGCGAATAGGCGAGCGAGACGCGCTCGGGACAGCGGCTGTTCCAGGCGTCCTCGGCAAGACGAACCTTCTCGGTGGCGCTCTCGCGGGTGAAGGGCGGCAGCGGCGGTCGGGCGGTCGACATCGCGTCTCTCCCTCGATGTTCGTCTATGCCGGTCGAGGGCGCGGCCGCCACCGCGGCCGGCGCCCTAGTGATCGACCGTGATCGCGGTCGGATCGCTGGCAGGAAACGTGTCGGCGAGCGCCGCGTCGAGGAGCGCTTCGACATGGCGGCGGTGGTCCCGCGCCGACGCCGAGGCCGTCCCGTGGGAAGGCGGCGACGCCGGCTTTGCATCGCCGCGCGGAGCATCCTGCGATTTATTCGACATCTGCTTCCTCCCGCTGCCTCGGTCGACCCCGCGAAAGCCGTGATCCTGCCGGATCAGCCTGTGGCGCCGGTCACTCGTTGCGCTCGGCGTGCGACGTCGCCTCGAACAGAAACCAAGCGCGACGCTCGGCTTCGTCGATCCAGGTCTCGAGCAAGCTCGCGCTGGCGACATCGCCGAGCTCGTCGCACAGCCCGTGCGCCTCGCGCATATGCGCCGCGAATTGGGTGTTGTCTTCGCGCAATTCTGCCAGCATGTCGAGCGGCGTGACATAATCGGCATCATTGTCCAAGACCCGCTGCAAGCGGCCGATCTGGCCGATCGACCGCAGCGTCATGCCGCCGATCTTGCGGACGCGCTCCGCCATCGGATCGGTCACCGCGAAAATCTGGTCGCTCTGCTCGTCCAGCAGCAAGTGGTAGTCACGGAAATGCGGACCCGACATATGCCAGTGGAAATTCTTGGTCTTCAAGTACAAGGCGAAGGCGTCGGCCAGCAGCGCATTGAGCGCCCCCGAGATATCCTGCGCCGCGTTGGATGCCAGACCCGCTCGCGTATCGCGTGGCGTCGCACGCCGCCGTTTCAGTGCCTCTGTCGTCATCGCATTGGTTCCTTTCAATTCGCCCCACGGCCGATAGCCGGCGGGCCTGATGCAAAGTTCTGGGAAGGAAGGATTTCATCACACCGGGATGCGCCGCACCATGCGTTTGATCAAGGATCCGCGGGATCCAGCGGACGAGATCCAGCGCGCCGCAGGTCGCGGACGCGGCAGTCCGTGCCGCTCAACCCGGCTTCCGGTGATTGAGCGCCCACACATAAGCCGCTACCGCCGAGACTTGCGACGGCGAGAGCTGCGCGCCGCCCATCGGCGGCATGCCATCGCGATACTGCTTCGGCTGCGGCACGCCATTGGCGATCACCTGCCGGATCGAGGCAAGACTGCCATCGCCCCAGAGCCATTTGCTGTTGGTGAGATCAGGCGCGAGCGACGTCCCCTTGGCGTTCGAGCCGTGGCAGCCCTCGCAGGTGCCGCCGCCCACCTGGCCGCGGAAAACCCGCTCGCCGAGCGCGACCTCGGCGGGTGTCGCGCCGGGAGGCGGCGTCAGCGCGGCCGTCTGTTCGGCGCCGGCATTGGGATGGATGCCTTCGGGCGGCTGCACGTCGCGGGCGGTCGAGCTGCCGCTGCTCGGCGCGGGGGCCGGCGCGATGCCGGCCACGGCGGTGCCGCCGCGGAAGACGACGCGCCAGATGCGCCCGCGGGTGTCGTCGGCGATGTAGAGCGCCCCGTCGGGGCCGACCGCAAGCCCCGAGGGCCGGTGCGCGGCCTGGCCCGGCTCCTTCACCGCACCAGCAAAGCCGTCGGCGAAGACCACAAATTGCCCGGCAGGCTTGCCGTCGGCCAGAGGCTGGAACACCACGTTATAGCCCTGCTGCGGGAAGGGCGCGCGATTCCAGGAGCCGTGAAAGGCGATGAACGCGCCGCCGCGATACGCCGCCGGGAACGCAGCCCCGGAATAAATCGCGAGGTCGTCGGGCGCCCAGTGCGCCGGGAAGAACGCAACCGGCTCCCGCTTCTCGGCGCAGGCGCCGACCTCCTTGCCGCCATCGCCGCCATATTCCGGCGCCAGCACCAGTTTTTTCTGCGCGATGTCGAAATAGCATTCCGGCCAGCCGTAATCGGCGCCACGCTCCAGCAGCACCAGCTCCTCCGCCGGTTCATTGGCGCCCTGCGCGGGCTGATAGAGCTTCGGCCAGTTCTCCCGCAGCTGGTCGCGGCCATGCTGCGTCGCATAGATCCTGCCGGCGCCGTCGAAGGCAAATCCCTCGCCGTTGCGCAGCCCCGTGGCGAAGCGCTCGGCGGGCGAGAAATGCTGGTCCATGCGATTGGCGTCATAGCGCCAGGTGCCGGCGCGCGTCTCCAGCTCGCTGCAGGGTTGGCGTCCCAGCGACCCCGCGATGCGGTTCTGAAGCTGGCAGGCGTTGGTTGCGGAGCCGAGATCGACGTAGAGCGCGCCTTGCGCGTCGATCACGAAAGGATGCATGGGATGGTCGCCGGTCAGCGGCAATCCCGAAAGAATCGTATTGGGGGGCGCGGTGGGCGCGATCGCGCCGGCCGGCAAGGCGTAGCGCATGATGCGATCATTGGACTCGGCGTAGAGCGCGCCCTTGTAGAGCGCGATCCCGGTGCCGCCGGCATTGCCGCTCTCGACGCCGGGGCCGAAGCGAGTGACGACATCGGCTTCGCCGGTGCCCTTGGTGTCCTGCAGCGCCACCAGGAAGCCGCCGGCCGGGGGTTTGTCATTGCCGTAGTAGCGGCCGCTCCAGGTATTGACGTAGACCACGCCGTTCGGTGCGACCACGAGGTGCCGGGCGTGGCCGATATTGTCCGCAAAGACGCTCGCGCAGAAGCCGGGGGCCAGGGTGATCCCGCCATTGTCACCGGCGCAGGCCGCGGCGGCCGGCGCCGCCCGGCTGGGGCCGCCTTGCGCCAGCGCGGCCGGTGCGGAGGCGAGCAGCGTGCCGATGACGCCGAGCGCCGCGCCGCTGAAAGCGCGCCCGCGGGGTTTCATATGAGGCGCTTTCATGACATCATCTTCCGTTCCCTACGCTCAATGACATGCGTTGCAGGTCAGCGAAAACCAGCCCGCGGCACTCTCGGCGCGGAAAAATACCCGTGGATCCCTCGCCCGCCTGCCGCTTCGTGGTGCTGATATCCATGGTTGAGGCTCGATGGTCAGAGGTGCACGGTTGCTCGTCATGCCAAACCGGCGGGCCGCGATGACGGCGCGGTCGCAGGGCGAGGCCCGCAGCGTCGCCTTTTCGCCCGGCTTCTGCCGCGAGCGCTGCACAGATGGTTCTGCCTAGTGGGCGCGACTATGCGCGCCGCAGCAAATGGTTTCTTTGGGACGGAACCGATAATCCAGCGGTGGGCGCCCGGCCTGGGAGTTTACCATCTTCACGGGCTCCCTCACGCAAGACCGATGGCGGTGAGTCACTTTCGCCGCCGGAAGGCCGTCCCGCTCGGCGCGTTCGAGCGCAGCTCCAACCGGGACGCGTTCCAGTACTGCGCCACAGGATCAGCGGCTGCATCGAGAACCCCGTTCGCGGCCAACCGTTTGCCGATGACGACCCGAGATTGAACGCGCTCCGGGCCTATGGCATCGTGCCGCGGCGCGGCGTGCCTGCGGACCACGATCGACATGGACCGAGCTTGGTGCGCGAAAGGCTGAGCAGGAGAGCAGAATGACACGGCTTCGAGGCGTCGGCTTGATGATCGGGTTCTGCGCCGGAGCAGCGGGCTGTGCCGCCGCCCCGGCGCAGGACACCGCCTTTGTCGGGAGCTGGCATTGGGATCGCGCGCAATCGGCGCTGCCGCCCGGCGAGCCCGTGCCGAACGATGTCACGATCGAGATCCTGCGGGCGGATCCCGGTCACCTGACGTGGTCGGTGACCGTGCTCCCTAGTCCTGGAAGCGGGCCTCAGGTCGAGACCTACGACGCTCCGGCCGACGGCAGCTTCCGTCCCATCAATAGCGACACCATGGCGGCGTCCCGTGTGAACGGCGGCAGGCTGCAGGTGACATTCAAAGGCCCCGCAGGGCAGCTCGACACCCTGACCTGCACGCTTTCGATCAGCGACAAGCAGATGAGCTGCAGCGGCGCCATCAGCGACGGCGACGGACAGACGGCACGTTACGTCGACGTCTACCACCGGATGTAGGTCACAATGACGAAAGCGCTGCTACTGCTGATGATGCTCGGCGCTTTGCTGTCCGGCTGCGCGGTGGAGCCTGATTATGCCGCGCCGCCTTACGCCTATGGATATCCCTATCCGGTCGAAGGCTCGATCTATTACGGTTATGGTGGCTGGGGCGGCTGGCATCATGGCTGGGATCACGGCCATTGGGATCGCGGCGGCGGCCACGCCGGTTGGGCCCATGGCTTCGCCGGGCATGGCGGCGTCGCAGGTCATGGCGGCTTTGCCGGGCATGGCGGTGGGGGCGGCGGTGGCGGCCATCGCTAGAAGCGAGCGCTCGCATCAGGGAGATCGGCGAATGGACACGACGACATCGGCGCGACGATCATCGTTCTCTCCGGCCGCACTCGCTGCGCTGCTGCTGGCGGCGGGCTCGCCGGCTCTCGCGCAAAATGCCGCGGTGCCCGGCACGACGCCGCCGGCGCGCGAAGGCAACATCTATGACCACCGGGATCATCAGCCGACCCAGGCGCAAATCGACAGCGCCGCTGCCGCAGCCGGTGTCCGCGCCCCGCCCTCTGCGAATCCGGGGCCGGTCGAGGACGAGGTCAAGGCGCTCCTGAAACAAACCGACGAACTCGACAAACGGTCGGACGAGGATCTCAAGAACGGTATCGGCGGCGGCCGATGACGCTTCGCGGGGCGTGACACCGCCCGCGCGCCGCGTCAGCGGCAACCAAGCCGATGACGCGGCCCGGACAGGCGGTATTATTCCGCCGTACGAAGCTGCGGCTTTGATCCGGCGGCACTGAGCGCATCCTGGCCGGCGCGCTCGAGATCATGCGCCATGCCCTCGCCCGCCTGTCCGATGCGCGATGCCGATGCCTGGGAGAAGGTGAGCGCAGCGCCGGTCATCTCGGTGATATCAGCGGCGACCCGCCGCACGGCGCCGAGCACCCAGTCCTGCTGGACGCGCATGAGGTCGGCGATATCGCTCGAGCGCCTCATCTCCTCCATGGATTGCCGCGCCGCGTCGAGCGCTTCACGGCGCCGGTCAAGCCAGCGCCGGGCAACCTCGTCAACCTGCTCGAACAATCTGGCCTGGGTCTCGACCCACAAATCGGCCGTCTTGGGCACCACCGAGCCGACGCGGTCAGTCAACTGCTCGGCTTCGTCCTGCTCGGTATGCGTGCGTCTGCGTGCCATGGTTCCTTCTGCGTCAATCCCCTGCGAACGGCAGAGGGCGCAGCGAGTTCGTTGTTCAACGGTCGGTCGGCATCCGCCGGGGCAAAGGACGCGGCAGGACCGCGGCGAGCGCGCCACGCGGACAGAAACAGTGCAGCTGTCGGAACGGGATCAAGGGATCGCCGGCTGGGTTGTGCCGCCTTCCCGCCGCAGCCGGTGAAGCGTGACTTCGGGCGGGCAGTTGAAGCGCAGGTCGACCAGCGACGCGCCCGAGCCCGCCGAGGTGTAGCCGAGCAGGCTCTGGTAGCGCCACGCGCCGCGCGCCAGCGCCCGCGGGCTCTCGCCGTCGGTGAACAGCGGCGTGCCGCCGGGAAGGCAGATCTGGCCGCCATGCGTATGACCGGACAGCATGAGGCTGAAGCCGGCCTGGGCCGCGTGCCGGTACGCCCGCGGCCTGTGGGAGAGGAGGATCGACACCGCCCGATCGGGCATGCCTTGCGTCGCGCGGCGAATATTTTGCGCCCGGCCGGAGCGCCCATCATCGATGCCGGCGAGGCACAGCGAGGCGTCGTCCCGCTCGATCCTCGTCCATTCATCGAGCAGCAGGCTGAAGCCAATCGCCTCCATGCGCGGCACCATGCGGATGGTGTCGTGATTGCCCAGCACGGCGTAAGCCGGGCCTCTGAGATGGCCGCGCAGCCGCTCGAGGGCGGCAAGCGTCGCGTCGAACGGCCCGTCGGTTCGCGCGCGGTAGTCGCCGGTGAGCACGCAAAGATCGTATTCCAGCGGCCGCACGCGCTCGATGAGGATTTCAACGATATCGGGGTTCAGGTCGAGATGCAGATCGGAGAGCTGGAGCAGCGTGAAGCCGTCGAAAGCGCCCGGCAGGTGGCCGAAGCTCAGCTCGTTTCGGCGCAGCTCGATCGCCCGGGCGTTGCGCCGCCCGCGGGCATGGAGCCCCGCCAGCCGGACGCTGCCATGGATCAGCCCGCGCCAGCTCTCAGGATGAAGGAAATATCGGCGCTTGTGGGCCAGGCGGCGCTCGTAATCGTGCTCGCGCACCAGCCGCCGCTGCAGGCGCTCGTCGCCGAGACGGGACTCGAGCAAGGCCAGTCCGGCAAGGTCCGACGCCATCGGAGAGTTGCGTGAGCGCTCAGCGGCCGACAAGAACTACCTGTGCGATCATCGTGATCCGCTGCACCGTGACGGCCAGCCGAGAGCCGCCAGTATGCGAGAAGGCGCCGGGCGGGCGCAACCTGCCCGCCGCCGGACCGCCGGGAGTCGATTCTCTCGAACGCCTCGGCTAATCTCACGCGCAAGCGGAGACTAATGCTCCGGCCGGCGTGGACCCCATCGTTTGCATAGGGCTCATTATGCACCTTCGTTCTGTCGCTCTTGGCGCCGTCGCCGCGCTGGCACTGACCACGGCAATCGGATCGCGCGGTGCCGTCGCGGACACGCTGGACATCCGCAAGGCCGATAATGGCGTGTCCCTCGATGCCGGCGAGTCCTGATCTTGACTATGCCGAGACGGCAGGGGGCAGCACTCTCGACACCGAAAAAGGCTGGCTGCCGACGGTCGGCCTCGGCTTCGTCATGCTGGCGTTTCCGGAGGCGCCGATCTCCAACCTCTATGTCCGCCTCGACGCACGCGCGAGCCTCGGGCTCGACCGCTTATAACGGCGCGCTCTGCGACGACTTCGGCGACTGCACGCCCTACCAGAGCACGACGAACGACAATATCTACATCGGCGCGGCTCAGCTCGGTCGCGCCTTCACATTGGGGACGACGGTCATCCTCACCCCCTTTGCCGAGATCGGCTACCGCTACTGGTCGCGCGACCTCAAAGGCATCGGCGGCTATGGCGAGACTTACGAGAATTGGGACGGCATGGGCGGCTTGCTGGCGCAGTATTCGCCGGCATCGCGCTGGGTGCTGTCGCTGTCCGGCGCCGCGGGGACGATGTTCGACGCGTCGATGTCGACCGGCGGCGAGAGCTTCTCGCTCGGTGACAAGCTCATCTGGCGCACGCAAGGCAAAGTGGGCTTCCGCCTCAGCGAGCGCGTCGAGCTGAGCCTCACCGGCGAGTATGAGAGTTTCGGCTATGGCGCAAGCCCGGCGGACGCGAACGGCCTTTACGAGCCCGACAGCACCACGCACCAGACAACGCTGCTGCTCGGCATCGCCTACCACTTCTTCTGAGCAGCCGGCGCCGGCGCGTCAGTCGATCCGTGGCGGCGCGCGCGCCTGCGCCGCAGCCCGCTACGCCGCGCTCTCGACCTCGCGCGGCAGCAGGCGCTCGAGCGACAGCGACACAGTGACGGTGGTGCCAAGGCCAGGCTGGCTGTCGATGCGCAGCGTACCGCCGTGGAGCTCGACCATCGCCTTGGTCAAGGGCAGGCCCAGTCCGGTACCGGGATAGCGCCGCGCCAGGCGGCTGTCGACCTGGCCGAACGGGCTGAGCGCCTTGGCGAGATCGGCGGCGGCGATGCCGATGCCGGTATCGACGACACTGAGGTGGAAGCCGGCGGCGTCGGCCTGCGCGCGCAGCACGACCTTGCCGCCGGCAGGGGTGAATTTCACCGCGTTCGACAGCAGGTTCAGCAGGATCTGCTTCAGGCGGCGATCATCGGCGCGCAGCGCCGGCAGCGCCGCGGGCAGTTCGGCGTCGAGCCCGACCTGGGCGGCCTCGGCGCGCGGCCGCATCAGCCGCAGGCAAGATGCAACCATCGCGGCGACATCGACCGGCTCCTCATGGAGCTCGAGCTTGCCATATTCCACCTTCGAGAGATCGAGCACGTCGTTGATGAGCTCGAGCAGATGCTGGCCGCTGTCGCGGATGTCGACGGCGTAGCCGACATAGCGTGGATTGCCCAGCGGGCCGAATTTCTGCGACGCGAGCAGATCGGCGAAGCCGATGATCGCGTTGAGCGGCGTGCGCAGCTCATGGCTGGTATTGGCGAGGAACTCGGATTTCGAACGGCTGGCGGTCTCGGCTTCCTCCTTGGCGTGCCGCAGCTCGTGATAGGCGGCCTTGCGCTCGCGCAGCTGGCGGAAACTGTTCAGCGCGACGGCGAGGCCGATGCCGGTAAGCGAGAGGAAGATCACCAGCGCGAGCCCGCTGCTCTGGCGCAGATCGCGGCGCAGGAAGGCGTCGGCAGGGACGTCGATGGAGAAGGCGCCCATGAGCTCGTCGACATGCCAGCGCGGCTTCTCGGGCTGCAGCCGGTTGTGGCAATCGACGCAGCTCTGCTGCGTTGCGACCGAGGGATAGATGGTGCGGAACACCCGCGCTTCGCCGAGGCTGAGGACGCGCGAGACCGGCTTCGGATCCCGCTCGCGGGCAAGCCCCTCGATGACCGCCGCCATATCGCCATCGGCAGGCGGCGTCGCAATGGCGCGATCGACACGGCCGACCCAGCGGATGCGCAGGGTCTCGTCGGCGCCGCGCAGACGGTTGAAGAGCTCTATGGAATGTGCGCGGAAGGTGGCGGGCACCGGCGCGTCGGGGCGTGCGAAGCTAACGCGCAGCTCGGAATAGTTGGTGACGAAGGCGTCGACGAGCTGCAGCGCCGTCGCCTGCTCGTCGCCCTTGTCGGCGGTATAGGCGCGCAGGCTCATGACATAGACGATATAGCCGAGCCCAGCCGCGAAGGCCGCCGCGAAGACGGTGAAATAGAGGAAGCTCAGTCCCGGTTTCGAGGAGAAAAAGCCCTTGATGTCGAAGCCAAAGATCATCGCCCGTCCGCGCGAGGCCGTACGGGCGGGAAGATTAAGGCGAGAGCACTAACGAGTGATGAAACGGGGCCGTCGGCTGGCGGCACCGCGTGCGCCCCGTCTGGTTGCACTTTGGTTAAGAATTTATGTCAGCCCGACGCAGCCGGAAGCGCTCCCCATTGCACCAACGGTCTTTCCGGCTCGCTCCTGCGCCGCCGAAATCGGCGCGGGCGGCGCAAGCCCCGGCGCTTTTCGGCGGGGCTTCGTCATTCGAGACCCCGACGACGCTTTGCCGGCCGGCGGCTTTGCTCAAAGTGATAAAAATATCACTTTCCGGCCGCCACCGCCTCCGAGCATTCTTTAACTTCGATCAACAGTGCATTCGTACTTTGCCCGCTTACGCGCGGGCGATGCGGTCCTCATCTGCAGGGCGAGGATAGAAGCGGCCGTCATTCAGGCCGCCGGCCTCATCCCAGCAAGGAGATTTTGTCATGTCGACCCAGATTCGCTTCACTGGCCTCGCGCGTGCGGCCGTGCTGTCCCTGGCGCTCGCGGTGCCCGCCGCCTCGGCGGCTCTCGCCCAGGACACGGCCCAGGCGCCTGCCGGCGGTTGGTACGCCAACATCAACAACCCGCATCCCGAACTGCAGGGCTTTCCGAAGATCGCGCGGGCCGACAACCGGGTCTATGCCAATGTGCAGAGCCCGCATCCCGAGCTGACGCCGGGCATCGGCGTCCTCGCCACCAACGGCAGCGGCGCGCCGTTGCAGGCGCAGACGAGCGGCGCGGGACAGCTGAGCCAGTCGAAGTAAGCGGGATCAGCTCCGAAGACGGGCCGCGGCGCGACAGCGCCGCGGCCCGCCAGACCGGCTCCTAGCCCGCGAGGCGGAAATAGAGCAGCGGCAGCTTCTCCGGGAGGCGCTCGATGCGATCGAGCTGCAGCACGTTGCGGCGACCGAAAATGCGCGTGAGATAGGCGTCGCCGCCGGCATCGAGCGCGACGCAGAAGACGTCGACGCCGCGATGCCGCAGCGACAACACGGCGCGGCGCGCATCCTCGACAAGGTAGCGGCGGTCGGCGATGTCGATATCCGACGGCTCGCCGTCGGATATCATCAGCAACAGGCGGCGGTAGGTGAGTCGCGTCGCGAGCTCGCGGCCGGCGTGGCGCAGCGCCGCGCCCATGCGCGTCGAGAAGCGGCCGGAGAGCCCGGCGAGCCGGCGCTTTTCCGCTTCGCCATAGGGCGCGTCGAACTCTTTCAAGCGGTAGTAATGCACATCGGCGCGGGTGTCGGAGCAGAAGGCGTGGATGGCGAAGGGATCGCCGAGCCCGTCCATAGCATGCGCGAGCAGCGCCGCGGCGTCGCGCTCGAGCTCCAGCACGCTGCGCCCGGCGCCGCGCAGGACGTCATTGGTCGAGTGCGAGGCGTCGAGCAGCAGCAGCACCGAGAGATCGCGCCAGCGCCGCTCGAGCCGCGCATAGACCTTGGGGCTCGGCGCGACACCAAGACGTCGGTCAATGGCGGCGCCGATCGCCGCTTCGAGATCGAGCCGGTCGCCTTCGCTCTGGCGGCGCAAGCGCTGCGGCCGGCTGAGCTTGGCGGCGCGGATCAGCGCTGCGATACGGCGGACTTGCTCGGGATAGCGCTCGAGAATGGCATCGATGCGCCGCGCGCTCGCCTCCGCGGGCGGGTATTCGAGGATGGTGGTCCAGTCGGCGCGCTCGCTGCCGATGAGGAAATCCCATTCGGGATACCGCGCTACCGGCAGGCCGATCTCGGCGCAGCGGCGACCGGGCTGGCGCGGTTAGCCGCCTCGGCCTCTTCCGCCTCGCGCTCGCGCTCCGCCGGCGCGTCTTCGGCGGTATCGAAGCGCACGGCGTCCACCGCCGCCTCGGCCTCGTCGGGCGTGGCGGAGGCGGGGAAATCCCAAAGCCCCTGATTGTCGTCGCGATAGAGCGGTTCGACGGCATAGGTGCGGGCGTTGAACTGGGCGCGCATCTGGCCGAGATCATTGCCGAGGAGCCCGCCCAGCGCGCGGCTCAGCGCCGGATCCTGCCAGCGCGCCGGGTCGGCGAAGAACAGCTCGCGCCCCTTGCGCACCCAGAAATGATCATCAGCATAGGCGGGATCGAGCAGCGCGCGCGCAAGCCGCGCCATCAGCGCCGGCGCGGTCGCGGCGCCGGCGGGCGACGCGGTATGGAAGGGCTGCCACAGGCGGCGCAGGCCGGGATAGAGTGCCAGCGCCAGCTGCTCGACGCGCGCATCCTCGATCAGCGAGATCAGCGCCACCTGCACCGGCTTCAGGCTGCGCGGCGGGAACTTCTCCGGGGTGAAGCGAAAATGGGCGAGGATATGCGCCAGCGCAGCGCGGTAGAGCTCCTTGGCGGGGCCGCCGGCGACGCCGCGGTAGCTCTCCGGCAGGCGGATGATGCCGTGATCGAAGCTGGCGCGGCGCGGCGTATCGAGCCCGGCAGGCGCCACGATGCGCAGCGGCGGCGCCACGCGGAAGAGCGCCCTGACATAGGCGGTAAGCTCGCGCTCGACGGCGCTGAAGGGTAGGTCGTCGCCCTGCGCCAGCGAGCGAAGCGCGGCGGGATCGAGAAGCGCGAAGAATTTGAGCCGGCGCTCGGCATCGTTCTCGGCGGTACGGATGCCGCCCAGCGCCCAGGATTCAAACGAGCGCAGATCGAGCGCGGCGAGCACGCGCTCGCTGCGCTCGAGCAGCAGCGTGACCGATTCCGGCGCGCGCTCGGCGACGCGGTGGAGGATGCGCAGCCATTCGGCAAACTGGCCGGGCGCCGTCAACCGCCGGGCGGCGACAGGGGCGGCGACCAGCAACGCCAGCGCGGCGCCGGGCCCGGCACGCGCCGCGAGCACCGGCGCGGCCTCGGCAAGCGCCAGCGCGGCGTCGGCGCCGGCGGCGGATGCTACCGAGGGCGAGTTGCGGATATAGGCGAGCGCGACGCTGGTGCCGAGGCCGGCGGCCAGCGCGCGGCAGGCGGCGAGCCAGTCGGGCAAGCGCGGCGCGGGCAGGCTCGCCTGCGCCTGGCGCCAGACCAGCTCCAGCGTGCCGGCGAGCTCGGGCTGGTTGGCGAGCGCGTCGGCGGGGAGGCGCGGACGCGGCGACCGGCCTGCGGCCATCGCGCTCAGACCGAGGCGGCGATCGCCGCCGTCAGCGCGCCGCGAATATCCTCGTCATCAGTGATCGGCAACACCAGCGCCACCTGGCAGGCGGCCTCCAGCGCGATGCCGCCGGCGATGAGACGGCCCGCCTGGATCAGCATGCGCGTCGACGCGCCCTCGTCGAGGCCATGGCCGCGCAGATTGCGCGAGCGCTGGCCGATGGCGACCAGCGTATCGGCGAGCGCGCGGTCGATAGCCGCCTCGTGCGCCACGATCTCCGCCTCGATCGGCGCCGGCGGATAGGTGAAATCGATGGCGCCGAAGCGCTGCTTGGTCGATTCCTTGAGGTCCTTGAGCACGCTCTGATAGCCGGGGTTGTAGGAGATGACGAGCTGGAAATCGGCATGCGCGCGGACCAGCTCGCCCTTCTTCTCCAGCGGCAGGATGCGGCGATCGTCGGTCAGCGGATGGATGACGACGGTGGTGTCCTGGCGCGCCTCGACGATCTCGTCGAGATAGCAGATGGCGCCGTGGCGCACGGCGATGGTCAGCGGCCCGTCATGCCAGACGGTGCCGGCGGCGTCGAGCAGGAAGCGGCCGACGAGGTCGGAGGCGGTCATGTCCTCGTGGCAGGCCACCGTGACCAGCGGCTTGCCGAGCCGCCAGGCCATGGCCTCGACGAAGCGCGTCTTGCCGCAGCCGGTGGGACCCTTGAGCATGATCGGCATGCGGCTGGCATAAGCCGCGGCGAAGAGGCGCGGCTCGTCGCCGATGGCGCGATAGTAGGGCTCCTCGCCGATGCGGTAGTCGCTGAGATCCATGCCGCTTTCGCCTTGCCCGCTGTCTCGCCGGAGACCCTCCGCAACCTGCAAGCGGCTTTCGCGATTGCTGCGCAATCGCTGGCGCCGCCACGGACGAACTCGCTTCGCGAGTTCGCCTAGACCTCATCCTAAATCCTTCTCCGCCCTAAAGGGCGGAGAAGGACTTGCTGCCAGGGAACGCCGCCGACAGCCGGCCTGTCAACGATGGGCCGCGGTCTTCTGGTTGGGGATGCCGTCGATCGGGCATTCCTCGGTGCCGACCGTGGCGCGGGTCAGCGCCTCGACCATGGTGCGCGTGCCCTCGGGATCGGTGATCCATTTCTTGTAGAAGTCATAGGGGCAGATCGCTTCGCCGCGGGCGTCCTCGCGCGAGTTGATCTTGCCGGTATAGCCGCGGTGCAGCAGCTTGAAGAGGTGATTCTCCGACTGCATGTTGCGGCGCGCGTCGCGGATCAGCGATTTCGACAGGGCTGCATATTGGATGCCCATATCCTCCTCGCCGCACTCGCCGAGCGTGCGGCCATCGAATCCCACAATCGCGGAATGGCCGAAATAGGAATAGACGCCGTCGAAGCCGGAGGCATTGGCCACCGCGACATAGACGTTGTTGGCCCAGGCCATCGCCTTGGCCATCATCACCTGCTGGTCCTTGGCCGGATACATATAGCCCTGGCAGCGGACGATGAGCTCGGCGCCTTTCATCGCGCAGTCGCGCCAGATCTCGGGATAATTGCCGTCATCGCAGATGATCAGGCTGATCTTGAGCCCTTTGGGACCCTCGGAGACATAAGTGCAATTACCGGGATACCAGCCCTCGATCGGGACCCAGGGCATGATCTTGCGGTATTTCTGCACGATCTCGCCCTTGTCGTTCATCAGGATCAGCGTGTTGTAAGGCGCTTTCTTGGGATGCTCCTCGTGGCGCTCGCCGGTAAGCGAGAACACGCCCCAGACCTTGGCCTTGCGGCAGGCGGCGGCGAAGATCTCGGTCTCGTCGCCGGGCACGCTGGCGGCGGTGTCGTACATCTCCTTGGCGTCGTACATGATGCCGTGAGTGCTGTATTCCGGGAAGATCACGAGATCCATGCCCGGCAGGCCGATCTTCATGCCGAGCACCATCTCGGCGATCTTGCTGGCATTGTCCAGCACCTCGGCCTTGGTGTGGAGCCGCGGCATCTTGTAGTTGACGACGGCGACGCCGATGGTGTCGTTGCTGCTGCTGATATCACCGTGAAGCATGTCGATCTCCTTTGCTCGGTAGGAGGCGCGGGAGGGCGCTGCGTCATCCGCGCGCGCCCGACGCAAAAAGCCCCGCGCGTCCACATCAGTGGTCGTCGCGGGGGCATCATCGCCCGGGAATGTCGTGCGGCGCCGTTGCCGCGCGCCGGTCTCAAGGCGCGAGCTAGACGCTATCCGAGAACGTCATGCGAGTCAACGATAGCGGCCGCCACGGCGGAGATCGAGACACGGCGATTTATCGCTTGCCGCCGCATGAAATGATAGGCCTCCTCCTCGTCGAGCTTCTTCGTCTGCATCAGGATGGTCTTCGCCCGCTCGACGCTGCGGAAGGCGCGCAGGGTCTCGTCGAGCTTGTCGATGCGCGAGCGCAGCCGCCGCTCGTAGAGGAACTGCGCGCGCGCCAGCGCCAGGCTGGTGAGCACGGTGGCGGTGGTGAAGGGTCGGTGCAGTACCGCATGCGGCGCGCAATTGCGCAGCAGCTTGAGGTCGGGCGTCTGCACCGCCGAGGTCACCGCGACCAGCGCTGCGCTCGGCTGGCCCGGGACCCAAGGCAGGCAGTGCGGCAGCTCCGGCACCAGCTCGCAGAACAGGATGTCGGCATCCTCGGGCAATCGCGGCGGCAGCGGCCAGAGGCGGCGGACTCGGCCGCGGCTGCGCGCGAGCTCGCGCGCCAGCGCGTCGCCTTCCTCATCTCGGCGCAGCGCGGCGATGATCTCGAGCGACGCGATTTCCGCGCCGGCGCCGTGGCCGCCTGCGGTCTCCTGCGCTCTGCCGGGATCGAGCATGGGGTTCCTTATGCCGAGAGGCTGACGCGGCCGCAGCCGACGAGGTAAGGGTCGGCCCAGACCGGGGTCGCGGATTGGCGGACGATGTCGAACTGGCCGCGGCGGTTGGCGCGGCCGATGCGCGACCAGAGATGGGTGTGGCTGGTGGCGGGGCTGACCGAGACGGTGCCCTGCGGCGCCTCGAAATCGGCGCCGAGCACCGCCGGCTTGATGACGTCGGTGTCCATCGAGTTGGTCTCGGCCAGCGCCTTGGCGAAGAGATGCACCTGGAAATACGCGGCCTCGGCGCACATGTTGGTGGGCGCATCCTCGCCGTGGCGCTTCTGGTAGCGGGCGACGAAAGCGGCGTTGCGCTCGCTTGCCACCGATTGGAAATAGGACGCGGCGGTGATCTGCCCCTCGGCGACGTCGAAGCCCATGGCGCGCACTTCGGATTCGGTGGTGGTGAGGCTGGCGATCGGCATCACCTTGGGATCGAAGCCGGCATCGACATAGCTCTGATAGAGATGGACGGTGGCGTCGCCGACCACGGTGGAGAAGATGACATTGGCGCCGGCCGCCTTGATCTGGCGCATCACCGGGCGGAAATCGGCGCGCTTGGCGCGCAGGTCGAGATAGGTCTCGCCGACCACCTCGCCGCCATGGCGGCGCAGCAGGTCGCGCATGACGCGGTTGCTCTCGCGGGGATAGACATAGTCCGAGCCGACAAAATAGAAGCGCGGCCCGTAGGTCTCGGCGAGGTAGGAGCAGAGCGCGACGCTGTTCTGGTTCGGCGCGGCACCGCCATAGATGACGTTGGGCGAGAACTCGAAACCCTCATAGAGCGTCGGATACCACAACAGCCCGTTGAGCCGCTCCACCACCGGCAACACCGCCTTGCGGCTGCTCGATGTGTAGCAGCCAAAGATGGTGGTGACGCCATCCTCGATCATCAGCCGCTTGGCCGCGAGCGCGAAGGCGCCGGTCTCGGAGCCGGGGTCGTAGACCACCGGCACCAGCTCGCGGCCGTTGACCCCGCCGCCACGGTTGATCTCGTCGATGGCGAGCAGGCTCGCCCGCAACTGCGTCTCCTCGATCACGGCCATGACGCCGGATTGCGAGAACAGCACGCCTACGCGCCACGGCTCAGAGCCGGCATCCCGGGACCCCGCCACAGCCCCCTCCCTTTGCTGGGTTCGCCGCCGCGGCCGCAGCTTTGGCATCACGCCAAACGCACAATGCACTATTTGATCGATGTTTCATGAACCGAGTCAATCGCGTTCACTGCCTGAGGGTAAGCCCGTCCGCGACTCACCGTCTTTCGCTGCACGATCCATGCCAGCGGCGGAAGCGGCGGATTTGCGGCGCGACGGGGCAGCGGGCACGGCGCTTCTGCCTAGGGATTGCTCAGACTGCCAGATGTCGCTGCACGACATCGGCGGTGAGCTCGCCGATGTCGCCGGTGGCGACGATGCGGCCGGTCTCGAGAATGGCGAATTTATCGGTGATGTCGCGCACGAAATCGAGATTCTGCTCGACCAGCAGCACCGCACAATTGCGCTCGCCGGGGATGCGCTTGATGATGGTGTCGATCTCCTCGACGACCGAAGGCTGCAACCCCTCGGTCGGCTCGTCCATCAGCAGCAGCTTCGGCTGCTGCACCAGCGCGCGGGCGATGGCGAGCTGCTGCTGCTGGCCGCCCGACAGCGTGCCGCCCTTGCGGCCAACCAGCGGCGCCAACGCGGGGAAATAGTCGAAGACGAAATCCGGCACCTTGCCGGCCTTGCCGAACTTGCCGAGCAGCGCGACGTAAATGTTCTCGGCCACCGTGATGTCGGCGATGATCTCGCGCCCCTGCGGCACGTAGCTGATGCCGAGCCGGGCGCGCTGATGCGATTTGAGGCGCGTGATGTCGACGCCGTCGAGCAGGATGGCGCCGACGCGCGGCGGGTTGACCCCGGTGATGCTGCGCAGCAGCGTCGTCTTGCCGGCGCCATTGCGGCCGAGCACGGCGTAGATCTGGCCGTCGGCGATCTCGAGCGAGACGCGGTGCAGGATATGGCTGGTGCCATAGAAGGTATCGATGGCGTCGACGCGCAGGCTCACTGGAACTTGCCCTTTCCGAGATAGACCCGGCGCACGGTCTCGTTGGCCATGACCTCGGCGAGCGGGCCTTCGGCGAGCAGCTGGCCCTGATGCAACACGGTGACGCGCCGGCCGATCTGGCGGACGATGTGCATATCGTGCTCGACCAGCAGCACGGTGTGCGATTTCGCGATCTCGCGGATGAGCTCGGCGGTCTTGTGCTTGCCCTCCTCGGTCATGCCGGTGGTGGGCTCGTCGAGCAGCAGCAGCTTGGGATTGGAGGCGATGAGCATGGCGAGCTCGAGCCACTGGCGCTCGCCATGGGAGAGCGTGTCGGCGGGGTCGTTGGCCTTGTCGGCGAGCTCGACGAATTCCAGGATGTCCCAGATGCGGTCGGATTCCTCGGGCTTCAGCCGCTGGAAGAGCGTGGCGAAGACGCGGCGGCGCCCTTGCAGCGAGACCATGACGTTGTCGAACACCGACAAGGTCTCGTACATGTTCGGCACTTGGAACTTGCGGCTGATGCCGGCCTGGAAGATCGCGTCGGGACCCCAGCCGGTGATGTCGCGGCCGTCGAAGCGAATGCTGCCGGAAGACGGCTTGAATTGGCCGGTGATCATCGAGATCAGCGTCGTCTTGCCGGCGCCGTTGGGGCCAAGCAGCACGCGCAGCTCGTTCTCCGCGATGCTGAAATCGAGATTGTTGAGGATGGTGAAGCCCGACACCCTGGTGGTGAGCCCCGTGATCTCGAGCAACCCCCCGGCCATCACAGCACCTCCTCGCCCGAGCGGGTGGCGCCGGACGTGCGCCAGTCGAGCTGCCGGTCATGCGCCTCCTGGTCGGCCTCCTCGGTGATCTCGCGCAGGCTGCCCCGCCGCCGCCGGCCGATCCAAAGCGCTAGCGTGCCGACGATGCCGTCGCGCATGACCAGGACGACGAAGATGAAGAGCCCGCCGATGATGATCTGCCACCATTCCGCGAGCTTGTCGCTGAGAAAGAACTCGGCGCCCTTGACCAGGAACGCGCCCAGGAAGGGGCCGATGAGCGTGCCGCGGCCGCCGACGGCGGTCCAGATCACGCCCTCGATCGAAAAGACCGGGCCGGCGTCGAGGAAGGAGATGATGCCGACCCAGGCGGCGTACATGGCGCCGGCCGCCGCCGCCATGAAGGCGGAAACGCAGAAGACGAAGATGCGGTAATTGGCGACGTTGTAGCCCATGAACTCGGCGCGGATGTCGTTGTCGCGGATCGAGGTCAGCACCGTGCCGACGCGCGAATGGGTGAGCGCGCGCGACAGCAAGAAGAACGCCACCGTCACCGCCAGCATGAACAGCAGGAAGGGGGCGCCGACATAATTCGAATAGTCGGTGATGCCGTTGAAGCCGCCGGTATAGGCTTGGTACTCGACGATGAAATCCTGCAGGATCAGCGATTCCGCCAGCGTGATCACCGCGCAATAGACGCCGTAGATGTGGCGCTTGAAGGTGATGGCGCCGAACAGGAAGGCGAGCAGCGTCGGCACCACCAGCGCGCCGACCACGGCGAGCGGCAAGCTCAGCAGCGGATGCATGAAGTCGGGCAGCTGGGTCAGCCCGTTCCACTCCATGAAATCCGGAATCTTGCCGCCATAGCGCGTCGGATGCGTCAGCGCGTAGTTGATCTTGAGCGAGAGCGCGACGAAATAGGCGCCGATGCCGAAATAGACCGCCTGGCCGAGGCTGAGGATGCCGGTGAAGCCCCAGATGAGATCGATGCTGAGGGCGAAGATGGCGTAGCAGAGGAACTTGCCGAGCAGCCCCAGCACATAGGCGTTGGAGCCGTAATAGGGATAGCCCCCGATCAGCGCCACCACCGCGGCGCCGCCGATCAGCGCCCAGGCCGGGATGAGCGGCTGGCGTCGCACGCCGCGGGCCCGGCCCGATGCTTGCTTGCTTTCGCTCTCAGCGCTCACGACGACAACCCTCTCTCCCGCTCAGCGCCGCTCGGAATAGCCGAAGATGCCGCGCGGCACGATGCGGATGATGATGACGATGAACAGGAACACCAGCAGCCGGCCGATGACGTTGTTGAAGATGAAGGAGAGCACGGTCTCGGCCTCGCCGATGAGGCCGCCGCCGGCAAGCACGCCCCAGAGGCTGCCGACGCCGCCGAGCACCAGCACCATGTAGCTGTCGACCGCATACGGAAAGCCCATGGTCGTCGACACCGACTTGATCGGCGCCAGCACCGCGCCGGCGATGCCGGCAAGGCCGGAGCCGAAGACGAAGATCATCATGTCGACGCGCGCGGTGTTGATGCCGAGGCAGCCGGAGATGGCGCGGTTGCGCCGCACGGCGCGCACCTTGAGGCCGAAATCGGTCTTGAAGATGACGTAGAACACCAGCGCCAGCAGCAGCGCCGCCATGACGATGAGGAAGAGGCGGTAATAGGGGAAAGGCAGCCGGCCGATGAGGCGGAAGCCGCCATTGAGCATCTTGGGCGCGCCGACATAGAGCAGTTCGGGGCCGAAGATCAGCTTCACCACCGTCTGCAGGATGATGCCGACGCCCCAGGTGGCGAGCAGCGTCTCCAGCGGCCGGTCATAGATCCAGCGGATGATGCCGCGCTCCAGCGCGAGGCCGAGCAATCCCACAACGACGAAGGCGACGGGGATGGCGATGAAGGTGTTGCCGCCGAGCTTGCCTACCACCGCGGCGGTATAGGCGCCGATCATGATCATCTCGCCATGCGCCATGTTGATGACGCCGGCGACGCCGAAGATGACGGCGAGCCCCAGCGCCGCAATGACGAGGATCGCCACGACGCTGAAGCCGCTGAGAAACTGGGTGATGATCGCCTGCGTCATCATCGCTGCTGTATCCCGGGCGGCAGCCGGCACGGCGGCGGCGCTCCGTGCCGCCGCCGTGCCGGCATCCCGCGCTAGAGGTCGATCGTCCCGGAGCGGTTCTTCTCTTCCGCCCAGGGCTTCTTGAGGCGGTCCAACACGCGCTTGTCGGTGAAGTCGCAGGCCTTGTTGGGATAGAGATAGGAGACCCAGGGCTGCGGCCGGATCCAGTTCTCCGACTTCCACACGATGTCGAACTGGCCTTGCTCGTTGGCCTTGCCGATGCGCGACCACAGCCAAGTGTGGTGGTTCTTCTCGTCGATCTTCACCTTGCCTTGCGGCGCGGTGAATTCCTGGCCGGGCAGGCCCTCATAGATCAGCGCGTCGGCATCGGTCGACTTGACCTTGGCGATCGCCTGGGCGAGGAAGTAGGTCTGGAAATAGGCCGCCTCCATCACCGCGTTGGTCACCGCATCCTTGCCGTATTTCGCCTTGTAGCGCTCGACGAAGGATTTGTTCTGCGGCGTGTCGACGCTTTGGAAGTAGTTGAACGAGGTGTAGTGACCGACCGCATTCTCCGGCCCCATCGCCGCGATCTCCTGCTCGGTGGTGATCGGCGTGCAGATCGGAATGTCCTTGGCGGTGATGCCGTATTCCTTGAACTGCTTGTAGAAGGCGACGATCTGATCGCCGACCAGGTCGGAGAAGACGATATCGGCGCCCGAGGAGGCGATCTTGTTGATGTTGGTCGAGAACTCGGTCGAGCCGAGCGGCGAGTATTCCTCGGCCACCACCGTGCCGCCGTATTTCTGCAGCAGCGCCTTGACCTCGCGGTTGGTCTCCTTGGGATAGATGTAATTGGCGCCGATGAGATAGAATTTCTTGCGCCCCAGCGTGTTCATGATCCAGGGCACGAAATCGTCGAGCTGCTGGTTCGGCACGGCGCCGGTATAGAAGCAGTTCTTGCTGCATTCCTGCGCCTCGTAGAGCGTGGGATAGAGCAGCACGCCGTTATTCTCCTCGAACACCGGCAGCACGGCCTGGCGGCTCGCCGAGGTGTAGCAGCCGAGCACGGCCACCACCTTCTCCTCGAGCAGGAGGCGCTTGGCCTTCTCGGCGAAGACCTGCACCAGCGATTGCGGATCCTCGATCACCGGCTCGATCTTCTTGCCGAGCACGCCGCCCTTGGCGTTGATCTCCTCGATGGCGAGCAGCTCGGCATTGTGCAGCGAGCTCTCGATGATGGCGATGGTGCCGCTCAGCGAGTGCAGGATGCCGACCTTGATGGTGTCGGTCTCCGCCGCCTTGGCGATGTTGCGCAGGAAATGGTAGGGCGCGACCCCGCTGGCGAGAATTCCCGCAAGTCCGGCGGCGGAGCCCTTCAAGATTTTTCGTCGACTGGTAGTCATCGGTTTCCCTCCAGTTGCCGAAGCCGAAAAACACAAACGCCCCACGCGTTCTCCCGCAGGAGACCACGTGGGGCGTTTGTGCCCGTATTTGAGCGGCGCCGCTGCCGCCAGGACCGTGAACGGAGGCCGGCGCCCGGTGTGGCGGGGCCTCGTTCTGGGATACTGAGTTTGCCCCGGTCCCGCAGAAAGTGCAGCCACTTACCGGCTGCTCTGCGTCGCCAAGGTCAGATGATTCAGCTACCAGCCATGTCCGGGTTTGTCAAACATAATGCGACGCACAATGACGACGCCGCGCCTGCCCTACAGCCACCGGCGCCTCGATCCGGGGTGTCGGCGACGACAAATTCCGCGACGCCCTCCCTCTCCCGCCAGCCGGGAGAGGGAGGGGCGCCGGGTCACTTGGCGCTAGCGGGGTCCCAATACTTCTTGGAGGCGTCGTAGATCGGCGTGCGTCCAGGCGCCTTCGGGCTTCTTGGTGATCACCGGCGCCGATTGCGACGACAACAGCACCGACACGGTGCGCTCGTAATCGGCGGGCACGAGATAGCCCAGCGGCTTCTGGATGTCGACGAGCTTGGCGATCTCGCGCATCATCCGCTTCTGGTGCTTCTCGGTCTGGGCGCCGGTGGCGTCGTTGTCGAGCACGATCTTGGCGGCCTCGTCGGGGTTCTTGACCGCCCAGGCCCAGCCCTTGTCGGAAGCGGCGACGAACTTCGCCAGCTTTTCGGCAAATGCCGGGTCCTTGAGCTTGTCGCCATTGGCATAGAGCCCGTCCTCGAGCGTCGATACGCCCTCATTGGCGTATTTGAACACCACGAGATCCTCGGGCTTGTAGCCGGCGTCGATCACCTGCCAATACTCGTTATAGGTCATGGTCGAGATGCAGGCGGCCTGCTTCTGGATCAGCGGGTCGACGTTGAAGCCCTGCTTCACCACGGTCACGCCCTTGGGCCCGCCATCGGTCGGGATCTTGAGCTTGGCCATCCAGGCGAGGAAGGGATACTCATTGCCGAAGTACCACACGCCCAGCGTATGGCCGGGGAAATCGGCCGGCGACTTGATGCCGCTCGATTTGAGGCAGGTGAGCTCCAATCCGGAAAGCTGGAAGGTCTGGGCGATGTTGACGAGCTTCACCCCCTTCTCGCGCACCGCAAGCGCCGCCGGCATCCAGTCGACGACCACGTCCGCGCCGCCGGCCGCCAGCACCTGCTCGGGTGCGATGTCGGGGCCGCCCGGCTTGATCGTCACGTCAAGCCCGGCCTCCTTGTAGAAGCCCTTGTCCTTGGCGACGTAATAGCCCGCGAACTGCGCCTGGGTCACCCATTTGAGCTGGATGGTGACGGCGTCGGCGGCCTCGGCCGAAGCCGCCCCCGCCATCATCGCCCCGGCCGTGATGGCCGACAGCAGAATTTTCCTCATGATCCCTCCTCCTCCTCATTGCCGGCCCGGCGGGCCGATCACGACACTTTGCGAAACGATGGATGCCAGAATGTCAGGCTGCGCTCGAGCAGCGCGATGCCGCCATAGGCGGCCGAACCGGTCAGCGCCGCCACCGCGATGGTCGCCCAGACCAGCGGAATGTCCATGCGGCCGACGCTGGCGGAAATGCGAAAGCCCATGCCGTGGATCGGCGTGCCGAAGAACTCGGCGACGATGGCGCCGATCAGCGCCAGGGTCGAGTTGACCTTGAGCGCGGTGAACAGGAAGGGCAGCGCCGCCTGCAGCCGGGCGAAGCGCAGCGTCTGGCCGTAGCTCGCGGCGTAGGTGCGCATGAGGTCGCGTTCGATGCGGCCGAGCGCGCCGAGCCCGGCAATCGTGCTGACCAGCATCGGGAAGAAGGTCATGACCACGACCACCGCCGCCTTGGACTGCCAGTCGAACCCGAACCACATCACCATGATCGGCGCGATGCCGACGATGGGCAGCGCGCTGACGAGATTGCCGATCGGCAGCAGCCCGCGCTGCAGGAACGGCACGCGGTCGATCAAAACGCCGGTGATAAATCCCGCGCCGCAGCCGATGACATAGCCGGGCACCATGGATTTGAGGAAGGTCTGGACGAAATCCTCGCCCAGCACCGGCAAGGAGGCGACCAGCACCGCGGCGATGTGGCCGGGCGGCGGCAGCAGCACCTCGGGAATGGCGAAGCCCTCGGTCAGCAGCTGCCAAAGATAGAGCAGCCAGAGCCCGAAAAGCAGCGGGATGGCGAGATCGATCGCCCGCGAGCGCATCGCATCGCCGAGCGCCGCGCCGCGCTCGAGCGCGCGCCAGACCAGCAACGCCAGCGCCAAGCAGGCCGAGCCAGAGCCCGGCGGCCTCCGCGCCGGCGGCGCCGGCAGCCAGCAGGAGATAGAGGGCGGCAGCGCCGGCGAGGCTCCCGGCCAGCGCCAGCGCGGCGGATGAGGCGAGCCCCTCTCGACCCCGAAGGGGGGAGGTTGGGTGAGGTGGGGTCTTGCCTCCGCTCGGCAGCGGCCCTGCAATCCCCCGCCTCACCCAGCCTCTCCGCCCCCAAGGGCGGAGAGGAGCAAGGAGGAGCGCGGCCGAGGCCAGCGCCACGAGCCAAAGGGCGAGCGGCCATCCCGTCCACCGTGCCTCGCCCAGCGGCAGCGCCAACGCGACCAGGCCGAGGACGAGGAAGACGGCGACGAGGGGGTCGCGGCGCCTCATGGACTTCCGCCCATGCGCTCGAGGGTGAGGCGCTCGGCGAGGCCGACGGCGGCGACGCAGAGGCCGGCGACCAGGGCGGCGACGACGAGGGCGGCCCAGATCTGCACCGTCTGGCCGTAATAGGAGCCGGTCAGCAGCCGGGCGCCGAGCCCGGCCTGGGCGCCGGTCGGCAGCTCGCCGACGATAGCGCCGACAATGGCCAGCGCCACGGCGACCTTGAGGCTGGCGAAGAGGTAGACCACCGCCGAGGGCCAGCGCAGCTTCCAGAAGATCTGGGAGGTGCCGGCGTTGTAGGTGCGCACGAGGTCGAGATGCATGGGATCGGGCGAGGTCAGGCCCTTCACCATGCCGATGGTCACCGGGAAGAAGCAGAGATAGGCCGAGATGATCGCCTTGGGCACCACGCCCACGAAGCCGAGCGAGCCCAGCACGACGATGATCATCGGCGCGATCGCCAGGATCGGCACAGTCTGCGAGGCGATGATCCAGGGCAGCAGCGAGCGCTCGAGCGTGCGGAAATGGACGATGCCCGCGGCGAGCACGATGCCGAGCACGCTGCCGAGCGCGAATCCCAGCAGCGCCGAAGAGAGCGTCACCCAGCCGTGATAGACCAGGCTGCGGCGCGAGGTCGGCGGGACCTCGAGCACGGTCTTGTCGAGCTCGGCCAGGATCTGGTGCGGCGCCGGCAGCAGCGGCCGGTCCATCGCCATGGTATCGGCGACGAGATCGGCGAAGGTCCAGCCGGCATTGCCGTCGCGCTCGTAGCGGTCGATGACGATGGGCGCGTTGAGCCAGACCGCGCCGACATACCAGAGGACGAGAAGCGCCAGCAGCACCGCAAGCATCGGCAGCGCGTTGCCGCCGGAAAGCCGCCGGTGCCAGGAGCGCGGCCGTGGCGCCACGTCACTCATCATCATAGCTGTGCCCGGCCTTGAGTCCGGCGCGGACGCGATGGGCGATGGCGGTGAACGCCGCGGATTCGCGCATGTCGAGCGTGCGCTCGGCCGGCAGGTTGCTGTCGATGATATCGATGATCCGCCCCGGCCGCGGGCTCATGACGACGATGCGCGTCGACAGGAACACCGCCTCCGGGATCGAATGGGTGACGAAGATCACGGTCTTGCCCGTGCGCTGCCACAGCCGCAGCAGCTGCTCGTTCAGATGATCGCGGATGATCTCGTCGAGCGCGCCGAAGGGCTCGTCCATCAGCAGCAGCTCGGGATCGAAGGAGAGCGCGCGGGCGATCGAGACGCGCTGCTGCATGCCGCCCGAGAGCTGCCAAGGAAATTTGCGCTCGAAGCCGGTGAGGTTGACGAGCGCGAGCACGCGGCGCGCGCGCTCCTGCCGCTCGGCCTGCGACAGCCCCATGATCTCCAGCGGCAGGGTGACGTTGCGCTGTACCGAGCGCCAGGCATAGAGCGCCGGCGCCTGGAAGACGTAGCCATAGGCGCGGGCGAGCCGCGCCGCCTCGGGCGAGACGCCGTTGACCCGCACCGTGCCGCTGCTGGCGCGCTCGAGATCGGCCATGACGCGCAGCAAGGTGGTCTTGCCGCAGCCGGATGGGCCGATCAGCGAGACGAAATCGCCGCGCGCGACGGTGAGGTCGACATCGGCGAGCGCGCTCACCGCCGCGCCGCCGGTATCGAAGACCAGGTTGAGGCCGCTGATCTCGACGGCGGGCGGCGCGCCGGGCGCGCGGGCCTCGGCCATGCTCAGCACCGTCTCGTCAAGGAGGTCGACCATCGCCGCCGCCCGCTCATCCCGCGGCATGCTCGAGCATGGCGCGCAGCAGCACGTTGCAGCCGGCGGCCAAATCCTCGGCGGTGGCGCTCTCGACCTCGTTGTGGCTGATGCCGTCGGCGCAGGGAACGAACACCATGGCCACCGGCGCGACGCGGCTGATATAGCCGGCGTCGTGCCCGGCGCCGGAGACGATATCGCGATGGGGGTAGCCCAGATCCTCGGCGGCGCGCCGCACCGCGCCGATGCAGCCCTCATTGTAGTGCACCGCCGGCGAATGCCAGATCTCCGTGCACTCCGCCTGAAGCCCGAGCGCGCCGCAGACCTCGCTCACCGCCGCCTCGAGATCGCCGCGCATCCGCAGCAGCTCGGCATCCTGCGGATGGCGCAGATCCACCGAGAAGAAGACGCTGCCGGGGATGGTGTTGCGCGAATTGGGCCGCACCTGCAGGAGGCCGACGGTGGAGACGCCGGGCCCGTGGTCGAGGCCGATGCGGTTGATGCGGTCGACGAGCCGGGCGGCGCCGAGCAGCGCGTCCTTGCGGCGGTTCATCGGCGTCGTGCCGGCATGGCTCTCGCTGCCGGTGAGGGTCACCTCGAACCAGCGGATGCCCTGGATGCCCTGCACCACGCCGATGGTCTTGCGCTCGGCCTCGAGGATCGGCCCTTGCTCGATATGCGCCTCGAAGAACGCCTTGAACGACCGGCCGCCGACCGGCGCCTCGCCGGCATAGCCGATGCGCTGCAGCTCCGCGCCGATGGTCTTGCCGTCGAGATCGGCGCGGCTCAGCCCGTATTCCTCGTCGAAGACGCCGGCGAAGACGCCAGAGGCGACCATCGCCGGGGCGAAGCGCGAGCCTTCCTCGTTGGTCCAGACGCTGACCTCGATCGGCGCGTCGGTCTCATAGCCGAGATCGTTCAAAGTCCGGATCACCTCGAGCCCGGCGAGCACGCCATAGACGCCGTCGAACTTGCCGCCGGTCGGCTGGGTGTCGAGATGGCTGCCGGTGACCACCGGCGGCAGATCGGCACGCTTGCCGGGGCGGCGGGCGAAGATATTGCCCATGCGGTCGATGGTGACGCTGCAGCCGGCCTCCCGGCACCAGCGCACGAAGAGGTCGCGGCCCGCCTTGTCGAGGTCGGTGAGCGCGAGGCGCTTGGAGCCGCCTTTCTCGGTGGCGCCGATCTTGGCCATCTCCATCAGGCTCTGCCACAGGCGCTGCTGGTCGATCCGGAGGTTCTGTGCGCCGCGCACGTCGCCCGCTCCTATTCCGCCGCTTTGCGCAAGGGATTGTTGGGATGCTGCGTCCAGTCGAGATGCCGCTCGCCGCTGTCGGTGCGCACCATGGTAATGCAATCCTCGACCGGACACACATAGAGGCAGAGATTGCAGCCGACGCATTCCTTGTCGACGACCTCGTAGCGCCGCGCGCCGTTCGCTGCGGGTAGCGGCGATCGCCTGATGCGCGGTGTCCTCGCAGGCGATGTGGCAGAGGCCGCATTTGATGCAGAGATCCTGATCGATGCGCGCGACGATCTGGTAGTTGAGGTTGAGGAACTGCCAGTCGGTGACGTTGGGCACCGCTTTGGCGCGGAAGCTGTCGAGGCGAGCATGACCCTTGGTGTCCATCCAGCGGCCGAGCCCATCGATCATGTCGTCGACGATGCGGAAGCCGTAATGCATCGCCGCGGTGCAGACCTGGACCGCGCCGGCGCCGAGCGCCATGTACTCGGCCGCGTCGCGCCAGCTCTCGATGCCGCCGATGCCGGCGATCGGGATGTTGCGGCATTCGGGATCGCGGGCGATCTCGGACACCATGTGCAGCGCGATCGGCTTCACCGCCGGGCCGCAATAGCCGCCATGGGTCCCCTTGCCGTCGACCACCGGCGTCGGCGCCATCTGGTCGAGATCGACGGCGATGATCGAGTTGAGCGTGTTGATCAGGCTCACCGCGTCGGCGCCGCCGCGCACCGCGGCGCGCGCCGGTCCGAGGATGCTGGTGACGTTGGGGGTGAGCTTGACGATCACCGGCATCCGCGTGTGCTGCTTGCACCAGCGTGTCACCATCTCGACATAATCCGGCACCTGGCCGACGGCGGCCCCCATGCCACGCTCGGACATGCCGTGCGGGCAGCCGAAATTGAGCTCGACGCCGTCGGCGCCGGTCTCTTCGACGAGGGCCAGCACGCGCTTCCAGCTCTCCTCCTCGCACGGCACCATCAGCGAGACGATGAGCGCGCGGTCGGGCCAGTCGCGCTTCACCTCCTTGATCTCGCGCAGATTGACCGAAAGCGGCCGGTCGGTGATGAGCTCGATGTTGGTGAAGCCGGCGACGCGGTTGCCTTTGTAGGAGAGCGCGCCATAGCGCGACGCGGTATTGACGATCGGCGGGTCCTCGCCCAGCGTCTTCCAGACGACGCCGCCCCAGCCCGCCTTGAAGGCGCGCACGACGTTGTAGGCCTTGTCGGTCGGCGGCGCCGAGGCGAGCCAGAACGGGTTGGGCGATTTGATGCCGGCGATGCGCGTGACGAGATCGGCCATGATGCCCTCCTTCAGCGGCGCAAGGCGCGATCGATCGACAGCGCCGCCAGCTTGCCGTCCTCGACCGCGCGCACCGTCAGATCCTCACCGCGCCCGGTGCAGTCGCCGCCCGCCCAGACGCCGGCGAGCGAGGTCCTGCCCTCGCCGTCGGTGGCGATGCGGCCGGCCACGAGCTGCAGCAGCTCCTTGCCGCCATCCCGCAAGGGATCGGCGACGAAGACCTGGCCGATCGCCTTGAATACCATATCGGCCGGCAGCGCGAAGCTCTCGCCGGTGCCGCTGAGCCTGCCGGCCTCCATCCGCGTGTATTCGAACACCGCTTCGGCGACATGCCCGTTGCTGCCGGTGAGGCGCAGCGGCTTTGCCCAATGTTTGATCTTAACGCCGTTGATTTGCGCAAACTCCTGTTCATGGGCGGTGGCGCCCATTGCCTCTGGCCCGCGGCGATAGACCAGGGTCACGTCCTCGGCGCCGAGCCGTCGGGTCTGCACCGCGATGTCGATGGCGGTGTTGCCGCCGCCGATGACCACGACGCGCCTGCCCACCGGCAAGGCAGCGAAGCTCGCCGCCTGGCGCAGCTCCGCGATGTAGTCGACGGCGTTCATCACCCCGGCCAGCGCTTCTCCGTCGCACTCCAGCGCGTTCACCCCTGCAAGTCCCATGCCCAGGAAGACCGCGTCGAAGTCGCGGCGCAGCTCCGCCAACGCAAGGTCGCGACCGAGCGCCTGGCCGGTACGCAGCTCGATGCCGCCGATGCCGAGGATGAAATCGACCTCGGTGCGGGCGAAATGACCGGCGACCTTGTATTCGGCGACGCCGTATTCGTTGAGCCCGCCGAGCCGCTCGCGCGCCTCGAAAATGACCACCTCATGGCCGAGAAGCGCAAGGCGATGGGCGCAGGAGAGGCCGGTGGGGCCACCGCCCACCACGGCGACGCGCTTGCCGGTGCGCGGCGCGCGGGCGAAGGGATGGCGCCCCTCTTCGAGCAGCGGGTCGGTGGCATAGCGCTGCAGCCGGCCGATGGCGATGGGCTTGCCTTCCTGCGCCTGGCGCACGCACGCCCCCTCGCACAGCACTTCGGTCGGACAGACCCGGGCGCAGGAGCCGCCGAAGATATTGGCGGCCAGGATGGTGCGGCCGGAGCCGGCGACGTTGTCGGTGGCGATCTGGCGGATGAATTGCGGAATATCGATGCCGGTGGGGCAGGCCTCGACGCAGGGCGCGTCATGGCAGAAATAGCAGCGATTGGCCTCGACCAGCGCCGCCTCGCGCGCCAGCACCGGGTGGAGGTCGCCGAAACCGGCGCGGTAGGCCTCAGGCGCGAGCCGCCCGGCCGCGATGCCCGGCTGTCTGCCGGCGGTCTCCTTCGCCATGCTTGTGCCACCCTGGTCACGCCCGCCGGTATAGCGGCGGGTCTTGCCCAACTCTATTCAGAACCTGACCGGTTGATCAAGCTTTGAACGACTGGTCAGGAAATTTCCTTTTGACGCCGCCCCGGGCGCGCGCATAAAGAAAGCCGGTCGGGGAGAGGAAGCGCCATGGCGAGAACGGAGCTTGAAAGCCTGCGCCGCATGCGGGACATGCCGGGCGCGCTGCGCCGGGCACGTGGGCTGAAGCCCGTGCGGCGGATGAACGGCACGCCGGTCAGCGGCCGCGGCGCCATCCGCGAGCGCAACGAGGCGCGCATCCTCAAGGCGGCGGAGGCCGTCTTCGCCAAGAAGGGCTTCAACGGCGCCAGCACCGCCGAGATCGCGCGCAAGGCCGGCGTGCCCAAGCCCAATCTGCATTACTATTTCCGCACCAAACAGGTGCTTTACGCCGGCGTGCTCGATAACATTCTCGAGGTATGGCTCGACGCTATGGACGAGATCCGGCCGGCCGCCGAGCCCGCCGACGCGCTCGGCCGTTATATCGCGCGCAAGCTCGACAGCTCCCGCACCCTGCCGGAGCCGTCGCGGCTCTGGGCGATGGAGCTGATCTCCGGCGCGCGCCACGTCGAGCCCTTCCTCAAGAAGCGGCTGCGGCGCCTGGTGCAGCAGAAGAGCGCGATCATCCGCGGCTGGGCGGCGGCCGGCAAGATCGACCCGGTCGAGCCCGAGCATCTGCTGTTCATGATCTGGGCGATGACCCAGACCTATGCCGATTTCGCCACGCAAATCGCCGCCGTGCTCGGCAAGACCAAGCTTGACGAGGCGGTGTTCGCTGCCGCGTCGAAGACGATGGTGTCGGTGGTGCTGAAGGGCGTGGGGGTGAGGTAAGCGCGACGCGCAGCGTCGTCGCCGGCGGGCGCCAGCGGTTGCTCTTGCAACCGCGAGAGCCCGCACCCGGGCGGGCGATGATCTGGCGGCAACCGCACGATTACGATCGGTGTGTCGTTTTATGAAATTTTCTCAGCCCCGTCCATGGATCGGCATAAGGTTTCAAAATTTGTCCCGTTGTGAAGCAAACATATGCCGAGAACAGATAAGCCAAAGCCGATTCTCGGTACGCTTCGCACTTCAAAATCGCAAATTTCTCTGACGCCGGGCTTACCGTCGAGGATTTCTTGACTTCGACCATCAGCAGATTGATATGGTCGAGGTCGCGTCCTCGCTGATGAACGATGATATCCGGCCTGACGTGCTGATCGCGCTTTCGGAGCTGCGACTGAGAGCCTTTTGGCCAGTTGATTTGCAGGGCCTTTCGCAGGTATCCGCTCCCGCTGTTGTACTCGCAATCAACCGAAAAGTTTTCGAGAGGGAGAGTGTTGTCTCTGAGTAAGCCTTCTTCGAGGTAATGGGCGAGGCGATGAATGATCGCCTCTTCCCGCAGATCGTTTTCGAGTAGGTATGCGTCCCTTATGCCTACCATTCGGGCCGCGCTTTCCAGCGCACCAAACACCCTGTCCCGCTCTTTTTCCAGTCTGTGACGAAGAACAGCTGTCATGCCAGCCACTCCTGTGCCGCGCAGTTGAACGCTGCCCAGGCACGCTCCGCGAGTGATACTCTAAGGCAAAATCCGCTCGATGTCATCGAAGGCCGGGCCGCGGCCCCCGGCGGTCGCGCCACCGCGTCGTTCAAGCGCTGGGGTGAAACAGTCTCTTGGCCGGCGAGGCTATGGGGGCCATGGACGCCGCCGCCCGCGCGTGATAGGCGAGGTCGGGGCGGCGGTCGCGGCGCGCAGGCGGAGAGGGTCCGGTGGTCCGTAAGCTGAGATTGGCGTCCGGTCTCGTGATGCTGGCCTATGTCACCAGCCATTTCGTCAATCACTCGCTGGGCCTGGTCTCGGTCCGGGTGATGGACGACACGCTCTGGTACATCTTTCGCTTCTGGACCTATCCGCTGGCGAGCCTGGCGCTCTATGGCGCCTTTGCGCTGCATTATGGCCTGGCACTCTGGGCGCTGTGGCAGCGGCGATCGCTACGCATGCCGCCGGCCGAGGCGGCGCAGCTGTTGCTGGGCTTTTGCATCCCCTTCCTGCTCGCCGAGCATGTCATCTCGACGCGTGTCGGCGACACCTTCTTCGAGGCCGATTACGGCTACTACTCCACGGTGCTGCTGACCTTGTTCGGCAGCCCGCCGCGCGGCGTGCTGCAGCTCACTGTGCTGATCATCGCCTGGGTCCACGCCATGATCGGGTTGCGCTTCTGGCTCAGGCTGAAGCCGTGGTATCCGCGCTGGCAATGGGCGCTCTTCGCCTTCGCTTTGCTGCTGCCGACCTTGGCGGCGCTCGGATACATCGAGGGTGGGCGCCAGGTCCTGGCGCTGGCGCAGGATCCGGCATGGGTGGCGCAGCTGCGGCACGACCGTCCGCGCGCGGCTCCCGCCGATCTCGCGTTGCTCGACCAGATGGTCATCTGGGCGCGCGGCTTCTTTGCCGCGACGCTGCTGGCGGTGCTCGCGGCCCGCGCGCTGCGCTGGCGCTGGCAGCGCCGGCGCGGCGTGGTGCGGCTGGCCTATCCCAGCGGTCGCGTGGTCGAGATCCTGCCCGGCCTCTCGGTGCTCGAGGCGAGCCGGCTCGCCGGCATTCCCCACGCCTCGGTCTGCGGCGGCCGCGGCCGCTGCTCGACCTGCCGCGTGCGCGTCGAGGGCGATGCCGCATCGCTGCCGGCCGCCGCCGCCGAGGAGCTGCGCGTGCTGGAGCGCGTCGGCGCCGCCCCGGATGTGCGGCTCGCCTGCCAGCTCCGCCCGCGCGGCGATATCCGCGTCACGCCGCTGCTGCCGGCGACGGCGCAGGCGCGCGACGGCTTCGCCCGGCCGGGATATCTCTATGGCAGCGAGCGCGAGATCGCCATCCTCTTCGCCGATCTGCGCGCCTTCACCAAGCTCTCCGAGGGCAAGCTGCCCTACGACCTCGTCTTCCTCCTCAACCGCTATTTCGCCGAGATGGGGCATGCGGTGGAGGAGGCGGGTGGCCACATCGACAAGTTCATCGGCGACGGCATCATGGCGCTCTTCGGCCTCGATCGCGGCGTCGAGGCGGGCTGCCGCGAGGCGCTCGCCGCAGCGCGCGCGATGAGCGGGCGACTCGCGCTGCTCAACCAAGGCGCTCGCCCACGACCTGCGGGAGCCGCTGCGCATCGGCATCGGCGTCCATATGGGGCCGGCCATCGTCGGCGAGATGGGCTATGGCCGCGCCGTGTCGCTGACCGCGGTCGGCGATGCCGTCAATACCGCGAGCCGCGTCGAGGGGCTGGCGCGCGACTACGGCGCCGAGCTCGTCGTCTCCGAGACGGTGCTGCAGCGCGCCGGCATCGCGCTCGGCGACACGCCCCTCCGCGAGATCGAGATCCGCGGCCGGGTCGAAAGGTTGGCGGTGCGCGTCTTCGCCTCGGCCGAGGATTTGCCCGATCTGGCCCCCGATACGCCACGTCTGTCAAGTGACGCCAGCAGCAGCTCGCTCGAACCGTCGTCACTGCCGCAGCGGAAAGTCCTTCTCCGCCCTTCAGGCCTTCAGGGCGGAGAAGGACTACGCCCGACGCCTTGCTGTCAGGGCGTCTCCTTCAACACAGCCGCCAGCTTGCGCGAAAATCTCGTCGACGGTCGCGCGGGTGATGGTGAGCGGCGGCGACAGCGCGATGATGTCGCCGGTGGTGCGCACCAGCAGGCCCTGTTCGTAGGCGCGCAGGAAGGCGTCGAAGGCGCGCTTGGCCGGCTGGCCGGCGATGGGCTCGAGCTCGATCGCGGCGATGAGCCCGAGATTGCGGATGTCGATGACATGCGGCAGGCCCTTCAGCGCATGCACCGCCTCCGCCCAATAGGGCGCGAGGTCCCGCACCTTGGCGAAGAGCCCTTCCTCGGCATAGACGTCGAGCGCCGCAATTCCGGCGGCGCAGGCCAGCGGATGGCCCGAATAAGTGTAGCCGTGGAAGAGCTCGATGACATGCTCGGGTCCGGTCATGAAGGCGTCGTAGATGTGCTTGCGCGCGATCACCGCGCCCATCGGCACCGCGCCCGAGGTCAGCCCCTTGGCGCTGGTGATGAGATCGGGCTGCACGTCGAAATACTCGGCGGCAAAGCCCACGCCGAGCCGGCCGAAGCCGGTGATGACCTCGTCGAAGATCAGCAGGATGCCGTATTTGCTGCAGATCTCGCGCAGGCGCTTCAGATAGCCCCTGGGCGGGATCAGCACGCCGGCGGAGCACGCCACCGGCTCGACGATCACCGCCGCGATGGTCGAGGCGTCGTGCAGCGCGACGATGCGCTCGAGCTCGTCCGCGAGATGCGCGCCCCACTCCGGCTCGCCGCGCGAGAAGGCCTGCTTCTCGCGGTTATAGGTCTGCGGCAGGTGGTCGACGCCGCCGAGCAGCGGCCCGAAGGTCTTGCGGTTGTTGGCGATGCCGCCGACCGACATGCCGCCGAAGCCGACGCCGTGATAGCCGCGCTCGCGGCCGATCAGGCGGATGCGCCCGGCCTCGCCGCGCGCGCGGTGATATGCCAACGCGATCTTGAGCGCGGTGTCGACCGCCTCGGAGCCGGAATTGGTGAAAAAGACGTGGTCGAGATCGCCCGGCGCCAGCGCCGCCACCCGCGCTGCCAGCTCGAACGCCTTGGGATGGCCCATCTGGAAGGCCGGCGCGTAGTCCATCTCCGCCGCCTGCGCCTGGATGGCGGCGACGATCTTGGGATGGCCGTGGCCGGCGTTGCAGCACCAGAGGCCGGCGGTGCCGTCGAGCACCTGGCGGCCGTCGACGGTGGTGTAGTGCAGGCCCTTGGCGCCGGCCAGCAGGCGCGGGCGCGCCTTGAACTGGCGGTTGGCGGTGAACGGCATCCAATAAGGCTCGAGATCGTTGGGAACCCGCGCGCTCGCCCCGCGCGCCGTCGTCGCAGTCACGGCCATCATCTACTCTCCTCGGTATCGGTTCCCCCATCTTCGGCCTTACTTGATCAAACGGTCAAGTCTGGCGTACCCTCGGTCGACAGCATCCAAGGAGGCGGCGATGGCGATCCTGATCCGGGGCGGTACGGTGGTGAACGCCGATGCGAGCCAGCGCGCCGACGTGCTCGTGGAGGGCGGCAGCGTCAAGGCGGTCGGCGCCGATCTCGCGGCGCCCGCCGGCAGCCGAGATCATCGACGCCGGCGGCGCGCTGGTCATGCCCGGCGGCATCGATCCGCACACGCATATGGAGCTGCCCTTCATGGGCACGGTCACGTCGGAGGATTTCTTCACCGGCACCTCGGCGGCGGCGGCGGGCGGCACGACGATGATCATCGATTTCGTCATCCCGAGCCCCAAGGAGAACCTGCTCGAAGCCTATCGCAAATGGCGCGGCTGGTCGCAGAAGGCGGCGACCGATTACAGCCTCCATGTCGCCGTCACCTGGTGGGACGACAGCGTCTCCAGGGACATGGGAACGCTGGTGGAGAAGCACGGCGTCAACAGCTTCAAGCATTTCATGGCGTACAAGAACGCCATCATGGCCGATGACGAGATCCTGGTGAAAAGCTTCCTCAGGGCGCGCGAGCTGGGCGCGCTCTGCACCGTCCATGCCGAGAATGGCGAGCTGGTCTTCCACCTGCAGCAGGCGCTGCTCAAGGCCGGCATCACCGGGCCCGAGGGCCATCCGCTGTCGCGCCCGCCGGCGGTCGAGGGCGAGGCGGCGAACCGCGCCATTCGCCTCGCGCAGGTGCTGGGCGTGCCGCTCTACATCGTGCACAATTCCTGCCGCGAGGCGGTCGAGGCGATCGAGCGCGCCCGCGGCGAAGGGCAGCGCGTCTTCGGCGAGGTGCTGGCCGGCCATCTGCTGGTCGATGACAGCGTCTATCGCCACCCGGATTTCACCACCGCGGCGGCCCATGTCATGAGCCCGCCGTTTCGCGCCAAGGAGCATCAGGCGGCGCTGTGGCGGGCGCTGCAGGCCGGCAGCCTGCAGACCACCGCCACCGACCATTGCTGCTTCTGCGCGCCGCAAAAGGCGATGGGGCGCGACGATTTCTCGCGCATTCCCAACGGCACCGGCGGCGTCGAGGACCGCATGCACGTGCTGTGGCATCACGGCGTCAGCACCGGCCGGCTCACCCCGAACGAATTCGTCGCCGCCACCTCGGCCAATGCCGCGAAGATCTTCAATGTCTATCCGCGCAAGGGTGTGGTGGCGCCGGGCGCCGATGCCGACCTCGTCGTCTGGGACACCCACAAGACGCGGCGCATCTCGGCGAAGACGCATCACCAGAACATCGATTTCAACATCTTCGAGGGCATGGAGGTGCAAGGCGTCAACGTCGTCACCTTGTCGCAAGGCAAGGTCGTCTGGCGCGACGGCGATCTGCGCACCGAGAAAGGCGCCGGGCGCTATATCGACCGGCCGCCCTTCCCCGCCTATTACACGGCGCTGCTGCGCAAAGAGGCGCAGGAGCGGCCGGCGCCGGTGCTGCGCGACGCGGCGGAATAGAGGAGGCGGGCGCCATGACGATGGTGAGAGGCGGGCTCATCCAGATGAGCCTCAAGGGCGACACCACGATGTCGCCCGAGCAGATCCGCCAGCGCATGATCGAGGCGCATCTGCCGCTGATCGAGGCGGCGGGCAAGGCCAAGGTGCAGGTGCTGTGCCTGCAGGAAGTATTCACCCAGCCCTATTTCTGCCCCAGCCAGGATGCCAAATGGTACGCCGCGGTCGAGAAGATCCCCGACGGCCCCACCACCAGGCTGATGCAGGAGCTGGCGAAGAAGCACGCCATGGTGATCGTCGCGCCGATCTATGAGGAGGACATCACCGGCATCTACTACAACACCGCGGCGGTGATCGACGCCGACGGCAAATATCTCGGCAAGTACCGCAAGACGCATATCCCGCAGGTTGCCGGCTTCTACGAGAAATTCTTCTTCAAGCCCGGCAACAGCGGCTATCCCGTGTTCCACACCGGTTATTGCAAGCTCGGCGTCTATATCTGCTACGACCGGCACTTTCCCGAGGGCTGGCGCGCGCTGGCGCTGAACGGCGCCGAATACATCGTCAACCCCTCGGCCACGGTGGCGGGCTTGAGCCAGTATCTCTGGGAGCTGGAGCAGCCGGCGTCGGCGGTGGCGAATGGCTGCTATATCGGCGCGGTCAACCGGGTGGGCAGCGAGCAGCCGTGGAACATCGGCCGCTTCTACGGCTCCGCCTATTTCGTCAATCCCCGCGGCAAGATCATCGCCAAGGCGAGCGAGGACAAGGACGAGCTGCTCACCGCCGATATGGATTGGGACATGGTGCGCGAGGTGCGCAACCTCTGGCAGTTCTTCAGGGACCGCCGGCCCGAGACCTACGGTCCGCTGACCGCCGGCTGACCTGACGTCAGCATTCTGCCCGACAAAGGCAGACCGCACGGGCAAATTGCCCGGGCGCGCCGCGCCGCGCCGGCCGCAACCCCGCGGAATTCCGGCTTTTCCCCATGGCATGGAAGTTGAATGGAGTGGCATAGGCGCGGGCTCCTTCACCCCCAGGAGCTGCGGCGCTTGAGACGCTCTGCCTCGCCGCGTTAAGCGGGGCGGCGAGGCGGAGGGGAGCGGCGGGCTCTTGGCGAGCCCGCCGCCTTCCCGCTTTCGCGCTGGCGCCGGACGCCGCGCTTGCCGATACTCGCCGGCAAGAGGACGCGGGGGAGAGGCGGCCCATGGCCGGCACCGGCTACGACTACATCATCATCGGCTCCGGCTCGGCGGGATCGGTACTGGCCAACCGTCTGTCGGCCGATCCGGCGATCCGCGTGCTGCTGCTCGAGGCCGGCGGCTCCGACAAATCGCTGCTGGTGCGCATGCCCGCGGGAATCGGCCGAACTCGGCACGCCAAATTTCAACTGGCAGTACGACACCACGCCGCAAGCCGGCGCTGAAAGGACGCCGCCTCTATTGGCCGCGCGGCAAGATGCTGGGCGGGTCGAGCTCGATCAACGCCATGGTCTATATCCGCGGCCAGGCGGCGGATTACGACTGCTGGCGCCAGCTCGGCAATGCCGGCTGGAGCTACGCCGAGATCCTGCCCTTCTTCAAGAAGGCCGAGCACAACGAGCGCCTGCATGACGATTTCCACGGCGGCGGCGGGCCGCTCAACGTCGCCGAGCGGCCCTACACCAATCCGCTGAGCCACGCCTTCGTCGCCGCGGCGCAAGAGGCGGGCATCCCGCTGAACCCGGATTTCAACGGCGCGACGCAGCATGGCTGCGGCCTCTATCAGGTGACGCAGCGCCACGGCGAGCGCTGGAGCGCCGCAGCGGCCTACCTTCATCCGGTGGCGGCGCGGCCAAACCTCGCCATCGTCACCGGCGCGCAGGCGACGCGCATCCTGGTCGAGAGCGATCGCGCCGTCGGCATCGATTATGTCGAGGACGGCCAGCAGCGCCAGGCGCGGGCCGAGCGCGAGGTGCTGCTCGCCGCCGGTGCGATCAACTCGCCGCATCTGCTGCTGCTTTCCGGCATCGGCCCGGCCGAGGAGCTGCGCTCGGTGGGACTGCCGGTGGTGGCGGAGCTGCCGGGGGTCGGCAAGAATCTGCAGGACCATCTCAACGTCAATATCGTCCAGCGCGCGCACCAGGCGATCACGCTCGACGGCAAGAGCCGCGGCCTCGCCTCGGCGCTGGTGGCGCTGCAATTCGCGCTGTTCAAGAACGGGCCCGGGACCAGCAACATCGCCGAGGCCGGCGCCTTCATCTCGAGCCGCGGCGAGCCGGAGACGCCGGACATCCAGTTCCACTTCCTGCCAGCGCAGGTGGTCAATCACGGCCGCACGATCCTCGACGGGCACGGCGTTACGCTGCATGCCTGCTGCCTTCGGCCGGAGAGCCGTGGCGAGATCCGGCTCGGCACGATCGACCCGCTGAAGCCGCCGATGATCGATCCCAACTACCTCGCCTCGGGCTATGATCTGAAGATCCTGATCGACGGCATAAAGCGCGGGCGCGAGATCCTGGCGGCGGCGGCGTTCAAGCCGTTTCTCGGGCCGGAGCGGCTGCCCGGCGCGGCGCAGATCTCGGACTCGCAGCTCGAGGATTTCATCCGCGCCAGCGCCGAGACCGAATACCATCCGGTCGGCACCTGCCGGATGGGCGGCGACACCATGGCGGTGGTCGACGAGCGGCTGCGCGTGCGCGGCATCGCGGGGTTGCGCGTCATCGACGCTTCGATCATGCCGACGCTGGTCAGCGGCAACACCAACGCGCCGACCATCATGATCGCCGAAAAGGGCGCGGCGATGGTGCTCGAGGATGCCGCGAGGTAACGTTACCGCGCCCGACTATTGCGGCAATTCGTACCCGATGGCGCTTTCGATCTCCAGGACCCGCCGCACCGCCGGGCGCGCCATCATCCGATCGTAATGGCGCGGCGAGGTTGGGAAAAGTCTCTGGCGCCGGATGCAGCGAATTGGCGAGCCGCCAATAGAGCCGGAAGAGATGAATGTCGGCGATCGAATAGCGCCCGAGCGCCCAGTCGCGCTTGCCCAGTCGCCGATCGGCGACGCCATAGATGGCGGTCGCGTACTCGAGCCGCGCGGACGCGCGCGGGATGGAGCGTCGCGGCGCAGAACGACATCCACGACAGCGCCTGCGCTTCGGCTTCGAGATCGCCGTCGGGCAGCAGCGCCGCCGCAGGAAAACGCTTGGCGAGGTAGTAGAGGATCGCCGCCACTTCGGTCAGCAACCGCCCGTCGATCAGCAAGGCCGGCACCTTGCCTTCGGGATTGAGCGCGAGATAGTCGGGCGCGCGCAACTCCTGTCGCGCGAAGGAGAGCGGCCGGCCTTCGAACGGCACGCCGATCTCGTGCAGCGCAATATGGACCGCCATCGAGCTCGAGCCGGGCGCGAAATAGAGCGTGAGCGCCGTCATCGTCTACTCCCCCGCCTGAGCAGCTTATGCGCGGCGCGCTCGAGCGGCTCGCGGAACTGCGGCGCGGCGATCGCGATCATGCGGCGGGCGCGCTGGGCGAGCGAGAGGCCGCGCAGCTCGGCCACGCCATATTCGGTGACGATCACGTCCATGTCGGCGCGCAGCGAGGTGACGATGCCGTCGCCGAGCAACGCGACAATGCGGCTGACGCTGCCGCTTTTGGCGGTCGCCGGCAGCGCGATGATCGAGCGGCCGCCGGGTGCCGCGAGCGCGCCGCGCAGGAAATCGACCTGGCCGCCGATGGCGCCGAGATAGGCGCCGCCGAGCATCTCGCCATTCACCTGGCCGGTGAGGTCGGCCTCGATGGCGGAATTGATGGCGACGAAATCCGGCAACTGCCGCAGCACCTCATGGCCATGGGTGTAGCCGGGCGGCATCAGGCGCAGCGCCGGGTTCCGGTGCGCGAAATCGAACAGGCGCTGGGTCCCGAAGAGCAGCCCGCCGATGCTGACGCCGCGGTCGATCGGCTTTCGCGCGTTGGTGAGCGCGCCGGACCCGGCAAGCGCGACGACGCCGTCGCCGAGCATGCCGGTATGGAGGCCGAGATCGCGATGGCCGGTGAGCGTGGCGACGATGGCATCGGGCAGCGCGCCGATACCAAGCTCGAGCGTGGCGCCATCCGGCACCAGCGCCGCGACATGGCGCGCGATCGCCGTCTCCGTCGCGCCCAGCGCGGCACCCGGCAGCATCGCCGGCGCGCGCGCCGTGCGGATGCGCACATCGATGCGGATATCGGCCGGCAGCTCGCTGCCCGGCGTCTCTGGCAGCAGGCGGTTGATCTCGACGATGACCGAGCGCGCGCGCCGCGCGGCGTCGAGCTGATGGTCGTTCGCCATGCCGAGGAAGAGCCGGCCATCGGCAGCCTCGACCGCCTGCAGCAGCACCACCTCGGCCGGCTTCGGCCGCTCGCGAAAGAGGGCCGGCAGGTCGGAATAATGGCAGGGGACGATGTCGAGCAATCCGGCGCGCGCCAGCGCCTGGTTGCTGCCGCTCGCGGCATATCCCGAAAAGCGCAGATGGTCGCCATGCTCCGGCCGGAAGCTGCCGGCGAAAGCCGGGCCGAGAAAGACCGTGCAGCGCCCGATCGCCGCGCGCGCGCGCAGCAGCGCTTCGCTCAGCGTCAGCGCCTCGGCGCAGCCCTGGCCGATGACGATGGTGTCGCCGGAACGGATGTAGCGTCGCGAGGTCGAGATCGCCGGCGGCGATATCCTCGGTCACGGCGCTCCCTCGCCCCCTCGCCGCCGCAAGCCCTCGACCGAGGGAACGCAGGTATGGGTCTGGTGATCGGGAAGCTCCACCACCTGCACCTCGACGCCGTAGAGGCGCTTCAACGCCGCGGCGGTGATGATCGCCTCGGGCGGGCCGATCTCCTCCATCCTGCCGTCATGCAACAGCGCCACGCGGTCGCCGCAGAGAAAGACATGATCGGGGTCGTGCGTCGAGAACACCACGGCGATGCCGGAGCGGGCGAGCGCGGCGATGCGGCTCAGGACGCGCAGCTGGTTGCCGAAATCGAGGCTGGCGGTGGGCTCGTCCATGATCAGGATGCGCGGCTCCTGCGCCAGCGCGCGGGCGATCAGCACGAGCTGGCGTTCCCCGCCGCTGATCTCGGTATAGATGCGCGTCTTGAGATGGGCGACGCCGAGGAGCGCCAGCGCGCGCTCGGCCACTGCGCGATCGCCAGGCGACGGCGCGGCGAAAAGCGAGATATGCGCGCTCCGCCCCATCAGCACGATATCGAAGACGGAAAAGGGGAAGAAGGCGTTATGCGCCTGCGGCACATAGCCGATGATGCGGGCGAGATGCTTGCGCGAGAGGCGGGCGATGTCCTCGCCGTCGAGCAGCACCCTGCCCTGGAGCGGCCGCAGCAGGCCGAGCAGCGTCTTCATCAAGGTGGTCTTGCCGCCGCCGTTGGGCCCGAGCAGGCACAGCACCTCGCCCGAGCGGATGTCGAGGCTGACGCCGCTGCCGACGCTGCGCCCGCGATAGCCGAACCCCAGGCGATCGGCGCTGAGCGTCATTGCCAGCCGCGCCGCACGGTGGCCAGCAGCCAGAGAAAGACCGGCGCGCCGACGAAGGCGGTGAGGATGCCGATCGGCACCTCGATCTCGGCCATGGTGCGCGCCAGCGTGTCGACCGCCAGCAGATAGCCCGCCCCCAACAGCATCGCCGCCGGCAGCAGGCGCGAGAATTCCGGCCCGACGAGGAGGCGCGCGGCATGCGGAATGATGAGGCCGATCCAGCCGATGATGCCGCTCACAGACACCGCCGCCGCGGTCATCAGCGTCGCCGCGGCGATGAAGAGTACGCGCAGCAGGCGCGTCTCGACGCCGAGCGCGCGCGCCTCCTCGTCGCCCAAGGTCATCAGATTCATCCGCCAGCGCAGCAGATAGAGCGGCACCAGGCCGATCAGGATCGCCGGCAGCGCCGCGCGCAGATCCGGCAGCGTGATCGCGGTGAGGCTGCCGAGCAGCCAGAAGGTGATGGCGGGCAGCTGGTTGTAGGGATCGGCCAGCACCTTCACCAGCGAGATCGCGGCGCCGAGCAGCGTGCCCATGGCGACCCCCGCCAGCACCAGCACCAGGATCGGGTCGCTGCCGCGCAGCACCGCGCCGATGAGATAGACCACCACCACGGCGGCGAGCCCGCCGAGGAATGCCAGGCCCTGCACCGCCACCACCGGCAGCGACAGGAAGATGCCGAGCACGGCGCCGAGGCCGGCGCCGGCGGCGACGCCGAGGATGTCGGGCGAGACCAGCGGGTTGCGGAAGAGGCCCTGATATGTCGAGCCGGCGGCGGCGAGCGCCGCGCCGATCAGCACCGCGGCGGCGATGCGCGGCAGGCGGATCTGCCACACCACGGTCTCCACCGCCGGCGGCACGCCCGTTGCCGCGCCGGCGAGCTTGCCCCAGAGCACGGCAAGGAGATCGTGCGGCGAGACCGGATATTTGCCGAGCGCGAAGCTGGCGACGACCAGCGCCAGCAGCCCCAGCAGCGACAGCGGCAGCCACACCCCGCCGCGCCTCATGGCGCCGGCCGCAACAGGACGGTCGAGCTGCGCCTCGGTCAGGTCCAGGTGATAGAAGCGGCGGTAGAAATCGGCGGTGGTCTCGCGCAGATCGTCCGGAAAAGATGTCGGGATAGAGCCGGGCCGCGAGATAGCGCACGCCAATCAGCCGGTTCACCGCCGGCGGCGAATCGAACCAGCCGAAAGGCAGGCGCGGCAGGAGATAGACGCGCTTCTCGCGCACCGCGCGCAGGCCCTGCCACACCGGGCTGGTCCAGACCGCGCGGTAGAAGCCTTCATCCATGGTGATGACGACATCGGGATCCCAGGCGAGGATCTGCTCGGGCGACGCGGTGGCGGTGTTGTGGCGCTCGGGCGAGCGCGCCACGTTGGTCGCGCCCACATAGGCCAGCATCTCGGTATTGATGGAGCCGTCGAGCGCGGTCTCGAGCCCGTCGAGGCCGCGGGCGTAATAGATGCGCGGCCGGCGCGAGGCCGGCACGCGCGCTATGCCCTGCGCCAGCCCGGCCAGCGTGCGCCGGGCATAACCGGCGAGCTCGGCGGCCTGCTTCTCGGTGCCCAGCAGCCCGCCCAGCGCCTCCAGCAGCTCCGGCGTCTTGGCGAAGGCGCCGTCGAAGATGAGATAGGGGACGCCGATCTGCGCCTGGGTGCGCTCGGCGAGCGAGACATGGGTGGGATCGACGTCGCCGAGATCGAGAATGACGTCGGGCCGCGCCGCCAGCACGGTCTCGACATTGGCGGTACTGGCGCGGCCGGTGAGCCGGCCGAGCGCCGGCAGCTCGGCATAGCGGCGCGGCAGGAACGCAGCCTCGTCATCGCTGAGCGGCGCGGTCCAGCCCAGGAGATCGTCGGGCGCCAGGACATAGAGCGTGATGGCGGCGGGCGAGCCCGCGGCAAAGACCCGCGCGATATGCTCGGGGACCTGCACCTGCCGGCCGGCGCCGTCGGTGAAGACCCGGTCCGCCGCGTGCGCGGGCCAGGTGAGCAGGCAGAGCAGCACGGCGAGAACGCTATTCCGGCGAAACATAGCGGCACTCTAGGCGCTGGATTCGCCCGGGGGCAAGGACGGGGCAGCGACAGGGGCGCCGGCCGGGATATGATGGCGGCCATGGCGTCCGAGCGCGACAGCGACTGGAAGGAATATTACGAGCGCACCGCCGGGCGGCCGCCGCGGCGGACCCTGTTGCTGGCGCTGGAGCGGTTCGGCCCGGGCGGCGGGCAGGAGCGCGGTCGATCTCGGCTGCGGCGACGGGCGCGATACGGTGGAGATGCTGCGCCGGGGCTGGCGGGTGCTCGCCATCGATGCGGAGCCGGCGGCGATCGAGCGCCTGGCAAGCGCCGGACCGATCTCGCGGCGGGCGCCGCGCTCGAGACGCGCTGCCAGCGCTTCGAGGATGCGGATTGGCCGGCGGTCGATCTCGTCAATGCCAGCTTCTCGCTGCCGCTCTGCCCGCCCGCGCGCTTTCCCGGCGTCTGGGCCAGGATCTGCCGGTCGCTGAAGCCCGGCGGGCGCTTTTCAGGCCAGCTTTTCGGCGAGCGCGACGAGTGGCGGGGCGAGAGCGATATCACCTTTCATTCGCGCGCCGCGATCGACCGGCTGCTTGCCGGCTTCGCCGTCGAACTGCTCGAGGAAGAGGAGAGCGCGGGCCCGACGCCCTACGGCAAGCCCAAGCACTGGCACCTCTTCCACATCGTCGCGCGCAAGGATTGAGCGGTCACTCGAGCTCGAGCCGGTCGAGTGCCGCGCGAAACTCGTCGGCGCCGGGATGCATGCCGTCACCCTCGAATTCGGGCGGCGCCGCGAAGAGCGGCTTCAGCTCGCGCGCGGCCTCCGGCGCCGCCGCGGCGCGGCGCGCGTTCAGGGTTCTCCGCAGCCATTCGCTCCACATTCTCACCTCCCGGCCGGTCGGCGGCAGCGAAGCGGCGATCAAAAAAGCCGCCTCGCGGGTCCGCGGGCGGCTTGGCATTCGGGTTGGGGATCTTCGAGACGGGGTTAGTCGATCCCTTCCGCTCGAAGCCGAATGCGGCCGCACGCCGGCGACGCGAAATGCCAGCGCTTGAGACACATCACACTGCTTACGAGCTTCATCATCGCAGTTACTATGCGATCGGCGGCGCGGCGACGCAAGCGGATTTTCGGTAGTGTCTCAGCTGTGCAGGCGACCCGGTCAGCTTCCTGGCAGCTTGATCCCTCGCGAGGTGAGGTAGTCGGTCACGATTGGACCCCAGATCGCCGAGCCGCCTGGGCCGAAGAACAGGTGATGGCCGTCCCCGCCATACTGGCCGAGATGCTGGATGGTGGCAACACCGCCACTCGACACAAACGCGCTTTGCATGGCCGCGACGAGTGGCGGAGCGAAGTAGCTGTCGTTGGCCGTCGAAACCCATAGCAGGCCGCTAGGTGACGTCTCTCCGAACCGGCCGGCCGCAGTTACGAGCCGGTCCGGACGGCAGTTCCCGTTCGCTCCTGCATGGCCGCCGCGCCCGGGCGCCATCAGGATGATTGCCGCAACACCCGGGTGCGGCAGGCTCGACAAGGCGAGCGTTCCCCACCCGCCTGCGGACTGCCCCACGACGACTGCCCCGCCAGGCCTGGCAAACGGCAGCGCCGTCGCTGCTCCGACAATTGCATTGATGTCACGTGCGCCCTCCAGGCCCGCATCAAGGTAGTCGGCAGCGTTGCAGGCTCCGTAGCTCTCGGCCCAGTCGCCGCCAGTCTCCCCATACCCACGACGCAGCGCCTCCACGACGACGAACCCGCGCTTCAGAAACCACGATGGGGCCTCTGCGTCGCACGGGAACAGCTTTAGGAAGGGGCGCTCACGGCTCGATGGCGACCCATGATTGATGACCACCACGGTTGCGGGCGCATCGGATTCGGGTCGGCACGCCTGCCCGACGAGCTGCGTGACGCTCCCGTCGTGGTTTTTGACCGGGATCGACAGGCTGACGCTGCGCCAAGCTTCCGCCGCTGAGCAGCTGGCCCAACTCGCCATCAGCAGCATGATCCCCGACACGATTGACGTCCGACGCATTACACCTCGTTTGAACAGCAGCGGATGGCCGGGAGGATACCGGGCGGAAACGATCGCGTCGACGGCGAACGGCGCATCAACTCTCGGCGGCTATCTGGGCGCTGGTCGCGCTCCGCCGCTGGTACAGACGCTGAGCCGAACCGACATCACGCAAAGCGCGCGGCGTCGAGCTCGGCCAGTGCGTCGCGGTACTCGGCCTCGAGCCGCGCCACCAGCTCGGCGACATGCGGCGCGTCGGAGATCGAGCCGACGCCCTGCCCCGAGCCCCAGATGTCGCGCCAAGCCTTGGTCTTCATCGCGCCGCCGGAGCCGAAATTCATCTTGCTCTTGTCGGCGACCGGCAGATTCTCGGGATCGAGCCCGGCGGCGGCGATGCTCGGCTTCAAATAGTTGCCGTGCACGCCGGTGAACAGGTTGGTGTAGACGATGTCGTTCGCCGCCGCGGCGACGATCATCTCCTTGTACTCGTCCTTGGCGTTGGCTTCGCGCGTGGCGATGAAGCGAGTGCCGATATAGGCGAGATCGGCGCCGAGCGCCTGCGCAGCGAGGATCCCTTTGCCGGTGGCGATGGCGCCCGACAGCGCGATGATGCCGGGGAAGAAGCGCCGCACCTCGGGCAGCAGCGCGAAGGGGCTCAGCGTGCCGGCATGGCCGCCGGCGCCGGCGCAGACCAGGATGAGCCCGTCGACCCCCTGCTCCGCCGCCTTCTCGGCATGGCGCAGGCTGATGACGTCGTGCAGCACGATGCCGCCATAGGCATGCGCCGCCCGCACCACCTCGGCCGGCGGGCGCAGCGAGGTGATCATGATCGGCACCTGGTGCTTGACGCAGATCTCGATGTCGTGCTCGAGCCGGTCGTTCGAGGCGTGCGCGATCTGGTTCACGGCAAAGGGCGCGACCGGCTTTTCCGGATGCGCCCGCTGATAGGCCGCAAGCTCCTCCTTGATGCGGATGATCCACTCTTCCAGCATCTCCTTGGGCCGGGCGTTGAGCGCGGGAAAGGCCCCGATGATGCCGGCCTGGCATTGCGCGATCACCAGCTCGGGCCCGGAGACGATGAACAGCGGTGCACCGATCGCGGGCAGCGCGAGCTTGCTGCGCAGGGGGCCGGGAAGCGGCATGATCTCTCCTGTCTGAGGGGGGCGTCGGTGCCGGCCCTACGCCATTGGTGTACGCCAGCGAGCACAAAAATCAGCGTGCGTCGATGGCGTAGGCGGCGCCGAAGATAGGCTCCGGACGTATGATACGCATGCACCCCTCAGCCGCCAAGGCTCGGTGGCAAGGGAGCGAGAGCCATGGAAGAGCTGCGAACGCGCTGCTGTATCGCCGGCGGCGGGCCCGCGGGGATGATGCTGGGCCTGTTGCTGGCGCGCGCCGGCATCGATGTCACCGTGCTGGAGAAGCACGCCGATTTCCTGCGCGATTTCCGCGGCGACACCATCCACCCCTCGACGCTCGAGGTGATGCACGAGCTGGGGCTCCTCGAGGAGTTCCTGAAGCGCCCGCATGACGAGCTGCGCGAGGTCGGGGCCCAGATCGGCAGCGAAACCGTGTCGGTGGGGGATTTCACCCATCTGCCGACGCGCTGCAAATTCATCGTCTTCATGCCGCAATGGGAGTTTCTCGACTTCATCGCCGCCGCAGGCCAAGCGCTATCCCGCCTTCCAGCTGCTGATGGAGAGCGAAGTCACGGGGCTGATCCGCGAAGGCGAGCGCGTCGCCGGCGTCACCGCCCGGACGAAGGAAGGCGACCTCGCCATCCGCGCCGATCTCGTCATCGGCTGCGACGGGCGCCATTCGACCGTGCGGCGCGAGGCCGGGCTCAGCAGCATCGATCTCGGCGCGCCGATGGACGTGCTGTGGCTCCGGCTGTCGCAGCGTCCAGGCGATCCCGCGCAGAGCCTCGGCCGCTTCGACAACGGCCACATCATGGTGATGCTCGACCGCGGCGATTACTGGCAATGCGCCTTCCTCATCCGCAAGGGCGGCATCGAGGAGCTGCGCGCGCAAGGGATCGCGGCCTTCCGCGACGCGGTGGCGGCGCTCGCGCCCTTCCTCGCCGACCGCGTCGCGGAGCTCTCCAGCTGGGATGACGTGAAGCTGCTCACCGTCACCGTCGACCGCCTCGAGCGCTGGTACCGGCCGGGCCTGCTCTGCATCGGCGACGCCGCGCATGCCATGTCGCCGATCGGTGGCGTCGGCATCAACCTCGCCATCCAGGACGCGATCGCCGCCGCCAATATCCTGTTGCCCTGGCTGGAGCGCGGCGGCGCGGTGCCTGATGAGCCGCTCGCCTGGCTGCAGCGGCGCCGCGCGCTGCCGACGCGCCTCACGCAAGGCATGCAGCTGCTGATCCAGAACCGCGTCATCTCGCGCGTGCTCGGCGGCGCCGGCGCGCTCCGGTTGCCGCTGCCGCTGCGCATCATCCGCCGCTTCCCGGCGCTGCGCCGCATCCCGGCGCGGATCATCGGCATGGGCTTCCGCCCGGAGCACGTGCTGACGCCGGAGCGCCGCGGTTGACAGCGCGCGCCCCGAGCGGATGCTAGCCGATCTGGGAGGATCGCCATGACCGAGACCCCAATTCCAGGCGCCGAGGCATTGCGCGAGCTGGCGCAGGAGCTGACGGAGCTGCTGCGCCTCAGAACGCTGCCGATCGGCATGAAGCTGTTCGAGGATGTGGCGGCGCTCGACGGCATCGCCGGGCTTGCGCCGGCCGAAGCCAGGCGCCGAGTTCAGCACCTGCCAGCTGGTGACCCAGGCCCGCATCGCCGGTCTCACCCTCGGCATCGTCCACGACAATCTCCGGCCCAACAGCAATTGCGGCGGCATCGTCGGCCTCAACGCACCCGGCGAGGACTACCTCTCGGGCAAGCGCATGACCGGCGTCTGGTTCGAGAACCAGGAGGCGGCGCGGGCGCATCAGCAGCAGATGCCGCGGGTGCCGGCCGGCCGCTACCACGCGCTGGTCGCCTCGCCGTTGCGCGCGGCGCGGCTCGACCCGCCGGACATCGTGTTGTTCTACGGCACCCCCGGGCAGATGATCCTGTTCATCAACGGACTGCAGTGGAAGAGCTACAAGCGCTACGATTTCTCGATCACCGGCGAGAGCGCCTGCGCCGACAGCTGGGGCCATGCGCTGAAGACGCGCGAGGTCAGCCTCTCCATTCCGTGCTATGCCGAGCGCCGCTATGGCGGCGTCGCCGATGACGAGATGCTGATGGCGCTGCCGCCGCAGGAGCTGGCGCGCGCGGTGGCGGGCCTGAAGGGCCTGGCGAAGGCCGGGCTGCGCTATCCCATCCCGCCCTACGGCGCTTTCGCCGATCCCGGGGAGGGAATGGCGAAGAGCTATGGCTGAGGGGCGCTGCAGGGGCGGTTTTGCAGCGGCAAAAAAACGAGGGGGAAAGAGCAGCATGCGAGGAGCCATTTTCTGCGCCGCGGCGCTGATGGCGGCGGTCGCGGCAAGCCCGGCGCTGGCGCAAAGCAGGCCCGATGCCGAGGACATGAAGCTGGTCGGCTACAACGACCTGCAGGGGCGCAGCGCCTATCAGCCGACGATCCACCTGCAGAACGGCCACTGGATCGCCTATATCGGCCATCACGGCGGCACCGACGCGGTGCCGAAGCCGCTCAACCCGCTGACCGGCAAGCACGAGGACAACGGCACCTCGATCGTCGACGTCACCGATCCGCGCCACCCGAAATATCTGCACCACATCCCCGGCGAGCCCGGGCTCTACGAGCAGGGCGGCGCGCAGATGGTGCGGGTCTGCGACGGCAAGACGCTGCCCAAGGGCGATCCCCAGAAGACCTATATGCTGCGCACCTTCGGCAATTCGGCGCATGAGATCTGGGACGTGACCGCGCCCGCCAAGCCCGAGCTGCTGGCGCGCATCGAGGGGGTCGACGGCACGCACAAGAACTGGTGGGAATGCGACACCGGCATCGCCTATCTCGTCTCCGGCGCGCCGGGCTGGCGCGTCCACCGCATGACCCAGATCTATGATCTCAGCGATCCCGAGCATCCCGTGCTCATCCGCAATTTCGGCCTGGTCGGCCAGGAGCCCGGCTCGAGCGTGAGCCCGGTGCCGACCGAGCTGCACGGGCCGATCTCGACGGGTCCCCAGGGCAACCGCGTCTATTTCGGCTATGGCACCGACAAGAACGGCATCCTGCAGATCGTCGATCGCGAGAAGCTGCTGAAGGGACCGAAGGAGCCGACGCCGGCGAACCTGCTCTATCCCCAGGTGGGACGCCTCGACCTCTCCGGCTTCAACGGCGCGCATACCGCGTTTCCGGTGCTGGGCGTGCCGATCGCCGAATTCGTCCATGACGTGAAGCCGACGCGCGACTTCGTCGTCATCACCGACGAGGCGATCGCCAATGAATGCCAGGAGCCGCGCCAGATGGTGTGGTTCGTCGACGTCACCGACGAGGCGCGGCCGATGGTGGTGTCGAGCTGGACGGCGGCGGAGGAGAGCGGCAATTTCTGCTCGCGCGGCGGCCGCTTCGGCACGCATTCCTCGAATGAGAGCATGACGCCGATCTTTTATAAGCGCCTCATGTTCTTCGCCCATTTCAACGCGGGCGTGCGCGTCGTCGACATCCGCGACCCCTATCACCCGCGTGAATCCGCGCATTACATCCCGGCGGTGACGCCGCGCGGCGACCAGCGTTGCACCAAGCTCGACGGCAAGGAGCATTGCGCCAAGGTGATCCAGACCAACAATGTCGAGGTCGACGACCGCGGCTATGTCTATATCGTCGACCGCGCCAATAACGGAATGCACATCCTCGAGCTGACCGGTGCGACGCGGCGCATCGCCGACTGGTCGAAGGCGGCGAAGCCGTGAGCGACGCCGGCGCGATCATCGCCAGCGCCACGGTGACGATGGGCGAGACGCATTATGCCGCCGATATCCGCACCGGCCAGCACGCGCTCATCGCCGACGAGCCCAAAAGCGGCGGCGGCGGGGATGCCGGCCCCTCGCCTTTCGATCTGCTGCTGTCGAGCCTCGGCGCCTGCACCGCCATCACCTTGCGCATGTATGCCGAGCGCAAGGGATGGAAGCTCGGCACCATCGAGGTGCAGCTCAGCTATCGCTGGCACGACGAGGCCGGCGAGATCGAGCGCGTGCTGACGCTGGGCGGGTTAGACGCGGCGCAACGCGCGCGCTGTGCGGAGATCGCGGAGAAGACGCCGGTGACCCGGGCGCTGAAGCGCGGGGTCGCGATCACGACGGTGCTGCACTAGGGCGTGTACTCAGGCCTATGCGGTGCCGTCCAGTTTCGGCGGTCGACGAGCAGGCATCGCCGTTCCGCTCGCGATCAGGTGAGCATCGGGGTCATTCCGGGCTCAGCCTTGGCCATGGCTCGCTGGTAGGCGGGCCGCTGGCCGATGCGCTGGAGGTAGGCCCTCAGGTTCGGATAGCCGTCGATCGAGATCCCGCGAAACGCCCGGCTGGTGGTCAGCGAGTAAACCATCATGATGTCGGCGGTGGTGAGGCCGGCGCCGCCAAAGAACGGCGCCTCGCCGAGCCTGTCCTCCACCATCGCCCAACCGCGCCGGCTGCGATCTTCGACGAATGCCGCGGTCGGATTGCCTTCGCCGCCCCTAGCCAGCACCAGTTGCATCATCAGCGTGGTCATGAAGGTTCCGTTCGACCAGTGGAACCAGAACAGGTGGTCGGCGAAGCCGCGATCGTTGGGCCGGGGCGTGAGCCGTCCCCCGCCATGGCGCGCGCAGAGGTAGTCGCAGATCGCGCCGCTCTCGCCCAGCACCAGGTCGCCGTCGGTGATCACCGGGGCGATGCCCATTGGGTGCAGCGCCTTGTACTCGTCCGGCGCGAGGCGATTGTCAGCCCGGCGCTCATAGCGCTTGAGCTCGTAGTCGAGCTCCAGTTCCTCGCATAGCCATACGATGCGTTCGGACTGGGAGATCCCCAGGTGATGTAGCGTGAGCATGTCCTACCGTCCTTCCTCGCGCAAATCATTGGAGCGACGTCTGCATCCTACCCGCCGGCGCGGCTGAGCGATGATCGAGAGCGGGCCAGGGGCGGTATTACCCCCTCCGGGTGACGCCATAGTTATGCGGAGCTATCGATTACTGGGCCGGCGGTTCCGTCCTCCACTGGTGGTATGCCCTACTTGCCGATAGTCCCAAGTAATAGTATGTTGGTCCAGTTGCAGCGGATCCGCCCGCCGCACCCTCTTAAGTCGGGGGAGTGAGAGATGACGGTCACTTTAGAAATCGTGCCGTATAGATCGATCTCGGGCTTCTATATTCGCGCCCGCTGGCCGGATGGTTCGTCAGTCCATATTGAAGATAGCGCGACCGACGGCCCCGCCTTCGACACGGAAGCGCAGGCGCAAGCGTGGATCGATTGCGACGCCGCCACTTGGCTGGAAAACTGGAGCCCGCGAACGGCCTCGCTTGAGGTGAGCCGTCGGCGCCGTTCCGCCGAGCAACTAACCGAGGCGACTTAGCGGACATCCTCGGGTAAAGGCACCGGTAACGGGCCACATGGCCTGCGGTTGACGCCACGCCCTTTTATATTCCGAAGCCAACTCTTCGCGTCGCGCCAACTCCCGAGATGGAGACGGTGTTCCATGCCAAAATTCGCGCGACGATGCACGCATCCAGAAAAATGCGGCGCCTTCCGTTACTTATCCCGCCGTCCCCGCGAAAGCGGGGACCCAGAGAAAGCGTTCCGCTCACGGCATTTGAGGGCCCTGGATGCCCGCTTTCGCGGGCAAGGCGATTGTTGAGGAATGCGTTGCTGCGAGATGTGTGCATCGGCTAGCGCTTTCGCGGGGGCAGCGGTGATGGTTCCGTCTTCCCGGGACACGCGCTTCACGCGGCCGCGTGTCTCCGGCAGCATCAGGCAGCCGGCGATCAGCAGCGCATAGCAGGCGATGGTGAAGACGCCGATCGCCTCGCCGAGCGGCATGGACGCGCTCAACAGGCCGATCAAGGTCGGGAAGATCGCGCCGATGGCGCGGCCGCAATTATAGGCGAAGCCCTGGGCGGCGCCGCGCAAGCGTGTCGGGAACAGCTCCGAGAGAAAGGATCCCATCGGCGAGAACATGCCGTTGGCGAAGAAGCCCAGCGGGAAGCCCAGGAACAGCATCGTCTGGTTCGCGATCGGCACCAGGGTGTAGATGAACACCATGACCGTGGCGCTCACCGCGAAGAGGAAGAAGGTGCGGCGGCGCCCGATCGCATCGGCAAGATAGGCCGCGGTGATGAAGCCGAGGAACGCACCGAGGATGACGACGAAGAGGTATCCGCCGGTATTGAGCACCGAGAGGCCGCGGACGGTCTTGAGATATGTGGGCAGCCAGGTCGCCACGGCGTAATAACCGCCTTGCGCGCCGGTCGTCAGCAACACCGCCTTGAGCGTGGTCGGCAGGAACTCGGCGGCGAAAATGGCGAAGGGGCCGTTCGCCGCCGCGGCGGCACGCGGCCTGGCGCGGTCGAAGATCTCCGGCTCGGCGACGAAGCGGCGGACATAGAAGACCAGGCCTGCCGGCAGGATTCCGACCCAGAACATGGCGCGCCAGGCGATCCCCGCCGGCAAGGTAGAGAACAGAACGGTATAGACGATCGCCGCCACGCCCCAGCCGACGACCCAGCCGCTTTGCACGGTCCCGACGGCGCGGCCGCGGTATTTGCTGCGGATCACCTCGCTGATGAGCACGGAGCCCGCGGCCCATTCGCCGCCGAAGCCCAGGCCCTGCAGCGCCCGACAGGCGAAGAGCTGGCCGAAATTCTGGGTGAAGCCGCTGAGGAAGGTGAAGACGGCAAAACACAAGATCGTCACTTGCAGCAGGCGCACACGGCCGAAGCGGTCGCTCAGCATGCCGGTGCCCCAGCCGCCGAGCGCGGACAGCAGCAGCGTCACCGTGCCGAGCAGTCCCGCCTGCGCATTGCTGATCCCCCACGCCGCGATGAGCGTCGGGATGGTGAAGCTGTAGGCCTGGACATCCAGCGCGTCGAGCGCCCAGCCGCCGAAGCACGCCCAAAGGGTGCGCTTCTCCTTCGCGTCGAGATCGCGCAGCCAGTCAATCATGCACTCTCCCCCTTGCGGCTTATTCTGATCCCGAGCCCGCGGCCGCTGGTCGACAGCTTAGAGCACCGGCGATATTTATGTCTTCGCGGAAATCGGAGCCGCTGGGGATCGCGGCGCCCTGAGAAGGAGTAACCAGCATGACGCGGATGGTTCTGCGCCTCCACGAGGATCGCCTGCCCGCCGCGGGCGACGTGGTCTATCTGCCCGCCCACGGACGAGCGCTCTACGTGATCGAGGGCGACGTCACCGTCGAATTCGCCAGCGGCTGCAGCAGCCAGGCCGCAGGCACCGCCTGGCTCGGCGACGGCGAGATCGCGCTGCTGCCGGGCGCCACCGGGGTGCGGCTCCTACGATGGGAACTCGCCGCCGCCTCCGCCACGGATCGGGGCGCCCTGCGCTCGGCGCCCAGCGCGGTGTCGTTGCTGAAGCTCTCGAGCGAGGTCGAACTCGACCCCGGCTTCGGCTGGCTGATGCGCTGCGACCGCGTCGGCTTCCCCAAGGGCGGCGTCGCCTATACCCATGTCCATCAGGGGCCGGGCATCCGCTACTGCCTTGAGGGCCGAATCGAGATCGAGACCGAGGGAAGCACGCATCACTACGGTCCCGGCGAGGCGTGGTTCGAGCTCGGTGCAGCGCCGGTCCTGGCGCCGACTTCGGCCGAGACCGAGACCACGTTCGTGCGCGGGTTCGTGCTGCCGCGCGGCTGCAAGGGTCGCAGCTCGATCCGCTACGTCCGCCCCGAGGATGCGGCGAAGCCGAAGCCGCAACGCTACAAGGTGCTGGGCGAGCGCTTCATCGAGATAACGGGCGCCTGAGACAGACCCACGGCTTCACCGCGACCACAATCCGCGCTATCGCACATGGCCAATCCCGCCGGCGGGGTAAGGCGGGTTGGGGGGAGCGCCGGGCGGCAGCGCCATGCCGCCGGTGCCGTAGCCGGTGACCGGACCGGGATTGGCCGGCGCGGCATAGAAGGGCTGTGTGGCGCCGCCCGGACTGCGGCACGGGCGACGGGCCGCGCTCGAAATCCTCGGGATGGCTCGGCAGGAAGCTCTGCACCTCCGGATAGGCGTCGGGCCAGATGACCGGCCCCGGCGCCGAGGGCGATCCGCCCATATCGGGCGTCGCGCTGGCTTGCGGCGGGGGACCGGCCGGGATGGCGAAATAGGGCGGCGCCGGCCGGGGCGGCTCAGAGCACGCCACGAGCAGCACCGCCGCCAGCACCGGGATAGCGCCATGAGGTCGCATCGCCTGGCCTCCGCTGTGCCAAACCTGTTGGCGCCCGCGCCCCACGCCCTGTCGCTGACAAGTCAAGTTGGCCGGTTTTCGTAACAAGTCAGTTGTCCGCTTCGTTCTTGCTTTGAGCCGGGGCATGCCCCGGCTCAAAGCGGCTCGCGTTGAAGCGTGTCACGCGGCCTGTGGTCGGCTGTGGCGGGCGTTGCCGTCTGGGTCGTAGCGACCGATGCAGCGCGGTCCGTAGAAGATAGCGATGGTGTGGTCGGCGTAGCGTCGGATCTGGACGGTCGCCTTGACGAAGTGTGCGCGCAGCGGACTGGGTTCGATCTGGAGGCGCAGCCGACCGAAGACGACGGTATTGTCGTTGCCGACGATACGGTCCTCCTGATGGCATAGGATTTCGGCGAGGTCGCTGCCGGTCCATGGCACGAAAGCGGTCCCCGGCTCGGCCGGCGCCGCGGCGAAGCGACGATTATGTGCCGGCAGGTAGACGTCGCTGAGGAACCGGTTCGCCGCCGCGATGGTGTCGATCCCGGCATCGGCGAGTTCCTTTACCAGGCGATCCTGCAGCGTCCCGAACATGCGCTCCGAGCGGCCCCTGGCTTCTGGCGAGTAAGCGGCGATATGGCGTATGCCGAGCTGGGCGAGCGCACGGCCGACCTGGGTTGGCGTGTCCTTGTCGACCTTGCCGCCGGCCTTGGGCGTGTAGAAGTAATGGCCGCCACGGTCGGTGTAGAAGGCACAGAACAGGCCGTGCCGGGCGATCACTTCATGTAGGCCGCGCAAACTCGAGGCCGTGCCCTCCTCCTCGACCAGAAAGCCCGAATAGATCTCGCTCGTCGCATCGTCCATCGTCACGATCAGATCGATCTGACGGCCAAGCGCCGGCAGCCACAGATGCCTCGAGCCGTCCTGGTGCAGCATCATGCCCGTCATCGGCCGGCGTGGCCGCTTCTTGCGGTGCGCCGACCGTTTCATCGCCGGCCGCACCAGGCCCGAGGCGTGCAGCACGCTCTTCGTCCAACCGTAGCTCGCCACCAGCCCGTGCCGCTCCTGCGCGCGCTCGTGGAAGTGCTTTACCGTCCAGCCCGCATAACGATCCCGGTACAACGATACGATCCGCTCAACCTCATCCGCCGCGATCCGGTGCGGGCTCACCTTGCCAAGACGACGGTCCAACAGACCGGCCTCGCCCTCTGCTGCGTAGCGGCCACGAAGCCGCCGAAACGATCGCTCGCTCATCCCCAATGTCTCCGCCGCCTCAGAATAACTCAGCCGCCCCGAGCGGCTCCGATCGTAAACCTCTAAAAACCGCATCTCCCTTATCCCTTGCAGCACCTCTGCCCGGTTCATCAATCGCCCCCACTTTGGAGCGCTTCTTAAACCGGACAGATCACCTGCTACAAAGACCGGACAGATAACGTGTTAGCGACACCCGCGCCCCACGCCCTTGCCAAGCCCCGCGCCGCGCGGGATCATCGCCGCCCGAGAAGCGCCGGCACGCACGGGATAACATGGGGAGGGAGGCATCGCGATAGAAGCTCGGCACCCGATCGCCGTCATCACCGGTGCCGGCAGCGGCATCGGTGCCGCCGCCGCCGCGGTGCTGGCGCGCGCCGGCTGGCGGGTTGCCTGCCTTGACCGCGACGGCGCGAGCGCCGAGCGCGTCGCGCGCGCGGCCGGCGCCCAGCATCTCGGCCGCGCCGTCGACGTCGCCGATGAAGCGGCGGTGACCGCGGTCTTCGCCGAGATCGCCGGGCTCGCCGGCGGCATCGACGCGCTCGCCACCTGCGCCGGCATCCTCGACACCACGCCGTTCATGGACGTGCCGGTGGCGACCTTCCGCCGGCTTTACGACGTCAACGTCATCGGCACGTATCTGGCGATCCGCGAGGCGGCGCGGCACATGCCGCGCGGCGGCCGCATCTGCACCGTGGCGAGCGTCGCGGGACTGCGCGGCGGCGGGCTCGGCGGCACCACGGCTTATGCCGCGAGCAAGGGCGCGGTGCTGGCGCTGACCAAGAATGCGGCACGCTCGCTGGCGGAGAAGGGCATCGCGGTCAACACCGTGGCGCCCGGTCCGATCGAGACGCCGATGCTCGACGGCGTCTTCGACGCGCCCGGCGTGCGCCAACGCGTCGAGAGCATGATCCCGCAGGGTCGCCCGGGGAAGCCCGAGGAAGTGGCCGAGGCCATCGCCTGGCTGCTGTCGCCGCAGGCGGCCTATGTCAACGGCGCCACGCTCACCGTCGATGGCGGGCTGGTGATGCTTTAGTAGAGCGAGTCCGTGAAACCGATCATTTGCACCGTCATGCCCGGACTTGATCCGGGGCTGTCCGGTTGGAGGCGGAGAAACGCTGCGCCTCCCGTTACTTATTCCGCCGTCCCCGCGAAAGCGGGGACCCAGGAAAAGCGCTCCGCTCACTGCATTTGTGAGCCCTGGATGCCCGCTTTCGCGGGCAAAGCGATTGTTGAGGAATGCGTTGCTCGAGATGTGTGCACCAACTAGGGCTTGACCCGCGCATCCACGTCAAGCCCGGCGATGACGAGAAGGGAAACGACCAAATATGATTTGATCCGAGGAAACGCTGTACTAGAGCCGGTCCAGGCTCTCAATCGCAGAGGAATTTCATGACCGAGATCACGCGCAGGATCTTCGTCGCCACCGCCGCCGCCGCGACCGCCGTCAGCGTCTTGCCGCGCCGCGCCCACGCCGCGGCGGCGTTCAACTATAAATACGCCAACAACGCGCCGGTCGATCATCCGCTCACTGTGCGCGCCCGCGAGGCGGCGGAGAAGATCAAGCAGGAGTCGAACGGCCGGCTGGTGATCGAGGTCTTCCCCAACAATCAGCTCGGCGGCGACACCGACATGCTGTCGCAAGTGCGCACCGGCGCGCTCGAATTCTTCACCTTGTCGGGGCTGATCCTGGCGACGCTGGTGCCGGTGGCGTCGATCAACGGCATCGGCTTCGCCTTCAAGGCTACGACCAGGTCTGGCCGGCGATGGATGGCGAGCTCGGCGCCTACGTTCGCGCCGCCATCGGCAAGTCGGGCCTCTTTGCCTTCGCCAAGATGTGGGACAATGGCTATCGCCAGATCACCAGCAGCACGCATCCCATCGCCTCCCCCGAGGATCTCAGGGGCTTCAAGATCCGCGTGCCGGTGAGCCCGCTCTGGACCTCGATGTTCAAGGCGTTCGGCGCCTCGCCCGCCAGCATCAATTTCAACGAGGTCTATTCGGCGCTGCAGACCAAAGTGGTCGAAGGCCAGGAGAACCCGCTGGCGCTGATCCAGATCGCCAAGCTCTACGAGGTGCAGAAATACTGCTCGCTCACCGGCCATATGTGGGACGGATTCTGGATGCTGGCCAATCAGGGCGCCTGGGACGCGCTGCCGCCCGACCTGCAGGAGATCGTCGCGCGCAACTGGGGGGCCGGCGCGCTCAAGCAGCGCGACGACATCGTCAAGCTCAACCTCGGCGTCCAGGGCGATCTCGAGAAGCAGGGCATGGTCTTCAACAAGCCCGATGCCGGGGCCTTCCGCGCGGTGCTGAAGGCGGCGGGATTCTACACCGAGTGGCGCGACAAATACGGCGCCGAGGCCTGGGCGCTGCTGGAGAAATATTCGGGCGAGCTCGCCTGAGATGACGCTGGAGCGCGAGCTCGCCGCCACGGTCGCGGCGCTTGACGGCGAAGCCGCCGCGCGGCCGCCGCGCGCGTCCGGGCTCGACCGGGCGCTGGCGGCGATCACCGAGCTGCCGGCGGCGGCGCTGGTGGCGCTCGAGATCGTCGTGCTCTTCGCCGGCGTGGTGTCGCGCTATGTCTTCCATGCGCCGTTGACCTGGACCGACGAGCTCGCCTCGATCCTGTTCCTCTGGCTCGCGATGCTGGGCGCCGTCATCGCGCTGCGGCGCGGCGAGCATATGCGCCTGACCGCGATCGCGAGCCGCGTGCCGGCGCGCTGGCGCGCGCTGCTCGAGACCGTGGCCGCGCTGGTGGTGGTGGCGTTCGTCATGCTGGTGCTGCTGCCGGCGCATCGCTACGTGCTCGACGAATGGGCGATCCTGACGCCGGCGATGGAAATCCATAACAGCTTCCGCGCCGCCGCCATCGAGGTCGGAGCGGTGCTGATGATGGTGATCGCGCTCGCGCGGCTCGCCGAGCGCGCGAGCCTCGCCCAGGCGCTGGCGGCGCTGGCGATCACCACCGCCGCCGCCGCGGCGCTGTTTCTGGCGCGGCCGGCGCTGCTGGCGCTGGGCAATTACAACCTCATCGTCTTCTTCGTGGGGCTGGTGGCGTTCTGCGTCGCCATCGGCGTGCCGATCGCGTTTGCCTTCGGCGTCGCCACGCTGTCCTACCTGGCGCTGGTGACGCGCGTGCCGCTGATCGTCGTGATGGGCCGCATGGATGAGGGCATGTCGCATCTCATCCTGCTCGCCGTGCCGCTCTTCATCTTTCTCGGCGTGCTGATCGAGATGACCGGTCTCGCCCGCGCCATGGTCGATTTCCTCGCCTCGCTGCTGGGCCATGTGCGCGGCGGCCTCTCCTACGTGCTGCTCGGCGCGATGTATCTCGTCTCCGGCATCTCCGGCTCCAAAGCCGCCGACATGGCGGCGGTGGCGCCGGTGCTGTTCCCGGAGATGAAGCGGCGGGGCGCCGCGCCGGGCGAGCTGGTGGCGCTGCTCGCCGCCTCGGGGGCGATGTCGGAGACGATTCCGCCGAGCCTGGTGCTGATCACCATCGGCTCGGTCACCGGCATCTCGATCGCCGCGCTCTTCACCGGCGGGCTCTTGCCGGCGCTGGTGCTGGCGCTGGCGCTGGTGGCGGTCGCCTGGCTGCGCTCGCGCGGCGACGACCTCTCCGGCGTCAGCCGCGCCTCGCCGCGCCAGGTGGGCCGCGCCTGCGTCATCGCGCTGCCGGCGCTGGTGCTGCCCTTCGTCATCCGCGCCGCGGTGGTCGAGGGCATCGCCACCGCCACCGAGGTCTCGACCATCGGCATCGCCTACACCGCGCTGGCCGGGCTCTTCCTCTATCGCCGAGTTCGATTGGCGGCGGCTCTATCCGATGCTGGTCGACACCGCCTCGCTGTCGGGCGCCATCCTGCTGATCATCGGCACCGCCACCGCCATGGCCTGGGCGCTGACGCAATCGGGATTCTCCGGCCGGCTCGCCGCCTTCATGGCCGCGGTGCCGGGCGGCCAGGCGGGGTTCCTGGCGGTCTCGATCGTCGCCTTCGTCGTGCTCGGCAGCGTGCTCGAGGGCATCCCCGCCATCGTGCTGTTCGGCCCGCTGCTGTTCCCGGTGTCGCGCGCCCTCCATATCCACGACGTGCACTACGCCATGGTGGTGATCCTCGCCATGGGCCTCGGCCTGTTCGCGCCGCCGTTCGGCGTCGGCTTCTACGCCGCCTGCGCCATCGGCCGCGTCTCGCCCGACGCCGCGATGGCGCGCATCTGGCCCTATCTCGGTGCGCTGCTGCTGGCGCTCATCATCGTCGCCGCCGCGCCGTGGCTGTCGATCGGGTTTTTGTAGCGCGACTGTCGTCGCGGTGCCGACGACCGTTGTTTCTGCTGCGCCGACAAGCCTCGGAGGAACCACCTGCTATCGTATTTCCTTTGTCCTTGTTGAGAGGAGCATTATGATGCGTATCGCGCGATTTAAGCGAGCGTAGCGACTGCTTCACGATCTCAATCGAGAGGCGCGATGGTCGAAGCGCGGCTCACAGACGCCAATAGCACCGCCGATCTTGGAGGACGCTCCAGAGCTGCAGTTCAGTCGGGCGCGCAAAATCGGGTAATTTCGGACGAAGATGTACTGAGGGAGCTACAAGAGTTTGAAAAATGGTACGACAACTCGACGTGGCGTTGGGGTAAGGCTCTGTTTGTGCTTAGAACGATGTCGATCTTAACCGGCTTCCTAGTTGCCCTACTCACAGGCCTCACGGTCGGACATCAATCGGATCAAGACGGAATCAAGATCACGATTATCGTTCTGTCCGGTTTCGGAACGCTTGCAGCAACGTTTCTGTCCCAATATCGGGTAGGCGAAGTGGAGCGACTCCGCGCAAGCGGACGGATTGGTTGCCAGGGGCTTCGCCTCAAGGCGCAGTATAAGCTTCCAATGCTCGAAGGATCAGCGCGCGCGCCGAATTTATAGATAAGCTGTTCGAGGAATTGACGAAGATCGAAGTTAAACAGAATGATGGTTTTTATAGTCATTTCTCCGCCAAAGGGACACCATCCTAACTTGCCCCGTTTCGTCTCTGAAAATCTAGCCGCGAGGCGCCGCCGTGGCCAAGCGACTGCTACGGAGGATCGCCGCAAAGCACCGCGCCGCGGCGGCGTGCTCGCGGCGTTGCGCCGGTCGCCGCTGGTCGGGGCCGAGCTGCGCGTCGAGCGCAACGCCGCCGCCGCCCTCACTCCCCGCTCATAGTCCTCGGCGAAGCGGACGAAGGCCTTGCCGTCGAACCTTTCCGGCCGCACCGGCTTCTCGCGCGCGAGCTCGTCGCCGCGGCGCCACAGCGTCTCGCGATGCTAGCCGTCGGCGCTGGAGGATTGCAGCTGGATGTAGTTCTCGATGCCGATCTTGGCGAGCAGGCCGAGTTGCGTCTCGATGAAGTCGATGTGATCCTCCTCGCCCTCGAGGATATCGGTCAGGAGGTCGCGGGTAACGAAGTCGCGAATGCCCTCGCAATGGACGATCGCCTCGCGCAGCATCGGCACCGCTTTTTGCTCGAGCGTGAGGTCGGCCTCGAGCACCTCCTGCACGCTCTCGCCGATCAGCAGCTTGTCGAGATCCTGCAAATTCGGCAATCCCTCGAGGAACAGGATGCGCTCGATGATCCCATCCGCATGCTTCATCTCGTCGACGGATTCCTTGTACTCGTAGCTGCCGAGCTTGGTGACGCCCCAATGGCGCAGCATGCGGGCGTGCAGGAAATATTGATTGATCGCGGTCAGCTCGTTCTTCAGCACCGCGTTGAGATGCTGGAGAACCGTGGGATCGCCGCGCATGCCCTGCATCCTTCCCTGAGACGGCCGCCGCCCAGCGTCAGACCGCGGCCTCGCCTTCGGCCCCAGGCGCGGCGTCGCGCAGCATCTCCCGCACGACCGGGACGCATTTCCCGCACCGCGGCGCGCAGCCTAGCGCCGTATAGATCTGCGCCACCGAGGACGCGCTGTCCTCGATCGTAGAACGGACCTGGCGATCGGTGAAGCCATTGCAAAGACAGATATACACGGGCGAACACAATCTCCTGGCTCGGGCGGGCGCGGCGCGGTACAGAACGCCGGCGACTGTACCGCGTTCGCCGACGCTTGCAAATAAGAATGTGTCGCAGTCGCAGAAAAACAAGGGCGCCAGGAAGGCCGCTCCGCGGTGGCTGCATGGATTCAGTGAGTCCTTCGACAGGCGCGCTGCGCGCGCCAGCTCAGGATGAGGTAAGTTATTGATGGCACGAAGAAAATTGCCTCATCCTGAGCGCGAGCGCAGCGAGCAGTCGAAGGACGCACCCAATCCATCCGGCCGAAACGCGCTCCAGCTTGACCTTTTAGGTCAGAGGCCTCGCCGGCGCGAGTTTGCCTAGCGATAATGCATCGCCAGCCACACCGTCGGCTCGCCGGGGGCGGTCCAGTCGACGCGGTGGCGCCGATGCGCGCGGATGTGCAGATAGTCGCCCGCCGCCAGCACCCGCTGCGCCGGCTCACCCTCAAATCTGAGCGCTGCCGCACCGCGCAGCAGGATCACCCATTCATCTGCATCCTGCTCGAGCCATTGGCCGGCGGGCGTCGCCTGGCCGGTGGAGACGATGCGCTCGAGGCGCAGATCGGACGAGGAGACGAGTGCGGTGAACGCCTCTTCGCCGCGCCCGGTCACCAGATCGGCGTAGATGTTTCCGCTTGTGGCAGTCATGGCGCTCTCCCCTCGCGCGGAGAGCCGTGCCATGACCGCAGCGACAATGCAAGTCTCGCCGCTACTCGGCCGCCTTCAGCTCGTGCACATGCACGTCATGCGCGGCGTGGCGGCGCTCGCCATTACACCTCTCCGCTTCCGCCTTTCTGGGAAACAGTGGCAGCGTCGTGAAGTTCAGCGGATGGCGGCGGGTGCCGCGGCGGCGGCGAGCCAGTCGAGGCTGGCGCGCAGCTTCACCACCTCGCCGATGGCGACGATGGCCGGCGGCTCGATGCCGGCGGCAGCGACATCGGCGGCGGCACGGGCGAGCGTGGTCTCGAGCACCCGCTGCGCCGGGGTGGTGGCCTTGCTCACCACCGCCACCGGCTCGTCCGGCCGGCGCCCGGCGGCGATCAGGCGCTGGGCGATGGGCTCGAGATGCTTCAAGGCCATGTAGAGCACCAGCACCGGTGCGCCGCGGGCGAGCGCGGTCCAGTCGAGCCCGTCCGGCAGCTCGCCATCGCTGGCATGGCCGGTGATGAAGGTCACCGCCGAGTTGATGTCGCGATGCGTGGCGGGAATGCCGGCATAGGCGAGGCCGCCGATGGCGGCGGTGATGCCGGGCACGATTCGAAAGGGGATGCAAGCGGCCACCAGCGCCAGCGCCTCCTCGCCGCCGCGGCCGAAGACGAAGGGATCGCCGCCCTTGAGGCGCAGCACGCGGCGGCCCGCCCGCGCCAGGCGGACCAGGCGCTCGGAGATGGCAGGCTGCTGCGGCGACGGCTTGCCGCCGCGCTTGCCGGCATAGTCGAGCGCCGCGCCCGGCCGCGCCAGCGCCAGGATGCGCGGATCAACCAGGGCGTCGTAGACGACACTGTCCGCGTGTTGCAGCGCATGCAGCGCCAGCAGCGACAGCAGGCCGGGATCGCCCGGCCCGGCGCCGACCAGCCAGACCGAGCCCGGCACGAATTCCGGCAATGCTAGAGACGGCAACTCCATGGCCGGGAGACTACACCGCGGGGCTTGGCGCCGGTAGCCAGGTTGCCGGCAGCGCGTGCCTGGGCGAGAAATCCGGGGTAGGATCGGCGAATGTCTCGGCGACCGAGCGGGCCCTTGCGGCGTGGCTGGACCACCGGCGCCTGCGCCGCGGGCGCGGCGCGGGCGGCGCTCGAGGCGCTGCTGACCGGCACCTTCCCCGATCCCGTCACCATCCGGCTGCCCGGCGGCGAGCGGCCGAGCTTTGCGCTGGCGCTGAAGGAGCGGCTGCCCGGTGCGGCGCGCGCCGGCATCGTCAAGGATGCCGGCGACGATCCCGACGTGACCCATGGCGCGCTGGTGGTGGCGGAGCTGGCCCGCGGCACGGCGGGCAGCGGGCTGCGCTTCCAGGCGGGGCCGGGGGTCGGCACGGTGACGCGGCCGGGCCTGCCGCTCGCGGTGGGCGAGCCGGCGATCACCGCCGGCCCGCGCGCCATGATCGCCCAGGCGCTGCAGGATGCGGCCGAGGCGGCCGAGGCCGAGCCGGTGCGCGATCTCCTGGTGACGCTGGCGATCCCCGGCGGCGAGGCGCTGGCGGTGCGGACGCTCAACGCCCGGCTCGGCATCCTCGGCGGCCTCTCCATCCTCGGCACCAGCGGCGTGGTCACGCCCTATTCCTGCGCCGCCTGGATCCATTCGATCCACCGCGGCATCGATGTCGCGCGCGCCGCGGGGCTGCGCCATCTCGCGGCGTCCACCGGCTCGACCTCGGAGAAGGCGGTGCAGCGCCTCTTCAACCTGCCCGAGACGGCGCTCATCGACATGGGCGATTTCGTCGGCGGCACGCTCAAATATCTCCGCCGCCATCCGGTGCCGCGGCTGACGCTGGCCGGCGGCTTCGCCAAGCTGGCGAAGCTCGCCGCGGGCCACCTCGATCTCCATTCCGGGCAGAGCCGCGTCGACGCCGCGGCGCTGGCGGCGATGCTGCAGGCGCTCGGCTGCGAGGACGACACCGTCGCCAAGGCGCGTGCGGCAGGCGGCGCCGGCGAGGTGCTGGCGCTGGCCGGCGAGCGCCGCGGCGAGCTCGCCGGGCGGGTGGCACGCGCGGCACGCGAGGTGGCGCTGGCGACGCTGGCGGGGGGCACCGCCGTCGATGTCGTCGTCTTCGACCGCCACGGCGAGATGCTGGCGCATGCCCGAAGCTGAGCGCCTACCGCATCTGCTGATCCTCGGCGGCACCAGCGAGGCGGCGGCGCTGGCCGCGGCGGCGCTGGAGCGCTTCGGCGCGCGGCTTGCCGTCACCACCTCGCTCGCCGGGCGCACCGAGCATCCGGCGGCGATTGCCGGCGATGTGCGCATCGGCGGCTTCGGCGGCAGCGACGGGCTTGCGCGATATCTCGCCGCCGCGCGCATCGCCGTCGTGATCGACGCCACCCATCCTTTCGCGGCGCAGATCTCGGCGCAGGCGGCCGTTGCCTGCGCCGCCGCCGGCGTGCCGCGCCTGCTGCTGCTGCGCCCGCCGTGGAAGCGCCATCCGCTCGACCGCTGGATCGAGGTCGAGGACCTCGCCGGCGCGGCGCGCGCGCTCGGCCAGCTCGGGCGGCGCGTCTGGCTCACCGTCGGGCGGCGCGAGCTCGAGGCTTTCGCCGGCCTCACGCAGCACCATTTCCTGGTGCGGCTGATCGACCCGCCCGCGGCGCCGCTGCCGCTCGCCGCCTGCGAGGTGCTGCTCGGGCGCGGCCCCTTCAACGCGGCGGGCGAAGGACGTATCCTGGACCGCTATGCGATCGAGACGCTGGTCGCCAAGGCCAGCGGCGGCGGCGCCACCGAGGCCAAGCTCGTCGCCGCGCGCCAGCGCGATCTGCCGGTGGTGATGGTGCGCCGGCCGCCGCCGCCGGCGGGCCAGCGCGTCGACAGCGTCGCGGCGGCGCTCGACTGGCTCGCGGCACAGCTGGACGGAGCGACGAGGCGCTGGAGCGAGGAGGTAGGATCATGAAGCCTGGTATCAGCCGCCGCGCCTTCCTGGGGGCGCTCACTGCCGCGCTCGGCCTGGCGCTGATGCCCGGCCGCGGATGGGCGCAGGGGAAGCTGTTTTCCGACTGGTACACGCTGGCCGATGCCGCCGCGCAGAACAAGACCGACGACGTCGGCAATTTCCTGCGCCAGGGGCAGAACCCGAACTTCCTCGATCAGAATGGACGCACGCCGCTGGACTACGCCGCGAATTTCGGCAATGGGGCGATGATCAAGCTGCTGCTCGACGCCGGCGCGCGCATCGACTTCCGCGACAAGTTCGGCGCGACGGCGCTGCACTGGGCGGCGGAAGCCGGCTATGTCGAGGCGGTCACCGCGCTCCTCCAGGCCAAGGCGCCGGTCGACGCGATCAACCATCAGGGGGTGACGCCGCTGATGCTGGCCGCGGGCGCCAACAAGGGCGATGCGGTGAAACTCCTGCTCAAGGCCGGCGCGGATCCGAAGAAGCAGGATTTCACCGGGCGCGACGCCATGGGCTATGCCGCGGGCCGGCCCAATGCCCTGCGCGCGCTGCAAACGGCGCAGTCGGGGTGACGCGCGCCGCCGCGCGCATGCATCGGTATGCGCGACACCATCAGTTGATGGCTCCTTCGGCCACGACTGCACTGTGGGGATGTCCGCGGACGGCAAATCGTTTACCATCGGTGTCTCAGGCATGGCTGCGGTGGCTGAGGATGGCGACAATTCTGGTGATCGATGACGATGCCGCGATGCGCCGGCTGATCCTGCGCGTCCTCGGCGCGCGCGGGCACGCGCTGCTCGAGGCGGAGAACGGCCAGCAGGGCTTGACGCTGGTGGAGAACCGGCAGCCCGACCTCATCATCACCGACATCCTCATGCCGGGGAAAGAAGGCATCGAGACCATCCGCGAGGTGCTCGACCGCTGGCCCGGCACCAAGATCATCGCCATCTCCGGCGGCGGCGGCTCGCAGAATCTGATGTTCCTCGAGGCCGCCAAAGCCTTCGGCGCCTATGCCTCGCTGGCGAAGCCGTTCCGGCCGGAGCAGCTGATCGAAATCGTCGACAAGGTTCTCGCGGGCTGAGGGGCGGGGCTACCCCGCTCCGGGCGGCGTTCGCGGGACAACTGGAAGGTAGGCCCGCAAGCCGCGGCGGCGTGAGATCGCCTCCGCAAGCCGTTCCCGATCGTGGCATCATGGTTCATCCTAACAGCGGGGCGAGCATGAGCGGATTGGAAGTTCCGGTCGCGGGCGTCGGATACGAAGCTCTCGACGCCTTCTTGGCCTCCGAGCGCTCGCCGCCGGAGAGCATGTCGCTGTCTCATCTCGATGGCTTTCTGACGGGGATTGCCATCGGCCCAGAACTCATCATGCCGAGTGAATGGCTGCCCGTGGTCTGGGGTGGCGAGGAACCGGTCTTCGACGATGAGCGCGAGGCGCAAGCTGTACTCGGCGGCATCATGAGCCGCTACAACGAGATACTTCGCCAAATCCAAGAGGGAATCTTCGAGCCGATCCTATGGGCGACATCGGATGACACCGTGATCGCTGCCGATTGGGCGGAAGGATTCGCGCTGGCCATCGGACTGCGGCCGAAGGCCTGGGAGCCACTCTTCGACGCAAAGGAACACGCGCCGTTCCTCTTTCCAATTCTCGCGCTCTGCGGCGACGAGAACGGCGAATCGGCGCTCGGCCTCGATGCCGAAGCTGAAGACGAGATCATGGAAGAGGCGCCGGCGATCGTTCCTGCCTGTGTCATGGGCATCGCCGCCTTCTGGCGGGAGCGACGTGGCGGCCGCACCGGGAACCTTCGTACCGAGCGCATGACGCATGCCCTCCGCGTCGCACCCAAAATCGGCCGAAACGCTCCTTGTCCCTGCGGCTCGGGCAAAAAGTTCAAAAAGTGCTGCGGACGAGATGCCCGATGACTTCACCGGGCCATGCCGTGGTCTTCACCGGACGGGCACCTCTTACCCGACTTATCGGCTTATTGTGTTCGGCATGAAGGAGCGTGGCGGCCGGATGGCTACCGGTGATCGCATGAACGCAATGGACAATTGGGGTCGAAGTAGACAAGCGCTACCCCGCTCCAGGCGACTTTCGCGGTTGCTGCGCAACCGCTGGCGCCGCCGCGGACGAACTCCTACGGAGTTCGCCGCGCGGCCGCAGCACATGGTGATGGTCGGCGGCGTAGAGGCGGCTTTCGGCGGCAACGGGCGATCCCAGCACGCGGCCGACCAGGATGAGCGCCGTGCGGGTGATGCCGGCCGCTTTTACCTGCGCGCGGAGCGTCGCGAGCGTGCCGCGCAGGATCACCTGGTCGGGCCAGCTCGCGCGCCACACCACCGCCGCCGGGCAATCCTCGCCGTAGAGCGGCGCCAGCTCGCGCACCACCTTGGCGAGGTTGTTGATCGAGAGATGCAGCACCAATGTCGCGCCACTGGCGCCGAGCGCGGCGAGACCCTCGCCTTCGGGCATCGGCGAGGCGCGCACCGCCGTCCGCGTCAGGATCACCGTCTGCGCCAGCTCGGGGAGCGTGAGCTCGACGCCGAGCGCGGCGGCGGCGGCGGCGAAGGCCGGCACGCCCGGCGTCAAATCATAGGCGATGCCGAGCGCGTCGAGCCGGCGCATCTGCTCGGCGATCGCGCCATAGAGCGAGATGTCGCCGGAATGGACGCGCGCCACCTCGAGCCCGGCATCGTGCGCCGCCGCCATCTCGGCGATGATCTCATCAAGCGTGAGCGGCGCGGTGTCGATGATGCGCGCGCCGGCCGGCGCTGCCGCCACCACCTCCGGCGGCACCAGCGAGCCGGCATAGAGGCAGACCGGGCAGCGTTCGATCAGGCGCAGGCCGCGCAGCGTGATGAGATCGGCGGCGCCGGGCCCGGCGCCGATGAAATGCACGCTCATGGCGGCGGGCGCTTCGCCGCATATCCCCGCGGCGTGTAGAGCCGCGGCGGCGCGCCGGGGATGAGGCGCGTGGCGCTGCTGCCGACCAGCACCAGGGTCAGCATGTCGACATCCTCGCCGGCGAGCGCGCCGAGCGTGGTGACGCGCAGGCTCTCGCCGGGCCGGCCGAGATTGCGCGCCAGCGCCACCGGCGTCTCGGCGGCGCGATGCGCCAGCAGGATCTCGCGCGCGCGGTCGAGCTGGAAGCGGCGGCGCTCCGAGCGCGGATTGTAGAGCGCGACGACGAAATCGCCCGTAGCGGCGGCGACGAGACGGCGCTCGATCACTTCCCACGGCGTCAGCAGATCCGACAGCGACACGGCGCAGAAATCATGGCCGAGCGGCGCGCCGAGCCGGGCCGCTGCCGCTTGCAGCGCCGAGATGCCCGGCACGACGCTGAGACGCAGGCGTTGCCATTCCGGCCGCGCCTCGCGGTCGAGAAGCTCGAAGACCAGCGCGGCGAGACCATAGATCCCGGCGTCGCCGGACGAGACCAGCGCCACGGCGCGGCCCGCGGCGGCGAGCTCGAGCGCGTTGCGCGCCCGCGCCTCCTCTTCGCCGAGCGCGCTCTCGTGCCGCGCCTTGCCGGCGATCGCGGCGCCGAGCAGGTCGAGATAAAGCCCGTAGCCCACGACATCGCTCGCCGCCGCCAGCGCCGCCTCGGCCTCGCGCGTGCGCCACAGCGGATCGCCGGGGCCGATGCCGATGATCGCGAGGCTGCCGCGGGCGCGGCCGATGCGCGTTGCCTCGAGCGGCGCCGCGGCCCGCGCAATCGCACAGGTGGCACGCGCCGATTTGCGCTTCGGGAGCAGCAGCGCGCCGTCCGCTCCCACCGCCGCCAGCGCCGCGCCCTCGGCGACGCCATAGCAGCCGGTCTCGCGGAAGACGGCGTCGGACGGCGTGGCAAGCCGCGGCGTCTCGGCGAAGAGCTCGGCCGCGGCGAAGAAGCGCGCGGGAACGCCGAGGCGCTGGGCCAGCGCCGCCACCGCCGGCTCGTTGGATTTGAGGTCGAGCGACACCACCGCGGCGACCGCGCCGGCGGCACGGCCGGCTTCGGCCAGCGCCGCTTCGGCGAGCGCCGCGAGCTCGTCCGGCGCGCAGCCGCGCTCGCAGCCGACCCCCAGCGCCAGCACCGGCGGATGCAGCACCAGCGCGCGCTCGTCAGATGACACGGCGCGATCGGTGACGCGGATGGCGAGCGGCGCCGCGGCGGCGAAGGACTGTCCGCCTGCGGTGAGCCAGTCGGCGGTGCCGGCTTCGATGAGGAGCGCCACCGGCGCCGCCGGCGAGGAGTGCTGCGGCGACCGGCTTGGCGCGCTCGGCATCGGCGATGCGCCAGCCGGGCGGCGGGTCGTCGAGCGCGAAGCCCAGGCGCAGCTCGCCGGCGGTGGTGACCGCGGCAGCGCCGCCGGTGAGCGCAGCAACGGCGCGGGCGAGCGCGTTGGCGCCGCGATGGCCGCCGAGCAGCGGCACCGCCGCCGAGCCGTCCTCCGCCACCGCCACCACCGGCGGCTCCTGCCGCTTGTCATGCAGCAGCGGCGCCACCGCGCGGATCAGAATGCCGGCGGCGCAGAGGCCGATGATCGGCGTGCCGGCGGCGAACAGCGCCGCGAGATGCGGCACCACCTGCGCGAAGCTCAGATCGGCGGCGATGCCGCTCGCTTCGGGCGCATGGAGACGCGCGCCCGGCAGGATCTCGCGCAAGCGCTGCGCCAGCGGCAGCGCGCTGGGGCCGAGCACGACCACGGCAGCGCCGTGCGGCAGCGCCTCGCTCATCGCCAGGCCGCGCCGCGGCGATGCAGCAGGATCATCGAGAAATAGGGCACTTCCTCGGGGTTCACCGCGGCGAGCGGCAGCACGCGCTCGCTCGCGAGGCTGGCGTGCTCGACATAGCGCGCGCCTTCGGCAAGGCCGAGCCGCACCAGCACCGCGCGCACTTTCGCGAAATGGCGGCCGAGCTTGATGATGGCGGCGGCATCGGCCTCGGCGAGGCGGCAGAGCAGAAGCTGCTCGGAGAGCGAGGCCGGCAACACCAGCAGCGTATCGTCGCGCGCGGCGAGCGGCATGGCCGAGGCGGCGGCGCAGGCGGTGAGCGACGAGACGCCGGGCACCACTTCGACCGGATGGCGCTCGGCGAGCCGGCCGAAGAGATACATGAAGGAGCCATAGAAGAAGGGATCGCCCTGGCACAGCACGGCGACGTCGTGACCGGCCGCGAGCTCGGTCGAGATCGCGGCGGCAGCGCGGTCGTAGACCGCCTGCGCCGGAAAGCGCGCGCTTTCCATCGGCACGGCGATGACGATCTCGCGCTGCGCCGGGGAGAGCCAGCGCGCGACGATGCGGCGCGCGAAGCTGCTGCCGCCCTCGGGCGCGGGATAGGCCACCACCGCGGCGGCGCGCAGCAGGCGCAGCGCCTTCAGCGTGATGAGCTCGGGATCGCCGGGTCCGACGCCGAGGCCGAAGACTTTGCCGCTCATCCCGGCACTCCCGTGTAGAGGGTCAGTATCAGCGCCTTGCCGTTGGAATAATCGAGGCCGGCGGTGCGCTCGACCAGCCGCGCCTGCCAGCCCCGCCGCTGCAGCGCCTGGCGGAAAGCGGCGTCGTCCTCGTCGCTCACCAGCGCCACGGCGCCGCGCGCCGAGGCGAGGTACTGCGCCGCGGCGTCGGGCGAGAGTGCCAGCGTGCGCGTGCCGAGCAGAAAGACCAGGCTCGGCTCGTCATAGCCTACCGCCACCACCGGCACGGCTTGCGGCGGGCGATGGCGCTCGACCATCGCCGCCGCGGCGCGGCTGAGCCAGAGCCCGTCGAGCCCCGGCGCCACCAGCGCGAAGCCCGCCGGCATCACCAGCAGCGCCAGCAGCGCCACGCGCGCGACGAGGCCGGCGCCGGCCCGGCGCAGCGCCGCCACGGCAAGCCTGGTGGCGAAGAACAGGATGATGGCGGCGGCGACGATAGCGGCAAGGTCGAGACCATGGCCGAAGCGCGCGGGCGCCAGCGCCAGCGCCGCCGCCAGCAGCAGCGAGGCCAGGAGGAAGAGCGCGGCGCCGCCGTGCTCGAGCCAGCGCCGGCGCGGCATCCCGCCCTCGGCCAGCGCCAGTGAGGCGCGCGCCGCCAGCAGCGCCAGCGCGGGATATGCCGGCAGCAGGTAATGCGGCAGCTTGGTCGGCACCAGCTCCAGCACCAGCCAGAACGGCACCAGCCAGGCGATGAGGAAGCGCTCCGCCGGCTGGGCGCGCTCCTGCCAGGCCCAGGCGGCGGCCGGCGCCAGCAGCAGCGAGCCCGGCCAGAAGGTGAGGAACAGCGCCAGCAGATATGCGCCGGGCCAGGCGCCATGCGCCTCCTGCGCGCCGGCGAGCTTGCCGGCGAAATCATGGCCGACGGAATCGCCGAGAAAGGCGCCGCCGGTCGCGAGCGTGATGGCGATGAGCCAGGGCGCGGCGATGGCCAGCATCACCGGCACGCCCCAGAGCGGTTGGAGGCCGCGCAGCCAGCGCAGGTCGCGGTCGGCCAGCGCCAGGCTGCCGGCGGTGAGCAGGCTCAGCAGCGGCACCACCGGCCCCTTGACCAGGATGGCGGCGCCCTGCGCCGCCCAGAACAGCAGTGCCCAGCGCCGCGCCGCGGTGCCGCCGCGCCTGGCGTCGCGATAGATCACGCCCAGCGCGCCCTCAGCCGCCACCGCCGTGGCGAGCAGCACGGCATCGGTCTTGGCAAGATGCGCCTCGGCGACGACGCCGAGCGCGCTCGCCAGCAGCGCCGCGCCGAACAGCGCCGCGGCGTTGCCGACCAGCGCCCGCCCCAGCGCGAAGGTGAGGACCACCGCCGCCAGCGCGCCCAGCAGCGACGGCACGCGGTAGGGCCAGATCGCGGCGCTGTCGGCGCTGCTCAGCGCCGCCACCGCGGCACTTTGCAGCCAATATATCCCGATCGGCTTCTGGTTGCGCGCTTCGTCCTGGAAGCGGATGCGTAGGAAATCGCCGCTCTCCAGCATCTGCCGGCTGGCCTGGGCAAAGCGCGCCTCGTCGCGGTCGACCACCGGGAATGCCGCCATGCCCGGCAGATAGAGCCCGAGGCACAGCAGCGCCAGCAGCGCGTAAGGCCGCCAGCCGGCGCTCCAGCGCTCGATCATGGGCCGGCGTCGCGCGGCTTCACCAGCGCCAGCTGCGTCACCGTCATCAGCGGACGCCAGCCGCGGCGGCTGCCCAGCGGCTCGGCGCGCGCCGTGGTCAGGCGCACCAGCTCGCCGCCCTGCTCGGCCTGCCAGCGCAGGAGCTGCGCCTCGCCTTCCAGCGTCACCGCATTGGCGACGAGGCGGCCGCCCGGCTTGAGCGCGCGCCACAGCGCCTCCCAGAGGGCCTCGTCGGCGCCGCCGCCGCCGATGAAGATGGCGTCGGGCGCCGGCTCGCCGGCAAGCGCCATCGGTGCCACGCCATGGACGACGCGCAGTTCCGGCACGCCGAGCGCCGCGGCGTTGCGGGCGATGGTAGCGCAGCGCATGGCATCGCGCTCGATGGCGATGGCGCCGAGGCCGCTGCCGGCGCGCAGCCATTCGATCGCGACCGAGCCGCAGCCCGATCCCACATCCCAGAGCAGCTCGCCCGGCAGCGGCGCCAACGCCGCCAGCGTGGCCGCGCGGGTCTCGCGCTTGGTGATCTGGCCGTCATGCTCGAAGACATCGTCGGGCAGGCCGGCGACGCGCGACAGCGGCCGCGCCGCGGCGCCGGAGCGGCACTCGATGGCCAGCGTGTTGAGCGCGGCGATGCGGCCCAAGGGCCAGGTCTCGGCGGTGGCTTCGACGCGCCGCTCGCGCTCGCCGCCCATATGGGCGAAGACGGTGAGCAGGCTCGGCCCCCAGCCCGCCTCGGTCAGCAGCCGCGCGAGCTGCACCGGCGTGTCGCCGTCGGTGGTCAGCGCGATGATGCGCGCGCCGGGCGCAAGATGGAGGCGCAGCGCCTCGGGCGGGCGGCCATGCAGGCTGATCGTGACGCAACCCTCGAGCGGCCAGAGCAGGCGCGCCGCGGCGAGGCTGAAGGCGCTGGGCTGCGGCAGCACGAGCATCTCCGCCGGCGCGAAATGGCGCACCAGGGTGGCGGCGACGCCGTAGAAGAGCGGATCGCCGCTCGCCAGCACCACGACCGGCGTGCCGCGGCGCGCGGCGATGTGGGTGATGGTGTCGGCGAGCGGCTGGCGCCAGGTCAGGCGCTCGGCCTTGGCGTCGGGCACCAGCGCCAGATGCCGGTCGCCGCCGACCAGCAGCGCCGCCGCGTCGATCAAGGCGCGCGCCGCGGCGGAAAGCCCGGCCGGCCCGTCCTCGCCGATGCCGATGACCGACAACCAGGCCGTCATGAAAGTCCTCCTGCGAGCGCGTTCACCGCCGCCGCCGCCAGCGCGCTGCCGCCGCGCCGGCCGGCAAGCGCGATGAAGGCGAGGCCGAGACGGTTTTCCGCCAGCGCCGCCTTGGCCTCGGCGGCACCGACGAAGCCCACCGGGAAGCCCAGCACCAGCGCCGGCGGCGGCGCGCCGGCGGCGATGAGCTCGAGCAGATGAAAGAGCGCGGTGGGGGCATTGCCGATGGCGACGATAGCGCCGGCGAGATGCGGGCGCCACAGCTCGACCGCGGCGGCCGAGCGCGTGGTGCCGAAGCGCCGCGCCAGCGCCGGCAGCCGCCGGTCGCCGAGAAAGCACAGCACCCGGTTCCGCCGAGGCAGGCACTCGGCGATGATGCCGGCCTTGACCATGGCCGCATCGACCAGGATCGGCGCGCCGGCGGCGAGCGCGGCATGCCCGGAAGCGGCGGCGCCGTCCGACCAGCGAAGATCGCGCACGAGCTCGGGCTCGCCCGCGGCATGGACGAGGCGCAGCGTCACGGGATGGAGCGCGCGCGGCACCGCGGCGAGGTCGGTCTCGCGCCGGATGAGGGCGAAGGAGCGGCGATAGATCGCCTTGGGCTCGCGCAGATAGGAATAGCGGCGCGGCGCACCGGTAAACCCCAGCGTCCAGCCTTCCTCGCGCTCGACCGCGCTGCGCTCCGCCGGCGTCAAGCTCGGATCGCCGGTGAACAGCGGCGCGAGCCGCCCTTCGCCGTCGAGCGCGGCGAAATGCCGGGCGATGGCGCGAACCTGCGCGCTGTCCTTCACCTCGCCGCGGCGCCGCGGCGCCGGCACCAGCGAGGGATAGATCTCGGCAAGCACGATGCGGCCGGCCGTGCCCCGCGGCGGCGGCGGGCAGAGCCCGGTCTCGAACGGCCAGAGGCGCGTGGCGCGCGCCAGCGCCGGATGATCCCTGAGCCAGCGCAGCACGGGAATGCCGGTAAGCGCCTGGCTTCCGGCCGAGCCGGCGCCGGCGAGCTTCCACACCGGCTGCGGCCCGCTGAGGCGCCGGTCGGCGAGGCGATGCTCCGCGAGACCGATCGCCTCGTGCCGGCGGTGATGGGTCATCGCCAGGAATGGCCCCGCCGCGGCGCGCGGGCAGCCCCAGAAGGGCGCCGCACCCTGGCCGAGGCGCTGGTTGAGCCTTGCTGCCGCCGCGAAGCGGTTGTTGCGGTTGCCCGGCGCCTCGACGAGCTCTGCGGCGATCAGGTCCCAAAGCGCGCGCCACGGCGCGCCCGCGAAGCCGAGCCGTGCCGCCAGGCCTTGCGGATAGCCCAGCGGGAAATCGAATCCCGCCAGCAGCGAGCGGCCGGCGGCGAGGCCGTCGCCGAGCAGCGCCAGCAGGCGAGCGCGCGCCTCGAGGCGGGTCGCGATATTCTCGCGCGCGGTCTCGCGCAGCCGGCCGCCGCGGCGCTCGAGCCGGCAGAGCCAGATGCTGTCCTTGCCCAGCCGCGGCGTCGCGGCGGCGCTCCAATCGACCATGAGATAGGCGTCGAAGAGCGGTGCGGCGGGCTCAATCGCCGTCATGGTGGTGATGGTGGCCGTTGCCGTGATGATGATGGCCGGCGCGGTCGGCATCGGTGCCGATGCCGCGGACATGGTGATGATGCCCCGCCTGCGGCGCCAGGTGATCGCCCTCATAGCCGATCACCCGGGCGCGGTATTTGCAGAGCCGGCAATTCATCGCGGGCTCGCCATCCAGCGCCTCGCCGGCGCGGTCGGCAAAGCAATCGAGCACCAGCGGATGATCGCCGAGATAGGGCGCCTTGAGCAGCTCGATCGCGGGATGCGCCGCGGCGACACGGTCGGCGGCGGCGTAGATGCGCTTCACCAGCACGCCGGTGAAGAGGAAATAGGGGAAGACGATGACGCGCGGGAAACCAAGGCCCAGCGCCCGTTTCAGCCCCGGCTCGACCAGCGGATATGCCACGCCGCTGAACGCCGTCTCGGCCCAGCCGAAGCCCATTCCCTCCCACAGCATGCGGGCGAGCTTGGCGATGTTGGAATTGGCATCGGGATCGTTGGTGCCGCGCCCGACCACCAGCAGCAGCGTGTCGCGGCGCGCGATGGCGCGGCCGCCCCTAAGCTCGGCCGCCGCGATGCGCTCGGCGGCGGCGCTGAGCAGCTTGGGCTCGATCGCCAGCTCCCGCCCGAAGCGCAGCTCGATCGCCGGGTTGGCCTGGCCGAAGCTGTTGATTTCCCAGGGGAGATCATTCTTCACATGGCTTGCGGCAAAGAGCATGCCCGGGATCGCCAGGATGCGTTGGGCGCCGCGCGATTTGAGCGCCTCGAGCCCGTCGCGGATGGTCGGGCGGGCGAATTCGAGATAGCCCGTGGCGATGTCCGCCGCCGGCAGGCGCCGGCGCAGCCCCGCCGCGACGCGCTCGAACTCGACGAGCGCGTCGTTGTCGCGGCTGCCATGGCCGCAAACCATTATCGCTGTGTCCATTTTTGCTCCCGTGCCTGCCGCCGGTTGACGCCATCGTCCCGGCCGGCCAATGCTCCGCGCCGATGCTGCTCTTCGCCTCGTCCGGACTCGACCCGCTGTTGCTGCTGCTGGCAGCGCTCGCCCTCGACATGGTCGTGGGCGACCTGCCCGGCGCCTTCCGCTTCGTTCCGCATCCGGTGGTGCTGGTCGGCCGCGCCGTCGACTGGCTCGACACGCGCCTCAACCGCGAGCACCGCGACGCGCGCACCCGCCGGGTGCGCGGCGTGCTCGCCGTGGCGGCGCTGACGCTCGCCGCAGCATCGCTCGGGCTGGCGCTCGCGCTGCTGCTGCGCAGCCTGCGCTACGGCGCCGTGGTCGAGGTGCTGATGGTGGCGATCCTGCTGGCGCAGCGCAGCCTCTTCGACCATGTCGCCGACGTCGGCAAGGCGCTCGCCCAGGGCGGCATCGTCGGCGGCCGCGAGGCGGTGCGGCACATCGTCGGCCGCGATCCGCAAGGCCTCGACGAGCACGGCGTGGCGCGCGCGGCGATCGAATCGCTGGTGGAGAATTTCAGCGACGGGGTGGTGGCGCCGGCGCTGTGCTACGCGCTGTTCGGCCTGCCCGGGATCTTCGTCTACAAGACGGTCAACACCCTCGACAGCATGATCGGCCACAAGACGCCGCGCTATCTGCAATTCGGCTGGGCGGCGGCGCGGCTCGACGATCTCCTGAACCTGGTGCCGGCGCGGGTCAGCGGCATGCTGCTCGCCGCCGCCGCGCTCGCCGTGCCCGAGGCGCATATCGCACCCGCCTTCCGCATCATGCTGCGCGACGCCGGCAAGCACCGCTCGCCCAATGCCGGCTGGCCCGAGGCGGCGACCGCGGGCGCGCTCGATCTCGCACTGGCGGGGCCGCGGCGCTACCACGGCCAGGTGGTCAATGATCCCTGGCTCGGCGACGGCCGCGCCCGCGCCACGGTCGCCGACATCGCGCGCGCGCTGAAGCTCTACATGATCGCCTGCCTGCTGCAGGCAATGGCGGTGCTCGTGGCATATCTCACGCTGCGCGGCGCGGCGTTCTGAGCTACCGCGCACCGGCGATCTCCAGCAGGCGGGGCACGTCGAGGCTGGCCTCGAGCTGGGCCGCGAGCGTGTCGAGCGCGGCCTCGACGCGCGCCTCGTAGCCCAGCGCGGGATCGCCGCCGCCGCCGAGCCGCGCGAGCAGCGCGCGGCGGAAGGCGTCGCCGGCGAAGAGCCCGTGCAGATGGCAGCCCATGATGCCGCCATCGGCCGAGACGGCGCCGTCGGCGCGGCCGCCGAGCCGCAGCATCGGCCGCGCAATGCCGGGCCCCGCGGTGCGTCCGGCATGCATCTCATAGCCCGCCACGGCGGCGCCGCTGGCGAGCTCGATCCCCTGCGCCTCGACGAGGATCTTGTCGGATGCCAGCACAGTCTCGACATCGAGCAGGCCGAGCCCCGGCGCCGCGCCGGCCGGCCCCTCGACGCCGAGGGGATCGGCGATGCCGCGGCCCAGCATCTGGTAGCCGGCGCAGATCCCGAGCACGGCGCCGCCGCGGCGCGCATGGGCAAGGATGTCGATGTCCCAGCCTTCGGCGCGCAGCGCCGCGAGATCGGCCAGCGTCGCTTTCGAGCCCGGCAGCAGGATGAGATCGGCGAGCGGCAGCGCGCGGCCGGGGGCGACGAGATCGAGCGCGACGCCGGGCTCGGCGACGAGCGGATCGAGATCGTCGAAATTGGCGATGCGCGGCAGCCGCGGCACGACGATGCGCAGCGCGCCCGCGCGCGCGACCGGGCGCGCCCAGCCGTCGAGCGCGACGCCGTCCTCGGCCGGCAGGTCGCGCGCGGCGGCGAGGAACGGCACGATGCCGAGACAGGTGAGGCCGGTTTGCGCGCGCAGCGGCGCCAGCGCGCCTTCGAAGAGGCGGGGATCGCCGCGGAACTTGTTGATGATGTAGCCCCGCAGCCGGGCGCGCTCGGCCGGCGCGAGCAGCAGATGCGTGCCGGCCAGCGCGGCAATGACGCCGCCGCGGTCGATGTCGCCGACCAGCACCACCGGCACGTCGGCCGCCGCGGCGAAGCCCATATTGGCGATGTCGCCGTCGCGCAGATTGATCTCGGCGGCGCTGCCGGCGCCTTCCACCAGCACGATGTCCGCGGCTTGCGCCAGCCGCTCGAAAGCCGCGAGCACGCGCGGCAGCAGGCGCGGCTTCAGCGCCTGATAATCGCGCGCGCTCACCGATTGCAGCACGCGGCCTTCCACCACCACCTGCGCGCCCTGCTCGGATTGCGGCTTCAGCAGCACCGGGTTCATGTCGGTAGAGGGCCGGATGCCGCAGGCGCGCGCCTGCAGCGCCTGGGCGCGGCCGATCTCGCCGCCATCTTCGGTCACCGCGGCGTTGTTCGACATGTTCTGCGGCTTGAACGGGCGAACGGCGAGGCCGCGCCGGGTCAGCGCGCGGGCAAGCCCCGCCACCAGCAGCGATTTGCCGACATCGGAGCCGGTGCCTTGCAGCATCAGGGCGGGGGTGCGGCGCGCCATCTCAGAACTCGATCCCCGCCTGCGCCTTGACGCCGCCGCGGAAGGGATGCTTCACCAGCGTCATCTCGGTGACGAGATCGGCGATCTCGATCAGCTCGGGCTTGGCATTGCGGCCGGTGACGATGACGTGCAGGTCGCGCGGCTTGGCGCGCAAGGTCTCGACCACCTCGGCGACGTCGAGATAGTCATAGCGCAGCACGATGTTGAGCTCGTCGAGCAGCACCAGGCGATAGGCGGGATCGGCGATCATCGCCTTGGCCGCCTGCCAGGCGGCGCGCGCCGCGGCAATGTCGCGGGCGCGGTCTTGCGTATCCCAGGTGAAGCCCTCGCCCATGGCGCGGCAGGTGACGAGATCGGGAAAGCGCTCGAGCACATGGCGCTCGCCGGTATTCCACGCGCCCTTGATGAATTGCACGATGCCGACGCGCATGCCGTGGCCGAGGCAGCGCATCACCATGCCGAAAGCCGCGGTCGATTTGCCCTTGCCCGTGCCGGTATGGACGATGACGAGGCCGCGCTCCTCGGTCTTGGTCGCGAGCATCCGGGCGCGCGCCGCCTTGCGCTTGGCCATCTTCTCGGCATGGCGGCGGTTGAGCTCCGCCTCGCTGTCGCCGGCGTCGCTCATCGCCGCCGCGCCGCGATATCATCGAGCGCGTCGCGCAGGCTGTTGCGCTGAGGCCGCCACAGCCCGCGATCGATCGCCTCGCCGAGCCGCTCCGCGATCTCGACCAGCGCGTCGGGATTGTGCGCCGCCAGAAAAGCGCGGCTCGCGGCGGCGTCGAGATAGGCGTCGTAGACCGCGTCGAAATGATGGTCCTTCACCGCGCGCGCGGTGGCGGCAAAGGCGAAGAGGTAATCGACCGTCGCCGCCATCTCGAAGCCGCCCTTGTAGCCGTGGCGCATCACGCCGTTGAGCCATTTCGGATTGACCACGCGGGCATGGACGACGCGCCCGACCTCCTCCTCCAGCGTGCGGATGCGAGGATTCTCCGGCCGCGAATGGTCGTTGTGATAGACGACCGGCGGCGCGCCGGCGAGATGGCGCACCGCGACGGCAAGGCCGCCCTCGAACTGGTAGTAATCGTCGCTGTCGAGGAGATCATGCTCGCGGTTGTCCTGGTTCTGCACCACCGCTTCGACCCGCGCGAGGCGGTCGCGAAAGAGCGCCGGCTCGGCTTCGCCCTCGACGCCCGCGCCATAGGCATAGCCGCCCCAGGCGAGATAGGCCTCGGCAAGGTCGCGCTCGTCGCGCCAGCCGCGCTCGTCGATCAGCGCCTGCAGCCCCGCGCCATAAGCGCCGGGCTTGGCGCCGAAGACGCGGTAGCCGGCGCGGCGCTGGGCCGCCTCGGCGCCGATGCCGGAGGCTTCGAGCGCCGCGCGGTCGGCGGCGACGCGGGCGGCGAGCGGGTTGATCTCGGCGGGCTCGTCGAGCGCGGCCACCGCGCGCGCGGCGCTGTCGACCAGCGCGATGAGGTTGGGGAAGGCATCGCGAAAGAAACCCGAGACGCGCAAGGTGACATCGACGCGCGGCCGGTCGAGCAGGCTCGCCGGCATGATCTCGAAGCCGATGACGCGGCCGCTTTTCGGCTCCCATTGCGGGCGCACGCCCATCAGCGCCAGCGCCTGCGCCACATCGTCGCCGCCGGTGCGCATGTTGGACGTGCCCCAGGCGGAGAGCGCGAGCCGGCGCGGATAGCTCCCCTGCTCCTGCGCATGGCGCTCGACCAGCAGCTGCGCCGATTTCCAGCCGAGCTGCCAGGCGGCCGGCGTCGGCACGGCGCGGGTGTCGATCGAATAGAAATTGCGCCCCGTGGGCAGCACCTCGGGCCGGCCGCGGGTCGGGGCGCCGGACGGGCCCGGCGCCACGAAGCGCCCGGCGAGGCCGCGCAGCAGCCCCGCAATCTCGGCCGCGCCGCAGGCCTCGACCGCCGGGCGGAGTTCGCTCGCGATCGCGTCGAGCACGGCGCGCGTCCGCGTCCAGCTCGGATCAGGCGCAGCATCGCCGGCGACCAGCCGGCGCGCCAGCAGCTCGAGCCGCTCCACCGTATCGCCGGCGCTGCGCCAGGGATCGCCGCCGGCCAGCGCCGCCGGCCGCGGGCCGGTCCAAGCCTCGCCCAGTGCTACGGCGAGCGGGTCGAATCCCAGCGCGAGGTCGGTGGCGAGCGCACGGATCAGCGAGGCCTGCGCCGGTAAAGTTCCGCGCGGCAGCCGCGCCAGCGCCACCAGCAGATCAGTGAGCTGATCGCCCTCCGGCGCGCGGCCGAAGATGTGGAGCCCGTCGCGGATCTGCATCTCCTTCAACTCGCAGAGATAGGCGTCGAGCTTGCCCAGCGCTTGGGCCTCGCCCGTGCCCTCGGCGATGCCGCAATCGCGGTCGAGCCCGGTGGCGCGGAGCAGCGCCACGATCTCGCCGCTGAGCAGCGCCAGACGGCGGGGGTCGCTGCCGGCAGCGGCGTAGTACTCGTCGACCAGCCGCTCGAGCTCGGCCAGCCGCCCATAGCTCTCGGCGCGGGTCAGCGGCGGCGTCAGGTGATCGACGATCACCGCCTGGGCGCGGCGCTTGGCCTGCGTGCCTTCGCCGGGATCGTTGACGATGAAGGGGTAGAGATGCGGCAGCGGTCCCAACGCCGCCTCGGGAAAGCACTCGGCCGAGAGCGCCAGCGCCTTGCCCGGCAGCCATTCGAGGTTGCCGTGCTTTCCCATATGCACCACCGCCTGGGCGCGAAGCCCGAGGCCGAGCCAGGCATAGAAGGCGAGATAGCCATGCGGCGGCGCGAGATCGGGCGCGTGATAGCTCGGCGGCGGGATCGATGTCGTAGCCGCGCGACGGCTGGATCGCCACCGCGACGTTGCCGAAGCGCAGCGCGGCGATGGCGAGGCTGCCGCAATCGAGCCGGCCCTCGCGGAAGGCGGGATCGCGCTCGACCACGCCCCAGCGCTGCTCGACCTGCTCCTGCGCGGCGCGCGGCAAGGTCGCGAAGAAGGCGGCGTAATCGCTGCAGGCGATGCTCTCCTCGGCGGGGCGGCGGCGGCCCTCGGCCGAATTGGTCGGGCCCGCCCGCAAGGCCGCGATGAGCGCATCGCCATCGCGCGGAATCTCGCCGACGCGATAGCCTTCGGCGGCGAGCGCGCGCAGCACCTCGATGGTGGCTTGCGGCGTATCGAGGCCGACGCCGTTGCCGATGCGGCCGTCGCGCTGCGGATAATTCGCCAGCACCAGCGCGATGCGGCGCTCCGCGACCGGCGTCCGGCGCAGGCGCACCCAGTTCAGCGCGAGATCGGCGACGAAGCCGATGCGGTCGGGCACCGGCGCATAGGCGACGAGATCGGTCTCGGTCAGGGGATCGCGGCGGGACGCCGCCTTGAAGGAGACGGCGCGGGTGATGATGCGGCCGTCGATCTCGGGCAGCGCCACGTTCATGGCGATGTCGCGGGCATCGAGGCCGCGCGTGCCGCGCCGCCAGGCCCCCTCCTCGCCGCCGGCGAAGATCACCTGCAGCACCGGGCAGTCCGACCCCTCGAGCACGCCGGGGCGATGCGTCTCGCCCGGCGCCGAGACGGCAAAGCCGGTGGCGTTCAGCACGATGTCGGGCGGCGCCTCGGCCAGCACCCCGGCCAGGATCGCCGCCGATTGCGGGTCCTTGAGGCTCGACGCGAAGAGCGGCAGCGGGTTGAGGCCGCGCGCCTGCAGCGCCTCGATCAGCGCATCGACCGGCGCGGTGTTCGCCGCCTGCACCAGGGCGCGATAGAAGATGATCGCCGCCACCGGCGCCGCGTGCCGCCAGTGCGCTCGCAGCGATCTCGAGCGTCGCCCCCTCGCGTCCCGGCCAGTAGAGGCCGGCGCGCAGCAGCGGCGCCGGCTCCCGCCACTGGACCGGGCCGGCCGGTCAGGCTTGCGGCATAGCGCAGGAACTCCGCCGCGTTGCCGGCGCCGCCTTCGGCGAGGTAGCGCCAGAGGCGATGCGCCGCGTCGGCCGGCACGGTCGAGAGCTCCGTCAGTTCGGCATCGGGCTGGTCGTCGCCGGGAAGCAGCGCCAGCGCGATGCCGCTGGGCGCGCGCGAGGTCGGCGACCCGCTCGACGCCATAGCGCCAATAGCCGCTGCCGCCGAGCAGCCGCACGACGATGAGCCGCGCCCGCGCCAGCACGCTCTCGGCATAGCGGTCGACGGAATAATTGTGGCCGAGCGCGAGCAGGCTGGCGAGGCGCAGGCTCGGCCAGGCGGCATCGGCCGCCACCAGCCGGCGCTGCGCCGCGGCGAGGCAGGCGATCTCGCTGTCCGCCGCCGAGAGCACGACGATCTCGCCCGGCGTCTGGCCAAGCTCGACCGCGCTGGCGCCGTCGGCGATGGTCCCGGGCTGGGCGGCGAGGAGATGCATGCCGTCAGGCCAGCAGCGCCGCGGATATCGCGGCGCGGTCGAGGCCTCTGCGGCCGATGACGACGAGATGCGTCCCGCGCGTCTCGTCGACGCGCCACGGCCGGTCGAAATAATGCTGGAGGCGCGCGCCGACGCCCTGCACCACCTGGCGGAACTCCTTGCCGGGGACGTCGAGAAAGCCCTTGAGCCGCAGCACGTCATGCGCGGCGATGCACCGCGCCGAGCCGGTCGAGGAAGCGCTGGGGATCGGCGACCGGCCCGCGCGCGACGACGAAGCTCTCGAAATCCTCGTGGTCGTGCTCGCCGTCGAGATCATGATGCGAGGGGCGGTGGGCGAGATCGTCCTCGGCGGCGGCGGCAAGGCCGAGCAGGATGTCGGGCGCCACCGCGCCCTCTATCGCGCGCAGCAGCTTCACCGCCGGCCGCAACCGCGCGCGCGTGGCGCTTTCGACCGCGGCGAGCGCGGCGCGGTCGAGCAGATCGGCCTTGTTGAGCACGACGAGATCGGCGCAGGCGAGCTGGTCGCCGAACACCTCCTCGAGCGGGTTATCGTGATCGAGCGCGGGATCGGCGGCGCGCTGGGCGGCGAGCGCCGCGGGATCGTCGGCAAAGCGCCCATCCGCCACCGCCGCCGCGTCGATCACCGCGACGACGCCGTCGACGGTGACGCGCGCCTTGACCTCGGGCCAGGCGAAGGCCTGCACCAGCGGCTTCGGCAGCGCCAGCCCCGAGGTCTCGATGACGATGTGCTCGGGCGGCTCGGCGCGGCCCAGCAATCGCGCGATGGTCGGCAGGAAATCCTCGGCCACGGTGCAGCAGATGCAACCATTGGCGAGCTCGATGATCTCCTCCTCGCCGCAACTCGGGACGCCGCAGCCGAGCAGGATCTCGCGGTCGATGCCGAGCTCGCCGAACTCGTTGATGACGAGAGCGATGCGGCGGCCATCGGCATGGGCGAGGAGATGGCGGATGAGGCTGGTCTTGCCGGCGCCGAGAAAGCCGGTGACGATGGTGGCGGGAATCCGGCGCATCAGCTCTGGTCCTTCAAGGTGAGGGGCAATCCGGCGGCGATGAAGACGACGCGGCTGGCGCGCGCCGCCACCGCCTGGTTGAGGCGGCCGGCATGGTCGCGAAATTCGCGGGCCAGCGCGTTCTCCGGCACGATGCCGAGGCCGACTTCGTTGGCGACGAGCACCACGGGCCCGGCGAGCGCGCCCAGCGCCTCCACCAGCGCCGCGGCCTCCTGCTCCACCGCGCGGCCGGCTTCCAGCAAATTGGCGAGCCAGAGCGTCAGGCAGTCGACCAGGATCGGCCGGTCGGCCCGCGCCTCGCGGATGAGGGAGGGGGCGAGGTCGAGCGGCTCCTCGAGCGTCGTCCAGTGCCGCCCGCGGCGCGCGCGGTGGCGGCGGATGCGCTCCGCCATCTCGCCGTCGCGCGGCTCGGCGGTGGCGAGATAGAGCGCGGAGAGGGACGCCGCCTCGATCACGCTCTCGGCATAGCGGCTCTTGCCCGAGCGCGCGCCGCCCAGCACCAGCAGCACGCGCGGGAGTGCTGCGGCGGACGACGCAATAGGCGCAGCTGGGTCGACTCGTTCCGGCAAGACGTTCCTCCGCCCGAGGATCATCGGTTGCAAGGGCGCGACGAGGAGGTCTCCTGGCTCGGGGTCGTCGACCGCGGCACCTTCCCGGCCGGCTCGCGCCTGCCAGTGGCTCTCTACGCCGCGATCTCGCCGCTTACAGTTGCGGGGGCAGCGCCGGCATCACACCGGACTTCCCTGTCTCATCGCGGGGCCGACGCTAGCACGCGGCGCGGCAAGAGGCCAGGGAGGGGGAAGCGGGAGTTTTCAGTCGTCGGTTCTCAGTCGTCCGGCGGCGCATAGACCAGCGCCAGGCAGGCCTGATCGTCCGATTGCGCGGCGCCCTCAGCGAAATCGGCGACGCGTTGCAGCGTGCCTTCCACCAGGTCGCGCGCGGCGCCATGGCGGAACTCCTCGACCGCGGCCGCAAGGCGCGTGTCGCCGAATTGGACGTCGGCAGCGTTCATCGCCTCGGTGACGCCATCGGTGTAGAGCAGCAGGCGGTCGCCCGGCGCCAGCCTGACCGAGCGCTGGGCGTAGGCGGCGTCCGGCAGCATCGCCAGCGGCAGGCCGGTACAGCCGAGCGGCTCGCTGGCGCCATCGGCGCGCACCACCAGCGGCGGATTGTGGCCGCAATTGCAGTAGGTCAAGGTGCCGCTCGCGCCGTCGAGAACGCCATAGAAGACGGTGGCAAACATCGAGGAGGCGTTCTCCGCGCAGAGCAGCTCGTTGGCGCGGGCGATGCCGATGGCGAGATCGCCATGCTCGCGGGCGACGAGGCGAATCACCGTGCGCGTGATCGCCAGGAAGAGCGACGCCGGCACGCCCTTGCCCGAGACGTCGCCGATGACGATGCCGAGGCGGTCGCCGTCGATCACGAAAAAATCATAGAAATCGCCGCCGACCTCGCGAGCCGGCCGGATTTCCGCATGGAGATCGACGCGGCCGCCGCAGCTCGCGGGCGGCAGCGGCGGCGGCAGCATGGCGCGCTGGATGATCGCGGCATTCGCCATCTCCTCGAGCTGGGCGCGCTTCAACAGGATCTGCTGCGCCATCCGCCGGAAGCTCTCGGCGAAGGTCACGAGCTCCGGCACCGGATGCATCAGCTCATCCAGGATCGCCGGATCGAAATCGCGCCGCTCCAAGGCGCCGAGGGCATGGTTATAGAAGCTGATGGCGCGGTTGACCGTCTCCATGCGCTGGCCGAGATGGCTGATGACCAGGAGCAGCAGATCCGGAAACTTGCGGCCAAGGTCGAGGATCCGCGCCCGCTCGATGCGCAGCGCCTCAGTCGGCACGCACGCGCGCACCGTCGCCGTGCGCTTCAAATCGGTGAAGACGCCGATCTCGCCGAAGAGGGTGTGGCGCTGCAAGCGGGCAACTTGCACCGGCCCGTACGCGGTGTCCACCAGCACATCGGCCTCGCCCGCGACCATGAAGTAGATCGCGTCGCTCGCTTCGCCCTGCAGCACGATCGGGCAACCGGGCGCGAAGCTCATCATCTCGCCGCAGCGGACGAGGTCGGCGACCGCCGCGTCCGACAGCGGCGCGAACAGCGGATGATCCCGGATCAACCGGGCGACCGCCGCCGATTCCACCGCGTGGGTGAGCGCTATAGCCATGGCCCGTCATCGAATTGCAACAAAATAGAGTATGTCATGAAATTTGAATGATGCCATTATCGACGAGCAATGCACTGCACGGCAACTGCCCGAAAATTCTCCTTCGGGTTGAAGTCATGAAAGGGGGATGTGCTTGGAGATCATAATCGAGGAACTCGAAGGGGGCGTGACCCGGGTCGGCCTGGCCGGGCGCCTCGATATCGCCGGTTCCGCCGCCATCGATCTGCGGTTCAACACCGTCTCGGCCAGCAAGCGGGCGATTGTCGTCGACCTGTCGCAGGTCAGCTTCATCGCCTCGATGGGCATGCGCACCCTGGTATCCGGAGCCAAGGCGGCCCGCAACAAGGGCGGCAGGATGGTGCTGCTCTTGCCCGACCCCAATGTCGAGAAGGCCCTGAAGATCGCCTGCATCGATACGCTGATTCCGATCTACCATGACAGCGACGAGGCTATCGCGGCGGTCGTAGGGTAGGACGATCGCAAGGGGAAATCTGTGGCAGGCGCGCGATCGCTCGTCCTCAGCAGGGATCTCGGGGAAATCGCCCGCATGGCCGCTTGGGCCGAGGGCTTCGCGCGCCACGCCAATCTGTCCGCCGGCGCGACCTTCGGCCTGCAGCTCTGTCTCGAGGAAGCCGTCTCCAACATCATCCGGCATGGCGTCGCCCCGGCGGAGCGGCCGGAAATTCTGGTGATGCTCGCCGAGACCGAGGATCAAATAACCGCTGCAAATCGAAGACGAAGGGCAGCCCTTCGATCCCCGTCAATTCAATCGAGAGAAGCGGGCGCCCTCGGTCGAGGAAGGCGTCGGCGGCTTCGGCATCCCGCTGATGCTCCGCTTTGCCGCGACGATACGCTATGAGCGCAACGGCAGGCGCAATCGCCTCATCCTGACCTTCGACCGTCGCCCGGCCGTCGCGCTGTCCGATTGACGGCCAGGCGCTAAGCGGCGCTGGAAATCCAGCGCGCGATCGCGGGCCACGCCTCCTTCAGCGTGCGCGAGCCCATGAAGAGGCCGATATGGCCGCCCGGGACGAGCTTCTTCTCGATCCGGTCTTTCGGCGTACCGAGATACTTCTCGGCGTCGAAGACCTGCTCCCGGGTGGTAATGTCGTCGGACGCGCCGGCGAGCAGGTAGACGGGGCACGTGATGTGCTCGAGGCTCAGGCGACGGCCGAGGCCGACGAAGCTGCCCTTGGCCAACCGGTTCTCCTTGAACAGCTGGACGATGGCCTGGAGGTACCAGCGGCCCGGCAGATCGATCGGGTTCTCGTACCAGCTCTCGAAGGTCTCCTCCTTCTTGAGATAGACGGGATCGTCGATGTGCTCGTAGAGGTCGATGTGATCCTTGATGTAATGCTCCTCGGGATGCATGTTCTTCCAGCCGCGGAGCATGGTCTCGCCGCGCATGAGGCCGCCGCCGAGCGCGACCAGCTCCTCGTAAAACGCGATCGGGTAAGTGTGCGCCATGCGCTTGACGGGGCCGTCTCCCGCATCGGTGTCGATCGGCGCTCCCGCCAGCACCAGGCTCGCCACCTTCTGCGGAAAGCGCGCCGCATACATGGCCGACATCCACCCGCCCTGGCACAGGCCGACCAGATTGACCCTTCCGCCGAGATCGTCGACGCAGACGTTGATCTCGGCGAGGTACTGATCGATCTCGAGATCCTTCATGTCCTCGGTCGCCGATTTCCAATCCGTCAGGAACAGGCGGGCGACGCCATTGGCGAGCAGCGTCTCGACCAGGCTCTGCCCCTTGTGATAATCGGCGATCATCGCGGAATGGCCGGCATAAGGCACATCAACGATGGTGGGGATGCCGCCGGCATCCGGCGCCGAGTAGTCGCGGAATACCATCGTGCGCAGATCGAGCAGGACGCGGTTCGCCGTGGCCAGACGCGGCCGGAGATCGTGATGGATCTTCGCTTCCTCGGCGAGGAACGACAAATTCTTCGCATAGAGATCCAGGCCCTGCTCGGTCAGTCGCGCTGCCGCGACCATGGGCCAGAACAGCGGCACGCAGACGCCGGAGAGGTCGCGTGTCGGAATGTGAGCTGAAGGCGCCATGGCTATCTCCCAGGCAATTGCATCGTCGCGCTTGCGAGTCTCAGCCGCGAATATTGCGTCCGGCGATCCCCACCACCAGCCCGCGCCTGCGGCGAGCAACGATGTCGGACGTTCAGCGATGTGGTAGGGCATCGGGATCCCTCAGCGATCAAGCAGGCGCAGCGTATGGCGGGCGACCATCAGGTTTTCGTCGGTCGGTATCACCCAGGCCGAGACGGTTGAGCCCGGGCGCGAGATGCGCGGTCCGCCCGCCGCATTGGCTTCCTCGTCGAGCGTGATGCCGATCCAGCGGGCGTCCTGACAGACGCGCTGCCGGATCGGCGCGGCGTGCTCGCCGATCCCGGCAGTGAAGACGAGGGCGTCGAGGCCGCCGAGCGCCGCGACCAGCGAGCCGAGCTCGCGCCCGATCCGGTAGACGAACAGGTCCACCGCCTCCTTTGCCGCCGGGAGATCACTCGCCAGCAAGGTCCGCATGTCGCTCGACAGGCCGGAAACGCCGAGCAAGCCGGAGCGCTCGTAGATGAGATGCTGGACCGCCGCGGCGTCCATCCGCTCTTGCTGGAGCAGGTAGAGGATGACGCCGGGATCGAGCGCGCCCGTCCGGGTGCCCATCGGCAGGCCGTCGACGGCGGTGAAGCCCATGGTGCTGGCGATGCTGCGGCCCCGGTCGATGGCGCACATGCTGGCGCCATTGCCGAGATGGGCGACGACGAGCTTGCCGCGGGCGCAGTCGGGTGCGACCCGCGGCAGCGCCGACACGATATATTCGTAGGAGAGGCCGTGGAAGCCGTAGCGCCGCACGCCCTTCGCCGTGATCTCGCGCGGCAAGGCAAATTCCTGGGCCAGCGGGGGCTGATCTCTGTGGAACGCCGTGTCGAAGCACGCGACCTGCGGGACCTTGGGTGCGATGGCGCTGACGGCGCGGATGGCGGCGAGGCCGTGCGGCTGGTGCAGCGGCGCGAGCGGCACCAGCGCCTCGAGATCGGCCATCACCTGGCGATCGATCAGCACGGGTTGGGAATAGGTCAGCCCGCCATGGACAATGCGGTGGCCGATGCCGTCGAACGCGGCCTCGCTGCCGATATGTGCCAGTGACCACCGGTGTATGGCCGCGATCGCGCCGTCATGGCCCTGCTCGGCGACCGGCGCGTCGAACAGCTTGCGCCCCTGCCCATCGGCAACCTCGATCCGCGGCGACGTGCCGATCCCCTCGACCTGGCCATGCGCGCCTGCAGACAGCGATCCCTCGGCCGCGCTTGTGAAGACCGAGAATTTGATGCTCGACGAGCCGGCATTGATGACGAGGACCCGCTGCGGCATCGGCATCAGCCCGAAAGCTTGCCGATATCGGCGGCTGCCAGGCGCCGGGCATGGGCGTAGAGCGCGGCGACGGCGCAGCTGGCCATCCGCGTGCGCACCGTGTCGGCGCGGCTGGTCAGGATGATCGGCACCCGCGCACCGAGGACGATGCCGGCGGCATCGGCATTCGCCAGGAAGGTGAGCTCTTTCGCGAGCATGTTGCCAGCCTCCAGGTCGGGCACGAGCAGGATATCGGCATCGCCCGCGACCGCAGAATTGATGTGCTTGACCAGCGCCGCCTCGCGGCTGATCGCATTATCCAGCGCCAGCGGTCCATCGAGCAGGGCGCCAATGATCTGGCCCCGCTCGGCCATCTTGCACAGGGCAGCGGCATCGATCGTCGACGGAATCTTCGAGGTGACGGTTTCGACCGCGGACAGGATCGCCACCTTGGGAAGGGCGACTCCCAGCGCCTGCGCCAGCTCGATCGCGTTCTGGACGATGTCGACCTTGTCTTCCAGGGTCGGGAAGATATTGATCGCGGCATCGGTGATGAATAGCGGCTTGGGATATGTCGGCACGTCCATGATGAAGACGTGACTGATCCGTCGCGCCGTCGGGATCCCCGTGTCCTTGCGGACGACCTCCGCCATGAGCTCGTCGGTATGCAGGCTGCCCTTCATCAAGGCATCGGCTTCGCCGGCGCGCACGATCTCGACCGCCTTTGCCGCGGCCGCGTGGCTGTGCGGCACGTCCACCAGCCGCAATCCCGTGAGGTCCAGCCCGAGCGAAGCGGCGAGCGCGCGGATGCGGGCCTCCGGCCCGACAAGCACCGGCTTGACGATCTTTGCGGCGGCCGCCTCGACGGCACCTGCCAGCGAGTTCTCGTCGCAGGGATGGGCGACGACCGTCCTCACCGGCGCCAGCGCGTGACACCGATAGATCAGCGCGTCGTATTTCTCGTGCTTGCGCGGTTCGGCCATTCCCGGGGTTCCTCGGTGAGCAGAGATGAACGTTACGCTCCGTCGGCGCCCGTCGACCTTCCGCCGCTGTGGCAAACGACATGCCGCGATGATCCTCCGCCGACGAGGCGGCGGGCTTTGATCGAGATCAATCGCGATGATGAAATTTAGTTAATGCTTTTCGCCACCGCCTCTCGATCGGCCCTCGATCGGCGGCCGACCTCTAAAATCTTCGGCAAATCACCGGCAATTCCACTCGGATCCGCTTTTCGCCATCACCAGATTTATCGACAGATCCATAGACTGCGCGACGGCTGCACCGATAACAGGAGGCAGCTCATGTGCTCGGTCCTCGATACTCTGTTCCTGCACTGCGGCACGACGCCGACCTTGACCTATATCCTGCTCGCAGGCGGCGTCGCGGCGCTGATCGTCTTTGTGGTGCGGCCCTAGCCGGCCGCATGCGCGAATGCGGCTCACCTATCGCGGCGCGGAGGTGACAGGGCGCCGCGCCTCATGCAGAATTCCGCGCGCGAGCGCCCGGGCTCGCCGCCGCATGACGCCCCCATGTCCGCCCGCCCTGCCGCGCTCCGATCGGGCTTGCTGAGGCCGGCGCGGCCCGCGCCCGCCGCAGCCGGCTTGAAGCCGGCACTGCTGCTGTCGCGGCAAGCCTTTGAAGCGGCGGTGCGTCTTGGCAGCTTCGAGGCGGCGGCGACGGCGCTGCACCTGTCGCCCTCGGCGGTCAGCCATCGCCGGGGACAGGTGAGCCGCATTCATGCCATCGCGCGCTGCTTGCGCTTGCCAGCGCCGACGTGCCGGCGCACCGTGGTGGAAACGGCGGTGGGAGGGAAGATGCCATGGCGAGAGCGATGGACGATCAATCCGTGGCCCAGCGGATTCTGGATCACATTGCGCACGGCACCACCGATCTCGGACAGGAGGTGTGGCGCGAGCCGGTGGAGAATTATCGCTCGCCGGCGCGTCTTGCCGCCGAGATCGAGCGCGTCTTTCACCGCTTTGCGACGCCGTTCTGCCCCTCGGGGGCGTTGCCGGAGCGTGGCTCCTATGTCGCGCGCGACGTTGCCGGCACGCCGATCGTCGCGGTTCGCGGCGCCGATGGCGCGGTCCACGCCTTCCGCAACGCCTGCCGCCACCGCGGCATGGAGCTGCTGAACGGCACAGGCTGCGCCCAGGCCCTGGTCTGCCGCTATCACGGCTGGACTTATACGCTCGACGGCCGGCTGGACTACATTCCGCATGAGCAGGGATTTCCCGGTCTCGACAAAAGCCGCCACGGCCTCGTCCCCGTCGGCGCGATGGAGCGGCTCGGGCTGGTGCTCTTGACGCAGCAGGAGCCCGGCATCTCCGACGATTCCCTCGCGATGCTGCCGAAGCTGATCGCGCCGGAGCAGCAGCTCTTCGACGCGAATGAGACCGAGGTAGAGGCCAATTGGAAGCTGCTGCTCGAGGGATTCATCGAGGGCTATCACATCCGCGCGACGCATCCCAAGACCTTCTTGCCCTATGGCTTCGACAATCTGAACGTCATCGACCTCTTCGGCCGCAACAGCCGGGTTACATATCCGTTTCAGCGGATACGCAAGCTGGCCGAGGTGGCGCCGGCGGAGCGCCGGGTGGAGGGATTGCTGACTTATGTCTATCACCTGTTTCCGAACGTGCTCGTCACCGTGCTCTCACGCCACACCAAGCTGCTGATCCTGGAGCCGCTGGCCATCGATCGCACGCGCATGATCAGCTACGCGCTCGCCAATGACCGCGGCGAGGAAGCGATGAGCGAGGCGAAGCGGGATGCGGCGTTCGTCGGCACCACCGGCGCGGCGGAGGATCGCGCCGTCGTCTGCGCCATCCAGCGCGGACTCGCCAGCGGCGCGAACGATGCGTTCACTTACGGACATTTCGAGAGCGCCATCGTGCACTTCCATCGCACGCTCGACGCCGCGCTCGCGGGCTAACCGGCCTTGACCTCGGCGAGGAAGGCGGCGATCTCCGCCGTGAGCCGGCTCGCCACCTCGGCGAGCGCGCCGGTGCCGCTGAGCAGCTGCGCTCCCGCGGCGCGCGCCTCGAGCAGCGCGGCATCGACGCCGGTCGCCTCCTGCAGCACCTGGCGCGACCCGCCGGCAGCCTCCTCGGCGCCACGCGCGATGGTGCCGGTGGCGTTCGCCTGCTCGCGCACCGCGGCGGCGATGCCGCCGGCGATGCCGTCGATCTCGGCGATGGTCTTGGCGATCTCCTCTACCGCCTGAACCGCGCGTCCGGCCACTTCCTGCACGCGCGCGATCTGCGACGAGATCTCGCCGGTCGCCTGCGCCGTCTGGTTGGCGAGGCTCTTGACCTCGCCGGCAACCACGGCGAAGCCCTTGCCGGCATCGCCGGCGCGCGCCGCCTCGATGGTGGCGTTAAGCGCCAGAAGATTGGTGCGGCCGGCGATCTCGTCGATCAGCTCCACCACCTTGCCGATGCGCTGCGACGCCTCGGCAAGCTCGGAGATCTCGGAGGTGGCGCGGCGCGCGCGGGTGACCGCGGCCTCGGTGATGCCCGTCGAATGCTCGACCTGGCGGCCGACCTCCTGCACCGAGCGCGCGAGCTCCTCGGCGGCGCTCGCCATTCCCTGCACGTTGCGCGCGGTGCCGTCGGCAGTGCCGGCCATGCGCGACGCGCTCTTGGCGATGCCGTCGGCGAGACTCGCCGAGCGCTCGGCCTCGCGGCGCATCGTCTCGACTTCCTGGCGCACCGCCGCCACCGCGGCAGCGGAGCTGGTGTCGAACCCGGCGGTGAGGCTCTCCAGCCGCTCGCTGCGGCGGCGCTTGGCGTGCTGCTGCTCCTCCGCCTCGGCGGCGGCCTTCACCGCCGCGAGCGCGTTGACGCGGAGCGTCTCGATCGCGCCGGCCATGACGCCGATCTCGTCGCGCCGGGCTCCGAACGGCACGGCGACGCCATGCTCGCCGGCGGCGACGGCGCCGACGACACGGGTAAGCTCGACGATCGGCTGCACCACGCGGCGGCCGAAGGCGATGGCGACCCCGGCGATGAGCGCCAGCGCCGTGCTCGCCCAGAGCAGCGCCAGCACCAGCCGCGTCGCCGCCGCACCGCGCTCGTCATCGGCATGGCGCAGCGCCTGCGCCACCGCGGCGTCGCGCAGCGCCAGCACCTGGTCGAGCAGCGGCACGTGCTGCCTGCGGTATTCGACGATCGACCAGGGATAGTTGCCGTCGGTGCGGCCCGCGGCATAGGCCTGCTGCTGCAGCGCCACGGCCTCGCCGAAATACCTTTGCTTCACCGTCTCCATGCCGGCGACCAGCCCGGGCGGCCGGCCGAGTAGGTCGATGGCGTGCAGGATATGTTGCCATTCGAGGTCGATGCGCCCGTCGAGGACGGCCAACCCCAGGGCCGCCTCCGGCGTGAACTTCTGGCGCGACGCCACCGCGCTGTTGAGCAGCGTGCTCTTGCGCCCGACCAGGTCGCGCAACTCGACCGCCTGGCGGCCGACGGCGGCGATGTCGGCGACCGCCAGATCGGTGCCGCCGAGCGCGCGCTCGATGATGTCGATGCTATGCTCGTAGCGGCTCAGCGCCTCGAGCATGCGCGGCACGTATGCCCCGACGAAGCCCTGGTCGCGCTCGGCCAGCTTCCGGCCCAACGCCGCCTCGGCGCCCGGGCGCTGTGCCAGCATCGTGTCGCGGAAGCCCACGAGGATGGCACGGACGTCGTCCTGCCCTTTCATGCGCGATTCCGCCAGCGCGGCCAGCGCGTCGGTGAGCGCCCGGTCGACCGCCGCCTCCTTCTTGCGCACGCCCTCCATCTGCGCCGAACTGGCGGGGTCGGGCGCTGCGAGCAGCACGTTGAATTCGCCGCGCTCGAGCGATGCCAGCCCCGGCGTCTGCAGGGCGGCGGCAAGCGCCCGGGCGAGCCGGGCGGCGGCAAGCTCGGTGCGGTGCTGGCGCAGCTCGCCCAGCGCCATGATGGTGGCGTCGACAAAGGCGAAAAGGCTGACCGCGGCGATGCAGGCGAGGAAAAAGGTGCGGATGCGCATGGCGCTGGACAGGCCCGGTTGAAGGCAGGGCCTCGGACGCTAAAGCCTCTTGCTTGCCAAGCGGTAAATTGGCCGCGGGCACCGGGCCGGCAGTTTACACCGGCGGGTGGTTGACCGCGGTCACGCGCCAGGGATGGGCGGATGTGCCGGGGAAATGCTCGATCCGGGTGAGCGACAGGTTGTCGATGGCGAGCGCCAGCGAAGCGTCGGGGGCGAGGCCCAACGCCAGCGCCAGCGCCGCGCGGATGGTGCCGCCATGGGTCACGGCGATGATGTCGCGCCCGGCGTGCTGGCGCGACAGCCGCTCGATGGCGGGATGCGCGCGCGCCAGGAGCTGGACGAAGCTCTCGCCGCCGGGTGGCGCCTCATGCGCCGCACCGAGCCAGAAGCGCGGCCAGAGATTGCCGTTGCGCTCCGCCAGCTCGGCATAGGTCAGGCCTTGCCACTCGCCGAAATGCTGCTCGATGAGGTCGGGCTCGACCTGCACGCCGGGGCCCGGGATAGGGTCGGGGCCGGGCAGGCCGGCGCGCACGATGCCGGTTGCCGTCATATGGGTGCGCAGCAGCGGGCTGGTGATCCACACCGCCTCGCGCGGCAGCTTCCGCGCCAGCCCGGCAAAGGCGGCGGCGTCGCTGACGTCGCAGGGATGATCGGTCTGGCCGTAGCAGCGGCCGTTATTGACCGTCACCGGCGCGTGCCGCACCCACCACCACCGCGTCGTTACATCGCCCATGCCGCCGCCACCAGCAGAACCACCATCTCGCCGCCTTGCTCGACGGCGCCCAGCACATCGCCGGTGTAGCCGCCGAGCTGGCGCTGCGCAAGAACGGCGCACAGCGATATCACCACCGCGGCGGCCAGCAGCGCGCTGAAGCCGGGCAGGAAATCGAGCGCGACCAGCGCGATCAGCGCGGCAAGCCCCGCGGCGCCCCAGGCGACCGCCGGGGTGGGCTTGCCGGCGGCGGCGCCGAGACCGTCGCTGCGTGCCGGCTCGATCCCCCGCAGCACCAGCGGCAGGAACCCCCGCGCCACCGCATGGGCGGCGATCAGCGCGGCGATGACGCCGCCGCCGGATGTCGCGATGCCGGCGATCGCCGTGGCGCGCAGCCCGACGCTGAAGATCAGCGCCAGCACGCCGAAGCTGCCGATGCGGCTGTCGCGCATGATGGCGAGCTTCTCCTCACGCTCCATGCCGCCGCCGAGACCGTCGGCGGTATCGGCGAGCCCGTCTTCGTGGAGCCCGCCGGTGAGCCGGGCGGAGACGCCGAGCGCGATCAGCGCCGCAGCGAGCGGCGGGAGGTGCAGCCAGGCAGCAAGCGCATAGGCGATGCCGCTGAGGAGGCCGATGACGAGACCGACCAGCGGAAAGGCCCAGCCGGCATCGGCCAGCGGCGCCGCCGCCTGCGCCGGGGGTGGCAGCAGCGGCAGCCGGGTCAGGAAGGAGAGGGCGCGGCAGAACTCGCCCCACCAGCGGGCGGCATCATTCCTGTGCGGCGGCGGGTCGGCCATCACCCTGTCTTAGCGCAAGCCGCACGCCGGCACCAAGACGGTTTTCGCTTGGCGCCGCGGCGGCGATGGGGGAGAGTGCGCGCCGCTGCAGAAGAGCCCAGGGAGACCGCCATGGCGGAGGAGAAGCCGCTCGCCACGCTCGACGAGATGCGCGCGCTGATGGCGCATCTGCCCGGCCCCGACCTCGAGGCGGGCAGCGCCGCGGCGACGCGCGAGGCGCAGCTCACCAAGCCCGCGGGCGCGCTCGGCCGGCTCGAGGAGCTGGTGCAGTGGATGGCGGTCTGGCAAGGCAAGCACCCGCCTTCGGCCGATCATCCCCGCACCGCCGTCTTCGCCGGCAATCACGGCGTCGCGGCGCGCGGCGTCTCGGCCTATCCCGCCTCGGTGACGGCGCAGATGGTGCAGAATTTCGTCGCCGGCGGCGCCGCGGTGAACCAGCTCTGCGATGCCGTCGACGCCGATCTGCGCGTCTACGAGATGGCGCTCGACGAGCCCACCGCCGATTTCACCGCCGCGCCGGCGATGAGCGAGGAGGACTGCGCGCTCGCCATCGCCTACGGCATGATGGCGGTCGAGCCCGGCATCGACATCCTGGCGCTGGGCGAGATGGGGATCGCCAATACCACCGCCGCCGCCGCGCTGTGCTGCGGCCTCTTCGGCGGCAGCGCCGTCGATTGGGTCGGGCCCGGCACCGGCGTCGCCGGCGCGGTGCTCGAGCGCAAGATCGCGGTGGTGGACGAGGCCGTGGCGCGCCACCGCGCCGCGGCGAGCGATGCCTTCGACCTGCTGCGCCGGCTGGGCGGCCGCGAGCTTGCCGCGATCACCGGCGCGGTGATGGCGGCGCGGCGCGCCCGGGTCCCGGTGGTGCTCGACGGCTATGCCACCACCGCCGCCGCTGCCGTGCTGTTCGTGCTCGACCCGCGCGCGCTCGACCATTGCCTGGTGGCGCATCGCTCGGCCGAGCCCGGCCACGCGCGCCTCCTGGCGAAGCTCGGCAAGCCGCCGCTGCTCGATCTCGGCATGCGGCTCGGCGAGGCCTCGGGCGCGACGCTGGCGATCGCCATCATCAAGGCGGCGCTCGCCTGCCACACCGGCATGGCGACCTTCGCCGAGGCCGGGGTGAGCGGCAAGGCGTAAAGCGCATCGGCTCGCGCCCGACGGGTCGGCGGCGCAGCGAAAAGTCTGCTGACAGGACTTGGCAGCGCCGCAGGTGTATGACGAGGGGGTAGAGGAGGAAAATCCGATGCCCCCGAGCGCCCTCGACCACCTTCCCCCGCCGCCCTGCTCGACGCTGCTCGGCTGGACGGTCCTCGACGCCCGGCCGGATGACGGCTGGGTCCGCATCGGCTTCGAGGGCAAGCCGGAGTTCCGCAACCCCGGCGGCTTCATTCAAGGGGGATTGCTCTCGGCGATGCTCGACGACACGATGGGGCCGGCGGTGTTCGTGAAGACCCGCGGCCTGCTCTATACCACGACGATCAGCATGACCATCAGCTTCCTCGCCCCCGCCAGGGTCGGGCCGATCATCGGCGAGGCGAGCGTCGTGCAGCTCGGCAAGACCATCGCCTTCATCGAGGGCAAGCTCATGGACGAGGCCGGGCGGCTGCTCGCGACCGCCACCGCGAATGCGCGGCTGGTCGAGATCGGAAAAGCCCTGGGGGCCGGCGGGACGCTGTCAGCTCCGTAGCGGCGGGTTAGCCCGCCTCCTTCGCCGCCATGCGTGCCTTCAACTGCTCGGGGGTGAGGCGGACGATGTCCTCGTTCTGGTGCGCGTAGAGATCGAAGGGCTGGGTGTCGAGATCCTCGAGCGCGAGCCGGCCGGCGAGCACCGCCTCCTTCCACGCCGCCTGCTCGGGCTCGCGCGCATGGAATTCCGGCATTACCTCGGCGGCGAAGAGCTCGAGGCTGGCGCAGATGTCCTCATGGCTGGTGCGGCCGGCCTGGTTCAGCAGGATGACCTGGTCGACATGCGCCGCCTCGAACTGCCTGAGCCGCGCGCGGATGGTCTCGGGCGAGCCGATGAGGCCGCTCTTCAGCGCCGCCTGCGCCTTCTCGGTGCCGCGCCAGTCCTGGTACTCCTGCCAGAGATTGCTGGTGCCCGGCGCGTCGACGCCTTTGCGGCCGTAATAGGAGAGCGCGAAGATGAAGAAGGTCCAGCCCGCCGCCTTCTCGATCGCTTCCGCATCGGTCGGCGCGCACATGAAGCCGTTGACGATGGCGACGTTGGGGTTCAGCGGATATTCCGCGAGCGGCTGCGCATGGTGCAGCAGCATGTTGTAGTATTTGTTGACCCAGGCGCGCGCCGCCTCGGGCGAGACGAAGCTGAATCCCAGCGCGCCCATGCCCCATTCGCCGGCCTTGGCGATGGTCTGGATGTTGGAGCAGGCGACCCAGAGCGGCGGGTGCGGCTTCTGCAGCGGCTTCGGGATCACGTTGCGCGCGGGGAAATCGTAATACTGGCCGTGGAATTCCCAATTCTCGCGGGTGAACATCGGCACGATGGCCTTCACCGCCTCCTCCCAGCGCTCGCGCTTGTCGCGCACGCGGATGGCGAAGGGATGGAGCTCGGCCGGCCCCGCCGCCTCGCCCATGCCGAGCTCGACGCGGCCGCCGGAGACCAGGTCGAGCGTCGCGATGCGCTCGGCGACGCGCTGCGGCTGGTTGGTGGTGAGCTGCACGACGCCGTGGCCGAGGCGGATGCGCCTGGTGCGCTGGCTCGCCGCGGCGAGGAACACCTCGGGCGCCGAGCAATGGGAATATTCCTCGAGGAAATGATGCTCGACCGCCCAGACATAGTCGTAGCCGAGCTTGTCGGCGAGCTCGACCTCGGCCAGCGAATTCTGCAGCAGCGCGTATTCGCTGGTCTCGCTCCACGGGACGCGGCAGCTGATGCTCGTAGAAGACGCCGAATTTCATCCCGCCCTCCCCTGGAACCGGGCCCGCCCTGCGCCATTGGTGTACGCCAATGACAAAAAAATCCGCATGCGCCGGCGGCGTAGGGGGCGCCAAAGCGGGGCTCCGAGGCCATGATACGCGCGCACCCCTTCGCCGCCAAGGCTCCAGGCGTTTCAGGGGCTTATTCGCCCATCTGCAGCAACGCGCCGCGCCGGCGGGCGCCGCGGAAGGCGTAGAGGAAGACGGCGCCGCCGAGCGCGAGATAGACGACATCGAGCAAGGCCGCGGCGATGAAATGGTCGAGGCGGAAGACGTGGTCGAACATCACCGCGCGCATGCCCTCGAAGACATGCGCCGAGGGCAGGAGATAGGCCACATATTGCAGCCAGGCCGGCAGCACCGAGAGCGGGTAATAGACCGCGCTGGCCGGCGCCAGCAGGAAGACGGCGAGCCAGGCCAGGCTCTCGGCGCCGAGGCCGTGGCGCAGCAGCAGGGCGTCGACGATGAGGCCGAGCCCCCAGCCCATCACCAGCAGCAGCACGAAGAAGGCGATGAGCGGCGGCCCCAGCGTGAAGATCGAGTAGTGATAGAGCGGGATCGCCAGCAGCATCGCCGGCACGACGCCGATGGCGACGCGGATGAGGCTCATGCTGAGCAGCGCGATCACCCATTCGTAGGGCCGGAGCGGCGTCACGAAGAGATGGCCGAGATTGCGCGACCACAGCTCCTCGAGGAAGGACATGGAGACGCCGAGCTGGCCGCGGAACATCACGTCCCACAGCATCACCGCCGCCAGCAGCACGCCGCCGGCGCGCGCCACATAGGAGCTGTTGGTCATGAGGAACTGGCTGGTGAAGCCCCACAGCACCATCTGGATCGCCGGCCAATAGACCAGCTCCAGCGCGCGCGGCCAGGAGCTGCGCAGCAGATAGAGATAGCGCAGCAGCATGGCGCCGATACGGCCGGGCGAGAAGCCGCCGGGTGCCTCATTGCGCCGCCTGCCGCGTGCCGGCGCCGGCACGCGCGATCTCGAGGAACACCTCCTCGAGCGTGTCGCGGCCGTAGCGCTCGATGAGATCGCGCGGGCTGCCGCGATCGACGATGCGGCCCTGGCGCATCATCATCACCTCGGAGCAGAGCCGCTCCACCTCGCCCATATTGTGCGACGCGAGCAGGAGCGTGGCGCCGGTCTCGCTTCGGTAGCGCTCGAGATATCCCCGCACCCAATCGCCGGTATCGGGATCGAGCGAGGCGGTGGGCTCATCGAGCAGCAGCAGCGCCGGCCGGTTGAGCAGCGCCTTGGCGAGCGCCACGCGGGTCTTCTGCCCGGCGCTCAATTTGCCGGTCTGCACCGCTGAGGAACGCGCCGATCTGCAAATCCTCGGTCAGCGCCTCGATCCGCGCGTCGAGACCGGCGATGCCGTAGAGCCGGCCGTAGACGGTGAGGTTCTGGCGCACCGTCAGGCGATGCGGCAGGTCGACATAGGGCGAGGAGAAATTCATCCGCGGCAGCACCCGGTAGCGGTGGCGCAGCATGTCCTCGCCGAAGATGCGGATGCGCCCGGCGCTCGGCAGCAGCAAGCCCAGCAGCATCGAGAGCGTGGTGGTCTTGCCGGCGCCGTTGCCGCCGAGCAGCGCCGCGCTGGCGCCCTGCGGCACCGCGAAATCGATGCCGTCGACGGCGAGCGTGGCGCCGAAGCGCTTGGTCAGCGCCGAGACCTGGATGACGGGATCCGACACGCGGCGCACTATGGCGCGAAAGTTCGGAAGGAGCAAAGCGCGGGAGGCGCTCGCAGATGCGCATCGGGGATGCACCACGGAGGCACGGAGGAGAAGAGAAGACTAGCGCGCTATTGCGCTATTGCGCGCTTAGCGCCTGTTCCAAGCGCCCTACCCCCCCACCAATCACCGCCGTCCCCGCGAAAGCGTTAGTTAATGCAAACATCTCGCAGCAACGCATTCCTCAACAATCGCTTTGCCCGCGAAAGCGGGCATCCAGGACCCCAAATGCATTGAGCGGAGCGCTTCACCTGGGTCCCCGCTTTCGCGGGGACGGCGGAATAAGTAACGGGAGCTGCAGCGATTTTCCGGATGTGTGCATCAGCTCGCGCGCAAGCGGGGACCCGAGCGCAACGCGAAGCGTTGTCGCTGGCGAGCGACGCGCGGTTGGTCCTGGGCCCCGGCTTTCGCCGGGGCGGCGGGAGACATTTTTATGTTTCTTGTTCTCCGTGGCCTCCGTACCTCCGTGTTTCATCTTGGCCATTAACGGCTTCCCGGCATCTGCGATCGGCCCACGCGGCGCGGGGCCCCGGCGCATGCACCTGCCGCGGCGATGGCCTATACTGGGGGCGCGGGAAAGGCGGAGAGCGGATGGCGTATTACGGCGAGGCGCCGCGGCCGATGCAGCGTCCGGGGACCGATGTCTCGGTCAGCCTGCGCATGCTCGTGCTCATCCGCTGGGTGGTGGTGGCGGGCCAGGCGGCGACCATCATGCTGGTGCATTATGGGCTGGGTTTCGTGCTGCCGATCGAGGGCGCGCTCGCGGTCGTCGCGACCTCGGCGGCGCTCAACATCGCCGCCAGCTGGCCGCGCCGCGCCTCGGCGCGGCTCGGCGACCGCGAGGCCTCGTTCTATCTCGCCTATGACATGCTGCAGCTCGGCATGCTGCTCTTCCTCACCGGGGGCTTGCAGAATCCCTTCGCCATGCTGATGCTGGCGCCGGTGACGGTGGCCGCCACCATCCTGTCGCGGCGCAGCGTTTTCTGGCTGTCGGCGCTGACCGTGGCGGCGATCAGCCTCATCGCCGTGTTCCATCTGCCGCTGCCCTGGCGCGATGCGCCGCTGCCGCCGCCGCCGCTCTATGTCTTCGGCGTGTGGACGGCGCTGGTGCTCGCCACCGTGTTCATCGCCGGCTACACCTGGAACGTCGCCGAGGAGGCGCGGCGGATGCGCGACGCGTTCACCGCAACGCAGCTGGCGCTCGCCCGCGAGCAGCGCGTCTCGGCGGTGGGCGGCATCGCCGCCGCGGCGGCGCATCAGCTGGGCTCGCCGCTCGCCACCATCGCGGTCGTCGCCAAGGAGCTGGTGCGCGACCTGCCGCCCAACAGCCCTTACGCCGAGGATGCGCTGCTGCTGCTGAGCCAGAGCGAGCGCTGCCGCACCATCCTCGCGGCGCTGGCGCAGCAACGCGACGCCGAGACCGGCTCGCCCTTCACCACGCGCCTCCCGTTCTCGGCGCTGGTCGAGGCGGCGGGCGAGCCGCATCGCGCCGAGGGCAAGACCATCCTCTATACCACCGCCGCGGGGCGCGACGCCGAGGCCCGGCCGGTGGAGGAGCCGCTGGTGGCGCGCAGCCCCGAGATCATGCACGGGCTCGGCAACCTCATCCAGAATGCCGGGCAGTTCGCCGGCGGCGCCGTCGATGTCACCATCAGCTGGAGCGAGGAGACCGTGGCGGTCGACATCGTCGATGACGGGCCGGGCTTTTCGCAGGCGGTTCTCGCCCGCATCGGCGAGCCCTATATTTCCGGGAGGAGCGGCGAAGCGGCGACGGAAGCGGAAGAGCATATGGGGCTCGGCATCTTCATCGCGCAAAGCCTGCTGGAGCGCACCGGCGCGCGCGTCAGCTTCGCCAATCTCCCCGATGGCGGCGCGCAGGTGGTGGTCGAATGGCGCCGGCCCACGCTCGAAGGCATGGACGGCAAGATGGCAGTGAAAGAGGCTGGCGAATGACGAACGACACGCACACCCCCGCGGCGACGGCGCCTTCGGCGCTCGAGGGCTGGCCCGAATCCGAGCGCAGCCTGCTGCTGGTCGACGACGACGCGCCGCTCTGCCAGCGGCTGGCGCGCGCCATGGAGCGGCGCGGCTTCATCGTCGTCACCGCCGACAGCGTAGCATCCGGCATCGCCGCGGTGACGGAGAACGCCCCGGCCTTCGCCGTGGTCGACCTCAGGCTTGCCGATGGCAGCGGGCTCGAGATCGTCAAGACGCTGCGCAAGGCGCGGCCGGGCGCGCGCATCGTCATGCTGACGGGCTATGGCAACATCGCCACCGCGGTCGCGGCGGTCAAAGCCGGCGCGCTCGACTACCTACCGAAGCCGGCCGATGCCGATGCGGTCGAGCGCGCGCTGCTGGCGAGCGACGCGCTGCTGCCGCCGCCGCCGGAAGACCCGATGTCCGCCGACCGCGTGCGCTGGGAGCACATCCAGCGCGTCTTCGAGCAATGCGACCGCAATGTCTCGGAGACCGCGCGCCGCCTCAAGATGCACCGCCGCACGCTGCAGCGGATTTTGGGGAAGCACGCGCCGCGGAGTTGAGCGGCGGCGACGTTGACCTGGATCAATGCTGTCGCCGCGCGAATTTTCAAAGTGTCGATGCGACACGGCGAGCGCTCGTCGACCCCACCTCACCCTCCCGCTGCGCGGGTCCCTCCCTCTCCGCCCCTTGGGGCGGAGAGGGTTGGGGTGAGGTGGGGAATCCCCGACGGGCGATAGCGCGCGCCAGGCGCCACGGGGATCACATGCTGCACGGCTGGGACAATTTCTACATCACGACCGGGGCGGCGGCGGCGACGCTGACGGGATTGCTGTTCGTGGTGATGACGCTGGGCAGCGAGGGATCGCCCGCACCCGCCGAGCGCGGCATCCATGCCTTCGTGACGCCAACGTTCGTCCATTTCAGCGGCGTGCTGTTCCAGGCGCTGATGGTGTTGGCGCCGTGGCCCTCGCCTTGGCCGCTCGCGGTCGCTCTGGGCCTCTGCGGCATCGCGGGGCTCGCTTATGTAGTGGTCGTCATCCGCTTGCTGCGCAGGCTCGATTTCGTGTCGCTCGATCTGCGCGACTGGATCGCCTTTGCGGCGGCACCGGCGCTCGCCAATGCGAGCCTGATCGCCGGCGCCGCCGGACTTCTCGCCGAAGCGCCCTTCGCGCCTTACGCGATCGCCGGCGCCGTTATCCTGCTGCTGTTCGTGGGATTGCACGACGCCTGGGACCTGACGGTGTGGATCGTCCGCAACCGGGACCGGCACGCCAAGACCGGGCTATGATCCCGGCGGGAAGACCCGCGCGATGTGGAATGCCTTGGCCGTGACCAGCCATTTCCCGTCGATGCGATGGAAGATGAGATGGTCGATGAAGCAGGTCTGGCCGATCCGCACGCGCAGAGTGGCGGTCGCCAGATCGGGGAGCGTGTGCTCGATCCCGAGGATCTCCTGATCGCGGGGGGATTTCATCGCCGCCGGCGACGGCCGGCCGCGCATCACATCGCGGAATTCCGCCGCCGACCAGGCGGCGAGCTTTCCGTCGCGCATGCCGTGGACCAGACACGCGCCATGGAATACCTCGAGAAACCGGCTGTCGTCCGCGTCATACATGAGGTCGAAATAGCCCGCGATCGCCGACATAATGGTCTGGATCTGGTCCATTGAGGTCTCCATCACTGCGCAGGGCGCAACAGTGGCCGATGGAGCGGCGGAGTGCTACCACTCGGCGGTCATCTTAGGGATGACGGAGAGGCATCGGCGATGAACGACATCGACGGCCGGCTGGTCGGCGGCCTGGTGGTCCTCGCGGCCGTCGCCGACGCGCGCAGCTTCGGCAGAGCCGCCGAACGACTGGGCATGACGCAATCCGGCGTCAGCAAGGCAATCGCGAAGCTCGAATCCCGCCTCGGCGCCAGGCTGGTCCACCGCACCAGCCGCGCCGTCGACCTCACCGATGAGGGCCGCGCGCTTTATGAACGGGTCGCCCAGCACCTGGCGGGGATCGGCGAGGCGGCGGCGGAGACCGCGAAATCGCGGGACGCGGTCCGCGGCCGGTTGCGGGTCAATGTCGATCCGCTGTTCTCGCGCATGGTGCTGTCGCCGAAGCTCAGCGAGTTCCTGCTGCAGAACCCGGGCATGGAGCTGCGCATCGAAACCCGGGACCGGATCGCGGATCTGGTCAGCGACGGCTTTGATCTGGCGGTCCGCTTCGGGGAGCCGGCGCCATCGGCGCTCATCGCCCGCCGTCTCCTCAACGCGCGGATTCTGACGGTCGCCTCGCCGAGCTACATCGATCGGCACGGCAGACCCGGTCATCCGCGCGACCTGGCGAGCGATGCCCACCAATGCATCCTGGCGATCGATCCGTCGACGGGGCGCCCCTTCGACTGGGAGTTCCGGCGCGGGAACGACCTGGTTTCGGTCGCGGTCAATGGCCGGCTGACCGTGACCGATTCCGGAACCAAGCTGGGCGCGTGTGTGGCCGGTTTCGGAATAGCCCAGGTCATCGATTTGGGGCTCGACCAGCACTTCAAAAGCGGGGCTCTCGTCAATTTGTTCCCCGACTGGCCGGACGAGCGGTTCCCGCTCTACGTCTATTATGCTTCGCGGAACTACGTGCCGGCGAAGGTGAGGAAGTTCATCGATTTCATCATCGCCTCGCTCGGCACGGAGAGCGGAACAGCGTCGGAGGGCGGCCCTCCCGCCAAGGTGGTCGCAGTAGAGGTCACGGAGGCCGATTAGTGCGGGTTTCGAGCAGATCGGATCACCATCCTCGCATTCCCCGCGAAAGCGGGGACCCAGTGAAGCGCCCCACTCAATGCATTTGAGGGTCCTGGATGCCCGCTTTCGCGGGCAAAGCGATTGTTGAGGAACGCGCTGCCGCGAGATGTGTGCATCAGCTAGCGCTTTCGCGGGGGCGGCAGTGATGGTCCCGTCTTCGCGGGACATGCTCTAGACCGGTCGTCGGCCGCCGCCACTTGCGCCGGCGCCGCGGCGCGCGGCACAGTCCCGCCCGGGAGGATCGTCCGATGGAGCTTGGTCTCACCGGCAAGGTGGCGCTGGTCACCGGCGCCAGCCGCGGGCTCGGCCGCGCCATCGCCGAGGCGCTGGCGCGCGAAGGCTGCGACGTGGTCGCGGCGGCGCGCAGCGCCGAGGCGCTGAAGGCGCTCGCCGAGACGCTGGCGCGCGACACCGGCCGGCGCGTCGTGCCCTCTATCGCCGATCTCAGCGAGCCCGAGGGCGTCGCGCTCGCCGTCGCCACCGCCGAACGGGAATTCCGCCGCCTCGACATCCTGGTCAACAATGCCGGCGCGACGCGGCGCGGCGATGTCTTCGCCTTGACGGAAGCGGATTGGCAGGACGGCTTCGCGCTCAAATTCTTCGGCTATGTCCGCCTGACGCGGGCGTCCTGGCCGCTGCTCAAGGCGGCGCGCGGCGCCATCGTCAACATCATCGGCATCGGCGGACGCACCCCCGGTGCCGAATTCGCCATCGGCGGGTCGGTCAATGCCGGCCTCCTCGCCTTCACCAAGACCATGGCGGAGATCGGCATCCGGGACGGCGTGCGCGTCAATGCCATCAATCCCGGCGCGATCGAGACCGACCGGCTGCAGGCGCGGTTGCAGCGCCACGCCGAGGCGACCGGCGCCGGCATCGAGGCGGCGCGGCGCGATCTCGCGCGCGAGATGGGGATTGGGCGCTTCGGCCGGGCGGCGGAGATCGGCGACGCCGTGGCGTTTCTCGCCAGTACCCGCGCCGACTATCTCCAAGGCGCGTTGATCGATATCGACGGCGGGGCCACGCGGACGCTGTGAGGGAGGGTCTATGCGCTACGAGCTTTACTACTGGCCGGAGATCCAGGGGCGGGGCGAGTTCGTGCGGCTCGCGCTCGAGGAATCCAGCGCCGATTATGTCGATGTCGCGCGCCGCACGGGCGGCATGGACGCCATGTTCCGCCTGCTCGACGGCGGACGCGGCGCGCATCCGCCCTTCGCGCCGCCGTTTCTCAAGGCCGGGAAACTGCTCATCGGCCAGACCGCCAACATCCTGCTCTATCTCGGCGAGCGCCACCGCCTGGCGCCGGCCGATGCGGCGGGACGGCTCTGGGCGCATCAGCTCCAGCTCACCATCACCGATCTCGTGGTCGAGGCGCATGACACGCATCACCCGATCGCCGGCGGCCTTTATTACGAGGACCAGAAGCGCGAGGCGAAGCGCCGCGCCGGCGATTTCCTCGCGACGCGAGCGCCGAAATTCCTCGACTATTTCGAGCGCGTGCTCGAGCGCAACCCGAAAGGCGAGCGCCATCTCGTCGGCGCGCGGCTGACCTATGCCGACCTCTCGCTGTTCCAGATAGTGGCGGGGCTGCGCTATGCCTTCCCGCGCGCGATGCGGCGGCTCGAGCGCCGGCATAAGCGGGTGGCGGCGCTCCATGACCGCGTCGCCGAGCGCCCCCGCATCGCCGCATATCTCGCCTCGCCGCGACGCATCGCGTTCAACGAGCAAGGCATCTTCCGGCATTATCCGGCGCTTGATACCGGCTGACGCGGCACTCCGGTACTTGCGCCAGCCGCTCAAGAAGAAGGATTGACCACGGAGGCACGGAGGTGATCACCCTAGGCGGAGAAGGAGGGCATAGAGTTCCCGTCGGCCGGCAGAAATTGCCGGGCGTGGCGCGGTCACGCGGCGGCAATCCGCGCATGGCGCGGCGGCACGAAAGTTGCTTCAGGCAACGATGCAGGCTCGCGCCTGCCTGACGCAACAACGGACAGGAGAGTTCATGTCAGTCAGTAGTGTTTCGAGTGCGCAAACCGCCTACCAGCTCTACCTGCAGCAGTTGCAGCAACAGCAACAGCAGCAGCAATTGCAGCAACAGCAGCAAGTGCAGCAGCAGGACCAGTCGTCGCAACAGACCCAGGCCGTGTCCACGTCACCGACCTCGGCCGCGACGAGTGTGCAACCGCATCACCACCATCACGGCGGTCATGCGGATGAGAGCCAGCAGGCCGCATCGAGCACCGGCACGCCGAGCCCCACGGCGAGCGCGGTCGCGGCGAGCGGCGCGGCGGATAATGACGGCGACAGCAGCGGGTCGGGCGGCCTGCTCAACCTGATCGCCTGACAAGAAAATAACTGCGCGCGCCGCGGCCGAAGCGCCGCGGAGAGAGCGCGTCCGGCACCGCCAGAAAGACGGGGCCGGATGTCTCGCCTGTCTCCATTCCAAGCACGCTGCAGCTGCAGCTGCCTATCCCGCCGTCGCCCCGAAAGCGCTACGGCATGCACACATTTCTGCGCATCCTCCTTGAGGGCAAGGCAATCGCTTGTGCTGCTATGGTAGAGCTATCACCCGCCGCCCCCGCGAAAGCGGGGGCCCAGGAGCAGGCGCACGTCGCTTGCCCTGGATCCCCGCTTTCGCGGGGAAGACGAGGACGATGATTTGTCACGGCAGCCCGGCGGCATATGTGATAGCCCTGCCCTCACGAGGGCGGAGGGGCTGCGCAGGGGAAAGGCGTCGAGGGGCGCCCGCGAGATTTGCACCGCGCGTCACGTCTGCAGGAAGGCCCAGTCGGGGCCTTCGAGGACGAGGCAGGTGAGCGTGCCGCTGGCAAAGGCGCCGGTGTCGATGCCGATGCGGTTGCGCTGCACGTCGGGACGCTCGGTGATGGTGTGGCCGTGCACGATGATCTTGCCGAACTCGGCATCCGACAACAGGAAGTCGTCGCGGATCCACAGCAGATCCTCCTCCTGCTGGCGGTCGAGCGGCACGTTCGGGCGCACGCCGGCATGGGCGAAGAGATAGTCGCCCTCCTCGTGCAACAGCTTGAGGCCGGAGAGAAAGCGAAGGTGACGCTCGGGCAGCCGCGCGCGCAGCTCGCGCTGCACCCGCTCCAACTCGCTCTCGCCGCCGGTGAAGGGCGGCGGGCGGATGCCGTAGCTCGCCACCGTATCGGCGCCGCCATAGAGCATCCAGGAGGCGCCGATCGCGGTATCCGCGAGAAAGCGCAGCATCGTGTCCTCGTGATTGCCCTTGAGATGCACCGCTTCGAAGCCGGGCAAGGGCTCGTCGAGCAAGAGGTCGATGACCGCCGGCGACGCCTCGCCGCGGTCGATATAGTCGCCGAGATAGACCACGACGTTGCGCGGCGCCTGTCGCTGGTAGGCGTCCTCGTGGATGAGCCGGTGCAGCCGGCGCAGCAGATCGACCCGGCCGTGAATGTCGCCGATGGCGTAGATGCGGCTGCCGGGCGGCGGCTCCGGCGCCACCGCCTGCAGCGGCTGGGACCGCCCGCGGCCGAGGAAGCGAGTAATCATGCGGCAAATATGGGGCGGCGCAGCGCCGAGCGCCACCACATACGGCACCGACCCCCGGTTTTAGCACGCCATTAACCATTCCGTAGGGGTTGCCCGGCCATCCTGCGGCAAACCCCAGCGATGCCCGGATATGCGACGAGCTGAACCCACCAAGCCGACCACGGACGACCAGGCGGCGAGCATCGAATCGCTGCTGCTCGACTATGCAAAGCGGCTTGCCCGCCATCCCGGCGGCCGCCGCGGCATCGTCATCCACCTGTCGCGGCTCCGGGCCGACAACCGCCGCGAGCATCACATCCGCATCGCCGCCAATACCTTCGAAGCGCTGGTCAAGCAGTTCGACGGCCAGATCTTCCTGCTGCAGAATGCCGACATCGTCTTCGTCTGCAAGGATGCCAGCATCGCGGTCATCGACGACGCGATCATGCGGCTGCGCTATCTCTTCGGCGACGACCCGCTCGCCGCCGAGCTCGACGACAGCGCGCCCGACCGCTTCGCCACCTGGTACGATCTCGAGCGCGACTACCAGGACTTCCTGGCGTTCACCGAGGAAATGTCCGAGCAAGCGCTGAAGCGCAAGAAGCGCCTCGCCGCCATCGCCGGCGGCGGCCCGCGCAACGAGCGCCAGCCGATGGACGCGCCGGCGCTGGCCGAGCTGGTCACGATGATCCAGCGCGCCGACCTCTCCAACGTCATGCGCCGGCAGTCGATCTGCGCCATCATGGGCCACGAGGCGCCGGAACCGGTGTTCCGCGAGATCTACGTCTCGATCGCGGAGCTGCGCGACACCATCATGCCGAAGCGCGACATCGCCTCGGACCGCTGGCTGTTCCAGCATCTGACGCAGCATCTCGACCGGCGCGTCCTTGCCATGCTGCGCAAGAACGACGATCAGGTGCTCGCCCATTCCTACAGCCTCAACCTCAACATCTCGACGCTGCTGTCGCAGGAGTTCCACCAGTTCGACCAGAGCCTGCGCGCCGGCGCGCGCGGCACCATCGTCATCGAGCTGCAGAAGGTCGACATCTTCGCCGATCTCGGCGCCTACCTCTTCGCCCGCGACTTTCTGAAGGAGCGCGGCTACCGCGTCTGCCTCGACGGCGTCTCCGCGGTGACGCTGGGATTCATCGACCGCGAGCGCCTCGGCCTCGACCTCCTGAAGATGTTCTGGACGCCGGACATGGCCGATCCGCTGCACACCGAGCGCACGACTGCCTTCAGGGAGGCGGTCGAGCGCGCCGGCCGCTCGCGCATCATCCTGGCGCGCTGCGACAGCGAGGACGCCGTCACCTTCGGCCAAGCGGTCGGACTGCGCCTGTTCCAGGGCCGGTATATCGACCGGCTGCTGAGCGCCGCCGCTCCCGGCGGCGCCGCGTCGCGCTCCGGCTGACCGGCCGATGTCGCGCGCCGCCGACCCCGCGACGGCGCGGCGCATCCTGTTCTATGCCGAGAACTTCGCGCCGGCGAGCGTCGCCGAGGAGCTCGCGCTGTGGTTCGCCGCCCGCGGCCATCAGGTGGAGGCGATCGCCGCTGCCGGCACGCGCGCCGGCGAATCCGCGGCGTGGTGGAGCCGCGAGGAGCGCCGCGGCATCCACATCATGCGCTGCCCGCGCCGCCGTGCGGCGCTGCCGGGCGGACTGAGCGCCGAGCTCCAGCATCTCTCCTTCGCGCTGTCGAGCGCCCCGGCGCTGCTGCGCCGCGCGCGCCGGTTCCGCCCCTCGCTTATCGCCGCGGTCGATCCCGCCGCCGCCATGCTGCCGGCGCTGCTGCTCGCCGCGCGGCGCGCCCGGGCGCCGAGCTGGGTGCATGTCAGCGAGGAGGGGCCGCTCGCCTCGCCCTGGCTGCGCCGGGTGAGCCATGTGTCGCTGGCGGCGGTCGGCGCCGGGCGGCTGCTCGCCGCCGCCGGCATCGGCGAGGCGCAGCGCCTGCCGCTGCCCGCCTGGGTCGACAGCCGCGCGCTCTATCCGCTGTCCGAGAGCCCGCTGCGCGAGAGCCTCGACTTCCCGCCCGACGCCATCATCGCGCTTTATGCCGGCAGCCTCGAGGAACGCCAGGGGGTCGAGCGGCTGGTCGCGGCGGCGCGGCTGCTGCCGGCCAATGGCGCCGTCGTCTTCGTGCTCGCCGGGCGCGGCGCCTGCTGGCCGATGCTGGCCGCGGCGACGCATGAGCTGCCGCTGCGCCTCCTGCCCTGGCCGCGCGCGGCCAATCTCAACGCGCTGCTCGGGATGGCCGACATCCATGTGCTGCCCGCCGGGCTGGCGGCAGCCGATCCGCTGTTCCCGGCGAAGCTCGCGGCGCTGCTGGCGAGCGGCCGGCCGGTCCTGGCGGCGGGCGCGGTGCCGGCGGAGCTGGCCGAGGCGGTGCTGCCGGCGGCGCCAGATGCCGAGGGCCTCGCCGCCGCCATCGTCGCGCTGGCGGCGCAGCCGCAGGAGCGCCAGCGCCGCGGCGCCGCGGCGCGCCGGGCGGCGCAGGACTATCACGACAAGCAGCGCGTCTTCCGCCAGCTCGAGCGGTCGCTGGGGCTGCGCGCCTCGCCGGTGATGGACGCGGCGGCGTCGTAGTGCGGGCTATCGCGGGTCGGAGTGTGTCGCCCCACCTCACCCCAACCCTCTCCGCCCCCCGGGGCGGAGAGGGAGGGACCCGCGTAGCGGGAGGGTGAGGTGGGGTCGACGAGCGCTTGCCGTGTCCGGCATTTTCTGATCGTGGGCAGCAGGAGCCAGCCCTTGCCATCACCAGCCCTTCGCCTTAAGACCACGGCCATGGCGGATACGGATCTTATCGCCCTGGTCGAGGCACTGACGCAATCGCGGGTGCTGTGCGTCGGCGATGTCATGCTCGACCATTTCGTCTATGGCCGGGTCGAGCGCGTCTCGCCCGAGGCGCCGATCCCGGTGCTGCGCGTCGAGCGCGAGATCCGCAAGCTCGGCGGCGCCGGCAACGTGCTGAGCAATCTGCATGCGCTGGGCGCGCAGGGGTGCTTCGTCTCGGTGACCGGCGGCGACCCGGCCGGGCGCGAGGTGAGCAAGCTGGTGGCCGGACTCGCCGGCATCGAGGCGCATGTGCTGAGCGAGCGCAACCGCACGACGACGATCAAGACCCGCTACATCGCCGAGACGCAGCAGATGCTGCGCGCCGATCGCGAGCAGGTGGCGCCGCTTAGGGGCGGCCTGCGCGAGGATTTCCGGCGCATGGTCGAAGAGGTGCTGCCGCATTATCAGGTGACGGTGCTGTCCGATTATGCCAAGGGCGTGCTGTCGGAAGGCGTCGCGGCCGAGCTGATCGCCGCGGCGATCAAGGCGGGCCACCGCGTCGTGGTCGACCCCAAGGGCACGGACTACAGCGTCTATCGCGGCGCCAGCGTGCTGAAGCCCAACCGGCGCGAGCTCGGCGAGGCGACGAAGCTCCCGGTCGGCAGCGCGGCGGAGGTCATCGCCGCGGCGCGCGCGCTGATCGACGCGCACGGCTTCGGCGCGGTGCTGGTGTCGCTGAGCCAGGATGGCATGATGCTGGTGGAGCAATCGGGCGCCACCACCGAGCTCGACGCCGAAGCGCGCGAGGTCTTCGACGTCTCCGGCGCCGGCGACACGGTGGTCGCGGTGCTGGCGGCGGCGCTCGCCGCCGGCGCCTCGATGCCGGACGCGGCGCGGCTCGCCAATGTCGCGGCCGGCATCGTCGTCGGCAAGGTCGGCACCGCCGTGGTGCATGCCAACGAGCTGATCGAGACGCTGGTCGACCGCGACGCGCTGGCCGCGCGCAAGCTGCTGCCGCTGCCGCTGGCGCTCGACCATGTCGCGCGCTGGCGGCGCAACGGGCTGCGCATCGGCTTCACCAATGGCTGCTTCGACCTGCTGCATCCCGGCCATGTCTCGCTGCTGTCGCAGGCGCGCGCGCAGTGCGACCGGCTGGTGGTCGGGCTCAACAGCGACGCCTCGGTGGTGCGCCTCAAGGGGCCGGGGCGGCCGGTCCAGAACGAGCAGGCGCGCGCCGCCGTGCTGGGCTCGCTCGCCGCGGTCGATCTCGTGGTGCTGTTCGAGGAGGACACGCCGCTCACCCTCATCGGCGAGCTCAAGCCCGAGATCCTGGTCAAGGGCGCCGATTACCGCCACGACCAGGTGGTCGGCGCCGATATCGTCGAGGGTTATGGCGGCAAGGTGGTGCTGGCGCCGCTGCTGCCGGGCTTCAGCACGACGGCGACGATCGCGCGGATGGGGAGATGAGGAAGTTGTCAGCGGTCAGCTATCAGCTGTCAGCCGCTTTCCTGGTGTACCGACTCTAACGCTTGGCGCCCTCGGGCCACTTTCGCAAAAACCAGATGGAAAGCGGCTTCTTCATACCTGTAGAAACGCACCGGCGAGCCTTCTTGGAAAACCTTTGTTAGTGACGGAACACTAGCTGAAAGCTGATAGCTGATAGCTTCACTTATCCAAGCCCGGGATCGTCGATGTCGGGGTCCTGGAGGCGGCGCAGGCGGCCGGCGGCCAGCGCGGCAAAGCGCAGCAGCACGGCGCGGCGGCGCGCGGCCGCCAGGGGCGTCACGCGGCCTTCGCGCAAAAACGCCGCGCCGAAGCCGTCGGCCACGATCAGGCCGCATTCCTCGGGGATAAGCTCCTGCGGAAATGCGCCGGGCACGGCGAAATAGAGGCGATCGCAGTAGTCGCGGTATTCCGGCCATTTACGGTCGCTCCTGAAATCCGCCACCGAGGATTTGATCTCGACAATGACCAATTCGCCGTCCCGCCCCAGCGCCAGCACATCGGCGCGCCGGCCATTGGCGAGCGAGACCTCCGGCAAGGTGGCGAAGCCGCGATGGGCCAGCGCCCGGCAGACGCCGCGGCTGAGCTCCCGGGGAAATTCGCGTGGATCCGACATGACCGAGCGTGAGGAGTTGCGGCGATGAGCGAGAAGAAGCGACACTTTTTGCACGATGCCTGGCGGCTCGCCAAGCCCTATTGGTCGTCGGAGGACCGATGGTGGGCCTGGGGGCTGCTGATCCTCGTGGTCGCGCTCAACCTCACCTCGGTCTACATCGCCGTCCGCTTCAACATGTGGAACCGGGATTTCTTCAACGCCATCCAGGAATACGACTGGTCGGCGTTCAGGTACCAGTTCATCGTCTTCGGCGTCATCGCCGCCTCCGCCATCGTGGTCAGCGTCTATCAGATCTACCTGCAGCAGATGCTGCAGATCCGCTGGCGGCGCTGGCTGACGCGGCGCTATCTCGATCTCTGGCTCGACGAGCGCGCCTATTACCGGCTGCAGCTCGAGGGCAGCGGCACCGACAATCCCGACCAGCGCATCTCCGACGATCTCGACCGCTTCACGCGCTCGTCGCTGGCGCTCACCATCGGCGGCAGCGGCTTTCTCAATGCCGGCGTCACGCTGGCGTCGTTCCTCACGATCCTGTGGGGACTCTCCGGTTCGGCGGCGATCCCGCTGGGGCCGCTGGGCGAAATCCATATCCCCGGCTACATGCTGTGGTGCGCGCTGATCTACGCCGTCGGCGGCACCTGGCTCACCTTCAGGATCGGCCGGCCGCTGGTGCGGCTCAATTTCGACCAGCAGCGCTACGAGGCCGATTTCCGCTTCAGCATGGTGCGGCTGCGCGAGAACACCGAGAGCATCGCGCTCTATGGCGGCGAGGGCCGCGAGCGCCGCACTTTCGTCGACCGCTTCGGCTTTGTCGTCGGCAATTTCTGGGGGATCATGAAGCGGGTGAAGCTGCTCAACTGGTACACCAGCGGCTATACGCAGCTCGCCATCGTCTTCCCCTATCTGGTCGCGGCGCCGCGCTATTTCGCCAAGCAGATCAGCTTCGGCGACCTGCAACAGACGGCCGACGCCTTCGGCCAGGTGCAGACCTCGCTGTCCTTCATCGTCAACTCCTACACCGAGATCGCCGAATGGCAATCGGTGGTGCAGCGGCTATCCGATTTCGACCGGCGCGCCCGCGACATCGCCGCGGCGGCGCGCGCGCCGCAGTCGATCGAGGTGACGCATAGCGGCACCGGCCTCGCGGTCGCCGGCCTCGATGTCGACCTGCCCGATGGCAGCCCGCTGCTGCGCGGCGTCACGCTGACGCTGGCGCCCGGCGAGTTCGTGCTGATCGCGGCGCCGACCGGCACCGGGAAGAGCACCCTTTTGCGGGCGCTGGCCGGCATCTGGCCGTTCGGCCGCGGCCGCATCCGCATCGGCGAGGGGAAGACGCTGTTCGTGCCGCAACGGCCCTATCTGCCGCTGGGCAGCCTGCGCACGGCGCTGCTCTATCCCGAAGAGGACCAGCCGGTGGCGAAGGAGCGATTGGAGGAGGTGCTGCGCGAGGTCGGGCTCGGCGGCTTCAGCGGCGAGCTCGACACCGTCGACAATTGGGCGCAGCGGATGTCGCTGGGCGAGCAGCAGCGGCTGGCCTTCGCGCGCATCCTGCTGACCGAGCCCGCCATCCTCTTCCTCGACGAGGCGACGTCGGCGCTTGATGAGAAGGCGGAGGCGGCGCTCTATGCGCTGCTGCGCCGGGCGCCGTGGCGGCCCTCGGTGGCGAGCGTCGGCCACCGCAGCACGCTTCGCGAGTTCCACGACCGCGTGCTGCCGCTCGCTGCCGCCGGCCGCGAAGAGAGAGCTCTCCCGGCGGCCGGCTAGCAAGAGAACATCAGTTCGCGTTGGCGGTGCTGAGATCGCCCTGGATGGTGCTGAAGACGGCGGAGAGCTGCGTGCCCACCGCTGTGATGGCGACGATGATCACGACGGAGATCAACGCGGCGATCAGGCCGTACTCGATGGCCGTGGCGCCGCTCTCGTCGCGGATGAGCTTGGACAAAAGTGCATACATCGGTTTCAACTCCTGAGCTGGGGCCGCGCCCTTGCATTCGACGGCCGTGGGCATCCAATACCATCACCACGCGCACTAGTAGAGCAGTATCGTTTACACTTCTGCTTAAAGTCCGGTTAAACTCGCGGAATAAGCCGCCGACCGGCTCAGAGCGCCCCGACGATCGGGCCGAAGAAATTGGCGGCAATCGTGGTGCCGATCGACGTGAGGCCGGCGATGATCGCGATCGAGACCAGGCCGGCGATCAGCGAATATTCAATCGCCGTCGTTCCGTCGCGCTCGGCGAGGATAGTGCAGGCATATCGCGACATCGGCGCATCTCCTGGCGCAATCGCCGGAATAGGATCGCCATTCTAGGTCGACCCTGCCGGTGGGCCAGCGAAATCGCTTACAACGCGTCGCATATGACCGCGCCGATATGGTTAAAATCAGCGACAATTCTGTTGCGCCCTGGACGACGCCCTTCCGTCGTCATGCGCGGGCTTGACCGGTCGAGCCCGGGACGGCGGAGGATCGAACACGACGCACGGTGTGCGCGCGTCAAGGCGGCTACCTTTCCTCCAGCGTCATGGCCGGGCTTGACCCGGCCATCCACGCGGCAGCTTGCGGTCTTGCTGTCTCTGGTCATCCCGCGGAGAATCCGAACTGGGATGATCTCCACGATCACCTGGCATGATCCCGTGGATGGCCGGGTCAAGCCCGGCCACGACGACGGAAGGGTGTCGACGAGCAGCTTCCTTGCAATCGCTTCCCTCAGCCGGAACAGCCGTGGCCTCGACGACGGAAGGGTGTCGACGAGCAACGTCATCTCAGATGGCGAATTCGGGATCCGCGCCGCCGCCTTTGACGGCGAGATCGAGGTCCTCGAGGATGCGCTCCTTCCACGCCTGGAGGCGCGCCTCGGTGCGCCGGCGCGGCCGCGGCAGGTCGATGCGGTATTGCGCATGGATGCGGCCGGGCCTGGCGCGCATGACCACGATGCGGTCGCTCAGCACCAGCGCCTCCTCGATGTCGTGCGTGACGAACAGCATGGTCGGCTGGTCGGCGCGCCAGATGTCGAGCAGATGGTCCTGGAGCCCGAAGCGGGTGAAGGCATCGAGCGCGCTGAAGGGCTCGTCGAGCAGCAGCACCTGCGGCCGCGCCACCAGCGCGCGGGCAATCGCGGCGCGCTGCGCCATGCCGCCGGAGAGCGCCTGCGGCAGCGCATCCGCGGCGGCGCCAAGGCCGACGCGGGCGAGCGCCGCCTCGGCCAGCGGCCGGCGCTGGTTGCGCGGATGGCGGACGAGCGCGAACTCGACATTCTCGCGCACGCTGAGCCACGGCATCAATCGCGGCTCCTGGAAGACCAGCCCGACTTCTGGCCGCGGCCCCGCGACGGCGACGCCGTCGAGCACGACGCTGCCCGAGGAAGGCTGCTCGAGGCCGCTGACGATGCGCAGCAGCGTGCTCTTGCCGCAGCCGCTGGTGCCGACGATGCCGATGATCTCGCCGCGATCGGCGGCGAGATCGATCTCGCCGAGCGCGGCGCGGCCGTCAAACTTCTTGGAGACGCGGCGGATCTGCAGCATCGGCTTTCTTCTCCTCCGCGCTGTGGAAGCTATCCTGCCAGGAGACGAGATGGCGGCCGAGTGCGGCGAGCGCGAGATCGCTGGCCTTGCCGAAGACCGCGAAGAGCAGGACGGCAGCGATGATGTTGGCAGGCCGCCCGGTCTGCTGGCCGTCGATCAGCAGGAAGCCCAGCCCCTCGCTGGCGCCCATGAACTCGGCGGCGACGACGAACATCCAGGCAAGCCCGAGCCCGCCGCGCAGCCCCGTGATGTAGGCGGGGAGCGTCGCCGGCAGCAGCACGCGCCGCACCAGCGCCACGCCGCCATAGCCATGGATGCGCGCCACCTCGACCAGCTTGCGGTCGACCTGCTGGATGCCGGCCATGGTGTTGAGATAGACCGGGAAGAACGCGCCGACCGCGATCAAGGTCAGCTTGGAGGCCTCGAAGATGCCGAGCCAGAGCACGAACAGCGGGATCCAGGCGAAGGAAGGAATGCTGCGCAGCGCCTGGAAGGTGGGATCGAGGAGGCGCCGCCACAGCGCCGAATAGCCCGTGAGCGCGCCGAGCAGCGTCGCCGCCGCGGTGCCGAGCAGGAAGCCCAGCAGGACGCGCAGCAGCGTGATCTCGATATCGCCGCGGAGCTCGCCGGAGAGCCAGAGATCGCCGAGCGCGCGCAGCACCGCGGACGGCGCTGGCAGCAAGTTCGGCGGCACCAGGCGCGAGCGCGACAACGCCGCCCACAGCGCCAGCAGCAGCAGCGGCAGCACCAGCCCGGCGGCGCCGCTCCGCAGCGTGCGGCGGGCGCGCATCCTCAGCGCTCGGCCTGGAGCCGCTTCGACACGCGCGCGATGTACTGCGGATCGATCAGCGCGGCCGCGACCTTGGCTACATCGGCATCGGCCGGCATCGCGCCGCTCTGCTGCAGCACCACGCCGGCGGCGACGATGGTGTCGCGCTGCGTCGGACCGATCAGCCCGCTGGAGAGATCGTTGCGCTGGAGCTGCCGGGCGACGACCTCATCGCTCTGCTTCTCGGCCTTGGCGACGATGGCTTTGAGCTCGTCGGGATGCGCCAGCGACCAGAGCCGCGCCTTCTCGTAGACGGTGAGCACGCGCTCGATGATATCGGCATGCGCGGCGGCGAAATCCTCGCGCACGTTGAGCACGCCATAGGTATTGAAATCGGCGTTGCGGTAGAAGAGGCGCGAGCCCTTCTCCAGCTCGGTCTGCGCCATATAGGGATCGAGCCCGGCCCAGGCATCGACATCGCCGCGCTCCAGCGCCACCTTGCCGTCGGGATGCTGCAGCAGCACCGTCTTCACGTCCTGCACCTTGAGCCCGTGGCTCGCCAGCGCCCGCACCAGGAAGATATAGGGATCGGTGCCTTTGGTGACGGCGATGCTCTTGCCGCGCAGATCCGCGACGCTGTGGATCGGCGCGTCCTTGAGCGTGACCAGCGCCGTCCATTCGGGCTTCGAATAGACATAGATGCTCTTGACCGGGTTGCCATTGGCCTTGCCGAGGAGTGCGGCGGCGCCGGCGCTCGAGCCGAAATCGACGCTGTTGCCGCTGAGGAATTCGAGCGCCTTGTTGCTGCCGAGGCTCAGCACCCAGTCGACCTTGATGCCGTCCTTGGCGAATTCCTGCTCGATCAGCCCCTTATCCCTGAGCACCAGGCTCACGGGATTGTAGTAGGCGTAGTCGAGCCGCAGCGTGGCGAGCGTGTCGGCGGCGACGGCAGGCGCCGCGGCCAGCGCCAGCAGCGCCAGGGCGAGGACGGAGCGCAGGGTCCGTCGGGCGATGGTCGGCATGATCCCGATCTCCTCTAGGGGTCGCCCGGGCGGGGGTCAGGCCAAAAAAGAAAACCCGCCGCAGCTGTCGCCGGGGCGGATCACCCCTCGCTTTAGCCGCATTTCTAAAGCGCCCGCAAGCTGAAGCTCAAATCGGCGCTGAGCGGAAAGCTAATCTCCCACCGATGAAAGCGTCAATAGTGCGATTTATACAGACGCAAAATGTTGTTCAGGTGCGGCCCGGTTAACACCCTTCCTGGCATGACCCCGCCATCCACGCGGGCGCAGGCGGGCTTTGCAGCCGATCCTGCAACCCGTTACAACAGGCCCCCGCAAAGAGGAACGCGCAGAGGCATGAACGGAGGCGAAGCGAGGACAATCAATTTCGCGCGGCGCGGCTGGAAAAGCTGGCGCAGCTGAAGGCGCTCGGCGTCGATCCCTACCCTTACGCCTTCCCGCGCAGCGCCGAGGCGGCCGAGCTCGAGGAGCGCTACGCCGGTCTTGCGCCCGACAGCGTCACCGAGGACCGGGTCGCGGTTGCCGGCCGCATCCGCGCCATCCGCAACAGCGGCATGTTCATCGATCTCCACGACAGCTCCGGCAAGATCCAGATCTTCAGCGACAAGAAGCTGCTGCGCGAGGAGCAACTCGCCGTGGTGCGGCTCCTCGATCTCGGCGACATCATCGGCGTCGAGGGCATCGTCAGGCGCACGCGGCGCGGCGAGCTCACGGTGAACGCCACGGGGATCGTCGTGCTGGCCAAGGCGCTGCTGCCGCTGCCGGAGAAGTATCACGGGCTCGCCGATGTCGAGACGCGCTATCGCCAGCGCTATCTCGACCTCATCGTCAACGAGGAGAGCCGCGCGGTGCTGCTGAAGCGCTCGGCCATCATCGCGACCATCCGACAGCGCCTCGTCGAGCGCGGCTTCCTCGAGGTCGAGACGCCGATGCTGCAGGCGATCCCCGGCGGCGCCGCGGCGAAGCCCTTCATCACCCATCACAACACGCTCGACATCGATCTCTATCTGCGCATCTCGCCGGAGCTCTTCCTGAAGCGCCTGCTGGTGGGCGGGCTCTCCGACAAGCTGTTCGAGATCAACCGCAACTTCCGCAATGAAGGCATCTCGCCGCGGCACAATCCAGAATTCACGCTCCTCGAGCTCTACCAGGCCTATGTCGATTACGAGGCGATGATGGAGATGACCGAGCATCTCGTCAGCGAGGCGGCGCTGGCGGCGCTGGGCAAGACGCGCATCACTTATGCCCGCAAGGAGATCGAGCTCAAGGCGCCGTGGCGGCGCGCGGCGATGGCGGCGCTGGTGCTGGAGCATACCGGCATCGATTTCCTCGCCATCGACCGGGGCGGCGATGCCCGCGCGGCGGCGCGGCGGCTCGGCATCGAGCTGCCGGACACCGCAGGCTGGGGCCACGCGCTCTACGCGGTGTTCGACGCGCGGGTCGAGAGCCTGCTGATCGAGCCGATCCACGTCACGGGATTTCCGCGCGAGGTCTCGCCGCTGACCAAGGCGGACCGCGGCGACCCCCGGCTCACCGAGCGGTTCGAGAGCTTCGTCAATGGCTGGGAGATCGCCAACGCCTATTCCGAGCTCAATGACCCCCAGGAGCAGCTGTTGCGTTTCCAGGCGCAGATGCGCGAGCGCGAGCTCGGCGACGAGGAGGCGCAGCTGCTCGACGCGGATTTCGTCACCGCGCTCGACTACGGCATGCCGCCGGCGGGCGGGCTCGGCATCGGCATCGACCGTCTCGTCATGCTGCTGACCGACAGCCCGTCGATCCGCGACGTCATCGCCTTCCCCACCATGCGCCCCAAAGGCTGAGCGCTACTGCAGCTTGCTCATAGAAGATTCACCGCGGAGACACGGGGGGCACGGAGAAGAAACCGTGGAAACGTTCCGCCGCCCCGGCGAAAGCCGGGGCCCAGGGGAAGCGCTCCGCTCAATGCGTTTGAGTTCCTGGATGCCCGCTTTCGCGGGCAAGGCGATTGTTGAGGAATGCATTGCTGCGAGATGTGTGCATCAACGAGCGCTCGGCGTCTCCGGCATTTCTGATTCCAGATACTACTGCGGCAGCGCGTAAGCGACGATGGCGTCGCCCAGCGTGGTGCCTAAGCGGGCATGGCCGCCGGCGGCGATGACGACGTATTGCCGGCCGCCGGCGACATAGGTCATCGGCGTTGCCTGGCCGCCGGCGGGCAGCTTCGCCTGCCACAGCTCGGCGCCGGTCTCGACATCGAAGGCGCGCAGATACTGGTCCATCGCCGCGCCGATGAAGACGAGGCCGCCGGCGGTGACGATCGGGCCGCCCTGATTGGGCAGGCCGCGGATCAGTCCCAGCGCCTTGGCGCCCAGCGGCACCTGCCATTTGATGGTGCCGGCGTCGAGATCGATGGCGGCGAGCGTGCCCCAGGGCGGCGGGTTGCAGGGAATGCCGAGCGGCGACAGCAGCAGCGAGCGCTCGGCCGCATAGGGCGTGCCCAGCGCCTTGCCGATCTCGCGCTTGGGATCGGCCGCCCGCGCCGCGGCCTCCTCGGCGCGCGGGACGAGGCGGATGACATGCGCGATGCTCATGGTGTTGATGACGAAGAGCCCGCGCCCGGGATCGACGGCGCCGCCGCCCCAATTGGCGCCGCCGCCGGTGAAGGGAAAGACCACGCTCCCCCGGAGGCTGGGCGGGGTATAGAGGCCGGCACTGTCGAGCGCCTGAAGGCGCTTGCGGCAGGACCGCGTGTCGAAATAGAAGAGGCCCCAGGCGTCGTCCGCGACGAGGCGCTGCGGCACCAGGCTCGGCGGCGCCAGCGGCACCGGCTGCGTCGGCGAGGTCGCTTCGCCGGGAATGTCGCTGGCAGGAAAGCGCCGCTCCTCGACGGGAAAGAGCGGCACGCCGGTATCGCGGTCGAGGACGAAGACGAAGCCCATCTTGGTGGCGATGACGACGGCGTCGATCGCGCGGCCGTCGCGATGCACCGTCACCAGGCTCGGCGGCGCCGCCACATCGTAATCCCAGATGTCGTGATGCGTGGTCTGGAAATGCCACACTACCGCGCCGGTGGATGCCCGCAGCGCCACCACCGAGGAGGTGTAGAGATTGTCGCCGGGGCGATGGCCGCCATAGAAGGCGGCGGTCGGGCTCGCCGTCGGCAGGAAGACGAGGTCGCGCGCGGGATCGGCCGCCATCGATGCCCAGACGCTGCCGCCGGCGGCGCCGGCATAGCTTCCGTCCGCCCAGGAGGCGGCGGCGGGATCCTCGGCCTGGCGCGGCACCGGGTCGAAGCTCCAGCGCCGCTTGCCGCTCAGCGCGTCGATGCCCCAGACGGTGCCGCTCGGCGCCCGGGCGCGCGACATGTCGTCGACGGCGGAGCCGACGACGACGGTGTCGTTGACGATCGCCGGCGCCGAATCGATCTGCAGCTCGCCGGGATAGCGCTCGGCGATGTCCGGCGGCAGCGCCACCTCACCGCCGCTGCCGAAACCGGCGCAGCGCCGGCCGCTGGCGAGATCGAGCGCGATCAGGCGGGCGTCGTTGGTGCCGAGAAAGAGGCGCGCGGCGCAAGGCGCATCGGCCGCCGCGGCGCGGTCGTGCCAGAGGGCAACGCCGCGGCAGAGGAAGCCGTTGCCCGGCTCGAGCTTGGCGGGGAGCTCGGGATCGAACACCCAGAGCTCGCGGCCGGTGGCGGGATCGAGCGCGATGACGCGATCGAAAGGCGTGCAGAAGACGAGCTTGCCGTCGGCCAGGATCGGCGTCACTTCGGTGGCGCTGCGCTTCATGAGATCGCCGCGCCGCTCGACCTCGCCGCTGTGATAGGTCCAGGCCAGCGCGAGGTCATGAACATTCTCGCGGGTGATCTGCCGCGCCGCCGAATAGCGCGTGCCGCCGGCATCGCCGCCATAGGCCGGCCAGTCCTGCGCGCCGGCGGTCGCGGCGAGCGCCGCCGAGAGCGCGATGAATGCAGCGACGAATTCAAGCGCGTGCCTCACGCCACCCTCCCTGCCCCCGAGCGCCCAAGCCTACTCCGCCGGCGCCATGGCGCGGCGCAAATTCTCGGTGGTGAGGCCCTGCCCGTCGGGCCGCCAGCCGGGAGGCCCGAAGAGATAGAGCCAGCGCTCGCGCCAGCCGCGCGCCTGCCAGAGGTCGCGGCCGAGCGCCTGCCATTCATGCGCGTTGATGACGAAGGGATTGTTGGAGCGCAGCGGCTTCACCAGCCCGTAGCGGCAGGGCAGGTCCGCGCGCTCTTCGATGAAGGTGTGGAACAGCCGGTCGAAAAGGATCAAGACGCCGCCGTAATTGGCGTCGAGGTAATCGAGATTGGCGGCGTGATGCACGCGGTGATGCGACGGGGTGTTGAAGACATATTCGAGCCAGCCGAGCTTCGGGATCCAACTGGCGTGCAGCCAGAACTGGTAAAGCAGGTTGAGCGACAGCACGCCGAACACGGCGGCGGGCGGAAATCCCAGCCAGATCAGCGGCGCGTAGAAGATGCCGGTGGCGGAAATCCGCCCGGTCCAGCCGAAGCGATAGGCCGCCGCGAGGTTGAGCTCGTTGGAGGAGTGATGGATGGCATGCGTCGCCCAGAACCAGCGGATGCGGTGCGAGGCGCGATGGAACCAGTAGTAGCTGAACTCCTGGCCGAGGAAGAGCAGGCCGAGCGCGCCGATCCCGGAGAGCGGCATGGTGGTCAGCCGATGGCTCCAGGCGAGCGCGATCACCGGCGCGCCGAGGCTCAGCGGCAGGAAGCGGTAGACGACGAATTCGCGGCCGAGCGCGTCGGCGAGCGAGGCCAAAGCGGCGCGCCAGTCGTAAGCCTCCTTGCGCCACACCGCCAGCACCAGCGCCTCGACCGCCGCGAGCGCGATCACCGCCGGCAGCAGCACCAGGGGCGCGAAATGTTGCAGCTCGGTGAAAAACGCCAGCATGGCCCGCTCCCGCTTGGGATGCGGCGGAGAGTGGGCGCAAAAGTCGCCCCGCGCTCGCCGGATTCCGCGCTGAGCCGGGAAACGGCTTGCCGATTTCGGAAATCGGCGAGGGGCCGGCGCCGTTTCCGGCCGCGCCGAGCTTGCGTGCGTCCAGCGGCAAAAGAAAGGCCCCGCCGTTGCCGGCGGGGCCTGCGAGAATGCCGACAGCGCGTCAGCGGATGTTGAGCGGAATCACCAGGTTGATGCCGGGGGAAACCGCCGGCGGCGCGTAGACCACGGCCGGCGGCGCGTATACCGGCGGTGGCGCATAGAAGCGATGCGGCGGCGGCCGGCGATCGTGGCGCGGCGGCGGGCCGCGCCGGTCGCGGTCGTCGGCATGCGCCGGAGCGGCGACCCCGCCGAGCAATCCGGCCAAGGTCAGCGCCAACACCGCCTTGGCGAGGATGGAACGGGTTTTAGTCAGATCATTCATGCTCTGCCCTCTCTGATCCCAAGGTATGTCCATATGCCAAACACCGCCGCAGCTTCCGCCGCGCGGCCCTGAGATTTGTACCGGGCTATTTCTTCTTGGCGGCGCGGGGATGGTGGGCGCGGCTGAACAGCACGTCCGCTTTCTTCTTCTGATCGTCCGACAGGCTGGCGTAGAGCGCCTGGAATGCCGGCACCAGCTTCTGCATCCCCTGCGCGTTGGCGTCGATGATTGCCTCGTAAGCCTTGAGGTCGTCGGGCGCGGTCATCGCCGGGTTCTGCTCGCGCTGGTCGATCGCCTGCTGCACCATCTTCGCGTGATCGCGCATCGCCTGGGCGACGGCGCCCCACAGCGTCTCCTGGTCAGGGGCGATCGCGAGCTGCTCATGGAGCGTGGTGATGCGCTGCTCGACGCGGTCGACCCGCGAGCGCCGCGGCTTCTTGGTGTCGGAGGGCACGGTCTGCGGCGTGGACTGCGCGAGCTGCGCCGGCGCGGCCGCCGATTGGCCGGTCGTCGCCGCGTGCGAGGGGCCGGCGAGCAGCAGCGCGCCGAGCAGAGTGGCCGCGGCGAGGCCGCGCGCGGCGGAATTGATGGGCTGAAGCATGGGTGGGATCCGCCTTTGTCGTCGTTGGGAGGGAAATGCCGGGCGCGACCGCCCGACCCATGATTATGGGCGACGCAGCGACCGGTCATCCCCAAAACGCTTCTTAGCGGATGAACATCCCGCCGGCACGGGAAATTTTTGGGCAACACCGACTCAGGTCGGATTCTCCAGGCTCAGCACGCCACGGTCGTAGTCATAGGCGAAGAGCTCGGCATAGCGGCCCCAATTGATCATCGTCTCCAGGACCTCGTGCGCCTCTTCCTCGGAGAGATGATCCTCGAGCTCGGCAAGGAAGCGCGCTTCGGGGGCGCTGTGGCCGGGCCGCTCGTCGAGCACCTTGCGGATATGGGCGGCGAGCGGGATCGAGCGGCGGAGCTGGTCGGCGAAAATCTGCTTGCGCTGCTGCAGATCGGCTTCGGCAAAGGAACGGCCGGCGGGGGTCGCCCAGATGTCGCCGCCGGCGACCTGGGCGAAGCCCAGGAGCTGCAGCGCCTCGATCAGCACGAACAGCTCCTCGTCCTCGATATGCTCGCTCTCGGCCAGATGCGGCAGGTCGGCGCGGCCGGAATAGGGCGGCGCGCAGATGGCGTCGAGCAGGCCCACCAGCTGCTGGATCGAGGCGGCGGGCAGGCGGTAGCCGATGCCCACCGGCTCGGCGCCGCGCATGCCGCGCCGCCCGGGCTCGCGGCCGGGCACGGTGGTGAGGATGGCGTAGACCTCGTCGACGATCTGGCGGAAGCGCGGGCTGGCGACGTCGCGCGGCCGCGCCAAGCGTCACCGGGATCTCGGCGCGGATATGGCCGGGATCGCTGCCGAAGACGATGATGCGGTCGGCGATCTCCACCGCCTCCTCGATATTGTGCGAGACCAGGATGATGCCCTTGGTCGGCACGCGCCGCTCGACCCAGAGATCCATGAGATCGCCGCTCAGCGTCTCCGCCGTCAGCACGTCGAGCGCCGAGAAGGGCTCGTCGAGCAGCAGCACGTCGGGATTGACGACGAGCGCGCGGGCGAATCCCACGCGCTGGCGCATGCCGCCGGAGAGCTCCTTGGGATATGCGGATTCGAAGCCGTCGAGGCCGATGAGGTCGATCGCCTTCAAGGCGCGCTGGCGCCGCTCGGCGCGCGCGACGCCCTGCGCCTCGAGGCCGAGCTCGACATTGCCCAGCACGGTGAGCCAGGGGAAGAGCGCGAAGGTCTGGAACACCATGGCGATGCCGTAGCGCGGGACCGTCGACGGTCTGGCCGCGATAGGCCACATGGCCCTCGGTCGGCGGCGTCAGCCCCGCCAGCACGCGCAGGAAGGTGGATTTGCCCGAGCCCGATTTGCCGAGGATGGCGACGATCTCGCCCTCATGCAGCGAGAAATCGACATGGTCGAGCACGAGGCGCCCGGGCGTCTCCGCGGTCTGATAGGTCTTGCAGATCTTTTCGGCGCAGATCAGGCGGCTGTCATCGGGCATGGACGGGCTCGTGGCAATCAGTCGAGGCGCAGCCGCTCTTCGGCGAGGTTGTAGAGCCGCCGCCAGAGCAGGCGATTGAACAGCAGAACATAGATGCAGAGCACGGTAATGCCCAGCGCAATGCGCGGGAAATCGCCCTTCTCCGTCTCGGCCGCGATGTAGGCGCCGATGCCGGTCGCGACCAGCGTGGTGTCGCCCCAGCGCACCACCTCGGAGACGATGCTGGCGTTCCACGAGCCGCCCGAGGCGGTCACCGCCCCGGTGACAAAGGCGGGGAAGATCCCGGGCAGCACCAGCCGGCGCCACCACAGCCAGCGCGACACGCCGAAATTGCTGGCGACGAACTGATAGTCGGTCGGCAGCGCCAGCGTGCCGGCGATGACGTTGAACAGGATGTACCACTGCGTCCCCAGGATCATCAGCGGACTGACCCAGATCTCGACATTGAGATGGAAGCGCAGGATGGCGACGACGGCGACCGGGAAGAACAGGTTCGCCGGAAAGGCGGAGAGGAACTGCACCACCGGCTGGACGCGCCGCGCGAGCCGCGGGCGCAGGCCGATCCAGACGCCGATCGGGACCCACACCAGCGCCGCCAGCGCGATCAGCACGATGACGCGCACCAGCGTGGCGAGGCCGAGCAGGAAGACATGCAGCACCTCGTGCCAGCCGACCTCGGCATGGACGAAGAGGACGATCTCGACCAGCGCATAGACCGATCCCGCGAGCAGCACGCCGCTCCAGAGGAGATCGACCCAGCGCGGCTGCACCAGCGGGCGCCGCCGGCTGCGCATGCGCCGCGGCGCGGCGCGCCTGGCGGCGCGGCTCGCCACCGCGGCGATCGCGGTCGAGCAGCCCGACGCAGCAGATCGAAGAGCCGCGCCCGCTGCAGCATGGTGAGGAACCAGGGCGGCTCGATCTCGTCCTGGCCGATCGCCTCGACCTTGAAGCGCTGTCCCCAGGCGAGCAGCGGACGGAACAGCAGCTGGTCATAGATCAGGATGAAGACCAGCATGGCGAGGATGGCGTAGCCGACCGCGGCGAGGTTGCGCTGATCGATGGCGAGCGCGATGTAGGAGCCGATGCCGGGCAGCTTCACGTCCTGGCCGGCGACGCTGATCGCCTCGGAGGCGACGACGAAGAACCAGCCGCCGGAGACCGACATCATCATGTTCCAGACCAGGTTCGGCAGCGCGTAGGGCACCTCGAGCTGCCAGAAGCTCTGCCACGGCGAGAGATGATACATCCGCGCCGCCTCGCGCAGATCCTGCGGCACGCCGAGGAAGGACTGGTACAGGCTGAACGTCATGTTCCAGGCCTGCGAGGTGAAGATGGCGAAGATCGCCGCGCATTCGTAGCCCATGAGGCTCCCCGGGAAGAGCCAGATGAAGCCGGTCACGGTGATCGACAGGAAGCCCAGGATCGGCACCGACTGGAGAATGTCGAGCACCGGGATGAGCAGCTTCTCCGCGCGCTTGCTCTTGGCGGCGAGCGCGGCATAGGCGAGGCTGAAGGCGAGCGAGGCGGCCAGCGCCAGCGCCATGCGCAGCACCGTGCGCAGCCCGTATTCCGGCAGATGGATGGGATCGAGCGACAGCGGCAGCGTCTCGCCGACGCGATACGGCACGCTCATCTCCCGGCTCGCCCAGCCGATCAGCACCAGCGTGCCGAGCACCAGCGGCAGCGCGATGCCATCCCAGTAATTGGGCTTGAGCCGCGACGGCCAGGCGACGATGGGCAGGCCCCAGCGCTGTTGCATCGCTCCCTTGCTTCGATTGCGACATTGCGGCGCCGCAGATGTAGCGAAAACCCGTGGCAGTTAAAAGACGGTCGCCGGCATTCGCCGCGGATGTGCGGCACGGGCGCGCCGCTCCCGCTATCATCACCGGCATTTCCTCAAGGAGGCCGCGCATGTCGATCAACACCCGCCTCACCGAGCGCCTGGCGATCCGGCATCCCGTGCTGCTGGCACCGATGGGCAGCGTCTCCGGCGGGGCGCTCGCCGGCGCGGTCACCGCCGCGGGCGGGCTCGGCCTCATCGGCGGCGCCTATGGCGACGCGGCATGGCTCGAGCGCCAGTTCGCCGCTGCCGGCAACCACCGCATCGGCTGCGGCTTCATCACCTGGTCGCTGGCGCAGCGGCCGGCGCTGCTCGACCTGGCGCTGGCGCATCGCCCGGCGGCGATGATGCTCTCCTTCGGGGATCCCCGGCCCTTCGCCGAGAAGATCAAGGCGGCAGGCGCCGTGCTCCTCTGCCAGGTCCAGACGCTGCGGCACGTGGAGGACGCGATCGAGGCCGGCGCCGACATCATCGTCGCACAAGGCAGCGAGGCCGGCGGCCATGGCGGCAGCCGCGCCACGCTGCCGCTGGTGCCGCAAATCGCCGATGTGGTGGCGCAGCGCGCGCCGCAGGCGATCGTGGTCGCCGCCGGCGGCATCGCCGACGGGCGCGGCCTTGCCGCCGCGCTCATGCTCGGCGCCGAGGGCGTGCTGGTCGGGACCCGCCTCTACGCCAGCACGGAATCGCTGGCCCATGCCGAGGCCAAAGCGCGCATGGTCAAGGCGCAAGGCGAGGAGACGCTGCGCACCACCACCATCGACATCGTCCGCGACATTCCCTGGCCGGCCGAATTCACCGTGCGCGTCATGCGCAACGAGTTCGTTGCGCGCTGGCACGGCGACGAGGCGGCGCTCAAAGCGGCGCAGCCGGTCGAGCGGGCGCGCTATCAGGCGGCGGTGGCGGCGGGCGACTTCGCCACCGCCGGCGTGCTCGGCGGCGAGGCGATGGGGCTGTTCGACGCGGTGCTGCCGGCGGGTGAGATCATCCTGCGCATGGTCGAGCAGGCGGAAGCCGCGCTCGCGGCCGGCGCGCGCCGGGTAGCAGGCAAGCTTGCCTAATCTTCCAGCAGCTGGCCGATCTTGAGCGCGACCCCCATCGAGCCCTGGATTTTGAGCTTGCCGGTCATATAGGCCATGGTCGGGTTGAGCGCGCCGGCGACCAGCGCCTCGAGATTGGCGAGGCTGAGGCGCATGACCGTGTCGGCCTCGCGCGCCGCGTTGTCGATCACCGCCGGGGTCCCGGTCCCGTCCCAGAAAATCACCCCGTCATCGCCGAGATCGAACTGGACGCGATAGCCCAGCGCCGGGCTCACGGCCGCCTTGGCGCGGATCGCCGCGGTGACGCTGTCGAGGGACATGGGCGTTGCCTCGCTGCTGCGGAAAATGCCGCGCCATCATAGCAGCTGGTCCGATCGGTGCGGCTTTCGCGGTTGCTGCGCAACCGCTGGCGCCGCCGCCCGACGAGCGCAAGGGCGCTCGCGGGGTTGCGCAACTGCTGACGCCGCCGCCGACGAGCGCAAGAGCGCTCGCGGCGGTAACGTTGCGGCCGGTCGGACGCAATCCCGCCGCGAGCCGCCACAGAGGATGACCGGTCCCACGGGAACTTGCCGCGCCCGGCGGCTCTTAACCCAGATAGGTACGGGCCACGGAAGATGGATTGTGACGCGCAAGAGAACGATCCTGATCGTCGACGATGACGTGGATGTCCGCGAGTACTTCGCCGCGGTGCTGGAGGCCGACGGCTTCGATGTGGTGCCGGCCGAGGATGGCGAGGCGGCGCTGCGGCTGGTCGAGGAGAAGGCGCCGATCGACCTGCTGCTGACCGACATCCGCATGCCGAAGCTCGACGGGATCGAGCTCGCCCGCCGCATTGCCGCGGCGCGTCCGGCGCTGCGCGTGCTGTTCGTCTCGGGATATCCCGGGCCCGGCGCCGGCGAGATCGAAAAGACCCGGCTCATCCAGAAGCCGGTGCGGCCGGACGAGCTCGTCCGCCGCGTGCGGCGCATGCTCCGGGCGCGGCGCGACGCCGGCCCGGCGCTGACCCTTAGCGCGACGCCGGCGCCAGCTGCGCCGGGTCCTCGATGATCATCTCGGGTCGTCCGTCATAGAGCCTGATGAGGCCGGTGGCGCAGACCCGCTGATGCAGCAGCGCGCTCTCCGGCGTGCCGAATTTCTCGCGATCGCGGCCGAAGATCACGATGGTGAAGCGCTGCCCGGGATAGGGCTTGTCGAGATTGAGGAAGGTCGGCTGCGCCTTCGAGCGCTCGGAAAAACGCGCCGAGGCGACGGTGCCGCAAACCGTTGCGGTTTCGCCGACATGGTTTGCCGCCTCCTCGGCGGCGAGCGTGGCGGCGCCGGCGGGCGCCGCGGCGCCGAGCAGCAGCGCCGCGGCAGGCACAATCAGGCGGCGCATGCGGGTTCGGTGTCGCACCTTGCCGTCGGCGTGCCGGGTCGCGATCACGTGAACGGCGCGCGCCGGCGCGGCGTGGTATTCATCGGCTTGCGCCAAGGCGTCGGCAATGCCTTGCGACACGGGGGGAAACCGCATGCTTCGCACCATCCGCCTCTATGGCCTCGCCGTCATTTTCCTTGGCGCGCTGGCCGGTCTCGCGCTGGCGACGCCCTCGCCGCCGGGCGCTAAGGTCTATTTCATCGAATTGAAGAGCGGCGACAGCGTCAAGAGCCCGTTCGTGGTGCGCTTCGGCCTCAGCGGCATGGGCGTCTCGCCGGCGGGGGTCGAGAACCAGCCCAATACCGGCCACCATCATCTGCTGGTCGACGCCACGCTCGCGGGCGATGCGCTCAAATTCCCGATCCCGAATGACGAGCATCACCTGCATTTCGGCAAGGGGCAGACCGAGACGGTGCTGACGCTGCCGCCGGGGCAGCACACGCTGCAGCTCGTGCTCGGCGATTGGCAGCACGTGCCGCATGAGCCGCCGGTGATGTCCGAGCGCATCACCATCACCGTGCAGTAGGCTCACCGCGCCGCGGGGCGCGGCGGCGCTACTGGAAGAGCTTCAGCGCATTCGTGAGGGTCTCGATGATCCCCCACGCCAGCGGGATGCCGACGAAGCCCCAGGCGAGGACAAGCTTCAGCGCGTTTCCGGAGTCCGGCTGCGATGCGTGCGATGGCATGCTCTCTCTCCTTGCCGCTCAGGCCGAAGCCTCGGCTTCGCGCGTCTTCATGTGGTGGCGGTCGTGCACCGCAGTGATGAAGAAGTTGCAGATGAAGCCGACCACCAGCAGCACGGCCATCACGTACATCGTGATGTTATAGGCCTGCGCCTTGGCGACGCCATGCGCGACGTTGTAGGCGCGGATGTAGTTCACCAGCACCGGCCCGAAGATGCCCGCCATCGACCAGGCGGTGATCAGCATGCCGTGGATGGCGCCGACATAGCGCGTGCCGAACATGTCCCTGAGATAGGCCGGCACGGTGGCGAAGCCGCCGCCATACATGCTGAAGATGATGCCGTAGGCGAGCACGAACAGCGCGACGCTGCCGATCGCGCCGGTATAGGGCACCGCCGCATAGAGCGCGGCACCCAGCGCGAAGAAGATGAAATAGGTGGTCTTGCGCCCGAGCAGATCCGACATCGACGCCCAGAAGAAGCGGCCGCCCATGTTGAAGAGGCTCATCAGCCCGACGAAGCCCGCGGCGGCAACCGGGGTGATGTGTCCCGGGAACATCTCCTGGCTCATCGCCGAGGCCTGGCCGAGCACGCCGATGCCGGCGGTGACGTTGAGGCAGAGCACCCACCAGATCAGCCAGAATTGCGGCGTCTTCAGCGCGTCGTAGACATAGACGTGCTTGTTGGTGATGAGCTTCGAAGCCTGCGTCGGCGCGACATAGCCGGCGGGCTGCCAGCCCGGCGCCGGCACGCGCACGATTGCCGCGCCCACCGTCATGAAGCAGAAGTAGATCACGCCCATGCACAGGAAGGTCTCGGCAACGCCGACATGGGTGGCCGTCTGGAACTGTCTCATCAACCAGACCGAGAGGGGTGCGGCGATGAAGGCGCCGCCGCCGAAGCCCATGATCGCCATGCCGGTGGCCATGCCCGGGCGGTCGGGGAACCATTTGATCAGGGTGGAGACCGGCGAGATGTAGCCGATGCCGAGGCCGAAGCCGCCGAGAATGCCGTAGCCGAAATAGATGACCCAGAGGTTGTGTACATAAACCCCGATCGCCGAGATGATGAAGCCGCCGCCGAAGCACAGCGCCGCGGTGAACATGGCCTTGCGCGGCCCGCCGTCTTCGACCCAGCGCCCGAGCAGCGCCGCGGACAATCCCAGAAAGAAAATGCCCAGGCTGAAGATCCAGCCGAGATCGGTCAGCTCCCAATCGCCCGGCGCGGGCTTGGTGATGCCGATGAGCCTCGTCATCGGCAGGTTGAATACGCTGAAGGCGTAAGCCTGGCCGATGCACAGATGCACGCACAATGCTGCCGGCGGGATCAGCCACCGGCTGTAACCCGGCGGCGCAATCGTCTTTTCTCGGCTCAGAACGGACGTGAACGACATTGCTGCCTCTCCCCTGCAGTTGTTCTCGGCCGAAGCGCCGCGCCCACGGCGTAGACTTGTCTCGGCCTATCTTCTTTCTATAGCGAGGTGACTATGCGAGGAAATCCGCTCCAGCGTCAACACCGAGAAGGGCGGTCGGAGGGCGGGCAGGAATCGCCGGCCATGCGCGCATACCGGGGCCGGTATGCGGCGCGGGGCGGCTGAAGCGCCCCTCCCGCGACATTTTATTACCCGCCGCCCGCGCGACCGCGGCGTCCGGCCAATTCGGCGCCCCGGAGCCCCGTCCGCCGCCTCCGCCGCAAGCCGCAGCCTCGTGCCCTCGCGGCAAAAACTTCGCTTCCGATGACATGGTTAAGCCATTTCGGGCTTCCCAAGGGGCTCAGAACCGACCATATTCCTGCCGTCACATTTTGAGCCGCCGGACCCCGAAAGGGCCTCCGCGGGTAACACCGGAAAAGTGCGAGAGACCTTACACATGCGGGCCAATTTCGCTGGCGCCGAGGCGCTTGACCGGCAGCCGGCCACAGAGAACGCGTCGCGGGCCGACCAGCCTGAGACCCAGGAAGAGCAGCGCGGGCGCCCGGCGCCCGAGGCGGCGGGCGAGCCGATATCGGCGCGCGGCAATCTGGCCGAGATCGATCTCGGCCGGTCCGCCGATCCGCTGCGCCGCTACCTGCAGGAGATTTCCGAGGCGGACCTTCTATCGCGGGAGGGCGAAGTCGCCCTTGCCCAGCGCATCGAGGCCGGCCAGGCCGCGATGCTGGGCGCGCTCTATCGCAGCCCGCTGCTGCGCCGGTCGATCGCCCAGTGGAGCCAGAGCCTGCGCCAGAACGAGACGGCGCTGCGCGACATCATCGACCTCGCCGCCACCCAGGCGCGCCGCTCTGCCGGCAGCGCGGCCGCGGCGGCGATCGCCGCCGGCACGCTGGAAGAGGAAGGCGCCGCGCCGATGGCCGAGCTCGAGGCGTCGCTGCTGCGCCCGGTGCTGCGCGCCTTCGACCGCGCGCGCAAGAGCCGCAGCGCGCCGGCGCTGACCCAGGCGCTCGCCAGCGTGGTGCTCCATCCCGAGCGCATCGAGGAGCTGGCGCTCCGCCTCAGGGATCTCAACCGCAAGATCGTCGAGCGCGAAGGGCGGCTTGCCCGCCTCGTCGATCAGGCGAAGGTCGACCGCGCCCATTTCCTGGACGGCTATCTCAAGGCCGCGAGCCCGCGCGCCTGGCACGCTTCGGTGAGCCGGCGCCAGACTGCGCCCTGGCCGAATTTCCGCCGCCGCCACGGCGAAGCCGCGCGGCTCCTGGTCGATGAGCTCGAGGGCGTGTGCCGCGAGACCGGCCAGACCCTGCCGGCATTCCGCGCGCTGGTCGCCGATCTCCAGCGCGGCGCCCGCGATGCCGAGCGCGCCAAGCAGGAGATGATCCAGGCCAATCTGCGCCTGGTCGCCTGGATCGCGCGCCGCCACGTCAATCGCGGCCTGCCGCTGATGGATCTGATCCAGGAAGGCAATATCGGGCTGATGCGCGCGGTCGAGAAATTCGACTGGCGGCGCGGCTACAAATTCTCGACCTACGCCACCTGGTGGATCCGCCAGGCCTGTACCCGCGCGCTGGTCGATCAGGGACACCTGATCCGCATACCCTCGCACATGACCGACGAGGCGCGCCGCGTCATGCGGGCGCAGCACCAGCTGCTGGCCGAGCTCGGGCGCGAGCCCAACGAGGCGGAGCTGGGCGCACGCCTGGGCGTGCCGGTCGCCAAGGTGCGCGCGGTTCTCGAGCTGGTGCGCGACCCCGTGAGCCTCGACGCGCCGCTGTCGGAGGATGGCGATGCCACGATCGGCGACCTCATCGCCGATGACGGCGCGGTGATGCCGCATGAGGCAGCGGCGCAGGCCGAGCTGCGCGCCGCCACCGACGATGCGCTGTCGCGGCTGTCGCCGCGCGAGGCCGACATTCTGCGCCTGCGCTTCGGCGTCGGCCAGGCCGGCGAGCACACGCTGGAGGAGGTCGGCCGCAAGTACCAGGTGACGCGCGAGCGCATCCGGCAGATCGAGGCCAAGGCGCTCAAGAAGCTGGCGCAACGCACGCACGGCCGCACCTTGGCGAGCTTCGTCGAGCGCTGAACTGGCGGCCTCGGGGGAAGACGCGCTATACTGCCGGCGCGCCCTTCCCGACGAGGAGTGCCTCATGCTCAGGTTCGCATCTTTGATCGCTGCCGTGGCGGCCGTGGCTGCGCTTTCCGCTATGCCGGCTGCGGCCAAGCACAAATTCACCTGCTATGACTATGCCTGGGAATCCCAGGATCAGAAGGATTGCCTCGCCCATCCCGAGAAGGCGAAGCCGATGCATGCCACGCATCACAAGAAGATGAAAAAGGACATGCACGACATGAAGGACATGAAGGACATGAAAAAGTCCTGAGTCCCGTGGTTTGATTTCGCGGCGTGGCGCCCGGGATCGCTGGAGAGTTTTGCGGCGTGAGCAATGAGCGGGTCAGAGTTCGGCGCCTGACCGGAATGTGCGGTGTTGCGCGTTCCGGTGCCGATCGTCGGCCCGGCTGAGGTGCCATGTCTCGTACCACCCGTCGCGGGCTGCTCATCTTCCTAGTCCGGTGTCGCGCTGCTCTGCGCCGCCTTCGGCTTCGACTACTGGTGGTCGGGCGGCGCGGGCGAGACCGGGCTTGCCGCCCTCTCGATCGGCGGCCCCTTCGCGCTCACCGATCAGAACGGCGTGGTGCGGCATGACGGCGATTTCCGTGGCGAGCTGATGCTGGTCTATTTCGGCTACACCTATTGCCCCGATGCCTGTCCGACCGCGCTTGCCATGATGAGCGCCGCGCTCGACAAGCTCGGCGAGAGCGGCAAGGCGGTGCAGCCGATCTTCATCACCGTCGATCCCGCGCGCGACACGGTGGCGCAACTGAAGAGCTATGCCGCGAATTTCACGCCGCGGCTCCTGGCGCTCACCGGCAGCGACCAAGCGATCGCCGCCGCGGCGCGCGGATATCGCATCTATTACGCCAAGGTCAAGAGCGAAGGCGGCGACGATTATTCCATGGATCACTCCTCGCTGGTCTATCTCATGGGCCGTGACGGCCGCTACCTCGCCCATTTCGGCCCCGACACCACCGCCGACCAGTTGGCGGCGGCAATCAAGCCGCTGCTGTGAGCGGCGGGCTCATCCTCGCCGCGCCGGCCTCGGCGAGCGGCAAGACGACGCTCACCCTCGCGCTGCTGCGTTATTTCCGCAACAGCGGCCGGACCATCGCCTCGGCCAAGGCGGGGCCGGACTATATCGACCCGGCCTTCCATAGCGCCGCCTCGGGCACGCCGTGCCTCAACCTCGACGCCTGGGCGATGCGGCGCGAGACGATCGCGGCGCTGGTCGCCTCGCTGGAGCGCCGGGCGGAGCTGGTGCTGTGCGAGGGCGCGATGGGCCTCTTCGACGGCGCCGGGGAATCCGGCAAGGGCTCGACCGGCGACCTCGCCGCGCTCACCGGTTGGCCGGTGGTGCTGGTGGTCGATGTCGCGGGCCAGGCGGGCTCCGCGGCGGCGCTGCTGCGCGGCTTCATGAGCCATCGCCCCGACGTGCCGCTGGCCGGCGTCATCTTCAACCGCGTCGGCGGGCCGCGCCATGCCAGCATGCTCGAGAACTCGGTGCGCACCGCGCTGCCGGGACTGCCGATCCTCGGCCATGTGCCGCGCCATGCCGAGCTGGCGCTCCCGGAGCGGCATCTCGGGCTGGTGCAGGCGGCGGAGCATCCCGACCTCAACGGCTTTCTCGACCGCGCCGCGGCGCTGGCCGGCGACGTCGTCGATGTCGAGCGGCTGCTGCGTCTCGTCCGCTCGAGCAGCCTCGCCGCCTTGCCGCCGGCGCAGCCGCTGCCGCCGCTCGGCCAGCGCATCGCCGTAGCGCGCGACGTCGCCTTCGCCTTCACCTACCCGGCCATGCTCGAGGGCTGGCGCAGCGCCGGGGCGGAGCTCACCCTGTTCTCGCCGCTCGCCGACGAGTCGCCGGCGGCCGATGTCGATGCGGTGTTCCTGCCGGGAGGATATCCCGAGCTTCATGCCGGCAGGCTCGCCGGCAATCAGCGCTTTCTTGCCGGGCTTGCCGCCGCGGCACAGGGCGGCGCGGTGATCTATGGCGAATGCGGCGGCTACATGGTGCTGGGGCGCGGGCTGGTCGATGCCTCGGGCGCGCGCCATGCCATGGCCGGGCTGCTGCCGCTCGAGACCAGCTTCGCCGAGCGCCGCCGGCAGCTGGGATATCGCCAGGCGCGGCTCGCGGCGGCGGGGCCGCTGGGCAAGGCGGGCGCGGCGTTTCGCGGCCATGAGTATCACTACGCCACCATCACCGAGGAGGGCGCCGGCACGCCCCTCTTTGCCGCCGCCGATGCCGATGGCGGCGATCTCGGCACCTCAGGGCGCGTCAGCGAGCGGGTGATGGGCTCCTTCCTGCACCTGGTCGACCGTAGCTGAATGCGCCGCTGGGATCGGATAGAAGGACGGGCGCGAAGGACGATATGACAGGGCATCATCTCCAGCACGGGATCACGCCCATGGCCGAGCAACAGTTCTGGAATGCCGTCGCCGCCCGCTCGCGGCAGGCCGATGGCGCCTTCGTCTATGCCGTCACCACCACCGGCGTCTATTGCCGGCCTTCCTGCCCGAGCCGGAAGCCGCGGCGGGAGAATGTGCAATTCTTCCCGCTGCCCGAGGCCGCCGAGCATGCGGGGTATCGCCCCTGCCGGCGCTGCCGGCCGCAGCAACAGCCGGCGAGCGACCCCGCGGCCGAGCGGGTGCGCCAGGCCTGCCGGCTGATCGACGCGGCGCTCGAGGATGGCGAGAGCCGCGCGCCGCGTCTCGACCGGCTGGGCGCGGCGGTGGGCGCCAGCGCGCATCAGCTGCAGCGCCTGTTCAAGCGCCAGCTCGGCATCAGCCCGCGCGACTTCGCCGCGGCGCGGCGGCTCGAGCGGGTCAAGACGCGGCTGCGCCAGGGCGACGGCGTCGCCGGCGCGCTCTATGAAGCAGGCTACGGCTCCTCGTCGCGGCTCTACGAGCGCTCCGACGCGCAGCTCGGCATGACCCCGGCCACCTACAAGAAGCACGGCCAGGGCATGGCGATCAGCTTCACCATCGTGCCCTGTGCGCTGGGCCGCCTGCTGGTGGCCGCGACCGAGCGCGGCATCTCGGCGGTGAGCCTCGGCGAGAGCGATGCGGCGCTCGAAGCGGCGCTCGGCGCCGAATACGCCGCCGCCGAGATCCGGCGCAACGACGCTGCGCTCGGCCCATCGGTGGCGGCGATCCTCGCCCATCTCGACGGCACCGCGCCGGATCTGGCGCTGCCGCTCGATCTCCAGGCGACCGCGTTCCAATGGCGCGTCTGGCGCGAGCTGCAGAAGATCCCGTACGGCAGCACTGCCAGCTATGCCGCGATCGCGCGGCGCATCGGCAAGCCGCGGGCGGTGCGCGCGGTCGCCAACGCCTGCGCCGACAACCGCGCGGCGCTGGTCATCCCCTGCCACCGCGTGGTGCGCCAGGACGGCGCCCCGGGCGGCTATCGCTGGGGCGCGGAGCGGAAGGCGAAGCTGCTGGAGGCGGAACGAGGGGAAGTAGCTGTCAGCTATCAGCCATCAGCTATCAGCTATCAGCTATCAGCTGTCAGCAGCATCGGCCGCTGGCTGACGGTTGATAGCTCCCTTACGCCACGCCGCCAGACTCGCTTCGCCATACAGCGTCGCCACCATCGCGTGGATCACCGAGGCGATGCGCACGGGCTGCTGGATCGCCTCGCGCACGGCCCTTGGCTGATAGCTGATAGCTGACGGCTGACAGCTCCCTCATGCCGCCAAACTCGCCTCGCCATCGAGCGTCGCGGCGACGGCGTGGATCACCGAGGCGATGCGGACGGCCTGCTGGATCGCGTCCCGCGAGATGCCCGCCTTGCGCAGCACCTGGTCATGCGCGTCGATGCATTTGCCGCAGCCGTTGATCGCCGAGACCGCCAGCGACCACAGCTCGAAATCCGCCTTGTCGACGCCGGGATTGGCGATGACGTTCATGCGCAGCCGCGCCGGCATGGTGGCGTAATCGGGGTCGGAGGCGAGATGCGTGAAGCGGTAATAGATGTTGTTCATCGCCATGATCGACGCCGCCGCCTTGGCGGCGCTCACCGCCGCCGGCGACAGATGCTGCGACGCTTCGGCCGCAACCGCGGCGATGAGCGGTGCATTGCGCGCGGCGAGCGCGGTCGCCAGCAGCGTGCCCCAGCGCTGCTGCTCCGTCAGCACGGCGTCGGCCAGCAGCGAGGACAGGTTGAGCTTCAGATCCTTGGCGTAGTCGGGGAGCGCGTCTTTGATCGTGTCGATGGACATGAGTGTCTCCTGGTGCGGGCGGACGAGGCGCGGCGGTGCCGCGCCTCGCTTGGGGGTCAGGCCGCCTTCAGCGTGTCTTCGCCCTTCTGCCAGTTGCAGGGGCAGAGCTCGTCGGTCTGCAGCGCGTCGAGCACGCGCAGCACTTCCGCCGGGTTGCGTCCGACGCTGAGGTCGTTGGCCGAGGCGAAGCGGATGACGCCTTGGGGATCGACGATGAAGGTGGCGCGCAGCGCCACGCCCTCCTGCTTGTCGAGGATGCCCAGCCCCGAGGATAGCTCGCGCTTGATGTCGGCGAGCCAGGGGAAGGTCACCTTGCCGAGATCGGCGCGGCTCTGCCGCCACGCGACATGGACGAACTCGTTGTCGATGGAAAGGCCGAGCAGCTGCGCGTCGCGGTCGCGGAACTCGCGGTCGAGCTCATTGAAGCCCACGATCTCGGTCGGACAGACGAAGGTGAAGTCCTTGGGCCAGGCGAAGACGACCAGCCATTTGCCGGCATAGCTGTCATTGCTCGCCGGCGAGAAGGCCGATTTGGGATCGGTGCCATTGACGGCGGTGAGGGAGAAACGGGGGAAAGTGTCGCCTACGGTCAGCATTGATGACGGCTCCTGCAAGGGGGTGATCGATGGGGCTTGTCGTGGGAGATAGATGCCCCTACATGACTTATCGATCCAATGAATTATGGCGAACCATTACAATCGGAAAATTCGATGATCGCCCTTCCCAGCCTGCAGCAGCTCCGCTTTCTCGCCGCCCTGGCCGAGGAGCGGCATTTCGGCCGCGCCGCCGAGGCCTGCGCCGTCACCCAATCCACCCTCAGCGCCGGCATCAAGGAGCTGGAGGAGCGGCTCGGCGTCAGCCTGGTCGAGCGCACGCGGCGCCATGTGCTGCTGACGCCGCTCGGCCAGGAGATCGTCGGCCGCGGCCGGCGCCTGCTGCGCGATGCCGAGGATCTCGCCGAGGCGGCGAAGGCCGGGCAGGAGCCGCTCTCCGGGCCCCTGCGCCTCGGAATCATCCCGACCATCGGGACATATTTCATCCCGCCGGCGCTGCGCGGCCTTGCCCGCAAGTTTCCCAAGCTCAGGCTTTATCTGCGCGAGGAGCAGACAGCGGCGCTGCTGGAGAAGCTGGAGAAGGGCCAGCTCGACCTCGCGCTCATCGCGCTGCCGTACGAGGTCGGCGAGCTCGAGACCATGGCGCTGGGGCCCGACCGCATCGTCGTGGCGCTGCCCAAGGGACACAAGCTCGCCGCGGGCAAGCGCGTCGACCCGGAAGCGCTCGCCGGCGAGGAGCTGCTGCTGATGGAGGACGGGCATTGCCTCCGGAGCCATGCGCTGCAGGCCTGCCGCCTCGCCGGCCCCGACCGCAACGAGGTGTTCCAGGGCACCAGCCTGCGCACCCTGCTGCAGATGGCGGCAGGCGGCATCGGCATCACCCTGATGCCGCAAATGGCGGTGGCGACGGAGATCACGCCGGAGTCGGGGCTGGTAGCGCGGCCGCTCGCCGGCGACCCCACCCGCACCATCGCGCTCGCCTGGCGCCGCAGCTCCGCGCGCAAGGCGGAGTTCCGCGCGCTGGGCGAGTATCTCAAGGGAGTGCTGGAGAAGCGGGGAGCGGCGTAGGCGCGGTCGATGATCCCGCTGGCTAAAGCGGGTTTCGATCAGATCGAATCACGATCCCCGACGCGCATTCCTCAACAATCGCCTTGCCCGCGAAAGCGGGCATCCAGGACCCTCAAATGCATTGAGCGGAGCGCTTCCCTTGGGGTCCCCGCTGTCGCGGGGACGGCGGAATAAGTATCGGGAGCTACAGCGATTTTCCGGATGTGTGCATCAGCGCCCTTGGTCGGTCACTGGGATCTGATGAAGTCGACAAAGGCGCGCAGCGGCGACGGCAGGTGCCGGCGGCCGGGGTAGTAGAGAAACGGGCCGGTAAATCTCTGCCACCAGGGCTCCAGCACGGGCTCAAGCGCGCCGCTGTCCAGGTAAGGCTGCAGCCAGGCTTCGAACAGACTGATGATGCCCAGCCCGTCCACCGCGGCCGCGACCGCGAGATCTGCCGCCCCGCCCACGCGCACCAGCAGCGGGCCGGTGGGATCAACACGCACGATCTCGCCGTCACGTTCGAACTCCCAAGGCGGGATGGCGCCGCTGGGAAACTGCCCGCGCAGGCAGGAATGCGCGAGAAGGTCGCGCGGGTGCCCGGGTCTGCCTCTGGCATCGAGATAGGCCGGCGACGCGGCGGTCGCGAAGCGCTGCACGCGCGGGCCGATCGGCACCGCGATCATGTCCTGCTCGAGCCGCTCGTCAAAGCGGATGCCGGCGTCGCAACCAGCCGCGAGCAGGTCCACGAAGCTATCGTCGACGATCACTTCCAGCTTGATGTCGGGATAGGCCTTCAGGAAGGGCGTGACGATCGGCGGGAGGATGAGACGGGCGGCGTTGGCGGGGACGTTGAGCCTCAGCGTTCCCGCCGGCCGGTCGCGGAAGCTGTTGACGACGTCGAGCGCGGCTTCTACCTCGCCGAGGGCAGGCGCGAGCCGTTCGGCGAGCCGCGCCCCCGCCTCGGTGGGCGCGACGCTGCGGGTCGTGCGGTTGAGCAGCCGGATGCCCAGCCGGCTTTCAAGGCGCCGCACGGCCTCGCTCAGGCTCGATGCCGATGCACCGCTGGCGCGCGCTCCTTCACGAAAGCCCCCCGCCTGCGCCACCGCCAGGAACGCGAGCAGATCCCTAAGATCTGCGGCCATTGTTCGAAATCCCGCACAGCCTGTGCTGATATCACCTTATTATCGCACGGGCAGTCAACGTCTATATCCGGACCTGATCTTCAGTGGAGACGGACATGACCGACCTCACGAATGCGGGCAGCTTTTCGCTCGGTGACCGCAGGGTAAACCGCATGGGCTATGGCGCCATGCAGCTGGCAGGCCCCGGCGTGTTCGGGCCGCCTCGGGATCGCGAGGCGGCGCTGGCGGTGCTTCGCGCAGCCGCTGCGGCCGGCGTCGACCACATCGACACCAGCGACTTCTACGGGCCGCACATCACCAACCAGCTGATCCGGGAAGCGCTGAGTCCCTATCGGCAGAACCTGGTGATCGTGACCAAGGTCGGCGCGGTCCGAGGAGCCGACGCGTCATGGAACCCGGCGCAGAGCCCGGCTGAGCTCACGCGTGCGGTGCATGACAATCTGCGCAACCTCGGCGTCGAGGTTCTTGACGTCGTCAATCTGCGCCTCATGGGGGACGGCCACGGCCCCGCCGAGGGCTCGATCGAGGAACGCTTCACGACGCTCGCCGAGCTTCAGCGGCAGGGCCTCATCCGGCACCTGGGTCTCAGCAACGCCACCTCTGCTCAAGTGGCGCAGGCGCAAGGCATCGCAAGGTCGTCTGCGTGCAGAACCACTATAACCTCGCGCATCGCCAGGACGACGCGCTCATCGATGAACTCGTCCGGCAGGGCATCGCCTATGTTCCCTTCTTCCCGCTCGGCGGCTTCACGCCGCTCCAGTCCGAGACCTTGTCGACCGTGGCCGAAAGGCTTGATGCGACGCCGATGCAGGTTGCGCTCGCCTGGCTGCTGGCGCGCGCACCGAATATCCTCCTGATCCCGGGCACGTCGTCGCTGGACCATCTGCGCGAAAATCTGGCGGCGGCCGAGCTTGTGCTCACGGCGGATATCGTTTCCGAGCTGGAGGAGATCGGCACGGGCCGGACATAACAGCGATCGGGAATTCGCTGTGAGAAGCGTCATACCGGGCCGCGGCGAACACGGTTATGGTGGCGCCATACAAAAACCGCGAGCGCCTTCGTCGCTCATGTCTTGGAGCAAGGATTTCCGTCATGTCCACGCTGCCCGACTTCGCTCGCATGACGCTGTGGTTCACCCCCTCGCAAACCCCGATGCTGCAGGAGCTGATCGAGACCGCGACGCGGGCCGTCGACTCTGGCGAGCGGGACCCTGAGGCGCCGCGGACTGCCGCTCGCCGACCGGCAGGCGGCGGACGAGTGATCGCATTTCGCGCCCTGTTCAATCGCAGCGCGGCCTGATCCTTCTGCTCATTCTCTCGCCTCTGCTGAAGTCGATATCGAGGATGACGGGCTCAAGGAGCTGATTTTTACGTGGCTGGGGGTCGGTGCGACGGGATGGGCGAACATCATCAGCTATTGGTTCGGCTCGAGCGCGGGTTCAGCGCATAAATCGCCAGCGATCAACGCGGTACTGCTGCAGGGCATGCAAGACGGCAGCGGCGGCGTCATCTCGACCACCGTCTCGTGGATCCCTGCGCATCTCGGCGAGGAAAAGGTGCGGACTTCGCGATCAATGCGATGAAGAAAGCGCTCGACGAAGCCGGCTTAACCTAGCCCGACACGGGCAGCCCCAGCCTCGGTGACCATATCGTCAATGTCTATTCGCTCTCTGGTTGCCTTCATTCCTGCGACTTGTCGCAAACAGGCGTGATGCCGCCGCTCGCTGGCGCGGCGTGACCTCCATCACAGCCGCCCTCGCGCTCGTCGTGCTTTATCTACGCTTCTGCTGGCAGTGCCTTGCGATCGCCGGTCCGGCGGCGCGCATCGGCTGCACGTCTCCATCGGCAGCGTCGCGGCACGGTTGATGCTTGCGATTGGCGTCGGATTGTACGAGCATTCATCGCAGGGCTGAGCGACGCGCTCGCTCTCCCACGGAAAAACTCAGGCACCAAGCAAGTTCGGATCGATGCTGCCGTTCAACAGGGTGGCGGGATGTCGGGAGAGCTGCCGGTCTGGTTGACGACTATCGGATTGGGCCGGTATGCGACGCGCTTTGCCGAGCAAGCCGTCGAGTTTCGCGATTTGGCGCGGCTGACGGAAGCGGATATCGAGAAGCTGGTCGTTCCGCCGGCGCACCGCAAGCGCTTGATGCGCGCGATCGCGGCGCTCACGATGGCCGATCTCGCCGAAAAGAGTGCGCCTCTCCGCCGGACGCGGCGGATCGCGGAGCGCAGGCATCTTACCGTGATGTTCGGCGACATCGTGGGCTCGACCGCGCTGTCGCATCGGCTCGACCCGGAAGAGCTTTCGGCCGTGATGCATCGCTACCGCCGGATCTGCGTCCGCGTCAGCGGCCGTTTTGGCGGGCATGTCGCGCGCTATACCGGCGATGGCGTCCTGATCTACTTCGGCTGGCCGCAAGCATTCGAGGATCATGCGGAACGCAGCATTCGCGCGGGCCTCGAGCTCATCGAGGCGGTCTCGGCGGACCGAGCGGGCGATGGGCCGCCGCTCTCCATCCGTGTCGGCATTTCCAGCGGCCTGGTCGCGATCGGCGCAACGGATGACGAGCACGGCGCGGAGGATGTGATCGGCGAGACGACGAACGTCGCTTCGCGGATCCAAGATCTGGCTGCGTCCAACAGCGTGGTCGTCGCCCCGTCGACGTATCGCCTGGCACGCGGCGTATTCGAGTATCGCGACTTGGGCGAGCGTCGGCTGAAGGGCCTGCCTAAGCCGTTGCGCATCCGCCAGGTGGTCCGGGCGCGAACGTTCGACACGCGCTTCGAGGCCTATCGTGCCCCGAAGCTGGCGCCGCTGGTCGGACGCACCCCGAGAGATGTCGCTGCTGGCGAGCCTCTGGGATCGGGTCAGGTCCGGCGCTGGCCAGATCATGCTGGTGTCGGGCGAGGCGGGGATCGGCAAGTCGCGGCTGACGCAGGAGTTCTGCGATCGCGTCCGCGGCGATGCCGCCGACGTGCTGCATTTCCAGTGCCTGCCGCTTCACGCCGCCACGGCGCTCTATCCGATGATCCAACACTGGTCGATTGCCGCGGAGCTTTCGGCCGAGGACAGCGCCGAGGCTCAGGTCGACAAGGTGAGGCGGGTGCTGCGCCGTACCGGCATGGATGTCGAGCCGGCAGTGGCGCTGATTTGCAGCATGCTGCAGATTCGGGCAGGCAATATCACCCCGGTCCCCGAACTGGTGCCGCAGCAATTCCGCCAGAGATTGATCGGACTGCTCCTGGCGGTGCTGCGGCGAATGTCGGAGCGCGCGACCCTGCTGGTCGTCGTCGAGGACGTGCAGTGGATAGATCCGACGACAGAAGAGCTGATGCTTCGCGCCTTTGTCGAGCTGAAGCAACTCCCGATTTGCATCCTCGCCACGTGCCGAGGCGGATTTCCGCGAGAACTGGCGTCGACATCGGCACACGACATCGATCGTCCTCGAGCGGCTGAGCTCGGCGGACGGCAGCTCGCTAGTCCGCTCGGTTGGCGGTGGCAAGCTGAAGAGCGAACTCATCGAGCGGATGGTCGCGCGCGGCGGGGGCGTGCCGCTGTTCCTCGAGGAGTTGGCCCAATCGGTACGCGAGCGCCACATGAGCAGCGGGACGCGCTGGTCGGAGCCGGCCATCCCGGCGACATTGGATGCGCTCTTGACCGAGCGGCTGGACCGCCTTGGGGAGGCAAAGCATCTTGCCCAGGTTGCTGCCGTCTTCGGCCGGCAATTCTCGGCCGAGGCGCTGAAGGCCCTCACCGGGCAGTCCGAGCGCGAGGTCGAGGAAGGGATAAGGCAGCTCGTCGTTTCAGGCCTGGTGAAACGCCTTGGCGGCATCGCGGGCGGGCTCGCCTTCAAGCACGCGCTGGTGCATGACGCGGCCTATGAGAGCTTGCTCAATTCCGACAAGCGCCGCCTACATCGCGCGGCGTTGCGCTACCTCGAAGAGCGGCAGAAGCACGCGATCGCGAGGGTGGCTGAGGCGCTCGCCTACCACGCCGAACGCGGCGAGGTCTGGGACACGGCGGTGCAATATCTGACCACCGCCTGCACACGGGCCATAGCGAAATCGGCCAATCGCGAAGCGATCGCGCTCTTCGACCGCGGCCTTGCCGCGCTGGCGCATCTCCCGGAAAGTCAGACGGCAGCGCGCGCCATCGATTTGCGTCGCCATGTCTATCCCGCGCTCTCCGCGATGGGGGACATGGATCGGCTGATGAGCGTTCTGCGCGAAGCGGATGAATTGGCGCAGCGTATCGGCGACGGACGGCAACAGGCGGCGGCGCAGAGTCAACTGGCCGTCGGGCTTTGGCTCGCGGGACAGCATCGAAAGGGACTCGAATACGCCGAAAGGGCCGCGACGCTCGCGGGCGAGAGCGGCGATTTCGCCATCATGCTGCGGGCCCGGCTCGCGCGCGCCCATCTCCACCATGCCTTAGGCATGGTGCGAGAAGCCGCCGACATGTACGCCGCGGTTCTGCAGTTGCTGCCGGGCGACTTGGCGTATAAGCGGTTCGAAGGCCCGGTGCTGCCGAGCGTGCTCGCCCACGGTTTTCTCGCTTGGTGCGCGATCGATCTCGGCGACTTCGCCCGGGCGAGAAGCACGATCGACGCCGCGGAGCACATCATCAAGCAGATTTCCCACCCCTATTCGGTCGTCTACGTATATCTCGCGCGAGGCTTGTATCACTTGGCGCGCCGGGAGACGCGACGAGGCGATTACTGCCTTCGAGACGGCTCAAACGCTGAACGAACGCTCGGAGATGCGGCTTCCCAATGGCGACCGCCTGGCTGGCGACGGCCTATGTGCAAGACGGCCGTGCTCGGGACGCGTTCAAGCTGGTCTCCAAGGCGGACCGCGCGGCGACGTACAAATCCGGTGGCAAGTACAACTGGTTCCATCACCATTTGAGCATGGCTCAGGTCCACCTCGCTCTGGGCCAGGTCGCGGCGGCCCGTGCGGCGGTGGTTCAGGCGCGGCAGGTGGCCGAGGCAGGCAGAGGAGACCGCGCATCTGGGGTGGGCATTCAAGGTCTGCGGCGACGTCGAGGCTGTCGCGACCGATGCGCCTGGTGACGCGGCCGCGCGCGCCTACGAGGACGCGCTAGCCATCGCTGCGCCGCGCGGCTTGACGGTGCTGCAGGCGCATTGTCACGCCGGGCTGGCGCGTCTCAGCGGCAGGGCTGGGCGCATCGAGCAGGCCGGCTCGCATTATGAGGCGGCCGCGGCGATCTATCGCCGCCTGGGCCTTGCGCGCTTGGCTGGAGAAGCTCGAGGCGGATCGCGGGTCCGATCAGGCGGGCGCGAGGCGCCGCGCCGACATCGGCTGAAACCGTACCATCATCGAATTCGGAAATTGCAGGGTACATTGCGGGATGCCGGCCGGGCCTGCCGCACGACGAACGTCAGCGATATCCAGCAGCAGCCGCTTCATCACATGGCGCAGCACGAGACTTGCGGTCGGCGCGCCGGCGCAACGATGGGCGCCGCTGCCGAAAAGCAGGTACCGCGCCTCGGGGCGGCTCGGGTCGAACTCGTCAGGGTTGGGGAAGGCGCTGGCGCGATCGTCGAACATGGCCGCCTTGAGGAGAAGGCAAACCAGCGTTCCCGACGCGATGCGGCTGTCATTGAAGATCACGTCCTGCGCGCAACGGCGGAAGAGCATCGTCGCCACGGGGTCGAAACGCAGGCATTCCCGGATGATGCCATCCAATTCGGTGTTCCGCTCGGCTCTCGCAGCCATCTGCGCCTGCCGCAGGCGAGCGGGATGATCGAGCAGATGGTTGACGACGTCGACGAGCGCTCTGTTCAGCGTATCGGTGCCGCCAATGATCTGCTCGGCGAGGATGAGCCGTAGGCGCCGCTTGAATTCCGCCGGCGAGAGCCCGTACGCCTCGTGCCCGTTCGCGACCATGCAACCGAGCAGCGTCCGCCGGTCGCGCACGCGATAGGCGCGGTCGATCACTGCGTCGAGATGCAGGAAGAACTCCGCCGTCGTGCGGGTCGGCGGCATCCGCGAGGTCCGCTGCCTGCGCAACATTATTGACGAAGACTTGCATAAAGGCGTAGCGGGTCCAGCCCTGGAGCGTCAGCGTCGGGATGTCCTGCGGCGGGACGTAAGGCAGCGTCGCGAGCCAGTCCGGCGGTACCGCCGTGATCTCCGGCTGGTTGAACTGAAGGGCGCAGAGCGTTGGCGACAGGTGATCCGGCCCCGGCACCCCATAGCAAGACTCGGCCAAGGCCAGCGGGACCACCTTGCCGATATCGGCCGAGACGTCGAGCTTTCCGGTATGGCCGTAGCGCGCGAGAATTTTATCCATCGCGGCGTCGACGATGTCCGCGACGGGATCGCCGGTATATATCTTCGCTGCTTCGTGCCAGATCCTCTGCCTCAGCGCGTGCTCAGTCGTCATCCGGCATCCCGACCGTCATGTTCTCGCCGCCGGTTATGCGGCCGATGGCGTCGGCGTAGGGGCTGACCGAGAAATTCCGGCCGTCTTCCAGCACCTCTCGGACGTAATCGTACCGTCCGATCAAGGCGACGGCGACACGCGTCAGCTCGGCGCCGTCATAGGGGATGAAGGGCTGCTCGATGGTGATGGCCGGCGGGGAGTCACGGCCGAGAAGCTTCTGGCGGCCGAGCGCGAACAGCTTGTCGGGATCGAGGGGATTGGGCGTGGCGGCAAGGCTCGGATTCGCGTAGGGGTCGCCGCTCGCGGCGACCAATGGCTGGTCCGCACCGGGAGCTGCATCACTCAAGGGGACGTCGGGGTCGAACGGGTCGCGCTTGGCGAGACGCTCGAGCGCCGGGATCGACGGCACGAAGAAATAGTCGCCGCCGCGCACCGTCACGAAACGCGGGAGATTGGTGATCGGACCGGGCCGATCCGGGCTCAGGAACTGATCGCCGGGACGGCCGGCATTGTTGCCGACCAGAGGACAGCGGTCGGCGCCGACCTGCCCGATGAACTCGCCGGTGTTCAGCCAGCGACGCTGCAGAAACTCGAATTGCTGGTCGAGGCGCGCGTTGAGCGCAATGAACAGCGCTCCCCGCCGACGCCCGTCGCCATTTGATCCCGGGGCCAGGAGGGGGCCGCCATAGGACAGGCCTCGGCGCCAGATCCGGTGCCGGCGCACCTCGTCGCGATCGTTGGCATCGCGGGGATTGGCGCGGCGGATATGCGCACCGATGGGACAGCGCGCGCCGTGCGGGTCTGTGTCCTGATAACGAAAATTGTTGATCTCGTCGTCGACAGTTTGCGGCGCGTAATTGCGCGGGCCCGAGGGCGAGAGCGCGATCGGCGTGCCGTTGCCCCAGCGCCCGATCATCTGGGCGGCGAGCCTGGAGCGCTCCGGAGGCGCCCCGCCATCCAGCCGTGCGATATATTGACGGAAGCCGACGACGTCCTGCTCCAGCTTGCGAAACACCATGTAGGTGGCGCCCGTGCGCAACGCGGCGCTGGCCGGCCGTTGCTGCACCACGCGGTCTTCATCAGGGTAGCCCAGCAACAGCTCGCCCAGCGCGATCGGGTCCCAGCTGTTCCCTGGTCGCGCAGTGCCGCCGCCCGGAGGTGGCGGTCCTAGACCAAGATCGGCGAAGGGCTGGCTGATGCCGTCGTTAAATCCGAAATGCTCGACGCGGTAGCGGGCCCCCGCCTCGTCCTGGCGGGAATTGCTCCAGCCCACCTCGACCTGGAGGATCTCCATGCCGTAGCCGGCCCAGCCGGAACTGTCCTTGCATTGGCGGGCCAGCGCCACGAGGTCATCGTAGAGCTCCGCCGGAGAGGCGGGGGCAGCGTCTTCATCGCGCGCATCGCTCTGTGGCTTGCGCAGGTTCACGGTGAAAAGCCCGTGAACAGCGGTGCTGCCGAGCCACTGGTCCCAATTTTCCGGCGCCGCCTCGCCGGTGTCGGACAGCAGATCCGCGCGCGCCGCCATGCCGTCGCGAAATTCCTCGGGAAAGCTCCGGAGCGTGTCGCGATTGATGCCCAGCGCCTGAAGACCGCGCCAGGTGAAGCCGATGTTCACGCTCAGCGGCGTGCGCGCACGTCGGTGCGGCTGCTCTTCCGACGCCTGCTGATGCCGCTCGCTCCAGAGAACCAGCGCGTCGAGCGGATAAGCCGACCTTTCGCTCGCGCGAAGCTTGGCCAACGGTTCCAGCAGCCGATGCTTCCCCAATGGCTCGAGGAACCCGCCCAGCCTGAGGCCGCTCCTTGCCGGTGATGTCGGCAGGAGGCTGGCGAGCATCTCGCAAAAGCTATCGACCTTCGTCGCGTCGATGCGGAAGAAGAAGTGGATCGCCGCATCCGGATCCATGCTGCGGACGACATGCGCTTGTATGTGGCCGAGGTCGACGCGACTTGTCGGATCTTGGGCGGTCCTCATGTCTGCCCCGTCGTGATCTGGCTTGCCTTGGGATAGACGCCGCCGGGCGCGGGAAAATCCCGGGTGTAGGCAGAGTTCCGCTTGAGGAACTCATCGAAGAGCTCCGCCAAATTCGCGACGCTGCGGCCATCGGCGCCGCGCGTGCGGGCGACGAATTCGTCGAAGCGCTGCTTGAAGGAGCTGAGCTGATGAATGCGCGCGACCGAAAGGCCGGGATAGGCGTTGTAGAAGGCATCGGTGGGGATTTGATAGCGCTTGGCGTAATTCCAATACGCCTCGAAGTCCCGCGCGCCGCCCTCGGGATAGCCTTGGCAATTGCCCCAGATGCGATCGACGTCGGTCGCAAGGAACACCGCGAAATCCCGCAGATAGCTCTTGAGGTCGCCGTCGAAATTCGACGTGAAGAAGAGCCATGACCGGTAGCGGTTTTCGTCGGATGAGAGCAGCGTTGGCCACCGTCGCGACGAAGGGAGCGAAGGACGCGCTGAGCTGAAGATATTGCTCGGGCCGAAGGATCAGCCACCGCGCAAAGTGAATGCTGGAGATGCGGCCGACGGGGGTCGGCATGCCCAGCGCCACACGCGCCTGAACCGACGCCAACTCCTGCCTGAGGCGCTGTTCGTAAGTTCTTCCCTCGCCTGGGATCGGGCCAAGATTGATCGGCGTGAGCAGAGTGACTTCGCTCACCCCGCCGACCATCTTCGAATCGGCCCAGCGCAGGAGCACATCCGCTACCAACGGCCCCTCCCCGCCTACTCCCACGCAGTAATCGTTTCACGCTCGGATGCGCGCCGTCAACCGCGTCGGCATGGGAAAGTCGGATGGCGAGGAACATGCGCCGGATTTCCGCGGCTCGTGCGTCCGTGCCGGCGGCGCCTGCTGAACGCTGCGCGTTCGTATCACACGCCGACCACGACCGTTGCGTTCCCGGCCCCGTTCGCTGTGGCCGAGGCGAACACGTTTACGCTGTCTGCGACGAACATCGCGAGTGCCCCTGGCGAGCGGGACCCTGAGGCGCCGCGGACTGCCGCTCGCCGACCGGCAGGCGGCGGACGAGTGATCGCATTTCGCGCCCTTTTCACGCGCAGCGCGGCTTGATCCGGCCGGACACGGGAGCGGTTGAGCCGCGCGCTACGCCGTGAAGGTGAAGCTGCTCCCCGTGCCGCAGAGGACCAGCTTCTCCGGCATCTCCTGCTTGGCGAGATCGATGAAATTCTGGCCGCTGCAATGCATCGGCATGACATGCTCGAGGTCGAATTTCTTGAGCTCCGCCATTACCTGGCGCAGGTAGTCATCCGGCGCCGGGGCGAGATGAAATCCGCCGACCAGCGCGTAGATCTTGTCGACGCCGCTCACCGCCTGCGCGCGCCGCAGCGTGTTGACGATGCCGGCATGGCCGCACGAGCTGATCACCACGAGCCCGCGATCGCCCAGCCTGAAGCAGGTCGCATGCTCGTGCCAGTGCTGATCGGGCACCGGCTTCCCGGCGAGCTCGTCGGCGGTGAAATGATGGTTCATGTAGGCGCCGGCATCGCAGCCCAAGCCATCCTGCACGCCGTATTCCACCCAGGTGTTCGGCAGGACGTGCTCGATGCTGGTGCGCGGCACGGCGCCGGTGGTGAAGGCATGGCCCTCCATGACGAGAGGCGCTTCGGACAGCACGGGCTCGATCCCCAGCGCTTTCAGCTTGCCTCGGTCGAGGGGCGTGCCGAAATCCGTGAAGGCGCCATCGGCGGCGCGATTGAAGCGCCTGCAGAAATCGTCCTCGCCGCCGGTGTAGAGGCGCAAATCCCTGCGCATGCGCGCACGCGACGCCTCGAGGAACCCCATGAGGCCGCCGACATGATCGAAATGGCCGTGGCTGATGATCAGCGCGTCCACCTGACCGACATCGATCTTGAGGATCTCGAGATTGTTCGCATAGACGTCCGAGGTGAAGCCGAAATCGAGCAGGTAGCGGCGCACCTCGTGGCCCTTGCGTGACTCCAGATGCAACGCCAGGCCCCATTCGCTTTCGAGCGTCTTGCCTTGCGCCGCCTCCGGCGTTCCCGTGCGCTGCACCGTCAGCCCCGGCGCCTGCAAGCCCTTGAGGAAGATGTCGTGGGCGTTGTCGGTGACCTCGCGCACCCTGAGCTCATCGACCACCGGCACTTCGATCCGCTCGGGCGCGGCGTGAGCATGCCGATCCATCAAGGTGCCGCCGGCAAGGAGCGAGCCGCCAAGCAGGGCGGAATGTTGCAGGAAGCGACGGCGATGGAGCGGTCTGACGATCGATCGTCATGGGAGGCACCCCCGTTGGCCAATGCCGGCACGAAAAACCATCCCCTCGGCCAGCGATGGTGTACCTGAAATTCCGCGGCCAAGCGAGGGATCAAGACCGTGGCAGCAGCCGCTGCGCGGCGCGGCGCGGGCGTCTCCTTATTGGTTCTGCCGCTCAAACGCTTCGAGAGCGACCGGAAGCGACTGAATCACGACATTGCCCACGGCAGGGAGGCCCAGCAGCACCGCCGCGATGATTTCTTCGCGCGAGGCACCGTGCTGCTTGGCCGCTTCAACATGAAACGGAATTCCCGAAGTCAGTCGGCTTGCCGCGAGTACCGCAATATAGGCTAACGCTTCGGTTTTCTTATCGAGCGCGCTTGCCTGGTCGATACTGCGAACGGCGGTCGTCCACGCTTCTGCATGCGCAGGAGCCTCTGATAGAAAAACCTGAAATGCATTTGAGATGCTCATGCCTCCTCCTGCGTGCCCGATAGTCCCACCATGATCGCGTGCCCGCCGGCTGGCGACGGTCTTGTGAAGCCGCGATGACCCCCGCGCATTAATCAAGATTACCCCTATGCGGCGGTATTTTGTTAAGCTTGTTGCCTACTTGCGGGAAGTGCCGGGGACAGGGTATTTACGAAGTCATGAAAACCGCAGCGCCCTTTCGGACGAGCCTGCCCCGGCAGCTGGGGCAGCATGCCGGCCAGGTCCCGGTACGGGTGCGCGTCAGCCGGCGCGCCCAGCGCCTGGCGCTGAAGATCGACGCGGTCGGCGATGCCGTGGAGCTGGTTCTGCCGCCCCGGACCTCGCTCCCGCGGGCGTTGAATTTTCTTAAATCCAATCGCGACTGGGTAGAACGCCGCCTGGCGGCCCTGCCGCCCCGCATCACCTTCTCGGATGGCGAGCGGGTACCGGTGCTGGGCGTGACGCACCGCATCCGCCATGTGGCGCGCGAATGGGGGCGCGGGCCGGTCTGGATCGAGGCGGGCGAGATTCGCGCCAGCGGCGAGAAAGCGCATATCGCGCGCCGGGTGCGCGACTTCCTCAGGGAGCGCGCCCGCCAGGAAGTCGGCCGCCGCGCCCGCGCGCTCGCCGCCCAGATCGGCCGCACCGTCGGCCGCATCAGCGTGCGCGACACCACGACCCGCTGGGGCAGCTGCTCGGCCAACGGCAACATGGCCTTCTCCTGGCGGCTGGTGATGGCGCCCGAGGCGGTGCTGCACTATGTCGTGGCGCATGAAGTGGCGCATCTGGTCGAGATGAACCACGGGCCGCGCTTCTGGAAGCAGGTCGACAAGCTCGTGCCGAACGTCGAGCGCCACCGCGACTGGCTCAACGAGAACCGCGCCTGGCTGCTGCGGATCGGCTAGGCGAACGCGCTTTGCGCGTTCGTCCGTGGCGGCGACAGCGGTTGCGTCAGCAACCGCGAGAGCCGCCCCCTCCGGCAAGCAGACCACTACTCCGTGAGGGCGATCACGCCGCCGGCACGGTCCCGAGCCGGCGCCTGAGCCACAGCAGCAGCACGAGGCTGGGCAGGCAGGCGGCGGTGGCGATCGCGAAGAAGGGAATCCAGTCGAGGCGATCGACCAGCCAGCCCGCCGGGGCCGAGAGAAACCGCGTCGGCACCGCCGCGATCGACGAGAACAGCGCGTATTGCGTGGCGGTGAAGGCGAGGCTGCACAGGTCCGAGAGGTAGGCCACGAAGGCGGCGGACGCCATGCCGCCGGTGAAGTTCTCGCCGAAGATCGAGGCGGCCAGCATCAGGTTGTTGTGGCCGCTCAGCAGCAGCCCGATGTAGAGCAGGTTCGACAGCATCTGCAGCACGCCGCCGAGCAGCAGCGCGCTGAAGACGCCGAGGCGGGCGACCATGGCGCCGCCCAGAGCGACCCCCGACAGCGAGGCGGCGAAGCTGACGATCTTGCCGATATTGCCGACCTCGAGCTTGGTGAAGCCCAGCTCCTGATAGAGCGGGTTCGACATCGTCCCGGCCAGCGCCTCGCCGAATTTATAGGTGACGATGAAGGCCAGCATCAGCACCCAGCCACGCCGGCGCATGAAATCGGCGAACGGCATGACCAGTGCCTGGCGCGACCAGGCGGCGAGCCGCTCGAGCCGGCTGCCGCCGCGCGGCGAGGCGAGCGCCGCCGCCGGCACCGGCGGCTCCGGGGTGAGGAGGACGGTGACGAGACCCACCAGCATCAGCCCCGCCATGATGCCGTAGGCGAGGCGCCAGCCGCCGAAGGCGGCGGCATCGAAGGCGCCGGTGGTGGCGGCGAGCAGGCCGATGCGGTAGCCCCATTGCGTCGCCGCAGCACCGGCGCCCTGCTCCTCCGGCCGCAGCAGCTCGATGCGATAGGCGTCGATGACGATGTCCTGGCTCGCCGACAGGAAAGCCACGAGCACCGCGAGGAGCGCGGTCGCCACGAGGTCGGCCTTGGGATCGCTGCGCCCCAGCGCGGCGATCGCCGCCATCAGCAGGAGCTGGATGACCACCGCCCAGCTGCGCCGCCGCCCGAGACGGCGGGTGAGGAAAGGAAGCGGCAGGCGGTCGATGAAAGGCGACCAGAGGAATTTGTAGTTGTAGGAGAAGCCCACCAGCACGAAGAGGCCGATGGCGGTGCGCGACACGCCGGTCTCCGACAGCCAATAGGACAAGGTGCCGAAGGTCAGCGGCAGCGGCAGCCCGCTGGAGAAGCCCATGCCGAGGATCGCCAGCATGCGGCGGTTGCGATAGACCGCGAGCGCCTGGCGCCAGGAGGTCATGGCGCGCCCTCACAGATCGAGTGGCCGCTCGCCCTTGAAGTCGGCCTATCGCAGAGGAAAGATCACCACTGCAGGCACGCGACGGCACGGAGAAGAGAACGGGTATTGGCGCGCAAAGCGCGCCATTCCTCGCTTCTCCGTGAACACGCGATGATCTCCGTGGTCGATCTCTTGGCAGCAACAGCGACGACGGACTATTTCTCCGCGTCGGCGGCGACCTGCAGGCGGATGATGCTGTCGGGATCGTCGACCGCGCCATTGTCGCCGTCGTCGCCCTTCTTGATGGCGTCGACATGCTCCATCCCCGACACCACTTGGCCCCAGACGGTGTATTTGCCGTCGAGGAAGGGCGACGCGGCGAGGCAGATGAAGAACTGGCTGTCGGCGCTGTCGGGGCTCTGCGAGCGCGCCATCGAGCAGGTGCCGCGCAGATGCTTGCCCTTGTTGAACTCGGCCTTGAGCTTCTTGCCGGAGCCGCCGGTGCCGTTGCCGTCGGGATCGCCGGTCTGCGCCATGAAGCCATCGATGACGCGATGGAAGACGATGCCGTCATAGAAGCCCTCGCGCGCCAGCGCCTTGATGCGCGCGACATGGTTGGGCGCGAGATCGGGCTTCAACTCGATGACGACGCGGCCGGCCGGCACATCGAGATAGAGCGTATTCTCAGGATCCGCCGCGCTCATACTGCACCTCCACTCGGGGACGGGCGGGTTATCCCACGCCGGCCCGGCAGCGGCAAGCCGCGCTCAGTTCTTTTTCTGCTTGTCGGCGTCGGCCGCCACCTGCAGCCGCACCAGATGGTCGGGATTGGCAACCGCGCCGTTGCGGGCGGTATCGCCCTTCTTCAGCGCGTCGACCGCTTCCATCCCCGAGACCACCTGGCCGAAGATGGCGTATTTGCCGTCGAGGAAAGGCGACGGCTTGAAGCAGATGAAGAACTGGCTGTCGCCGCTGTCGGGATCGTTGGCGCGGGCGAGGCCGACCGTGCCGCGCAGGAAGTGCCCCTGGCTGAACTCGGCCTTGACGGTATGCCCGGAGCCGCCGGCGCCGGTGCCGAGGGGATCGCCGGTCTGCGCCATGAAACCGTCGATGACGCGGTGGAAGGTCAGCCCGTCATAGAAGCCGCGCCGCGTCAGCTCCTTGATGTGCGCCACGGTGGCGGGGGCGAGATCGGGCCTGAGCTCGATCACGACGCGGCCGGCCGGCAGGTCCATGTAAAGCGTGTTCTCGGGATCGGCGGCGCGTGCCGGCGCGAGCGCCAGCAGGAGGAGGCCGGCGACGAGGGCAAAAGCTTTAAAGCGCATCGATGCGATTCCGCCTAGCGGTGAGCGAGGCGGCGACGATATCCCAGAAGAGGGAAGCTGTCAGCCTCGGCGAGCGGCGATCAGCCGGCCGCGGCCGAGCGCGCCTGGCGCTTGCGCGCGTTGGGATCGAGGAAGCGCTTGCGCAGGCGGATCGATTGCGGCGTCACCTCGACCAGCTCGTCATCGGCGATATAGGCGATCGCCTGCTCGAGCGTCATCAGGATCGGCGGCGTCAGCCGCACCGCCTCGTCTTTGGAGGTGGTGCGGATGTTGGTGAGCTGCTTGCCCTTCAGCGGATTGACGTCGAGGTCGTTGTCGCGGGTGTGGGCGCCGATGATCATGCCCTGATAGACCTGGGTTCCCGGCACGATGAACATCGGGCCGCGATCCTCGAGGTTCCACAGCGCATAAGCGACCGCGACGCCGTCGCCGGTGGAGATGAGGACGCCGTTGCGCCGGCCCTCGATCGGGCCTTTCCACGGCGCATAGCCGTGGAAGAGCCGGCTCATGATGCCGGTGCCGCGCGTATCGGTCATGAACTCGCCCTGATAGCCGATGAGGCCGCGCGTCGGCGCGTAGAAGGTCAGGCGCTGCTTGCCGCCGCCCGACGGGCGCAGATCGACCAATCTCGGCTTTGCGCTGCGCCATCTTCTCGACGACGATGCCGGCATACTCGGCATCGACATCGACCTGCATCTCCTCGATCGGCTCGAGCCGCTGGCCGGTGGCGGGATCGGTGTTGAACAGCACGCGCGGCCGCGAGATCGCGAGCTCGTAGCCTTCGCGCCGCATGGTCTCGATCAGCACGCCGAGCTGCAGCTCGCCGCGCCCGGCGACCTCGACCGCGTCCTTGTCCTCGGTCTCGCGCACCTTGATCGCGACATTGCCCTCGGCCTCGCGGCGCAGGCGCTCGACGATCATGCGCGAGGTGACCTTGCTGCCCTCGCGGCCGGCGATCGGGCTGTCATTGACCGAGAAGGTCATGGCGAGCGTCGGCGGATCCACTGGCGTCGACGGCAGCGGCGCCATCACCTCGGGAGCGCACAGCGTGTCGGCGACCGTAGTCTCGGCGAGGCCGGCAATGGCGATGATGTCGCCGGCGCGCGCCTCCTCGATCGGCCGCCGCTCCAGCCCGCGGAAGGCGAGCAGCTTGGTGAGCCGCGCCTGCTCGATGAGCTTGCCGTCGCGCGACAGCGCCTTGACCGGCATGTTCATGCGTGCCACGCCGCTATGGATGAGGCCGGTCAGCACGCGGCCGAGATAGGGGTCGCTCTCCAGCGTGGTGACCAGCATGGTGAAGGGCTGATCGGGATCGGCCACCGGCGCCGGCACATGGCGGATGATGAGCTTGAACAGCGCGCGCAGATCCTCGCGCGGCGCCTCGAGATCGGCGACCGCCCAGCCGGCGCGGCCGGAGGCGTAAAGGGTGGGGAAATCGAGCTGCTCCTCGCTGGCGTCGAGCGCCGCGAACAGGTCGAAGATCTCGTCATGCACCTGGTGCACGCGCGCGTCGGGGCGGTCGACCTTGTTGATGACGACGATCGGCCGCAGGCCCTGGCGCAGCGCCTTGGAGACGACGAATTTGGTCTGCGGCATCGGCCCTTCGGCGGCGTCCACCAGCACGACGACGCCGTCGACCATGCTCAGGATGCGCTCGACCTCGCCGCCGAAATCGGCATGGCCGGGCGTGTCGACGATGTTGATGCGCGTCCCCTCCCACAGCACCGAGGTGCATTTGGCGAGGATGGTGATGCCGCGCTCGCGCTCGAGGTCGTTCGAATCGAGGGCACGCTCCATCACCTGCTGGTTGGCGCGGAAGGCGCCGCTCTGGCGCAGCAGCGCGTCGACCAGCGTGGTCTTGCCGTGGTCGACATGCGCGATGATAGCGATGTTCCGAATATCCATGGGCGCGGGATGATGAGCCAAAATGGTTAAGATGCGATGACAGGCTTAAGTGGTGATGCCCGCGCCAAAGAACAATGGCGGCGGTGATATAGCGGAGAAGCCGCGCCGCGTCGAGCTCCGCCCCGTCTTTATTGCCGTTGTGCTTGACGTCCGGCCGCTTGTTCGGGCGCGGCGCGGCTCAGAGCAGGCCGGCCTGCTGCGCCAGCGTCTTCAGCGCGGCTTCCGGCCGGGCGCCGTAATGGCCGATCACCTCGGCGGCGGCGAGGCTGCCGAGGCGCCCCGACAGGGCGAGGTCGCGGCCGTGGGTCAGTCCGAACAGCACGCCCGCGGCATAGAGATCGCCGGCGCCGGTGGTGTCGACCAGCCGCGCGATGCCCGCCGCCGGAACGGAATGCGTCGCATCGCGCGTGACCAGCACCGAGCCCTTCTCGCTGCGCGTCAGCGCGGCGATCGCGCAATGGCCGCGCACCGCCTGCAGCGCGTCGTCGAAGGAGGCGGTCTGGTAGAGCGCGGTGATCTCCGCCTCGTTGGCGAAGAGGATGTCGACATGGCCCTCGATGAGAGCGCGGAACTCGGCGCGGTAGCGCTCGACGCAGAAGGCGTCCGACAGCGTCAGGCTCACCTTGCGCCCGGCGGCATGGGCGAGCTCGGCAGCCTTCTGGAACGCCGCCTTGGCGCGCGGCGGGTCGAAGAGATAGCCCTCGAGATAGGTCACCTGCGCCGAGGCGATCAGCGCCGGCACGATATCCTCGGGGCCGAGCTCGACGCAGGCGCCGAGAAAGGTGTTCATGGTGCGCTGCGCGTCCGGCGTCACCAGGATGAGCGAGCGCGCGGTGGGCGGTCCCGCCGCCAGCGGCGCGGTGTCGAAGCGCACGCCGGTGGCGCGCATGTCATGCGCGAAGACGCGGCCGAGCAGGTCCTCGCTCACCTTGCCGATATAGGCGCCGGCGCCGCCGAGCGAGGCGAGGCCGGCCATGGTGTTGCCGGCGGAACCGCCGGACATCTCCAAACCCGCGCCCATCTCGGCGTAAAGCGCCTCGGCGCGCGCGGCGTCGATGAGCTGCATCGAGCCCTTGGCGAGGTTATGGCGCGCGAGAAAGGCGTCGTCGGCCTGGGCGATGACATCGACGATGGCATTGCCGATGCCGACCACGTCGAGAGCAGGAGCCGCCATGAGCCTCATCCGTGCCGGGGGAAAGCGGCGCCGAGTATAGGTGGCTTTGCCGCCCGGGCAAGCTTGAGCGAAAGACCCGACGATTGCGCGGCAACGGGGCTTGCCAGGCGCGGCCCCCGGCGCGAGGCTGCGGGCGCCGCAACGACCGGTCCCGACCGCATGCTGACCGCCCTCCGCCTCGCGCTCGAAGACACGCTGGCCCCGCCGCAGCGCCGCGCCATCGGCATCAGCCTCGGGCTCGCGGTGCTGCTGCTGGCGCTGCTCTGGCTCGGCCTCGGCCTGCTGGTTGCGCGAGAGCCGAGTTGCCGGGATTTGGTGGCTCGATACGCTGATCGATCTCACCGGCGCGATCGCGGTGCCGGTGCTCGCCTGGATGCTGTTTCCGGCGCTCACCATGCTGATCCTGGGATTTTTTCTCGATGGCATCGTCGCCGCGGTGGAAAGCCGCAGATATCCGGGGCTTGGGCCGATCCGCCGACGCGGCGTGCTCGCCGGGCTCGCCGGCACGGTGCGGCTGCTGGGGGAGGCGCTGCTGCTCAATCTGCTGGCGCTGCCGCTTTATCTCATTCCGCCGATAAACCTCTTTATCTACTACCTATTGAATGGTTATCTTATCGGGCGCGGATATTTTGAGCTTGTCGCGCTTCGTCGGGTGGATGAGCGGATGGCCCGGGCGATGTGGCGGCGGCATCGTGGCCAGTTGGTTCTGGCCGGAATTGTCGTCGTCCTTCTGCTGTCGCTACCCCTGTTCAACCTGGTGGCACCGGTGATGGCGGCGGCATTCATGCTGCATGTCTTCGAGGGGCTAAGACGGGGCGGGACGACCGAAACTTTCGCGGGCTCGCATCAGCCAGGGTTAATAGAAGATTAATAACTCGTTGCGAGTTTGGCCCCCGTCCAACAACAAACCCTCTCAGGTGTTACCGCCATGTTTGGCCGCAAAAAGCACACCGACGATGACAAGCTCCTGCCGGAGATCGGCGAGGAGCTCGGCCTGCCGGCAAAGCCGGGGCCCCGCCCCTCGGGCGCCGCTCCCACCCCGGCCCCTGCCCGCCCACCCATGACCGCGACCGCACGGCCGCTGAGCGCAGAGCCGCTCAAGCCGACGGAGGCGATGAAGTCAGCCGCGCAGACCGAGACACCGCGGCCGCCGCCGACGGTGCCGACCCCGGTCAAGCGCGACGCCGAGACGCGCAAGCTGATCGTCGGCCGCGAGATCTCGCTGTCCGGCGAGATCACCGCCTGCGACCGGCTGGTGGTCGAAGGCAGCGTCGAGGCGAACCTCGCCAATTGCCGCGACATCGACATCGCCGAGAGCGGCCTGTTCAAGGGCTCGGCCTCGATCGACGACGCCGAAGTTCGCGGGCGATTTGAAGGAACCCTTAACGTCCGGCGGCGTCTATTGATCCGGGCAACAGGGCGGGTCATCGGCACGGTCCGCTACGGCCAGATCGAGATCGAATGCGGCGGCCAGATTTCAGGCGATATCCAGGCCCAGCCGATGAGCGATGTCGGCGACGCACCGCTGACGGCGGCGCGTCCCAGCATCCTGTCACTGGCGGACGAGGCGAAGGCGAGCTAACGCGTCGGGGCGCTCCGGCGCCCCGGGGGAACATTCGGATGGTCGGGTCGCTTTGCGCGGCCGAGGCAGCAAACGGCAGGGGAGCCGCCACGTGGCGCGGTTCCCTTCGCCGTTTTTTTTATGCCGGCGCAGCGCTGGCCATGCTCGCCGGCTGCAGCGCCACAGAGCCGGAGCCGCCTGCCGCGGCGCCGTGACCACTGCCCTCGGCGCTGATGGTGGAGCAGCCGCCCGCGCCGCCGCCGCTCACCGGGCTCAGCGCCAGGGAGGTGGTGGCGCTGCTCGGCGAGCCCGATTTCCGCCGCGCCGAGCCGCCGGCCGAGCTCTGGCAATACCGCAGCGCCGATTGCGTGCTCGATCTCTTCTTCTACAGCGATGCCGCCGGGGCGCGCGTGATCCGCGCCGAGACGCGCGACCGCAGCCTCATTCAAGCCGGCGCCGGCCGCTGCACCGGCGCCAGCGAGCCGATCGCCGGCCGCACCCGCCAGACCCGGCTCTAGGGCTCTAGCCGGACTTCATCCCCGCGTTAAATCATTGTAATCCCTGGGCGCATTGCCGCCGGCGGCGCCCTATCACCCGACAAGCGCATGACGCGCCTCGGGAGAAAACCGATGAAACGCTTGCTGATGCTGACGCTCCTCGCCCTGCCGCTGCTGGCGCCGCTCGGCGGCTGCATCGTCTATGACGAGCATGGCGGCTATCACCACCCCTATTATTGGCACTAACCCTGCGCCCGGCGGGCGCGGGCTATTTCCGGCGCCCGCCGGGCCGCGCCTTGGGCTTTTTGCGCGCCGGCGCCGCCGGCTTGGGCGCGGGCGGCTCGGCGGTGGTCTTGGCGGGATAGGCGCAGAGATCGCTGACGATGCAGACCTCGCAGCGCGGCTTGCGGGCGATGCAGGTGTAGCGGCCGTGCAGGATCAGCCAGTGATGCGCGTTGCGCTTCCACTTCTCCGGCACAACGCGCTCGAGCTCCTGCTCGACCAGCAGCGGCGTCTTGCCCGGCGCCATGCCGGTGCGGTTGGCGACGCGGAAGATGTGGGTGTCGACGGCGATGGTCGAAGCGCCGAAGGCGACGTTCATCACCACATTCGCGGTCTTGCGGCCGACCCCGGGCAGCGCCTCCAGCGCCTCGCGGGTCCGCGGCACCTCGCCGCCATGCTCGGCGACGAGCTGGCGGCTCAGCGCGATGACGTTCTTGGCCTTGGTGTTGAAGAGGCCGATTGTCTTGATGTACTCGCGCAAGCCCGCCTCGCCCAGCGCTAGCATCTTCTGCGGCGTGTCCACCCGCTTGAACAGCGTCGCCGTCGCCTTGTTGACGCCGGCATCGGTTGCTTGCGCCGAGAGCACCACGGCGACCAGCAGGGTATAGGGGTTGATATAGTCGAGCTCGCTGCGCGGGTCGGGCCGCTCCTGGGCGAGCCGGCGGAAGAACTCGTCAATGTCCCGGCGGTTCATGGCGGCGATCTTACCAGCGGCGGCGAAAAATCCCATGCCGCTATGGCCAGCCGCGCGTTTACCTCGGGCAGGTCCTGACTTATCGTAAGCCGATGAGCGAAGAGACCGCCGAGACCGCGCCCGAGCTCCACTATACGGCCGTGCTGAAGCCGCATCGCAGCCTGCCGCCCAAGGGGTTTGCCGTGCTCATGCTGGGGCTGGCCGGGGTCAGCGGCTGCGTCGGCGTCGCCTTCGTGCTGCGCGGCGCCTGGCCGGTGACGCCGTTCTTCGGCCTCGATTTGGGCCTCGTCTATCTCGCCTTTCGCCTCAGCTATCGCCAGGCGCGCCAGCGCGAGGAGCTGAGGCTCAGCGACGACAGCCTCACCGTCGACCGCATCAACATCTATGGCGAGCGCCGGCGCTGGCAGTTCCAGCCCTTCTGGCTGCGCGTGCGCTTCGAGGAGAAGGACGAGCACACCAACCGCCTGGTGCTGACGTCGCATGGCCGCTCGCTGGTGGTCGGCAGCTTCCTCGGCCCGGAGGAACGGCGCGGCGTGGCGCAGGGCCTCACCGATGCGTTGGCGCGCTGGCGCCGGCGGCTCTCGCCGTCAGGCTGAGAGGCCCAGCACGTCCTTCATGCCGTAGAGCCCGGGCTTGCGGCCGGCGATCCACAGCGCCGCGCGCACCGCGCCGCGGGCGAAGAGGCGCCGGCTGCCGGCGCGGTGGGTGAGCTCGAGCCGCTCGCCCTCGCCGGCGAAGATGACGCTGTGGTCGCCGACGACGTCGCCGCCGCGCAGCGTGGCGAAGCCGATATCGCCGGGCCGGCGCGCCCCGGTATGGCCGTCGCGCACGCGCTGGCTGTGGCTGGCGAGATCGATGCCGCGGCCCTCCGCCGCGGCGCGGCCCAGCGCCAGCGCGGTGCCCGAGGGCGCGTCGACCTTGTGGCGGTGGTGCATCTCCAGCACCTCGATGTCGTAATCCGGGCCGAGGCGCCGCGCCGCCTCGGCGACGAGGCCCTGCAGCAAGGTCACCACCGGGCTCATATTGGCCGCCCAGACGATGGGCACGCGCTCCGCCGCTGCCTCGAGCGCCTTGGCCTCGGCAGCGCCGAGGCCGGTGGTGCCGACCACCAGCGCGGTGCCGTGCTGGGCACAGAGCCGCGCATGCGCCGCGGCCGCTTCGGGCGTGGTGAAGTCGATCAGGATATCGGCTGCGGCGACCAGCGCCGCGACCTCGGCCGTGGCCGCGAGGCCGACCGCGCCGATCCCGGCGAGCTCGCCGATGTCGCGGCCGATCGACGCGCTGCCCGGCGCCTCGCTGCCGCCGGCCAGCACCAGCCCGGGCGTCGCCTGCACCTCGGCCACCAGCATCCGGCCCATGCGGCCGCTGCATCCGGCGATGCCGACGCGACTGTCAGCCATAGCGGTCTCCTGCCCCCACCCCTGGTCCCGCGACCGTTAGCCGCGACGCGCGCAAAAGACAAGCGCCGGCGCGCCCCTTTCGCCTCAGGGCGAATTCCTCTACACCGTTGCCCCCATGGCTCTGTTGCGCTCCGTCGCCACGGTCGGCGGCTATACGATGGTCAGCCGGGTCTTGGGCTTCGTGCGCGAGATGCTGGTCGCGGCCTTCCTCGGAGCGAGCCCGGTCTCCGACGCTTTCTTCGTGGCGCTCAGGCTCCCCAACATGTTCCGCAGCCTCTTCGCCGAAGGCGCCTTCAGCGCCGCCTTCGTGCCGCTCTTCGCCGGCAAGGTCGCGCAGGAGGGCCACGACGCCGCGCGCCGCTTCGCCGAGGACGCGCTGTCGGTGCTGCTGCTGGTGCTGCTGCTGTTCCTGCTGGCGGGCGAGATGCTGGCGCCGTGGATCCTCGACGTCATCGCTCCGGGCTTCCGCGCCGATCCGGCGAAATTCACGCCTCGCGGTCGAGCTGACGCGGATCATGTTCCCCTATCTCGTCTTCATCTCGCTGACGGCGCTGCAGGGCGGCGTGCTCAACTCGCTGGAGCGCTTCGCCGCCACCGCGGTGACGCCGGTGCTGCTCAACCTCTTCCTCATCGCGGCGCTGCTGGCGGTGCGCCCGCTCACCGGCGCGGCGCTGGCCTGGGCGGTGGCGGCGGCCGGCCTCGCGCAGTTCCTCTGGCTGATGTTCTCCTGCCGGCAGGCGGGGCTGCCGCTGGCGCTGCCCTGGCCGCGGCTCACGCCCGAGGTCAGGCGGCTGTTGCGCATCATGCTGCCGGGCGTCTTCGGCGCCGGCGTGCTTCAGATCAACCTCGTGGTCTCGACCGCGATGGCCTCGCTGCTGCCGACCGGCGCCGTCTCCTATCTCAACTATGCCGATCGGCTGAACCAGCTGCCGCTCGCCGTGCTCGGCATCGCCGTCGGCACCGCGATCCTGCCGCCGCTGTCGCGCCAGGTGCGGCTCGGCGAGACCGCCGCCGCCAATACGACGCAGAATCGCGGGCTGGAGCTGGCACTGCTGCTCACCGTGCCCGCTGCCGTCGGGCTCGCGATCGCCGCCCAGCCGATCCTGGCGGTGCTGTTCCAGCACGGCAAGTTCACCGCCTTCGACACCGCCGCCACCGCGCCGGCGCTCGGCGCCTATGCCGCGGGGCTGCCGGCCTTCGTCATCGTCAAGGTGATGGCGCCGGGCTATTTCGCCCGCCACGACACGACGACGCCGGTCAAGATCGCCGTCCTCACCATGGCGGTGAACGTGGCGCTGACTTTGGCGCTGGGCTTGCTCCTGGCGCAGACCGGCATCGCCATGGCGCTCTCGATCGCCGGCTGGGTCAATGCGCTGCTGCTCATCGCGGGCCTCAGGCGGCGCGGCCATTTCGCGCTCGATGCCCGCTCGCGCCGCAGCCTGCCGCGCATCCTGGTGGCGGCGCTCGGCATGGGCGCGCTGCTGCTGGCGCTGGAGGCGCTGCTGGCGGGCGCGCTGGCGGGGTCGCTGGTGGTGAAGCTCGCGGCGCTGACGGCGCTGGTCGGTGGCGGGCTTGCGGGATTCGCGCTGCTGGCGCTTATCCTCGGCATCGCCGATCTCGCGAGCTGCGCCAGCGCCTGCCCGCCGGGCGGCTTGACCGGCGGCGCCGGCGCAGGCGATAACCCGCGCCATGAACCGCATCTTCTCGGGCATCCAGCCCACCGGCAATCTGCATCTCGGCAATTATCTCGGCGCGATCCGCAACTGGGTGGCGCTTGCAGCGCGACTACGACTGCATCTTCTGCATCGTCGACCTGCATGCGCTGACCCTGCCGCATCGATCCCGGCGGAGCTGCGCGCCCAGACGCGCGAGGTGACCGCGGCCTATATCGCCGCCGGCATCGATCCCGAGCGCTGCATCATCTTCAACCAGAGCACGGTGCCGGCCCATGCCCAGCTCGGCTGGCTGCTCGGCACCTTGACGCCGCTGGGCTGGCTCAACCGCATGACCCAGTTCAAGGAGAAGGCGGGCAAGCACCGCGACAATGCCGGGCTCGGGCTCTACGGCTACCCCGTGCTGATGGCCGCCGACATCCTGCTCTACAAGGCGACCCATGTGCCGGTCGGCGAGGACCAGAAGCAGCATCTGGAGCTGGCGCGCGACATCGCCGGCGCCTTCAACCGGCGCTATGGCACCGAGTTCTTCCCGCTGCCGGAGCCGCAGATCTTCGGCACCGCGACGCGCGTCATGAGTTTCCGCGACGGCAGCAAGAAGATGTCGAAATCCGACACCTCGGATTATTCGCGCATCAACATGACCGATGATGCCGACACCATCGCGCTCAAGATCCGCAAGGCCAAGACCGACCCGCTGCCGCTGCCGGCGAGCGTCGCCGAGGCAGAAGCGCGGCCCGAGGCGGAAAATCTCCTCGGCATCTATGCGGCGCTGGCCGGCCTCGATCGCGAGCAGGTGGTGGCGCTCTTCGCCGGCAAGAACTTCTCCGAGTTCAAGCAGCAGCTCGCCGATCTCGCCGCCGAGATCTTGGGCCGCATCGGCGGCGAGATGCGCCGCCTCGTCGGCGATGCCGGCTATATCGACGCCATCCTGCGCCGCGGCGCCGAGCGCGCCCGGGCCGTGGCCGAGCCCAACCTCAAGGCGGTGTTCGACATCATGGGCCTGCTGCGGCCTTAGCCCTACGTCACCGGTGTACACCAGTGACAAAAAAATCAGCGTGCGCCGCTGACGCAGGCCCGGGTGACAGCGAGCTCGAAAGTCATGATAGGCGTGCACCCCTTGGCGGCCAAGGCTCGGGGCATCTCAAGCCGCTTTCGCCGACCGCGACGGCCGGATCAGCACATCCGCCGGGATGCCGAGCTTGGCATGAAGGCGTCGGATCATGGCGATGGAGAGGTTGCGCTTGCGGTTCAGCACCTCTGCTACCCGCGTTCGCGTGCCGATCAGTGGCTCGAGGTCCTTACGGGTCAGACCCTGCTGCTCCATACGGAACTTGATGGCATCGATCGGATCGGGCGGATCCATCGGATAGTGCTCGGTCTCATAGGCATCGACCAGTGTCGCCAGCACGTCGAGGCGGTCGCCCTTCGGCGTCCCAATTCTGGCGCCCCAAAGCCGTTCGATCTCGGCCAGCGCTGCCTTGTAATGAGCTTGCGTGCGAATCGGTTTCAGCTCAGCCCTCATGCTCGACCTCCGTCGCGTCGATCCGGTCATAGTCCCGACGTCACGACGCTGGCAGCGGCACCGAGCGCCACAGGCGCTCGATCTCGGCGAGCGGGATGACGTCGCCGAGCAGGAAGCGCACCGTGGCGAGCGTCATGTCGTGGGCGGCCGGCGTGTGGGAAGCCACGCAGTCTTCGGCGAGGACACAGTAATATCCCAGCGCATGGGCGTGACGGAGCGTCGCCTCGACGCAGATGTTGGTCTGAACGCCCGCGAACAGGATCGTGCGGATGCCGCGGGCGCGCAGCTCGGCGTCGAGCGGCGTGCCGACCATGCCGTCGTAGCAGCGCTTGTCGATCACCGGCTCGACCGGCGCCGGCTGCACGCCGTGCCAATCGTAGCCCCAGCTTCCGGGAATGCAGCAGCCATCGCTGATCCCGTGCTCGACGAGGCGAGCCCGCATGTTCTCGGGCAGCCCCGAGGGCTCGTAATTGGCGCGCAGCCAGAGCACCGGCAGGCCGGCCTTGCGCGCGGCATCGACCAGGCGGTTCACCTTCTCAGCGACGCGGCCGCAGGCGCTCGACTCCTTCTTGACCACCCGCTCGATATAGCCGCCAGCGCTACAGAAGTCGTTCTGCATGTCCACGACCAGGAGGGCCGTGTGGCGGGGCGCGAGCCGCCAGCTCGCGGTCAGCAGCAGATCGCGGCTGTCCCCTGCGATCACGCGGCGATGTTCCAGTCGACGCCGCCCATGCCGCAGCGCAGCGCCGCCGACGGCACGTAGAAGACGGGTTCGGCGGCCCGGCCGCCCGCCGCTCCGAGCGCCACGAGCCAGGCGAGCAGCTCCACCGTCCCGCCATCGCCCGCGGCGATCATCTTCTCAATCGTGACCTCGGCCAGCACGCGCTCGACATCGCCAGTGCCGAGCAGCTCGAGGAACCAGCGATCGAAGGTCTCGTCGACGGCGAAATATTTCGGGCCGCCGGGATCATGCGACAGGCCACCCGTCGCCATGATCGCGACCCGCAGCTGCGGCGACCAGGCGCGGATGACCTCGGCCAGCACGCGGCCGAACGCGATGCACCGTGCCGGCGCCGGCAGCGGCGGCACCACGCAGTTCATATGGATCGGAACCAGCGGCACGTCATAGCGGCGGGTGAGAAAGCGGAGCGGCACCGACCAGTTGTCGTTGAACTCCAGCGCCTCCGAGAAGGCGAGGTTGACGCCCTTGCGGGCACACTCGCGCACGATGGTGCGCGCGAGCTCGCGGTGACCCGCGACTTCGTAATCGGGAACATTGACCCAATCGCGAAACCATTCGGCCGGGCCGCGCCAGCGCTCGGCGGTGCCGACGCACCAATCGGGCACGTTATCGAGACGGAAATTGAGCAGGTGGTCGTTGGCAATGCCGACGATCACGTCAGGCCGCGCCGCGCGCAGCCGCTGCTCCATCCGCGCATAGCCGGCGAGAAGCTCGTCCTGCTCGTGCTTTGGCGCCCGATCGAGCCAGCCCGTGGCCCCCGGCGCATGCGCCAAGGCGATAACGGAGACGATCTCGGCCATGGTTCTTGCCTCCCCCGCGCGCCGCTACTTCAGCATTTTTTCGGCGTAGAGCTGCGCGGCGGCGCTCTCATTGTGATTGTAGCTCGCGCCGCGAAAGAGCCGGGCGACCTGCGGCAGGAAATAGGGATGGACTCCCAACTCCCCCAGCCGCCGGATATCGGCATCCCGCAGCGCCCGCTTTTCCTCCTCCGAGAGGCCGTAGTCCCGCATCAGCCCCTCGAGATCGGTGCGAAAGCGCTCCCGGAGCCCGGCATCGCGGCGCACCTCGAAGATCAGCCGGTTGCAAGCCAACGTCTTGTCGGTCTGCATGATGCCCATCGCGCTTCCTTCCCGGGACGCCCCGAGCCAAGGCCGTTGCCAAGGCCGTCAACCTCGTATAATAGATTTATGCAGGATGAATCGAGGCGGTCAATGATAATCGATGATTCTTCTCCGCACGAGGCAGGGTCGGGCCGGTGAACGCTCTCAAAGCCGTCGATATCGGTGAAGCCGGCAAGAACTTGGCCGGCAGCCTGGCGACGCAATTGCGCAACGACATCGTCTCCGGCGCCTTGCATCCCGGCACCAAACTGTCCATCGACGAGCTGCGCCTGCGCTACGGCGTCAGCCTCTCACCGCTGCGCGAGGCGCTGTCGCGGCTCTCGACCGAGGGCTTCGTGGTGCTGCAGGACAAGAAGGGCTTCAGCGTCGCGCCGGTGTCGCGCGACAATTGTCTCGAGGTGGCGAGGCTCCAGGAGCACCTGGAAACCCGGGCGCTCGCGGAGTCCATCGCGATGGGCGACGCGGCATGGGAAGAGCAGGTGGTCGCCGCCTATCACAGCCTGTCGCGGCTCGAGCAATCGGGACACAAGGACGGCGCCGGCGTCGATGTCTGGGAACATCAGCACCGGCGCTTTCACACGGCGCTGATTGCGGCCTGCGGCATGCCCCTGCTGTTGACGTTTTGCGCCGCGCTGCACGATTTCGCGGCGCGCTATCGCCGGCTCTTCCTCGCCTCGCATCCATTCGATCCCGGCGTCCCCGGAGAGCACAAGGCGATCATGGAGGCCGCGCTGGACCGCCGGGCCGACGAGGCATCCCGCCTGCTGGCGAGCCATTTCGAACGGACGGCAAAGAACATCCTGGGCGCGCTCGACGACAGCGCGGCAGAGGCTCTGATCCGCCGCCGGACCGCATGACCCCGCATCTGATCGACCATCACCAGACGCGCCCGACGGGCAGTCCGAGAAACCAAGAAAGGCAGTGTGCGATGAGCATCATCCGGTATCCGCACGTCCTGGTAGCGAGCCTGGCCTTTGCCGCGGCGGGGTGCCTGGCGCCCACGGCATGGGCCGAGACGGTCAAGATCGGCGTCATCCTGCCGGTGTCCGGCGGATCGGCCGAGGTCGGCCAATCCGAAGTGCGGGCGCTGAAGCTCTACTACAAGCTGCACAAGGCCGAGCTCGGCGACAACGACATCGTCCTCATCGAGCGCGATTCGAAAGAGCCCAGCGGCGCGACGGCGCTGACGCTGACGCGCGAGCTCGTGGTGCAGGACAAGGTCGACCTGCTGGTGGGCTATCAATTCTCGCCCGATGCGATCGCCAGCGCCCAGGTCGCGAACCAGGCGAAGAAGCCGATGATCCTCGTCAATGCGCAATCCTCGTTTCTCACCACGCTCTCGCCCTACATCGTCCGGCTCTCCACCACCATCTGGCAGATATCGTATTCCGCGGGCCAGTACGCCTCCGAGAAGCTGGGCTGCAAATCGCTGATCGTCGGCTATAGCGACTTCGCGCCCGGACGCGACGCGCTGGCGGCGGTGAAGGCGGGCTACGAGAAGTCTGGCGGCACGCTCATGGATGCGGTCGCGATGGGCGGACCGGCGCAAGTCCCGGACTATACGCCCTTCCTGCAGCGGATCTCAGACGAGCATCCCAACTGCATGTACATCTTCACCCCGGGCGGCAATTTCAATCCGCCGCTCGCGCGCACCTACAATGATCTCAGGCTGAAGCAGGCGGGGATCAAATTCCTCGGCACCGGCGACGTCAGCGACGACACGACGCTGCAACAGCTCGGCGACGCCGCGGTCGGCTGGATCACCGTCGGTCACTACGCCGCGGATCTCGATACGCCGGCGAACCGGCAGTTCGTAGCGGCCTGGCACCAGGAATACGGCGACAGCTCGACGCCGGATTTCTTCGCCGTTCAGGGCTACGACGCCATGGCGGCGGTATTTCACGTCGTCACGACGCTGAACGGCCACATCGATCCCGACAAGGCGATCGCGGCGCTGAAAGGCTGGCGGCATGACAGCCCCCGCGGCCCCATCATGATCGATCCCGAGACCCGCGACATCGTGCAGAACATCTATGTGCAGGAGATCGTGAAACAGGACGGCCGGCTCGCGATCAAGATCCTCGACACGATCCCGGCCGTGAAGGACCCGTGCAAGGCCTTCGCGGCCGCGGCATGCGCGCCCCGGCCCGGAGCCAAATAGACCGCCCGGCGCGGGCACCCCATGGCGCAATCAGTGCACGCCGCGCTGAGCATCCTGTTCGACGGGCTTGGCTACGCCATGATCTTGTTCATCATGTCGGTCGGCCTGTCGGTGACGATGGGGCTGATGCGGGTGATCAATCTTGCCCACGGCGCCTTTGCGATGCTGGGCGGCTACCTCGCCGTGGTGGCGGCCACCCGTCTCGGCCTGCCGTTCCTGCCGGCGGTGGCTCTGGTCACGCTGCTCATGCCGGTGCTCAGCATTCCGCTGGAACGCACCCTCTATGTCCGCATCTACGGCCGGCCGGAGCTGCAGCAGATGCTGCTGACGATCGGCCTGACGCTGATCCTGATGGCGCTCGCGACATTCATCTTCGGACCGGCGCCGATGTCGCTGCCGCTGCCGGATTTCCTCAACGCCCAGGTCCTGCTGTTCGGCCGGAGCTTTCCCGCCTATCGCGCCTTCATCGTCATCGTCGGCATCATCGTCTTTGTCGCGCTCTGGGCCGGCCTCGAGCGCACCATGCTCGGCGCCAGGATTCGCGCCGCGGTCGATAACCGCGCCATGGCCGAAGCGGCCGGCATCGACACGCGGCGCCTCTTCACCCTGATCTTCGCGCTCGGCACCGCACTCGCCGCGCTCGGCGGCGCGCTCGCGGTCAATGTCGTGGGCCTGACGCCCCGCTTCGCCCTCGAATACCTGGTCCTGGTGCTGGCGGTCATCTCCATGGGCGGGCTCGGCACCGTCACCGGCACCTTCGTCGCGGCGCTGCTGATCGGCACGATCGAGAATGCCGGCCGCTACCTGTTTCCGGCGGGCAGCGCGTTCTTCGTCTACGCGGTCGTCGTTTTCGTGCTGCTCTACCGGCCGGCGGGACTCTATGGCAGGACCTGATCGGCTGGGCGTTCCCGACCTTGCCCCGTCCGACAACGACCCCGAGACACTCCGCCTTGCCGCAAGCGGCTTCCTGGGCGCGCGCGACGGTCTGCGGCTCACTGCGGCCATTCCGTGGCTGCTCGCGATCGCGGTGCCGGTGCTCCTGCCCGAAGAGTGCGCGTTTGCGACCCAGATCCTGATCATGGCCCTCTTCGCCCTCTCGCTCGATTTCATTCTGGGCTACGCGGGGGTCGTCACGCTCGGCCATGCCGCCTATTTCGGCCTCGGCGCCTATACCGCGGGCCTGCTCTCGGCGCGGCTTGGCTGGAACGAGCCGATCTCCGGATTGGCGGCGGCCGGTCTTGTCGCTGCGGCCGCCGGCCTCGTCTCGGGATGGATCCTGCTGCGCTATCGGCACCTCGCGCTGCTGATGCTGACGATCGCCATCTCGACGACGCTTTACGAGCTCGCCAACACCTGGTCCGGATTGACCGGCGGCTATGACGGGCTGATGGGCATCACCATCGCGCCGTTGCTCGGGGTCTTCGACTGGGATCTCGGCGGCCGGACGAGCTATCTCTACGCCCTCGCCGTCCTGCTGCTGGGCTTCCTGGCGCTGCGCCGCATCACGCTTTCGCCCTTCGGCCAGACGCTGCGCGGAATTCGCGAGAACGCCACGCGCATGCGGGCGATCGGCGCCCCGGTGCTGGGCCAGCTGACGCTGGCTTACACAATCTCCGCGGCTCTCGCCGGGATCGCGGGCGGCCTGCTCGCGCAAGCCAACACCTTTCTCACCATGCAGGTTCTGAGCTTCGACAACTCGGCGGCGGTGCTGACGATGCTGGTGCTCGGCGGCACGGGCCGCCTCTACGGCGCGATGGTCGGCGCGGTCGTGTACATGCTCGCCGCCGACCGGCTGTCCCGGTTGAGCCCGGAATATTGGGAGCTCGGCGTCGGGCTGCTGCTGGTCTTCGTGGTGCTGATCTGCCCCGACGGTCTCTTCGGCGTCTTCGAGCAGCTGCGCCGCTTCCTGCGCCGGGGCCGGCCGTGAGCGCGGCCGAGGCTCCGGTCCTGCTGTCGACCTCGGACCTGGCGGTGAGCTTCGGCGGGTTCCAGGTGATCCGCGGCGTCGACTTTGCGCTGCGCCGGGGAAGCCGGCACGCGCTCATCGGTCCCAACGGCGCCGGCAAGACCACGTTCATCAACCTGTTGACCGGCAGCCTGCGGCCGAGCGGCGGCACGATCGTCATGGGCGGAAAGGATGTGACGCGTCTCTCCGAGCGCGAGCGGGTCCGCCATGGCCTCGCCCGCACCTTCCAGATCAACCAGCTCTTCCGCACGCTCACCGCCTTCGAGAACGTGTCGCTGGCAGTGAGCCGGCGGCTGGGGCGGGATCACGTCTTGTGGCGACGGCGCGCGGACGAGCGACGCATCACCGCCGAAGCGATGTCGGTGCTCGATCGCGTCGGCCTTGCCGATAGCGCCTTCCGGCCGGTCGGCGAGCTCTCCTATGGCAGCCAGCGGCTGCTGGAGATCGCGATCGCCCTCGGCATGGGTCCCAAGATCCTGCTGATGGACGAGCCGGCGGCAGGCGTTCCCCTCGGCGAGCGCGACCGCGTGATCGAGCTCGTCGACGCGCTCGGGCCCGACCTCGCCATCCTCATCATCGAGCACGACATGGACCTGATCTTTCGCTTCGCCAGCGAGATCACCGTGCTCGTCGACGGCAGCGTGCTGCGCCATGGCACGCCCGATGAGATCGCGGGCGACGACCGCGTGCGCGAGGCCTATCTCGGGAGTGCCCGCGATGGCTGAGCCGGCGCTCGAGATTTCCGCCCTGAGGGCGGGCTATGGCGAGACCGTCGTGCTGCATGACGTCTCGCTGACGGTCGGCGCCGGCGAGCGCGTGGCGATCATCGGCCGCAATGGCGCCGGCAAGACGACGCTGCTCGCGAGCATCGTCGGGCGGGCGCGGCTCCATGGCGGCGTCATCCACCTCTTCGGCGCCGACCTCGCCCGGCTTCCCGGAAACCGCCGCGCCGCCGCCGGGCTTGGTCTCGTGCCGCAGGAGCGCGAAGTTTTTCCCTCGCTGACGGTGCGCGAAAACCTGCTCGTGGCCCGCCGCCCGGGCCGGTGGACGCTCGACGCGGTGTGCGAGCTTTTCCCGCGGCTCGCCGAACGCTTGCGCCATCGCGGCAACCAGCTTTCGGGCGGCGAGCAGCAAATGCTGGCGATCGCCCGCGCGCTGATGGGCAATCCCCGGGTTCTGCTGCTCGACGAGCCGACCGAGGGCCTCGCTCCGCTCATCGTCGCGCACCTCGTCGCGGCGATCGAGCGCATTTCCGCGCAGGATGCGCTGACGCTGCTGGTCGTCGAGCAGAATGCGCGGCTTGCGTTGGAGATCGCGCCGCGCGCCGTGGTGCTCGAGGGCGGCGCGGTCGGTTTCGACGGGCCGAGCGCCAATCTCGCCGCGGACGAGGGGCTGCTCGCGGCGCTGGTCGGCGTCAGCGCCGGGAAATCGCCGCCCCGCCGGTAATCAAGGGCTGCGCGCCGCATCGAGCGCGGACGCAACTGCACCGGCCACCGCCTCGGCCTCGCGCTGCAGCAAGGCTAGACCGCGCTCGCGGCTCGCAGCGGCGGGATCGCCGAAATAGCCAAGCGGCGTCGTCTGTCGCGCGTGCTCGCCGCCCTTGCGCCATTCGAGGAGATCGGCATACGCAAGCTCCGTCGGCGCGAGGCGCGGCAGAAGCTCGTCGCGCACGATTTCGGGAAAAGCGGCCCAGACCAGCGACGTCTCCCAATCGCCGGCGTGCACGTCCAGGAATTTCGCCGGGGCCTCGGCGCTCTCCTCGCCGATCGCGAGCCGCGGGTCGGCGGGATCGAAGCCGAGGCGCTCGAGCGCGGCCCGCTTCACCAGCATGCGGCCATCGATCGCGGCAACCCGGCTCCCTTGCCGCACCCCCTCGAGGAGCGTGCGATTGTGGAGCGCGTCGCCGTGCCCCGAAAGGCAGAAGAGACGCGTGAAGCCGTCCTTCTTCAGGCTGGCGAAGACATCGGTCATCAACTCGATCATCACCGCCGGCCGCACCACGAAGGAGCCGGTGAAGGCGCCGGTGACGTGATTGACCCCCCAATAGAAGGGCGGGACGATCACGCTTTCGATGCCCCGGGCGGCGAGCAGCCGGCGGGCCGCCCTCAGGATCGCCATCGGCACATAGACGTCGGTCGCGAGCGGCAGATGGGGCCCATGCTGCTCGATGACGCCCAGCCCCCACAGCGCCACGGCGCCGCTTTGGGCGGCGCGCTCGATTTCGGGGTAGGTCATATCGGCCATGGTGTCGTGAAACACCGAGTAGCCGGCCGGCGCTGTCGGATCGGTCGTCATGGCCGGCGATGCTATCGATGGCGCGGAGCGACGACAAGCGCTTCCCGTCGAGGCCGGTAACGGCCCCTACCGCCCCGGCACCGCGCCCGCCTCGAGCGCCAGCTGGGTCGAGGAGAGGCCGCCGCCATAGAGCGACCAGCCGCCATCCACCGGGATCAGCGCGCCGGTGATCCAGGACGCCATCGGCGAGGCCAGGAACAAGGCGAGGTCGGCGCAATCGGCGAGCGTGCCGAAGCGGCGCAGCGGGATGCGGCCCGCCATCTTCTGCCGCACCTCGGCGCTGCCGGAGAGGCGCCTGAAGCCTTCCGTGCCCTCGATCGGCCCCGGCGCGATCGAGTTGACGCGGATGCCGTCGCCGCCCCATTCCATGGCGAGGACGCGCATCATCTGGTCGACCCCGGCCTTGGCGGCGCAGGCATGCACCTGCAGCGGCATCGGGTTGAAGGATTGCGGCGCCGAGATGGTGATGATCGAGGCGCCGGGCTTCCGGAGATATTGATGGGCGGCGCGCAGCACGTTGAAGCTGCCCAGGAGGTCGATGTCGATCACCGTCTTGAAGGCGTTGGCCGACATGCCGAGCGCCGGCGCCGGGAAATTGCCGGCGGCGCCCGAGACCAGCACGTCGATCTCGCCGAAGACCGCATGCGCCGCGGCGAGCGCGCCGGAGATCGCGGCGATGTCGCGGACATCGGCGCTGCGGCCCAGCACCTTGCCGCCCTGCGCACTCAAGCTGCTCGCAGGCGAGATCGACGCGCTCCTGCGAGCGGCTGGCGATGGCGAGGTTGGCGCCGGCGGCGGCGAAAGGCCTCGGCGATACCGAGATTGATGCCGCTGCTGCCGCCGGCGACGAAAACCGACTTGCCGGTGAAGTCGAAGGGGCTGGGCATGGGGCTCGCTCCAGGAGTTGTCAGTTGCCAGTTATCAGTTGTCAGTATGGCGGGCGCCGCCCGATACTGAAAACTGATAACCGACAACTGATAACTGGCAATCTCCTCGCCCCGTGGACATCTACCTGCCCATCGCCGCCATCTCGCAAGACGTCTTCGTCCTGCTGGTGCTTGGCGGGGTGGTGGGGTTCCTGTCGGGCGTGTTCGGGGTCGGCGGCGGCTTCCTGCTGACGCCGCTGCTCATCTTCATCGGCGTGCCGCATGCCATCGCCGTGGCGTCTTCGGCCAACCAGTTGGTCGGCGCCTCGGTCTCCGGCGCGCTCGCCCATTGGCGGCGCGGCAACATCGATTTCCACATGGGCATCGTGCTGCTCGCCGGCGGCTTCGCCGGCTCGGTGGTGGGGGTGTGGTTCTTCGCGCTCTTGCGCCGGCTGGGGCAGATCGACATCGCCATCAGCCTCTCCTACACGATCCTGCTGGGGACGCTCGGCACGTTGATGCTGGTGGAGAGCACGCGCGCGGTGCTGCGCCTGCGCCGGCCGGGCGCCGGGCGGCGCAAGCTGCACCAGCACATCTGGCTGCACGGCCTGCCCTTCAAGATGCGCTTCCGCCGCTCGAAGCTCTATATCAGCGCGCTGCTGCCGCTGACGCTGGGCTTCTTCGTCGGCGTGCTGTCGGCGGTCATGGGGGTGGGCGGCGGCTTCGTCATGGTGCCGGCGATGATCTACATCCTCGGCATGCCGACCGCGGTGGTGCCGGGCACCTCGCTCTTCCAGATCATCTTCGTCGCCGCCAGCGTCACCGTCCTGCAGGCGGTGGAGAACGGCACGGTCGATGCGGTGCTGGCGCTGGTGCTGCTGGTCGGCGGCGTCATCGGCGCGCAGCTCGGCACGCGCTTCGGCACGCATCTGCGCGGCGAGCAGCTGCGCGCGCTGCTGGCGATCCTGGTGCTGGCCGTGGCGGCGAAGCTCGCCTTCGACCTGACGGTGCGGCCGGACGATCCCTACAGCCTGGAGATGCCCGGCGAATGAGGCGCGCCCTGCCGTTCCTGCTGTTGCTGCTGTGGCCGGCGCCGGGGCGCGCCGCCGAGCCGCTGATCGCCGACCTCACCAGCCATTTCGTCGCCATCACCACCGGCTTCACCGGCACCGATGTCGTGCTGTTCGGCGCCACCGACGGCCCCGGCGACGTCATCGTCGTCGTGCGCGGCCCCAACCGCGACGCCGTGGTGCGCCACAAGAGCCGGGTCGCCGGCCTCTGGATCAACACAAGGCAGATGACCTTCACCGGCGTCCCCAGCTATTACGCCGTCTACAGCACGCGCCCGCTCGAGGACATCATGCCGTCGGCGCTGCGCACGCTGCAGGATATAGGCCTCGCCAACCTGCCGCTCGCCGCCGCGGAAAAGGGCCGCACGCCGCAGGAGATCGCCGATTTCCGCGCCGCGCTCATCCGCGAGCGGCGCGAGCAGGCGCTTTATGCCGATGCGGTGGGCGGCTTCAATTTCCTCGGCAGCGAGCTCTTCCATCTCGCCCTGGGGTTTCCCGCCAACGTGCCGACCGGCAATTACACCGTGCAGATATTCCTGGTGCGCGACAAGCGGGTGGTGGGCGGCCAGACCTCGCCGCTCTACATTTCTCAGGCCGGGCTCGATGCCGAGGTCAACGACTTCGCCCAGCGCCGAGCGCTGCTTTACGGCCTGTTGGCCGTGATCGGCGCGGCGCTCGCAGGCTGGCTGTCCAGCCTGCCGTTCCGCCATGCCTAGGGGAGCCCTAGGCGAGGGAGGCTTGTGATGAGCGATCCGTCCAGCCAACCGCGCATCTTCCTGGTGGTGGTCGATGACAGCGAGGAGATGCGCGTTGCACTGCGCTACGCGGCGCTGCGCGCGCGGCGCACCGGCGGCAAGGTGGCGCTGCTCTATGTCATCGAGCCCTCCGACCTGCAGCAATGGATGGCGGTCGAGAGCCTGATGCGCGAGGAGCGGCGCGAGGAGGCGGAGGCGCTGCTGCAGAAGCTGTCGGGCGAGATCGCCGACCTCTGCGGCGACCTGCCCATGGTGCATATCCGCGAGGGCCGGCGGCGCGACGAGCTGCTGGCGCTGCTCGACGAGGAGCCGGGCATCTCGATCCTGGTGCTGGCCGCCGGCACCGGCCCCGAAGGGCCGGGACCGCTGGTGACGCATCTGGTCGGCAAGATGTCGGGCAAGATGCGCGTCCCCATCACCGTGGTCCCCGGCAGCCTGACCGACGCGCAGATCGCGGAGCTCACCTAGCGCAACGCGAAGCGTTGTCGCTGGCGGGCGTCAGCGGTTGCCCTTGCAACCGCGAGAGCCCGCAGCGGTTCAAGCTAGCCCGCACGGTGCGGCTCTCGCGGTTGCTGCGCAACCGCTGACGCCGCCGCGGACGAAGGCGCTTCGCGCCTTCGCCTGGAAAACCCTACCCGCCAAAGGGTTGACTTGGGCCGGGGTTGATCCAAGGTACAGCGCCAGCGACTGCCCCAGCGCCAGAGGACGACATGTTCATCCAGACCGAGCCGACCCCCAACCCCGCCACGCTCAAATTCCTGCCGGGACGGGTGGTGATGGAGCAGGGCACGGCGAATTTCACCGATCCCGACGCCGCCGCCCGCTCGCCGCTGGCGCAGCGCCTGTTCGGCCTGCCGGGGGTGACCGGCATCTTCCTCGGCACCGATTTCATTACCGTCAGCAAGGATGACGAGGCCGACTGGTACCAGCTCAAATCGGCGGTGCTCGGCGCCATCATGGAGCATTTCACCACCGGCCAGCCGGTGATCCTGGCGACCGACGGCGCCGCGCTCGAGGTGGAAGAGGAAGGCGACGAGGTCGTGCAGCAGATCAAGGAGCTGCTCGAGACGCGGGTGCGCCCGGCGGTGGCGCAGGATGGCGGCGACATCATCTTCCAGCGCTACGAGGACGGCATCGTCTATCTGCACATGCAGGGTTCGTGCTCGGGCTGCCCGAGCTCGACCGCGACGCTCAAGGCCGGCATCGAGAACATGCTGCGCCATTACGTGCCCGAAGTGCTCGAGGTGCGCGCGGTCTGAGCGCGGCGGTGACGCACACATCTCGGGTCAGCGTATTCCTCAGCAATCGCTTTGCCCGCGAAAGCGGGCATCCAGGATCCCGCAAATGCATCGAGCGGAGCGCTGCACCTGGGTCCCCGCTTTCGCGGGGACGGCGGAATAAGTAACGGGAACTGCAGCGATTTTCCGGATGTGCGCGGAACTCTGCTCTAGCCTTTGGGCGCCGTCGCCTTCGCGACGATCGCAGCGACCTCCGGCGCGCCGGCTTCGCGGGTCAGCCCCTCGACGACGCCGGCCTGGTCCTCGGGCGGGCGGTTCTGGCTCATCTTCCATTTGCCCTCGAGCCGGGCGACGGTGAGCTCGAATCCGACGATCGCCTTCAGCATGCCGGCGATGTAGTCCGCCGGCGCGTCGGTCACCTTCCAGGGCTCGGGACGGCGCTGCTCATGGAGATCGGTAAGGCGCGTGACGATGCCGCGCAGCCGCTCGGCATCGTCGAAGAAGCGCAGCTTCCCGGTGGCGTGGATCGCGACATAGTTCCAGGTCGGCACCACCTTGCCGGTCAGCGGCTTGGTCGCGTACCAGCCGGGCGAGATATAGGCCTCGGGCCCGGTGAAGATGGCGAGCGCGTCGACCTCCGGCTTCAGGGTCTGCCATTGCGGGTTGGCGCGGGCGATGTGGCCGGTGAGCGTGCCGAAAGGCGCCGGCGCGGGATCGACCAGCATCGGCACATGGCTGGCGCTCAGCCCGTCACCGCCCAGGGTGACGAGCGCGCCGAGCGCGATCTCCCGGATCGCCTGGTGCAGCACCTCGACGCGGTCTTCGCGGAAATTCGCCGGAAGGTACACGCTCGCTCTCCCGTGGCGGCCGCGGCCACTATAGGATTGCGCCGGGCCGGCGGCTACATCATCGGCGCCGGCGCGTCCTTATCACCCAGCAGGGGATACTGCCGGGAATTGAAGAGCTGGTAATGCCACCACTCGTTACCATAGAAATCCCATCCCGCCGCGCTCATCAGCCCGAGCAGCAGGAAGCGGTTGCGCTGCGCCGCGAGCGGGATCTCGGTATTGGCGTGGTGCGACAGCGGCGTGAAGGCGTCGAAGGCGGTGCCCATGTCGAGCGCGGCGCCGGCGGCGTCGATCAGGGTGAGATCGAGCGCGGTGCCGCGCGAATGCGGCGAGCCGCGCCTGGGGTCGGCGAGGAATTCCGGGTCGGGGCAGGCGTTCCACAACAGCCATTGCGCCTCCGACGGGCGGAAGGCGTCGAGGAGCTTGAGCCTGAGCCCCAGCGCCCGCGCCAAGGCCACGGCGCGGACCAGCCTGGCCTCGGCCTCGGGGTGGAGATAGCAGCGGGCCTGTCGGTAGAGCGGCTTTCCCGTCAGGTTCTGCGGCGTGGCATAGGCGAGGGCGATGACGACGTCGTGGCGTTCGGGCGTGATCTCGACGAGGGGCATGGGCGGCAAAGGGTGGTGAGGACGGGGCTCTCTCCTAGCATGCGGCGGTGCGGGCGGCGAGCGTGGTGAGCCTCCTTGCCTTCGACACCGCCGGATCCGCCTGCTCGGCGGCGGTGCTGCGCGACGGCGTCGTCCGCGCGCGGCGCTTTGCCGCCATGGCGCGGGGCCAGGCCGAGGCGCTGATGCCGATGATCGCCGCGGTGCTCGATGAGGCCGAGACGACGCTGGACGCGCTCGACCTCATCGCCGTCACCATCGGCCCGGGCGCCTTCACCGGGCTGCGCATCGGCCTTGCCGCAGCGCGCGGCCTGGCGCTTGCCAGCGGCCTGCCGGTGCTGGGGATCACCAGCTTTGCCGCGGTGGCGGCGCAGGCCGCGCCGGCGGCAGCGGCGGGGCGGGTCCTGGTGGTGGCGCTCGACAGCAAGCGCCGCGAGCTCTACCTGCAGGCCTTCGACGGCCAAACGCCGCTCGCCGAGGGCGCGCTGGTGGCGCCCGAAGACGTCCCGGCCTGGCTGCCGGCGGCGCCGCTGCTGCTGGCGGGCGACGCGGCGCCGAGGCTCGCGGCGCTCATCCCCGGCGGGCAGGAGGCGGCGCTGGCCGGCGGCCCGGGCCTGGCGGACGCCGCCGATGTGGCGCGCCTGGCCGCCGCGAGCTGGCGGCCGGGGCTGCGGCCGGCACCGCCGCGGCCGCTTTATCTGCGCCCCCCCGACACCACCACGCCGCGCCGGCGGGCAGCACGCCCATGAGCCCGCGGCTGCGCCCGGTCGAGGCCGCCGACCTGCCGGCGCTGGCCCGGCTGCACGCGCTGTGCTTTCCCGAGGAGCACTGGGACGAGAAGGCGCTCGGCGAGCTGCTGGCGATGGCCGGGGCGAGCGGGCACCTCATCGAGGATTCCCGGGACCGCCGGCTGCAGGGCTTCATTCTCGATCTCATCCTGGCCGCCGATGGCGAGATCCTGACCCTGGCGGTGGCGCCGGAGCGGCGCCGCCAAGGCATCGCCCGGGCGCTGCTCGCCGATCTCTTCCAGCGCGCCCGGCGCGCCGGCGCGCGCGGCATCGGCCTCGAAGTGGCGGCGGACAACCCGGCGGCGCGGCTGCTCTATGAGAGCTGCGGCTTCGCCCAGAGCGGCCAGCGGCGGGGATATTACCGCCGCGGCGCCCAGACCATCGACGCCCTGCTGTTGCGCCGCACGCTGCTACCCTGAACCGGCGGCAACTTGACGTTACGCGGCTTTCACTGGGCGTCGACTTGCCGCCCCCCGGAAGGGCAAGTCGGCTCGCAATGCTGTCCCGCCGATTTAGCGTCCGGGCCTCAACTTGTCGTGTTCACGAAAAAAATAATGCTGTTGACGTTGAAGCTCATTGCTTCCCGCCAGCAAAGCTCATATATCCGTGACTCTGACCGTCAGAGGAATTGTGGACAATGACTGACACGGCCAACTCAAACGACCTGCTTGCCCTGACGACCGAAATCGTCGCGGCCCATGTGTCAAACAATACCGTGGCGGTCGGCGACTTGCCGCAGCTTATTAATCAGGTTTATCAGTCGCTCGCCGGTATTGGGAAGGCGCCGGTGTCGGCCGCGGAGCGGCCGCAGCCGGCCGTCAGCGTCAAGCGCTCGGTCCATCCGGACTACATCATCTGCCTCGAGGACGGCAAAAAGCTGAAAATGCTGAAGCGCCACCTCAAGACCGCCTACAACATGACGCCCGACGAATACCGCGACCGCTGGAGCCTGCCGCCCGATTATCCGATGGTGGCGCCCAATTACGCCCGCCAGCGCAGCAAGCTCGCCAAGGAGATCGGGCTCGGTACCCGCGGGCGGCGCAGCAGCGCCGCCTGATCACCCGTCTGGCGTGCGGACGCGGCGGTATAGGCTCACCTTCGCCTTTGCGGTATACTGTTTCGATGGCGCAATGGCGCAAGTGACAGATTGGGGATGCCCTCCCGGCTCGAACAACTCTGCATCGACAAGGGGCTGAAGATGACCGAGCAGCGCCGCGTCATTGCACGCGTGCTGTCCGATTCCGCCGACCATCCCGATGTCGAAGCCGTGCACCGGCGCGCCACCGAGATCGATGCCAAGATCAGCATCGCCACCGTCTACCGCACCGTGCGCCTCTTCGAGGAGGCCAACATCCTGGCGCGCCACGATTTCGGCGACGGCCGCGCGCGCTACGAGGAGGCGACATCGGACCACCACGATCATCTCATCGACGTGCAGAGCGGCCGGGTCATCGAGTTCCGCAACGAGGAGATCGAGGCGCTGCAGCGCCAGGAGGCGGAGCGCCTCGGCTACAAGCTCGTCGGCCACCGCCTCGAGCTGTTCGCCGTTCCGCTCGCCGGCAAGACCGAGCGCAAATGACCGTGGGCGAACCGTGATCGAGCCGCAACCGCAGATGGTCGACCCGGCGGCGGCGCTCGTGGCCGTCGATGTTCGCTCCGGCACGCTGCAGGTGCGGCTGGCCGACACGGTCGGCGAGGTCGATGCGGCGCAGGCGCTGCGCTATCGCGTCTTCTACGACGAGATGGGGGCGATCCCCTCGCCCGAGATGGCGCGCCGCGACGCGCGATTTCGACGATTTCGACGGCATCTGCGACCATCTGCTGGTGATCGACCATGCCCGCGGCAGCTTCCCCCAGGCGGTGGTGGGCACATATCGCCTGATCCGGCGGAAGGCCGCGGAGCATCATGGCCGGTTCTATTCCGCCGCCGAGTACGACATCGCCAAGATAACGGCATATCCCGGCGAGATCCTCGAGCTCGGCCGCTCCTGCGTCGACCCGTCGGCGCGCGGCCGCTCTACCATGCAGCTGCTGTGGCGCGGCCTCGCGGCCTATGTCTTCCATCACGACATCGCGCTGATGTTCGGCTGCGCCAGCCTGCCCGGCACCGATGCCGACGCGCTCGCCCTGCCGCTCTCCTACCTCTACCACCACCACCTGGCGCCGCCGGCGCTGCGCCCGCGGGCGCTGCCGCACCGCTTTGTCGACATGCGCCGGCTCGACGCCGCGGCGCTCGACCCCGCCCGCACGCTCGGCGATTTGCCGCCGCTGATCAAAGGCTATCTGCGCGTCGGCGGCTTCGTCGGCGACGGCGCGGTGATCGACCACCAGTTCAACACCACCGATATCTGCGTCGTGGTGAAGACCGATCTGGTCACCGATAAGTACTATCGGCACTACGAGCGCCAGGCGCGGGACGGCGGCGCGAGCGCATGAGCGCGACGCTGCTCCGGCTCGTCCGGGTCTTCCTCTACATCGCCCTCACCCTGCCGCTGATGCCGCTGCAGGCGCTGCTGGTGGCGACGCGCAGCCGGCTGCGCCGCCGCCTGCCGCGCCACTATCATCGCTGGGTGCTGCGGCTGATGGGCTTCGAGGTGGGCGTGACCGGCGAGCCGTCGCGCCGCCGCCCGACGCTCTTTGTCGCCAACCATGTCTCCTTCATCGACATCGAGATCCTGGGGTCGCTGGTCGAAGGCTCCTTCATCGCCAAGGCCGATGTCGCGCGCTGGCCGCTGTTCGGCTGGCTCGCCAAGCTGCAGCGCACGGTGTTCGTCGATCGCCGCGTCAGCAGCACCCATCACCAGCGCAACGCGATCCGCGAGCGGCTCGACGAGGACGACAATCTCATCCTCTTCCCCGAAGGCACCACCGGCGACGGCAACCGCGCGCTGCCCTTCAAGAGCGCGCTGTTCAGCGTCGCCGATTATGTCGGGCCGCACGGGCCGCTGCCGGTGCAGCCGGTCTCGATCGCCTATACCAGGCTCGACGGCATCCCGCTCGGCCGGTTCTACCGCCCGTTCTTCGCCTGGTACGGCGACATGGAATTCATCCCCCATCTCTGGACCATGCTCGGGCTCGGCCGGGTCCGGGTCGAGGTGAGCTTTCATCCGGCGGTGACCCTGCCGCAATTCGGCTCGCGCAAGGCGCTGGCAGAGCATTGCTACCGGGTCGTGGCGGCGGGAATGGCCGGCGCCATCGCCGGCCGCCAGCAGGATTGGCCCGCGTCGCCGCAAGCCGCGGCGCCCGCCGCGGCCGCACAGTGAGCAGGATATGCGCGTGGCGAAAAAGCTCTATATCAAGACCTATGGCTGCCAGATGAACGTCTATGATTCCGCCCGCATGTCGGACGTGCTGGCGCCGCTCGGCTATGCGCCGGTCGCCGCCGCCGAGGAAGCCGACATGGTCATCCTCAACACCTGCCACATCCGCGAGAAGGCGGCGGAGAAGGTGTTCTCGGAGCTGGGCCGGCTGCAGCCGCTCAAGACGCGCAAGGCGGCGTCGGGCGGGCGCCTGATCCTGGCGGTCGCGGGCTGCGTCGCCCAGGCCGAGGGCGCCGAGATCCTGGCGCGCGCGCCTTATGTCGACATCGTGCTGGGGCCGCAAACCTATCATCGCCTGGGCGAGATGGTGGCGCAGGTGGCGCGCGCCGGCGGCCATGTGCTCGACACCGACTTCCCCGCCGAGGCCAAGTTCGATTTCCTGCCCGACGCGGCGGCGCCCCAGGGGATCTCGGCCTTTCTCACGGTGCAGGAAGGCTGCGACAAATTCTGCACCTTCTGCGTCGTGCCCTATACCCGCGGCGCCGAGCTCTCGCGCCCGGCAGCGGCGATCCTCGCCGAAGCGCGACGGCTCCTCGCGCAAGGTGCGCGCGAGATCACGCTGCTCGGCCAGAACGTCAACGCCTATCGCGGCGAAGCGGCCGGCGGCGCCTGGGGATTGGGACGGCTCATCCGCGATCTCGCCGGGATCGAAGGGCTGCAGCGCATCCGCTACACCACCTCCCATCCGCTCGATGTCGATGACGAGCTGGTGGCGGCCCATCGCGACGTGCCGGCGCTCATGCCGTTCCTGCACCTGCCGGTGCAGTCCGGATCATCGCGCATGCTCGCGGCGATGAACCGGCGGCACAGCGTCGACGACTACCGGCGCATCATCGAGCGCCTGCGCCGGGCGCGGCCCGACATCGCCTTCTCCTCGGATTTCATCGTGGGATTTCCCGGCGAGAGCGACCGCGATTTCGCCGCGACGCTGGCTCTCGCGCGCGAGATCGGCTTTGCCCAGGCCTACTCCTTCAAATACAGCGCGCGGCCGGGCACGCCGGCGGCGCTGATGCCGGACCAGGTGCCGGAGCCGGTCAAGGCGGCGCGGCTCGCCGAGCTGCAGGCGCTGCTCGCGGCGCAGCAACGCGCCTTCAACACCGCCTCGATCGGGCGCACGCTCGATGTGCTGTTCGAGAAGCGGGGGCGCCATGCGGGCCAGCTGATCGGCCGCAGCCCCTATCTCCAGGCGGTGCATGCGCTGGCACCCGACCGGCTGATCGGCAGGGTGGCGCCGGTGCGGCTCACCGCGGCGCTGGCCAACAGCCTCGCCGGCGAGCTGGCGATGACGGAAGCGGAGCTGCCGGCATGAGCGCCGACGCCGCCAACGGCCGCGTGCAGATGCAGTTCGACGACAACTCGCTGCTGGCGCAGCTCTTCGGCGAGCGCGACGAGAATCTGGACCGCATCGAGCGCCAGCTCGGCGTCTCCGTCGTCTCGCGCGGCAACCGGATCGCGATCTCCGGCCCGACGCAGCGCACCGACGTGGCGCGCACCGCGCTCACCGCGCTCTACGACCGGTTGAAGCGCGGCCTCGAAGTCGACGGCGCCGCGGTCGACGCGGCGCTCAGGCTGGCGCAAAGCCAGCCGGGCCGCCGTGAGCTGTGGAGCGAGGGCGAGGAGATCCGTACCAGGAAGCGGCGCATCTCGGCACGCGGCCCCAACCAGGCGACCTATATCCGCGCGCTGCGCGAGAACGAGCTGGTGTTCGGGCTCGGCCCCGCCGGCACCGGCAAGACCTACCTCGCGGTCGCCACCGCCGTCGACATGATGATGTCGGGCACGGTCGAGCGCATCGTGCTGTCGCGGCCGGCGGTCGAGGCGGGCGAGCGGCTGGGCTTCCTGCCGGGCGATCTGCGCGAGAAGGTCGACCCCTATCTGCGCCCGCTCTATGATGCGCTCTACGACATGCTGCCGGGCGACCAGGTGACGAAGCGCTTGGACAGCGGCGAGATCGAGATCGCGCCGCTCGCCTTCATGCGCGGGCGCACGCTCGCCAACGCCTTCGTCATCCTCGACGAGGCGCAGAACACGACGCCGGTGCAGATGAAGATGTTCCTGACGCGGCTGGGCGAGAACGCGCGCATGGCGGTCACCGGCGATCTCTCGCAGATCGACCTGCCGCAAGGCGCGCAGTGCGGGCTGCGCGACGCGCTCGAGACACTGCGCGGCGTCGAAGGCATCACGGTGGTGGAGTTCAACGAAACCGATGTCGTGCGTCATCCGCTGGTCTCGCGCATCGTGCGCGCCTATGACCAGCGCGACAGCAAGCGCGAGACGGCGCGCGCCAAGAAGAGCGATGACCGACGAACCTGATCCTGCCGGCCCGGTCGAGATCGATCTGGCCGAGCCTTCGCCGCTCTGGCGCCGCGCGCTGCCGGAGCTGGAGCGCGCCTGCGACCGGGCGGCGCGGGCGGCGCTGGCCGGCGGCGGGGCGCGGCGCGGCCCGGCCGAGCTCGCCATCGTGCTGGCGGACGATGCGCTGCTGCGCGGCTTGAACCGCGCCTGGCGCGGCCGCGACGCGCCCACCAACGTGCTCTCCTTCGCCGCCGGCGTCGACACGCCGCCGCCGCCCGGCGCGCCGCTGCTGCTGGGCGACGTGGTGCTGGCCTTCGAGACGGTGGCGGCCGAGGCGCAGGCGCAAGACAAGACGCTCGCCGACCATCTGGCTCATCTCGTCGTCCATGGCGTGCTGCATCTGCTGGGCTTCGACCACGAGATCGCCGCCGAGGCCGAGCGCATGGAGGCGCTCGAGACGCGGCGTGCTCGCCGGGCTCGGCGTCGCCGACCCCTATCGGCTGCCGGAGGCGTCGCATGGCTGACGGCGCGCCTCATTCCGGCCATGAAGGGCCGCTGCACGGCCTGCGCAACTGGCTGCGCCAGCTCGTCGGCCAGCGCAACGGCGAGACCACGCTGCGCGAGGAACTCGAGGAGCTGATCGAGGAGCACAAGGAGGAGCAGCCGATCGATCCGCACGAGCGGACGCTGCTTACCAACATCCTCAAGCTGCACGAGCTCGCCGCCGCCGACATCATGGTGCAGCGGGTCGACATCCTCGCGCTCGAGATCGACACGCCCTTTGCCGAAGCGGTGAAGCAGATGGTGGAGCACGGCCATTCGCGCCTGCCGCTCTACCGCGAGCGGCTCGACGATGTCGTCGGCATCGTCCACATCAAGGATCTGCTGCCTTATGCCGCCGACGGCAAGGCGGTGCCGCTCGCCAAGATCGCGCGCAAGGTGCTGTTCGTGGCGCCTTCGCTGCCGGTGCTCGACCTGCTGCTGCAGATGCGCTTGTCGCGCGTGCACATGGCGCTGGTGGTCGACGAGTTCGGCGGCATCGACGGGCTCGTCACCATCGAGGACGTGATCGAGGAGATCGTCGGCGAGATCGAGGACGAGCATGACGACGCCGACCAGCCGAAGCTGATCGGACGCCCCGACGGCACGCTCATCGCCGATGCCCGGATCAAGATCGACGCGCTGCAGCAGCGCGTGCCGACGGCGCTGCTGCAGCCGGAGCACGAAGACGGCGTCGAGAGCCTGGGCGGCCTGGTCTCGGCGCTGGCCGGCCGCGTGCCGGGCCGCGGCGAGGTGGTGCGCCATCCCTCCGGCATCGAGTTCGAAGTGCTCGACGCCGATCCCCGGCGCATCAAGCGGCTGCGCCTGCGCAACCTGCCTTCGGCGCCGGCCGAGCCCGATGCCTGACGCCCGCGCCGGCATGGCCTTCCGCGCCATCGGCCCGCTCGCGCCGCTGCAGCGCGGCGCGCTGTGGTGCTCGGGCCTCGCCGGCTGGCGGCGCTATGGCCTTGCGGCGCTGCTCGGCGCGCTCGCCGCCGCGGCGCTGTCGCCGGTCGATCTCACGCCGATGCTCGTCATCTCCTTCACCGGGCTGATCTGGCTTGCCGACGGCACGCGCGGCCGCGGCGGCGCGCTGCTGCTCGGCTGGAGCTTCGGCTTCGGCTTCTTCCTCGCGGGACTCTATTGGATCGCCGCCGCGCTCTTCGTCGACATCGCGCAGTTCTGGTGGATGGTGCCGTTCGCCGTGGCCGGCGTCCCCGCCGGCCTCGCGATCTTCACGGCGCTGGCGCAACTCGCCGCCCATGAGGCGTGCGAGCGGCTGCGGCTCGCCGGCAGCGCCCGTATCCTGGTCTTCGCCGCATGCTGGGCGGCGGCGGAATATCTGCGCGGCCATGTGCTGACGGGATTTCCCTGGAACCTCGTGGGCTATGCCTGGGCCGGGGCATTTCCCGGCGCGCTCGCGGTGCTGCAATCGGCCTCGGTCCTCGGCATCTACGGCCTGAGCCTCCTCACCGTGACCGCGGCGGCGCTGCCGGCGCGGCTCGGCGATCTCGGACGCGGCCGCTTCTGGGCGCCGCTCGCGGCGGCGCTCCTCGTCCTCGCGGCAGCGGCCGGCGGCGCCTGGCGGCTCGCCGATGCGTCGCGCGCCACCGTGCCCGGCATCATGCTGCGCCTGGTGCAGCCCTCGATCCCCGAGACGCTGAAGAACGACCCGCAGGCGCGCGGCACGAATTTCCGCCGCCTGCTGGCGCTGAGCGGATCGCCCGGTGCCGCCGGCATCAGCGACATCATCTGGCCCGAAGCGGCGGCGCCGCCGCTGCTCGAGCGCTATCCCGAGCTGCGCCACGCCATCGCCGAGGTGATCCCGAAGGGCGGGCTGCTGCTCACCGGCGCCGAGCGCGCCGAGCCGCTCGAGGGCTGGCCGCCGCGCCAAGTGTGGAACAGCCTGCTCGCGCTCGACGATACCGGCGCGGTGATCGCGACCTACGACAAGGCCCATCTCGTGCCGTTCGGCGAATACGTGCCGCTGCGCGGCATCCTGCCGATCGAGAGGATCGCACCGGGGATCGGTGACTTCTCGCGCGGGCCCGGGCCGCGCACGCTCGAGCTCCCGGGGTTGCCGCCGGTGTCGCCGCTGATCTGCTACGAGGTGATCTTCCCCGGCGCGGTCATCGATCCCGCCCATCGCCCGCAATGGCTGCTCAACATCACCAACGACGCGTGGTACGGCGTGAGCTCGGGCCCCTTCCAGCATCTCGCGATCGCGCGCGTCCGCGCCGTCGAGGAAGGTCTGCCGCTGGTGCGCTCGGCCAATAACGGCGTCTCCGCCGTCATCGACGGCTATGGCCGCGTGCTTCTGCGACTCGATCTCGATGCCGTCGGCGTGCTCGATGCGCCGCTGCCGATGGCGCTAGAGCCCACACTTTATGAGCGCATGCGGGAGGTTCTATTCTGTGGGCTGCTGCTCTTTTTACTGGCGATTGCTGGCGTTATTTCGCGTTTTCATCGGCATTAAATAGTGTTTTGCTATTATCTGCCAATATTCGGCGCTATAGATCATCACGATGGTTGACCGCATACGATCGTGTGAATTAACTAGGCCCTGTCTCCGAAGCGTCGAAAGCGCATAATGAATCAAAAGCCAACCGTCGCGCGCAAGCGCCGTCGCAAGTCGGACAAGCCCAACCCCATCGATGTCCATGTCGGCTCGCGGGTAAGGCTGCGGCGCACGCTGCTCGGGATGAGCCAGGAGAAGCTCGGCGAAGCGATCGGGCTGACCTTCCAGCAGGTGCAGAAATACGAGCGCGGCGCCAATCGCGTCGGCGCCAGCCGGCTCTACGATCTCTCCCGCGTGCTGGACGTGCCGGTGTCGTTCTTCTTCGACGACATCACCCCCGAGGCCGCCGCCGCGGCGGCCGCCGAGCCCGGCACCGGCGACGGCGTCGCCGCGCGCTATGAGCCCGACCCGATGATGCGGCGCGAGACCCTGGAGCTGGTGCGGGCCTATTACCGCATTCCGGACGCGCAGATCCGCCGCCGGCTCTTCGATCTCACCAAAGCCATCGCCAACGCCTGCGCCAACGGCGGCTCAGCGCACTCTTCCGGCCCACCGCTCTGCCCAACAAAAAATGGGTTGACGGCGGCCGGCTGGCCTTGCCACATGTCGCTGCTTTCCGCCGCCCCAGCGACGGGCGCGGGCGGATTTGCCGACAAGGCGTCGACCAACCGGCATCTCGGCCGCTCCACCGGGCGCCAGCACAGAAGGGATTGACCGTGGCCAAGCGCGACTATGTTTTTGCCAGCGAATCCGTCTCGGAAGGACATCCCGACAAGGTGTGCGACCGCATTTCCGACGCGGTGGTGGACACATTTCTCGCCGCCGATCCGCAGGCGCGCGTCGCCTGCGAGACCTTGGCGACCACCAACCGCGTGGTGCTGGCGGGCGAGGTGCGCGGGCCCGATGCGGTAACGCCGGAGCGGCTCATCGAGGTGGCGCGGCACGCGATCAAGGACATCGGCTACGAGCAGCACGGCTTCCATTGGAAGACCGCGACGATCGAGTGCTATCTGCACAAGCAATCCCAAGACATCGCCCAGGGCGTCGATGCCGCCGGCAACAAGGATGAAGGCGCCGGCGACCAGGGCATCATGTTCGGCTATGCCTGCCGCGAGACGCCGGAGCTGATGCCGGCGCCGATCTTCTACGCGCACGCCATCCTGAAGTCGCTCGCCGAGGCGCGCCATTCCGGCGCCGCGCCGCTGCTGGGACCCGACGCCAAGAGCCAGGTGAGCCTGCATTATGTCGACGCCAAGCCGGTTCGCGCCACCTCAGTGGTGGTCTCGACCCAGCACGACCCGTCGATCGACCAGGACGAGGTGCGCGAGCTGGTGCGGCCGCACGTGCTGAACGTGCTGCCGCAAGGCTGGATGTGCGACGAGGAGCATTTCTACGTCAATCCCACCGGGCGCTTCGTCATCGGCGGTCCCGACGGCGATTGCGGCCTCACCGGCCGCAAGATCATCGTCGACACCTATGGCGGCGCGGCACCCCATGGCGGCGGCGCGTTCTCGGGCAAGGACCCGACCAAGGTCGACCGCTCGGCTGCCTATGCCGCGCGCTACCTCGCCAAGAACGCTGTGGCGGCAGGCCTTGCCGAGCGCTGCACCATCCAGCTCTCGTATGCGATCGGTGTGGCGAAGCCGCTTTCGGTCTATATCGACACCAGCGGCACCGGCAAGGTCGACGAGGACAAGCTGTCGAGCGTGCTGCAGGAGCTGATGGACCTCTCGCCGCGCGGCATCCGCACGCATCTTTCGCTCAACCGGCCGATCTATGCCCGCACCTCGGCCTATGGCCATTTCGGCCGGCCGCCGGAGAGCGATGGCGGCTTCTCGTGGGAGCGGCTCGATCTCGTCGACGCGCTGCGCCGAGCGTTCTGAGCGCGGCGCCAGCCGCCGCGGCGCCGCCCCGGCGCCTCGTCCATGGCCGCCGCCGCGGCCGCAAGCTGCGGCCGGGCCAGCAGGAGCTGATGCGGACGCTGCTGCCGCGGCTCAGCATCGAGCTCCCCGCGCACGGGCCGCTTGACCCGCGCCGGCTCTTCGCGCCGCCGGTGGATTCGGTGTGGCTCGAGGTGGGATTCGGCGGCGGCGAGCATCTCGCGGCGCAAGCGGCGGCGCATCCCGCGATCGGGCTGATCGGCTGCGAAGTGTTCGAGAACGGCGTGGTCAAGCTGCTCGCCGAGGTGAAGCGCCAGGGGCTCACCAATCTGCGCCTGCTGATCGACGATGCGCGGCTCCTCATCGCGGCGCTCCCCGAGGCGTCGCTGGCGCGCGCCTTCATCCTCTTTCCCGATCCCTGGCCGAAGCTGCGCCACCACAAGCGCCGCATCGTCTCCCGCGAGACGCTGGACCGGCTCGCCTTCGCGCTCGCAGACAATGCGGAGCTCCGGCTCGCCACGGACGACGCCGATTACCTCGGCTGGATGCTGGAGCGCGCGACGGCGCATCGCGATTTCGAGTGGCTCGCCGAGGGGCCGCGGGACTGGCGCGAGCGGCCCGCCGACTGGCCCCAGACGCGCTATGAGCAGAAGGCGCTGGCCGCCGGGCGCAAGCCTGCGTTCCTGCGGTTTCGGCGGCGGGAGCGCGGGGCGCGGTGACTCCGCTTGAAATCGTCGCCGCCCCGGCGAAGGCCGGCGCCCAGGAGAAGCATCCGCTAATACTCAATTGAAGATTAGAGGCGCCGCCCCGGCGAAAGCCGGGGCCCAGGGGACACGCACGTCGGCTCGCCCTGGGTCCCCGCTTAGCGCGGGGACCGCGATGGCCGCCATCGGCGGCCATCGCGGGCTTGCAGGAGTTGGGAAAATGACTATATTCCGCAAAAAAGTCCCATAGGTCTGGTTCATCCGGACCTGCCAACGGGTGGGCCGAGCGGCCCACTTTTTTTGTTTTCCGACAACGGTCGAAGGGAGCGGCGTGGAAACCGGCAAGATCGAGGCGATGATCGCGCCCTCGCTCGAGGCGATGGGCTATCATGTGGTCCGCGTCGCCATCACCGGCGGGCGTCGCGCCACCTTGCAGGTCATGGCCGAGCGTGCCGACGCGCAGGCGATGACCGTCGAGGATTGCGCCGATATCAGCCGCACGATCTCGGCGCTGCTTGACGTCGCCGATCCCATCGCCGGGGCCTATACGCTGGAAGTGAGCTCGCCCGGCATCGACCGGCCGCTGGTGCGGCGCGAGGATTTCGCGCGCTTTGCCGGCTTCGAGGCGAAGGTCGAGCTGAGCGAGCCGATCGGCGGCCGCCGGCGCTTCCGCGGCAAGCTGCTGGGCGTCGAAGGCGAGGCGGTACGCCTGCTGGTCGATGCCGAGGCCGAGCCCGTGGTCCTGCCGCTCGCGGCGGTGACGCGCGCCAAGCTCGTGCTCACCGACGAGCTGCTGGCCGCGAGCCGCGCCCCATCGCATCATTAGAAAAGTTCGAGAAAGTCGAGAGTAGACGGTCATGCAGATCCAAGCCAGTTACCCCCGGCCCGAGCTGCTGCAAGTCGCCGACACGGTCGCCCGCGACAAGGGCATCGACCGCGACGAGGTGCTGCAGGCGATGGAGCAGGCCATCCAGAAGGCCGGCCGCTCCAAATACGGCCAGGAATACGACATCCGCGCCGAGATCGACCGCAAGAGCGGCGAGATCCGGCTGATGCGCTTCCGCGAGGTCGCCGACCCCGTGGAGAACGAGGCGACGCAGATCCCGCTCGCCGAGGCCAAGCGCCTCAACCCCGAGGCCGAAGTCGGCGATTTCATCACCGATCCGCTGCCGCCGATCGATTTCGGCCGCATCGCGGCGCAGACGGCCAAGCAGGTGATCGTGCAGAAAGTGCGCGACGCCGAGCGCCAGCGGCAATTCAACGAGTACAAGGACCGCGTCGGCGAGATCGTCAACGGCCTGGTCAAGCGCGTCGAGTTCGGCAACGTCATCGTCGATCTCGGCCGCGCCGAGGCCATCCTGCGCCGCGACGAGCTGCTGCCGCGCGAGAGCTTCCGCCAGGGCGAGCGCGTGCGCGCCTATATCTACGACGTGCGCCAGGAAGTGCGGGGACCGCAGATCTTCCTGTCGCGCACGCATCCGCAATTCATGGCCAAGCTCTTCGCGCAGGAAGTGCCCGAGATCTATGACGGCATCATCGAGATCCGCGCGGTGGCGCGCGATCCGGGCTCCCGCGCCAAGATCGCGGTGATCTCCAACGACAGCGGCATCGACCCGGTCGGCGCCTGCGTCGGCATGCGCGGCTCGCGCGTCCAGGCGGTGGTGGCGGAGCTGCAGGGCGAGAAGATCGACATCATCCCGTGGTCGCAGGACCCCGCCACCTTCGTCGTCAACGCGCTCGCCCCGGCCGAGGTCGCCAAGGTGGTGATGGACGAGGAGCAGCGCCGCATCGAGGTGGTGGTGCCCGACGACCAGCTCTCGCTCGCCATCGGCCGGCGCGGCCAGAATGTGCGGCTTGCCTCGCAGCTCACCGGCTGGGACATCGACATCCTCACCGAGGCCGAGGAGAGCGAGCGGCGCCAGGAAGAGTTCCGCACGCGCTCGAAAATGTTCATCGAGGCGCTCGACGTCGACGACGTCATCGCCCATCTGCTGGTGACCGAAGGCTTCGCCTCGGTCGAGGAGGTCGCCTTCGTGCCGATCAACGAGCTCGCCGGGATCGAGGGCTTCGACGAGGACGTCGCGGGCGAGCTGCAGCAGCGCGCCCGCGTCTTCCTCGACGAGCAGAACGCCAAGCTCGAAGCGCAGCGCAAGGAGCTCGGCGTCAGCGACGAGATCGCCGCCATCCCGGGTGTCACGCCGGCGCTGCTGGTGGCGCTGGGCGAGAAGGGCGTCAAGACGCTCGACGACCTCGCCGACCTCGCCGGCGACGAGCTCATCGAGATGGCGGGCACGGCGGTGAAGCTCGAGCCCGACGAGGCCAACGCCATCATCATGGCGGCGCGCGCCCATTGGTTCGCCGACGAGGCGCAGCCGGACGCGACCGGCGGCGCCCCTGCCGGGGAGTAGGGCCACGGCGGCGGCATCGCCCCAGGACGAGGAGACCGGGCCGGAGCGGCGCTGCCTTGCCAGCGGCGCGGTGCGGCCCAAAGCCGAGCTCGTCCGCTTCGTCGTCGGTCCCGGCGGCAGGATTGTGCCCGACGTGGCGGGAAAGTTGCCGGGGCGGGGTTTGTGGTTAACGCCCGGGCGCGATATACTGGCCATGGCGGTGACCAAGCGGCTCTTCGCCCGCGCGGCGCGGCAGCCGGTCATCGTCGATGACGATCTGGCCGAGCGGGTCGAGGCTTTGTTGGCCGAGCGTTGTCGCGACCAGATCGGGCTCGCGCGCCGCGCCGGTCAGGCGGTGATGGGCTTTGCGAAGGTCGAGGCGGCGCTGGCGCAGGGCAAGGCGGCGGTGCTGCTGGCGGCAGCGGATGGCGCGGCGGATGGGCGGGGCAAGCTCAGGACGCTGGCGCCGGAGCTGCCGTTGGTCGAGCAGCTCACCGGCGCGGAGCTGGGAGCGGCATTCGGCCGCGAGCATGCCGTACATGCGGCGCTGGCGCCGGGGCGGATCGCCCAGGCGCTGGTGGCCGACGCGGCGCGGCTCGCCGGGTTTCGGGCGAGGCGCCGCGATATCGAAGCGCGTTTTGAAGAGTGATGGTACCGGATCACGATGAGCGATAACGATCAAGACATGAAGCGACCGCTGAGCCTGGGGCGCCCGGGCGGCAAGCTCGAGCTGCGCCGGCCGATCGAATCCGGCCAGGTGCGCCAGAGCTTCCCGCATGGCCGCTCCAAGACCGTGACCGTCGAGGTGCGCAAGAAGCGCGCGCCGGTGCCGGGCCAGCCCGAGCGTCCCGAGGCGCCGCCGGCCGAGACGGCAAGACCTGCCGCGGCGCCCCAGGCGCAGCCGGCGCGCCGCCACGCGGTGCTGTCGACGCATGGGCTGACCGCCGGCGAGCGCGCCGCGCGCGCCAGCGCCTTGCAAGGCGCCATCCGCGCCGATGAGGAAGCGAAGAAGCAGGCGGTCGTCGATGAGGTCCGCCAGCGTGAGCAGGAGCAGCAGTTCCAGATCGAGCAGGAGCAGCGCCGCGCCGAGGAGACCGCGCGCCGCCGCAGCGAGGAAGAGAACCGGCGCAAGACGGACGAGGAGTCCAAGCGCAAGACCGACGACGAGAGCAAGCGCAAGGCGGAGGAGGAATCCCGCCGCCAGGTCGCCGAGCGCGCCGGCAAGGCCGCGGCCGACAAGGTCGCGGCGCTGCAGATCGCCGGCAAGGTCAAGCCCGAGGAAGAGACTGAGGAAGAGGCGCCCGCGCGGCGCGGCCCGCGCGGCGTCGAGGTCAAGAAGGTGCCGACGCCGACGCGCCGCGACGAGCCGCGCCGGCGCAATCCCAAGCTGACCGTCACCCGCGTGCTCAACGAGAGCGACGAAGAGAAGATGCGCAGCCTCGCTTCGGTGCGCCGGCACCGCGAGCGCGAGAAGCTGCGCGCGCTCCAGGCGCAGCAGGAGCCGGTCAAGATCGTGCGCGAGGTGGTGGTGCCGGAGACCATCACGGTGCAGGAGCTCGCCAACCGCATGGCCGAGCGCAGCGCCGACGTCATCAAGACGCTGATGAAGATGGGCGTGATGGCGACCATCAACCAGGTGATCGACGCCGACACCGCCGAGCTGGTGGTCGCCGAATTCGGCCACCGCCTGAAGCGCGTCGCCGAGAGCGACATCGAGATCGGCCTCGGCGGCGTGGCCGATGTCGAAGAGCATCTCGTGTCGCGGCCGCCGGTCGTCACCATCATGGGCCATGTCGATCACGGCAAGACCTCGCTGCTCGACGCCTTGCGCGGCACCGATGTCGCCAGCGGCGAGGCCGGCGGCATCACCCAGCATATCGGGGCCTATCAGGTCAGGCTGAAATCCGGCCAGCGCATCACCTTCATCGACACGCCCGGCCACCAGGCCTTCACCGCGATGCGCGCGCGGGGCGCCCATGTCACCGACATCGTCGTGCTGGTGGTCGCGGCCGATGACGGCATCAAGGAGCAGACGGTCGAGGCCATCCGCCATGCCAAGGCGGCGAAGGTGCCGATGATCGTCGCCATCAACAAGATGGACAAGCCCGACGCCAAGCCCGACCGCGTGCGCCAGGAGCTGCTGCAGCACGAGATCGTGGTCGAGCATCACGGCGGCGACGTGCTCGATGTCGAGGTGTCGGCGCTGAAGAAGACCGGTCTCGACCGGCTCGAGGAGGCCATCCTGCTGCAGGCCGAGATCCTCGACCTCAAGGCCAATCCCGACCGCCCGGCCGAGGGCAGCATCATCGAGGCGAAGCTCGAGCGCGGCCGCGGTCCCGTCGCCACCGTGCTGATCAAGCGCGGCACGCTGCACACCGGCGACATCTTCGTCGCCGGCAGCGAATGGGGCCGGGTGCGGGCGCTGATCGACGATCGCGGCAGCGCCATCACCGCGGCCGGCCCGTCGAGCCCGGTCGAAGTGCTGGGCCTCAACGGCACGCCGCTGGCGGGCGACGATTTCGTCGTCGCCGAGAACGAAGCCAAGGCGCGCGACATCGCGGATTACCGCCAGCGCCGCCGGCGCGAGCAGCAGGCCGCGGCCGGCGCGCGCGGCACGCTCGAGCAGATGTTCTCGCAGATCGCCGCGGGCGTCGCGAAGGAGCTTGCCGTCGTCGTCAAGTCGGACGTGCAGGGCTCGCTCGAGGCGATCACCGGCTCGCTCGAGAAGATCTCCACCAAGGAGGTGGCGATCCGCGTGCTGCACGCCGCGGTGGGCGGCATCAACGAGAGCGACGTGATCCTGGCCAAGGCGTCGAGCGCGGTCATCATCGGCTTCAACGTCCGCGCCAACCCGCAGGCGCGCGATATGGCGCGGCGCGACAATGTCGAGATCCGCTATTACTCGATCATCTACGACGTGATCGACGACATGAAGGCGGCGCTCTCCGGCATGCTGGCGCCGAGCCTGCGCGAGCGCTTCCTCGGCAATGCGGCGATCCGCGAGGTCTTCACCATCAGCAAGGTCGGCAAGGTCGCCGGCTGCATGGTGACCGAAGGCGTCGTCAAGCGCGGCGCGCGCGTGCGCCTGCTGCGCGACAGCGTGGTCATCCACGAAGGCAGCCTCAAGACGCTGAAGCGCTTCAAGGACGAGGTCCGCGAGGTGCGCGAAGGCTTCGAATGCGGCATGGCGTTCGAGAACTACCACGACATCCAGGTGGGCGACGTCATCGAGTGCTTCGAGATGGAGGAAGTCGCGCGGGCGCTCTAGCGGCTGTAAGAACAACCGCTGGCGCCCGCCCGTGACAACGCTGCGCGTTGCCCGGACCTCACCCTCCCATCGCAACGCGATGGGCCCCTCCCTCTCCCCCGCTCCGCGGCGGAGAGGAAAATGAGCAATCGGACTCTATATCGTGCCAAAGCATCACAAGAACCAGGAGCCGAGCCAGCGGCAGCTGCGGGTGGGCGAGGAGCTGCGCCACGCGCTGTCCCGCCTGCTGCAGCGCGGCGAGCTGCGCGACCCGGCGCTGCAAGGCGTGGCGGTGACCGTCACCGAGGTCAGGATGAGCCCCGACCTCAAAAGCGCCACCGCCTATATCATGCCGCTGGGCGGCGAGCACCGCGCCGAGGTGATGGCCGGGCTCACGCGCTCGGCCGGATATCTGCGCGGCCAGATCGCGCGCGAGGTGCCGCTGCGCTTCACGCCGGCGCTGTCGTTTGCGGTCGACACCTCCTTCGACCATGCCAGCCGCATCAACGAGCTGCTGCATCGTCCCGAGGTCGAGCGCGATCTCGCGCCCGGCGCGAAGGAAGAGCCCGATAATGGCTAAGCGGCGCGGCCAGGCGGTCAATGGCTGGCTCGTCCTCGACAAGCCCTATGGCATGAGCTCGAGCCACGCGGTGGGCGCGGTGCGGCGCCTCATCGACGCCGCCAAGGCCGGGCATGGCGGGACGCTCGACCCGCTGGCGACCGGGGTGCTGCCGATCGCGCTGGGCGAGGCGACCAAGACGGTGGCCTGGGCCATGGCGGGGCGGAAGACCTATCGCTTCACGCTGCGCTGGGGCGAATCCCGGGATACCGACGATGCCGAGGGCAAGGTCACCGGGCAGAGCCGCGAGCGGCCGGGGCCGGCGGCGATCGCGGCGGCGCTGCCGCGCTTCACCGGCACCATCCGCCAGCGGCCGCCGGATTTCTGCGCCCTCAAGCTCGCGGGACGGCGGGCCTATGACCTCGCCCGCGACGGCGAGACGGTCGCGCTGGCGCCGCGGCCGGTGGAGATCCTGGAGCTCGGCCTCATCGGCGAGCCCGATGCCGACCATGCCGAGTTCGAGGCACTGGTGGGCAAAGGCACCTACATCCGCGCGCTCGCCCGCGACCTCGGCGAGACGCTGGGGACGCTGGCGCATATCACGGCGCTCCGGCGGCTGAGCGTCGGGCGGTTCCGGGCCGAGGACGCGATTTCCCTGGATAAACTTGCGCTCCTCGGGCATAGTGCGGCCGCTTCCGGGCACCTCCTTCCGGTCGAGACGGCGCTGGACGACATCCCGGCGCTCGCCCTGTCGGAAGATGAGGCCCACCGGCTGCGTTGCGGCCAAGCCGTGACGCCGTTGCGCCCTTCCGATCGGGCGCGCATCGACCAACTCGGCGACGGCGCGACGGTCTGTGCCACCACCGGCGGCAAGCTGGTGGCGGTTGCCGAAATCACGGCGGGCGGCCTCAGGCCGGTACGTGTGTTGAACCTCTAAGCCAAAGGAGCTACCCGATGTCGATCCCGCTCGCGCGCAAGCAAGAGCTTGTCAAGGAATACGCCCGTACCGACAGCGACACCGGCTCGCCGGAGGTGCAGGTCGCACTGCTGTCGGAGCGCATCAAGAACCTCAGCGACCATCTGGCGACCCATCCCAAGGATTTCCATTCGCGGCGCGGCCTCCTCGTCATGGTCGGCCAGCGCCGCCGCCAGCTCGACTATCTCAAGCGCAAGGACGCCGCGCGCTACGAGACCGTGATCGAGAGCCTGGGGTTGCGGCGCTGAGCGCCACCAGCCCCGCCGGCGGGGGATCGAGGCCCCGTTCCGAGGCACGCCGTGCCCAGTGCCGTTCGCGCCGCCACGGCGCCCTATCTATCGTTTTATGCCATTCACCGGGGCCGGCTTCGGCGCGACGGCAGACACTGCCGCGCGCGCCCGCGCCCCTGCCACGTTTCTGAGAGAGAAGGAAGAGAGAGATGTTCGAGATATTCCGCAAAGAGCTGATGTGGGGCGGCCGCCGCCTCGTGCTCGAGACGGGCAAGGTCGCCCGCCAGGCCGATGGCGCCGTGATGGCGACATATGGCGAGACCACGGTGCTGTGCACCGCCGTCGCGATGAAGCAGGCGAAGCCGGGGCAGGATTTCTTCCCGCTCACCGTCAACTACCAGGAGAAGACCTTCGCCGCCGGCAAGATCCCCGGCGGCTTCTTCAAGCGCGAAGGGCGCCCCTCGGAGAAGGAGGTGCTGACCTCGCGCCTCATCGACCGGCCGATCCGCCCGCTCTTCGCGCCGGGCTTCCGCAACGAGACGCAAGTCGTCTGCACCGTGCTGTCGCATGATCTCGAGAACGATCCCGACGTCGTGGCCTTGGTCGGCGCCTCGGCGGCGCTGACGCTCTCGGGGATTCCCTTCCTCGGGCCGATCGCCGGCGCGCGCGTCGGCTACATCGACGGCAAGTACGTGCTCAACCCCCAGCTCGACGAGCTGCCGCAATCGCAGCTCGACCTGCTCGTCGCCGGCACGCAGGAAGGCGTGCTGATGGTCGAATTGGAAGCGAAGGAGCTGTCCGAGGAGATCATGCTCGGCGCCGTGATGTTCGGCCACCAGCAGTTCCAGCCGGTGATCCAGGCGATCATCGAGCTCGCCGAGGCCGCGGCGAAGGAGCCCTGGCCGCTGCCGCCGGCCTCGCCCGAGGCCGAGGCGATCGAGAGCAAGGCGCGCGGCCTGGTCGCCGCCGATCTCGCCGCGGCCTATGCCGAGCGGCAGAAGCAGGCGCGCAGCGACAAGCTCGACGCCGCCAAGGCCAAGCTCGCCCCGGCCTTCCCCGACGAGCCGGCGAAGCTGCAATACGCGCTGAAGGTCTTCAAGGAGATCGAGAAGGAGATCGTGCGCGGCGCCATCCTCAAGGGCGAGCCGCGCATCGACGGGCGCAACACCAAGACCGTCCGCCCGATCGTCTGCGAGGTCGGCATCCTGCCGCGCGCGCATGGCTCGGCGCTCTTCACCCGCGGCGAGACGCAGGCGATCGTCGTCACCACGCTCGGCACCGGCCAGGACGAGCAGATCATCGACGCGCTCGAAGGCGAGTACCGCTCGCATTTCATGCTGCATTACAATTTCCCGCCCTACTCCACCGGCGAGGCCGGGCGCATGGGCTCGCCCGGCCGGCGCGAGATCGGCCACGGCAAGCTCGCCTGGCGCGCCGTCCATCCGCTGCTGCCGGAAAAGGAAGCCTTCCCCTACACCGTGCGCGTCGTCTCGGAGATCACGGAGTCGAACGGCTCCTCCTCCATGGCGAGCGTCTGCGGCGCCTCGCTGTCGCTGATGGATGCGGGCGTGCCGCTGAAGCACCCGGTGGCCGGCATCGCCATGGGCCTGATCAAGGAAGGCCGCGACTTCGCCGTGCTCTCCGACATCCTCGGCGATGAGGATCATCTCGGCGACATGGATTTCAAGGTCGCCGGCACCGAGGGCGGCGTCACCGCGCTGCAGATGGACATCAAGATCACCTCGATCACCGAGGAGATCATGAAGATCGCGCTGGGCCAGGCCAGGGACGGGCGGCTCCACATCCTCGGCGAGATGTCGAAGGCGCTGGATGAAGCGCGCGAGGGGGTGAGCAGCAACGCGCCGCGCATCACCACCATCACCATTCCCAAGGACAAGATCCGCGAAGTCATCGGCTCCGGCGGCAAGGTGATCCGCGAGATCTGCGAGGTCACCGGCGCCAAGATCGACATCGACGATGACGGCACCATCAAGGTGGCCGCGGTCGACGCCACCGCCTCGCAGCGGGCGATCGACTGGATCCGCGGCATCGTCGCGGAGCCCGAGATCGGCGTCATCTACAACGGCAAGGTGGTGAAGACCGTCGATTTCGGCGCCTTCGTCAACTTCCTCGGCGCGCGCGACGGGCTCGTCCATATCAGCGAGCTCGCGCCCAACCGCGTCGGCAAGACGACCGACATCGTCAAGGTCGGCGACCAGGTGAAGGTCAAGGTGCTGGGCTTCGACGACCGCGGCAAGGTCAAGCTCAGCATGAAGCAGGTCGACCAGGCCACCGGCGAGGACATCAGCGGCAAACAGCGCCAGGAAGCCAAGGCGGCGACCTGACCGCGATGCCGGCCGGCACGCTCTTCCCCTGCCCCCAGGGGGGAGGGGATGCCGCGGCCGCGCCGCCGTGAGCGGCGTGCGGCGCTGGCCGCGCATCATCGGCCATCGCGGCGCCGCGCTGTCGGCGCCGGAGAACACGCTGGCGGGATTCCGCGCGGCGGCGGCGCTGCGGGTCGCCTGGGTCGAGTTCGATGTCCGCCTGACCCGGGACGGCCGCGCCATCCTGCTCCATGACGACACGATCGACCGCACCACCACCGGCCGCGGCCCGGCCTCGACGCTGAGCTTCGAGGAGATCCGCCGCTTCGATGCCGGCGGCTGGTTCGGACCGACGTTCCGCGGCGAGCGCGTGCCCACCCTCGAGGAGACGATCGAGCTCCTGGCCGAGCTCGGCCTCGGCGCGGTGGTCGAGCTGAAGCCGGCGCCCGGCGCCGAGACTGCCACCGGCCGCGCCGTGGCGGCGCTGGTGGCCGAGCGCTGGCCCGCGACGCTGCCGGCGCCGCTGCTGTCGAGCTTCAGGCCCGAGGCGCTGGCGGCGGCGCGCGCGGTGGCGCCGCAGCTCCAGCGCGCCTTGCTGGTGGGCGCGGTGCCGCGCCGCTGGCGCGAGCAGGTGGCCGAGCTCGATTGCGAGGTGCTGCATGTCGACCAGCGCCGGCTCGATCGCACGACCCTGGCCGAGCTCATGGCGGCCGGCCTCGCGGTTTTCGCCTATACCGTCAATCTGCCGGATCGGGCGCAGGAGCTTTTCTCCTGGGGCGTCGAGGCGGTGTTCAGCGACTGTCCGGAGCGGGTGGCGGCCGGCCTTGACGCGCGTGCCATTTGATTATGGCCGGGATAATCAATACATAAGGGTCAAGAAGGCGGCGCCGGGCGCCGCAGGGCGTGGCGAGGGCATGTGATCGCGCTGAGACCGCTGGTGATATCCGGCCGTGAGGTGCTGCCGCTGGTCGAGGGCGGCAAAGGCATCTCCGTGTCCAATGGCGAGAGCTCCGGCGCCTGGGCGGCCTGCGGCGGGGTCGGCACCTTCTCCGGCGTCAACGCCGATACCTACCGCGCCGACGGCAGCCGCATCGACCAGATCTATCGCGGCCGCACCCGGCGCGAGCGCCACGAGGAGCTGGTGGCCTATTCCATCGCCGGCGGCATCGCCCAGGCGCGCATCGCCCATGAGCGCGCCAACGGCCAGGGCCGCATCCACATGAACGTGCTGTGGGAGATGGCGGCGGCCGAGCGCATCCTGCACGGCGTGCTGGAGGGCGCGCGCGGGCTCGTCCATGGCGTCACCTGCGGCGCCGGTATGCCCTACAAGATCGCCGAGATCTGCGCGCAATACGGCGTCCATTACTACCCCATCGTGTCCTCGGCGCGCGCCTTCCGCGCGCTGTGGAAGCGGGCCTATCACCGCTTCCGCGACTGGCTGGGCGGCGTCGTCTACGAGGATCCCTGGCTCGCCGGCGGCCATAACGGCCTCTCCAACAGCGAGGATCCGGAAAAGCCGGAGGCGCCCTTCCCGCGCGTGCGCGAGCTCCGCCAGATGATGCGCGATTGGGGCCTCGGCGCCACGCCGATCTTCATGGCGGGCGGCGTCTGGTGCCTCAGCGAGTGGAACGACTGGCTCGACAGCCCCGAGCTCGGCCCGATGGCCTTCCAGTTCGGGACCCGCCCGCTGCTCACCCGCGAGAGCCCGATCTCCGAGGCGTGGAAGCGCAAGCTGCTGACGCTCCGGGCGGGCGATGTCTATCTGAACCGCTTCAGCCCGACCGGCTTCTATTCCTCGGCGGTGCGCAACGATTTCCTCAACGAGCTGCAGGCGCGCGCCGACCATCAGGTGGCGTATACGGTCGAGGCGGTGGGCGATCACCTGGCGCCGCTCGAAGTGGGGGCGCGCGGCCGCGTCGTCTATCTGACGCCGCATGACCGCGAGCGCGCGCTGATCTGGGTGAGCCAGGGCTTCACCGAGGCGTTGCGCACGCCGGATTCGACGCTGATCTTCGTGGCGCCGGAGAAGGCGCTGGAGATCCGCGAGGACCAGATCAACTGCATGGGCTGCCTTTCGGCCTGCCAGTTCTCGAACTGGGCGCAGAACGAGGACGGCACCACCGGCAAGAAGGCCGACCCCCGCAGCTTCTGCATCCAGAAGACGCTGCAGAAGATCAGCCATTCCGACGATGTCGAGTTCGAGCTAATGTTCGCCGGGCACAACGCCTACCGCTTCGCCGGCGATCCCTATTACGCCAACGGCTTCATCCCGACGGTGCGCGAGCTGGTCGAGCGGCTGCAGACCGGAAATTGACCGCCGGCGCCGCAGCCGGCGAGGCGCCATCGGGCTTTGCCAGGCGGCGATCCTGCGCTAGAGTTGCATTCCTCGTCCTCGCGCCGCCGGAGCCATGAGCGGATCACGCCCCTTCGCCAACGCCCTCGAATTGCTGCGCGGCGCGGCCTTGCGCCCGACGCGCCAGCGCCTGGCGCTCGCGCGGCTGCTGTTCGAGAAGGGCGACCGCCATGTCAGCGCCGAGCAACTCCATGGCGAGGCGCTCGCCGCCGCCGTGCCGGTGTCGCTCGCCACCGTCTACAACACGCTCCATCAGTTCATCGCCGCAGGATTGCTGCGCGAAGTCGTGGTCAATCCCGGCCGCTCCTATTTCGACACCAATGTCAGCGACCATCACCACTTCTTCCTCGAGGAGAGCGGCAAGCTGCTCGACATCCCCGGCGACCGCATCGATGTCAGCAACGTGCCGGCGCCGCCCGCCGGCACCGCCATCCGCCGCGTCGACGTGATCATCCGCGTCACGCGCGACGACGGCTGAGCGCGAAATCGCCTCGCCTGCGTCGGCACTTTCTTCTTTAGAATTTCTCTAATCCATTGACTTGCGCCAGGCGCGGGTCCATAAAATCGCGAGCCACGCGCGTACACCGCTGCATGGCGTTCCGGCAATTCGAGGAGGATGCTCATGGCGAAGCTCAAGGGAAGCAAGACCGAGGACAATCTGAAGGCCGCGTTCGCCGGCGAGAGCCAGGCCAACCGCCGCTATCTCTATTTCGCACAGAAGGCCGATGTCGAAGGCTACAACGACGTCGCCGCCGTGTTCCGCTCCACCGCCGAGGGCGAGACCGGCCACGCCCATGGCCATCTCGAATTCCTCGAGGAGACCGGCGACCCCGCCACCGGCAAGCCGATCGGCCCGACCGGCGACAACCTCAAGGCGGCGATCGCCGGCGAGACGCATGAGTACACCGACATGTATCCCGGCATGGCGCGGACCGCGCGCACCGAAGGCTTCGACGAGATCGCCGACTGGTTCGAGACGCTCGCCAAGGCCGAGAAGTCGCATGCCGGCCGCTTCCAGAAGGCGTTCGACTCGCTCGCCTGAGGTCTGAGGCTGAGGAACCGACGTGAGAAGGGGCGCGGCGTTGCGCCCCTTCGCGCTCCTGGACGAGCAGAGGTAGCCTGATGCGGGAAGGCAGTCTCGAGGCGCCGACGCGCCACAAGATCGATTGGCAGAACCCCGATTTCTACGACCGCGCCAAGATCGACGCGGAGCTGCACCGCGTCTTCGACATCTGCCATGGCTGCCGGCGCTGCTTCAATCTGTGCGACAGCTTCCCGCGCCTGTTCGATCTCGTCGACACCTCCGCCACCGGCGAGGTCGACGGCGTCGCCACCGCGGATTACGGCAAGGTCGTCGAAGCCTGCACGCTGTGCGACATGTGCTTCATGACCAAATGCCCCTATGTGCCGCCGCATCCCTGGGCGGTCGATTTCCCGCATCTCATGCTGCGCGCGCGCGCCGCCGATTTCCGCGAGGGCAAGCTCTCCTGGTCGCAGCGCCAGCTGGTCGAGACCGACCGCAACGGCACGCTCGCCGGCAAGGTGGCGCCGCTGGCGAATTGGGCGAGCAAGACCGGCAACGGGCTGACCCGGCCGGTGATGGAGAAGCTCGCCGATATCGACCGCCGCGCCGAGCTGCCGAAATTCCACGGCCGCAGCTTCACGCTCGGCGCCAAATCAACCACGCCCGAGCGCGATGCCACGGCACCCGGGCGCAACCGCAAGGCGGTGCTCTACGCCACCTGCTTCGTCAACTACAACAATCCGCGCATCGGCGAGGCGGCACGCGCCGTGCTCGCGCTGCAACGGCGTCACCACCGAGGTGGCCTATCCCCGCTGCTGCGGCATGCCGCATCTCGAGCAGGGCGATATCGCGCGCGTCGCCGAGCACGCGCGCGAGGTGGCGGCGGCGCTCGGCGCTTATATCGCCGAAGGCTACGACGTGGTCGCGCTGATCCCGTCCTGCGCGCTGATGCTGAAATTCGAATGGCCGCTGATCCTGCCGGAGGATCGCGAGCGTGAAGCGGCTGGCGCAGGCCACCTTCGACATCAGCGAATACATCGTCGACATCGCCAAGAAGGACGGGCTCGCGCCCGGCCTCTCGCCGGTGCCCGGCGGCGTCAGCCTGCACCTCGCCTGCCACGCCCGGGCGCAGAATATGGGCGCCAAGGCGGCGGAGATGCTGCGCCTCCTGCCCGAGACCGATCTCGCGGTGATCGAGCGCTGCTCCGGCCATGGCGGCTCCTGGGGCATCCTCAGGGAGAATTTCGACGTGGCATTGAAGGTCGGGAAGCCGGTGGCGCGCCAGGCGCTGAAGAACGGCAACGCGACCGTCGCCTCCGAATGCCCGCTCGCCGCGGCGCACATCCTGCAGGGGATGGCGCTGCTCGACGGCGACGCCAAGCCGCCGGCGGAGGCGTTCCATCCGATCGAGCTGTTCGCCCGCGCCTATGGGTTGCTGCGGGATTAGGGAGGGTCGACATGGCGCCCAAGCATGAGATCACCCGCGCCGACATCCTGGCGCCCGAGACCTATGCCGGAGAGCGCCGCGAGCACCGCCGCCGCATCGGCGAGGTGAAGCGCGCCCGCCGCATCGAGGTCGGACCCTATTGCACCTTCTATTTCGAGAGCTTCGAGACGATGTGGCATCAGGTGCATGAGATGCTGCACATCGAGCGCGGCGGCGAGGCGCAGATCAAGGACGAGCTCGAGGCCTATAATCCGCTGATCCCCAAAGGCGACGAGCTCATCGCCACGGTGATGTTCGAGATCGACGACCCCGTACGGCGCGACCGCGCGCTGGGGAAGCTGGGCGGCGTCGAGCACCACATGTTCCTGTCGGTCGCGGGCGAGCGCGTCGCGGGGGTCGCCGATCCCACGCGCGAGAACACTTCGGCCGAGGGCAAGGCATCCTCGGTGCAGTTCCTGCGCTTTCCCTTCACGCCGGCGCAGAAATCGGCCTTCCGCATGCCCGGCACGCCGGTGCTGGTCGGCATCGACCATCCGGAATACGGCCACATGGCAATGATGCCGGAGGCGATGCGCGCGGCGCTGGCGGAGGATCTGAGCTAGGCCGGACGGTCAGGCTTTCGCGACAAGATCGATTTCAAAATGAACCTTGCGTACCGTGAGAACCGGGCGCCGCATGCGGCCTTCGCCCTTGTCGAGTCGAACAATGCCGGCGAGTTCAAGCTTTTTGAGCGTCCGCAGTACATTTTGTTCGGCGCGGCCAGCCATTGTCGCGAGTTCGGTCACTGAACGCGGGTGCCGTTCCACGATCATACGCAAGAGCGCGCGATTGCGCCCCGATAGCAGCTTGGCACCGGCCTCCAGCGATCGGAACCGCACCGGCTGCGCGGCGCTCGCGGTACCGTCAACGCGCTCGCACCAGATCTTTGGCTCTTGCGGATCAACCACCTGCTTGCCGCGGGCGACCTTAAGCGTGAACTCCTTAAACTCTTCGAAGCTTCCCGTCTTCCTTCTCATCTCATGCCTCCGCGGTCTCGCAAGATTCGCTCGACCTCTCGGTAAAAATCTTCAAGCAGCTCTGCCGGACCGCGATAGGCGTAACCCGCGATTCGACCTGACCCATACACGTGTCGATGATCGAATTCGCGCCGACGGCCGGCCTTGTGGGCGTTATCCAGCCCATAAATCCGACGCCCGCGCGGATCGTGCAGCGTCAGGCTGTATTTGATCCCGTGCGGCCGGCCAGCCGTCGCCCTGGCAATTCGCGCTTCGAGCTTGATGCGGTAGCCACTCTCGAAGCGAAATTCCGAACTGTGCAGGCTGAGTAGGAATTCAAGTTCGTAGTCGATGCCGGCCATCTATAGTATCTTATCATGATTGGATCACACAATCAATCCGGTCTCTGTTCCTATTGCAGCGTGCTGCGCAGCCGCTGCAGCGCCGCGTAGACCGCGGCGTCGATCTCGATCCCGTCGCTGAGCGCCCGGGCGCGGTTGCGGAAGGCCTGCTCGGAGGGGATGCGGATCTCCTCCACCCCCGGCTGGCGCGGCGTCGCCTTGACGCGCTCGATGAGCTCGGTCATCTCGCGCTTGAAGGCGTCGAGCGGGCGCAGCAGGTCCGGCTTCAGCGCGACGAAGAGATAGCCATTGTCCTGGTCGAGGTCCAAGGCCGAGCCGGCCAGCACGCCCAGCGCCTGCACCATCAGCGCGAGCCCGAAGCCCTTATGGCCGCCAAAGGGCAGCAGCGCGCCGTGCCGCGCCGCGGCGGGATCGCGCGTGGGATGGCCCGCGGCATCGAGTGCGACGCCGTCAGGGAGCCTCTCGCCCAGCCGCTCGCGCAGCATCAGCTCCGTCATCATGAAGGCGGAGGTTCCCATGTCGAAGACCACGACGTCATGCGCCGCCGGCAGCGCAAACGCGATCGGGTTGGTGCCGAGGATCGGGCGCGTGCCGCCGGGCGGCGCCACCGCGCGCGAGCTGCTGGCGGTGTGCAGCACCACCAGATCGGCCCGCGCGATGCGCTCGACGTAATAGGCGCTGCGCCCGCTCACCCAGCTGTTGGTGAGGCCGACCAGCGCAAAGCCGTTCTGCCGCGCCTTGGCGATCACCGCCTCGGTTACGTGATGGAGCGCCAGCATGCCGACATTGTTGCCGCCGTCGAACGATGTCGAGACCGCGGTCTCGTGCAGCACGCTGAGCTGCCGGCGCGGCAGCTTGAAGCGCGGATGCTCGGGGATGTTGAGGAGCTTGGCGAGGCCGGAATACTCATAGCCGCACAAGGCCGCGTCGATGACGTGGTCGGCGATGATGCGCGCCTCGTCGGGATCGTAGCCGATGCCGACGAGCGCCGCCTCGCCCAGCGCGCGCGCCGCCGCGACCGTGAGATGAACGCGCTCGCCGCTCATGGCGCGGCGGGGCGCAGCGCCTGCACCAGCTCCTCGGTCGCGGCGCGCTGCGCCGCCCAGCTGCGGCCGGCGACGAGGCCGCCATCGACCACGAGGTCGTGGCCGTTGACGAAGCTCGCGGCGTCGCTCGCCAGGAACAGCGCGGCGCGCGCGATGTCGTCGGGCTGGCCGGCGCGCGGGATCGGATGCCATTTGGCGAGCGCCCGCTCGAGCGGCGCCAGGCTTTGGCCGACCTGCTCCGCCGGCAGCTTCATCGCCTTGGCGAAGATCGGCGTGACGATGCCGCCGGGCGAGATGCTGTTGGCGCGCACGCCTTTCTCGCCGAGCTCCATGGCGACGCAGCGGGTGAAATGGATCACCGCCGCCTTGGCGGCGCAATAGTCATAGGGGCCGTAGCCGGCGCGCGAGCCCGCGACGCTGCCGGTATTGATGATGCTGCCGGAGCCCTGGCGCAGCATCACCGCCGCCGCATGCTTGGTGCCGAGCACGACGCCGCGCAGCACGATGGCGAGGGTGCGCTCGTATTGCGCCATGTCGAGGCCGGCGATGCCGCCGAAGCGGCCGGCGATGCCGGCATTGTTGACCATGCAGTCGAGCCGGCCGAAGGACTGGACGGCATCCGCCACCAGCGCCGCCACCTCCGCTTCTTCGGCAACATCGGTCTTGCAAAAGCGCGCGCGGGCGCCGAGCGTCGCCGCCAGCGCCTCGCCCTCCTCGGCGAAGGGGCTGGCGATGACCGTGCTGGCGCCCTCCGCGACGAAGAGCTCGGCAATGCGGGCGCCGATGCCGCTGGTGCCGCCCGCCACCACCGCGACCTTGCCGTCGAGTACGCCCATCGCCCGCCTCCCCGTCCTGCGCGCTGCTTTAAGGTATCGCCTCGTCCGCGTACACCCCCCAGACCTCGCCGCGCCGGAGCCAGCCCTTGAGGTCGTTCGCCTCGAGGCGGCACCAGGCGCCGCGGCACTCCAGCAGCTTCGCGATGAGGCCGGGCTCGGCGCGCGCCACCGCCGGCGAGGCCGGGTCGGGATCGGCGTGGAGGATGCGGGTCTCGCCGGTGACGATCACGGTGCGCGTGCCGGTCACCATGCGCTGATGCACCCAGCCGATGGAGCCCTGGGAATCCCGGATCTTGCGCCAGACATCGAATTCCTGGACGATCTCCACCGGCAGCCCCTTTCGGGTCAGTACCCAGTCGATCGGGTAGCGCTCACCCGGGCCGCTGCGCAGATTGACCTCATCGGCGCGCAGGCTGACAAAGCGCGGCACCGGCAGCGCCTTTTCGGCGGCGCCGACGCCAGGCGCCAGGCCCTGCAGCAGGACGAGCAGGGCCAGCCACCAGGCAAAGCGAAAGACGGGAAGACGGCGACGAGAAAATCTATGCACGGGCGCATGCTCTAAACTGCAGGATTCGCCGGGTCAAGGGGCAGCGGCCGGCCGCGCCCAGGCTGGACACTCGCGGCGCCGCTTGGTATGGGCTTCAGGAAGCCGGCCCGGAGCCGCCGGGAGATGAGGGAGCCATGCCGTCGAAGAAGCCGCTGGTCGTCGTCACGCGCAAGCTGCCCGACGTGATCGAGACGCGGATGATGGAGCTGTTCGATGCGCGGCTCAATCTCGACGACACGCCGCTGACCCAGCCGCAACTGGTGGCGGCGGTGCAGCAGGCCGATGTCCTGGTGCCGACCATCACCGACCGCATCGACGCCGCGGTGCTGGCCCAGGCGGGCCCGCGCCTCAAGCTCATCGCCTCTTTCGGCACCGGCGTCGACCATATCGACATTGCCAGCGCGCGCACCCGCGGCATCACCGTCACCAACACGCCGGCGGTGCTGACCGAGGACACCGCCGACATGACCATGGCGCTGATCCTGGCGACGTCGCGGCGCCTCGCCGAGGGCGAGCGGCTGATCCGCGAGGGGAAATGGACGGGCTGGGGCCCGACCTCGATGCTCGGCCACCGCCTCTGGGGAAAGCGGCTCGGCATCGTCGGCATGGGGCGCATCGGCCAGGCGGTGGCGCGGCGCGCGCGCGGCTTCGGCCTCTCCATCCACTATCACAACCGCCGCCGCGTGCCCGAGGCGGTCGAGCAGGATCTCGAAGCGACGTTCTGGGAGAGCCTCGACCAGATGCTGGCGCGGGTCGACATCATCTCGGTCAACTGCCCGCACACGCCGGCGACGTTTCACCTGCTCTCGGCGCGCCGGCTCAAGCTGCTGCGGCCGCACAGCGTCATCGTCAACACCGCGCGCGGCGAGGTGATCGACGAGGACGCGCTGACGCGCATGCTGCTGGCGCGCGAGATCGCCGGCGCCGGGCTCGACGTCTTCGAGCACGAGCCGGCGGTGAGCCCGAAGCTGCTCAAGCTCGACAATGTCGTGCTGTTGCCGCATATGGGCTCGGCCACGATCGAGGGCCGCATCGACATGGGCGAGAAGGTCATCATCAACATCAAGACCTTCGCCGACGGCCACCGTCCGCCCGACCGCGTGCTCGAGACGATGCTTTAGCCGCTCAGCGGATGATGCTTTAGCCGCTCAGCGGATCGAGAGGCCGAGCGCTGCCAGCGCCTCAGTCGGGCTCGCCCGCGACAGCGCCATCAGCGTACCGAGCGCCACCGGCTTTGGCGGCGCCAGGATCAGCGTGAGGCTCTTCGGCTGACGCAGGAATCCCACGACGGCATCGAGGCTCGCCAGCAGCTCGGGCTTGCCGGCAAAGCCCTCGCGCTGAGCTTCGACGGTGCCGAGAATTTGCTGGCGCGCGGCCTCGACATCGCCGCCGGTGCGCAGCGCGTAGAGCCGCAGCAGGCGGTCGATCAGCGAGGCGTCGTCATAGCGCAGCTCGCCCTGAACCAGCTCGGCCTGCAGCAGGCGCGCCGATATCGCCGCCGCATCCGACGCGTCGAGCGCGGCGGGATAGTGGTCGAGCCGCAAGGAGAGCGCGAGCGCGCCCGCGCCATGCGCGGTGAGCAGCTGCTTCGCCTCGACCGCGCCCGCCGCCGCGTCGTAATGCGTACTGCCTTCGTAATCGAGCACGAGCTCGTTGAAGCCGGCGGCCACCAGCAGCGGCGCCAGCGTCGCGGGAACCAGGACCGGGCCGATCTTGAAATGTCCGCCGCTGGGATTGTCGAGCCCGCCCTCCATGATGAACTCGGCCTCCTTGATGGCGACCTCCGCGCCGGGCTTCTCGCCGGCGGCGAAGTCGGCGAAATGCAGGCGGCCGACGAAAAAGCGCGGCAGGCCGAGGGCGATGACGTCGTGGCCATAGGCGAGCGCGGCGAGGTCGAGCGAGCCGAGACGGCCGATGCCGCGCGGGCTCTGCATCGCGGCCGTCTCGACGACGAGCCTGCCGAGGCTACCCGGCTGCAGCTTGTCGAGGGCGAGGTGGCCTACGGTCAAGCGCGCGTCCTGCGTGCGCGCGGCAAGAGCGAGATCGCTGATCTCGAGACGGTCGATCGTGGCCGCGGAGAAAGCGTTCCCGGGCTCTGCTTGCCGCTGCGGCAGGCCGCCGCGAGGAAGCTGCAGTCCCGTCACGCTCACGCCGCCGGCGCTGACCGTGGCATCGGCGACCGCGACCGTGAGCCCGCTCGCGCTCAGGCTGTCGACGAGCAGCGGCTTTGCGTCTTGCGTCGGATCCCGCGATCGCAGGCCAGGCGAGAAGATCGACGCCGGCAGCATGGAACTCGGCGATCTCGGTCCGCACCAGGCCGGGACCGAAGGCACCGGGGTTGACCAGCCACGACCTTGGTGGCGGCGAACGCGGCGCAGCGGCCCTTGTCGAGATGCTCGATGGCGATGGTCGCGACGGTGGCGTCGCGCTCGCTGGATTCGGTCCAGAGATGCGCTTCGCCGAGCTCCATCCGGTCGACCGAGAGGCGCTCGAGCGCCGCGGCGATAGTCGGGATCGCGGCCGGCCCGGCGCCGCCGGCGACCGTGACGCCGGTCAGCGACACCGTCGCCACGCTCTCATGGGCATCCGTGGTCGCGAACTCGGCCTGGCGCAGCCGGATCGCGGCGAGCCGGAGATCGCCGCCGCCACCGAAGAGAACGTGCGGCCGGACCCCGTCAACCTCGACATGCGCCGCGTGCAGCGAGCGCAGCGCCGGCGATGCGCTCTCGACGGCGAGGTCGTCGATCTCCAGACGCCCGGTCCAGAGCGCATAGCGCAGCGCGCCGCGGCTCGCCTTGGTGAAGGGCGGCGCGGCCAGCGCCGCATCGACCTGACGCGCCATCCAGCCTTGCGCGACGAACCCCGCGCCCACCACGACGGCGCCGATGAGAACGATCGCCGCCGCAAGGCCGATCGTCCATGTCCTGGTCTTCATGCGGGCTTCCCCAAACGACGGTTCGGCCCAGCTTAGACCGCGACGGGCGCTAGCTCTATCGAGCGTCGATAAAATGCCGGGGATTATCCGCCGCAGGTCGGGCAATCGGGGTCGCGGGGCAGCTTGATCTTGTGGAAGCTGGCGCGCAACGCGTCATACATCAGCAGCTCGCCCGAGAGGCTGTCGCCGAGACCCAGCAGCTCCTTCAGCACCTCGACCGCCTGCAAGGTGCCGATGACGCCGGCCACCGCCCCCAGGATGCCCGCGGTCTCGCAGCGCGGCACCAGATCGGGCGGCGGCGGCTCGCGGAAGAGGCAGCGATAGCAGGGATGCGGCGGGCCGAGATGGGGCTTGAAGGTCGAGAGCTGCCCGTCGAAAGGCGACAGCGCGGCCGCCACCAGGGTGCGGCCCTCGGCATAGCAGACATCGTTGAGGAGATAGCGCGTGGCGAAATTGTCGCTGCCATCAGCCACGATGTCGTAGCTGCGCACCAGCGAAGCGGCATTGGCGGGCTCGAGCCGGACGGCATGGCTCTCGACCCGCACCTCGGGATTGATCGCCGCCAGCGTCTGGCGCGCGCTCTCGACCTTGGCGACGCCGATGCGTTGCGGTGGGATGGATGATCTGGCGCTGCAGGTTCGAGAGATCGACCGTGTCGTCATCGACCACCCCCAGCGTGCCGATGCCGGCGGCGGCAAGATAGAGCAGCAGCGGCGAGCCGAGCCCGCCCGCCCCCACCACCAGCACGCGCGCGCCCATCAGCACCGCCTGCCCCGCCTCGCCGACTTCGTCGAGGATGAGGTGGCGGGCGTAGCGCTCGAATTGCGCGTCGGTCAGAGGCATGGCGGGAAGCGCTTCCAAGGGCCCGCCCGTAGGCGACCGCCGGCCGTTATTCGTCATGGCCGGGCTTGACCCAGCTGATCCACACATCCGGAATCCCGCCGTCCCCGCGAAAGCGGGGACCAGGAGAGGCGCTCCGCTGACTGCGTTTGAGGGTCCTGGATGCCCGCTTTCGCGGGCAAAGCGATTGTTGAGGAATGCGTTGCTCCGAGATGTGTGCATCAGCCAGGGCTTGACCCGGCCATGAAGACGGTAGGGTGTCGACGAACAGCATCCTTCCACTCTCGGTCTCTACATGCCCTCGAAGAGGGCGGTCGACAAGTAGCGCTCGGCGAAGCTCGGCAGCACCACGACGATCATCTTGCCCGCCATCTCCGGCCGGGCGCCGAGCTCGAGCGCGGCGGCAATGGCCGCGCCCGAGGAGATGCCTACCGGCAGGCCCTCGACGCGCGCCGCCTCGCGGGCGGTGCGGAACGCGGTCTCGTTGGCGATGCGGACGACCTCGTCGATGAGGCTGGTGTCGAGGATCGTGGGGATGAAGCCGGCGCCGATGCCCTGGATCTTGTGCGGCCCGGGCGGTCCGCCGGACAGCACCGCGCTGTCCTCGGGCTCGACCGCGACCATGCGCAATCCGGGCTTGCGCGGCTTCAGCACCGAGCCGACGCCGCTGAGCGTGCCGCCGGTGCCGACGCCGGAGATCACGACATCGACCGCGCCGCCGGTATCCCGCCAGATCTCCTCGGCGGTGGTGCGGCGATGAATCTCGGGATTGGCGGGGTTGTCGAATTGCTGCGGCATGTAGCTGTCGGGGAAGGTCTTGAGCAAAGCCTCGGCGCGCGCGATGGCGCCGCGCATGCCCTGCGCCGCCGGCGTCAGCTCGAGCTCGGCGCCGAGCAGCTTCAGCATCTTGCGCCGCTCGTCCGACATGCTGTCGGGCATGGTGAGGATGATGCGATAGCCCTTGGCGGCGGCGACGAAGGCCAGCGCGATGCCGGTATTGCCCGAGGTCGGCTCGACCAGCACGGTCTTGCCCGGACGGATCTTCCCGGCTTCTTCCGCCGCCTCGATCATGGCGAGGCCGATGCGGTCCTTGACCGAGGCGAGCGGGTTGAAGAACTCGCATTTGCCGAGGATGTCGGCCTTGACGCCGTGCTTGGCGGCGAGCCGCGAGAGCCGCACCAGCGGCGTCGCGCCGATGGTCTCGGTGATGCTGTCATAGATGCGGCCACGGAACTCGCCGGTCGCCGGGATGTGCGGCTTTTGCAGCCGGTGCGCTTCAGCCATCGCTTCCTCCGCGCCGCGGACGCCTTGCCCGCTGCCGGCGGTTCTAGGCGCTTTTGCCGGGGGGTGCAACGCTGCCCGGGTCGGGTAGGACGAGGCCGCCCTCGGCGATGCGGCGCAAGGTCTCGACGAAGAATTGCGGCTCCAGCGCCTGGATGCGGCGCGCCAGCACCTCCGGCGTGTCGCCCGGCTGGACCGCGACCTCGAGCTCGGCGAGGGTGGGCCCGTGGTCATACTCCTCGTCGACGAGATGGATGGTGATGCCGCTCAGCCGCTCGCCGGCGGCGATCACCGCTGCATGCACATGGCGGCCATACATGCCGCGGCCGCCATAGGCGGGCAGCCGTCCGGGATGGATGTTGAGGATGCGGCCGCGATAGCGCTCGAGAGTGAGCGGGCCGAGCCTCCTGAGATAGCCCGACAGCACCACCAGCTCGGCGCCGCGCTCGGCCAAGGTGGCGGCGATGGCGCTGTCGGTCGCGGCGGCGTCGCCGAGCCTGGTCTGGCTGAGATGATAGGCGGGAATGCCCAACGCCTGCGCGTAGGCAAGCGCCGGCGCATCGGCGTTGTTGGAAATGACGACGCAGGCGCTGGCACGGAGCGTCCCCGCCGCGATGGCGTCGAGGATCGCCTTCATGCTGCTCCCGCCATGAGAGGCGAGAAAGCCCAGCTTCAAGCCGCCGCGCATCTAGAGCGCGGGAGAAAGTGCATCCCTCTCCGCGCGCAGCGGGGAGAGGGAGGGGACCCGTGCGCAGCACGGGGAGGGTGAGGTATCCATCCGCCGCGTCATCCCTCCTGCCATCGACACCCACCTCACCCAACCTCTCCGCCCAAAGGGCGGAGAGGAGAAGAGCTCTAGCTCTAGATCGTGTAGTCGAAGCGGGCGGCGTATTCGCCCGAGACGCCGGCCTGGTGGGCGCGGGTGCAGAGATCCTCGATGGTGACGTTGTCGAGGCGCTGCATCAGCTCCTCCTGCAGCTCGAGCCAGAGCGGCCGCACCACCTTGTGGCCGAGCTCGGCGCCGCCATCGGTCTCGATCGGATCCTCGCTGCTCTCCAGCGAGCGCACGACGCGCACGATCTCGCCGACGGTGATGCGGCGGCGCTCGCGCGCCAGGCGATAGCCGCCGCGCGGGCCGCGCACGCCCTGCAGCACGCCTTCGCGCACCAGCTGCTGCAGCACCTGCTCGAGATAGCGGCGCGGGATGCCCTGCCGGCGCGTGATCTCGCTCGACTGCACCGGCATCGTGCCGGCGTTGTAAGCGATGTCGAGCACCGCCTCGATGGCGAAGAGCAGCTTCTTGGTGAGACGCAGCATTCAGCGCCCCGTCGAACCGAAGCCGCCTTCGCCGCGCGCGGTCGCCGGCAGCGTGGCGACGCGCTCGAACGCGACCCGGCTCACCGGCGCCACCACCAGCTGGGCGATGCGCTCGCCGCGGGCGATGGTGACGGGCTCGCTGCCGAGATTGGCGAGGATGACGCGGATCTCGCCGCGGTAATCGGCGTCGATCGTGCCGGGGCTGTTGAGCACTGCCAGCCCGTGCTTCAGCGCCAAGCCCGAGCGCGGCCGCACCTGCGCCTCGAAGCCCTCGGGCAAGGCCAGCGCGATGCCGGTCGGCACGGCGGCGCGGGCGCCGGGGCGAAGCTCCAGCGGCCGGTCCAACGCCGCGGTAAGATCGACCCCGGCGCTGCCCGGCGTGGCATAGGCGGGCAGCGGCAGCCCGTCGCCATGCGGCAGCACCTGCAACGGCGACGGCGACGCTCATCACTCCGCCGCCTTGCGCTCGAAGAAGCGGACGATGCGTTGCGCCAGGCGCTCGGCCACCGCGCGCTTGGGCAGCGGCGGCCAATCCTCGACCCCGACCTCGTCGATGAGGTGAATGGTGTTGCCGTCGCCGCCGAACGTGCCGGAAGCCGGCGAGACGTCGTTGGCGAGGATCCAGTCGCAGCCCTTGCGCGCCCGCTTCTCGCGCGCATGCTCCACCACCTTCTCGGTCTCGGCGGCAAAGCCCACGACGAGGCGCGGGCGGCGGTTGCCGGGCTCACTCAACCGCGCCAGGATATCCGGGTTCTCCACCAGCTTCAGCGCCGGCGGCCCGCCCGCGCGCTTCTTGAGCTTTTGCGGCGCCGCCTCGGCGCGCCAATCCGCCACCGCGGCGGCGCAGACCGCGATATCGGCCGGCAGCGCCTTCTCGCATTCGGCCAGCATGTCGCGGGCGCTCTCGACATGGACGACGCGCACGCCCGGCGGATCGGGCTCGGCGGTCGGGCCGGAGACCAGCACCGTCTCGGCGCCGAGCCGCGCCAGCGCCGCGGCGATGGCATGGCCCTGCTTGCCCGAGGAGCGGTTGGCGATGTAGCGCACGGGATCGATCGGCTCGTGGGTGGGGCCGCTGGTGACGAGCGCGCGACGGCCCTTCAGCGCGCCGCCGCCCAGCATCTGCTCGACGGCTGCTACGATCTCGAGCGGCTCGGCCATGCGGCCGGGACCGGTCTCGCCCTCGGCGAGCGGTCCGGCATTGGGGCCGATGCGCGCGATGCCGCGGCTCTCCAGCAGCGCCAGATTGGCGGCGGTGGCGGCGTTCCTCCACATCCGCGTGTTCATGGCGGGCGCGATCAGGATCGGCTTGTCGGTGGCGACCAGCGCGGTAGAGGCGAGATCGTCGGCGAGCCCCGCCGCCATCTTGGCCAGGAGATCGGCGGTCGCGGGTGCGACGACGACGAGGTCGGCCTCGCGGGCAAGGCGCAGATGGCCCATCTCGCTCTCTTCGGTGAGCGAGAACAGATCGGTATAGACCGGCTCGGCGCTGAGCGAGGCGGCGGCGAGCGGCGTCACGAAGCGCTGCGCCGACGCGGTCATGATCACGCGCACCGCGGCGCCGCGCTCGCGCAGGCGGCGAATGAGGTCGAGACTCTTATAGGCGGCGATGCCGCCTGCGATGATCAATAGAATGCGCCGGCCCTGGAGCGGCAAAGGGACCTCCGGTCTGGCCGAAAGATCGACGCAGCCAAGGTATAAGGCGGAAGCGGGCGAGGCAAGGAGAGCGCAAGGGGGTGGGAGCGCTCCCGCCGCGGGGGCGGCCGTGCCGGTCCCATCCCTGCGACCTCGCTAGCCCGGATTTCTCACACAGGCACGTGCTGCGTTCCACCCTGTTGGCGCGCTGTTAGGAGCAAGGGCGCTGGCGATGCGGCGCATCGTCAAGCCCGCAGCGACGCGGCAGCGCGCCAACAGGGTGGAACCCGGAGGGACGGCGCTCTTTGACGCCAGGGGGCGTCGCCGGGACGCTCACGATGCGCTGCATCGCCGCGCGTCCCGGCTCCTGCCCTGGCGTCAAAGATCGCCGTCGCAGCGCGTACCTGTGTGAGAAATCCGGGCTAGCGCACCCACATCACCACGGCGATGGCGGCCAGCGCCAATGCGACGATCCAGAGGGGCAGCCCCAGCAGCTCCACGGCGTCGCGGCGCGCGATCTCGGCCAGCGTGTCGGGATGGAGCGGCAGGCCGCCGCCTTCGGTGATGGCGGCGCCCAGCTTCTCCAGGTCCTTGACGAGGCCGGGCAAGCGCCCCAGCACCGCGAGAACATCGGCGCCGACATCTCTGATCCGCGCCTCGGGCCCGCGATTCTCGCGCATCCATTCCTCGATGAGCGGCTGCGCCAGGCTCCACATGTTGACGCTGGGATCGAGCAGCCGGCCGACGCCTTCGGCCAGCACCATGGTCTTCTGCAGCAGCAGCAATTGCGGCTGCGTCTCCATCTGGAACTGCTCGGTCACCTGGAAGAGCTGCGCCAGCAGGCGGCCGAGCGAGATCTCGGCGATCGGCCGGCCGAGGATGGGTTCGCCGATCGAGCGGCAGGCCTGTGCGAAGGCCTCGAGCGATTGCCGCGGCGGCACATAGCCCGCCTCGAAATGCACCTCGGCGACGCGGCGATAGTCGCCGGTAAGGAAGGCCAGGAGCATGTCGGCGAGATAATACCGCGTCTTGCGGTCGAGCCGGCCCATGATGCCGAAATCGACGACGACGATGGCGCCCGCGGCATCGATGAAGAGATTGCCGGGATGGAGATCGGCGTGGAAGAAGCCGTCGCGGAATACCTGGTTGAAAAACGCGCCGGCGGCATGGGCCATGAGCAGATGGATGTCATGGCCCGCGGCGAGCAGCGCCGCGCGGTCGTCGACGCGGGCGCCGCCGACACGCTCGAGCGTGAGCACTTGCCGGCTGGTGCGCCGCCAATCGACCTTGGGCACGCGGAAGCTCGGATCGCGCGCGAAATTCTCGCGCAGCTCCGAGGCGGCGGCCGCCTCGATGCGCAGATCCATCTCTTGCCGCACCGTCTCGGCGAGCGTCTCCACCACCGCCACCGGCTTCAGCCGGCGCAGCGCCGGCTGCGTGCGCTCGGCCATCCGCGCCAGCCAGAAGAAGAGATCGAGGTCGCGCGCGACGGCGGCGTGAATGCCGGGACGCAGCACCTTGACCGCGACGTCCTCGCCTTCGGTGGTCTCGGCGAAATGCACCTGCGCGATCGAGGCGGCGGCCACCGGCTCGGTGTCGAAGGCGCGGTAGAGCGCTTCGATCGGCTGGCCCAGCTCGGCCTCGACCATGCGCCGCGCCTCGGCGCCGGGAAACGGCGGCAGCCGGTCCTGCAAGCTCGCGAGATCCGCCGCCAGCGCTTCGCCGATGAGATCGGCGCGGATCGACATCGCCTGGCCGAGCTTGATGAAGCTCGGCCCCATCGCCTGCAGCGCCGCCGCCAGCCGCTCGCCCGGACGCATGCGCTGGAGCACCGCGTCGCGCCGGCGAAACAGCCGCGCCAGGCGATAGACCAGCCGGGCGGCGACGACATCCTCGAGCGCGAACAGCGCGTCATAGCGCGCCAGGATGACGGCGATCTCGACGAGGCGAAGGAGATTGCGCCCGGCGCGCAGCACGTTTCTCTGCTTAGAGACGCCAGCCGGAATGGAGCGCGGCGATGCCGCCGGTGAGGTTGCGGAAGCTCACCTGCTCGAGCCCCGCCGCTTCCATCATCTGCGCCAGCTCCGCCTGCGGCGGGAATTGGCGGATGCTCTCGACCAGGTATTGATAGGCGCTGCGGTCCCCCGCCACCACCTGACCGAGCAGCGGCAGCACGGTGAAGGAGTAGAGATCGTAGGCCTGGCGCAGCAGCGGCGTCTCGACGCGGCTGAACTCGAGGCAGAGGAAGCGCCCGCCCGGCTTCAGCACGCGCCGCGCCTCTGCGAGCGCCGCCGCGATGTCGGTGACGTTGCGCAGGCCGAAGGCGACGGTGTAGGCGTCGACCGCGGCATCCGCCACCGGCAGGCTCTCGGCATCGCCACAGACCCAGCTGATGCCGGCGAGCCGGCCGGCATCGATGGCGCGGTTGCGGCCCTGGCCGAGCATGCTCTCGTTGATGTCGCAGACGATCGCCTGGGCATCGCCGGCGCGCGCCAGGAAGCGCTGGGCGATGTCGCCGGTGCCGCCGGCGACGTCGAGCAGCACCTGTCCCGGCCGCGGCGCCAGGCGGTCGATGAGCTCCGCCTTCCACAAGCGGTGCACGCCGCCGCTCATGAGGTCGTTCATGAGATCGTAGCGCGGCGAAACGCTGTCGAAGACCTGGCGCACGAGGCGCGCCTTCTCCTCGGCCTTGACCCGGCGATAGCCGAAATCCGTCTCGCTCTCCGCCATGGCCGGACCATAGCGCTTGAGGCGCGGAAGCGCTACACCACCAGCCATGCCCGAGCTGCCCGAAGTCGAGACGGTAAGACGCGGCCTGGCGCTGCGGCTGGAGGGACGGCGCGTCGCGCGGCTGACGCTCAACCGCGCGGATCTGCGCCTGCCCATGCCGCCCGATCTCAGGGAGCGCGTCGAGGGACGGCGCGTCGAGCGCCTCGGCCGACGCGCCAAATACATCCTGCTGCATCTCGATGATGGCGGCGTCGTCATCGCCCATCTCGGCATGTCCGGGCGGCTCGTGCTGTCGGAGCCGGGCAGCAGCGTACCCGCCGATCCGCATGACCATGTCGTCTTCACGCTGGAGGATGGCACGGAGCTGCGCTTCAACGACGCGCGCCGCTTCGGCCTCATCGACTACGTCAGCGCCGCGGGGCTCGAGCAGCACAAATTCTTCGCGCATCTTGGGCCGGAGCCGCTCGGCAACGAGTTCAACGGGCCGGCGCTCGCGGCGCGGCTTGGCGGCAAGGCGACGCCGATCAAGGCGGCGCTGCTCGACCAGCGCGTCGTCGCCGGGCTCGGCAACATCTATGTGTCGGAGAGCCTCTATCAGGCCGGGCTCTCGCCCAAGCGGCTCGCCGGCACGGTGACGGGCGAGCGCGCCGAGCGGCTGGCGGTTGCCATCCGCGACGTGCTGGAGCGCGCCATCGCCGCTGGCGGATCGAGCCTCAGGGATTACGTGCAAGCCTCGGGTGAGCTGGGATATTTCCAACATCATTGGGCGGTCTACGGCAAGGAGGGCGAGCGCTGTCCGGGCTGCGACTGCCGCGACGGCATTCGGCGGATCGTGCAAGCCGGCCGCTCGACGTTCTATTGCGGCAAGCGCCAGCGCTGATGACTGTTGCGGCTCCAACCGATCCATTTCCCGTCATGGCCGGGCTTGACCCGCGCATCCACGTCGTGCGGCGCGCTCGTTGCACGACGTGGATGCTCGGGTCTCGGCCTTCGGCCGGCCCGGGCATGACGATCGAGGGTATTGCTATGCCGCCGCGCCGGTGTGAGTCGCTGCAAAATCCTTGGGTCAAGCCCGGGCACGACGCGAGTGGGTACCAAATGTTAGAATCGATACACTAATCCCATGCCGACGCTCGCCCGCCTTGCCCTTCTCCTGATGCTGCTGGCGCCGCTGCCGGCGCGCGCCGACAGCTTCGTCGCCGGGACCGAGGACGTGCCGCTGATGCCGGGACTGCAACCGGTGGCGGGCTCGGCGCTGACCTTCGACAAGCCGCAGGGCCGCATCGTCGAGGCGCAGGCGAGCGGCAAGCTCGCCCGCGCCGCGGTGCAGCGCTTCTATGTCACGACCCTGCCGCAGCTCGGCTGGAAGCCGGCCGGCGCCGATGCGTGGCGGCGCGAGGGCGAGACGCTGCGGCTCGATTTCCACGGTCCCGACGGCGAGATCACCGTCGGCTTCACCCTGTCGCCGCGCTAGGAATCCGTCGGACTCCTGCGTGACGGCCCTGCTGCGGAGGTCATTGCGATGGCTTATGAAAATATCCTGGTCGAGACCCAGGACACGGTCGGTCTCATCCGCCTCAACCGCCCCAAGGCGCTCAATGCGCTGTGCGATGCGCTGATCCGGGAGCTCGGTCGGGCGCTCGACGGCTTCGAGGCGGACGACGCCATCGGCGCCGTGGTCATCACCGGCAGCGACAAGGCGTTCGCCGCCGGCGCCGACATCAAGGAGATGGCGGGGCTCGGCTATATGGACGTCTATCTCGCCGACTTCATCACCGATGGCTGGGAGCGCATCACCACCTGCCGCAAACCGATCATCGCTGCGGTGGCGGGCCATGCGCTGGGGGGCGGCTGCGAAGTGGCGATGATGTGCGACACCATCATCGCCGCCGACACCGCCAAATTCGGCCAGCCCGAGATCCTGCTCGGCGTCATCCCCGGTTCCGGCGGCACGCAGCGGCTGACGCGTTTCGTCGGCAAGGCGAAGGCGATGGATATGATCCTTTCGGGCCGTACGATGGACGCGGCCGAGGCCGAGCGCAGCGGCCTGGTGAGCCGCGTCGTGCCGGCCGAGCGGCTGCTGGACGAGGCGCTCGGCGTCGCGCGGCGCATCGCGGGAATGTCGCGCCCCGCGGTGATGATCGCCAAGGAAGCGGTCAACCGCGCCTATGAGACGACGCTGGCCGAAGGCGTGCGCTTCGAGCGCCGCGTCTTCCACTCGCTGTTTGCCACCGAGGACCAGAAGGAAGGCATGGCCGCCTTCGTCGAGAAGCGGAAGCCGAATTTCCGCAATCGATAGCCCGGAGGCCGCCGCTAAAATCGGTTAACGGGAGACGGCCGCCGCGATCGGCCCCGGCGCTTCGGGGCGCTTGACGCGCCCGGGCAGCGACGCTATAAGCGCGCCTCCCCGTAAGACAAGTTGGAAGACGGCAGGTCGGCTCATGGCCACACATGTTTCTGCAGAAAAGCGCATCCGCCAGACAGCACGGCGCACCGAGGTCAACCGCTCGCGGCTCTCCCGCATCCGCACCTTCGTCAAGAAGGTCGAGACCGCGATCGCGTCCGGCGACAAGAACGCGGCACACGCCGCGCTCAAGGCGGCACAGCCCGAGATGCAGCGCGGCGCGCAGAAGGGCGTGCTGCACAGAAATACGGTCGCGCGCAAATTGTCACGCCTCGCCGCGCGCATCAACGCGCTCTGACTGTCACACACGATCTCGCGCGCGAAGGTCGTGTCTTAGGCCATAGCGGCGGCGGTACTTTTTCTTGTGGCCGAGACGGGCATCGCGCGCTGCGCCTGCGTCCTCTCTGCCACAGGCTGAAAAGAATCTGAAGCATTCACCTATCAGTCATATTGCAATCGAGCCGCTGGCTTAGTTAGAGTTAGCGCAGGGCGGCGATTGCAGAGCCGATAGACGACCAGGAAGCAGGACTGCGGTGCCGGCCATTGCTGACAAGCATTTAGCGGTGGGCGAGTAGGTAAAACGTTAGCGCGCTCGTGTAACTGCGCTTACCGATGCCAGGACCGGCGAGGGAGAAATTCTCCAGCGTCGATGAGAGGGAACTTGCGTCCAAGCGAGTAAGTTTCGTCCGGGGGGATGAGGTGGCAAAAAAATCAAGCTCGACGGCGCATCGCGCTTTGGGAGACCATCGGGAAGCCTTTCCAACAACCGGAACGGATAAGCCGCGATACCGCGCGCGCCGTTCAAAGAACGAGGCTGCACCGCATGCTCGCGCGAAGGAGTGACGGCATGGCGAAGCCGACGACGCCTGCCAGCGGCAGCGACATCCAAGCGCAATGGGCGCGCGTTCGCGGGCGCCTGCGCGAGGAGTTCGGTGAGGCCGCCTTCCGCAGCTGGCTCAAATCCATGACGCTGGCCGAGGTCAATGACGGCTCCGTGCGCATCGGCGTGCCGACGCGCTTCCTGCGCGACTGGGTGGCGGCGCACTACGCCGACCGCCTGCGCGCGCTGTGGAACGCCGAGAACACGGCGATCTGCGCCGTCGATATCTTCGTCAATGGCGGCGCGGCGCAGGCCGAACCCGTCCTGCCCGCGGCGCCGGCGGCTCCTGCCGCGCGCGACCGGGACCGCGAGGCGGCCGCTGCGCCCGAGCCCAGCGAGGAGAAGGAGATCGGCGCGGCGCTCGATCCGCGCTTCACCTTCGAGAATTTCGTCGTCGGCAAGCCCAATGAGCTTGCCCATGCCGCTGCCCGCCGCGTCGCGGAATCCTCGGTCGGCCCGGGGCGCTCGGTGCCGTTCAACCCGCTCTTCCTCTATGGCGGGGTCGGCCTCGGCAAGACCCATCTCATGCACGCCATCGCCTGGCATATCCGGACCCACGATCCCTCGCGCAAGCTGATCTATCTCTCGGCCGAGAAATTCATGTACCAGTTCATCCGGGCGCTGCGCTTCAAGGACACCATGGCGTTCAAGGAGCAGTTCCGCTCGGTCGACGTGCTGATGATCGACGATGTGCAGTTCATCAGCGGCAAGGATTCGACTCAGGAGGAGTTCTTCCACACTTTCAATGCGCTGGTGGACCAGAACCGGCAGGTCATCATCTCCGCCGACAAATCGCCCTCCGACCTCGAGGGGATGGAAGAGCGCATGCGCTCGCGGCTGGGTTGGGGCCTCGTCGCCGACATCCATCCCACCACCTATGAGCTGCGCCTCGGCATCCTCCAGGCCAAGGCCGAGCAGCAGCGCATGCAGATCCCGATCAAGGTGCTGGAGTTCCTGGCGCACAAGATCACCTCGAACGTGCGCGAGCTCGAAGGCGCGCTGAACCGCATCGTCGCCCATGCGCAGCTCGTCGGCCGCGCCATCACCATCGAGAGCGCGCAGGAAGTGCTGCACGACCTGCTGCGCGCCAACGACCGGCGGGTGACCATCGACGAGATCCAGAAGCGGGTGGCCGAGCACTACAACATCCGGCTCGCCGACATGCATTCGGCGCGGCGCGCCCGCGCCGTGGCGAGGCCCCGCCAGGTGGCGATGTATCTGTGCAAGCAGCTGACGCCGCGCTCGCTGCCCGAGATCGGCCGCAAATTCGGCGGCCGCGACCACACGACGGTGATGCATGCCGTGCGCAAGATCGAGGAGCTGCGCGCCAACGACCGCACGCTGGCCGAGGATATCGAGCTGTTGCGGCGGATGCTGGAAACGTGAGAAGAAGCTGTCAGCTCTAAGCTGTCAGCCATCAGCCCTATCGAGCCGGGCCAGACTGACGGTCGATCGCCAGCGGGCTGATAGGCTCGTGTCACGCTCGACCCCCATGCCGCGGAGCCGGGCTGACAGCTGACAGCTGATGGCTTATAGCTCCCAGAGCCGGCCTTTTCCGCGGTTTTCCAGGGTTTCGGCAGGTGTACCCCGCCCCCCTTTGTGCTATAGTTCCCTACCGTTCCACTGGGGTCCCGAGGGATCGCTGGGGCGGCGGCTGCCGGGGGCTTTCCGAAGGGGTTTCCGGGGGTCAAAAACCGCCACAACGAGCGTGAACCCGCCGCCATGAAGCTGACCATAGAACGCGCCGCGCTGCTCCGCGCCCTGGGCCATGTGCAGAGCGTCGTCGAGCGCCGCAACACCATTCCCATCCTGTCGAACGTGCTGCTACGCGCCGAGAATGGCGAGCTCGCGCTCTCGGCCACGGATATGGACCTGGAGATCGTCGCCTCGGTGGCGGCGCAGAGCGTGCGCAAGGGTGCGACCACCGCGCCGGCGCACACGCTGTACGATATCGTGCGCAAGCTGCGCGAAGGTGCCCAGATCGAGATCGACCAGGCCGGCGACAAGGGGGCGATGACGCTGCGCTCCGGCCGCTCCACCTTCACGCTCGCCTGCCTGCCGCCGGAGGATTATCCGCTGATGGCCGGCGGCGACCTCGCGCACAGCTTCACCCTCTCGGCGGCCGACCTCAAGCGGCTCATCGATCGCACGCGATTTGCCATCTCGATGGAGGAGACGCGCTACTACCTCAACGGCATCTTCCTGCATGCGGCCAAGAGCAACGAGGTGCCGATGCTGCGCGCGGTGGCGACCGACGGCCATCGCCTGGCGCGGATGGAGGTGCCGCTTCCCGAAGGCGCCACCGACATGCCTGGCGTCATCGTGCCGCGCAAGACCGTGAGCGAGCTCAGGAAGCTCATCGACGAGGTCGACCAGGATGTGCAGATCTCGCTTTCCGACACCAAGATACGCTTCGGCTTCGGCAATGCCGTGCTGACCTCGAAGCTGATCGACGGCACCTTTCCGGATTACGACCGGGTCATCCCGTCGGGCAACGACAAGATCCTCGAAGTCCAGTGCAAGGAGTTCGCCGAGGCGGTCGACCGCGTCTCCACCATCTCCACCGAGAAGAGCCGGGCGGTGAAGCTCACCATCGAGCGCGGCAGCCTGATGCTCTCGGCCACCAGCCCGGAGAACGGCACCGCCACCGAGGAGATCGAGGTGCGCTATTCCGCCTCGCCGCTCGAGATCGGCTTCAACTCCCGCTATCTCCTCGACATCACCGAGCAGATCGAGGGCGAGGGCGCGCGCTTCGCCATGGCGGATGCCGCCTCTCCCACCGTGGTGCGCGACACCGCCGATGGCAGCGCGCTCTACGTGCTCATGCCGATGCGCGTCTGAGGGTCGCCGACAGGGTGCAGGACGAGGCTTCGACATCCCTGCGGATCCTGGCAGAAAGCCGCGCCGATCCCTATATAGTCGGCATGGCCCCGACGGATCCGGCCGCTGCGGCCCGGCTCGCCGTCACCCGTTTGACGCTCACCGATTTTCGCGGCTACGCCTCGGCCCGCCTGGCGGTGGACGAGCGGCCGGTGGTGCTCACCGGGCCGAACGGCGCCGGCAAGACCAATCTGCTGGAGGCGCTCTCGCTGCTCGCGCCCGGGCGCGGCATAAGGCGGGCGAAGCTCGCCGAGATCGACCGCCGCGTGCCGCCGGCAAGGCCCGGCCATGCTGCGCCGGGCGCCTGGGCGATCGCCGCCACGGTGACGACGCCGAAAGGGCCGGTGCAGATCGGCACCGGGCGCGACGCCCAGAGCGACAGTGGCGAGCGGCGCCTGCTGCGCATCGACGGCGCTGCGGCGCGGAGCCAGGCGGCGCTGGCCGAGCATATCAGCCTGGTCTGGCTGACGCCGCAGATGGACCGTCTCTTCGCCGAGGGCAGCGCCGCGCGGCGGCGCTTCCTCGACCGACTGGTCTTCGGCTTCGATCCCGCCCATGCGGCGCGGGTCGGCGCCTATGAGCAGGCGATGCGCGAGCGCGCGCGGCTGCTGCGCGACGGGCCGGCCGACCCGGCCTGGCTCGGTGCGCTCGAGGAACGCATGGCCGAGCACGGGATCGCCGTGGCGGCGGCGCGGCGCGAGGTGACGGCGCGGCTCGATGCGGTGTGCCGCGCGGCGCGCGGACCCTTTCCCGGCGCGCTGCTGGCGCTCACCGGCGAGATCGAGCACTGGCTCGAGAGCCTGCCGGCGCTGGCCGCCGAGGAGGAGCTGAAGCGGCGGCTCGTCGCGTCGCGACGCCTCGACGGCGAGAGCGGCACGACGCTGATCGGGCCACATCGCGGCGATCTCGCCGTGCGCCATGCTGGCACCGGCATGGCGGCGGCGGAATGCTCGACCGGCGAGCAGAAGGCGCTGCTCATCGCCGTATTGCTGGCGCAGGCGCGGCTCCAGGCGGAGCAGCGCGGCGTGGCGCCGGTGATGCTGCTGGACGAGGTGACGGCGCATCTCGATGCCACGCGGCGGGCGGCGCTCTTCGCCGAGATCATCGGGCTCGGCGTCCAGGCCTGGCTTACCGGCACCGAGCCCGGGCTTTTCGCCGAGCTCGAGCGCCAGGGACAGTTTTTCGGAGTGGCCGACGGTACGATCGCGCGCGCGCTGAACGATAAGGAGCGATATGAGCAACACGGATCTTCCACCGGCGGCGCCGGAGCATGAGGACGAGTACAACGCGCAGTCGATCCAGGTGCTGCGCGGCCTCGACGCCGTGCGCAAACGCCCGGGCATGTATATCGGCGACACCGATGACGGCTCGGGCCTCCATCACATGGTCTACGAAGTCGTCGACAACTCGATCGACGAGGCGCTGGCGGGGCATTGCGACACGGTGAGCGTGATCCTGAACGCCGACGGCTCCTGCACGGTCGCCGACAATGGCCGCGGCATCCCCGTCGACATCCATGCCGAGGAGGGCGTGTCGGCGGCCGAGGTCATCATGACCCAGCTCCATGCCGGCGGTAAGTTCAACCAGAACTCCTACAAGGTGTCGGGCGGGCTGCACGGCGTCGGCGTCTCGGTGGTGAACGCGCTCTCGGAGCGCCTGGAGCTGCGCATCTGGCGCGGCGGCAAAGAGTATTCCATGCGCTTCCTCGACGGCGACGCCGAGGCGCCGCTGGCGGTGGCCGGCGATGCGCCGCTGCTGCCCGGCGACGGCAAGGCCGGGCACAAGACCGGCACCGAGATCACCTTCTGGCCGAGCCATCGCACCTTCACCAAGACCGAGTTCGACTTCCAGACGCTGGAGCACCGGCTGCGCGAGCTCGCCTTCCTCAATTCCGGCGTGACGCTCACCCTCACCGATGCGCGCGGCGTCGAGCCGAAGCAGGTGCGGATGCATTACCAGGGCGGGCTCGAGGCCTTCGTCAAATATCTCGACCGCTCCAAGCAGGCGCTGCACGCGGCGCCGATCGGCATCTCGGCCGAGCGCGACGGCATGACGGTCGAAGTGGCGATGGAGTGGACCGACAGCTATCACGAGACGATGCTGTGCTTCACCAACAACATCCCGCAGCGCGACGGCGGCACGCATCTGGCGGGGTTCCGCGCGGCGCTGACGCGCACGGTCAACAACTACGCCAACCAGACCGGCATCGCCAAGAAGGAGAAGGTGCCGCTCACCGGCGAGGACATGCGCGAGGGCCTGAGCTCGATCCTGTCGATCAAGGTGCCCGATCCCAAATTCTCCTCGCAGACCAAGGACAAGCTGGTCTCCTCCGAGGTCCGGCCGGTGGTCGAGGGCGTGGTCGCCGACAAGCTGCAGCAATGGTTCGAGGAGCATCCGGCCGACGCCAAGCGCATCGTCGCCAAGGTGGTGGAAGCCGCCGCGGCGCGCGAGGCGGCGCGCAAGGCGCGCGACCTGACGCGGCGCAAGGGCGCGCTCGACATCGCGAACCTGCCGGGCAAGCTCGCCGATTGCGAGGAGAGCGATCCCGCCAAATCCGAGCTCTTCATCGTCGAGGGCGACAGCGCCGGCGGCTCGGCCAAGCAAGGCCGCAACCGCCGCAACCAGGCGATCCTGCCGCTCAAGGGCAAGATCCTCAACGTCGAGCGCGCGCGCTTCGACAAGATGCTGAGCTCGGCCGAGATCGGCACGCTGATCGCCGCCCTCGGCACCGGCATCGGGCCCGAGGAGTTCGACGCCGAGAAGGCGCGCTATCACCGCATCATCATCATGACCGACGCCGACGTCGACGGCAGCCATATCCGCACGCTGCTCCTGACCTTCTTCTTCCGCCAGATGCGGGAGCTCATCGACAGGGGCTATCTCTACATCGCGCAGCCGCCGCTCTATCAGGTGAAGCGCGGCTCGGGCAAGGCGGTCTATCTCAAGAACGACGCCGCGCTCGAGGAGTATTGCATCGCCGCCGGCCTCCGGGACGCGGTGTTCCATCAGCATGACGGCGTGCAGCGCGGCGCCAACGATCTGCACAGCCTGGTCGAGCAGGCGCGGCTGATGCGCACCCTGCTGCAGCCGCTGCAGCGCAAAGTCGGCTCGCGCGACGTGGTGGAGCAGGCGGCGATCGCCGGATTGCTCAACCCGGCGCTGCTCGACGACCAGGCGGCGGCGCGCCAGGCGATCGGCTATCTCGCGACGCGGCTCGACCAGCTGGCATCCGAGGCAGAGCGCGGCTGGACAGGCGAGGTGGTGGCGAAGGAAGGCTTCGTGCTGACGCGCACGCGCCATGGCGTGACCGAGCGCCGCGTGCTCGACCTGGCGCTGCTGCGCAGCGCCGAGGCGCGCCGGCTCGACGAGCGCACCGGCGAACTGCAGGAGGTCTATTCCAAGCCCGGCAAGCTCGTCGCCCGCGACAAGGAGACCGTCATCACCGGCCCCTCCGGCCTGGTCGAGGCGGTGCTGGAGCTCGGCCCCAAGCGGGGCGACATCGCACGCTACAAGGGGCTGGGCGAGATGAACCCGGAACAGCTCTGGGAGACGACGCTCAACCCCGATGTGCGCACGCTCCTCCAGGTCAAGGTGCCGCATGCCGACCTCGCCGAGGCGACCTTCTCGATCCTGATGGGCGATGTGGTGGAGCCCCGGCGCGACTTCATCCAGGCGAACGCGCTGGAAGTGGCGAATCTCGACGTGTGACGGCGGAGGCGTGTAGAAACACCCATCAGGAGTGCCGGGGGTCCCGGTTCGGTGCTGAAACACAATCAGGGATCGCGGTCTAGCTCCGGATAGCACCCGCGCCGGGCCTGCCGACCGCGACGGTTCTCTCTTTCGAGCCAACGAAGGATGGCGCCGACTCGACTTCGTGGCATCATACGAGCAATCTTGTACGGCCAGACGGCCTCACGGAGCCCGGCGTACAGTCCACTGCGGGTAGAATTGGGAAGTGGTTCAATCATGCCCGTCAACGAGAACTTGCGGAACGAGCGTGTGCCGTCCGTCGCAGCGATCAGTCCGACCGCGCGCTCCTTGCTCGGTCGATTCGCAAAGCAGTTTTCGGAATTGGTCGTTTCTTTCGACGTTGCCCTTCCCGACGGCACCGTTCAGCACTTCGGCCCGGAAGCGGCCAGCTTCAGCGTCGCGCTCCGCAACGCCCGAGCGCTCCGCGCGATCGCCAGCATCGACGAGGGGCGCTTTGGCGACGCCTATGTCGCCGGCGACATCGACATCGAGGGCGATCTGCTGCGCCCGTTCGAGCTGCGCAAGGCGATGAAGGACCTCCATCCCTTGACCTCGCTGTGGCGCTTCCTCCAGCCGTTGCTGTTCGGGCAGGTGCGCACGAACCGGAGCGCCATCACCGCGCATTACGACATCGACCCGGAATTCTTCCTGAGCTTCCTCGATCCCAAGACGCCCTGCTACACGCAGGGTGTCTATCTCACCCCCGACGAGACGCTCGACGCCGCGACGGTCCGGAAGTTCGATTACTGCTACGACGGATGCGAGCTGAAGCCCGGCGACCATATCCTCGAGATCGGCCCGGGCTGGGGCGCGTGGTTTGAGTATGCCTCGCGCCGCGGCGTCAAATGCACGGGAATCAGCATCTCCCAGACCTCGATCGACTACCTGGAGCGGCGGGGAAGAGAGCTGGGCTTCGACTGGGAGCTCATTTTCGCCGACCTGCTGCAATATGAGACCGAGCGCACATACGACGCCATCGTCATCATGGGAGTGATCGAGCACCTGCCGAATTACGCGCTCGTGCTCCAAAAGTTCATGTCGTTGCTCAAGCCCGGCCGCCGCATCTTCCTCGACGCCAGCGCCTGCACGAAAAAGTATGAGCTGTCGTCTTACATGGTGAAATACATCTATGGCGGGAACCACTCATTTCTGGTGCTTCACGACTTTCTCGACAAGATGGCAAAAACGCCGCTTCGGATAGTTGAGCTGTTCAACGACCGACACAGCTACTACCTCACCTTCCAGCAATGGGCGCGTAATCTCGAGCGCAACCGCGATTTCGTGACGGAGCGTTTCGGCGAGTTCAACTACCGCCGGTTTCGCCTGTATTTGTGGGGCGCCGCTTACGAGTTCCTGAGCGGCAGCCTCGACTGCTATCGAATGATCATTCAATCCCCCGGCGGCGAGATGAACCCCTGACGGGCGATCCGTCAGCCGGAGCGGTCTCGCCAATGCGCACCCCTCCGCATCTCCGCCAGTCTCCCGGATCACGAACGCGTTTACCTAATCTACCGGATAAGCCCGGCCTCACGATAATATTTCAGTGCGCCTGGATGGATAGCCATGACCGCCTCGCTTGGCACCATGTCCTTGAGGTCCAAGGTCGAGAGAGCCGGGTGCAAGCGTCGGAAATCGGCGAAATTCTCGAACACCGCCTTGACGATGCCATAAGCCAGCGCATCCGGCTGATCGCTCGAAGTGACGAGCTCGGCTCTCGAGCCGATGGTCCTGACATCCTTGGGGTTGCCGGGGTATAGGCCGCCGGGGATGACCGAGACGACGTAATAGGGATGCGTCGCGAGCAGCCGATCGATCGGCGGACCGGCGACGCGCACCAGCCTCGCCCGGCAGCCCGTCGTCGCCTCCTGGGTTAAGCCATTAGGATGACCCGCCTCGAAAATAATTACGTCGACCGTGTTGCCGCACAGCGCCTGGTTCTGTTGGGCGGGCTCGAGCTCCGGCGTGTGATCGAGATCCGACAACGTCCAGCCATAAGCCGCCAGGACGATATCGCGGGTGAAGGTGTAGCCGGCGCCGCTCTTGCCGATGCCGACGCGCATGCCGCGCAAATCCCGGAAATCGCGGATGCCGGCGTCAGCGCGAGCGACGACCGTAAATGCCTCCGGGTAGAGCGCGATCAAGAGGCGCAACTTCGGGTCAGGGCCGGCGGCGGCGAACGGTCCCTCGCCATGAAACGCGGCATAGGCGACGTCGGCCTGCGACAGACCGAAGGTCGCGCTGCCACTCTCGACCCGCCGGATATTCGCCACCGAGCCTTCCGAGCTCACGGCGACGCAAGGCACTGCCTGATGCTCGTCCGCCAGGTTAAACATGCGGCAGATCGCGTTTCCGACGGGATGATAGATGCCACCGGGGGTCCCGGTGGCGAGAGTGACCGGAGTGGGAGCGAGGGCAACGGATACCGCCACACACCCGGCGACGGTGCTCGCCATGATCGCCGCGGCCAGGGTCAGCGGTGGTCTGAACGACATGATCGAGTGCTCCTTGCCCGCCGACTTTGCGGACTTCAGGCGTCAAGCAGATACTGAATCTTCGAGCCGTCACGCTCGAACTCGCCGCGCACCCAAAGGCTTTCCTTGTCATACCAGATGCTGCCGGCGAGGTAGGGCGTAATGAACGCGTAGCGCGTGGCGGAAATCTGGCGGCCGGTGATCACGATCTGCTCGTCGGCAAGCTTGCGGGCGCTGACGCCGATGACGCCGCCATGATAGGCGTCGACCACCGTCGCCTGCTCCAGCACAGCGGGGGTCCACAGGCTGTTCGACGTCAAGGTCGCGGCGGAGGCAATAAAGGGACCGCCGATGCTCACCACGCGGAATCCCTGCGGCGTCGCGGCACCCTCGACGTGGAGGGTCTGACCATGCTCCAGCGTCTCGCTGCTCAGCGACATCAGTCGCCCGGCGCGCCAGGTCTCTTCGGAGCGGTGACTGAACGCAAACACGGTGAAGAAGGCAACCTTGACCAAAAGATGGATCTCGGTACTGACCCGCGTCTCTCCGGTCGCCGACGAATAAAGGACAGTGTGGGCGCCGATCTTGTCGCCCTTGTAGATCACCGAGAACCGCCGATTTGCCGTTGCGGCCGGCAAGACGATTGCCGTTGCGGCATGAGCGAGACGAGGAAAGGCATAGCCGGCGGCCCCGGCGCATCCCGCCATCAGCAGGGCGCGCCGCGGAAAAGACGTTCTCTCTTCACCGGGGCAAAATGGCGGCACGCGGAAACCTCGACCTTCGCTGAGACCGGAAGCCAGGGCCACAAATACCACGGCGGGAGCGGCCCTCCTTGACATGAATTAATCGGTCGCCGCAGCGATCTTGATCCCCACCAAGCGAGGCGCTCGGCCGAGCCCCAGCGGTCGAACTGAGCCGCTGCAATCACAGCATCCGGCGGCGGAAGAAGGCGTGGTGGATCGCCAAGAGAACGATGGCACCAATGACGGCGACGCCGATGCTATAAGCGCTGCCGATGTCGAAACCAGTCACATCAGTGTCGCCGAAAAAGTTGAATAGCCAACCGCCCACGAGCGCGCCAACGATCCGGAATCGATGGTCATCACGCCAACGCGAAGCCGAAAAGTCGAGCCGCTCGCTGGTCGAAGGTCAGCGTGCGCGAACAGCCCGCCTTGGCGCCGAGCGCTCCGATAAGGGCATCGGCGAACGTACCCAGCCCCGCCTTGAGCGCGATCATGGCGGTGAATACCTCCTGCTCGCTTTCGACAACGAGAACATCGGCCTGAAGCATGCGCTCGACAGCAGCGGCGATGTCCGCGTCCGAAAAGCCGTACGCGCGCTCGAGAACCCAAACCGTCTCCGCCACGGCCACGACGCTGATGAATCCCTGATCGCGCGCGGTGAGCCGCCGCTCGATCAGCTCTGTGGCTTTTGCCGATTGAATTGGGTCGTCCTGCGTGAGGTAGCGGACGAGGACGTTGGTATCGAGTCCGATCATCGCCGGCGGCGGCGCGTCCTCCCCTCACTGGCACCCGTGACAACGGCCTCGTCCATCTCCTCGACCGTCACGGTCCGTCGCTTGGACTTGAGCATGCCGCGCAATGCCGAAGCGGGCAGCTTCGGCAGCAGAACCACGCTGCCGTCAGGATGCACGAAGAATTTGACCCTGTCGCCCGGCTTCAACCGGAGATGCTCGCGGATGGCTTTCGGGATCGTCGCCTGGCCCTTGACGGTAATCGCGGACTCCATGCCGCCTCCATTACATTTGGTGGAATGTAATACCCGGATGCGTTGGCGTCAAGCCGGGCCATCGGATGCCCAATGGGGCGGAGAGGGGCATCGTATAATCTCTGTCGAACAGCAGCAGGCGCTAACAGATGCGCGGAAGCTGTTCGCCGTTGAGCATGTCGATGGCGCGGGCGACGCCGAGGACGCCGCGGCAGGAGACCTGGCCGGCGGGCCCGCCGCGACACGGCCGATGATGGCGGCGCCGTCGCTCACCGCGTGACGGCGCAGGATGGCGACCGCGCGCGCCGCGTCGCCGGGTGCCACGATGGCGATGAAGCGGCCCTCATTGGCGACATGCAGCGGGTCGAGGCCGAGGAGCTCGCAGGCGGCGGCTACTTCCGGCCGGACCGGGATCGCCTGCCTCCTCCAGGCGATGGCGAGAGCGGCGGTTTCCGCGATCTCCACCGCCGCGCTGGCGAGGCCGCCGCGGGTGAGATCGCGCAGGCAATGAACCGCGATACCGGCGTCGAGGAGCGCCAGCACCGGCGCCGCGACGGCGGCGCAATCGCTGCCGATCGCGGTCTCGAAGCCCAATCCCTCGCGCGCCGCCATGATGGCGATGCCGTGCCGGCCGATATCGCCGCTGAGGATGACGGCATCGCCGGCCCGCGCCTGGGCCGGCCCGATCGGCGCGGGCGCCACGATCCTGCCGATGCCGGCGGTGTTGACGAACACGCCATCGGCCTTGCCGCGATCGACGACCTTGGTGTCGCCGGTGACGAGGCGGATCCCGGCCGCCCGCGCCGCTGCCGCCATCGAGGCGACGATCCGGCGCAGGGCCTCGACGGGCAGCCCTTCCTCGAGGATGAAGCCGACGCTGAGATAGAGCGGGAGCGCGCCGCACATGGCGAGATCGTTGACGGTGCCGTTCACCGCCAAGCTGCCGATATCGCCGCCGGCGAAGAACAGCGGCGCGACGACATAGGAATCCGTGGTGAAGGCGATCGGACCGGCGGTATCGAGAACCGCGCCGTCATGCCGGCGATCGAGCTCGCTGTCGGCGAAGGCCGGCAGGATGATCGCCTCCAGCAGGCGGGCCATGGCGCGGCCGCCGCCGCCATGGGCGAGCTGGATTCTGTCGCCCTCGCCGGACGGCGCTGGACAGCTTGGCGAGAAAGCGCGCGATCCCGGTCATCAATCCGCTTCCCCCGCTGACCGCCAGGCGGCGATAGCGGTAATAGGCGGCGCAGGCGCCTTCCGACGACACCATGGTCACGCCGAGCGGGTGCTCGGGCGTGCAGGCTCTGCCGAAAGCCGGACAATCCGGCGGCTTCCGCTCGCCGCGCAACACCCGGCCGCTGATGCAGTCGCGCTCGATCTCCGCGCCGGCGCGCACCGGGCCGAAGCGCCGCTCGGCGTCGAAGGCCGCATAGGCCGGCGACAAGCCCAGCCCGCTTTCGGCGATATCCCCGATCCCGCGCCAATGCCGCGCCGTCACCGTGAAGACCTCGCTCATGAGATCCTGCGCCGTCCGATTGCCGTCCCGGCGCACCGAGCGACAGTACTGGTTCTCGACCTCGGCGCGGCCCTCTTCGAGCTGGCGCAGGCACATCAGCACGCCCTCGAGCAGGTCGACGGGCTCGAAGCCGGTCACGACGATCGGGACCCGATAGCGGGCGGCGATGGGCTCGTAGTCGCGCGTTCCCATCACCGTTGCGACGTGGCCTGCGCCGAGAAACCCCTGCACGCCATTCTCGGGACCGTCGAGGATCGCGCACATCGCCGGCGGAACCAGCACGTGGGACACCAGCAGGGAGAAGTTGGCGACGCCTTCGCGCCGCGCGCGCCAGGCCGCCATGGCGTTGGCGGGGGCCGTCGTCTCGAAGCCCACGGCGAAGAAGACGATCTCGTGCGCCGGCTCGGCGCGCGCGATGGCGAGCGCGTCGAGCGGGGAATAGACGATGCGGACATCGCCGCCGCGCGCTTTGGCGGCGAGGAGATCGCCGTCGGTGCCGGGAACGCGCAGCATGTCGCCGAAGGAGCAGAGGATGGTTCCCGGGACGGCCGGCGATCTCGATGGCCTTGTCGATAGCAGTCGACCGGCGTCACGCAGACCGGGCAGCCCGGGCCGTGCAGCAGCGACACCGACGGCGGCAGCAGCGCATCGACGCCGTAGCGCAGAATGGCGTGGGTCTGTCCGCCGCAGACCTCCATCAGCGTCCAGGGGCGCGTGACGGTGCGGGCAATGGCATCCGCCAATTGCCGCGCCGCGGCGCCGTCGCGATACTCGTCGCGGAATTTCATGGCGCGGCCTCGCTGCCCAGCGCGAGCTCGCCGATCGCGCGCAAATGCTCGAACACGCGTCCGGCCTCGGCCTCGTCGATCACCGCCAGCGCGAATCCGACATGGACGAGCACATAGTCGCCGATCCCGGCTTCGGGCGTATAGGCGAGGTTGATCTCCTTGACGATGCCGCCGAAATCGACGCGGCCGGTGCGCAGGATGGGATCGCCCTCGGTCATGCTGAGAACGCGGCCGGGAATGGCTAGGCACATGGCACGTCTCCTCTCTGGCCTTCCCACGCCGCCCAGACCGCCTGGCCCAACGCGAGGCCGCCATCATTGGGCGGGATGCGCCGATGCCAGACCGGCGCGAAACCGGCCGCGCGCAGCGCGGCGATCGAGGCTTCGGTCAGGCGGGCATTCTGGAAGCAGCCGCCGCTGAGTGCGACCCGCGCCATGCCAACGCGGCGGGCGACATCGACGATCGCGCGGGCGAGGCCGGCATGGAGCGCCGCCGACACCGCGCCCGGCCCGGCACAAGCGCCGAGATCGGCCAGCGCAGCATCGAGCGCCGGCTGCCAATCGACCGTCAACAGCGATCCCTCCGCCCCGCCGGTCACGGGGAACGCATAAGGCTCGCGCCGCCGTGCAACCATCGGCCGCCCATTCCAGCTCGGCCGCCGCCCGCCCTTCGTAGCTCGCCTGCTGCCGCAAGCCGCAGAGCGCGGAAAAGCCGTCGAAGAGGCGCCCCATGCTGGAGCAGAGCGGGGCGTTGACCGCGCGGACGAGCATGGTGCCGAGGACGCCGCGTTCCAGCGCCGTGAAGGCGGCGAGCGGCGGCAGATCGGTCATGGCAAAGGCCGCCGCGCCATAGGCTTCATAAAGCATCCCCAGCGCGGCGCGTCTTGGCTCGCGCGCAGCCGCCTCGCCGCCCGCGAGACGAAACCGCCGCAGATGGGCGACGCGGCGCCAGCCCGTCCCGGTCACCGCCAGGAATTCCCCGCCCCAGATCGTCCCGTCAGCGCCAAATCCGGCGCCGTCCCAAACGACGCCAAGCACGGGCGGCGCGATCTCGTTCTCCGCCATGCAGGCAACGAGATGGGCGAGATGGTGCTGCACCGCCACAGCAGGCAGGCCGAGCGCGGCACCCGCACGCGCCGACGCGTAGTCCGGGTGCCGGTCGCGGGCCACCCGATCGATCGCCACCCTGTTGAGCCGGACGATATCGCCAGCGGCGCGGGCGTGGGCCTGGCGGGCCGCCACGGTGTCGAGATCGCCGACATGCGGGCCGAGGATGACGCTGTTCTCACGCGTGAGCGCGACGGTGGTCTTGAGATGGCCGCCCACCGCCAGGATGCCGGTGCCAACGCCGCGGACGGCGAGCGTGGTCGGCGCATAGCCGCGCGCGCGGCGCAGAACCAGCTCGCGTCCGGCGACGAGCCGCACCACGCTATCGTCAACCGGCCGCAGGATCGGCCGGTCATGCACCAGGAATCGGTCGGCGATGCCACCCAGCCGGGCGAGCGCCTCGGCCGTCTCGACGGCAATCGGCTCGTCGCTGACATTGCCGCTGGTCGCCACCACCGGAAAACCGAGCGCCGCCAGCAGCAGGTGATGCAAGGGCGAAGACGGCAGCATCGCGCCGAGCCAGGGATTGCCGGGTGCCACGCCCGCTGCGACGGCAGCGCCGGCGCGGCGCAGCAGCACGATCGGCCGCGCCGGGCCTGAGAGCAGCGCCTCCTCAACCGGCGACAGGCGGCAGCCGGCGCGCAGCGCGGCAAGCGACGGGAACATGACCGCAAAGGGCTTTTCCGCGCGCCGCTTGCGCCGGCGCAGCTCCGCCACCGCGGCGTCGTTCAGCGCATCGGCGACCAGGTGGAAGCCGCCGACGCCTTTGACCGCGACGATGGAGCCCTCGCGCAGCGCGGCAGCGGCCGCTTCCAGCGCCGCGTCGTCGCGCGCGGCGACGGAGCCATCGCCGTTCAGCAGCGACAGGCGCGGCCCGCACACCGCGCAGGCGGTGGTCTCCGCGTGGAAGCGGCGGTCGGCGGGGTCGTCATATTCCGCCTGGCAGGCCGCGCACAGGGGAAATTGCCGCATCACGGTGCGGGCGCGATCATAGGGGCCGTCCTCGATGATCGTGTAGCGCGGACCGCACTGGCTGCAGCTGATGAAGGGGTAGCGGTAGCGGCGGTTCGCGGGGTCGAAGAGCTCGGCCCGACACGCGGCGCAGGGCGCGATATCGGGCAGAATCTGCGCCGACGCGTCGCCAGCGGCATCGCTCGGCCGGATGACGAAGCCACGCTCGCCGCGGGGCGCCATTTCTTCGACCGCGATCGCCGTGACCAGCGCGTTCGGCGGCGGCGCCCGGCGCAGCGAGAGCAGCAGCGCGGCCACGCGGTCGCTCCCGCCCTCGACCTCGAGCGCGACGCCCTCGGCGGTATTGTTGACCCATCCCGAGAGGCCCAGGGTGTTCGCCTGGCCGTAGACGAAGGGCCGAAATCCGACGCCCTGCACGGCGCCCCGGACGAGAATCGCGCCGGCGGATGGGCCGTGCCGTCTCGATGTCGGCGGAGAGCGCATGGCAGGGATCACGCTCATATCTCGAGCTGGAGGCTGACGAGCCGGACATCGGCGGCATGGGCATCGGCGATATCCTCCGATACCGTGACGTCCACCAGCGCGCCCTCGGCCAGGGTTCCCACCGCGGCATCGCTGAAATGCTCGCGGAAATGCGCCGCCGAGAGGTGGCTCAAGGCGCCGAGCCACACCGAGACGCCGAGGATGCGCCGCGCCTGCTGCGCGTCGGCGGCCGCGGCAATCTCACGCATCAGATCCGTCATCAGCGCGGCCTCATGCATCGCCGGCATCTCCGCGGGTGGAATTGCTGATTTCCTCGCGCACGCGATCGGCGACGAGGCGCGCCGCTGCCGCCACCGCCGGCGTCATGGGATCACCGATGGCGAAAGAGGCGCCCTCGATCGCATAGACGATACAGCGCCGCGGCAGCTGTCCCAGGACGCGCGCGAGCTCGACCGCGTCGGCAAGGCCGAAGCCGTGGGTCGATGCCGCGAAGCCGGTCGAGGCGAGCGGCACGGCGCTGACATCGAACCGCCGCACCGTGCCGGGCGGTGCGTCGCAAGCGCTGGCATCGACCAGGATCGCCGTTCCCGCACCGTCGAGGCAGGCCAGCAGGCCGGTCGCCTCCCCGTCCTGATCGATCACCTCAACATCATCCGGCAGCGTGCCGCGCAGCAAGCGCGCGACTGCCCGGCCGGCGGCATCGTCGCCCCGGTCGGGATTGCCGATGCCGATCACCAGGAACCGCTTCGCGCGGGAGGGCTCACGGCGTCATCCCCGATCCATGTCCAGGCGCAGGAAATGCGCCGAGCAGGAGATGCATGGATCATAGTTGCGAATGGTCTGCTCGCAGCGGTGACGGAGCTCGTCATCCGGCAGGTCGAGCCAATCGACAATGAATTCCTTGAGATCCTCCTCGATGCTGGGCTGGTTCTGCGAGGTCGGCGGGACGATGCGGGCCTCGGCGATCGTGCCGTCGGCCTCCAGCCGGTAGCGGTGATAGATCAGGCCGCGCGGCGCCTCGGTCGCCGCCGTGCCGACGCCCGCCCGCGGCTCGACGATCACCGATGGCCGATCCGGCTCGCGATACGCCTCGATGATGCGCAGCGCCTCGTCGCAGGCATAGACCACTTCGATCCCGCGCACGAGGATGCTGCGGTAGGGATTGGTGCAGACCGGGCCGAGGCCGACCGCGCGCGCCGTCTCTTGCGCCAGCGGCGAGAGGCGGTCGAAATTCAGGCTGTAGCGCGCCAGCGGGCCCACCAGATAGGAGCCGCCGCCGCGGCGCTGCAGAATGCAGCGCGGTCGAGCGCTCGACATGGATCTCCTCGAAATGATCGTCGTACTGCGCGGGGTCGATGTCGAGGCCGCGGCTCGAGACGATACGGCCTTCGTTGAAGGGGTATTCGCCGGCATGGCGCAGCGCCACGAACTCGTAATCGCGCCCGCGCTCGGGAAAATCGAACCCCGCCGCCCAGCGCACGGTTTCGAGCGCCGCGTCGCGCGCCCATTTCAGCTTCTCGGCCAGAGGGGCGAGTTCGGCGCGGCGCGGGACCTTGTAGAAGCCCCCGACCCGCACATTGATCGGGTGGATCTCGCGCCCGCCCAGCAGCGCCATGATCTCATTGCCGATCTTCTTGAGCTGCAGGCCGCGGCGCACCGCGTCGCCATGATCGCGCGCGAGATCGACGGCGCCCTGATAGCCGAGGAAATCCGGCGCATGCAGCATATAGATGTGGAGCACGTGGCTCTCGATCCATTCGCCGCAATAGAGCAGGCGCCGCAGGTCGCGCAGCGGGCCGTCCACGCTGACGCCGAAGGCGTTCTCCATGGCGTGGACCGCGCTCATCTGGTAGGCGACAGGGCAAATGCCGCAGATGCGGGCGGTGATGTCCGGCGCCTCGGAGAAGGCGCGGCCGCGCAGGAACGCCTCGAAGAAGCGCGGCGGCTCGAAGATGGTGAGCTCGGCGCTGCGCACCTTGCCGTCACGCACGACGACCTTGAACGCTCCTTCGCCCTCGACGCGCGCGAGATAATCGACCTTGATCGTCTTAACCGTCATGGCGGTCGCCTTCGTCGCGGAAGGCCGGCGCGTTGGCGTTGAAGCTGCGCCAGACGCGCTGGAGCGTGCGCTCGTCCATGCCCAGCGCGCGCAGATGGCCGCTCATGGCAGCGGCGTTGGGCGATTCCATGGGGCCGAAGCAGCCATAGCAGCCCCGGTCATAGGCCGGGCAGAGCGCGCCGCAGCCGGCATGGGTGACCGGCCCCAGGCACGGGGTGCCATGCGCCACGGTCACGCAGACATTGCCGCGGAGCTTGCATTCGATGCAGACGCTGTGCGGTGGGGTCGCCGGCTTGCGCCCGGCGAGGAAGGCCGAGATCGTCTCGACGAGCTGATGCTTGCTGATGGGGCAGCCGCGCAGCTCGAAATCGACCGGCACATGGTCGGCAATGCCGGTCGAGGTCGCGAGCGTCTTGATGAAGTCGGGATGCGCATAAACCACGGCAATGAACTCTTTGACATCGGCGAAATTGCGCAAGGCCTGGATGCCGCCCGATGTGGCGCAGGCGCCGATGGTGATCAGCGTCTTCGAGCGCCGCCGCACATCCTTGATGCGCTCGACATCATGCGGCGTGGTGACCGAGCCCTCGACCAGCGACAGGTCGTACCGCCCGGTGACGTCGCCGCGAATTGCCTCGGGGAAGTAGGCGAGATCGACCGCCCCGGCCACCGCCAGCAGCTCATCCTCGCAATCCAGCAAGGTGAGCTGGCACCCGTCGCAGGACGAGAATTTCCACACGGCCACGCGCGGCTTGCGCGCCGGACCCGCCATGTCAGATCTCCTTCATCGCCAGGATCGGACGCAGCCTTCCATAGGTGAAGACCGGCCCGTCGCGGCACACAAAGAGCGGACCGAACTGGCAATGGCCGCAAAAGCCCACCGCGCATTTCATGTTGCGTTCCATGGAGAGATAGATCGTCTCTTCGGCCATGCCGGCGTCGCGCAGCGCCGCGGCGCCGAACCGCATCATCACCTCCGGCCCGCAGATCATCGCGATCGCGCCGGCGGGATCGAAATCCGCGCGCCGAACCAGCGTGGTGACGACGCCGACATGCCCGTGCCAATCGCTGCCGGCATGGTCGACGGTCACCTCGACCGTGGCATCGAGACGGCGGCGCCAGGATTCGATCTGCCGATGGTAGAGGATGTCGGCGGGACTGCGCGTGCCATAGAGCAGCACCACCTTGCCGAAACGGCCGCGCTCGGCGAGCAGGCGATAGATCACCGGCCGCAGCGGCGCGAGGCCGAGGCCGCCCGCGAGGACGATGACATCCTGCCCCGCCGCGGCGGCCATGGGCCAGCCGAGGCCGAAGGGGCCGCGCAGGCCCAGAGGCTGGCCGGGCTGGAGCCTGGTCAGCGCCGCGGAGACCGGACCCACCGCGCGGATCGTATGCACCAGGCGGCTCCGCGCGACGGGATCGCCGCTGATGCTGATGGCCACCTCGCCGACGCCGAAGGCCGTCAGCATGTTGAACTGGCCCGGAAGGAAATCGAAGCCTTCCGCGAGATCGATCTCGAGCGTCACCACTTCCGGCGCGTCACGGCGCCGGCGGCGCACGCGCACGACACGCGGCAGCATCGGATCGGCGGCGGCGATCGGCTGGACCAGGTCAAGCACGGGGACCGTAGACGTCGAGAAGCTGCAGGCGGGTGGCATGAAGCCGCTCGATCACGATCCGCATCACGCGCTTCATCATGTCGTAGCCGAGATCATGATTGGCCTCGCATTTGCCGCGCAAGCACGCGGCGTCGAGCGCGATGGCGCGCACCAGCCCCATGGCGCGGCCGTCATAGGTCCAGCGGTAAGGCGGGATCAGCCAGGAGACGCCGACGACCTCGCCTTCGGCGATGGTCAGGAAGGACAGGGCGCCCCGGCCGGGCGCCGCCAACTCGAGCGCCACGCGCCCTTCGCGCAAGAGATAGAACTGATCCGCAGCACCACCCTCGCGGAAGAGATACTGGCCCGACGCGAAACGGACATTCTTCGCGCAACCGACGACGAGCTCGAGAAACGGCTCGTCCAGCCCGGCGAAGAACGGGTGCTCGCGAATGATGCGGTCCAAGCCTTCCATGCGCAATCCCTACCTGGCCTCGCTGTCGCGGATGGCGCGCACTTCGGCGGTGATGTCGATCGCCACCGGGCACCAGGTGATGCAGCGCCCGCAACCGACGCAACCGGAGGTGCCGAACTGGTCGACCCAATGCGCCAATTTGTGGGTCATCCATTGCCGGTAGCGCGAATGGCTGCTGGAGCGGACGCTGCCGCCATGGAGGTAGGAAAAATCCATGGTGAAACAGCTGTCCCAGCGGCGCGAGCGCGACGTCTCGCTGCCGGTGAGATCGCTGCTGTCTTCGACCGATGTGCAGAAGCAGGTGGGGCAGACCATGGTGCAGTTGCCGCAGGAGAGGCAGCGGGCCGCCACGTCATCCCAGCGCGGATGCTCGAGATTGCGCTGCAGCAGCGGCTGCAGGTCGTCGGCGCGCATCTCGCGGCCCATCGACGCGGCGGTCCGGGCGACGACGCGACCGGCGGCATCGCGCTCGGCGTCCGTCGCCGCGCGATGCGGCAGCGCCGCCAGAACCTCGCTCCCCGCCGCGGAGCCGGCTTCGACGACGAAGCCCTCGACCCCCTGCTCGACGAGCTCGGTCAAGGCGATATCGTAGCCGGTATCGGCTTGCGGTCCGGCGTTCATCGAGACGCAAAAGCAGGTGCCGCCGGCGGTGCCGCAATTGACCGCGACGAGAAAGGCCGCCGCCCGGCGCGCCTTGTAGTGCGGATCGGTGTGCGGCCCTTCGGTCAATACGCGATCCTGAATGGCGATGGCGCGCAACTCGCAGGCGCGCACACCGATGAAGGCGAAGCGTTCGCCGGACAAGGGCGCGGCCTCGACATGCACCTCGTCGCCGACGCGCGTCGCGCTCCAGAGCTTTTGCACCGGCGGGTGGAGAAACCGCTTCCAGGAATGCGGACCGACGGCGTAACCGAACAAGGCGTCGTCGCCCCGTCGCGCCAGGCGATAGCGCCCGCCCTCCTGATCGTCGGTCCAGCCGCGGGGGAGATCGGCGACCGACGCAATATCGTCATAGACGATGGCCTGATCGCGCACCCTCGGGCCGATGCTGCGATATCCGCGCGCCCGCAAGGCGTCGAGCAGCGCTTGCAGACCCGCGGCGTCCAGGTGAGCTTTCTCGGAGGCGATCGGCGGATCGATCATGTCGCCCGGATCCTTTGCTCACGAAATTCTGCGCCGCCGCGTCAGGCGCATGGCCGCACCATGATGAGACGGCTTACCGCTGTCTCGCTACGATGACAAGGTGCCGCGCGTCCGATCGACTGGAGTCTCCGCCCTTGGCGGAAGGCGGCATTGATCTCCGTCAATCGTCGCGGGGAATGGTCGGTCCTAGGAGGCGCGCTCGAGCGCCGGCGGCATGAGGCCGCGCGCCATCAGGATCGCCTCGGCCTCGGGCGAGAATTCGGCCGAGGGCTGGTCGCCGCCGATGATGACGAGCAGCACGCCCTTGGCCTTGCCCGCGGGCGCGCTCAGGCAATGGAACTGCCGGTGCAGCTGCGGCGGCACCGAGATCAGGTCGAGCGGCTCGAGCTCGACGGACTCGTCGCCCTTGTCGCCTTCCCAGGTGACGCGCCAGGTGCCGACCACCGGCATGAAGGTCTCGTTGGTGTCGTGATTGTGCATCATCACGCCCTTGCCCGGCTCGGCTTCGACGAAGGCGACGCCGAAGCCGGCCTTCAGATGGGTGATGTAGGGCTTCGCCTGGTCGCCCACCGGCGAATAGGCCTTGATGTCCGCCGAGGTCTGCGGCGCGGCAAAGCCGATGACGTTGACCAGCGTGCGCTCATAGCCCGGCACATGGCAGTCCGGCAGGCTGTGATCGGCGCGGTAGAGGTCCCCAAAGCGCGCGATGCATTTCATCACCTGCTCGCGCGAGGGCTTGGTCACGGGGATCGGCATTCGTTCCTCCCATTGGCACGGTTTTGCCAAAGTATGCGGCTCACTCTCGGTTGTCCGCAAGCCTGGGGACCGCGCCTGTCGGTGACACGTCAGTTGTCCGCCTTTCGTAGCGCGTGAGTTGTCCGCCAAGTTCGCTTCCTGTTCTGGAGGGGGCGATGCGGCGGGCAAGCGTGTTATGGGAGGTTTTCGTGGTTCGATTCGAAGAGGCGCTGGAACGCTATCGGAAACGGCGCCTGACGGCGGAGGAGGCAGGCGAGCTTCTGGGCATGTCGGACCGGCATTTTCGCCGTCTGGTCGTGCGTTACGAGGAGGATGGGGTGGATGGGCTACGCGATCGGCGGCTGGGCAAGCCGTCGCCGCGGCGGGCGCCAGCGGCGGAGCTGACGCGCATGCAGCGGCTGTACCAGGAGCGCTATCGCGATTTCACGGTGAAGCATTTCCACGAGCAGCTGGAGCAGCGGCACGGCTACAAGCTCGGCTACACCGTGACGCGGCTTGCGCTGCAGGCGGCGGGTCTGATGGCCAAGACCCAGCGCGGTGGGCCGCATCGCAAGAGGCGCGAACGCCGTCCCCTGCCGGGCATGCTGCTGTTCCAAGACGGCTCGACGCACCGCTGGATACCGGGGCTCGACCGCGATGTCGATGTCGTCGCCACGATGGAAGACGCCACCAGCGAGCTCTATTCCGTCATCGTGGTCGAGCAGGAGGGCACGGCATCGAGCTTCTTGGGGCTGAGCGAGACGATCGCGAACAAGGGCCTGTTTCGCGCCCTCTACACCGACCGCGGCAGCCACTACTTCCACACGCCCAAGGCCGGCGGCAAGGTCGACAAGACCAGGCTCACCCAGGTCGGACGCGCCCTCCAGCAGCTCGGCATCACCCACATCCCCTCCTACTCGCCCGAGGCGCGCGGCCGCATGGAGCGCGTCTTCGGCACCTTGCAGAGCCGCCTGCCGCCGGAGCTGCGCCTGGCGGGGATCACCACCATCGAGGCCGCCAACCGCTACCTCCGGGAGCGCTTCGTGCCGGACTACAATGCCCGCTTTGCCGTCCCGGCCGCCGAGACGGGCTCCGCCTTCATCCCCTACGCCGGCCGGCCGCTCGAGGACGTGCTGTGCATCCAGGAGGACCGCCAGGTTGGTCGCGACAACTGCGTCCAATGGTACGGGCGCGCCTTGCAGATCCCGCCGCAGCCCCATCGCCACCACTATGTGAAGGCCACGGTCCGGGTTCACCAATACCCGGACGGCCGGCTGGCCATCTTCGACGGGCCGACCTCTCTCGCTCGCTTCGACCGCAAGGGAAAGCCGATCAATGCTCCTCGGGCCGCTTAACTCCGCTCGGCGCGCCACGCCTGTGGATTTGTGGACAACGCTGCAGCGTTGCCCACAACCCCACAGGCGCATCAACCACAGCAGCGGACATTTGATGTGCTATGAAAGACGGACATCTTCACGCGCTACGGACAGCCTGGGGACCGCGCCACACCGCCTCGGGGCTGGTCCCACGGGTGACTTTACAATTGATCGGGCGCAGCGGATTGTAAGGGAAAGGCAAAGAGAAACGCGGTCACCGCCGCGGCACGAGGGAGGAAGGCATGACGAAGGGACAGGACAGACGCGACTTCTTTCGCACTGCAGCAGCCGCGACGCTGCTCGGGGGATTCGGCGTTGCCCCGGCCATGGCGGCCGAGCTGGCGCAGGATACCGGCCGCTCGAGCAAGCCGCTCAAGGCGGCCTTCTCCAATGCCGGGCTGCAGGCCACCTGGTGCGCGCAAGGCAAACGCGCGGCGGAATATTGGGGCAAGCTCTTCAACGTCGAGGTGACCTGGTTCGACGGCCAGCTCAGCGCGCCCAAGCAGCGCGCGGCGATCGACGACATGGCGGCGCAGAAGTGGGATTTCGTCGCCATCCAGGCCTTCGGCATCGGCACGCTCACCGCGCCGGTCGTCAAGATGATCGAGACGGGAACGCCGGTCATCGACATGGACACGCTGATCGCCCCGCTCGACAAGATCGAGGTGCACAGCTTCCTCGCCCCCGACAACGAGTTCATGGGCGCGGCGGTGACCCAGGCGCTGGTCGACGCCATCGGCGGCAAGGGCAACATCGTCATGACCCAGGGCGCGCTCGGCCATACCGGAGCGCAAGGCCGCGCCCGCGGCTTCGACTCCGTGGTGAAGAAGTTTCCCAACATCCACGTGCTCGACACCACGCCGGCGGATTGGGACGTGGCCAAGACGGCGCGCATCTGGGAGACGCTGCTGACCAAATATGCCGAGATCGACGCCGCCTTCTTCCATAACGACGACATGGCGCTCGCCGCCTACAACGTGATGAAGCAGCATGGCCGCACCAAGATCCTCATCGGCGGCGTCGACGCCATGCCGCCGGCGCTCGAAGCGGTGATCGACGGCCGCATGCACGCCACGGTGCGCAACCCGTCCTGCCGCATCCATGGCGGCGCGATCGTCGCCGGCGTCGCCGCGGTCGCCGGCGGCGAGAACACCGGGACCGGCGGGATCCCGAAGCACGTCGTCACCGACGGGCCGGTGGTGACCAAGGAGAACGGTCCCGGCATGATGTGGATGGAGAACCACTTCCTCATCTGACAATGCTGGAGCTGCTCGGCATCGGCAAGGCCTTCGGCGGCGTCGAGGCGCTCCAGGGGGTCGACTTCACGCTGCGCGACGGCGAGATCCACGGGCTCGTCGGCGAGAACGGCGCCGGCAAGAGCACGCTGATGAAGATCATCGCCGGAGTGCACGCGGAGTATGACGGCGCGATGCGGCTCGACGGCGCGGCGCTGCGCCTGCGCTCCGCGCGCGAGGCGCGGGCGGCGGGCATCGGCATGGTGCATCAGGAGCTCAGCATCGTGCCGGAGCTCAGCGTGGCGGAGAACGTCTTCCTCGGTGTCCAGCCGGTGGGGCGGCTCGGGCTGGTCGACTGGCCGGGCATGGCGCGCGAGGCGAGCCGGCACCTGCACGGGCTCGGCATCATGGTCGATCCGCGCGCGCGGATGGGGGCGCTGCCGATCGGGCTGCAGCAGCTCGTGGAGCTCACGCGCGTGCTGTTCTCCGGGGCGCGCATGATCATTCTCGACGAGCCCACCTCGGCGCTGTCGCCGCCGGAGATCGAGCGGCTGTTCCAGGTGCTGCGCCGGCTGAAGGCGGCCGGCAAGAGCATCGTCTTCATCTCGCATTTCATCGACGACGTGCTCGAGATCGCCGATACCGTCACAGTGCTGCGCAACGGCCGCAAGGTGGTGACGGCGGCCGCCGCCGGCATCGACAAGCGCTGGATCATCGAGCGCATGATCGGGCGCGGCCACGGCCAGATCGAGGAGAGCTACACCAAGGACATCCGCCTCGCCAGCCGGCCCGAGGCGAGGGTGGTGCTGGAGGCCAGCGGCCTCGCCCGCGGCCGCGCCTATCGCGACATCGATCTCAAGGCGCGCGCCGGCGAGGTGCTGGGCATCTATGGCTTCATGGGCAGCGGCCAGATCGAGCTGGCGCGCACGCTCTTCGGGAAGCTGCGGGCCGGAGCGCGGCGCGCTGCGGCTCGACGGCCGCGCGCTGCGGCTCGGCAGCACCGCCGCCGCCGCGCGCGCCGGCATCGCCTTCGTGCCGGAGAGCCGGCGCAGCATGCTGTTCAGCCAGGCGCCGATCTACAAGAACATCTCGATCGGCATCCTCGGGCGGCTCGCCGCGGTGCGGCTGCGGCCGGCGCAGGAGCGCGCCATCGCGCGCGGCCATATCGAGCGCCTGCACATCCGCCCCGCCTCCGCCGAGCGGCTGCTCGGCACCTTGTCCGGCGGCAACCAACAGAAGGTGGCGCTCGCCAAATGGCTGACCTTTCCGCCGAAGGTGCTGGTGCTGAGCGAGCCGACGCGGGGCATGGATGTCGGCGCCAAGGACGATGTGATCAGGATCGTCCGGGGCTTGCGCGATCAGGGCATTGCCATCGTCGTCCTCTCGACCGAGCCGGAGACGGTGCTGGCGCTCGCCGACCGCATCGTGGTGATGAAGAAAGGCGAGATCGTGCGCGAATTCGCCGATGAGAGCGTCAGCAAGGACGATCTCCTGGCCGCGGCATGAGCGGAGCCGGCGATCCCATGGCGCGGCCGGCGCCGGCAGCGGAGCCCCGGCGCGAGCGGCGGCTGTGGCGCCGGCTGCGCGGGCAGCTGCGCAGCCTCGCGCCGTTTCTCACCCTGCTGTTCCTGGTCGCGTTCTTCGGCCTCGCCAGCCCATCCTTCGCCACGCTCGACAATCTCGCCAACATCCTGACGCAGATCTCGGTGACCGGGATCATGGCGGTCGGGCTCACCTTCGTCATCCTCTGCGCCGAGATCGACCTCAGCGTCGCCAATGTGGCGAACGCCGCCGGCATCATCCTCGCCTTCTTCACGCTGCAGGACAGCAGCGTCAACATCGCGAACCTGCCGCTGCCCGGCGCCGCGGCGATCGCGCTGGCGCTGGCGAGCTCAGTGCTGCTCGGCCTGCGTCACCGCCGCGGGCATCGTCCGGATCGGCATCCCCTCCTTCATCATGACGCTGGCGATGCTCGAGATCTGCGCCGGGATCTCGGCGCTGCTGGTGCGCGGGCAGATCGCCTATGACGTGCCGCCGCTGATCCAGACGCTCGGCACCGGCTCGCTCGGGCCGGTGCCGTGGATCGTGGTGATCGCCGCCATCATCCTCGCGCTCGGCCATCTCGTGCTGGCATATACCCGCTTCGGGCGCTACGTCTACATGGTCGGCGGCAATCGCGAGGCGGCGGAGTATTCCGGCGTCAATGTCCGCGCCATCATCGCCGCGGTGATGGTGATCTCGGCGGTCTGCTCCGGCATCGCCGGCATGCTTGGCGTCGCCCATTTCGGCAGCGCGCAGCAGGACGAATTCGACAATTACCTGTTGGATTCGATCTCCGCGGTGGTGGTCGGCGGCACCAGCCTGTTCGGCGGCCAGGGCGGCATCCCCAACACCATCATCGGCCTCTTCGTGCTCGGCGTGCTCAACAACGGGCTCGACCACGTCAATATCGACAGCTTCCTCAAGATCCTGATCCGCGGCCTCATCCTGCTGGCGGCGCTGATCATCAACGTCTACGCGCAGCGGCTGCGCGCGGCAAAGCCGCTGGCCTGAGGCCGGCGATGATCGTCGTGTTCGGCGCCATCAACATCGATCTCGTCATAGCCGCGCCGAACCTGCCGGCACCCGGCGAGACCGTCATCGGCGAGACCTACCGTCTCGCGCCCGGCGGCAAGGGCGCGAACCAGGCGCTGGCGGCGGCGCGCGACGGCGCCCGTGTCCTGCTGGCGGGCGCGATCGGCAAGGACGGCTTCGCCGAGCCCGCGCTGGCGCTGCTGCGCGCGGCAGGGGTCGAGCTGGCGCTGGCGGCGAGCGCCGAGCGGCCGACCGGCTGCGCCGCGATCACGGTCGCCGCCGAGCGGCGAGAACATGATCACCGTGGCCGCCGGCGCCAATCTGCTGGCGCGCGCCGCGATGGTGGACGAGGCGCGGCTCGGGCCCGCGAACCACCCTGCTGCTGCAGCTCGAAGTGCCGGCGGCGGAGGTGGCTTTGCTCGCCGGGCGCGCCAAGCGCCGCGGCAGCCGCATCGTGCTCAACCTCGCTCCGGCCCTGGCGCTTGCGCCAGAGACGCTGAGCACGATCGACGTGCTGGTCGCCAACGAGCGCGAAGCCGCGGCGCTCGGCCGCGCGCCCGCCGAGCTTGCCGCCGCGTTCCGGCTGGTCTTCGTGGTGACTGAAGGCGCGCGCGGCGCGGTGGCCTATCTCCCGGAGGGCGGCGAGATCGCGGTGCCGGCGCTCGCCGTGGCCGCGGTCGACACCACCGGCGCCGGCGATACCTTCGTCGGCGTGTTGGCGGCGTCGCTCGATGCGGGGCTCGCGCTGCCGCAGGCGTTGCGGCGCGCCAGTGTCGCCGCCGGTCTTGCCTGCCGCGCGCCCGGCGCCCAGCCGAGCATGCCGTCCCGCGCGGAGATAGACGCGGCGTTGCGATAAGGGCAAGCCTCAGCCGCGCAGCAGCCTCAGGCGGGCTTGCGCCGCAGCAGGCGCTCCGCATTGCCGTGGAAGACGCGCTCGCGGCTGGGGGCGTCGAGATCTGCGGCGGCGACGGCGTCGCGGGTTGCGGCGATAGGGCCGAAAGGCGCGTCGGTGGCGAAGACGACCTTCTCCGGACCGAAGAAATCAAGGCCGCAGGGCAGGCCGTGCGAGGCGCCGAACAAGGCGGTGTCGGCATGGAACATCTTGAAATACTCGATATGCGGCCGCTGCAGCGACGAGAGCACGCCGGAATAATCCTCCTCGCGGGTGCGGCTGCCGAGCACGGCGAGCCCGCTCTCGATGCGCTTGTCGAAGAACGGGATCATGCCGCCCAGGTGATGGGTGATGATGTCGAGCCCGGGATGGCGGTCGAAAATCCCGGCGAAGACCAGCCGCGCCATCGCCACCGAGGTGTCGTAGGGCCAGCCGAAGCACCACCACATCTCGAAGCGCGAGCGCGGCTCGGCGGCGTAGTCGGTGGTCTCCGCGCTGCGCGCGGGATGGAGCCAGATCGGCCTGCCATAGCCCGCCATCGCGGCGAAGAGCGGCGCGAATTCCGGCAGGTCGAGCGGCTTGCCGTTGACGTTGGTGAAGATCTGCACGCCGACGGCGCCAAGCGTGGTGATCGCGCGCTCGAGCTCGCGCAGCGCGGCATCCATGTCGTTCAGAGACAGTGCCGCGATGAAGCCGGGGAAGCGGTCGGGGTGGCGGCGCACCAGCTCGGCCATTCCGTCATTGGCCAGCCGCGCCAGGCCGGCGCCGGTCGCGGCATCGGCGAAGGCCTCGATCGGCGGGTTGGGCAAGGCCACGATCTGGCGGTAATCGCCGATCTCGTCCATGCCGCGAAAGCGCAGATCGAGGTCGTGCAGCTCGCGCACCTCCATCAGCCGCTTGACGAGGCCGAAGCGGCCGCCGCTTTTCTCCAGCGCAGCGGTGAACTCCTTGGGCAGGACATGGGTGAAGATGTCGGTGATCACGGCTGCGCCCCGCGCGGCCCGACGATGAGGTTAAGCAGCGCCTGGCGCTTCTCGACCGTGACGGCATGGAGCGCGCGCTCCAGCGCCCCCGGCAGCGCGTCCGGCGCATCGACGCGCTCGCCATAGCCGCCATAGACCGCCATCATGTGCTCATAGGCGGCGGCGGGGCCGAGATGCGCCACCGGGATGCGGTTGGCGCGCGCCGCATGGCCGTCGGGGAAGACGCTGAGCGCGGCGCGCTCCACCTCCTCCCACATGGCGTTGTTGAAGATCACGAACAGCACCGGCAGATCAAGCGAGCGCAGCACCTGATGGCCGGCGGTGGGATTGCCGAACATGTAGGCGCCGTCGCCGAGCACGGCGATGACGAGACGGTCGGGCGCGGCGAGCTTGGCGCCGATCGCCGCGCCGATGCCCCAGCCGAGACCGCCGCCGGATGGCGTGCCGAAATAGCTGCGCGGCTGCGGGAAATCCGCGTAGCGCTGCAGCAGCGAATACTCGTTGATGAGGATCGCGTCGGCGGGCTTGGCGCGGGCGACGCAATGGCTCGCCCAGGCGGGATGGATGGGCTTCGCCGATTGCGCCGCCGCCAGCGTCGTGGCGATCCCGGCGGCCTCGCGGGCGCGGCCTTCGGCCAGGCGCTGGCGGCGCGCGGCGACCGCGCTGCGCTGGAGCCTGCCGCCCAGCGCCGCCGCAAGCTGCGGCAAGACGATGGCGGGTGCCCCGGTGACTGCGACGTCGCAGGGAAATCCCCGGATCGGCAAGCGCTGGAACACGGGATCGACGCCGAGCTGGATCACCTTGCAGCCCGGCGCGGGATCGCCGTGGCGGACGGGAATCCACGGCACGTCGGATTCGATGCACAGGATGGCGTCGGCGTCGCGCAGCGCCGGCAGCGGGTCGTAGCCGAGCAGCATCGGATGGTCGCTCGGCAGCGAGTTGCTGAGCGCGCGGGATTCGACCACCGGAAAGGCGCAGCGCTCGGCGAATTCCACCAGCGCCGCGGCATTGGCGGCGACGCGGCCATTGGCGCGCGCGAAGATCAGCGGCCGCTCGGCCGCGGCCAGGATCGAGGCGGCGCGCTCGAGCGCGTCGGGCGCGGCGCCGGGACGGGTGCCGAAGCCGCGGCGCGGCTCGGTCTCGAAAGTGAAGCTGGTCATCGGCGCGCTCAGCACCTCGCGCGGCAGGCTGAGATAGACGGGTCCGCAGGGCTCGGTGGTGGCGATCTCGAGCGCGCGATCGACGACATCCTCGAGCTGGTCGCCATTCCTGAGCTCGTAATCCCATTTGCACAGCTCGCGCACCATGGCGGCCTGGTCGAACATCTCCTGGCCCCAATGGATGCCGGTGTCGCGCGAGCCGCGCTGGCCCCGCTCGGTCAGCGGGTTGCGCCCGGCGGTGAACAGGATCGGCACCTGGTCGCGCGCGGCGTTGGCGAGCGCATTGATGCCGTTGGCGGTGCCGACATTGACGTGGAACATCACCGCCTGCGGCCGGCCGGTCAGCAGGTAATAGCCATGCGCCATGGAGGCGGCGACGTTCTCGTGCCCGACCGAGACCACCTTGAGCCGCGGCGTGCGCGCTTTCGCCTCGCAGGCGGCGAGGCCCTCGACCATGGGCGCGAAATCGGTGCCGCCATTGGCGAAGAGCCAGTCGATGCCGCGCGCCGCGAGCAGGCTGATATAGGCCTCGGCGACGGTCTCGACCTCGATGGTTTTTTTCATGGCGGGTCGCTCCCTCTATCGCCTGGCGGATCGGTGCCGGCAAAATCGAACGTGTTCAGCTTAAGTTCAGCTCCCACCGCCGTCAACGCCGGCTCTTGCCGCTGTCGGTGACACGTCAGTTGTCCGCCTTTCGTAGCGCGTGAGTTGTCCGCCAAGTTCGCTTCCTGTTCTGGAGGGGGCGATGCGGCGGGCAAGCGTGTTATGGGAGGTTTTCGTGGTTCGATTCGAAGAGGCGCTGGAACGCTATCGGAAACGGCGCCTGACGGCGGAGGAGGCAGGCGAGCTTCTGGGCATGTCGGACCGGCATTTTCGCCGTCTGGTCGTGCGTTACGAGGAGGATGGGGTGGATGGGCTACGCGATCGGCGGCTGGGCAAGCCGTCGCCGCGGCGGGCGCCAGCGGCGGAGCTGACGCGCATGCAGCGGCTGTACCAGGAGCGCTATCGCGATTTCACGGTGAAGCATTTCCACGAGCAGCTGGAGCAGCGGCACGGCTACAAGCTCGGCTACACCGTGACGCGGCTTGCGCTGCAGGCGGCGGGTCTGATGGCCAAGACCCAGCGCGGTGGGCCGCATCGCAAGAGGCGCGAACGCCGTCCCCTGCCGGGCATGCTGCTGTTCCAAGACGGCTCGACGCACCGCTGGATACCGGGGCTCGACCGCGATGTCGATGTCGTCGCCACGATGGAAGACGCCACCAGCGAGCTCTATTCCGTCATCGTGGTCGAGCAGGAGGGCACGGCATCGAGCTTCTTGGGGCTGAGCGAGACGATCGCGAACAAGGGCCTGTTTCGCGCCCTCTACACCGACCGCGGCAGCCACTACTTCCACACGCCCAAGGCCGGCGGCAAGGTCGACAAGACCAGGCTCACCCAGGTCGGACGCGCCCTCCAGCAGCTCGGCATCACCCACATCCCCTCCTACTCGCCCGAGGCGCGCGGCCGCATGGAGCGCGTCTTCGGCACCTTGCAGAGCCGCCTGCCGCCGGAGCTGCGCCTGGCGGGGATCACCACCATCGAGGCCGCCAACCGCTACCTCCGGGAGCGCTTCGTGCCGGACTACAATGCCCGCTTTGCCGTCCCGGCCGCCGAGACGGGCTCCGCCTTCATCCCCTACGCCGGCCGGCCGCTCGAGGACGTGCTGTGCATCCAGGAGGACCGCCAGGTCGGTCGCGACAACTGCGTCCAATGGTACGGGCGCGCCTTGCAGATCCCGCCGCAGCCCCATCGCCACCACTATGTGAAGGCCACGGTCCGGGTTCACCAATACCCGGACGGCCGGCTGGCCATCTTCGACGGGCCGACCTCTCTCGCTCGCTTCGACCGCAAGGGAAAGCCGATCAATGCTCCTCGGGCCGCTTAACTCCGCTCGGCGCGCCACGCCTGTGGATTTGTGGACAACGCTGCAGCGTTGCCCACAACCCCACAGGCGCATCAACCACAGCAGCGGACATTTGATGTGCTATGAAAGACGGACATCTTCACGCGCTACGGACACGCCGGCTCTTGCCGCAGAGCGGGCGCCATGCTACCCCCGAGCGCCTGTCCCCGAGGTCGATTGTGCAGCTTCGACACAAAGAACCGAGCCTGCGCGAGCGCAACAAGGCGCTGAAGTTGCGGAAGATCAGCCGCGCCGCGCGCGCGCTGTTCATCCGCCGCGGCTACGACGCCACCACCTTGCGCCAGATCGCGGCCAAGGCCGATGTCGGGCTCGGCACCCTCTTCTCCTACGCCACCGACAAGCGCGACCTGCTGTTCCTCATCATCAATGACGACATCGAGGCGATGAATGCCCGCGCCTTCGCCGAGGCGCCGGAAGGGGCGCCGCTGCTCGAGCGGCTGGTCGCAACCTTCCGCGGCTTCTTCGCGTTCTTCGGCCAGCAGCCCAACCTCTCGCGCATCATCCTCAAGGAGCTGACCTTCTATTCGGCGGGGCCGCAGGCGCAGCGCTTCCAGAGCGGGCGGATCCAGGTGCTGGCGCGGCTGGCCGAGCTCGTCGCCGCGGCGCAGCGCGCCGGCGAGATCCGCACCGCCGAGGATCCGCGCGAGATCGCCTATACCGTCTTCTCGATCTACGCCGCCGAGATCCGGCAATGGCTGGGCGACGCCAAGCCCGACCTCGAGCAGGGGCTGGCGGCGCTGCGCCGGCATTTCCGCCTGCTGCTCACGGGGCTGGGGCCGCGGTGACATGCTTGCGCGGGGCGGGCTCCCGCGGTTGCAAGAGCAACCGCTGGCGCCCGCCAGCGACGACGCCTTCGGCGTCGCGCTATAATCCCAAAATCCGCTCGGCGTTGGCGTGGAAGATCTTCTCCATCACCGCGTCGGCATAGCCCAGCTCGCGCCATTCCCGCAGCAGCCGGTCATAGGGGATGCTGGGATAGTCGCTGCCGAACATCACCTTGTCCTGGAGGCGCGCGCGGATGTCGGTCTTGAGCTGCGCCGGAAAATATTTCGGCGCCCAGCCCGACATCTCCCAATAGACATTGCCTTTGTGCAGCGCCACGGCGGTCATCTCGTCGACCCAGGGCCAGCCGGGATGGGCGGCGATGATCTTGAGATCGGGGAAATCGGCGGCGAGCTCGTCGATGCAGGAGGGATGCGCGTGGCGGATCTTGGCGCCGAGCCCGCCCGGCATGCCGGCGCCCATGCCGGTGGTGCCGACATCGATCATCACCGGCGCCTTCAGCCCGTTGATGACCTCGAAGAGCGGGTAGAGCCGGCGGTCGTTGACCGCGAAATGCCCCATGATCGGATGGAAATGGAAACCCAGCATGCCGAGCTCGGCGATCGCCTTCTTGGCCTGCTGCAGCGCGATCTCGCCCTTGAAGGGGTCGACCGCGGCCCAGGAATGGATGATGCGGTCGGGATGGCGCAGCTGCATCGCCTTGACGTACTCGTTGGTGCAAGGCGGCGTGCCGGTCGTGGTCTCGAGATCGAGCGCCACCAGCACCGCCTCGACCCCGGCGGCGGCGAATTCGGCGACGACCTCCTCCTCCTGCTTCCAGGTCCAGGCGCGGTTCCAATAGCTCGCCAGCGCCTCGACATAGGGGCCCTGGCAGCGGATCCAGGGCTCGGTGTTGGGATAGCAGTGCAAATCGATAATGCGCATGACGTCTCCTCACATACCGATTCCGACATTTGATACTTCCGTCATGCCCGGCCATGACGGAAGTGAGGGATGGAACGACCCGTTGCAGCCACAACGCTAGGTCCGAGCATCGAGTTTCTTTCCCACGAGTTCCACCAGCGCCTTCTTCGAGACCTTGCCGAAGGTGGAGAGCGGGAAGTCGCTCATCAGCTCCAGGCGCTCTGGCAGCTTGAAGCGAGCGATCTCCTTGCCGGCGAGGAAGGCGATGAGCGCCTCGAGCGTCAGCGTCGCGCCGCCGCGGGGAATGACGCAGGCGCACATGCGCTCGCCGAGCTGCGGGTCGGGCATGGCAATGCAGGCGACGTTCTGCACCGCGGGATGCGACAGGATCAAATTCTCGATCTCCTCGGCGCTGATCTTCTCGCCGCCGCGGTTGATGAGATCCTTCTTGCGCCCCTCGACCATGTAATTGCCCGAGGGGTGGCGGCGCATGAGATCACCGGAGCGGTAGAAGCCGTCGCTGGTGAAAGCCTTCGCGTTGTGCTCGGCGGCGCCGAAATATCCGCGCAAGGTGTAGGGCCCGCGCACGCAGAGCTCGCCGACCTCGCCATCGGCGACCTCGTTGTCGTCATCATCGAGGAGCCGCACCTCGTCGTCGGGCGAGACCGGGCGGCCCACCGTCTCGAGCCGCACCTCCTCGGGATCGCCGGCGCGCACGAAGAACAGCGTACCTTCCGACATGCCGAAATTCTCCTGCACGAAGACGGAAGGGATCAGCGCCTTGGTCCTGAGGCGCACCTCCGGCTGCAGGCGCTGGCCGCCGCTCTGGATGTAGCGCAGCGAGGCGGTGTCGTATTGGCTCACCGCGAGATGGCTGATGAGGCGGATGAGCAGCGCCGGCACCACCTTGAGATGGGTGACGCGGTGCTTCTCGATCAGCGGGAAGAGATCCTCGGGCCGGGTGCTGGCGCTCAGCACCACGGTGGCGCCGTTGAACAGGAAGCCCTGCAATCCTGGACAGGCCAGCGGCAGATTATGCGCGATCGGCAAGGCCAGCAGCAGCACCGAGGCGCCGGTGACGTCGCAGACCGCGGCGGCCGTCCTGGAATTGTAGGCGTAGTCGTTATGCGTGCGCGGAATGAGCTTGGGCACGCCGGTGGTGCCGCCGGAGAGCTGGAAGATGCAGGGATCGACGGGGTCGAGAACGATCCCGGCCAGCGCCGAGTGCGGCAGCGAGGCCGGGCGCTCGATCAGCGCCGCGAGCGAGACCTCGCCGTCCCGCGCCGCGCCCAGCACGATCCTGAGGCGCAAGCGGGGATTTTCCGCCTTGACGCGGGCGATCATCGGCGCGAAGGCGAAATCGCCCTGGCGCTCGGGATAGACGCAGGCGACGGCGCCCGCGAGACGGACGAACTGGCTCACCTCGGCGTAGCGGTGGCTGGCGAGCGCGGCGATGGGGATGGCGCCGAGCTTCTGCAGCGCGACATAGAGCAGCACGAATTCGGCGGCGTTGGGGAGCTGCAGCACGATGCGGTCGAGCGGCTTGACGCCGAGCGCCAGCAGATTGAGCGCGAGAGTATCGCTGAATCGATCGATCTCGGCATAGGTGAAGCGCCGCTCGCCGTCGATCAGCGCGACGCGGGCGCCGAATGCGGCGAAGACATCGGCGAATTCCTGCGCCAGCGAGCGGTCGCGCCAATAGCCCTTCTCGCGGTAGCGCCGGGCGAAATCGGGCGGAAAGGGCACGACGCCGTCGAGCATGATCCGCCTCAGGTGGAGCTGGCGAAGCCGCCGTCGATGACGACGATCTCGCCGGTGACGAAGCGGTTGCCCTCGATCAGCGACAGCATGGTTTCGGCGACATCATCGGCGGTGACCACACGCTTCAGCGGCGTGAGCTTGGCGCGCCGGCTCATGAGGTCGTCGTATTTGTCCCTGAGCATGCGCTTCATCCAATCGCCTTCCATCCAGCCCGGTGCCACGGCATTGACGCGGATCTCGGGTCCGAGATTGTAGGCGAGCGTCTTGGTAAGGTTGATCACCGCCGCCTTGCTCGCGGCATAGGGCAGCGGCTGCGGCCCCGGCCGCAATCCGACGATGCTCGCGGTGTTGACGATGGCGGGCGCATGCCCCTTGCGCAGCAGCGGCAGCGCGGCGCGCGTCACCAGGAAGATGCTGCGCACATTGACGGCGAAGACGCGGTCCCATTCCTCGACCGAGAGCGCGTCGAGATTCTTGGGCGGCACCTCGGTTGTCGTGCCGGCGTTGTTGATCAGCGCGTCGAGCTTGGCGAATTTGCCGTCGACGGCGCGCAGCATGGCGCGCACGCCGGCATCGTCCGACACGTCGCATTTGCACAGCAGCGCCGTGGCGCCGAGCCGCTCCGCCTCGGCGGCAACCGCGCGCGCCTCGGCGTCGCTGCTGCGGTAGTTGATGGCGACGTCATAGCCCGCCCGCGCCAGCGCCAGCGCGGCGCTGCGGCCGATGCCGTTCGAGGCGCCGGTGACGAGGGCGGTTTTGCGATCGGACATGGCGGCTCCCTGACGCTGCCGCCCGATAATCGAACATGTTCAATTTATGGTCAAGCCCGATGCGCCGCCACTGAGAGACGCGTCCTTGCCGGGGATCGCAAGACGCCCTTCAGGAGGGGCTGCGCCGGCGCCGCCTCGCCGGTCGGACATCCGGCGCGGCGCCGCGCTGCAGTTTCGCGGCGACCTCGCGCACCAACGCTTCCAGGGACAGCAGCAGCTCGTAATGCCCGCGTTTGGCCAGAGCCGCCTGATAGCGACCGAACCGGATTTTGCGATCGAGCTTTTCCATGGCGTCCACCTCGTGGGCAAGAGGGGATAGGCAGCGGTCGCATCGCGCGCGACGGTTCGCCAATGACGCTTCAGAAAAGGCTGCAGCGGCATGGGGCCGAAGCGCCCGCGACCGCGGTTTTCCGATGTGCGAGAGGGTCCCTAACCGGTTGCCGCGCTTGGGAGCGGCGCAGCCGCCGCTGGTGCACGCAGGCCCGTCGGGGTCGGCACCACCGCCATAGATAGTAGGACGAAAGGCCGGCCGGAGTAGCAAAATCTTTCCCACACCGCGTGGGCAGCCTGCGGCAGCATTCACCGCGCGGCCCTGCAACCGACAGAGGCCGGATCGCCCGCGCGCCGGGTGGCACAAACTAAGTACAGCTACGTATTGGCGGCCGGCTCATATGAGAATTATTTAAGTAGGACGTCAGGGCGGATCGCGCGCGCCAAAGTCGCGGTGAGGTGATCGTGACGTTTCTACGATCCAAAGCGGCGCGGTGATCGGTCCGGCTGTCGGGGCGAGGCGATAGGACCGTTCTCCTCGCCCTGTGCTTTCGGCAATCGACTGCACTTTTTGGCATAAGGCGCGCAGCATGCGAGACGGTATCCGTTTCCAGCGACAATCATCGATCGACGGCCACGTCGGCGCGCGCATTCGCGTGCGCCGGATGATCATCGGCATGAGCCAGGAACAACTCGGTGCTTCGATCGGGGTCGCATTCCAGCAGGTGCAGAAATACGAGCGCGGCGTCAATCGCGTCAGCGCGAGCAGGCTCTATGCTTTGGCACTGGCGCTCGGCGTCTCCGTGTCGTTCTTCTTCGACGAGATGGGGCTTGTCGTCATCGACGGGATGAACGGCGCCGGCGCGCGGCCGCCCGAGAGCGAGGTGCCGAAGGCGATGTCGCGCGAGACCCTCGAGCTGCTCCGCGCCTATTACCGCATCGTCGAACCGCAGATCAGGCAGCGGCTTCTGGAATTGACAAAAGCGATCGCCAACGCCTGCGACGACGCTTGACCGATCAAGCCCGGGGTGATCTCCGCGGCGCTCACAAGGCGAGATAGCCGCCATCGACCGGCAGCGTGACGCCGGTGATGTAGCGTGCCATGTCGGAGGCGAGAAAGATGGCGACCGGCGCGATGTCCTCCGGCGTGCCGATCCGGCCGAGCGGGATGCGGTCCGTGAAATTCTTCATATAGTCAGGGTTCTCGCGCGCCTTGGCATTGAGCGGCGTGGCGATGAGGCCGGGGCCGATGGCGTTGACGCGGATGCCGAGCGGCGAGAGCTCGATGGCCAGCGCCTTGGTGAGCGCGCGCACGCCGCCCTTCGAAGCGGTATAGGCGGCGGAATTGGGCAGCGCGACGAAGGACTGGATCGAGCCGATATTGACGATCGCACCCCGGCTTTCGCGCAGATGCTCGAGAAACGCCGTGCTCATATTGTAAGGGCCGTCGAGATTGACCGCGAGCGTCGCGTCCCAATCGGCGCGCGCCGTGGCGGCGGTGACCGCCCCGCGGCGGATGATGCCGGCATTGTTTACCAGGATCGAGACCGCGCCGAGCTCGCGGCGAAGCGCGGCCGCCAGGGCGTCGCAGGCGGCGCGGTCGGTCACGTCGCAGGGAAAGGCCCGGGCCTCGCCGCCAATGGAGGCGGCGGTGCGCGACGCCGCGGCGCCGTCGATGTCGACGGCAACCACCCGCGCGCCCTGCCCCGCCATGCCCCGCGCGATGCCTTCGCCAATACCGGAGCCGGCACCGGTGACCAGCGCCACGCGACCCGCAAGCAGGCCGTCGATCATTGTGCCCTCCCGCCCTTTCGCGGTGGCAGTATAGCGCGGCGGGAGGCGGCTCGTCCGCTAGGAGCGGTTCCGAGCGCTAAAGCGCTCGCGGGGGGCTTTCGCGGTTGCTGCGCAACCGCTGCCGCATGCCCGACGAGCGCTAAAGCGCTCGCGGGGAAGCGGCGCAGTTTTCCGGTTGCTGGGGAACCGCCGGGGCTGGCGCGGACGAGGCGGCGTCGTGCAATGCCTCGGCGAACAGCTCCCAGCGATCCGCCAGGGCAAAGAGCTTGTAGCGCAGATGCGGATCGTCGGTGCGCTCGGCGACGTTGCGCAGCTCCAGCACCCGATCCCGCCATTCGGCGGCAATCGACAGTTCCGTTGCGACAGCCATCGTGCCCTCCCTTCGGGCGGTTATCGCGGCAGCAGCTCCGAGAACGCGGCCCAAACGCGTTCCCGGCTCTCAAGCCGCACGCAATAGGTCACCGGCGGCGTGCCGATGGTGATGTCCTCGACGACGCCGCGAAGCTTGTGCGTCGGCTCGCCGCCGCGTCGGTACCAGACCTTGGTGCCGATGGGGTAATAGCTCGGCGCCAGGGATCTCATGGCGCGAGACGCGCGCGCAGATGGAACCGATATTTCTCTCGTATTGGTTGTAGAGGAGAGGCACGTTCCGGCGGTACCTCGAAGTCGCCGTGGAAGCCGCCGCCCATCGCGCTCTCCCCAACCCGGCGGTCCGGCGGCAGAGGGCGTAAGTCCCTATTAATAAAAGGGAATTCGTATCTCTCTGCGGCGGCGGCCCGGTCTCAGAACCGTAATGACAATTTTATCTTATGCGCCTTTTTAGAGATGTACACGAAAAAATTATCGATAAAACACGGATAAGGTGTGCCGTCGTATGAGCGCAGCAATTCTAGCCCCAGGGGCCGCGGCGGCGCGGCGGCGCGGCGGCAAAGGGCTGGCTGCGCCGCGGCTGCAGCATCGCCACGTCCCGGCGGCGAAAGACCGGCACCAGCAGCATGCCCAGCACGAAGCCACCGACATGCGCCCAGAAGGCGACGCCGCCTTCGCCCGATGCGGCGGCGAGCCCGCTGGCCAGCTGCATCAGGAACCAGAAGCCGAGGAGCAGCACCGCCGGCACGGAAAAGAGGCGTACGAAGATGAAGATCCAGACGAAGACCACGACGTTGCCGCGAGGATAAAGCACGAGATAGGCGCCGAGCGTGCCGGCGATGGCGCCGCTGGCGCCGATCATCGGCAGCTCGGAGCCGGGATCGGTGAAGGCCTGGGCCAGCGCCGCGGCGACGCCGCAGAGCAGATAGAAGACGAGATAGCGTCCGGCGCCGAGCTGCGCTCTCGACGCCGCGGCCGAACAGCCAGAGATACAGCATGTTGCCGAGCAGATGCAGCCAGCCGCCATGCAGGAACATGCTGGTGACCAGCGTCGCCCAGGGCGGCACCAGCTGCAGCCGATGCGGCAGCTCCGCCGTGCCGAACAGCACCGCCGGCACCATGCCATAGGCGAGCGCGATGGCGCGTTCGGCGCGCGCGCCCTGGCCCTCCTGCCAGAGGAAGACGATGGTGCAGAGCGCGATGAGGCCATAGGTCACGGCGGGAACGCGCCGGGGCGGATTGTCGTCGTAAAGCGGCAGGATGAGCATCGCTAGAACTCCGCGCGCGCCATCGCGGCGCGGCCCCAGCCCACGGCGGCATAGATCAGCGGCGTGGTCAGGCTGGCGATGACCAGCTTGACGAGATATTGGCCGAGGATGGCGGGCAGCAAGGGCGCCGTGCCGGCAAAGGCGATGGTGATGAAGACCGCGGTGTCGATGAGCTGGCCGAGCAGCGTGCTGCCCCAGCTTCTGAGCCACAACCGCTCGCCGCCGAGGCGGGTGCGCTTCAGCCGGAAGAAGCCCCAGACGTCGAGGTGCTGGCCAAGAAGATACGCGGTCCAGCCGCCCGCCAGTAGCCGCGGCGAGGAGCCCAGCACCTGGTCGAATTCCGCCTGATGGGTCCAGAACGCAGCGGCCGGAAGATGGATGGCGAGCTCGAAGAAGCCCACCGAGAGCGCCATGGCGGCAAGGCCGAGATTGACCACGAGCCGAGCCTTGGCGCGGCCGAACAGCTCGGCGATCGAGCCGAGCAGCACGAAACTCAGCATATAGCTGATGACGGTGGCCGAGGCGGCAAGACCCAGAGGCAAGGCGATGAGTTTCGAGCCGGCAGCGTTGCTGGCAATGACCAGGCTCGTGTGAATGGTCAAAAGCGCGACAAAAACCCCGAGATTTTTGTCGGTGAGCGCGACCGGCGCGGCCTGGGCCATCCCTTCCCCCTGGCGCCTGTCATGCCCTGCCGAAGCCGGCTTGTCGAGAACCCCGGCGGGGCACCGGAGAAGGGAAGAGGCAGCGTAAACCTCTTATTCACACTCCCCGCGCTACCCAACTGCGGCGCGGGAATACGTCAAAAGGAGGGGTCCGGTGGGTCCGGTCCAGCGGCGAGCCGTCCGCGCGGATTGCCATGCGGCGGTTCGACACGCTTCAGTAGAGGCCGGGAACCAACCGCGACGTATGCGAGCGGTAAGCGTCGTAGGCGGCGCCGAACTCGGTGCGCAGCAACGCCTCCTCGGCGCGGATGCGCGCCAACAGCGGCGGGATCATGAGCGCGGCGAGCAACACCCCCACGCCCGAGCGGAAGGCCAGCCCCCATCCCAGCGCGTTGACGAGCAATCCCAGATAGCTGGGATGGCGGATGACGCCGTAGATCCCGCCGGTGACCAGACTGTGCCCGGGCTGGATGGCGACCAGCCCGCTGAACCGGTTGCCGAGCACGACGACCGGCCAGAGCCGCAGCGCGCCGCCGGCGGCGAAGAGGGCGACGCCGAGCCAGCGAACGGCATCGCCGTCGATGGTCCAGATGTCGCGCCGATCGGTGAAGGCCGGCAGATAGGCGGCGAGCAGCCCGAGCAGGCCGAAGGCCGCGAGGACCCAGCGGTTGCCGCGATCCTCGCGCACGCCCGAGCTCAAATTGCCGCCGGCGAACAGCGCCGCGACGGAGAGCGCGAAGAGCACGATCGCCAGCGCCAGCAGCGGCGGGCGGGAGAAGAAGGCGGCAACCCCGCCCCAGCCGAGGATGGCCAGGCCGAGATACATGGCGGTGCCGAGCAGAACGAAGATCACTCTGGCGGTTGGTGTCATCATGGCGGCTGCCTCCGCTTCCGGCGCACTGCCGCGCCCGCTCATCGCGTCGCCCGCCGCAGGCTCATCGCTCGGCGAGCATCCGATAGTTGCCGATGATGGTCGCTTCGGCCGAAGCGGCGGCTCGAGACACGCTCCTTGATCCCGGATTCGGCCGCAAGGGAATGTATTTTCGAGATCGGCTCGCGTCCGGGACGGCGCACGCCCGGCGATGCCCCCGCGCCGGGCCATCGGCCGCCGCTCAGACCGCGGCGATCACCCGGCGCAGCCGGTCGCGCACCGCCTCGGCGGTGTGGTGCAGGGCCGCGTTGTCGATCGCCATCATCGACGCCACGGGGTCGACCGCGACGACCTCGACCTGACGGTCGGCGGTCTCTTGCACGACCACGTTGCAGGGCAGCATGGTGCCGATCTTGTCCTCGAGCGTCAGCGCCTCGTGCGCGAGCTTGGGATTGCAGGCACCGAGGATGCGGTAGGGGCGGAAATCGACGCCAAGCTTCTGCTTCAGCGTGGCCGTGACGTCGATCTCGGTGAGGATGCCGAAGCCCTCCTGCTTCAGCGCCTCGGTGACCCGGCGCACAGCGTCATCGAAGCCTGTCGACAGCGTCTTGCTGAAATAATAGGACATCATCGCCTCCAGCTCGTTTCGGTCATTCCGCCGCGACGCCCGGCGGGGCGGCGCGCTTCGGCCTGAGCTTGCCGATGCCGAGCGCCTTCATGACGATCCGCTCGTAGGCCGGCTCGCTCGACCCCTTGCGCACCTTGCGCAGGAAATATTTCTCGAAACCGACCTTCGCCACATGCACCCAATAGCCCTGCCCAGCCCAGTTGACGTTGCGCGGCGGGATCTGCGGCAGCGCGATGAAGGCGACCCCGTCATTGCCGAAATCGGCGAGGCAGACGGCGTTCCAGCTCGGCTCCCGATGCGGCTCGCGGCCGGCGACGAGCTCGCGGATGTTCTCGGCCACCGCCGACACCATGCTCTCGATCATGTATCCGGTCTTGGGCACGCCGACCGGCACCGGCGTCTGCTCATAGGGCGGAATGGCGACGCAGACCCCGACGGCGAACACGTTCTTGAAGGTGGGATTGCGCTGCAGCTTGTCGATGAGCACGAAGCCCCGCGGGTTGGCAAGGCCGGCGAGCCCCTTGCCGTCCTCGCCCATGAGGCAGGGGACGCCGCGGAAGGCAGGAATGAACATGGCAAGCTTCGTGTCGATGCGGCGCTGCCCCTTGGGCTTGCCGGCCTCGTCGATCTCGGTGATCTCGACGGCCTCGGCGCCAACGCGGTCGACCTTGGCGCTGGTCACCCAGCGGATATCGCGATCGCGCAGGACGGATTCCAGCAGCCCCTTGGTGTCGCCGACGCCGCCCAGGCCGAGATGGCCGATATAAGGCTCGGACGTGACGAAGGTGATGGGCACGCGGTCGCGGATCTTCCGTTTGCGCAGATCGGTGTTGGCCATCAGCGCGAATTCGTAGGCCGGACCGAAGCAGGACGCGCCTTGCACGGCGCCGATGACCATCGGGCCGGGATCGCGGCAGAATTTCTCCCAGCGCGCCGCGGCCGCGGCCGCGTGATCCACATGGCAGATCGAGATGCTGTTGGCTTGCGGGCCAAGGCCCTCGATCTCGTCGAAGGCGAGCGCGGGACCGGTGGCGACGACCAGGTAGTCATAGAGGAGCCGGCGCCCGTCCATGAGCTCGATGCTGTTCTCGGCGGGCAGGACGCGCTTGGCGCCGGCGGCATCGAAGCCGATGCCGAGTTTCGCCAGCACCTCAGGCAGATGGATCTTGATGTCTTCGGGCTTGCGCCAATTGAGCGCCACCCAAGGATTGGACGGCACGAACTGGAACCACTCGGAATCCGAGACGATCATCACCTCGGCCTCGCGCCCGAGCGTCGAGCGCAGCTCATAGGCCATCGAGATGCCGCCAATTCCGGCGCCCAACACGATGATTTTTGGCATGTTGTCTCCTCCTGTTTATTATTCTCGCGGCATCGCGCGCCGCGCACATTGAGCAAGATCAGGCAGCATCGTTGCCGATCTTGCCCGCCGCCAGCGGCCGCTGACCTGGATCAATGCGGCGGCCGGCGCCGGCATTAGTCTCGCCGCCATGACCTCAGGAAAAGGCCGTCCCGGCGCGCAGGCCGAGCCATTTGAACACCATCGCCGCCGGGCAGAAGCCGGTGAACGAGGCCTGCACCAGATTGGCGCCGACGAAGGCGGTGAACAGCAGCCAATAGGGGCTGTAGAGCTGACTCAAGGCGAGACTCAGCAGGATCATCATTCCGGCGAAGGCCATCACGGCACGATCGATCGACATGGCTTGCTCCTTTTCCAATCAGCGCCGCCGCGGCGGGCGGCAATAGAGGTCGTAAAGCGCCGCGATCACTTTCCGGACGCCGGGTTCGGCGAGCGAGTAGTAGATGGTCTGCGCCTCGCGCCGCGTGGCGACCAGCTCCGCCTCGCGCAGCTTGGCCAGATGCTGCGACAAGGCCGACTGGCTGAGCCCGGTCACCGCTTCGAGCGCGCCCACCGAGCGTTCGCCCTTCAGCAGCTCGCACAGCACCATCAGCCGCCGCGGATTGGCGAGATTCTTCAGAAATTCCGCCGCAACCTCCGCCTTGGCATGCAGTGCGCTTATATCCATACTTGCTAATTTAGTTATTGCTAATATATATGTCAATACGCTGCTGCAGTCCGGAGGCCCGTCGATGATCCGTCCGCTTGTCGCTCTCTCGCTCGCGCTCGCCGCCGCGGCGCCGGCCGCCGCGGCGGACCAGGCGGTGCGCCGCCAGGCGGTCGAGGACCGCAAGGCGGTGATTGCCACCGTCGAGCCGGTGCATGAGCTGGTGGCGCGCGCCCGCATCGGCGGCACCATCGGCGCGCTCGCCGTCAAGGAGGGCGACCGGGTCGCCGCCGGCGACCGCCTGGCGCTGGTCGCCGACCAGAAGCTGCTGCTGCAGATGGCGGCGCTGCAAGCGCGCATCCAGGCGCAACAGGCCGAGCGCGACCAGGCGCAGACCGATCTCGGCCGAGCGCAGGAGCTGCGGCACGCCGGCGTCGGGACCCAGGCCGCGCTCGATCTCGCGCGCACGCGCCTCGACGTCGCCGAGCGCAATCTGCAGGCGCTGCGCTCGGACCGCCAGGTGGTGGAGCAGCAGGCGGCCGAGGGCGCGGTGCTGGCGCCCGGCGCCGGCCGCGTGCTCAAGGTGCCGCTGTCGGAGGGCAGCGTCGTGCTGCCCGGCGAGACCATCGCCGCCATCGCCGCCGACAACTACATCCTGCGCCTGCAACTGCCCGAGCGGCACGCGCGCTTCATCAAGGCCGGCGACACGATCCTGATCGGCGCGCGCGGGCTGCAGCCTCAGGAGGCGGAGACGCTGCGCCAAGGCCGCGTCGCCCTGGTCTATCCGCGGATCGACCAGGGTCGGGTCATCGCCGATGTCGCGGTCGAGGGGCTCGGCGACTACTTCGTCGGCGAGCGCACGCGCGTCTATGTCGCCACCGGCACGCGCGACGCGCTGGTGGTGCCGCAAAGCGCGGTCTATCGCCGCTTCGGCGTAAGCTATGTCCGGCTCAAAGATGGCAGCGAAATCGTCGTTCAGGTCGGGATGCCGGTCGATGACGGCATCGAGATCCTGGCGGGGCTGCGCGAGGGCGATGTGGTCGTCACGCCATGAGGCCGGGTCTTTCGGGCTTTCTCACCCGCCATTTCATCGCCTCGCCGCTGACGCCACTGCTGCTGCTGGCGGCACTGATCGTCGGCGCGCTCGCGCTCTGGGCGCTGCCGCGCGAGGAGGAACCGCAGATCAGCGTTCCCATGGTCGACATCCTCGTCACCGCCAATGGCTACAAGGCGGGGGACGCCATCGAGCTCATCACCAAGCCGCTCGAGGACATCATCAAGGGCATCGACGGCGTCGAGCACGTCTATTCCAGCACCCAGGACGATCAGGTGGTGACCACCGCCCGCTTCTTCGTCGGCGTCGACGAGGATGCGGCGCTGCTGCGCGTCCATGAGAAGATCCGCGCCAACATCGCCGATCTGCCCAAGGGCATCCCCGAGCCCATTATCATCGGCCGCGGCATCAACGACGTGGCGATCGTCACGCTGACGCTGTCGCCGACGCCGCAGGCGCCGACGCGCTGGACCGACAACGGCCTCTATCAGATCGCCCAGGAGCTGCAGCACGAGCTGGTCAAGGTCGAGAATGTCGGCCTCACCTATATCGTCGGCGGCAGCCCCAACCAGATCCGCGTCGAGCCGGATCCGGAGCGCCTGGCGCTCTATGGCATCACGCTCAACCAGCTCGTCGACAAGCTCGCCAACGCCAACCGCTCGATGCTGGTGGGCGCGTTCGACGACATGAACCGCACGCTGCCTGTCGTCGCCGGGCAGACGCTGCAAGGCGTGCCCGATATCGGGCTGCTGCTGCTCACCGCGCGCGACGGGCGGCCGGTCTATGTCAAGGACGTCGCCGACATCGTCATCGGCGGCGCCGAGCCCGACCACCACGCCTGGAGCCTCGTGCGCGGCGCGACAGGAGAGCTCGAGCGACGGCCCGCCGTCACCATCGCCTTCGCCAAGCGCAAGGGCGCCAATGCGGTGACCGTCGCCGACGGCCTCGTCCAGCGCCTGGCGGCGGTGCAGGGGCGGCTCGTGCCCGGCGATGTCGCCGTCGAGGTCACGCGCAATTACGGCGAGACGGCGACGGAGAAAGCCAACGAGCTGCTGCTCCATCTGGCGCTGGCAACGGTTTCGATCGTCGTGCTGATCACCCTGGCGATCGGCTGGCGCGAGGGGCTGGTGGTGCTGGTGGTCATCCCGACGACCATCCTGCTCACCCTCTTCGCCGCCTGGCTGATGGGCTATACCATCAACCGCGTCAGCCTCTTCGCGCTCATCTTCTCGATCGGCATCCTGGTCGACGACGCCATCGTCGTGGTCGAGAACATCGTGCGGCATTGGCGCCACGGCGGCACGCGGCCGCTGCACGAGGTCGCGGTGGAGGCGGTGGCGGAGGTGGGCAACCCGACCATCGTCGCCACCCTCACGATCATCGTCGCCTTGCTGCCGATGATGTTCGTGAGCGGCCTGATGGGGCCTTATATGAGCCCGATCCCCGCCAACGCCTCGATGGCGATGCTGTTCTCCTTCTTCGTCGCCGTGGTGATCACGCCCTGGCTGCTGATGCGCATCGCCCGGCGCCGCTTCGAGGGCCCCGCGGCGGCGGCGGGCGGCCACGCGCCCGGCCTGCTGGAGCGGCTCTACCGTCGCGCCGCCAGGCCGCTGCTGACCGGCCGCCGCCGCGCGCAAATCTTCGTCGCGGTGGTGGCCGCGGGGACGCTGGCGGTCTGCGTGCTCTTCGCGACCAAGGACGTGACGGTGAAGCTGCTGCCGTTCGACAACAAGTCGGAGCTTCAGGTGGTGGCGGACCTGCCGGCGGGATCGACGCTGGAAGAGACCGAGCGCGTCCTCGTGGCGGCCTCCGAGCGGCTTAGGGATCTGCCGGAGCTGACCTCGATCCAGCTTTATGCCGGCACCGCGGCGCCGTTCAACTTCAACGGGCTCGTGCGGCACTATTACCTGCGCAGCGGGCCCGAGCAGGGCGATCTGCAGGTCAATCTGGTGGCGAAGGACGAGCGCTCGCGGCCGAGCCACGCGATCGCCCTCGATCTGCGCCGGCGGCTCGCCGATCTGCCGGCGCCGCACGGCACGATCCTCAAGGTGGTGGAGGTTCCGCCGGGCCCGCCCGTCCTCGCCACGCTGCTCGCGGAGGTCTACGGCCCCGACGAGGCGTCGCGGCGCGCGACCGCCACCAAGCTGCGCGACGCCTTCGCCAGCGTCGATTTCATCGTCGATATCGACGACACCTTCCACGCTCCCGGCGAGCGGCTGCGCTTCTCGATCAACCAGGAGAATCTCGAATTCTACGGCGTCGAGGAGCAGGCGGTGTATGACACCATCGCCGCCATCATCGGCGGCGTGAAAGTGGGCTATTCGCAACGCGGCCTCGGCGCCAAGCCGATCGAGATCGACGTCAAGCTGCCGAAGCGCGCCCTGTGGCTCGGCGAGCGCATCCTGTCGACGCCGCTGCCCGCCGGCGGCACCGCACGCCAGGGCGCCAATGTCGAGCTCGGCGACGTGGTGACGCTGACGCGCGAGCCGGCCTCATACAGCCTCTTTCGCCGCGACGGCCGCTTTGCCGAGATGGTGCAGGCGGAAGTCGCCGGGCGCTTCGAGGCGCCGATCTATGGCATGCTCGCCGTCGAGGACCGGGTGAAGCAGATGGATTGGGGCGCCGCCGGTCCGCCTGCCATCCACTATCACGGCCAGCCGCTCGACGAATCCGTGCCCTCGGTGCTGTGGGACGGGGAATGGGAGGTGACCTATGTCACCTTCCGCGACATGGGCGCCGCCTTCGCCGTCGCCATCCTCGGCATCTACCTGCTGGTCGTCGCGCAGTTCGGTTCGTTCCGCCTGCCGCTGGTCATCCTCATTCCGGTGCCGCTCACGCTGATCGGCATCGTGCTCGGCCATTGGCTGTTCCGCGCGCCCTTCACCGCCACCTCGATGATCGGCTTCATCGCGCTCGCGGGAATCATCGTGCGCAACTCGATCCTGCTGGTGGATCTCATCCAGCGGCGCCGCGCCGCGGGCGCTGCGTTGCGCGATGCGCTGCTCGAGGCGGGCGCCAGCCGCTTCAAGCCGATCTTCCTCACCGCCGCCGCGGCAATGATCGGCGCCGCCTTCATCATAACCGACCCGATATTCCAGGGGCTGGCGATCTCGCTGGTCTTCGGGCTCGCCTCCTCCACGGTGCTGACCGTGCTGGTGATCCCGGCGGTCTACGTTCTGCTCCGCGACGACCATAAGCGGCTCAGCTCGGAGTGAGGCGGCCGCGCCATCGCTTTGTCTCCCGGCCGCCACGGGACTAGACTGGCGGGCATGGACCCGAACAACCCCGTCAGCCTGCTCATCCCGCTGATCGGCATCGCGCTGATCCTGGCGGCGGTGTGGCTCACCGGCGGGGCGCGGCGCGCGCGGCTCGACCGCGCGCTGGTGCTGCGGCGGCTCGGCGAGGATCTGCCGGAGTTCATCGCCGGCGAGATGGTCATCAACGCCGATGCCGCCACCGCGCTCGCCGCCGGCGCGGACGGGGCCTTCGCCCTGCTCTTCGCCGCCGGCGACAAGGTGGTGGTGCGCGCGCTGAGCCGCGCCGAGCTCAGGCGCGTCAGCGTCGCCGGCGACCGGCTGGAGATCGACACCGGCGCCTTCACCCACGGCCGCTTCGCGCTGGCGCTGCCCGGCGAGGCGGCGCGCTGGGCGCGGCGCCTCTCGCCGCCGGAGCGCGCGGCATGACGCTCGAGCCCAAGCTCGCCGATCCCGTGGCGCTCGCCATTCCGGCCTTCATCGTGCTGGTGCTGCTGGAGATCTGGGTGGCGCGGCGGCGGCGGCTCCCGGCCTATGAGCTGCGCGACACTGCCGCCTCGCTCGCCATGGGGCTCGGCAATCTCGCGGTCGGGCTGGCGGCCGGCGCGGCGGCCTATGTCGCGCTCAACTGGGTCCACCAGTTCGGGCTCCTGAGCCTCGGCTATGCCTGGAGCAGCTTCGTCCTCATCCTCTTCGCCGAGGATCTGACCTATTACTGGTTCCATCGGCTCAGCCATCGCTGCCGCTTCTGGTGGGCGGCGCATATCAACCACCATTCCTCGCAGCATTACAACCTGTCGACCGCGCTGCGGCAGACCTGGACCGGCGGCATCTTCGACTGGGTGCTGTGGCTGCCGCTGGCGCTGATCGGGTTTCCGCCGGCGCTCATCGTGTTCCAGAAGGGCGTGAGCCTAGTCTATCAGTTCTGGATCCACACCGAGACCATCGACCGGCTGCCGCTCGGGCTCGAGGCGGTGATGAACACGCCGTCGCATCACCGCGTGCATCACGCCACCAACCCGCGCTATCTCGATCGCAACTACGCCGGCATCTTCATCATCTGGGACCGGTTGTTCGGCAGCTTCGTCGCGGAGGCGCCGGACGATCCCTGCCGCTACGGCATCGTCAAGAATATCGGCAGCTTCAACCCGCTGCGCATCGCGCTGCATGAGTGGGTGGCGATCGGCCGCGATCTCGCGGCAGCGAAGGGATGGCGAGAGCGGCTGGTCTATCTGCTGGGCCAGCCCGGCCGCTCTTTCGACGGGTCGCGCCAGACCAGCGACGAGATCCGCGCCGCCTGGCGGGCGCGCCGCAGCTGGTGAGGCGGGCGCGGCAGGCGAGCGGAAGCGGCCGTGGAGCGTTGACGGGAGTTGACGCGGATGAGAACGCTGATCGCGGCTCTCGTCGTCATGACGTCGAGCCTCGCGCTGGCGCAGCAGCCGCCGGCAAAGCTCTCGCTCTACAAGACCGCCGATTCAGCGGCGTGCTCGGGCGACGAGACGGTCTGGGTCGACCCGGAGACGCATGTCTATTACCTGAAGCGCGACAAGCTCTACGGCAAAACCAAACGCGGCGGATATAACTGCCGCGGGCAAGCCGCTGCCGCCGGCTACCGCGCCGTCGGCGCCAAATGAAGCGCCGGTGCGACCGGACGCCGCGCTCAGGCGCGGCGGCGCTGGCTCTCGAGCGTAGGTTGATGCGGTGTCGCGGCGCCCGAGGCCTGAATGTCGCCCGAGAGCCGGCCGCCGCGCTCGATCTCGAGCTGCTGATAGCGCAGCTTGGCGGCGATCTCGCCGCTGGCGCGCAGGTTGAGGTGTCCCGAGACCTGCAGCTCGCCCTCGAAGCGGCCGAAGATCTCCGCGGTCTCCACCGTGGCCGAGCCCTTGAACAAGCCGCCCTCGGCAATGCGGATTTCCTTGCAGGAAACGCTCGCCTCGACGGTGCCCTCCACGACCAGGCAGTCGCAGGACTGGATCTCGCCCGAAACCATGATCTCGCGGCCGACCACGAGCATGCGCGCATTGGCGTCCGTCGTCGAGCCGGCAGGGTTGTCGGCCTGGCCGGGGAAAAGGCGTTTCATGATGTCGCTCCTGGGCAAACGCAGTGACGTCGCATGTTCTATCGTGGCCGCAGACTATTTGCGCGGTTTTTTCTTAAGGGCCGACTAATGCTGCGGTGCAGGCGCGACACAAGAGAAGCAGGACTGCAAAGCCTGAGATAGCGCCCATGCATCTCGACAATCGCACAAGTTGACCAATCCTGCAGCGTTGCAAAATTGGCATCCCGTGATCGCCCACCCTGCGGCTGCGGGCGGTGCCCGCGTGTCAACCTCGTGGCAAACCACGCTGCGGCAGAACCGGAGCGGCGCGCGGCCGTTCCCTAGGTACTGCGCCCCCGCGCGCTGCGCGGCGCGGCCGCGCCATCAAGCGTGGGGAGGATCTTATGAGCATGGAAAGTGTGGAAGCGCCCGGGTTCCGGCCGGTCGAGCATCGCGTGTTTCTCGGGCCGTCGATGGCGGGCGACGCGGCGCCCGAGGCGCGGATCAGCGCCGCGCCCGAGCCGCAGCCGAGAGCGCCGGCGGTCGACGCGAGCGCCGCCCCGCGCGAGAGACTAGAACCCTCGCCCGACGAGATCGATTTCAGCGTCCATGTCAGCATGCGCTATCACGCCCGCCGCCGCGCCTGGCTCGACCGGTGCCACCGCGCCATGATGCTGGTGATCACCGTCTGCGCGAGCGGCGGCGTGGCGGCGGTGTTCGGCGGCCTGCTGCCGGAAGCGGCCTATCTCGCCGCGGCGGTGGCCGCGGCGGGGGCGCTCGAGCTCGCCTTCTCCTTTCCCGAACGGGCGCGCGTCGAGGATGCGCTTTATCGCCGGTTCACCGCGCTTGCCGTCGAGATCGCCTCGGCGACCAGCTCGGATGCGGAGCGGGTCCATTGGTGGGATGCGCAAAGGCTGCTGATCCGCGCCGACGCCGACGACCGTCTCGAGGCCTTGCGCCGCATCTGCCACAATCTCGAGGCCGAGGCGCGGGGATTCGACCGGGGCACGTTCTATCGCATCTGGCCCTGGCAATACCTCACGGCCGAGCTGGTCTCGCTCCCGCCGCTGCGACCGTTGGAGCCGCTGGAGCGGTATTGACGCGATCGGCAGCGGGCGAGGCGTGGCCCGGCAGGGCGCCGCGCAGCAGCGCGGTGCGCGCCGCCCATTCGCTGCCGGCGTCCAGTGTCTCGCGGAACGTCACCTCGCCGCCGGCGAGGAAGGCGACCGGGAGGCCGTCGCGATAGAGCAGCCGGTTGCCGGTGAGCGCGGCGAGCTTCGGCCCGGGGGTGAGGATGCCGGCGAGATTGAGCGGATCCGCGCCGGAGAGCGACAGCAGGGCATCGGCGCCGGGCTTGCGGCGGATCTCGCGCAACAGGCCCACCGCCTCCGGCAGGGCGAATTGCTCGCCGGAGAAGCCCGCGACGAAGCGGCCGCCGCGGATGTCGCCGCGCGCCTCGAGCCGGCGATAGACCCGCAGCAGATCGCGCCAGGGCGGCAGCCAGGCGGCCTCGCGCTCGAGCAGCCGCCAGAAGACGACGCCGTAGCGGCGCAACAGAAGATGCGCGAGATGCTCGATGGCGTCGCGATCGGCTTCGGGCGAGGCCGTGCCCGGCCGGGGACGGCGCGCCAGCGCCCAGCGTCCCGCATCCTCCATGCCGAAGCCGACGCTGCGCCGCCGGCGCGACGCGCTGCTCCGGCGCTTCTCGGCCGGCAGCAGCAGCGTGCGCAAGCCCGCGAAGCTGTCGGAGCTGACGAGGCCGAGCGCCACGAGCTCGGCCAGTCCGTCCTCGATCTCGGGACGCAACAGCCCTGCGCCGTCGGCGAGCTCGTCGAAGAAAGAGGCGCCGTGCGCGCGGATGAAGGCGAGGATCGCCCGGGCGCGGGGGCCGGCCTGGATGTCGTCCGGCGGCGGCGACAGCGCCGCCCAGAGCGACGCATGGCGGCGCGCGATCAGCGTGATCGGCGTGGTGCGCAAGGGCGACGCGCCGCGCTCGCCGCCGGCGAGACGGGCGTTGCGCGGCCGGAGCCGCGCCCAGGCGACACGGCCGGCGAGGCAGAGATCATCGAGCCAGCCCGGCTCGTAGCCGGCGAGCCGGGCCGGCAGGATCTCGCTCTCCCAGGCGCCGGCCGGCGCCTCGAAGCCTTCGAGCTGCGCGATGACGGCTTCCAGCGCATCGGGCCCGTCCATGCGGGACTCCGCCTCGACCTTCTGCCAGCGCAGCAGGAAGCGCAGGAAATCGCGCGCGGCCACCGGCTCGATCTCGGCGCGCAGGCGCTTCACCGTGTAGCGGTGAATGCGCGCCAGCAGCCGGCGCTCGCACCATTCCTCGGCTTCGCCGCCCGGCGTGAAGCGCCCGCGCATGGCGAAGCCTTCGCTCTCGAGCGCCGCCAGGGCGGCGCTGATCGAGGAGGCCGCAAGGCCGAGCGGCGCCGCCAGCGCGGCCTCGGTCACCGGGCCCAGTCCCTCGAGCCGGCCGCGCAGCATCTCGACCAGCGCGGTCTCGGCGGTGACACCGTCCGCCGGCGCGTAAGCCTCAGGGGCGGTGATCGCGGGCTCGAGCTTGGCATCGGGCCACAGCGCCTCGACATGCGGCAGGCGCTCGGCGGCGACCCAGAGGCTCGCCTGCGGCAAGCGCAGCCGTGCCGCCCGCTTGTCGCGCGCCAGCGATGCGAGCCAATCGCTCCAGCCCGGCTGCGAAGCGACCTCGTCGGCGCTGAGGAAGCCCAGCCAGACCAGCGCGTCGTGCAGCTCGTCGGCATTGCGCCGCCTCGGGCCAGGCCTCGGCGCGCACGCGCGCCACCGCCTCGGCATCGAGCCGGCCGATATCGGCCGCCTCTTCGGGCGCGAGCCAGCGCCGCCCCATCACCGCCTGGGTGCGGCGCTCCTCGAGCGGCGCATCGTCGAGGAAGGCGTAGGGCCGCGCCGAGAGCACTTCATAGGCAAGCGGCGAGGGCTCCGTGAGGTCGCGGGTGACGATCTCGATCTCGCCGGCTTCGAGCCGGCGCAGGATGCGCTCGAGCCCGGCGATGTCCATCGCCTCCTCGAGGCAGTCGGCGATGGTCTGGCGCACCAGCGGATGGTCGGGGATCTCGCGCTCGCCGACGAGGTTCTCGGCGCAGGCGATCTGGTCGGGAAAGATCGCCGCGACGAGATCCTCGGCGTTCATCCGCGCCAGTTGCGGCGGCACCTTCTTGCCGCCGCGGAAGCGCGGCAGCGCCAGCGACACGCCGGCGACCCAGCGCCAGCGCGTGATGAACATCGGCGCGTCGAGCAGCGCCTCGATGAGCAGCTGGCGGATGCTTGCCGAATGCAGGTAGCGCGGCACCTCGGCGAGATCGAAGCTGTGCGCCGTGGTCAGCGACAGCAGGATGTTGTCCTCGGTCGCCGCCGCCTGCAGCTCGAAATTGAATTTGCGGCAGAAGCGCTTGCGCAGCGCCAGGCCCCAGGCGCGGTTGATGCGGCTGCCATGGGGCGAATGGATGACGAGCTGCATGCCGCCGGCCTCGTCGAAGAAACGCTCGAGGACCAGCGTCTCCTGCGTCGGCAGCGAGCCCAGCGCCGCATGCGCCGAGGCCAGGTACTCGGCGAGCTGGCGCGCCGCCGGCGCGGTGATGCCGACCTCGCCGGCGAGCCAGCGCAGCAGCTGCTCGCCCGAGGGGTCCTGCGCCAGAAGCGCCGCCGCCGCCGCGCGCAGCCGCGAGACCGAGCGCGACAGCTCGTCGCTGCGCCCCGGCGCCTCGCCCAGCCAGAAGGGAATGCTGGGCGACATTCCGGCGGCATCCTCGACACGGACGGTGCCGCGCTCGGTGCGCAGGATGCGATAGGCGGCGTTGCCGAGCTGGAAGACGTCGCCGGCGAGGCTCTCGACGGCGAAATCCTCGTTCACCGTGCCGATGATGTGGTTCTCGGGCTCGAGCAGGACCTGATAATCGGCGGTGTCGGGGATGGTGCCGCCGGAGGTGAGCGCGGTCAGCCGCGCGCCCCGCCGGCCACGCAGCCGGTGATTGACGGCGTCGTGATGGATGAGCGCGCCGCGCCGGCCGCGGCGGGTGGAATAGCCTTCCGCCAGCATCGCCAGAACGGCGTCGAAATCGGCGCGCGGCAGCGCGCGATAGGGCCAGGCGCGGCGCATCAGCGCATAGAGCGCGTCCTCGCCCCATTCGCGCGATGCCAGCTCGGCGACGATCTGCTGCGCCAGCACGTCGAGCGGCTGCTGCGGTATCGCGAGCCGGTCGAGCTCGCCGCGGGTGACGCTGTCGAGCAGCGCCGCGCCCTCGACCAGTTCGTCGCGCGACAGCGGGAAGAGGCGGCCTTTGGGCAGGCCGTCGATGGCGTGGCCGGAGCGTCCGACGCGCTGCAGGAAGGCGGCGATCGAGCGCGGCGAGCCGAGCTGGCAGACGAGGTCGACATCGCCGATATCGATGCCGAGCTCGAGCGAGGCGGTGGCCACCAATGCCCGCAGCTTGCCGTGCTTGAGGCGCTGCTCGGCATCGAGGCGGCGTTCCTTGGCGAGGCTGCCGTGATGCGCCGTCACCTCATCCGCGCCGAGCCGGTCGGAAAGCTCGCGCGTCGCGCGCTCGGCCATGCGCCGCGTGTTGACGAAGATCAGCGTCGTGCGATGCGCGGCAACGAGCTCGGCCAGCCGGTCGTAGACCTGCTTCCAGACCTCGAGCGACATCACCGCTTCGAGCGGCGATGGCGGCAGCTCCAAGGCGAGGTCGCGCGCGCGGCGGTGGCCGGTGTCGATGATGCGGCAGGGCGGCGGCGCGCCCTCGGCGCCGGCGCCGACGAGGAACCGCGCCACGGTCTCGATCGGCTTCTGCGTCGCCGAGAGGCCGATGCGCAGCAGGCGATCGCCGCAGAGCGCGGCCAGGCGCTCGAGCGAGAGCGCCAAGTGGGAGCCGCGCTTGTTCGGCGCCACCGCGTGGATCTCGTCGACGATCACCGTCCGCGTCGTCGCCAGCATGGCGCGGCCGGACTCCGAGCCGAGCAGCACGTAGAGCGATTCCGGCGTGGTGACGATGATGTGCGGCGGCCGGCGCCGCATGCGGTCGCGCTCGCCCGGCGGCGTGTCGCCGGTGCGCACCCAGGTGCGGATCTCGACATCCGGCAGGCCCTGGGCACGCAAGGCCTCGCGGATGCCGGCGAGCGGCACTTCGAGATTCTTCTGGACGTCGTTCGACAGCGCCTTCAGCGGCGAGACATAGACGATCTGCGTCTCGGCGCCGAGCGCGCCCGCCACCCCCTGGCGCACCAGCGTGTCGATCGCGGCGAGGAAGGCGGCAAGCGTCTTGCCGGAGCCGGTCGGCGCCGCGATCAGCACATGCTCGCCGGCCTTGATCGCCGGCCATGCGGCCTGCTGCGCCGCCGTGGGCGCGGCGAAGCTGCGGGCGAACCAGGCGGCGACAGCCGGATGAAACAGCGACAGCGGATCCATGCCTGCGGGACGGCGCTTCAGGGACAAGGCGATAATGGGGGGACGGGCGCGGGAATCAACCCCTTGTGGCGCCGCGCCTGCTAGGAACTGCTAGGATGCTGCTAGGCTGCGGCGGCCAGCCGCGGGATCGGCGGAGGCCCTATGGGAGGAGCATTGGACGGAAAGCGCATCGTCGTCCCGGAGACGCGCGAGCTCGACCTGCTCACCCGCATGATCGAAGCCGAAGGCGGCGAGGCCATCCGCTGCCCGCTGGTCGCAATCGTCGATGCGCCGGACCCGGCGCCGGTCATCGCCTGGCTGCGTCGCTTCCAGGAGACCCCCTGCGACGACCTCATCCTGCTGACTGGGGAAGGGCTGCGGCGGCTCCATGGCGTGGCGCGCGGCGCGGGAATGGAGGGAGGCTTCCTGCGGGCGCTCGCCGCGTCGCGCAAGGTCACCCGCGGCCCCAAGCCGGCGAAGGCGCTGCGCGAGCTCGGCCTGGAGCCCGACCTGCGCGCGCCCGATCCTACCACCGACGGCGTGATCGCGGCGCTGACGCAGGATGATCTCCGCGGCCGCCGCGTCGGGGTGCAGCTTTATCCCGACACGCCGGACAACCGGCTGGTCGATTTCCTCGCCGGCGCTGGCGCGACGCCGGATGCGGTGCTGCCCTATGCCTATGCGGCGAAAGCCGAGACGAGCCGGGTGATCGAGATCATCGAGCTGATGGCAGGAGGCGGTGTCGATGTCATCGCCTTCACCAGCTCGCCCCAGGTGCGGCGCCTCTTCGAGGTGGCGAAGACAGCGGGCTCGGAGGCGAGGCTCGGCACGGCGCTGGCTTGCACCAAGATCGCCGCCGTCGGGCCCGTGGTGGCGGCCGAGCTGCACGGACGCGGCATGAGCGTCGCGATCGAGGCGCGCGACGCCTATTTCATGAAGCCGCTGGTGCGCGCGATCGCAGCGGCGGTTGCGGCGCGCCCGGAGACGGCGGAATAAGGCACGCGGCCGGCGCCGCGCCGACGACACTGTCGTGGCGACCGCGCCGGTGGTCGCTTTACCACATGAAATAGGCGCCCGCGATCTGAGGCTGGTTCTCGCTGCTGCTCGGCGGGGTCGCGGAGCAGGCGCTCAGCAAGGCAATGATCGCCGTCGAGGCGAGAAGCGTGGCACGTGTCGCCGTCCGGGACCGCCGCGTGAAATCCATGGCGCCGCCCTCCCTTACCTTCGACGCTAGGTGCCGCTGCGCACGCCTGTCAATCTTTCGGGGCCGGCATCACGAAGTTTTGCATGTCATGAGCGGCGAGTGATTTGCCCGCACGGGTGCGGGCTTTCGCGGTTGCAAAAGCAACCGCTGTCGCCCGCCAGCGACAACGCTTTGCGTTGCGCTGGGCTAGCGGATCTCCGTCTCGAGCCGATAGCCTTGCTCGGCGAGCAGGGATCGCAGCCGTTCGATCGCACCGGCGCGCAGGAAGTCGCCGAGATCGTCGAGCGTGGCGAACTCGGTCACGACCGTGAGCGCCGTCCCATCGGCGGCGGTTTCCGTGGCGCGCGACTGGATCTTGCCCGCCTTGGCGTAGCGGTGATTGGCGTGCTGCCAATCGAGCGCGTCCAGCGCGCGCCGCAGCCCCTGGAGGTCGAGCGGCGCCAGCGCCAGGCGCCGCGTGATCGTGGCGCAGAGCTTCGGCGTCGCCCGCGCGTCGCGCGCCGCCGCCAGCGAGCACGCTTGGAAGACGAGATGGATGCGCGGCGCCGGCGAGCGGTTCGTGGCGCGATGGCCGCGCTCGGTGTTCACCAGGAAGCACGATCCGTCCGCCGGCAGATGGTAGGAGCCGCCCGCCTCGAATTCGATAAAGCAGTCGCGCGCGGTGGTGATGGGGATGTGCAGCCGGCGGTTGCCGGCGCCGTCGGTGTGAAACGGCATGACATGGTCGGGGTGGAGCTCGAGCAGCCGCCCGCGATCGAGCGCGACATGCGGCGACAGCGCCTCGAATACGGCGGCGAACTCGCCGGCGATGGCGGTAGGCTCGATCGCCGGCCGGGCGCCGCGCGCGCGGCGCAGATTGAGCAGGCCATACAGCGGATCATCGGTGTCGCTGCAGGTTTGCAGGCAAATGCCGCGATAAGTGGGATCCTGGTGCCTCGGCCGCAGCGGAAACCGGCGGCGCACCCGATCGAGCGCGGCGACGAGCTGGTCGGTGTCGAAGCGCGGCTGGGTCAGCCTCAGGACCTCGTAATCGCCGGCGACCAGCAATTCGGCGAGCGCCTCGGGCGCTACCTCCCGGGTGCTGATGTCTGGGATTGATGGTGCCGCGGGCGTCATCCGGGTCATCCTCCGGCGGGGTTGGGGTCGCGCCAGGCGCGCTCGAAAGGCAGCCGCCAGGCATGCGGGGCAACCAGCTGATGGATCGATTTCGGCCCCCACGCGCCGGGCGGATAAAGCCGAACCGGCGGCGGCGCTTCGAGCAGGGGGATCGACACCTCCCAGAGACGCTCGATGCCCTCGGCGGTGGTGAAGAGGGTATGGTCGCCGCGCATCGCGTCGAGGATCAGGCGCTCATAGGCCTCGAGCACATCGCCGACCATGCCGGTGTCATGCATGGCGAACTGCAGGCTCAGCTTGTCCAGCCGCATGCCTGGTCCGGGGCGCTTGCCATAAAAGGACAGCGACATCTTCGAGGCATCCGCGAGATCGAAGGTCAGATGGTCCGGACCCTGTGCGCCGACACCCGACCCCATGGGGAACATGCTCTTGGGCGGCTCGCGGAAGGCGATCGAAATGATCCGCTGGCCCTCCGCCAGCCGCTTGCCGGTGCGCAGGAAGAACGGTACGCCGGCCCAGCGCCAATTGTCGATCGAGCATTTCAAGGCGATGAAGGTCTCGGTATCGGATTCCGGGTCGACGCCGTCCTCGGACCGGTATCCCGTGTACTGCCCGCGCACGACATCCTTCGGCTCGACCGGCAACATGCTGCGAAAGACCTTGTTCTTTTCCTCGCTGATCGGCGCCGGCTCCAGGGCGGTCGGCGGCTCCATCGCCATGAAGGCGAGGATCTGGAACAAATGCGTCACCACCATGTCGCGATAGGCCCCGGTCTGCTCGTAGAAGCCGGCACGCTTGCCGAGCCCGATGGTCTCGGGCACGTCGATCTGCACATGGTCGATGAAGTTGCGGTTCCAGATCGGCTCGAACAACCCATTGGCGAAGCGGAAGGCGAGGATGTTCTGCGCCGGCTCCTTGCCCAGGAAGTGGTCGATGCGGAAGATCTGATCCTCGGAGAAAACCTCGTGCAGCTTGGCGTTCAGCGACACCGCGCTCGCCAGATCGGTGCCGAACGGCTTTTCCATGATGATCCGCGACCGCTCGACGAGACCGGCTTCCGCCAACAGGCGTACCGCCGGCAAGGCGGCATTGGGCGGCACGCTCAGATAATGCACGCGGCGGCTCTCGCCGCCCAGCTTCTGCTCCGCCTTTGCCACCGCCGCCTTGAGGAGGTTGCCGCCCGCGGCCATCGGCACGTAGTCCAGCGTCTCGGCGAAGGCGGCCCAATCGGCCTCCTTCACCTTGCGCGTGGAGAATTGATCGAGCGCCTCGCGCGCGATCTTGCGGAAGCCGTCGGCATCGATGTCGTCCAGCGAGACGCCGATGATGCGGCATCCCGGGATGAACCCGGCACTCGCCAGATGGAACAGGCCGGGCAGCAGCCGCCGGCGCGACAGATCGCCCGTGGCGCCCACAAGCACCACGACTTGCGAATGCCTCGGACCAACCCCAGGAGGAATCTTTCCCACCTTACCCATCCCATCATGGTGATGGCCCGAGCCGGGCCGGTGAAAGAGCGAAGCGCAGTCCATTCTGGAATGCCGGCGATCGCATGCAAGATATTTTGGCCGGCCGCCCTCACAGCACCGCACCAATTGTCGCTCTCGTTGCGCTCTCGGCCGGACGGCGCATTGCGATTGCCCAACCCGTGGCCCGGCGATAGAGATACCCGCCATTAACCATGCCCGGCGCCGGAAAGGATTAGGCAGGGTTTTGCCGCTAGCCTCGGGCGTCGCGAGGCGCGGAGGTGACATGGACGGAAGCGAGCGGATCGGGCCGGCCCGGGCGGGGCCGGGCAAGGCGATGCTGCCCGGCCAGATCGGCATGGTTGTCGCCGTTTCCGGCTTCAAGCTGTCCTGCCTGCTGTTCAGCGACGGCGAGTCCGGCTATGCCGCGGCGCAGATCGGCGCGCTGATCAAGGTGACGACGGCGAATTCCGCCGCCTATGGCTTCGTCGCCAGCCTGGGATTCGAGCGCGGGACGGAAGCGCCGGCGGCGATCGCCGAGATCGATCTGCTGGGCGAGCAGACGGCGCGCGACGGCAGCCCGAGCTTCGCCCGCGGCATCTCGATCTATCCCACGCTGGGCGCGCCGCTCTTCGCCGCCACGGCCGAGGACATCGCGCTGATCTATGCCAAGCCCAATACCTGGACGCTGGCCATCGGCACGCTGCACCAGGACGAGGCGCGGCCGGCCTTTCTGCTGTCGCAGGAATTCCTCTCCAAGCATTCCGCCATCCTCGGCACCACCGGCTCGGGCAAATCCTGCGCGCTCACCTTGATGCTGCGCACGCTGCTGACGGCGCATCCAAACGGCCATGTCGTGCTGCTCGACCCGCATGGCGAATACGCCCCGGCCTTCCCCGACCTCGCCGAGCGGATCACGCCCGACCAGCTGCAGCTGCCCTATTGGCTGTTCAGCTTCGAGGAGGCGTGCGAAGTGCTGTGCTCGATCGACCCGCTGGCGCGCTCGCGCGAGATTCCGATCCTCAAGGAAGCGATCATCCAGGCAAAGCAGGACTACCTCTGCGATGATGCCGCGAAGCTGGCGCAGCTCACCGTCGACACGCCGGTGCCCTACCGCATCAACCGGCTGGAGAAGCGCATCGCCGAGGCGATGGGCAAGCTCGACCGGCCCGACAGCGCGCTGCCTTATATGCGGCTGCTCGCGACGATCGAGGCGCTGCGCAAGGACCGGCGCTATCAGTTCATGTTCGAAGGCCTCGCCCTGCGCGACGGCATGGGCGATATCCTGTCGCGCATCCTGCGCATCCCGGTCGAGGGCAAGCCGATCACCATCATCGACATCTCCGCCGTGCCGTCGGAGGTCGTCAATGTCGTGGTGTCGCTGCTCTGCCGGCTGATCTTCGATTTCGCGGTCCATAGCGAGCGCGAGGAGGCGATCCCGATCCTGGTGGTGTGCGACGAAGCGCATCGCTACATCCCGCGCGATGCCAGCGCCGGCTTCGAGCCGACCATCCGCTCGATCTCGCGCATCGCCAAGGAAGGGCGCAAGTACGGCGTCTCGCTCTGCCTGGTGACGCAGCGACCGGCCGAGCTCAGCGAGACCATCCTGTCGCAATGCAGCACCATCTTCGCGCTGCGCATGAACAACGAGAAGGACCGCAGCTTCGTGCGCGCGATGCTGCCGGACGACGCCGCAGGGCTGATGGCGGTGCTGCCGACGCTGCGGCAGCGCGAGGCGGTGGCGGTGGGCGAGGGCGTCGCGCATCCCATGCGCATCCGCTTCGCGGAGCTGCCGCCCGAATTCCGCCCGCGGGGCGAAGCCACGAACTTCCCCGAGGCCTGGCAGGACGACCGCAAAGGCCGCGACTTCGTCCAGGAGATCATCGAGCGCTGGCGGCAGCATTAGAAGAAGCTGTCAGCTGTCAGCACTTCTGGTTGACGGCGCATTCGACCAGAACACCGCTACGAAAAGCGCGATGAGGGCCAGCATGGCCAGCACCAAGGCCACCGCGCCGGGCCAGCCCCAGCGCTCCCAGGCGAGGCCCGGCAGAACGCCGCCGACGCTGCCGCCGATGTAATAGCAGGTGACATAGAGCCCGACCGCCGAGGAGCGGCCTTCGCGCGCGGTGATGGCGACGAAGCCGGTGGCTACCGCCTGGCAGACGAAGCCGCTGCCGGCGCTGATCGCGAGGCCGAGCACGATCACCGGCAGCGAGGGCGCAAGCGTCAGCAGCATGCCCGCCGCCCAGAGCGCGGTGAGGCCGATGACCAGGCGGCGGCGGCCGAAGCGGGCGACGCCGCGCCCGGTGAAGAGCGTCGTCACCACGCCGGTGAGATATGTCACGAAAATCGCGCCCAGCCCGATCGGCGACAGATTGTAGGGCGGCGCTGCGAGATGGAAGCTGACATAGGTGAAGCTGGCGATAAAGGTGAAGAGCACGCCGAAGCCTACGGCATAGGTCGCCAGCAGCAGCGGGTTGCGCAGGTGACGCAGCATCTGGCGCGACGAGGTGGCGAGCCCGGCGCTGCGCTGGAAGCGCCGCTCGCGCGGCAGCAGCAGCAGGACGCCCAGCGCGGCGGCGGCGGTGATCGCCGCCAGCACCAGGAAGGCGCCGCGCCAGCCGATGGGCCCGGCCAGGACGCCCGGCAGGAAGCGGCCGACAAAGCCGCCGAAGCTGCTGGCGGAGAGATAGATCCCGGTCACCGTCGTGGCCTCGGCGACCGGCAGCTCCTCGCCGACATAGGCGATGGTGACGGCGAAGATCGGCGGCAGCAGCAGCCCTTGGACGAAGCGCCACAGCACCAGCGCGTCGAGCCCGGCGGCATAGGCCACCAGCACGGTCGGCACCACCAGCGCCGCCATCGCGGCGACGATGACCCGCTTGCGGCCGAGCACATCGGCAACCGTGCCGGTGAAGGGCGCGATCAAGGCGATGGCGAAGGTGGTGGCGCTGACGGTGAGGCTGACGTCGCGGGCGGTGGCGCCGAGCTCGCGCGCCAGCATCGGCAGCAGCGCCTGGGGGGCATAGAGGTTGATGAAGGTGATGAAGCCCGCCAGCGCCACGGCGACGCGCCGCCGGTCGAGGCTCATGGCTGGGCTCGGCGCATCGGGCGGAGACTTCCCCGGAGACAGAAGGGCCGCCCGGAGGCGGCCCTTCCACTGTCAGACACGGCCAATCGACGACCGCGAAACATCGCCCTCAGACGATGGAGACCCCTGCATCGGCAGCGATCCCGGGCACGATCTTGATCGACCGCAGTCTTTGACAATGAGACACGGGATCACCTCCTTTCTGTGGTTTGTGACGACTTGATAAACGTAAGGGTCGGCAAAGCCGGTGGCAAGGCCCGGCTTTCCCGGTCCCTTTTGCACTGCAGCAAAAAACGCTTGCCAGCCTGCATCGGGCGTCCTAGCGTGACTGACTGGTCAGTCAGTAAGGCAAAGACAGGGCATGGAAGTCGCGGCGAGCGAGCTGGCGGCGCAGCCGCGCCGGCGGCGCAAGGAAGCGCGGCCGGCGGAGCTGCTCGAGGCGGCGATGGCGGTCTTTGCCGAGAAGGGCTTTGCCGCCGCCCGGCTCGAGGAGGTGGCGCGCCGCGCCGGGGTGAGCAAAGGCACCGCCTATCTCTATTTCCCGACCAAGGAGGCGCTGTTCAAGGCGGCGATCCGCGAAGTCGTGGTCACCCGCCTGGTGATGGGCGAGCGCGAGGTCGAGGAGTGGCAGGGCTCGAGCGCGGAGCTGCTGCGCCGCATGCTGGAGCAATGGGCGCAGCTCATCCGTTCGCGCCAGGGGGGCCTGCTCAAGCTCATCGTTGCCGAGGCACGGAACTTCCCCGACCTCGCCGCCTGGTATCACCAGGAAGTCGGCGAGCGCGGCCACCGGCTGATCACCGCCGTGCTGGCTCGCGGCATCGCGCAGGGCGAGTTCCGCCGAGGCGATGTCGAGGCGATGGCGCATGTGGTGGCCTGTCCGATGGCGTTCCGCGCCATCTGGTCGAACTCGGTCGGCCCTTATGAGACGCTGCCGCTGTCGGATGACCGGTTCTATGACACCTATTTCACGCTGACGCTGGCGGGGCTCAGGCCCGAGGCGCCGGCACTTTCAGCGCCGCCAGATCAGAAGGAGTAATGCCGATGGACAGCTCCGGTCGCGCCGGCCCCGGCGACATCGCCATCCGCCCCGTACCGATGCGCAGCCGACGGATGGTGCTGTGGCTCGCCGGCATGGCGCTGCTGATGGCGCTGGTGCTGGGCGGGCTCTATGCCTTCAACAGCTTCCGCACCCACGCCATCGCCGATTTCTTCGCGCATAACCGGCCGCCGCCGGCGATCGTGGCGATGAGCGTGGCGGAGAGCCAGTCGGTGCCGCATTTCCTCACCGGCATCGGCAGCATCGCCGCGGTGCATCAGGTCACCATCGCCTCGCAGGTCGGCGGCGCGGTGACGCAGATCCTGTTCACCGCCGGACAGAACGTGCCGGCGGGCCAACCGCTGGTGCAGCTCGATGACGGGCCGGAGCAGGGCGACCTCAGGAATTTCGAGGCGCAGCAGCGCTATGACGCGGTCACCCTGAAGCGCAACCAGGAGCTGATGGCGAAGCAGGCGGTATCGCAATCGACGGTCGACCAGACCCAGTCGCTGCTCGACCAGGCCAATGCCGGCATCGCCAAGAGCAAGGCGATCATCGGCCAGAAGCTGATCCGCGCGCCGTTCGCCGGCAAGCTCGGCGTGCGCCTCGTCGAGGTCGGACAATATGTCGCTCCCGGCACGGCGATGGTCAGCCTGACCGACCTGACGCAGCTCTACATCAACTTCACCCTGCCGGAGCAGACCGCCGCCTCGCTCCACCAGGGCCAGGAGGTCGAGCTCGGCGTCGACGCCTATCCCGATCAGAGCTTCCAGGCGAAGATCAACGTCATCGAGCCGCAGGTCACCGCCGATACCCGCACCATCAAGCTGCAGGCGGTGATGGACAATCCCGACGGCAAGCTGCTGCCGGGCATGTTCGCCAATGTGCATGTCCTGCTGCCGCCGCGGCCCGACATGGTCACGGTGCCGGAGACGGCGGTCGAGAACACGCTCTATGGCGACAGCGTCTACGTCGTGCAGCAGGACGGCACCGACGCCAAGGGCCAGCCGGCGCTTAGGGCCAAGCGCGTGCGGGTCACGACCGGCGAGCACGTCGGCGGCCGCGTCGCCATCCTGAACGGCGTCGCGGCGGGCGACCGCGTCGTGGCGCTCGGCCAGAACAAGGTGCTGTTCGACGGCGCCGCGGTCACGCCCAGCGGCAGCGAGGGCCTCGCCCTGCCGGCCAAGATCCCGACCAACTGAGCCAGCGCAAGGACCGGGCCGTCATGGGCTTCACCGATCTCTTCATCCGCCGTCCCGTGCTCGCGGCGGTGGTCAGCCTGCTGATCCTGCTGATCGGCGCGGTGGCCGGCTTCAGCCTGCCGATCCGGCAATATCCGAAGCTCGAGAATACGGTGATCACCATCACCACGCTCTATCCCGGGGCGGCGCCGGAGCTCATCCAGGGCTTCATCACCACGCCGATCGAGCAAGCGGTCGCCACCGCCGAAGGGCTCGACTACATCACCTCCAACTCGATCCAGGGGGTGAGCACGATCCAGGCCTATGTCCGGCTCAACTACGATCCGAACAAGGCGATGACCGACGTCATGGCCAAGGTGCAGCAGGTCAAGTTCCTGATCCCGGCCGAGGCGCAGGATCCGGTGATCGTCAAGCAGACCGGCCAGACCATCGACATCATGTATCTGGGCTTCGCCAGCAGCACCGTGGGCAACGCGGCGATCGCCGACTATCTGTCGCGCGTCGTCCAGCCGCTGATGGCGACGGTCGACGGCGTGGCGCAGGCGGAGATCCTGGGCGGGCAGAACTTCGCCATGCGCATCTGGCTCGACCCGCTGCGCATGGCGGCGCGCGGCATCTCGGCCGACGACGTGGCGGTGGCGATCCGCGCCAACAATTTCCAGGCGGCGCCGGGGCAGCGCAAAGGCTATTTCACCGTCACCGACGTCACCGCCGATACCGGCCTCACCGGCGTCGAGCAGTTCAAGGAGATGGTGGTGAAGGCGCGCAACGGCGCCCTCATCCGCCTCAAGGATATCGCCACTGTCGAGCTCGGGCCGCAGAACAGCGCCACCGCGGTGTCGATGAACGGCGATCACGCCGTGTTCCTCGGCATCCAGGTGACGCCGACCGGCAACCCCTTGAGCGTGGTCAAGGACATCCGCGCGATGCAGCCCGCGATCGAGCGCACTCTGCCGCCCGGCGTCACCATGAAGGTCGCCTATGACGGCACGGTCTTCATCCAATCCTCGATCAACGAGGTGGAGTGGACGCTGATCGAGGCGGCGGTGATCGTCATCATCGTCATCTTTCTCTTCCTGGGCTCGCCGCGCTCGGTGATCATCCCCATCGTCACCATCCCGCTGTCGCTGGTCGGCATCATGTCGGTGATGCTGGCGCTGGGCTTCAGCCTCAACCTGCTGACGCTGCTCGCCATGGTGCTCGCCATAGGATTGGTGGTCGACGACGCCATCGTCGTGGTCGAGAACGTCTATCGCCATATCGAGGAAGGCAAGACGCCGGTGCAGGCGGCGCTGGTCGGCGCGCGCGAGATCGTCGGCCCGATCATCGCCATGACCATCACGCTGGCCGCGGTCTATGCGCCGATCGGCCTCCTGGGCGGCATCACCGGCGCGCTTTTCCGCGAATTCGCCTTCTCGCTGGCGGGCTCGGTCATCGTCTCCGGGGTGATTGCGCTGACGCTCTCGCCGATGATGTGCGCGCTGCTGCTGAAGCGCGAGACGCTGGAAGGCCGCTTTTCCCGCATCATCGATCGCGGCTTCACCGGCATCGCCAATGTCTATTCCCGGCTGCTGGCGAAGGCGCTGGCCTATCGGCCGGTGGTCTATGTCTTCGCGCTGGCCATCCTGGCGGCGATCGTCTTCCTCTTCCTCAACACCAAGGGCGAGCTCGCGCCCGAGGAGGATCAGGGTGTGCTGCTCGCCCTCTCCAAGGCGCCGCAATACGCCAATCTCGATTACATGGAGGCCTACAGCCAGCAGCTCAATTCCGCCTACACCTCAATCCCGGAAACCGACGGCACCTTCATCATCAGCGGGACGCAGGGGCCGCAGCAGGGCTTCTCCGGCTTCATCCTCAAGCCCTGGGGTCAACGCAGCCGCTCGACGCTGCAGATCAAGCCGCTGATGCAGCGCGCGGTGAGCAAGCTCGACGGCATCAACACCTTCATCTTCTCGCCCTCGGCGCTGCCCAGCTCAGTGCAGGGACTGCCCTTCCAGATGGTGGTCTATGCGCCCACCGATTACGAGACGCTCTACAATTCCATGGAGAAGCTGAAGCAGCAGGCGCGGCAGAGCGGCCTCTTCATCGTCACCGACAGCGATCTGCGCTTCGACAACCCGGTGATCCACGTCCATATCGACCGCTCGAAGGCGAATGATCTCGGCGTCACCATGCAGGGCATCGCCGACACGCTGGCGGTGCTGGTGGGCGAGAACTTCATCAACCGCTTCGACCTCTCCGGCCGCAGCTACTACGTCATCCCGCAAGTGCCGCGCGCCGACCGGCTGACGCCGGCGAGCCTCGCCAATTACTACGTCACCACCGGCAGCGGCCAGCAGATCCCGCTTTCCACCGTGGTGTCGCTCGACCAGGGCACCGAGCCCAACGCGCTCACCCAGTACAACCAGCTCAACTCCGCGACGTTCCAGGCGGTGCTGGTGCCCGGCGTCACCATGGGCCAGGCGGTGAGTTTCTTCGAGGAGGCGACGAAATCGCTGCCCAAGGGCTTCTCGCATGATTACTTCGGCGATGCCCGGCAGTTCAGCCGCGAGGGCAACCAGCTTACCTACACCTTCGTCTTCGCGCTGGCGATCATCTATCTCGTGCTGGCGGCGCAGTTCGAGAGCCTGCGCGATCCCGTCGTCATCCTGGTGAGCGTGCCGATGTCGGTGTTCGGCGCACTGCTGCCGCTGTTCTTCTGGGTGGCGAGCCTCAACATCTACACGCAGATCGGCTTGGTGACACTGATCGGCCTCATCAGCAAGCACGGCATCCTCATGGTGTCGTTTGCCAATGAGCTGCAGCGCCATGAGAATCTCGACCGGCTGCAGGCCATCGCGCAGGCCGCCCGGGTGCGGCTCAGGCCGATCCTGATGACCACGGCGGCGATGGTGGTGGGGCTGGTGCCGCTGCTCATCGCCACCGGCGCCGGTGCGGCGAGCCGCTTCTCCATCGGCCTCGTCGTGGTCTGCGGCATGTCGATCGGCACCCTCTTCACCCTCTTCGTGCTGCCGGCGGTCTATTGCCTGCTCGGCAGCGACCACCGCCCCGCCGTCAACGCAGCACGCGAGGCGGAGATCGCGGCGGTGAGCTAGGAGCCTGTCCGGGCTCTCTCTTGCCACGGCAGTCACGCGCCGCGCATCCTCTCCCCCCTTGAGGGGCAGGGCGATCGCATGGGGCTCACCATGCGGAGAGGAGAGATCATGAGGCCGAGGAAGCGATGCCGCTGAGCCTCTTCGGCGGGTTGCGGCGGCTGAGCCGCAAGGGCGTGCTGCGCGACGTCCGGGCCGGCGTCGAGCTGGCGTCGATCAACATTCCGCAAGTCCTCGGTTATGCCCGGATCGCCGGCACGCCGGTCGTCACCGGGCTTTACACCGTGCTGCTGCCGCTGATCGCGTTCGCGGTCTTCGGCTCGTCGCGCCAGCTGGTGGTGGCCGCGGATTCGGCCACGGCGGCCATCTTCTCCAGCTCGCTCTCCCGCATGGCGACGCCTGCCAGCGCGCAATACATGGCGCTGGTCGGCATGGTGGCGCTGCTGACCGCCGGGTTCCTGTTGGCGGCGCGCATCTTCAAGCTGGGCTTCCTCGCCGATTTCCTCTCGCGCACGGTGCTTGGTGGGCTTCCTCAGCGGCGTCGGGGTCCAGGTCGCCATCGCGATGCTGGGTGACATGGCCGGCGTGGCGGCACGCTCGCGCTACACGCTGGTTCAGCTGTGGCAGGTCCAACAGAGCCTGGCACAGCTCAATCTTCCGACGCTGGCGCTGTCGATCGTGGTGGCGAGCGGCATCCTGCTCGGCAACCGCTTTGCCCCGCGCCTGCCGCTGTCGCTGCTCGCCGTCGTGGGGGCGATTGCGGCGAGCGCCGCCTTCCACTTCGCCGAGCGCGGCATCGCGGTCATCGGTCCCGTCCCCGGTGGGCTGCCGTCGCTCCGGCTGCCGGACGTGACCTGGAGCGAGATCCTGGCGCTGCTGCCGGTGGCCGCGTCCTGCTTCGTGACGATCATCGCGCAAAGCGCGGCGACGACGCGGGGATACGCCGATGCGCTATCACGAGCGCGACGACGACGATGCGGACATCCTCGGCCTCTCGGCGGCGAATGCGGCCGCGGCGGCTGAGCGGGACGTTCGTGGTCAATGGCAGCCCGACACAGACCGCGATAGCCGATCGCGTCGGCGCGCGCAGCCAAGTCGCGCCGCTGGTCATTGGCAGGCGATCGTGGTGCTGGTGCTGCTGCTCCTGACCGGCCCGCTGCAGTACCTGCCGCGCTGCGTGCTGTCGGCCATCGTCTTCACCATCGCGCTCGGCATGATCGACGTGGCGCGCCTCAACGACATCCGCCGCGAAAGCCCCGGCGAGTTCCGCCTCGCCCTCGTCACCGCGGCCTCCGTCATCGCGATCGGCGTCGAGCAGGGCATCCTGCTGGCGATCGCGCTGTCGCTCTTCCGCCATGTGCGCCACAGCTATCGCCCGCACACCATCATGCTGATGCCGGACGCGACCGGGCAGTGGATGCCGCGGCCGGCGACGCCGGGCAAGGTGACCGCGCCAGGTTTGATCGTCTATCGCTTCGGCGCGGATCTGTTCTACGCCAACCAGAACCGCTTTGCCGACGAGGTGCGCGCGCTCGTGGCGCAGGCGCCAACGCCGGTTCATCGGTTCATCGTCGATGCCGGGGCTATCACCGATGTCGACTATTCCGCCGCGCAGACGCTGCGCGATCTGATCGACGAGCTCGCGCGCCAGGAGGTCGGCATGATCTTCGGGCGCGTCAATCCTTACCTGCGCTCCGACATGGACCGGCATGGCATCACGGCGGTCCTCGGCGAAACGCGGATCTTCGCGACGCTCCACGAAGCCATTGCTGCGGCAGGCGGCGGTGCGCCCCCGGCGTGAGGCGCGAGGAGAAGGAGCATCCGTCGAGCCAGGCTGCACCTGCTTGCATTGCCGCCGGCCTTGCCGTACCAATCTCTTCAAAATAGAGGAGGAAGGCCATGCTTCTCGTCAGCGTGCTTTATCCGAGCGGCGCCGATACACGCTTCGATCATGCCTATTACATGCAGAAGCATATCCCGCTGGTGAAATCGCGCTGGCAGGGGATGGGGCTGCAGGAGGTGCGCGTGCTGCGCGGCACCGCCGCGGCCGATGGCGGCACCGCGCCCTATCAGGTCATGGCGCTGCTGTCCTTCGCCTCGCTCAAGGACTTCCAGGCTTGCGCCGCCAAGCACGGCGCCGAGATCTTCGCCGACATCCCCAACTTCACCAACGTGCAGGCGCTGGTGCAGCTCAACGAGCCGGTCGGCTGAGGGCCGAAGGACGCTCCTGTCGCCCTGAGCGCGTGATCTGACCGTGCCCGCTCGTCCGGAGCGGTGACGCCATGAGCTTTTCCGCGGCGTCGCCGCGCCAGGATCAGATCCCGCTTGGCATCTTCTACATGGTGGCATCGACGGCGCTGTTCGCCGGGGTCAATGCCGCGGTGAAGTGGGAGGTCGCGGTCTATCCCGTGGGCGAGGTCGCGTTCTTCCGCTCGCTCTTCGCGCTGCTGCCTTGCTACCTGCTGATCCTGCCGCGTCGCGGGCTCGGCGTGCTGCGCACCCGGCGCTGGCCCGACCATGTGAAGCGCGCGGCGTCGCAATTCTGTTCGATGATGTGCATCTTCCTGGCGTTCCAGCTGATGCCGCTGGCCGGCGCCATCGCCATCAGCTTCTCGGCGCCGCTCTTCACCACCCTGCTGTCCATCCTCATCCTGAAAGAGCGGGTCGGGCCGCATCGCTGGTCGGCGCTGCTGATCGGCTTCCTCGGCGTGCTCTTCGTCACCAAGCCGGGCGCCGGGATGCTGCAGCTCGGCGCGGTGTTCGCACTGGCGAATGCGGTGCTGATCTCCACCGTGGCGATCGCCATCCGCCGCATGAGCCTCACCGAATCCACGGAGACGCTGATCATCTATCAGCTCAGCCTGATCACCCTCTTCACCGCCCTGCTGCTGCCGTTCGGCTTCACCGTGCCAGCCTGGCCGGACGCGCTGCTGCTGGCGGGCGCCGGCATCGGCAATGGCATCGCGCAATATTGGTGGACGCGGTCGCTGCATCTGGCGCCGCCCTCGGCGGTGGTGCCGTTCAACTATCTGTCGCTGGTCTGGGCGGTGATCCTCGGCTTCATCGTCTGGGGCGACCGGCCGACGCGCGACCTGCTGATCGGCGCGACCGTGGTGGTGGGCTCGGGCCTCTATATCTTCTGGCGCGAGGCGCTGCGGCGACGCGAGCGGGTGACCGAGCCGACAAGGTTCGGCGCCGGCGGGTAAGGCGCGATCGGCAAATAACCAGCGAACGCCGTTCAATTGGCATTATTGACATTTCGCTCGTGCAAATTATCGTCCGCCCGCCGACCGCGGGGAGGCTTAAGTCATGTGCGAGCTGCTCGGCATGAGCGCCAATGTCCCGACCGATTTGCGCTTCAGCTTCAGCGGCCTGATCCGTCGTGCCGGCGAGACCGGACGGCACACGGACGGGTTCGGCGTCGCCTTCCATGATGGCGAGGGCTTGCGCGTGTTCCAGGACGCGGCGCCGGGGGCGCATTCGCCGCTGGCGCAGTTCCTGCGCGCGCAGCCGATCCGCAGCCGCATCGCGCTGGCGCATATCCGCCGCGCCAATCGCGGCCGGGTCGCGGTGGCGAACACGCACCCGTTCCAGCGCGAGCTGTGGGGGCGCTGGTGGGTGTTCGCGCATAACGGCCAGCTGCGCGGCGTCAAGCGCTGGAAGCTGACGCAGTATCGGCCGGTCGGCACCACCGACAGCGAGCACGCCTTCTGCTGGCTGCTCGGCGAGCTGCGCGCCGAGTTCGCACAGCCGCCGGGCGAACGGGCGCTGTGCCGAGCCGTCGAGACCTTGTGCGGCCGGCTGGCGGCGCTCGGCACCTTCAACACGCTGCTGAGCGATGGCGAGCGGCTCTACGCCTATTGCAGCACCCGGCTTGCGGTTCTCACGCGGCGCGCCCCCTTTGGCCGCGCGCGGCTGGTCGATGACGATATGAGCGTCGATTTCGCCGCCGAGACCACGCCGCACGACGTCGTCACCGTCCTGGCGACCCAGCCGCTCACCGCCGACGAAGCCTGGGCGCCGCTGCCCCGCGGCGCGCTCAGCGTGTTCCGCGGCGGCGAGTGCGTCGCCTATGCAGCTGGCCGGGCGCGGCGCGCGACGCTGGCGTAGGCAGGTTTCCGCTGCACGGGTGCCGTGCAGCGACAGCGGGGCCTAAAGAAAGTTGTTCGGCCAAACGATGCTGCGCCACATATGCGCGACCGGCGAGCCGTCGAAGCCCAGGCCTTCTTCAGGCTGCTTGAAGTGGCGGCCGATGATGTCGGTGAAATCGTCGAGTGACACCACCGCCTTGGGCTCGAAGGCGTAGACGTCGTAGAGCGTGATCAGCCGCGCCGACATGTACCAGCGATGCGCCCGCGCCTCGCGAAAGGCGGCTTGGATGTAGGGTGGCGGCACGTAATCGGGGCCGAAATAGCGCAGATAGGCCTCGGGATAGGCATAGCCCACGCTGTCATCGGCGAAGAAGCGCAGCGGCTGGTGATAGCGCACCGCCCACCTTACCTCCTCCTCGACATAGGGAGCGATGAGCTGCTCCCCCCAATAGCCGTGATCGCAGCCGATGAGGCCGGCGACCGCGACGTCGTGCAGCAGGCAGGCGAGGACCAGCTTTTCCTCGAGCCCGGCCTTGAGCGCCAGCGTGGCGCTTTGCAGCAGGTGATTGACGGCGCGAGGATGGAAGCGCAGGCGGAAGAAATCCAGCAGCGTCGGCCGCTCCGGCATCCGCGCCAGCGCCGGGTTGTCGCCCATCATCAGCACGGTATCGGGGTCGAGCTGCTGCAACAGCTCGACGCGGCCGTGGAAGGCCGGCGTCCCCATGGTGCCGATGGCGGAGGGATAGATCAGGCGGCGCCGATCGCCCTGGCTGTGGGTTTCCTCGGCAATAGGCCGGCCGGCTTCATCGGGCATGGGCCCATCTCTCGGCGATTCCAAGATCCCAGGTAGTACCACGCAGACGCCGACGACACGCAGAGAAAACGTGAGTCTTTCTCGTGGCAGTGTTCTTGCTAAGCCAGCAGCACAACCGAGCCTACGGTGCGGCGCGCCTCGAGTGCATCATGGGCCGAAGCGGCGGCGGCAAGCGGGAAGCGCTGGCCGATGGTTACCTTGAGCGTGCCGCGCTCCACCATGGCGAAGACGCGCGCCGCTATCTCCTGGAGCCGCGCCGCACGGGATGCGCGAGCGGCGAGGTCCAGGGAATTGTTGAGCAAGGCAGAGACTATGCCGGTCGCGGCAACGGCCGCCCGCAACGGCCCCAAGGCGCGCATGTGGCGTCTGCTGCTGAAGGAGGCGGGCGCCATGTTGTGCGAGGGCGAGACGCCTTCGGTGGCCGAGGTCGCCGCCCGTGCCGGCGTGTCGCGCGCTACCGCCGATCGCTATACCTTGCCGCGCTTCAAGGAATACGAACCGCAGCTGCGCGCGGCGCTGCTGCTGTCGCTGGAGCATGGCGCGCAGGAGCGCGCCGGCACGTTGGCCGAGGAGCCCTATCGCCGCGGCCACCGCGTCAAGATCCTGAGCCATGCCGCGGCGCCGCTGAAGCCGACGCTCGGCAAGAAGCGCTTCGACCGGCTGGTGCGGGCGCTGTCGGTGATCTACGGCATCGAGGGCTATGTCGTGCTGCGCGACATCTGGGGATCGAGCGACCGCGAGATCGAGGGCATCGTGCGCTGGATCGCCGACGCGCTGGTCGACACGGCGCTGCGCGAGGCCGGCGCCAACGGGCACGCGCGCAAGCGGAACGGGCGGGGATAACGCTCGCGCACGGTGCCGCCGCCGGCCGCGCGCCTTTGGTCTTGCGGCGGCCCTCCGCCTGCGGCACCCTCCGGCGCAATAACGCATTCCGCGCCGGCCAAGCGCGGCGCCGGACATCCCAGGGAGATCCCTAATGCGGGCAGCCAGCGTCACCTCTGTCGTGGCGGCGTCCGCCTTCGCCGCGCTCCTGATCGTGGCCGCGGCGCCTGCGCCCGCGCAGCAGGCCGATCGCGCGCTCGCCATCGGGCCGAGCGATGTCGGCGGCGTCGTCAGCGGCTCGAACGGGCCGGAGGCCGGCGTCTGGGTCATCGCCGAGACCACGGAGCTGCCGACCAAATACGCTGAGATCGTCGTGACCGACGATCGCGGCCGCTACGTCATCCCCGATCTGCCCAAGGCGACCTACAGCCTCTGGGTGCGAGGCTACGGTCTCGTGGATTCGCCCAAGCAGCAGAGCGCGCCGGGAAAGCTCGTCAACCTCACCGCGGTGCCGGCGCCGAGCGCCGCCGCGGCGGCGGAATACTATCCAGGCATGTATTGGTACTCGATGCTCACAATCCCGGCTCCGAGCCAGTTCCCCGGCACCGGCGACAAGGGCAACGGCATCGCCGAGGTGATGAAGACGCAGCACTACTGGATCGACACGCTCAAGAACTCGTGCCAGTCCTGCCACGCGCTGGGCGATCAGGGCCTGCGCCGCCTCTCGAAGGATCTCGGCACCTTCGACAACTCGACCGATGCCTGGACGCGGCGCGTCGGCTCCGGCCAGGCCATGTCCAACATGGCGCTGACGCTGTCGCGCTTCGGCGCGACCAAGGCCTTGTCGCTCTTCGCCGACTGGACCGACCGCATCGCCGCGGGCGAGCTGCCCTTCGCGCAGCCGACGCGGCCACAAGGCATCGAGCGCAACGTCGTGATCACCAGCTGGGAATGGGGCAGCAAGAAGCACTATCTTCATGACGCGGTCTCGAGCGACAAGCGCAACCCCACGGTCAATGCCAACGGCCCGATCTACGGCTCGCCCGAGGAGAGCACCGACCTGGTGCCGATCCTCGATCCCGTGCGCAACGAGGCGCGCGAGATCAGGCATCCCTATCGCGACCCCAACACCCCTCCTCGCTCGACTTGCCCGCGGGCCCCTCGGTCTATTGGGGCGACGAGCCGATCTGGGACGGTCATACCAGCATCCACAACCCGATGATGGACGAGAAGGGCCGGGTGTGGTTCACGGCGCGGATCAGGCCGGCGGCGGATCCCGATTTCTGCAAGGCGGGCTCGGACCATCCCTCGGCCAAGGTGGTGCCGCTGAAGGAATTGGCGCGCCAGCTCTCGATGTACGATCCGAAGACCGGCAAATGGTCGCTGATCGACACCTGCTTCACGACCCAGCATCTCTATTTCGGCCATGATGCCAACGACACGCTGTGGACCAGCGCCGGGCTGCCGCAAAGCGGCGTCGTCGGCTGGCTCAACACCAAGATGTACGAGGAGACCGGCGACGAGGCGAAGTCGCAGGGCTGGACGCCGCTCATCATCGACACCAACGGCAACGGCAAGCGCGACGCCTATGTCGAGGCCAACGAGCCGCTCGACCCGACCAAGGACAAGCGCATCATGGCGGCGTTCTACGGCGTCCAGCCGAGCCCGGTCGACGATTCCATCTGGGGCCAGTCGATGGATGTGGGCTTCTCGCGCATGGACCAGCCGGGATACATCATCCGCCTCGTCCCCGGCGCCAATCCGTCGGAAACCGCGCTCGCGGAAGTCTATCTGCCACCCGACGAGGGCTACGGCTCGCGCGGCATCGATGTCGATCTCAACGGCGTGGTGTGGACGGCGCTGTCGAGCGGGCATGTCGCGAGCTTCGACCGCCGCAAATGCAAGGGACCGCTCAACGGTCCCGATGCCGCCAGCGGCAAGCAGTGTCCGGAAGGCTGGACGCTCTATCGCATGCCGGGGCCGCAATTCAAAGGCGTCACCGACCCCGGCAGCGCCAATCACGCCTATTACATCTGGGTCGACCGCTACAACACGCTGGGACTCGGCGCGAACGTGCCGATCGCCTCGACCAATGGCGGCGAATCACTCCTGGCCGTGGTCGACGGCAAGCTGGTGGAGCTGCGCATTCCTTATCCCATGGGCTTCTTCAGCAAGAATGTCGACGGGCGCATCGACGATCCCAAAGCCGGCTGGAAGGGGCGGGGTTTGTGGACGACCTACGGCTCGCGCACCGTGTTCCACGGCGAAGGCGGCAAGGACGCGCAACCCAGAGTTTTCAAGCTGCAGATCCGGCCCGACCCGCTGGCGCACTGAGCGGCGGCACGCGCTACACAACCCCCTTCGCCGCCCAGGCGCTGGCGGCGAGGCTGCGCGGACCATCGGCAGCGCCGGCGCAATAGGCGTCGCGCAGCGCCGCTTCGAGCAGCGCGAGCCGCTCCGGCGGCAGCCGCTTCACGTAATCGCCGACCGGCCCCTGCGCCGCACGGATCGGCTGCCAGTAATCGGCAAAATCCTGAAAGGCCTGGCGGATGGTGAGCGTCGCCGCCGCCACTCCTTGCAGTCCCGCCGCGGCGAACGCCGCCGCGAGCTCGCCCTCGCGGGTGAGCGGGCTCGAGAGCTGGCGGGCGCGGGCGCGCGCGGCCTCGGGGTCGAGCGCCGCGGCGGTGTCCCAGAAGATGCGCTGATAGACGAGGCCGCCGGAGAAATCCCAGACCGCGGCCGCGACGGTGCCGCCCGGCCGCGTCACGCGGCGGAGCTCCGCCAGCGCACGCGCCGGCGCCGCCATGAAATTGAGCGCGAGCAGCGAGAAGCTGCGGTCGATCGTACTGTCGGCGAGCGCCAGTGCCGTGGCGTCGCCGGTGCGGAAGTCGAGGCGCGGATCGCGGCTGCGCGACGCGGCATAGTCGATGTAAGGCGGCGCGATGTCGATGCCGATGATGCGCCGCGGCGCCGCGCGGCGCGCCAGCATGAGCGCCAGGCTGCCGGTGCCGCAGCCGAGATCGAGCACCGTCTCGCCGTCGCCGAGCCCGGCAAAGGCGATGAGCGCCTCGGCGAGCAGCGGGCTCCAGCGGCCCATCAACCGCTCATAGGCGACCGCGTCGGTGGCGGTGTAGGTCGATGACATCCCGCTTTATCCGCCACCGGCGGCATGGTCTGCAAGCCCGTGGCGAGCGCGGGAAGCGCCGGCGATGCGGCCGGAGAACGGCCCGGTGCCGGCGCAAAAACGAACTGCCCGGCGCCGCTGCTCGAAAGCGTCGGCGCCGGGCAGTCCGCGATAGGCCCTACGAGGCGATTACCGGCGCTTCGCCGAGCGGCGCGCCACGCGGCGCTTCGCGACGCGGCGCTTGGCGCCCGTGCGCTTCACAGCGCGGCGACGGGCGGGGCTCTTCTTCTTCGTCTTGGTGCTCTTCTTCGCGCGCTTCACGCGCGAGGATTTGCGCATCGCGGCCGAGGAGCGCGCGGCCTTCGACTTGACGCGACGGTGCGACTTGCGCGCCGTCTTGTGCTTCTTTCTACGCATCGACATGACTCCCAAACGTTCCTAAGCTCGCACAGAGTCGGGGCAAGAAGTTAATAATTCCTTTTTGACCCAAGTGTTTTTCAAGTCCTACGCGTGTCGGACATCGTCCACGGCCTGTCTCCGAATGCCTAATATGTGGTAATCACCGAAACGAAAACGTCGGTTACTTCGTCATCATGACGCGAGTACGGCAGCCAACTCGGAAGCCGGGGCGCGGTCACCGTCGCGCGCGCCGCGGACACTCGAAAACATCGGTGAGACGGGCATTTCTGGTGATTCGCGACTCGGGCCGCCGCGCGCAAAAAGCCACGCTTTGAGGCACGCAAACACTTGCTTTACGCGGCTTGGCGTGATTCTGTAGCGCTGCGATTGCCGCTATGACTTTGAACGGAAGAGGGAGTCCGATACCTATGGCAGTGAAGAAGAAGGCGGGTGCCTCGTCGACGGTGACCCTGAAGCACTTGGCGGCCGCGGTCGCCGAGGAGCACGAGATGGCCAAGAAGCACAGCGAGGCTGTGCTCGGCAGCACCATCGCGCTGATCGTGAAGCACCTCAAGAAAGGCGATCGGATCCGCATCGGCGGGCTCGGCATCCTGGTGGTGCGCAAGCGCGCCGCGCGCATGGGCCGTAACCCCGCGACCGGCGAGCCGATCAAGATCAAGGCGAGCAGGAAGGTTGCGTTCCGCGCCGCCAAGGAGCTCAAGGAAGCGATCTGAGCCGCGCGCCGGAGGCCTAAAGCGCCCGTCGCGGCCTCGCCGCCGACGGCGCCTCGCCCAAAGAGCGCCGCTCCGCTTCGACACACCGCCCGCCGCGCCCCAAGCGCGGCGGGCGGTGGCTTTTTGCGCGGACGGCGAGGCGCCTATCCGCGCACCAGCTCTCCTGTCGCCGCCGCCTGCTCAGCGTAATCCTTCTGCGGCGGCGCTTTCTCCTGCGCCTGCATGGGCCCGTGCCGGCAACACGGGTGGCGGGCCGCGGCCGCCTGCGATAGCATGGCGGCAAAAGCGGAGGATAGGAATGCCGGTCATCTCGGGTAAACGCGCGTTTCTCGAGCTCCTGAAACAGGAGGGGGTCGAGTTCATCTTCGGCAATCCCGGCACCACCGAGCTGCCGCTGATGGACGCGCTCGCGGTCGAGACCGGCTTGCGCTACGTGCTGGCGCTCCAGGAAGCGGCGGTGATGGCAATGGCGGACGGCTATGCCCAGGCCTCGGGCAAACTCGCCGTCGCCAATGTCCATGTCGCGCCCGGTCTCGGCAACGCGCTCGGCATGCTCTATGACGCGCAGAAGGCGCAGGCGCCGATCCTGCTCACCGCCGGCCAGCACGATCAGAGCTTCACCTTCTCCGAGCCGATCCTGTGGGCGGATCTGCCGACCATCGCGCGGCCCTTCGTCAAATGGGCGGCCGAGGTGCGCCGCATCGAGGATCTGCCGCGCGCCGTCCACCGCGCCGCCAAGACGGCGCTGGCGCCGCCGACCGGGCCGGTCTTCCTGTCGCTGCCGGCCGATGTGCTGAACGCCGAGGCCGATCTCGATCTGGGCTCGCCGACGCGGGTGGCGCCGGGGCTGCGTGGCGACCGCGCCGAGATCGAGGCCGCGGCCGCGCTGCTGGCGCGCGCCGAGCGGCCGCTGATCATCGCCGGCGACGCGGTGGCACAGCGCCGCGCCCATGGCGAGCTGGTGGCGCTGGCCGAGGCGCTGGGCGCGCCGGTCTATGCCGAGGGCATCGCCAACACCGCCTCCTTCCCCTCTTCCCACCCGTTGTTCCGCGGCGCCATGATGCGGCTGGCGCCGGCGATCCGCGCCGTGCTGCAACAGCACGATGTGCTGCTGTCGGTGGGCGGCGACCTCTTCACCCTGTCGCTGCCGTCGGAGGTCGACCCGATCCCGCCGGAGCTCACCATCATCCATCTCGATATCGATGCCTGGGAGATCGGCAAGAACTACGCGGCGAAGGCCGCGATCCTCGGCGATCCCAAGGCGAGCCTGCCGGAACTCACCGCGGCGCTGGCGCTGCGCATGAGCGCGGAACAGCGGGCGCGGGCGCGGGCGCGCGGCGAGGCGACGGCCCGCGCCATCGCCGGCGAGCGCGAGGCGCTCAACGCCAAGGCGCGCGGCGAGGCGGGCAAGACTCCGATCCGGCCGCTCGCCTTGCTGCAAGCGCTGGGCGCGGTGCTGCCCGCGGATGCGGTGGTGGTGGAGGAGACGATCTCCTCCTCGCCGGGATTGCGCCAGCTGGTGCGCGCCGACGACCCGCAGAGCTTCTTCGGGCTGCGCGGCGGCGGCATCGGCTGGGGCCTGCCGGCCGCCATCGGGGTCAAGCTCGCCCTGCCCGACCGCCCGGTGGTGGCGCTGATCGGCGACGGCAGCGCCATGTACACCTGCCAGGCGCTGTGGACGGCGGCGCATGACCGGGTCGGCGTCGTCTTCGTCATCCTCAACAACCGCTCCTACCGCATCCTCAAGCAACGCACCAACGCGATGAAGGGCTTCGCCGCGCAGACCGACCGCTATATCGGGATGGACTTAACGGACCCGCCGGTGGATTATGTCGGCCTCGCCCGCGCGCTGGGCGTCAAGGGCGCGCGCAGTCAGACGCTGAGCGAGGCGGTCGAGCTGGTGCGCGCGGCGCTCGCCGAAGGCGGGCCGTCGCTGATCGAGATCGAGCTCGACCGCAGCTACACGCCGGTGTGAACGCCGCCGCGCCAAGGAAGCTGTCGACGGGCGGCGCCGGCTCCGGTATTCTGTTGGGGATCCAACTTGCCTTGATCTCAAGGCGTAAGCAGCAGTCCTAGAACGACTGCAAGGGGAGACGCGGAATGAGAGAGAAGATAATCCTCGGGGGCATCGTCGCCGCCGCAGTCATGGCGCTTCTGACCGGCATGCCGGCACAGGCGCAGCTCAAGCATTATGAATCCAACGATCCGGGTTTCTGGACGCATCCGCCGCCGGATTGGTTCCTCGGCGACGAGACCGAGCAGCAGAAGGGGCTGAGCCCGCAGCCGAACCCGCCGACCCCGGCATCGGCAGCGCAGCTCGAGGCCAATCTGAAGAAGATCAAATTGGCGCCGGGCTTCAAGATCAGCGTCTACGCCGCCAACGTGCCCGAGGCGCGCCAGATGGCCTGGGGCGACAAGGGCACCTTGTTCGTCGGCTCCTGGTTCGATGCGGGCAATGTCTACGCCATCACCGACGAGGGCGGCAAGAAGGTGGTGAAGACGATCCTGTCGAAGATGACGGTGCCGACCGGAATCGCCTTCCACGACGGCGCGCTCTATGTCGCCGACGTCAACAAGATCTACAAATACGACAATGCCGAGGCCAACCTCGGCAAGATGCCGGAGCCGAAAATCGTCTATGACGACATGCCGCCCTACATCCCGCACGGCTGGAAGTACCTCGCGGTCGACAAGAAGGGCATGCTGTACGTCGCTTTCGGACCGCCCTGCAACGAGTGCCTGGCGCCCACCAGCACCATGCAGGTCCGACGCATCAATCCCAATAACGGCACCGCCGAGATCATCGCGCTGGGCGTGCGCAACAGCGTCGGCGGCGATATCGATCCACGCACCGGCGACTACTGGTTCTCGGAAAACGCGCGCGACTGGATCAGCGACGACCTGCCGAGCGACAAGCTGGAGCATGTGGGACAGGGCGTACCGCATTTCGGCTATCCCTATTGCCATCAGGGCGACCTGCCGGATCCCACCCTCTCTGAGGGCCACAAATGCTCGGAATTCGTCCCGCCCGCCATGAAGCTCGGCCCGCATGTGGCGCCGCTGGGCATGAAGTTCTACACCGGCAGCCAGTTCCCGGCGGAGTTCAAGGACAACATCATCCTCGCCGAGCACGGCTCGTGGAACCGGCACAAATACAACGGCGGCCGCGTCGTGGCGATCGCCGTCGATCCCAGCGGCAAGCATGCCAAGCAGCAGGTGATCGCCAGCGGCTTCATTCAGGGCGACCGCACCTTCCTGGGCCGGCCGGCCGACGTGATCAACGCGCCGGACGGCTCGATCCTGATCGCCGATGACTGGGCCGGTGCGATCTATCGCATCAGCTACAGCAAGTAGTCTCGCAACAACGCCCCGCCCGCGCTGTTGCGGGCGGGGCGTCGCTTTTTCGGAAATCTCCCAATGATGCATCGATTGTCGCTTTGCGCCGTTGCGGTGGCGGCGCTGGCCGGCGCGCTGCCGGCGCGCGCCGCTGATGATGCCGCGATCAAGGCGAAGCTCGAGCCGTGCTTTGCCTGCCATGGCGAGAGCGGCATCTCTGAGATCGACGGCGTCCCCTCGCTTGCCGGCCAGCCCGATCTCTTCCTCGAATGGCAATTGGTGTTCTTCCGCACCGGCCGGGTCAAAAGCGAGATCATGGCGCCGATCGCTGCCGAGCTCAGCGACGACGACATCCGCGCCCTCGGCGCCTATCTCGTGACGCTGCCGTCGATAGAGACGCCGCCGCCGCCCGACGACGCGCCGGCGATGACCGAGGTGGGCGCCAAGCTCGCGGCCGGGCGCAATTGCGGCAATTGCCACGGCGACGGCTTCCACGGCCAGCAGGGCGCGGCGCGGATCGCCGGCCAGCGCGAGGAAGTGCTGCTGAAGGCGCTGCACGCCTATAAGTCCGGCGCGCGCTTCGGCACCGGCATCGCCGCCATGCCGGAGATCGCCCTGGAGCTCAACGACGACCAGATGCAGGCGCTGGCGCACTATCTCTCACGGCAGAGATAGGCGGCCCTATACCGCCGGCGCCGTCCGGCGCTCCGCCGCAAGCAGCGCTTGGCCTGGCCCGCGCCGCCGCCGCGCGCTGTCGCCCGGCAGATCCTCCTCGCCCTCGACGCTGCCGCGCGGCGGCCCCTCGGCATCATCCTCGGCGAGCGGCGGCAGGACCTCGCCCGGACCGGAGCGCGCGCGCGGCAGATAGAGCCGCACGGTGGTTCCCCGCTGCGGCTCGCTGTCGATCTTCACATGGCCGCCGGACTGCCTGACGAAGCCATAGACCATGCTGAGGCCGAGCCCGGTGCCTTGGCCGACCTCCTTGGTGGTGAAGAAGGGCTCAAAGGCGCGGGCGGCGATCTCGCGCGTCATGCCGGTGCCGCTGTCGCCGACCGCCACCATGACATACTGGCCGGGCGTCACCTGATCGTTCTGCGCGGCATAGGCCTGATCGAGGCTGACATTGGCGGTCTCGATGGTGAGCTTGCCGCCCTGGAGCATGGCGTCGCGCGCGTTGATGACGAGGTTCAACAGCGCCACCTCGAGCTGGTGCGGATCGCACAAGGCGCGCCACAGCCCCTCGGCGAGCACGGTGTCGAACTCGATCTCCGCGCCGAGGGTTCGGCTTATCAGCTCCGACATCTCGAGCATGAGCTTGTTGATGTCGACGCTGGCCGGCGCCAGCGTCTGGCGCCGCGCGAAGGCGAGCAGCCGCTCGGTCAGGCTCGCGGCGCGCTCGGCGCCGCGCAGCGCCGCCTCGACCAGCCGCTCCGCCGCGCCGTCGCGGCCGGCCAGGCGCAGCCGCAGCGCGTCGAGATTGCCGAAGATGACGGTGAGCAGATTGTTGAAATCATGCGCGACACCGCCGGTGAGTTGGCCGATCGCTTCCATCTTCTGCGCTTGCAGCATCTGGACATCGGCCTTCTCGCGCTCGGCGATCTCGCGCCGCAGCTGCTCGTTGACCTCGGCGAGCGCGCGCGTGCGCTCGGCGATGTGCCGCTCCAGCGACTGCGCCAGGCGCTGATGCGTCGCCCGCTCCGCGCGCAGCTGCACCACCGCCGATCGGAAACCGGAGATGACCGCGCAGTTCGCCGCCGAGAACGCGGCATAGACCGCCAGCGATGAGACGTCGCGCCCGGTGCCGTGGCCGAAGCGCCAGTAGGGCGGCACCAGCACGTACCAGGCGCAAAGGCCGCCGAGCAGCGTCGCCAGCAGGCCGGGCCCGGCACCGCCGATCAGAGCGGCGAAGATCACCGCCGGCCAGAAGGTGAGATAGATATTGCCGGAGAGCCATCCGCCAGCGGCGAAGCGCAGCGCGAGCGCCAGCGCTACCAGCAGGATCGCGGCGGTGTAAGCGCTGGCCGAACCGGGTCTGATGCGCGGTTCCTCGGCAACGATGCGATCAAGCCACGGCACGCCCGCACCTTTATTCCCCACCCGCCTATCTTACTGGAAACCCCGGCGGCGGGAACCGCGCGCGCCGTCACCAAAAAGGGTAGTGCGGTGCCGCAGGTCGCCCGATCCGCCCGCGCCGCGCTCAGGATCGCTTCCCGGCCGGCAGCTGGTTGAAGGGCACATCCTTGTCGACGCGCAGATCGGCCGGCAGGCCGAGCACGCGCTCGGCGATGATGTTGCGCAGGATCTCGTCGCTGCCGCCGGCGATGCGCAGCGCCGGCGAATAGAGCAGCGCCTGTTGGAAGAGCGCGTGTGCCGGCATGGAGTCCGGATCGGTCAGGATTCCTGCCATCTCCATGAGATCCATGCCGAAGGCGGCGATCTCCTGCAGCTTGGAGGCGCCGACGAGCTTGCCGATCGAGGCCTCGGGTCCCGGCGTCTCGCCGCGCGACAGCCGGGTCATGGTGCGGAACTTGGTGTATTTGAGCCCTTGCGTCTTGACGTACCATTGCGCGAGCTGATCGCGCACCGCGGCGTTCTTGATCGCCGGCCCGTCCTCGAGCTCGAGCCGGCGCGCAAGCTCGAAGACCTCGCGGAAATCCGGTCCGGGCGCTTCGCCCACCGCCAGACGCTCGTTCATCAAGGTGGTGAGCGCGACCTGCCAGCCCGCGCCCACGGCGCCGAGGCGCTGGCTGTCAGGGATGCGCACATCGGTGAAGAACACCTCGTTGAAATGCGATTGTCCCGAGATCTGCTTGATCGGGCGGATGTCGACACCCGGCGATTTCATGCTGAGGAAGAAGAAGGTGAGGCCCTTATGCTTGGGCACGGTGGGATCGCTGCGCGTCACCAGGATGCCGTACTCGCTGTACTGCGCGCCCGAGGTCCAGATCTTCTGGCCGTTGATGATCCAGTCATCGCCCGATCGCTCGGCGCGCGTGCGCAGGCCCGCGAGATCGGAGCCGCCAGCGGGCTCGGAGAAGAGCTGGCACCAGATCTCCTTGCCCTCGAGCGCGGGCGGCGCAAAGCGCCGGCGCTGCTCGGCCGTGCCCCAGTTGCACAGCGTCGGGATGCACATGCCGAGGCCGATCTCGAAGAAGCCGCGCGGCACGGCGTAATGCGCCTCTTCCTGGTTGTAGATCACCTGCTCGATCGCGCTGCCGCCGCGGCCGCCCCACTCCTTGGGCCAGGTGATGCCGGCGAAGCCCGCGGCGTATTTCAGCGCCTGCCACGCCTTGGCGCGCTCGAGCGCGCCGGGCGCGCTCTGGCTGGTGCGGTAGCCCTCGGCGCTGCCGGGCGCGCGACGCTCGGCATTGGCAGCGAGGAAGTCCTTCACCGTAGCGCGAAACGCGGCCTCCTCCGGCGTGTCGTCGAAATCCATGATCGCCTCTCCTCCTGCGCTAAGGCGCGATGCCGGTGGCGCCGTCGAGCACGCTGTCGTTGCGCGCCTCGAGATGCGCGATCAGCCGGTCCTTCCAGATCCGGGTCGAGCCCAGCGCCAGCCCCAGCAGCTTGGCGCGGCGGTAATAGAGATGGCAGTCGAAGGCCCAGGTGTAGCCCATGCCGCCATGGGTCTGGATGTTCTCCGTGGCGGCGAGATAGAAGGCGTCGCTGGCAGCGACCCGCGCCGCCGCGGCCGCCACCCCCAGCTCCGGCGCATCCTGCGACAGCGCCCAGGCGCCGTAATAGGCGTTGGAGCGCGCGAGCTCGGTGGCGACATAGACATCCGCGAGCTTGTGCTTGATCGCCTGGAACGAGCCGATCGGCCGGCCGAAGGCGTAGCGCTCGAGCGCGTAGCCCTTGGCCATGTCGAGCGACGCCTGCGCGCCGCCCACCTGCTCGAACGCGAAGAGCACGGCGGCGCGGTCGAAGAGCTGCTCGATCAGCCGCTCGCCCGCGCCGGCAGAGCCGAGCGGCTCCGCCGCGGCGCCGCTGAAGACGAGGCGCGCATGGCCGCGCGAGGGATCGATGGTCGCGACGCGCTCGCGCGCGACGCCGGGCGCGGCAAGATCGACGATGAAGAGCGCCGGCTGCTGGTCGGCGCCTTGCGCCGCCACCACCGCGACATCGGCGATGTCGCCATCCGGCACCGGCTGCTTGGTGCCGGTGAGACGCTCGCGGACGCAGGTCGCGGCGAGCCGCTTGGCGCCGGGGGCGCCGACGCCCTCGGCGAGCGCCAGCGTGCCGACCGCTTCGCCCGAAGCGAGCCTCGGCAGGTAGCGCTCCTTCTGCGCGGCGCTGCCGGCGAGCAGGATCGCCTCGGCGGCGAGATATGCCGAAGACGAGAACGGCACCGGCGCGAGACTTGCGCCCAGCTCCTCCGCCAGCACGCACAGGCCGAGATGGCCGAGCCCGGCGCCGCCAAAGGCCTCGGGAATGGCGGCGCCGATCCAGCCCATCGCCCCGATCTCGCGCCACAGGGCGGCGTCGTGGCCGGCCTCGCTTTCGAGCGCGCGGCGCGCCTGGGCCAGAGCGTTGCGCTCGGTGAGGAAGCGTCGCGCCTCTTCGCGCAGCTGCTTCAGCTCGTCGGAGAAATCGAAATTCATGGAGGGTTTAGAACTGCACCCGTTGCGTGGCGCCGCCATCGATGATGACATTGGCGCCGGTGATGAAGCTGGCCCGCGCGCTGGTCAGGAACACCACGGCGTCGGCGACCTCGTCGGGGCGGCCCATGCGGCCCATGGGGTTGCGCGACAACGCCGCCTTGAAGACCTCGGGCTGCTGCTGCTGGCGCACATCCCAGACGCCGCCCTTGAAGTAGACGGTGCCGGGCGAGACCATGTTGACGCGGATGTTCTTGCCAGCATAGTTCTTCGCCGTCGATTTCATATAGGGCAGCAGCGCCGCCTTCACCGCGTTGTAGGGCCGGGTCGGGCCGGAGACCTCGACCGCGGCGACCGAGCCGATGATGACGACGGCGCCGCCGCCGGCTTTCTCCAGCAGCGGCAGCGCCGTGTCGACGCCGACCACCGTCCCCATGACATCGATGTCGAAGCTCTTGCGCCAGGTCGCCTCATCGGTCGCCACCGCCAGCGCGCTGACGTTGGAGACGAAGATGTCGAGACCGCCCAGCGCGGCCGCGGCATCGGCGATCCAGACGCGCAGCGCCGTGGTGTCGGCGACGTCGAGGGGGCGGCCCCAGGCCCTGATCGCCCTTCTTGCCGAGCGCCGCCACGGTCTCCTCGATCTGCTCGCGATTGCGCGCGCAAAGAGCGACGTCGACGCCCTCCTCCGCCAACAGCTCGGCGATGGCACGGCCGATGCCGCGCGTGCCGCCGGTGACGATCGCCTTCTTGCCCTTGAGCCTCAGATCCACGATTGCTCTCCTTCAGCGTCCCTTCCACTGCGGCTGGCGCTTCTCGGCAAAGGCCTTGGGGCCTTCGACGCGGTCCTCGCTCTGGGCGAGCGCCGCGACCGCGGGATAATCACGTTGCGCCTTGTACGCAGCCTCGATCCCGCCCGCGGCGTCGAGGCTGCGGTAGACGGTTTCCTTCGAGGCGCGGATCGACATGGGCGAGCATTCCAGGATCAGCCCCGCCCAGCGCCTGGCGGCGGCGAGCGCCTCGCCTTGCGGCACCACCTCGTTGACGAAGCCGAGCTCCTTGCCCTCGCGCGCGCCGACCCGACGGCCGGTGAGGATCATGCCCATCGCCTGCTTCAGCGGGATCATGCGCGGCAGGCGGTGCAACCCGCCGGCCAGCGCCGCCAGCCCGACGCGCGGCTCCGGCAGGGCGAAGACGGCGTTCTCGGCGGCGATGATAAGATCGCAGGCGAGCGCGATCTCGAAGCCGCCGCCCATGGCAACGCCGTTCACCGCGGCGATCACCGGCTTGGCGAGATCGAAGCGCTGGGTGATGCCGGCGAAGCCCGAGGGCGGATGGCCGATGGGATTGCCCGCCGCCTGGTATTTGAGATCGTTGCCGGCCGAGAACGCCTTGTCGCCGGCGCCGGTGACGATGGCGATCCAGAGCTCGGGGTCGGCGGCGAAGCCGTCGAACACCTCGCCGAGCTCGAAATGCGCCGGGCGGTGCAGCGCGTTCATCACCTCGGGGCGGTTGAGGGTGACGGTGAGCAGGCGGCCGTCGCGCTCGACGCGGCAATACTGATGGTCGGCCATGCTCTCCTCCCTCGCCGGCCGATCACGCCGGCCTTGTTGACGCCAGTGTGCCCAACCGGCGCGCCGGGCGCAAATCCGTCGTCACGCTTGCGGGAAGTCGACCGCGTTGGAGTTGCCACCGCTGAGGATGATGGCGACGCGCTCGCCCGTCGCGGGGCGATAGCGCCCGGAGAGCAGCGCGGCAAAGGCGGCGGCGCCGCCGGGCTTGAGAACCAGGCGCAGCCGCTCCCACAGCGCGCGCTGCGCCGCGGCGATGGCGGCGTCCTCGACCAGCACCACGCGCTCGACGAAATCCCGGGCAAGCGGAAAGACGCGCTCGCCGATGCGCCTGGGCGCCAGCGAATCCGCGGCGATGCCACCGGCCTCGGCATCGACCGGCCGGCCGGCGGCGAGCGCGCGGCTCAGGGTCGGCGCGGCCTCGGGCTCGACGCCGACGATTCGGCACCGTCGACCATACCAGGCGGCGATGCCGCCGATGAGCCCGCCGCCGCCCACCGCCACCAGCACGGTGTCCAGGACAGGCGCCTGGCGCTCGAGCTCAAGGGCGAGCGTGCCCTGGCCGAGCAACGTCTCCTCCTGGTCAAAGGCGTGGATGGCGAGCCCGCCGCTGTGCTCGAGCCAGCGCTCGCTCGCGGCAAGCGCGTCAGCATAGCGGTCGCCGGCGATCACGAGCTCGGCGCCGTAGTCGCGGATGCGCGCGATCTTGGCCGGCGAGGAGATGCTGGGCACGAAGATGCGCGCCGGCACCCCACGGGCGCGGGCGGCATAGGCCACCGCGGCGCCGTGGTTGCCGCCGGACGCGGCGACAACGCCCGCGGCGGGGATCTGCCGCAGCAGCAGATTGGCAAAGGCGCCGCGCGCCTTGAACGAGCCGGAATGCTGCAGCTGCTCGAGCTTCAGGATGACAGCGCCGGCATCAAGGCCGAGATCGCTGCCGGCGCAGGCGATCACCGGCGTCTCACGGATATGCGGACGGATCAGCGCCTCTGTGGCGGCGATGCCGTGCTGGTCTATCGCGCTTACCGCCATGCCGATGCCTCCCGTCGCGACGAGCTTGACACAGGCTTAGGGATTTAGGCAATTTCCAATATGTCGATGGAAAAGGCGATGCGCGCCCTGGCGAACGAGCGCCGACTGCTCATCCTGGCTTGGCTCAGGGACCCCGAGGCGCATTTTCCGCCGCAGCTCGACGGCGATCTCGTCAGCGATGGCGTCTGCGGCCTGCTCGTTGCGCGCAAGCTCAGGGTCAGCCAGCCGACGGTGAGCGCGCATCTGAAGGTGCTGGCTGAAGCCGGTCTCATCCGCGCCAAGCGGATCAAGCAATGGACCTTTTATAAGCGCGATGAGGCACGCATCCGCGCCCTCAAGAAGTCTATCCTGAAGGAAGTCTAAGCACCGCCCCAAACGGCGGCGGCGACAAAAGAACCAAGAGGAGGAAGAGCATGCGACCGATGGAGCCGCGGATCGCGCCGCTGGCGGAGGCGGAGCGGAGCGAGGAGCAGCGCGAGCTGCTGGCGGTGGTGACCCGCGGCAAGCCCGCCCAGAATGTCTTCGCGACGCTGGTGCGGCATCCGAAGCTGTTCAAGCGCTGGACGCCGTTCGGGGGCCACCTGCTGTTCACCTCGAGCCTGCCGGCGCGCGAGCGCGAGCTGCTGATCCTGCGCACCGCCTGGCTCACCGGCGCCGAGTATGAATGGGGCCAGCATGTCGAGATCGCCAAGCGCGCCGGCTTGGCCGAGGCCGAGATCGAGCGCGTCGCGCTTGGCCCCGACGCCCCCGGCTGGACGGCGGAGGAAGCGTCGCTGCTGCGCGCGGCCGACGAGCTCTGGGCGGATGCCTGCCTCAGCGACCGGAGCTGGGCGGCGCTCAGCGCCCGGCTCAGCGAGGCCCAGCTGATGGATCTGGTGTTCACCGTCGGGGCCTATGCCATGCTGGCCATGGCGTTGAACAGCTTCGGGACCCGCCTCGATTCCGGCCTCACCGGCTTCCCCAAGGGCTGAAAACCGCCGTTTTCTCCCCCGAAAGACGAGTTCGTTATCGGATGCTGCCGAATCCGCATGGCTGGCATACCGGGAATTAGGACTAATCTAGTCCTTGAAAACCGGCCGCCGCGGGCCCATCTCTGCAAAGCCGCCTCCAGAAGGGCGGTCCTTTCCAAATGATCCCAGCCCGCACCTGACCGCCGAACCGGCCCCGTGGGAGCCGGAGGCCCAAGTGCCGCCGCCAGAGACCGGAGAGGTAGGGAGACCAAAGAGATGAACCATAAGCTAGATACCACTCTGGTCCGCTTCGTCGAGGAGGCAAAGCGGTTCCCCATGCTCAGCCCCGAGCGCGAGCAGGAGCTGACCCGCGCCTGGCGCGACCGCGAGGACCGCGAGGCCCTGAAGCAGATCGTCGGCAGCCATTTGCGCCTCGTCGTCAAGATCGCCCGCGGCTTCACCGGCTATGGCCTGCCGCTCGCCGACCTCGTCGCCGAAGGCAATGTCGGGCTGATGCAGGCGGCGGAGAAGTTCGACCCCGATCGCGGCTTCCGCTTCGCGACTTACGCGATGTGGTGGATCCGCGCCGCAATTCAAGAGTACATCCTGCATTCCTGGTCGCTGGTGAAGATGGGCACCACGGCGGCGCAGAAGAAGCTGTTCTTCAACCTGCGCCGGCTCAAGGGGCAGATGGCCGAGCTCGAGCAAGGCGACCTTTCGCCCGAGGTGGTCGCCAAGATCGCCACCGAGCTCGACGTGCCCGAGCAACGAAGTGATCGAGATGAACCGCCGGCTCGCCGGCGCCGACAACTCGCTCAACGCGCTGATGGGCGGCACCGGCGCCGACAGCGACAGCGAATGGCTCGACATGCTGCCGGATGAGAGTCCGAGCCAGGAGACGATCGTCGGCGACCGCAAGGAGCTGCAGCAGCGCCGCGAGATGCTCGACGTCGCGCTCAAGAAGCTGAACCCGCGCGAGCGCGACATCATCTTCGAGCGCCGCCTCAAGGACGAGCCCTCGACGCTCGAGGAGCTGTCGCACCGCTACGCCGTCTCGCGCGAGCGCATCCGTCAGATCGAGGTGCGCGCCTTCGAGAAGCTGCAGCGCGCCATGCGCGAGCAGACCCGCTTCACCCGCCAGGACAACCGCGCGCTGGCGGTGGCGTAAGGAAGAAGAAGAAGCCGTCAGCTATCAGCTGTCAGCCTATCAGCCTTGAGCTGGTGGCTGATGGCTGTACGACTTTCACTCTGACTACCGTGGAAATCATCGTCCGAGAAGCTACCGTGCGCCGTGCGCGTGCAAACCGGCTCATCTCTCTCCGGCCATCGTTTAGCTGATAGCTGATAGCTGACAGCTCACGTCAACATCCACACTCCGATCGCGATGGTGATCACCGTCACCGGCGCGCCGAGCTTGAAATAGCTCCAGAAGCCGAGGACGATGCCGGCTCTGTGCGCGCGCTGCGCGACGATGAGATTGGCGATCGAGCCGAGCAGGGTGAAATTGCCGGCGAGCGTCGCTGCCATGGCGAGGCTGAGCCAGGCGAGGCGAGGCGAGGCGAGATGCTGCACGAAGGGCTTCAGCACCAGCACCGCCGGCACGTTGCTCACCAGGTTCGACAGCACCGCCGCCACCCCCGCCATCACCGCCGGCGATCCCAGATTGAGGCGCTCGGCATAGGCCAGCGCCGCCGGGCCGAGCAGCGCCTTCTCCATCCCGGCGACGACGATGAACAAGCCGCAGAACAGCAGCAGCAGCGACCAGTCGATCTCGGCATAGACCCGCGCCGGCTTGAGGCGCCGCGTCAGCAGCAGCAGCGCGCCGGCGACGATCGCCGCCTTGGCCGGGGGCTGGCCCAGGAAGAAGAACAGCACCATGGCGATGGTGACGGCGAGCGACTTCGCCAGCAATCCGCGATTCCACCGCGGCGCGGCGGCGCGCCGTCGAGCCGGGCGCGGGTCAGGAACTCGCGGCGCCAGGCGAGCGCTACCAGCACGAAGACGACCAGCAGCCCCGCCGCCGCCACCGGCGCCAGCGCGCGGGCGAAATCGCCATAGGCGATGTGCGAGAAGCTGCCGATCATGATGTTCTGCGGATTACCGGTGATGGTGGCGGTGCTGCCGATGTTGGAGGCCATGGCGAGCGCCAGCAGGTAGGGCACGGGGTTGCGCCTGAGGCTCAGCGTCAGCTCCGCGACCAGCGGCGCCAGCATCAGGCAGACCGTATCATTGACGAGGAATGCGGAAAGCCCGCCGGAGACGACGATGACGCCGGCGAGCAGCCCCAGCGGGTGGCGGGCGCGACGCGCGATCCAGCCATTGGCGAGCGCAAAGAAGCCGGCGAGGCGCAGATTGGCGACGACGATCATCATGCCAAGCAGCAGCGTGATGGTGTCGAGGTCGATGGCGCGGTAGGCCTCCTCGAGGCTCAGCACGCCGCTCGCCACCATCAGGCTCGCGCCCAGCAGCGCCGCGCCGGCGCGGTCAAGCCGCAGCCCCGGCGCGCGGCCAAGGGCGATGACGACATAGGTGGCGGCGAAGATCAGCGCGGCGATCACGGGGCGGCTCCGGCGGGGCGGGCCAGCTTGCCTGCCGCCCGGTGCGTCAACAACCGGAAAAGCGCGGCGGCGCCCCGCTGTCATGCGGTAGGCGTCGAAAAAAAGCCATAGTCGCAGCCTCTTTAAGCCCCCAGAGGTCACTCGGTCGCTTGCGGCTTTTGTGCTAGAAGCGCGGGCGTAGGGCGGCCGCGTGCCGCGGCGACGGCAGAATCTTGGGCAGGACATGGCGGAACGAGGACGCGGAGAGTTGCGCACCGACCCCGAGGACCGGACGCGCGCCAGCGCGCCAGACGAGCGGCGCAAACCCGCGCGCAAGAATGGCGGGCGAAAGGGACGGCGCGGCGGCTGCTGGGCGGCCGGCTGACGCGCTGGGGGCTGCTGCTGGCGCTGTGGGCGCTGATCCTGATCGGCGGCGTCACGACATGGTTCTGGCTTACCCTGCCGGCGACCAACGATCTCACCGCCTCCGAGCGCCGGCCGAGCGTGACCCTGCTGGGCAGCGACGGCGGGCTCATCGCCACCTATGGCGATCTCTTCGGCGAGCCGCTGAAGCTCAAGGAGCTGCCGGCCTATCTGCCGCAGGCGGTGATCGCCACCGAGGACCGGCGCTTTCTATCATCATTGGGGCGTCGACCCCATCGGGCTGCTGCGCGCGGTCTATGTCAATCTACGCGCCGGCCATGTGGTGCAGGGCGGCAGCACCATCACCCAGCAGCTTGCCAAGAACCTGTTCCTCACCCCCGACCGCACGCTGACGCGCAAGATCCAGGAGGCGATGCTGGCGCTGTGGCTCGAGCACAAATTCAGCAAGGAGGAGCTGCTCGAGATCTATCTCAACCGCGTCTATCTCGGCGCCGGCACCTATGGCGTCGATGCCGCGGCACATCGCTATTTCGACAAATCGGCGCGCCAGGTGACGCTCTATGAGGCGGCGGTGATCGCCGGGCTGCTCAAGGCGCCGACCCGCTTCAGCCCGGCGCGCGACCCCGACCAGGCGGAAAAGCGCACCGCGCAGGTGCTCGCCAACATGGTCGATGCCGGCTACCTCACCGCGGCGCAGGCAGCCGCCGCCGAGCAGCAGAAGGCTCAGCTCGCGCTGGCCGGGCGGGTGCATCCGGGCAACCGCTACTTCGCCGATTGGATCTACGAGCTCGCCAATGCGTATGTCAGCGCCGACGGCCGCGACCTCGTCGTGCGCACCACGCTCGACGCCCGGATGCAGGCGGCGGCCGAGGCGGCGGTGGCGGCGACGCTCGACAAGAATGGCGAGAAGGCCGAGGTCGAGCAGGCCGCGCTGGTCGCCATGTCGCCCAACGGCGCGGTGCGCGCCATGGTCGGCGGCCGCGACTATGCCGACAGCCAGTTCAACCGCGCGACGCAGGCGCTGCGCCAGCCGGGCTCGGCCTTCAAGCCCTTCGTCTATCTCGCCGCGCTCGAGCACGGCATGTCGCCCGACGACCATTTCACCGACCAGCCGATCCGCATCGGCAATTGGACGCCGCACAACTACGAGAACAAATACCGCGGCGACGTGACGGCGGCGGAGGCGCTCGCCGATTCCATCAACACCGTCGCGGCGCAAGTGCTGGAGCGCGCCGGCATCGATAACGTCATCGCCACCGCCCATCGCCTCGGCATCACCAGCGACCTCGGCCACGATGCCAGCCTGGCGCTCGGCACCTCGGAGGTGACGCTGCTCGACCTCACCAGCGCCTATTGCGCCTTTGCCTCGGGCGGCCGGGCCGCGCTGCCCTACGGCATCACCGATATCCGCGACCGCAACGGCACCGTGCTCTACAAGCGCCAGGGTGATGGCGGCGGCCAGGTGATCGCGCCGGATCTTGCCGCCGAGATGAACGCGATGCTGGCCGGCGTCATCGCCCACGGCACCGGCAAGGCCGCCCAGCTCGACCGGCCGGTGGCGGGCAAGACCGGCACGACCCAGGATTCGCATGACGCATGGTTCGTCGGCTACAGCGCCGATCTCGTCGCCGGCGTCTGGCTCGGCAACGACGACAATGCCGCGATGAACCGCGTCACCGGCGGCACGCTGCCGGCGCGGACCTGGCACGCCTTCATGGCGCAGGCGACCCAGGGCATGCCGGTGCGGCCGCTGCCGATGCCGGCGGCGCCGACGCTGGGGACGCAGGTGGCCTCGGCCAAGGCGCATGCCGAAAGCTGGCTCGGCGGCCTGCTCCACAGCATCTTCGGTAGCGACAGCGGCAGCACGCCGCACCCGGCGCCGGTCGAGCAGCGCCCGGTCTACACGCCGACCACGCGGTATTGAGCGGCGAGCTGCCGCACCCCCGGCGCGCGCCCGCACAAGACTATGGGCGCTGCTGTTAAAGACACCCTCCTCCGCCCGGCCGAGGATCGGGGCTCGCCGCCCCCCGCGGGAGCGCCAGGAGGACCAAGCCATGAGCGACGTTGCCGTATTCGAGGCGCCGGATTTCGCGCTGCAGAAGGGCGGCGCCTTGCCCGTCGCGCGGCTTGTCTACAAGACGCTCGGCACGCTCTCGCCGGCGCGCGACAATGTCGTGCTGATCCCATCATGGTATAGCGGCACGCATAAGGAGGCCGAATTCTGCATGGTCGGCCCGCAACGTGCGATCAGGCCCGACCGCTATTTCATCGTGCTGACCAATCTGCTGGGAGGCGGCGTCTCCTCCTCGCCCAGCAACACGCCGGCACCGTTCGAGGCCGGACGGTTTCCCCGCACCACGCTCTACGACAATGTCCGCCTGCAGCACATGCTGCTGACGCAAAAGCTCGGTGTCGAGCACCTTCGCCTGGTGGCCGGCTGGTCGATGGGCGCGTGCCAAAGCCTGCAATGGGGGGCACAATACCCCGACATGGTGCAGGCGCTCGCGGCGCTCTGCGGCTCCGCGCGCACCGCCAATTTCAACAAGGTGTTTCTGCTGTCGCTGCGGCGCGCGCTGGAGCTCGACCCGGCCTTCGCCGAGGGCTTCTATACGCGCCCGCCGCTGCGCGGCCTCAAGGCGTTCTCGGCGATCTATGCCGGCTGGGGCTTCTCCGAGCCGTTCTACCGCAGCGAAGGGTTTCGCGGCTTCGGCGCCCGGAGCTACGAAGAATTCGTCGAGCTCTTCTGGGAGCCCGCCTTCATCCATCACGACGCCAACAACCAGCTGGCGATGCTGTCGACCTGGCATGACGGCGACATCAGCGACAGCCCGGCCTACCAGCGGGATTTCGACCGCGCGCTCGGCGCGATCAAGGCGCGCACCATCCTCATGCCCGGCCAATACGACAGCTATTTCCCGCCAGTCGACAGCGAGTACGAGGCAAGCCGGATTCCGGGCGCCAAATGCCGGCCGATCCCGTCGATCTGGGGGCACATGACACTGTGGAACCCCGAAGACGCGCCGCTCATCGACCGCTCGCTGCATGAATTGCTGGGCACCGGCTGAGACGGCAGAGCGGCTAACGTCCGGGGAAGTCGACCGGCACACGACACAATTCATCAACGCGGGAGACAGGCGATGAGCGATGCGGGATTTTCCGTCCTGGAGACGACGATCGGCGACATCCACAGCGCCTACCGCGACGGCAGGCTGACCTGCCGGCAGCTCGTCCAGGCCTATCTCGACCGCATCGCGGCTTATGATCAGCAGGGTCCCGCGCTCAACGCCATCGTCACCCTCAACCCGAACGCGCTCGCCGAGGCCGACGCGCTTGATGCCGCGGCCGCGGCGCAAAAGCGGCTGACCGGGCCGCTCCACGGCATTCCGGTCATCGTCAAGGACCAGGCCGAGACCAAGGGCATCGCGACCAGCTTCGGCTCGATCGCACTCGCAGGCTACGTTCCCACCGAGGATGCGACCGTGGTCGCCAAGCTGAAGGCGGCCGGCGCGATCATTCTCGGCAAGAGCGCGCTGCCGGATTTCGCGACCTCCTGGTTCGGTTTGTCGTCGAGGAGCGGCGAGACCAGGAATCCCTATGCGCTGGAGCGCGATCCCGGCGGCTCCAGCGCCGGCACCGGCGCCGCGGTCGCGGCCAATCTGGCGACGATCGGCGTCGGCGAGGATACCGGCGGGTCGATCCGGCTGCCGGCGAGCTTCTGCAATCTGGTGGGCGTGCGGGTGACGCCCGGCCTCATCAGCCGCGCCGGCATGTCGCCGCTCGTCGTCTTCCAGGACACGGCGGGGCCGATGGCGCGCACGGTGACCGACGCCGCCATCCTGCTCGACGCCATGGTCGGCTACGACCCCCGCGACGAATATACCGCCGCCTACGCCATCGCCGGCCACAAGGGAAGCTATGCCGCCGATCTCAGGCGCGACGGCCTCGCGAAGGCGCGCATCGGCGTGCTGAGGGAAGCCTTCGGCGCCGAAAGCAACGCGGATTGCGCCGCGGTCAACGCGGTCATCGGCGGCGCCCTTGCCTCCATCCGGTCCGCCGGCGCCGAAACCGTCGAGATCAGCCTGCCGAACCTGATGGACTACATTGTCGAGACGTCGCTCTACCTCACGCATTCGCGCCACGACATCAACGGCTTCCTCGCGGCAAGACCCGCCCTCCCCTACCGGTCCCTGGACGACATCTACGCGGCGGGCAAGTATCACCGCGCGCTCGATCTCCTGGAGGAAATCGTCAAGGGGCCGGTGAAGCCGCAGGACGACCCCGACTACTACCGCAAGCTCGCCGCCCGCGACGGCTTCCAGCGCGCCGTCGTCAATCTCATGGCGCGGCACCGTCTCGATGCAATCTGCTTTCCCAGCGTGCAAGTGCCGCCGCCGACCACCGAGGAGCTCCTCGGCGACCGATGGACGGTGCTGACCTTTCCCACCAACACGCTGATCGCGGCACAGACCTGGATGCCGTCGATCGCGCTGCCGGCAGGCTTCACCGCCGCGGGGTTGCCGGTCGGCATCGAGCTAGTCGTGCTGCCCTATCACGAGCCGGATCTCTTCCGCTTCGGCTATGCCTTCGAGCAGGCGACCCGCCATCGCCGCCCACCGGCCTCAGCGCCGGCGCTGTCAGCGCCCTGAGCCGGCAAGGCCGGGCCGGCACCGCCCGTCGGCGAAGAGGCGCTTGCGAATGACGCCATGGACGCCCCAATTGCCGTCGACCACCTGGGTCACGCCGAAATCGACGGCGACCGAGAGCAGCGGGATCGCCTCGTCCTCGGAGAGGTGTTGCGACGTCATGAGGAAGCGGCGCGATTTGCGGAAGGCGTCCTTCATCGCGAGATCGAGCGAGGATTTCTCATAGACCTCGCTCTGCGCCCGCTCGCCGAACTCGGCGAGATAATTGGCGTGGCTGAAGCCGTGCACGACCCATTCGTCCGGCGTCTCGAGCAGCGGATAGTTGACGTCCTCGAGCTTGGTTCCCGCGAGATCCTGCCGGCGATGCAGGATGAGCTGGAAGTCGCCGGTGAGCGAACATTCGATCGCCGTGCCGCAAAGCTCGCTATCGCCTTGCGACGCGTGGGGATCGCCGACCGATAACAAGCCGCCCGGCACCGCCACCGGCAGATAGAGGCGCGCGCCCTTGCCGGCGCGCCAATTGTCGATATTGCCGCCGGAGCAGCTCGGCGGAATCGAATCGACGATCTCGGTCTCGCGCGGCGCCAGGCCGATGACGCCGAAATGCGGCCGGACCGGAATCGCCACATCCTTCAGCACGCCAAAGGTCTTGTCGATGGTCGCGTGATCGACCGGCACGCCGGGATAGTCGATGGTGGCATGCACGATGCCGAAAGGATCGGTCTGCGGCGTCCAGCGGAAATTATAGACGGCCTTCGCGATCTCGCCTTCGACCTCATGGCTGATCTCGTAGATCGTGACGACCTCTCGCGGCCGCGGCTCGGTCAGCAGCTCCTTGTAATGGAATCCCCACCAAGTCGCCGCGTTGCTGCCGAAGACCCGGCCGGCAAACGGCGGGTTGGCGCAAGGCCGCGGCTGCAGATCGAGGATCCGCACCTCGATGAGATCGCCTGGCATGGCGCCGGCGACCGCGATCGGCCCGGTGCAGATATGGACGCCGAAGCCTTCGCCGGCGCCGCGCCCATAGATCGAGGCGTCGATCGGGCCGGCGCCGCGGCGGTCGACGTTCTTGCGCTCGCGCGACCAATGAAACACGCTTTCGGCGCCGGGGTCGCCCTTGATCATGCGCTCGTGATCATCATAGGCGTGCTGGGTCAGCGTCTCGATCGTGACGATGTCGCCGAACTCGACCTCGAGCACCGGACGCAGAGAGCGGCTGAAATAGCCCCAATGCACCGTCTTATCGGTGGCCGGCAGATGGTGCCGCCGGGGGCTGTCGGCGGCGCGCGCCGCGGCATCGCCGGGCGCGGCCACGTCGAGCACCGGAGCCGCGCCATGCTCCAGCGAAGCGGGGGCAAGCGCGCGGCGCGCCTTCGGCTGCCTCGTCCGGTCGTTGAGGCCCAACGGCCAGCCGCGCACCATTTGCAGGTGCACGCCTTCCGAGACCTTATCCGCGGTCTCACGGCGGTAGTTGCGCGGCGGCTCGCCGAAATGCTCGCTGAAGGCGCGGCTGAAATGCGCCGCATCGTTGAACCCCCAGCGAAAGCAGATATCGGTGATCGAGAGGCCAGCATAGAGCGGATTGATGAGATCGAGCCGGCACTGCTCCAGCCGCCGCTGCCGGACATACTGGCCGAAGCTCGAGCCAGCGGATTCGAAGAGCTTCTGCAGGTAGCGCATCGACACGCCTTGGTCCTCGGCGACGCCCGACAGGGCGAGGTCGGGATCGCCGAGCCGGGCTTCGATCTTCTGGCAAATACGGTGCAGGGTCGCCGCCCGCGACGCCGTCGCGCCCACCAGCGCGCCGTCGCCGCGATCGCCGGCGAGGCTCGCGGTGAGGAACTCGGCCAGCGCAACCTCGATCGGCCTGATCGTATCGGCATCGATGGTATCGATCATATCCGCCACCGAGGCGAGCAACCGGGCGAAGACGCCGCCAAGCCCGCCGCCGCCCAAGAGGCGCCCAACCCTGGGCGCGAGCGGACCGACCAGCCGGGCACCGATGGCCGCGCGCGGGATGCGCACCAGGAGCTGGCGAAAATTGGTCGCGAATTGCAGCTCGGCTGGCGCTCCGGCGGTGCCGTAGACGAGATCGCCCACCGCAATCCGGATCGTCCGGCCGGCCTCGCTCAGCACCGCCTGGCCGTCGCTGTGCAGCGCCAGCCAGATCATGCCGGGATCGTCGCTGAGCTAAGCTTCTGCGGTCCGGAGACGATCTGGTCGAAGAGGATGCCGAGCGGCAATTCCACCGCGTGCGCGGTGGCAGAGATATCGCGCACACCGACTGCGTGCCGTGTCTCGACGGACAGCCTCGCGAGCAGATCGCGCCAAGCATCAAGTCGGTGATGATCGGGATAGGATTCCGTCGTGAACGACCACGAATTCATGGCGCGCTCCACCACCTTTCGCCCAGGTGCGCGATCGCTGGCCTCACTCATCGCTGCCGATCCCACGACCATCGATCAAGGAAGCCGGGCACTGCGCCGGAGCGGATGACCCTTGCCCTTTCAAGCACGAACTATGCCAGCGCGGCACAGCAGTCGCGCAGCCGGAACCGCCCATGGCGCCCGCGCCGCCGCTGCTCAATGTTTCGCGAAACGCGCTGTTATTTTCGGCAATCGCGAATGCGCCGCCCTTCTCTGGCAAATGATTGGGCGCCGGAGGTCAAGATTTGCCGGGCCGCCGCACCGCACCATCCTTCCTCTGGAGCCGGCGACGCCGCCGGACGGCCGCACGATCCGCGTCGGCCGCTTCCGGATACGAAGGAGAGACAAGATGGCTTGGAGCACCCTCGCGCACACCAGGATGCGCAGCGCCCTCGTCGCGGCGGCAGCGGCGGCGCTCGCGCTGGCGGTGTCGACCGGCGCCGCGCGGGCAGCCGATCTGCCCGCGACGGTCAAGGCGGTGATCGCCTACGATACCGACGGCTCGGCCCCGGCCAAGAGGTATCGCATCGCCTATCTCACGGAATGCGTCGACAATCCCTATTGCCTGGCGCGGCTCGCGGGGCTGAAGGATGCGGCGAAGAAGTATGGCTTCGACTTCAAGATCTTCGACGGCAATTTCGATCCCGCCCTGCAGGCGAAAGTCGTCGAGAGCGCGGTCACCGAAGGTTTCGACGGCTATCTCTTCGGGCCGGCGGCAGCGCAGCCGGGATGCGGGTTGTAGAACCGGCTGCTGAAGCCCACGCGCAAGCCGGTCGTATCCATCGACATCGCGATGGCGGTGATACCGACTATACGCCCGGCCTCGCCGCGACCTTCACCATGCAGGTCCGGCGCATTTCGGCGATTCGTCGATAACGCATTGAATCCTGCACCAGCCCGTGTGAAATCGCGGCGGTCGGCGGTTTCGTCGGCTCCGACCTCTTCACCTACTGGGAGAACGCGATCAAGGCGGGCGAGAAGAAGTACCCGAACGTCAAAGTCGTGGTCGACGAGCCCGCCAATTTCGACCCGCGCATCGCGCTCAAGAAGATCCAGGACGCGCTTCTCGCGCATCCCAACATCTCCGTGGTGTTGTCGTCCTGGGATGACATGTCGCGCGGCGTCGAGCAGGCGATCATCGCGTCCGGCAAGAAGCCCGGCACGGATGTGCGAATCTATTCCGGCGGCGCCACCCAGCTCGGCGTCGACAAGGTCAAGGCCGGACTGTTCAACGCCACGACCGCCTATCTCCCCTATGAGGAGGCGTATTACGGCGCGGTCGCGCTGCTGATGGCGATCGATGGCAAGCCGGTCAACGGCTATATCGACGAGGCGCTGCTGCCGAAGGTCGTTGAGAGCACCGGTACGATCATCATCGACAAGAGCAACGTCGACAAATACCACCCGAACTACTGAGCGCGGCGCGCGCCGCCGCCGTGGCGAAGGGGATGGACACGCGACCGCCGGCGTGGCCTACGCCGACGGTCGCACCGGCGACCACGGAGCCGATGTCGTCATCCGCGTGCGCAACGTCTCGAAGTCGTTTCCCGGCGTCCGGGCGCTCCGCGGGTGAGCCTCGATATCCGGGCCGGCGAGGTGCATGGGCTGGTCGGCGCCAACGGCGCCGGCAAGTCGACGCTGATCCGCATCCTGGCAGGCGCGACGACGCCCGACGATGGCGAGATCGAGATGCAGGGCCAGGCAACGACGCTGGCCGATCCGCGGCAGGTGCGCGCCGCAGGCATCGCCGCGATCTATCAGGGGCTGACGATGACACCCGAGATGTCGGTGGTGTCGAACGTCTTCCTGGGCGCGGTGCCGCAGAAGGCAGTGTTCAGCGACCGGAAGCGGATGGAGCGCCGCTTCGCCGAGCTGGCAGCGTTGATGGGCGTCACCCTCAGCCCGCATCAACGGGCAGGCGCGCTGCCGGTGGCGAGCCAGCAGATGATCGAGATCATGCGCGCGATCGAGGCCGAGCACAGCGTGCTGATCATGGACGAGCCGACGGCGCCGCTCGGCCCCTTCGAGCGCACGAACTACGATCTCATCGCGAGATTGCGCCGGCGCGCGATCATCTTCATATTCGCGCATGATCTCGACGAGGTGCTGTCGGCTGTGCGATGGCGTACTCGGTGGTGCGCGACGGCGAATTGGTGATGACCGATACAGCAGCCGCGCTGTCGAAGGAGGCGCTGGTGGGCGCGATGCTGGGCTTCGCTGGCATGCCGGTCGCGGGCGCCGCCGCGGGCGCGCTCGGCCGCGAGATCCTGAGCGTGCGCGATCTGCGCCTCGACGGTCAGGAGGCGGGCCTGTCCTTGCGGGTGCGCGAGGGCGAGGTGCTCGGCATTGCCGGGCTCATCGGCTCCGGCCGCACCGAGGTGCTGCGCGCGCTCGCCGGCGCCGATAAGACGGCAAACGGCAGCCTGACGATCGGCGGCGCGACCCGGAAGCTGCCGCGCGACGTCCGCGAGGCGATCGCGCTCGGCATCGCGCTCGCGCCCGAGGATCGCAAGCATCAGGGCCTCGTGCTGGGCCAGCCGGCGCTCGTCAACCTGACGATCAGCGATCTCGGCGCCATCGCCGTCGGACCCGTCATCGACGAGGGCGCGCGCCGCCGGGCCGGGCAGGCGCTGGCGGGCGCCGTGGGCTTCGACGCCGCGCGGCTCGGCACGCCGGCGCGCAACCTGTCCGGCGGCAACCAGCAGAAACTGGTCATTGGCAAGTGGCTGCACCGCCGCCCACGCCTGCTGCTGCTCGACGAGCCGACCCGCGGCATCGATATCGGCGCCAAGCAGGAGATCTTCCGCACCATCCGCCGGCTCACCGCCGAGAAGATGGGCGTCATTCTCGTCTCGCCGATCTCGAGGAAGTGGTCGAGCACGCCGACACCGTCCTCGTCATGGCGCGCGGCGCGCAGATCGCGCTGCTGCCGCGTGCCGAGGCGAGCGTCGAGCGTATCCTGCGGCTCATTTTCGCGGTCGAGGGCCAGCCGTCGTGACCAGGGAGCAATAGAGTGTCCATGAGCGAGACGCCGCGTCAGCGCGGGAACCAGCGCCGGTGCATCGCTGCGCCGGCACCTGCCGGGGCTGATCCGGGTCTACGGCATCGTCCTGACCTTGATCCTCCTCCTCGCCGTCGTCACCGCCGGCAACCCGGCCTTCCTCTCCGTCCACAACATCTTCAACATGCTGTCGGAATGGGCGCCGGCCGGCATCATGGCCGTGGGCATGACTTTCGTCATCCTGACCGGCGGCTTCGATCTCTCCCTCGCCTCGGGCTATTCGCTCTGCGCGGTCATCGCCGCCGCAGTCGGCCAGACCGAGGCGCCTTGGGTGGCGTTTCTCGCCGCGCTCTGCGCCGGCCTCTGCTTCGGCCTTGCCAACGGCGTGCTCGTGGCGGTGGTCCGGATCAACCCCTTCATCACCACCGTCGGCACCGGCTTCATGCTGAACGGGATCGCGCTGGTGCTGACGCAGAACGCCGCCTTCATCGTCGCCAATCCGGACTTCGCCTTCTGGGCGCGGGACGGTGGCACGGCGTCCCCTATTCGGGCATGCTGCTGCTCGCCTTCCTCATCGTCTTCGGCGTGATCCTGGCGCGCACCGTCTATGGCGAGGCGATCTATTCCGTCGGCGGCAATTACGAGGCGAGCTGGCTTTCCGGCATCCGCGTGCGCACGGTCGTGGCGAGCAGCTACGTGCTGTTGGGCGGTTGCGTCGGCATCGCCGGCAGCATCACCGCCTCGCAGCTGAACTCGGCGCAATCCAACCTCGATCCCGCCATCATCTTCGATGTCCTCACCATCGTCGTGGTCGGCGGCACCTCGCTGACCGGCGGATCGGGAGCGATGTGGCGGACCGCCGTCGGGCTCGGCATCATCGCCACCATCTCGAACGGCTTCGTCCTGCTGGATATCAGCCCCTATTACCAGGACATCATCAAGGGCGGCATCATCGTCGGCGCGCTCGCGCTCGACACCGTGCTGACCCGCCTGATCTTGCTCAAATAGGCGCGGCGCAAGGAGGCGCATCATGGACAAGCATGAGAAGGCGGAAGGCGGGCCGCTCGGCATCGGGCCGTACTATCACTGGTGGGCCACCGCCGCGGCGGTGGACATGGCCATGCCGCCGCCGCCGCCGCGGCCACTGACCCTGCCGACGGCGCCACAGGCGGTGACGATCGACCTGCAGCGCAGCGCCATGATCGTGATCGACATGCAGAATGATTTCTGCACCAAGGGCGGCTGGGTCGATCAGATCGGCGCCGACTACACGCCCGACCGGGCGCCGATCAAGCCGTTGCAGGCGCTGCTCCCGGCGCTGCGCGGCGCCGGCGTGCCGATTGTCTGGGTCAATTGGGGCAATCGTCCCGATCGCGCGAACATGCCGCCCAACCAGCTTCACCTGTTCAAGGCGTCGGGCACCGGCTTCGGCATCGGCGATCCGCTGCCGGGGAGCGGCGCGCGCGTGCTCACCAAGGATTCCTGGGCGGCCGCGATCGTCGACGAGCTCGAGCAGAAGCCGCAAGACATCAAGGTCGACAAGCACCGCATCAGCGGCTTCTGGGACACGCCGCTCGACAGCATCCTGCGCAATCTCGGCGTCAAAACGGCGCTGTTCGCCGGCGTCAACACCGATCAATGCGTGCTGCACTCGCTCAGCGACGCCAATTTTCTGGGATATGGCTGCGTCCTGGTCGAGGATTGCTGCGCCACCACCTCGCCGGATTTCTGCCGCGAGGCGACCATCTGGAACGTCAAGCGCTGCTTCGGCTTCGTCACGGACTCCGCCGCCGTCCTGGCGGCGCTCGCGGGGTTGCCGCGCTAGACCGGCAAGGCGTGCGCTTCAGGGAGTGTCGAACAGGCTGATGATCGAGTTCGCAAGGCCGGCAAATTCGTTGAGCGTGCCGATGATCGGCTCGCGGCCGGGAAACACCGCCTCATCGATGGTGACGTAGGCGGAGTACTTGATCTCGGCATCGAGCAGGTCTTTCGACACGAAGCCCAACACGGTTTTCCTGTCGGCCTGCCGCCAGCCGGGTCCGAGGTCCTCCCTGCGCGACCCCCGGGCGATCGAGAAGTTTTCGGGCTTCACATCAGCGTAGAGCAGCCGCCGGTGCTTGCGCATGATGTCGAGGCGGTGAAGCGCGAACAGCGTCTTGTTGCCGCCATCATAAGGTTTCAGCGATTTGATGATGCCGATCTCGGCGGTCGACAGCCAGGTTGTGCTGTCGAGTCCCGCGATGGGATCGACGAAGGCATGGACACTCCAATAGACCGGAAAATGCGCTGCCGCATTATCGGCCCGGCCGTGGCGCGCGGAGAGCACGCTCGCCAGCATGTCGAGGCTGCTGCGGATGACGTTGATATAGGCGCCGACCTCGACGTTGAACGACAGCGGGAACGGCTCACCCTCGACCGCGATGATCCGGTCGTGGGTCGCCGGCGGCGGCAGGCATTCGATTTCGATGCGCAGGTTGCGACTGAGCCAGGCATCGATCCGCTCGTGCAGCGACGGGAGCTGAGTTACGGCCCAGTCGACCGCGGCATAGGCATCCAGGAGATCGTCGCGCATGACAAACCAACCCGTCGATCCGCTGCGTCACGGCGAAGTCGCCGTCGCTGGCTGGAGGCGGTGCCCATGTTCCGCGCGTACCGTCGTGACGGAGCGGCGTTGCCTCCCTTCACCCGCCCGGTCGCAGACTCGGCGCTGCGTTTCGATCTCGGGCGATGGCGAGATCGATCGCGAAGGCGGCGTCCCCGCTGCGGGGTGGGGCGACGAATACCGTAGCCCCACCCGCGCAAGCCCGATGGCGGAGATTACTCGCCTTCCGTGCCGATCGCGTAGGCGGTCTCGCCATGCACCGCATCGTCTCCCACCTTCAGCGTGGCATCATCCATGCGCAACGGCACGATCAGCGAAATGACCTTGAGGATGATGAAGGTGGCGATGATGTTGAACACGATGATGAAGGCTGCGCCATAGACCTGCAGCAGGAGCTGCCCGGGGTTGCCGTAGAGCCAGCCGGTCACGTTGACGCCGGGTGCTTCCTTGTCGGTGCCGATATATTGCAGCATGTCCGGGTTGCCGAGGATGCCCGTCAGCAGCCCGCCCATCAGCCCGGCGACGCCATGGGTGGAGAAGACGCTCAAGGTATCGTCCACCTTCAGCATCAGCTTGGTCTTTTGCAGCTTGTTCATGCTGAGCCAGGGAATGATCCCGGCGCTGATGCCGATGATGATGGCGCCCCAGCCATCGACATAACCGGCCGCCGGCGTGATCGCCACCAAGCCCGCGATCATGCCGTTGACCGCGCCGATGATCGACGGCTTGCCATAGGCCATCTTGTCCATCAGCGTCCAGACCAGGAGGGCCACCGCGGTGGCGGTGTTGGTGTTGAGCACGGCAGCGCCGGCATCGGCATTGGCGAAATAGGGATCGCCGCCGTTGAAGCCGTTCCACCCCAGCCACAGGATGCCGGCGCCGATCAGGGTGACCAGCAGGCTGTTGGGCGGGAAGTGCTCGCGGTCCTGTTGCAGCCGTGGGCCGACCATTGCCGCGGCGACAAAGCCGGAGGTGCCGGCGGCGAGATGGATGACGTAGCCGCCGGAGAAATCGGCCACGCCCATTGCCGCGAGCCAGCCGCCGCCCCACAGGCTGAACGCTCCCACCGTGTAGACCAGGGTCATCCAGATCGGGCAGAAGAGCACCCAGGCCCTGAAGTTCATGCGACCGAGAACCGACGCCCGCGAGGATGATCACGGTGATCGCCGCGAACACGAATTGGAAGAACACCAGCGTCGCCATCGGGAAGGCAAGTTCCGGCATGCCCGAGGCTGCTGCTGGAATGACCGCCTGGCCGGTGGTGAATGCTGCCGAGGTGGCCGGCATCGGCGTGCCGAGGAACGGGAACCATTGCGGTCCGAACGCCATGTTGTAGTCGAAGAGAATCCAGACGATCAGCACCGAGGCGAAGGCGTAGAGCGACATGAAGGCGGAGTTGATTGCCCATTTCTTTTTGACGACGCCGCCATAAAGAACCATCAGTCCGGGAATGCTTTGCAGCCCGACGAAGGTCGCGGCCGCCAATTGCCAGGCATTGTCTCCGGTATCGAGCCACTTCGGTGATGGTACGAGCACGGCTATCCCCCTATCTGTTGCTTATGATTCTCCCAAGACAATGACGACACCCGCGTACGAGGCACGCGAACAGGACGGCCCCAGGGTCCACATTCGTGGGCTTCCAGCAAAAGTTGCGCCAGTTGACCGGGCCGCGCAATCGCGAGCCAAATCCGCTTTGCCATCGGCACCGAGAGAGTATTTTTGGGGTGTTTAGCTGTTTATTTAGGCAATTAGCCTATAAAATAGGCAGCTTCTTTGGCGTTGAGCATAACGGCGCCATCTTGTCGGCAGTCGCCGCGCGCGCGGTTCTTTGCAGGCGCACGGGAATTGGTTATGGATTGATCATGGCCATGCTCATGCAACCATGTTCCTGACCCGGCCTCTTGTCGCAGGGATCGCGGCGTTGGCCGCCGCCACGGCGGCTCCCGCCGTGAGTGCCGAGCCGCCGCCGGGCATGAGCGCGCTCACTTGCGTCAATCCGGCGAGCGGTGCCAGCTGGCAGATCAGCATCGACTACGACAAGGGCACGGTCGATGCCAATCCCGCCCGCATCAGCGACGCAAAGATCTCTTGGCACGACGCGAAGGACGGCGGCAATTATACGCTCGATCGCGCCTCCGGGAAGCTCACGGTGGTCGTCGCGTCGAGCACAGGCGGCTATTTCCTTTATGATCATTGCGGGCCGAAGACTCCCGGCTGAGGAATTGCCGCCGCGGTCCCGCGATCGCTGCTGCGCCACGACCAGATCACGATCCGGGCGGCAAGCTGCCTGGCGGTATCGGAGCGACGCCGATGGTAGAGGGTGCGGCCGGGCTTAAAGCGAGCGTCGGCTTCAGCTCCGAGATCGGGTCGCGCGAGCGCAATGAGGATTTCGTCGGCGCGGTGTTCGGCGCGGAGCTGCCGGAGCCGCGACCCGAGGTGCTCGCGGCGATCGCCGACGGCATCGGCGGCGCCAAGGGCGGCCGGGTGGCGGCCGAGACCGCGGTGCGCGGCTTTCTCGATGGATTTTGCGACCTGCCCGCGACCATGGAGGTGCGGCGCGCGGCGGCCACGATCATGAACGCCCTCAATGGCTGGATGCATTCGCAGGGCAAGCAGGATCCGGCGCTGGCCGGAATGGGTTGCACCTTCACCGCTCTCGTGCTGCGCGGCCGCGTCGCCCATGTGCTGCATGTCGGGGACACCCGCGCCTACCGGCTGCGAGACCACCGCCTCGCCTGCCTGACCACCGACCATGTACGGGAGGGCAACGGCCGATCTCACCTGCTCTACCGCGCGCTGGGGATCGAGGCGGAGCTGCGCCTGGACTACGCCGCCCAGCCGATGGCGCCGCATGACCGCTTCCTGCTGTGCAGCGACGGCGTGCACGGGTTTCTGACCGACGACAGCATCGCCGACATTCTGCGCCAGCGCTCCGCGCCCGAGGATACCGCCCGGGCGCTGGTCGCGGCGGCGCTCGGCGCCGGCAGCGCCGACAATTGCACGGCGCTGGTGCTCGACGTGGTCGGGCTGCCGACTGCGCAATCAGCCGATATCGGCAGCGCCATCGCACAACTGCCGCTGATCCCGGTGCCGCTGGGCGGCGAGACCATCGACGGCTTCGTGCTCAAGGTGCTGCTGTCCGACGGACGATACAGCCGGCTGTTCGGGGCGGTCGACGAGGTCGAGGGCGGCGAGGTGGCGTTGAAATTCCCCAAGCCCCAAGTCGCCGCCATCGCCACCTATCACGCGGCCTTCGTGCGCGAGGCTTGGGTGGGCTCGCGGGTGCACAGCCCCGGGATCGGCCGGATCCTGGAGCTGCCGCCGGGGCGGCAGACCTGCCTCTATACGGTCATGCCGCTCTATCAGGGCGAGCTGCTGGAGACGCGTCTGGCGCGCAGCCCGGCGCTGGGGCTGGAGGAAGGACGCAACATCGCGCTCCGGCTGGCCCGGGCGGTGGCGGCGCTGCACCGCGCCGGCATCATTCACCGCGACATCAAGCCGGACAACGTGATGCTCGAGGCCGAGGGGTCGCTGAAACTGCTTGATCTCGGCGTGGTGCGCGTGCCTGGACTGGAGGATTTTCCGCCAGCGGACATTCCCGGCACCCCCGCCTATATGGCGCCGGAAATGTTCGCCGGCGAGCCCGGGACCGAGGCGACCGACCTCTATGCGCTGGGCATCACCATGTTCCGCGCCTTTACCGGCGAGTTTCCTTACGGCAATGCCGACGCAACCAGCCGGCCGCGCCGTGCCCGGCCGAAGGAGTTCTCGACGCTGCGCCCGGATCTGCCGGCATGGCTCCAGGCCGTGCTCGGGCGAGCCATCGCGACCGATCCCGCCGACCGCTTTCGCGACATGAATGAGTTCGCGTTCGAGATGGAAGCCGGCCCGGCCCGCGCCCCGCCGGCGCCGCGCCGGCCGCTGACGTTTTATGAGCGCGCACCGCTGCGCTTCTGGCAGGGCGTGGCAGCGCTGCTGGCGCTGGCATTGCTGCTGTCGCTGCTGCTGCGACGTTGATGGACAGCGCGGAACGTGCGACGGCGTTGTTTGATTCCGCCGCCGATCAATGAGCAATCGTCGCCAGCTCCGTCGTTCTCATGCGCAGCTTCTGAATGAGGCTCGACACGCTGCCGCCGCTGTGCTCGACGGCCGAGGCAAATTCCTCGCGCTGGGCCAAGGCGAGGCTGGCGCCGCCGGCGCTGATGTCGGTGACCTTGTAGCCGCCGGCTGGTGCTTTCCACGCGCCATTCCAGGCCGATCGGCTGCGTGCTGGCCAGAGGGCGTGATCTCGGTGCTCACCACCGTCACGATCTCGCCCTGCGCGCGCTGGCCGACCACGCGGAAGGAGTCGGCGCTGTAATCGGCGAAGCGCGCGGAATACATGCGTACCGTGTAGTCGGCGAAGGCATCGCTGAACTGCTGCCGCTCGGTATCGCTGGTCCCCTGCCAGTAGCGGCCGAGGACGATCCGGGCGATCTTCGGCAGATCGAAATCCTCCTTCATCAGGGCTCCGAAGCGCTCCTGACGGTCTTTCCGGCGAGCAACGACGCATCCTTCATCAGGTGGATCGCCTGGCGCCCGAGCGCCGCGACGAAGCCGCCGGCGTCTCCGGCAGCGCGTGCGGGAGAGGCCAGCGCCGTGCTGGCGAGCAGAAGGAGGCAGCCTAGGCTGGCGGCGGTCGTTAATTTGTGCGTCGGATGGCCTGTCGTCATGACACGCTCCCTGGGATGCGCCAGCGGGAACCGCGACGTCTGTCGGACGGACAGGGTGGTGGTGGAACCGCTCTCACTCGGGCTGGATATGTCCCAGCACTATGGGCCGTTGACGTCGGGGCCGTAGCCTCGGAAACTACTCAGACAGCAGGAGCGGCAGGGCCGCAGGCGAGCCAGTACGCGATCTCCGCCAGGCTCTACCGCATTTGACCGGCCCCCGTGCAAGACTCGGTAACCGCGATCTGCTACAGCATGCTCCGATCCGCCACCCGCGCGGCTCCCCACGGGCCGGCGCGACGCCCATTCCCGACCTCCCGGTCCCGCCATGTCCGTGCGCAATCTCGACAAGCTGTTCAAGCCGGTATCGGTGGCGCTGATCGGCGCCACGGATCGAGCAGGATCCGTGGGGGCGGTGGTGATGCGCAATCTTCGCCGCGCCGGGTTCAAGGGCACGCTGCTGCTGGTGAACCCGCATCACCACGAGCTCGACGGCCTGCCGGTCTATGCCGATGTGGCGAGCCTGCCCGAGGCGCCCGATCTCGCGGTCATCATCACGCCGCCCGAAACTGTGCCGGGGCTGATCGCCGATCTCGGCGCGCGCGGCACGACGAGCAGCGGTGGTGATCACCGCCGGCTTCGGCGAGCTGGCGGCGCAAGGCCGCGCGCTGCAGCTGCAGGCGCTGGAGGCGGCGCGGCCCAACCTGTTGCGCCTCATGGGGCCCAATTGCGTCGGCATCATGGTCCCGGCCATCGGGCTCGATGCCAGCTTCTCGCATATCGCGCCGCTGCCCGGCGATCTCGCCTTCGTCAGCCAATCCGGCGCGATGATCACCGCGGTGCTGGATTGGGCGGCGCCTAAGCGCATCGGCTTCTCGCATGTGGTTTCGCTGGGCGACATGGCCGATGTCGATTTCGGCGACATGCTCGACTATCTCGCCGGCGACAGCGAGACGCGCGCCATCCTGCTTTATGTCGAGGGCATCACCCAGGCGCGGAAATTCATGTCCGCGGCCCGCGCCGCCGCCCGCGCCAAGCCGGTGCTGGCGGTGAAGGTCGGCCGCTTCGCCGAGGGCGCGCGCGCGGCGCATTCGCATACCGGCGCGCTGGCCGGCTCGGACGCGGTCTATGAGGCCGCCTTCCGCCGCGCCGGCATGCTGCGCGTCGATACCATGGCGGAGCTGTTCGACGCGGTCGAGACGCTGGCGCTGACCCGGCCGCAACAGGGCGAGCGGCTGGCCATCCTGACCAATGGCGGCGGACCCGGCGTGCTCGCCACCGACGCGCTGATCGCGCTCGGCGGCAAGCTTGCGGAGCTCTCGCCCGAGACCACGCAGAAGCTCGACGCGGCGTTGCCGAAGACCTGGAGCCACGGCAATCCCGTCGACATCATCGGCGACGCGCCGGGCAGGCGCTATGCCGAGGCGCTCAAGATCCTGCTCGACGATGACGCGCTCGACGCCATCCTGGTGCTCAACTCGCCCACCGCCATGGCGCGGCCGAGCGAGGCGGCGCGCGCGGTGATCGACACGCTGGCGGCCGAGCCGGCCGAGCGCCTGGTCAACCGCAATGTCCTGACGTCGTGGCTCGGCGAGCGCGCGGCGGCGCCGGCGCGGCGGCGCTTCGCCGAGGCGCGCATCGCGACCTACGACACGCCCGACGCCGCGGTGGCCGGCTTCATGCATCGCGTGCAGTACCGCCGCAACCAGGAGCTGCTGCTGGAGACGCCGGCGGCGCGGCCGGATGATTTCGCGCCCGACGCCGAGGCGGCGCACCGGGCGATCGCGGCGGCGCTTGGCCCGGCGCCCCTCTGGCTCGAAGCCGAGACAGTCGCCGTCGTGCTCGGCGCCTACGGCATTCCGCAGCCGCAGAGCCGCATCGCCGCCGACGCCGACGCCGCCGCCGCCGCGGCGAGCGCGGTGGGATTTCCCGTCGCGCTCAAGATCCGCTCGCAGGACATCACGCATAAGAGCGACCTGGGCGGCGTCACGCTCAATCTCGGCGCCGCCGAGCGCGTGCGCGCCGAGGCCGCGGCGATGCTGGCGCGGATCACGGTGGCGCAACCCCAGGCGCGGCTCGAGGGCTTCCTCGTCCAGGAGATGGTGCAGCGCCCGGGTGCGCTCGAGCTCATCATCGGCCTCATCGACGACGCGGTCTTCGGCCCGGTGGTGATGGTCGGCCAGGGCGGCATTGCCGTCGAGCAGCTCAACGACACCAGCCTCGAGCTGCCGCCGCTCAACGCCGCGCTCGCCACGGCGCAGATGGCGCGGACGCGTGTCTGGCGGCTGCTGCAGGGCTATCGCGGCAAGCCCGCCGCCGATCTCGCCGGCATCGCGACGGTGCTCATCCGCGTGGCGCAGCTCGCCGCCGACCATCCGGAGATCTGCGAGCTCGACATCAATCCGCTGCTCGCCGACGCCCGAGGCGTGGTCGCGGTCGACGCGCGCATCCGCGTCGCGCCGGCGGCGAAGCCGGGCGCGGCGCGGCTTGCCATCTCGCCCTATCCGCGCGAGCTCGAGAGCCACGAGACGCTGCGGGACGGGACCCAGCCTGCTGCTGCGGCCGATCCGGCCCGAGGACGAGCCGGCGCTGCAGGATCTGGCGCAGCATATGAAGCCCGAGGATCTCCGGCTGCGCTTCTTCTCGCCGATCAAGGCGTTGCCGCATGCGCTGGCGGCGCGGCTGTCGCAGATCGATTACGACCGCGAGATGGCGCTGCTGGCGCGGCCGGACGGCCACGACACGGCGCTGGGCGTGGCGCGCTTCTCCAGCGATCCCGACCGGACCTGTGCGGAATTCGCCGTGGCGCTGCGCAGCGACTGGAAGGGCCGCGGGCTGGGCTTCCTGTTGATGTCGCGCATCATCGACATCGCGCGCAGCCGCGGCATCGGCGAAATCATCGGCGACGTGCTGCACGAGAACGCGCCGATGCTCAAGCTGGCGCAGAGCCTGGGCTTCCGTCTCACCACCCACCCCGATGATCCCGAGCTGGTGCGGGTGCGCAAAGCGCTGGCCTAGCGCGCATCCCCTTGTCGCCATGACAGGAAGCGGTAGGGCGGGGTTCCCGTCATCGCCACCGCCGCCTCGCGCACGAAGGCGGCGCCGCTTGTCGTCTCGCCGGTGGCCCTGATGGTGACGATCTGCACCGCGGAATGCGCGAGGAAGCGCTCGACGCCGGCCAGCGGCGGCAGCGCCGTCGGCTGCGGCCCGGCCAGCGCGCGCGTCGCGAGATAGGCCTCGACCTGCTGCGGAAAGGCGCCCGGCAGGCTGCGCAGCACCTCGGCGGGCGCGGTGAGCGGGTCGATCCGGTCGCTATGGCTATAGACCGTGACGAAGGGCGCCATCGCCTGATAGAGCGGGCGCGTCAGCCCCGGCACCAGGCGCAGCTCCGCCACGTCGCGGAAGGCGACGCGCGCGCCATCGGCCGAAGCGGCGGCAGCCTGGCGGCGTGCGATGATAGCATCGACCAGCGACCCGGCTGCGTCATCGGCGACGCCCAGCGTGCGCAGCAGCCCCGCCAGCAGCTCCGGCGCGGCGGTGTTGAGATCGATCTTCCCAGCCTCGTCCTGGATGCTGACGCGCAGCGTGCCGGCGCCATAAGCGAGCGCGTGCTCCTCGCCATTGGCGTTCCAATGCGTCTCGGGCGCGGGATCGAGCACGCCGAGGATGCCGAAGGTGACGCCGGCATCGGCAATGGCGCGCGCCTCAGCCGCGTCGTACTGGTTGCGGGCGATCTGCAGCTCCGTGCGCGCCGAGCCGGCGAAGCCCAGCGCCAGCAGCGCGAGCAGCGCCAGCACCCACAGCACCAGGATGAGCGCGATGCCCCGCTCGCCGCCGGCGCGCCGCGGCGCGCTAGCGCGCCTTGAGCTCAAGCGGCCGCACCGCGCGCATGCGGTTGCGCAGCTCGTCGGTCATCGAGCGCGCCTCGCTGGCGCTGCGCACGATGCGCGGCGACAGCAGGACGAGCAGCTCGGTGCGGCCGGTGCTCTTGGCGGTGGTGCCGAAGAGCGAGCCGACCACCGGAATGTCGGAGAGCACGGGGATGCCGCTCTTGGTCGTGTTGTGGTTGTCGATGATGAGGCCGCCCAGCGCGATCGTCTCGCCATCCTGGACGATCACCGAGGTGACGATGCGGCGCTGGGTGATGGTCGGCGAGTTGATGGTCGAGGTGGTGGTGGCGGCGACGTCGCTCACCGACTGATCGATGTCGAGGTTGATCTGGCCGCTGGCATTGACGCGCGGCGTCACCTGCAGGATGACGCCGGTGTTGAGGTACTCGACGCTGTTGACGATCGGCGCACCGGAGGTGACGACGCTCTGCGCCGTCTGCGAGATGATCGGCACTTGATCGCCGACCTGCAGCGCCGCGGTCTGGTGGTCGAGGACGAGGAGCTGCGGCGCCGAGACGACGGTGACGTTGGTGAGCTGCGACAGCGCGCTCAGCACCGCCTTGGCCTGGCCGCCGCCGACGAGATAGTTGAAGCCGGTGAGGCCGGAGAATTGCGGCAGGATGTCCGTCGCCCCGCCGGTCGTGGTGCCGCCGCTGCTGTTGGTGTTGTTGAGCAGCTGGACGCTGTTGGAGGCGTGGCTGAAGAACCATTGCAGCCCGTATTGCAGATTGTCGTTGAGCGTCACCTCGGCGATCGTCGCCTCGATCAACACCTGCAGCGGCACCACGTCGAGCCGCTTGATCGCGTCCTCGATCATGCGGTAGTCGCGCGGCCGGGCGAAGATGATGAGCGCGTTGTTCTTCTCGTCGGCGACGATGCGCACCGAGGGCAGCGCGATATCGCCCGCGCCGCCGCCGGGGGTGCCGAGCCCGCTCGCCGCCAGCGCCGCCTGCTGGCCGGAGGTCGAGCGCTGCGCCCCGGGCTGCAACAGGCTCGGCGCCGGCGCCGCGGCAGCGGCACCGCCCGCCGGCGCCGCGGTGACGGCACCGGACGTGCCCGGCGCCGGAGCGCCTGGCGTCGTTCCCGCCTGCGCCGCGCTGGCGCCCTGCTGCGCCATCATCGCCGCCACTTTCGAGCCCGGCGCGATCTCGGCTTCCACCGTCTTGACCGAGCCCGAGGCGAAGAGCTGCGTCAGCACCGCCGCGAGATCGGCGGCGCGGCTGTTCTGGACACGGTACTCGAAGAGCCGCGGCGTGGTCTGGTCGTCGCCGAGATCGAGCCGGTCGACCCAGCTCTTGACCTCGCCGAGATATGTCGCGCTGCGGCGAGATCACCAGGATGGCGTTGAGCCGCTCGATCGGCAGGATGCGCACCAGCCCCGCCACTGGCGCGCTGCCGCCCTCGCCGAAGATCGTGTCGAGCTCCTGCGCGATGTCCTTGGCCGAGCCGACACGCAGGTGATAGAGCGCGAAGGAGGTCCCGACCATCCAATTGACGTCGAACTGCCGCACAAGATCGGCGAAGCCGTCGAGCGCGCCGGCGGAGCCGGTGACGATCAGCAGGTTGCGCGCGGCGTCGACCTGCAACACGCCGCCGGGCGGCAGGAACGGCTCGAGCACGGTCTTGAGATCGCTCGCCGCGGCATAGCGCAGCGGGATGAGGCGCATGCCGTAGCCGGGCTGATCCTGCAGCAATTCCGCGCCGACGCCCGCTTTCGCCGCCTGGTCGAGCGGCAGCACGCGGTAGACGCCGTCGCGCTGCACCAGCGCCACGCCATTCGCCTGCAGCACATTCTCCAGCGCCGGCAGCACCGCCTCGCGCGGCAGCGGCGCGCCGGTCTGCACGGTGATCGTCGCCTGCAGCTTGGGATCGACGACATAGGCGAGATGGAGCTGGCCGCCGAGAATCTCGCGCACGACCTCGCGCACATCGGCATTGACGAAGTTGAAGCTGACGCCGCCATCGGCGCCCACACTGACCGGCGCGGCGCGCGGCTTAACCGGCTGCACGAAGACGCCGGTGCCCGGGATGACCTCGGAGCCGCCGGCGGAATCGGGTGGTGCGGCCGCCTCCGGCGGCGCCGGCGCAACCGCTACCGGCGCGGGTGGCGTTGGCGCCGGCGCCTCGGCGCTGCCGCGATCCTGTCGCGCCAGGTCGCCGCAGCAAGCCAGCATCAGTGTCGCGGCGAGGAGGAGAGGCCATCGGCGCCGGCGCTGCCATGGCCGAGCTTGGGCGAAAGTCCGTACTGTCGAAATGATCATGCCGCTGCCGTTTACCCACACATCAAAGGAGTGTACCGCATCGCACCGTCGAGGCGTCCCCGGAAAGCCGCCGCGGCGGCTTGTCTGGGGCGCAACACCCGCATCAGGGGTGGATGGCGCGCTCGCCAAGTGACACGAGCAGTCGACCGTCTCATGGCGCCCGCCGCTGCGGCGCGGCCGAGGGCGCGTCCTTCGCCTTCAGCTCGACATGCTGGTCGGCGCGGCGGAGCGCGACAGCATTCGGCTGGATGGCGTCGACCGTCCAGCCATCGAGCTCCTGTCCTTCGACCACGCGCTCGAGGCGGGGCGGCTGGCCGTGCTCGATCAGCGCGCGCCGCTCGCCCGCCGCGATGACGATGCCGACCAGGGTGAAACCCGAGGATTGCGCGTCGCTCGCCGCCTGCGCATCGAGCGCCGGGCGCCGCGTCGGTGAGAACAGCGGCCGCGCCAACACCTCGGCGAAGGAGCGCAGCGGCGGCATGGTGAAGCCCGCGGCATCGGGGCCGGGCGCCTCCGCGCGCCGCTCGGATCCCGCCGCCGCATTCGCCGGCAGCTCGATCGCCGGCGGTCCGGACTCGACATAGATCAGCACGCCGAGCGCGGCGGCAAGCGCCGCCAGCACCAGCGGCGCGCGCCGGCGGCGCGGGCGCCGGCCGCTCACAACGTCCTCCGCATATAGCCGTAGAGGTCGAAGCGCACCTCGAGCACCGACTCATCCTCGGCGCGCCCGCGCACCGGCGGCGCCTGGCGCGTCCGGATGTCGACATTGTCGAGAAAGAGGAAGGGCGAGCCGGCCTCGAGGTCGTAGAGGATGCGCTGCAGCTACGGCATGGTGACGGCGATCTGGCCGCGGATCGAGACGCGCCGGAAGGCACCCTCGTCGCGCGCCGCCAGGATCTGCGCGCTGCGCAGCTCGCCCCGCGCGGCGGCGACGGCGGAATTGAGCCGGCCCTGCAGCTCCGCCGCCGCCAGCGACTCGTTGGCGCTGCGCAGGAATCCCTCGGTGGTCGGACGGTTCTGCTTCAGCCGCGCCAGCTCGGCGGTGAGCGCGCCGAGATCGTCATCGCCGCGACTCGCGCGCGCGAGCGCCGGAGCGAGCCGTGTCGCCGCGGCGCGCGCCGCGGCGTAATCCTCGAGCGTCGGCTGGATCAGCCAGGAATAGGCCAGCCAGACCAGCGCCGCCAGCAGCGTCAGCGCCAGCGCGCGGCTGAGCCGGGGCGAGATCCCGCGGTTCACGGCTTCACCTCGCGCAGGAGCTGGGTCGCGAGGCTGAACCGCTCGCGCCCGGTCTTGGCGTCGGGCATCACCGGCGAGCGGAAGGTGGTGCCGCGGAAGACCCGCGATTGCTCGAGCAGCTCGACCAGGGCGGAGGCGGAGTGGGTGAAGCCGGTAAGCTGGATCTCGCTGCCCGAGAGCTGCCATTCCGAGAGCCAGGTATCGTCCGGCAGCAGCCGCGTCGAGTCCAGCAGCAGCGTCGAGATGCTCGCGGTCTGCTGCTTGCGGTCGATCAGGAAGCGCGCATCCTTGCGGATGTCATCGATCTCGCCGCGCAGCTTGGCCGCGGCCTTGGCGGCCTCGGTCGCCGCGGCGAATTGCTGCGTCAGCCGCGAGGCCGCCTGCTGCTCGGCACGAAGCGGCAGCCAGACCGCGATGACGGCCAGGATGACGACCACGGCGGCGAGGCCATAGGTCAGGAGATCGGCGCCGCGCCGGCCGGCGTGCGGCACACCGGCCGGCAGGAGATTGCCTGAAGCGGCGGCGCCAGCGGCATCGGCGATGTCGAGACGGTCCGGCTCGAGACGAAGCCGGCCGGCCAGCGCGACGGCGGCATCGACCGCGCCGCGCGGCACGACGGTGAGGTCGAGCCGCAAGCGCTGCGCCGCGGCATCGCGCTCGACCAGGCGGTAGGCGAAGCAGGCCTGCGCGGCGCTGAACGGCGTGTGGCGGTCGAGCTCGAAGGCGATCACCTCGTCGAGATTCTCCGCGGCCGCGAGCGGCAGCTCCAGCGTGCTGCGCACCGCGCGGTCGGCGGGGAGCCGCAGGCAGAGCCCGATATCGCCGCGGGCAAAGCCGCGCGCCAGTTCGCGCTCGCGCAGCAATTCGGCAAGGCGAAGCCGTGGCTCGGCCGCCTCGCGCAGATCGATGCGGCCGAGGAGCCGCGCCGCGCCGCCGGCTTCGCGGCGGAGCTCGGCCTCGCCATCGCCGAGCAGCAGCACGAGCATGTCCGTCGCCGGCGCGAGCCGGCGGCGCAGCCGCTCCGGCACCAGCGCCGCGAGCTCGCCCCACCACCAGGCGAGGCCGGCGCGCAGCAGGCTCGCCAGCCGTCCGGCGATCGCCGTCATCTCACCCTCCCTTCGCGCCCATGCATTCCTCCCGACATCCAGGCCCGCCGCTACTGCGCACCGGCGGCGATCCACTGCCCGGCCGCGCCGGGCGAGAGCCGCAGCGCCACGATCAGCTCCGGCATCACCGCGCCGTCGGAAAACACCACCGACAGGCGGACGAGCGAGGGCAGATAGGCCATGTCGCGCCAGCTTTCATGCCAGGCAGCCGCCTCGCCCGCGGCGGCGACGCCGAAATAGGCGAACTCGGCCTGCCGGACATGATCGAGCAGCACCGAGGCGCGGATTTCGGCGCCGGGCTCGTCGCTGCGCCGGCGCAGCAGCAGTTTTCCCGCCGCGCGGTCGCGGCTGTCGGCGAACTCGACCGACAGGCTCTCGAGGCCGCCGACAGCGGCGCTGGCGGGCGCCGGATTGACGAAGCTCAGGCTGTCGCGCTCGCCGGCGAAGGCGACGATCCCCGCCGCCTGCGCCGGATCGGCCAGCGGCCGCGCATCGGCGAGCTGGCGGCGCAGGAAGCCCTGCGCCAGCGACAGCCGCGCGGTGCGGTCGAGACGGTCCGTCTGGCGGCCGACCTGGCGGGTGCCGAGCTGCAAGCCGCCGAACAGCATGGTGGTGAGCAGCGCCAGCAGCGCGATCGAGATCAGCAGCTCGAGCAGGGTGAAGCCGCGCTGGGAGGCGGTCATTGGTAGCCCGCCAGCGGCGCCAGCCGCAGCGTCGACAGCGCCACCGCGCGCTCGCGCACGCCGTCGCGCCAGGCGACGCGCACCTCGATCTCATAGGGGACGAGGGCGAACTGCGCCGCCGCGGGCGCCAGCGCCTCGCGCACGCGCACGCTGGTGGAGCGGCGATAGGCGCCGATGCGGTCCTCGGTCTCGCCCGGAGCGATCGGCGCGGCAGCGAGCGCGTCGAGGCCGGAGTCCGCGAGCAGCACCGCGTCGGTATAGGTCACGGCGCGCTCCCCGGCGCGCGCGCCGGTCGAGAAGATCTGGTAGAGCACGCCGAGCAGCAGGGCCGCGATGACGAAGGCCACGAGGATCTCGACCAGGGTGAAGCCGGCAGCCGGGCCGGCGACGGATGGCTCACCGCCGCGCATCGATCGACACGCCGCCGGTGAGCCAGTCGACCAGCACGTCATAGCGCTCGCCACCGCGGCTCAGCACGACATCGCCGCCGCTGGAGCTGCCATCGGGAAAGAAGCGGATTGCGCCGACAGTGCCGGACAGCCGCTCGTCCTCGGCGCTGAAAAGCACGATGCTGACGCCACGCGGCAGCGCCACCGGCGCGGCAGCACCGGCAGGACGGTAGACCGCATTGGCGAGGTCGAGCGCGAATTCCGCCTCGCGGTTGGCGGTGATGGCGCGGCTGCGGGTCAGCCGCAGCGCCGCGGCGACGTCGCGCGCGCTGCCCCGCAGCTCGACCGAGCCGTAGCGATGCGCGCCGTTCGGCATCACCGCGACGAGCAGCAGCGCGGCGATGGCCAGCGCCACGGTCAGCTCGATCAGGGTGAAGCCCTTCATCATCTCGTCTTTTCCCAGCGGCGGCGCGCTCAATTCGACGCGGTGCCGGTTGCGGTGCTGTCGGCGCCGAGCGTGTAGAGATCGTAATCGCCCTGCTGCCCGGGGATACGGTACTGGTAGGAATGCCCCCAGGGATCGAGCGGCATGCTCGTTGCTTTGAGGTAGGGGCCATGCCAGCGCTCCAGCACGCCCGGATTGGCCACCAGCGCCTGCAGCCCCTCCTGCTGCGTCGGATAGCGTCCGACATCGATCAGGAAGAGATCGAGCGCGGTCTGGAGATTCTGGACCTCGATGCGCGCCGTGTCGACCTTGGCGCGGGCGAGATATTTCAGCACCTGCGGCGTGGTGATCGCCACCAGCAGCGCCAGGATGGCCAGCACCACCAGCAGTTCCACCAGGGTGAAGCCGCGCTCGCGCCAACGCGCCGACCGGCGCGTCGGATGCCGCTTGCCGCCTGCGATCAACTCCACTGCGCTCTCCTCCTCACATGGCGAGATCGTAGACGCTCAGCACCGCCGTCAGGATCGTGCCGATCACCGAGGCGACGATGGTGCCGAGCACGATGGTGAGCGCCGGGCCGAGCAGCACCAGCAACCGGTCGATGCTGCGGCTCATCTCGGTCTCGAAGATGTCGGCGAGCTTCAGCAGCATCTCCTCCTGGCGGCCGCTCTCCTCGCCGACGCGCACGAGATGGACGGCGAGCCGCGGAAACACCTTGCTGTGCGCGAGCGGCTCGGCGAGGCCCTTGCCGGTCTTCACCTGCTCGATGACACCGTCCAGCGCCTCGACGAAGACGCGGTTGCGCAGCGTGTCGCGGGTGAGCGCCAGCGCGCTCAGCAGCGACACGCCGTTCTTCAAGAGCGTGCCCAGCGTGCGCCCGAAGCGCGCGACCTCGGCCTTGCGGATCAGCGGACCGATCAGCGGCGCCCGCAGCAGCAGCCGTTCCCAGCGCTGCCGGCTCGCCGGGCTCTTGACCTGGCGGTAGACCAGCAATGCGGCGAGCGCCGGCAGCAGCAGGCACAGCCACCAGAAGCCCTGGAAGAAATCCGCCACCGCGAGCAGCGCGCGGGCCGAGGGCGGCAGCGCCGCGCCTGCCTGCTCGAACAGCGGCCGGAAGCGCGGCACGACGAAGGCGAAGAGGATGCCGATCGAGACGCAGCAGACCAGCGCGACGATCACGGGATAGATCAGCGCCGATTTGATGTGCGCCTTGGACGCCTCGGCGCGCTCGAGGAACTCGGCGAGCCGGCCGAGCACCGCCTCGAGGCTGGCGCCGGCCTCGCCGGCGCGGATCATGCTGACATAGAAATCGGGAAACACCCGGGGCTGCGCCGCCATGGCATCGGCGAGGCTGGTGCCGCCGCGCACCCGCTCGCGCAGGTGCCGCAGGCATTGCTTCTCGCCGGGGCGGTCGAGCAGCTCCTCGAGGATGACCAGCGCCTCGTCGAGGGCAAGCCCGGCGCGCAGCAAGGTCGCGAGCTGGCCGGTGATCAGCGCCAGGCTGCGCGCCGTGACGCGCCGCGCGCCCAGCAGCTCCGCCAGGTCGAACCCGGCGATCGCGCCCAGCCCCACCTCGTCGACGCGGATCGGCACATGGCCCGAGGCGTGCAGGCGGTGGACGACGGCGGATTTGTCGGCCGCCTCCATGCGGCCTTCCACCCGCTCGGCGGAGGCGGCGACCGCGACATAGCGGAACTGCGCCATGGTCAGACGTCCCGGGTCACGCGCAGCACCTCCTCGATGGTGGTGATGCCGTCGAGCGCCTTGAGCAGCCCGTCGTGGTACATCGTGCGCATGCCCTCCGCGACCGCGACGCGGTGGATCTCGCGGGTCTCGGCATGGGCAAGGACGAGCCGGCGGATCGCGTCGGAAAGTGCCAGGACCTCGATCACCGCGACCTGGCCGCGATAGCCGCTGCCGTGGCAGAGCTCGCAGCCGACGGCGTCGTAGAGCGTCGCCTCGCGGCCGTCGAGCACCTCGGCGAAGCCCATGCGCGCGACGAATTCCGGCAGCACGTGACGCCTGCGGCGGCAGGACGGGCAGAGCCGGCGCACCAGGCGCTGGGCGGTGACGCCGTTCACCGTCGAGGTCACGAGGTAATCGTCGATCTTCATGTCGAGCAGCCGGTTGATCGAGCTGGCGGCGTCGTTGGTGTGCAGCGTCGACAGCACGAGGTGGCCGGTGAGCGCCGCCTGGATCGCGATCTGCGCCGTCTCGAAGTCGCGCATCTCGCCGATCATGATGATGTCGGGATTGTGCCGCAGCAGGGTGCGCAGGATCTCGGCGAAGGTGAGGTTGATCTGCGGCTTGACCTGGATCTGGTTGACGCCGTCGAGCTGGTACTCGATCGGATCCTCGACGGTGAAGATGTTCTTCTCCGGCGTGTTGAGGCGCAGCAGGCTGGTATAGAGCGTCGTGGTCTTGCCGCTGCCGGTGGGCCCGGTGACCAGCAGGATGCCCTGCGGCTGATCGAGCAGGCCGAGAAAGCGCCGCTGCGTGTCGGCGGCGAAGCCCAGCGACGCGAAATCCTCCACCAGGCTGGCGCGGTCGAGGACGCGCATGGTGACGCGCTCGCCATGCAGCGTCGGCACGGTGGCGACGCGCAGATCGTAGTCGCGGCCGCGGATCGCCACGCGGATGCGCCCGTCCTGCGGCAGGCGGCGCTCGGCGATGTTGAGCTTCGCCATGATCTTGATGCGCGAGACGATGGCGGCGCGCAGCCGCGCCGGCGGCGCCGGCCCGTCGCGCAGCACGCCGTCGACGCGATAGCGCACGGCGAGCCGGTTGTGGAACGGCTCGATATGGATGTCGGAGGCGCGGCTCTCGACGGCGCGCGCGATCAGCAGGTTGACGAGGCGCACCACCGGCGCCTCGCTGGCGAGGTCGCGCAGCCGGCTGATATCCTCGTCGGCGCCGGCCTCCTCCGCCTCCTCGATCTCGTCGACGATCTGGCCGATCGAGCTCTTGCCGCCCTCATAGAGGCGCTCATGGGCAAGCTCGACATCGGACGGCGCGGCGATGCGGATCTCGACCGGCTTGCCCGCGAGCAATCCGAGCGAGCGCACGGGATAGTCGTCGAGCGGATCGGCGACGGCGAGGATGAGCCGCTCGGGCGTGTCGAGCAGCGGCAGCACCCGGGCCTGGCGCAGGAATTTCGGGCTGGCGCTGTCCAGCACCGGCGCATCGGGATAATCGCTTGACGCGACCAGCGGCAGGCCGAGCTCATCGGAGATCGCCTCGGCTACGTCCTTCTCTTGGACGAGGCCGAGCTTGGTGAGGATCTGCTCGAGCCGCTCCTGGCTTTCGCCGCGCAGGCTCAGCGCCCGCTCGGCCGCGCCGGCATCGAGCTTGCCGCTGGCGACCAGACGCGCGGCGAGCGAGCGTTCAAAGGCGACGCGGTCTTGCCGCATCGGCCGACCTCCCGGCGGCGGCCGACGCGCTGAGCATGTCCCGCCCCGCGACCCGGCCGGCGCGCATTATTTGGAGCGCCGCGCCCGGAGGGGTCACGAGACCGCTCGACCCACCCACCAAGCCATAGAAAGCTCGCGCGGGCACGCGCTCAATTATTGCAACACTACCTCCGCGTTGGGAGAGGGGCAAGGCATGCGCGCCCGCCGGGGCCGCTATCGGCGCTCCCCGCGATCGCACCGAAAGATAGAATTTCGCTGAAAGATCCAATGTTCTTGCGCTCCCTCGTCCACCGCTCCGATCAGGCTTTCGTCGGCGATCGAAGCCATGTCCACTCTATCGGAGTGTCTTCGGCACCGGCGCGGATATTAACGAAACTCCCTTTTTTGTCATATGGTTGCCCCAAATATCGAACAGGCAAGACCGACGGAAAGCAGGCACTTTCATATGATCTATCATTACTCGGAGAAGCACCAGAAGCTTGTTTCCAAACGCACTTTCACAGGGAGAAGGCAACCATGGCACATTTCGTTCCGGCGATCCCCGTGCGCGGCGGCATCGCGACCATCCTCCTGGTGGCACCCTTCTGCGTCGGGATGGCGCTTGCCCAAACCGCCGATCCCGCGGCCGCTCCCGGGGGGCGCAACCCCGGCCCCGTCGATCCCGGCGTGCGCGGCGGGCCGGCTGATGCCGGCGGGCCCCTGCCGGGCCTCGGCGCCACCGAGCAGAGCTTCTTCACCGCGGCGAAGGGCCGCTTCGGCGAGGTGGATTCCGTAACCGGCAGCATCAACGACGCGCCGCCCGGGGAACAAAGCGGCAGCGGGCTTGGCCCGCGCTTCAACATGAACAGCTGTTCCGGCTGCCATGCGCAGCCGGTGACCGGCGGCAGCAGCCCCGCCACCAACCCGGAGGTGGCGGTGGCGACGCTGGACAAGGCGACGAACACGGTGCCGTCCTTCATCCAGCTCAACGGCCCCGTGCGCGAGGCGCGCTTCATCACCAATCCCGACGGCACGCCCGATGGCGGCGTGCACAATCTCTTCGTCATCACCGGGCGAACGGACGCGGCCGGTTGCCACATCGCGCAGCCGAATTTTCAGCAGGCGATCGCGCAAGACAACATCATCTTCCGCGTTCCGACACCGATCTTCGGCGCCGGGCAGATCGAGAATACGCCCGACGGCAATCTCGAGGCCGACGCGGCAGCGGTCGCGAGCCAGCAGCACGCCAACGGCATCGCGTCCGGCGTCTTCAACCACAGCGCCAATGACGGCACCATCACCCGCTTCGGCTGGAAGGCGCAGAACAAGTCGCTGCTGGTCTTCGCCGGCGAAGCCTATAACGTCGAGCAGGGGGTCACCAACGAGCTCTTCCCCAATGAGCGGGACAACACCGCGGGCTGCCAGCTGAACCCGCTGCCCGAGGACGCGACCAATCTCAGCGATAACGAGCTGAGCGACAGCCCCGCCTCCGACTTCGCCTCGGACGTGGTCAATTTCGCGGCCTTCATGCGGCTCTCGGCGGGACCGACGCCGGCGCCCGCCACCGCCTCGACGAGCGCGGGCGAGAAGGCCTTCAACAATGTCGGCTGCAATCTCTGCCACATCCCGCAGCACACCACGGCGCAGTCGATCTTCACCAACCAGAGCAACGTGACCTTCGCGCCGTTCAGCGATGTCGCGCTGCATGACATGGGACGCGGGTTGCAGGACCGGGTGACGCAGGGCCAGGCGGACGGCGACCAGTTCCGCTCCGCGCCGCTCTGGGGCATCGGCCAGCGCCTCTTCTTCCTCCATGACGGACGCACCAACAACCTGCTCACGGCGATCGAGCAGCATGCCAGTCCGGGCTCCGAAGCGAATACCGTCATCGGCAACTTCAACGCCTTGCCGGTGGCCGCGCAGCAGGACATCCTGAACTTCCTGCGCTCGCTGTAGCGTCTCACCGCCACTGGCGCCGCGGATGCCTCGGCATCCGCGGCGTTCTATTGTCGCCGCTCGCCCGGCTTGACGTCGAGGATAAGCCCGGTCTCGACCTCGACCGGCGTGCCGTTCACCCGGTAGGGCGCGAACTCCCATTGCGCCAAGGCGGCTTCGACGGCGGCCGCCTGCGCGGGAAAGGCGCGGATGACATGGACGTGCCTGACCTTGCCGTCGCTGCCGATGATGATGCGGACCGGAATGCGCATGAAGCTGGCGCCGGCCGGAGCCACCTCGACCTTGCGCCGCAGCGTCGCGTCGCTGACATAGTCCCGGACGCAGACCGGCGCCGCCGCGGCATCCTCCGCCGGGAAGGACAGCGCCTCGAGGCTCGCCGCGAGCTTCTCCAGCAGCACCGGATCGGGAGAGCCCAGCGTGATGCTGACGATGTGGCAGCGGATGTCGGTGGCGAAGACGATGCGCGACAGCACGACGCCGCCGATGTCGACCCGCACGAAGCGGCGGCCGGCGATGGTCACCTGTCGCGGCGGCGGCCCGGCGCTGAGCCCGTCGGTGCGCGCGGCGCTGCGGCGGAGATCCTCGACCATCGCCGTCGCATCGGACAGCGGCGCCGCGGCGAAGAACGCATCCTGCGCCGCGATCACCAAGGTCGCGCCCAGCGGCTCCGTGGGCTGCGGCGTGCTCAGCACGTAATAGCCGGTGATCGAGGCCTGCGGCGGCGACAGCCCCTCGCCCCAGCCCGGCGGCAGCGGATAGGCGAGACCGAAATAGCGGTTGGCATAGACGCCGCCGGTCACATTCCCCTGCTCGGGATCGGGAAACGGCGCCTCCGCCCAGGCCAGAACCGGGCCCGCCAGCAGCGCCGCCAGCGCCAGCGCGCCGCGCCTCATCCGGGCGCTGTGACAGCCGGCGCTAATCGGCGCCCAGCGCGTAGGGCGGGCCGCAATTCTGCGCCACGCCCTGGTCGAGATCGCGGCGGATCTGATAGGCCTCGACGGTCGGCGTAAGCCCGGTGACCCCGGCCAGCGGCGCCGCGAGAACCACCGTCGCGGCGCAAACCGGAAGCTTGAAGGCGATGAGGAACGGCGTGCCGATAGCGTTGGCGGTAGCGGTGCCGTCCCCCGGCGCGCTTGGCGCTCCGGCGCAGGCGGTCAAGGCGGTGACGAGAATGGCAACTCCGGCTCTACTCCACATGATTGTCGATCCCCTTCTCCGGCAGTGGCAAGTTTACAAAACAGGCTGCCCGACGTCGCGCGTCCAAGGAGTGGCTTTTCCGGGCGTCTAGCGCACCGCCTTGGCAAACGCGGCAAGGGCGGCGAGCTCGCCGGTCTCGGGCGTCGCGGCGCCGGCCGCCAGCCGCTCGTAGAGCCGCGCCATGGCGTGATAGAGCTGCTGCGCCGGCACGTCGCCGGCGAGGAAATCGGCGATCTCCTCCATCTCGGCGACCCAGCGATAGGCCTTGGGGAACATGGTGGGCAGCCGCGCCAGATAGGGCAGCAGGGCGGGCTGGCTCTCGCGCAGCTCCTGGATCAGGGCGTCGGTGGTGCCGCCACGCGCCGCACCCAGCGCGATCGCCGAGCCCAGCGCGGTAATGCCCTTGGTGAGGCCGGCATAGGACATCTTGAGCGCCGAGGCGGCGCCGACCGGCGCATCGAGCACGCGCACATCGAGGCCGAGCGCGCGCAGCGGGGCAAGCTCGGCCGCCGCCTCGCCCGAGGCGTAGAAGACGGTGCGCGACTTGGCCGAGGGCGGCGGCCCGATGATGCCGGCATCGACGAAGCGGCATTGCGCGCGGGCGAGGATGGCGGCGATGCGCCGGGCGGTCTCGGGCGACACCGCGTTGCAATCGACGAAGACGGGCTTGCGCCGCGCGGCGGCGAGCACCGGCGCCAGGCGCTCGGCGAGACCGACCGCCTCGCCCGGCGGCACGATCGACAGCAGCAGGGTCGATTCCTCCACCAGCCGCGCCGGATCGTCGATGACGACGAAGCCGGCGCGCTCGGCCCGCGCCGCGCTGGCCGGGCTGCGGCCGGCGAGCGAGGTGAGGATGCGCGCGCCATGCTCCTGGAGCCGGCGGCCGGTGGCGCTGCCCATCTCGCCCGGCGCGATGATGGCGATGGTCTCCGGCATACTTCTCTCCTCGCGGCTCCCGCCCGGGGAGACTACGCCAGTGGTGTACTCCATTGACGAAAAATTTGTGTGCGCCGCTGACGCAGGGCGCCGCCGAAGATCGGCTTGCGAGCCATGATAGAGAGGCCCCCCTCCGCCGCCAAGGCTAGAACGTCTGGCGGAAGATCCAGAACAGCACGCCCGACAGCACAACGGCGCGCCGCCGCCCGGATCAGCCCTCGGCGGCGTCGAGGGCGTAGCCGGCGGCGCGGACGGTACGGATGACGTCGGCGCGGCCGCTGTCGTTGAGCGCCTTGCGCAGCCGGCGGATATGGACGTCGACGGTGCGCAGCTCGACCTCCGCCTCGCGCCCCCAGACGCCGTCGAGCAGCTGCTCGCGCGAGAACACCCGGCCCGGCCGCTCGAGGAAGAAGCGCAGCAGGCGGAACTCGGTCGGGCCGAGATGCACCGGGGCGGTGGCGCGCACGACGCGATGGGCCGAGAGATCCATGACGATGTCGGCAAAGCGCAGCGTCTCGGCCGTGGTCACCGGCCGCACGCGGCGGATGACGGCGCGCAGCCGCGCGATGAGCTCGGTCGGCGAGAACGGCTTCACGACATAATCGTCGGCGCCGCTGTCGAGGCCGCGTACGCGGTCGCCCTCCTCGCCGCGCGCGGTGAGCATGATCACCGGCAGGTCGCGCCAGGCCGGGGCGCGGCGGATCTGGCGGCAGACCTCGAGGCCGGAGATGCGCGGCAGCATCCAGTCGAGCAGCACCGCATCGGGCTTGCTCTCGCGCAGCTGCAGCAGCGCCTCCTCGCCGTCATGCGCCTCGTTGACGGCGAAGCCCTCGCGCTCGAGGTTGTAGCGCAACAGGGTGACGAGCGCCGGCTCGTCCTCGACCACCAGCACCAGCGGGCGCATCAACCGTTCTCCTCCTCGGTCTCAACTTCGGCCGGACGTCCGTGCACGACGGCGAGGCTCGAGCGGTCGCCCTTGGGCCGCGCCTGGGCGAGCGGCGTGCCGTGCACGAGGAAATAGAGCGTCTCGGCGATGTTCGTGGTGTGGTCGCCGACGCGCTCCAGATTCTTGGCGATGAACAGCAGATGGGTGCAGGCGGTGATGTTGCGGGGATCCTCGATCATATAGGTCAGGAGCTCGCGGAAGAGGCTGGTGTACATCTCGTCGAGCTCTTCGTCGCGCAGCCACACCGCCAGCGCCTTGTCGGCATCGCGCTCGACATAAGCGTCGAGCATGTCCTTGATCATCGCCTGGCAGAGCCGGCCCATGCGCGGCACGGCATAGACCGGCCGCACCGGCGGCGTCTGGTTCAAGGCGATCGAGCGCTTGGCGACGTTGGCGGCGTAATCGCCGATGCGCTCGAGGTCGCTGGCGATCTTGAGCGCGGCGATGGATTGCCGGAGGTCGCGCGCCATCGGCTGGCGCAGCGCCAGCAGGCGCACCACCAGCGCCTCGATCTCGCGCTCGAGCGTGTCGACGCGGACATCGCCCTCGATCACCTGGGTGGCGAGGTCGCTGTCGCGCTTGACCACCGCCTCGATGGCGGCGCCGAGCTGGCTCTCGGCGATGCCGCCCATCTGCGTCAGCGTGTTGTCGAGGCGCTGCAGCTCCTCGTCATAGCTCTTGATGATGTGCTCTGAGGCCATGGGATCCTCCTCAGCCGAAGCGGCCGGTGATGTAATCCTCGGTCCGCTTCTCCCGGGGATGGGTGAAGATCGCCTCGGTCTCGCTGTATTCGACGAGCTCGCCCAGATACATGAAGGCGGTATAGTCGGAGCTGCGGGCGGCCTGCTGCATGTTGTGCGTGACGATGGCGATGCAATAGTCGGATTTGAGCTCGGCGATGAGCTCCTCGATGCGCTGGGTCGACAGCGGGTCGAGCGCCGAGGCGGGCTCGTCGAGCAGCAGGATCTCCGGCTTCACCGCGACCGCGCGGGCGATGCACAGGCGCTGCTGCTGGCCGCCCGAGAGCGAGAGGCCGCTCTGGCGCAGCTTGTCCTTGACCTCGTCCCACAGCGCGACGCGGCGCAGCGCCTGCTCGACGCGCTCGTCGAGCTCGCTGGCCGAGATCTGCTCGTAGAGGCGCACGCCGAAGGCGATGTTGTCGTAGATCGACATCGGGAACGGCGTCGGCTTCTGGAACACCATGCCGATCTTGGCGCGCAGCAGGTTCAAATCCTGGCCGGCATCGAGGATGTTGTGGCCGTCGACCAGCACCTCGCCGGTGGCGCGCTGGCCGGGATAGAGCTCATAGATGCGGTTGAGGATGCGCAGCAGGGTCGACTTGCCGCAGCCCGAGGGGCCGATGAAGGCGGTGACGCGCTTGTCGTGCAGCGCCAGATTGATGCCTTTGAGCGCCTCGTATTTCTTGTAGTAGAAGCGCACGTCCTTGATCACCACCTTGGGCGCGGTTTGCGCGACCACAGCGGGCTCCTGCGGCCTAACGATGGGGCGGCCCAGGGTCAGCGCGCGTGGCGCCTCGACGGTCAGCGAGAGATCGGCGGTCATGGCGAGCGGTTGCTCCAATTGGCAAGGAGGCGGGCGAGGATGTTGAGCAGCAGGATGGCGATGGTGATGAGCATGGCGCCGCCCCAGGCGAGCGTCTGCCAATCGGCATAGGGGCTCAAGCGCGAACTGGAAGATGACGACCGGCAGATTGGCCATCGGCCCGTTCATGTCGGTGGACCAGAACTGGTTGTTGAGCGCGGTGAACAGCAGCGGCGCGGTCTCGCCGGCGATCCGCGCCACCGCCAGCATGACGCCGGTCAGCATGCCCTGGATCGCCGCGCGGTAGATCACCATGACGACGACCTTCCATTGCGGCGTGCCGAGCGCCACCGCCGCCTCGCGCAGGCTGCCCGGCACCAGGCGCAGCATGTCCTCGCTGGTGCGCACCACGACCGGGACGACGATGATGGCGAGCGCTACCGAGCCGGCCCAGGCGGAGAAATGGCCCATCGGCAGCACCATCAGCTCGTAGACGAAGAGGCCGATGATGATCGAGGGGGCGCTCAGCAGGATATCGTTGACAAAACGCACGACCGCCGCGATGCGGCTGCCGGCGCCGAACTCGGCGAGGTAGGTCGCGGTGAGCACGCCCACCGGCGTCCCCACCAGGGTCGCGACCACGGTCATGACGACGCTGCCGTAGATCGCGTTGGCAATGCCGCCGCGGCTGCCGGGCGGCGGCGTGATCTGGGTGAAGAGATCGGAGCCCAGTGCCGGAATGCCGTTGCGCAACAGCGTCCACAAAATGAGGAACAGGATGGCGAGCCCCGTCGCGGTCGCCGCCACGGAAAGCACCAGGTAGCCGACGTTGATCGCGCGCCGTCGCGCATAAAGGCCGGCGTTTTGCATCACTTGGCCGCGCGCTGCTCGAGCCGCAGCAGCATCAGCTTGGCGGCGGCGAGCACGATGAGGGTGATGACGAAGAGGATGAAGCCCAGCGCGAAGAGCGAGGAGGTGTAGAGATCGCCCACCGCCTCGGTGAACTCGTTGGCGAGCGTCGCCGAGATGGTGGTGCCCGGCGCCAGCAGCGAGGCCTTGATGCGATGCGCATTGCCGATGACGAAGGTGACGGCCATGGTCTCGCCGAGCGCGCGGCCGAGCCCGAGCATGACGCCGCCGATGACCCCGGTGCGGGTATAGGGCAGCACGATATGGCGCACCACCTCCGCGGTGGTGGCGCCGACGCCATAGGCGCTCTCGCGCAGCATCGGCGGCACGGTGGAGAACACGTCGCGCACCACCGAGGCGATGAAAGGCAGCACCATGAAGCCCAGGATGATGCCGGCGGTGAGGATGCCGAGTCCGAGCGGCGGCCCCGAGAACAGCGCGCCGATCCCCGGCAGCGTGCCCAAGGTCTCGATCAGGAACGGCTGCACGGTAAGCTGCAGGATGGGCGCGAGCACGAACAGGCCCCAGATGCCGTAGATGATGCTGGGGATCGCCGCCAGCAGCTCGATCAAGGTGCCGATCGGCCGCCGCAGCGCCGGCGGGCAGAGCTCGGTCAGGAACACGGCGATGCCGAAGGCGAGCGGGATGCCGATCACCATGGCAATGGCGGAGCTGACCAGCGTGCCATAGATCGCCGGCAGCGCGCCGAACTTCTCGGTCACCGGGTTCCAGGCAATCGCTGGAGAGAAACCCCAGCCGAAGGCCCGGAACGCCGGCACCGCGCCGGCCGCGAGCGCCACCACGACGCCGCCCAGCAGCACCAGCACGCCCAAGGCGAAGAGCTGCGTGGTGCCGCGGAAGGCGGCGTCTTGCAGACGCTGGCGGTCGAGCCGCCGGCGCGAGGTGATGGTCAGTGCGCTTGCCATACCGGCTTGCCGCTCGCATCCTTGATGTTGGCTGCCCAGGACGATTCGATGACGCTTACCACGTTATCCGGCATCGGCACGTAGATGAGCTCCTCGGCCATCTTGGTGCCGTTCTGATAGGACCAGGCGAAGAAGTCGAGCACCTGCTTGGCGGTCTCCGGCTTCTCCTGCTGCTTGTACATCAGGATGAAGCTCGCCCCGGTGATGGGCCAACTCTCCTTCCCTGGCTGATCCGTCAGCAGCAGATAGAAGCCGGGCGCCTTCTGCCAATCGGCATTGGCCGCTGCTGCCTGGAAGGTCTTGCTGCTCGGCATCAGCGCGCTGCCTTCCTTGTTGATGAGCTTGGTGTAGACGAGCTTATTTTGCACCGCATAGGCATATTCGACATAGCCCATGGCGCCGGCCGTCCGCGAGGTGAGTGCCGCCACGCCTTCATTGCCCTTGCCGCCGATTCCAGTAGGGAATTCAACCGACGTATTCTCGCCGACTTTTTCCTTCCACTCGGGGCTCACCTTCGACAGGTAGTTGGTGAAGATGAAGGTCGTGCCTGAACCGTCGGAGCGGTAAACCGGAGCGATCGCCACGTCGGGAAGCTTCAGCCCGGGATTGAGTTTGGCGATCGCCGGATCGTTCCATTTGGCGATATTGCCGAGATAGATATTGGCGATCGTCGGCCCGTCGAGCGTCATCTCGCCGGCAGTGACGCCGGACAGATTGATCGCCATCACCTCACCGCCCATGATCGCTGGAAACTGGGTGAGGCCGTGCTTTTCGAGATCCTCGGGCTTGAGCGGCATGTCGGAAGCGCCGAAGTCAACGGTCTTCGATTCAATCTGCTTGATGCCGCCACCCGAGCCGATCGACTGATAGTTCATGCTGATATCGCTCTTCGCCTTATAGGCCTCGGCCCATTTGGCGTAGATCGGATAGGGGAAGGTGGCGCCGGCGCCGGAAATCTCCGTCGCCTCGGCGCGGGGCGCGGCCACGGTCGCCAAGCCCAGTAGGGCGGCGGCGCCGAGCCAAAGGATAGGTCTGCTGCGAGCCTGCACGGGGGTTCTCCTCACGCTGCGTTGATGCGAAAGCCGGTCCCGCCTTGTCGTGGGGCGGGTACGCGGCGCTTTCGTCCCCTTGGCTACAGGCCTTGCGTTACATCAATAGGACATAACAGTTGCAAATTTATGACACTTTCGTTAACTCGGCGGCAATGGCAGGTGGACGGTGAAAATACTGCCTTCACCCTCCTTGCTGTCGATGTCCAGCGCGCCGCGATGGCGGTTCACGATGTGCTTGACAATGGCGAGGCCGAGGCCGGTGCCGCCGAGCTCGCGCGAGCGTGCGGCGTCGACCCGGTAGAAGCGCTCGGTCAGCCGCGGAAGGTGCTCGCGCGCGATGCCGTCGCCATGATCGCGCACTGCCACCGCGATCGCCGGCGGCCGCTCGCCCGGCCGCGTCCCCGGCAGGAAGCGCGGCGAGGGGCGGGCGCTGACCTCGATCGGGGTGCCGGGGCGGCTGTACTTGATGGCGTTGTCGAGCAGGTTCTGGAACACCTGGGCGAGCTCGTCGGGATCGCCCTGCACCTCGGAAAGCCCGCGCGGCAGGTCGAGCACGATGCGCATGTCGCGCGCGTCGGCGCGCTGCCCCAGCAAATCGGCCACGGTGCGCAGCGTGCGCTCGAGATCGACGCGCTCGGTCGGCGGCTGATGCTCGTTCATCTCGATGCGCGACAGCGACAGCAGATCGTCGACCAGCCGCTTCATGCGCTGCGACTGCTCGGCCATGATGGCGAGGAAATGGTCGCGCGCGGTGCTGTCATCATGGGCGGGGCCGCGCAAGGTCTCGATGAAGCCGATGAGCGAGGCGAGCGGCGTCCTGAGCTCGTGGCTGGCATTGGCGACGAAATCGGCGCGCAGGCGCTCGCTGCGCTTGGCCGCGGTGAGATCGTGGAGCGTCAGCACCACCGCCGCGCCCTCCGAGGTGTGCGGGCGGAGCGCGGCGAGCCGCGCCGAGAGATGGCGCTCGACCGGCGTGGTGACGTCGAACTCGACGATGCGCGAGGCCTCGCCCTGGAGCACCGCATCGGCGGCGGCAAGCACCAGCGGATGGCGCAGCGCCACGGCAAGGTCGCGCTCGATCAGCCGCATGCCCAGCAGCTCGTTCGCCGCCGCGTTGGCGCCGACGATGCGGCGGCGCTCATCGAGCAGGATCAGCGGGTCCGGCAACGCCGCCTGCACCGCCTGCGCCGCGCCGAGCTCGGCCTCGCGCGCGGCAAGCTTCTGGCGCGACGCCCGCGCCCAGCGGCCGACGGCGAGCCAGAGCTCGCGCACCGTCGGCGACAGCGTCTCAACATCGGGACCGGCGCCCTCGCCCGCCGCCAGCCGGTCGACCGCGGCCTGCACCGCCGCCACGCCCATGATCAGCGGCCGGACCAGCAGCACGACCGCGACATAGATCAGGAGAGCCGCGAGGAAGGCCGAGCGCCAGGCGATATCGCCGGCGCCGGCGAAGATTCCGAGCACGATGATACCCGGCGCGGCCAGCGCCAGCGCGCCGAGGAACCATCGTGCGATCGGGGTCATCGGCAAAAGACCTCGTCAGCCGGTTGCGAGCCGATCTTGGCGCAATCGCCGTCGGGCTTCCAGAGCGGGGTCAGGAGCCTGGTCGTGCGGGGTACGGCGGACGCTGCGGCGCGGCGGTGGCTATCACCGTCGATGGCGATCACTAGTACAGCGTTTCCGAGGACCGAATCATATGTCGTCCTTTCCCTTCTCGTCATGGCCGGGCTTGACCTGCCTTGACCCGGCCATCCACGCGCTACCGGCAAGGCTTTTCCAGGCTTCCGTGGATGCCCGGATCAAGTCAGATCAAGTCCGGGCATGACGATGAAAATGATCGGTTTCACGGATTCGGTTCATCTGCGGCCGGCGAGCGCCGGTGGCCGCCGGCGGTCGGCGAGTGTCCGCCCCTGTCATCGATATGTCACGGAGAGCGGCTATAGATCGTCGCGTGCCGAAGACGCGCGCTGGCGGCTCGGTGACAAAAAAAATCGGGGGCGAAGATGAGCGAAGGAGCGGTGATCCGCGGCGCAGCGCAGCGCGCTGTGCATGTCGACCAGGAACATCCGTTGCATTCGTCGGGTATGCCGGCGTGGACCGGTCGGGTCGCTCCGTTCATCACCTGGGGCGTGCTGGCGATCGGCGCCGTCTACGCCGCGCACGCGCTGCTCTCCGACCTGGCGTCCGCGCCGTCCCCTGGCATGCTCGTGTACTTGCTCCTCGGCCTGGCGCTGTTCATCGCGCTCGGCTTCGAGTTCGTCAACGGTTTCCACGATACCGCGAATGCGGTGGCGACCGTCATCTACACCCATTCGCTGCCAGCGCATGTCGCGGTGATCTGGTCCGGGGTGTTCAATTTCCTCGGCGTGCTCGCCTCGACCGGAGCGGTCGCCTTTGGCATCATTTCGCTGTTGCCGGTCGAGCTCATCCTGCAAGTCGGCAGCGATGCCGGCTTCGCGATGGTCTTCGCCCTGCTCATCGCCGCGATCATCTGGAACGTCGGGACCTGGTATTTCGGCATCCCGAATTCGAGCTCGCATGCCTTGATCGGATCGATCATCGGCGTCGGGCTGATGAACCAGATCCTGGCCGCGGGCAACAGCGGCACCAGCGGCGTCGATTGGGGACAAGCGCTCGGCGTCGGCAAGTCGCTGCTGTTTTCGCCACTTGTCGGCTTCGTTCTGGCGGGCCTTCTGCTGCTCCTCGCCAAGGCTCTGATCCGCATTCCCGCACTCTACAAGGCGCCCGTGGGGGCGGCGCCGCCGCCATGGTGGATTCGCGGTCTGCTGGTGCTGACCTGCACGGGCGTCAGCTTCGCCCATGGCTCGAATGACGGGCAAAAGGGGATGGGCCTGATCATGCTGATCCTGATCGGCACGGTGCCAACCACCTATGCCCTCAACCGCTCATTGCCCGACAGCCAGGTTAGCGCGTTCTTGATCACGTCCGCGGCGGCGTCCGACGTGATCGAGGCGAAGGCTGCCGGCTTCGATGTTCTCGGCAATCCGCGTCCCGCCGTGACGCTCTATGTCGCGCAACACAAGATCAGCGAGGGGACATACCCCTCGCTCGCCGTGCTCGTCCGCGACATCGCGGCCCAGGTGAAGCAATATGGCTCGCTGGCGAAGATTCCGCCCGCGGCGGTCGGCAACACGCGCAATGACATGTATCTCGCCTCCGAAGCGCTGCGTCTCCTGATGAAAGACCAGGACGCCGATTTGTCGGAGGATGATGGAGCGGCGCTGAGCGCGTACAAGAAGTCCCTCGACAATGCGACGAAATTCATTCCGCCCTGGGTCAAGGTCGCGGTGGCGATCGCGCTCGGCCTGGGGACGATGGTCGGCTGGAAGCGCATCGTCGTCACCGTCGGCGAAAAGATCGGCAAGGAGCATCTCACCTATGGCCAGGGCGCATCGGCCGAACTCGTCGCGATGGGTTTGATCGCAGCGGCGGACAGTTACGGATTGCCGGTCAGCACGACCCATGTGCTCTCTTCCGGCGTCGCGGGCACGATGGCGGCGAACCGTTCCGGCCTTCAGGCCAGCACGATCAAGAATCTGATCCTCGCCTGGGTGTTGACGTTGCCGGTTGCAGTCGTGCTTTCGGGGTCTCTGTTCGCGCTTTTCAGTTATCTATTTTGAGATCTACCGCGCCACGTCCCCCTCCATGCCCAGCCCGAGGAGAGCATGATGCGCGCGATTGACGTCATGGTACGCGATGTCATGACAGTCCGTCCTGACACCGATGTCGCAGAAGCGATCAAGCTCTTGAGCAAGCATGACGTCAGCGCTCTGCCGGTCGTCGACGCACAAGCCCATCTGATCGGCATCCTCAGCGAGGCCGACCTCATTCATCGCGCCGAAATCGGTACGGAGAAGCGCCGCCCGTGGTGGCTCGAGGCAGTAACCGGTGCGGCCGCGCTCGCCGAGGATTTCGCCAAGTCGCACGGCAAGAAAGTCGGCGAGCTGATGACGACGGATGTGGTGTCGGCCACCGAGGACACGCCGCTCTCGGAGATTGCCGCTTTGCTCGAGCGTAAGCGGATCAACCGAGTGCCCATTACCCGCCATGGCAAGCTGGTCGGCGTGGTGAGCCGCTCCAATTTGATCCAGGCCCTCGCATCGGTCGTGGGGCATGGCGAGGAGACGGGCGTCCGGGACCTCGACATCCGGCACGAGTTGCTGGTTCGACTGGAAAAGCAGCAGTCCTGGACCGATTTTGGCAGCCGCAACGTCATCGTCACCGGCGGAACAGTACATTTATGGGGTCTCATCAGCTCCGAGCCCGAACGCAAGGCGCTGATCGCGCTCGCCGAGGGCGTGCCCGGGGTCAGGCACGTCTCAGACGAAATGTTCGCGACCTACTGACGGTTGCGCGTGCCACCTGCGCGGCAGCGAATGTGACGATGGTCGGCGGTCACTAGCCTCCAGTCACGCTCATATGCCGGCCGACGGCGGCGCGCCGAATGCGCCGGTCGATGACGAAATCGTGTCCCTTCGGCTTGCGGGCGATGGCGGCGCGGATCGCATCGTCAAGCAGCTCGTCGCTCTCGGAGAGGCGGAGCGGTGCGCGCAGATCGGCGGCGTCCTCCTGGCCCAGGCACATGAAGAGCGTTCCGGTGCAGGTGAGGCGCACCCGATTGCAGCTCTCGCAGAAATTATGCGTGAGCGGCGTGATCATGCCGAGCCGACGGCCGGTTTCACGCACGACGTAGTATCGCGCCGGCCCGCCGGTGCGGTAATCGGTCTCGTCGAGCGTCCATCGGCGCTGGAGCTGCGCACGCACCAGCGAGAGCGGCAGATACTGACCCATGCGGGCGTCGGAGCCGATCTCGCCCATCGGCATGACCTCGATGAGGGCGAGATCAAGGTCCCGGTCACCGCACCAGCGGATCAGGTCATCGAACTCATCGTCGTTCACCCCTCTGAGGGCGACCACGTTGAGCTTGATCCGAACGCCCGCGCGTTTGGCGGCGTCGATGCCCTCCAGCACCTTGTCGAGCTTGCCCCAGCGCGTGATCGCCGCAAACTTCGCGGGATCGAGCGTATCGAGCGAGACGTTGATCCGCCGCACCCCCGCGGTTGCCAGCTCTTCCGCGTAACGCGCGAGCTGGCTGCCGTTGGTGGTGAGCGTCAGCTCGTCGAGCGCGCCGGTCTCCAGATGACGCCCGAGCGAGCGGACGAGGCTCATGACGTTCCGCCGCACCAGCGGCTCGCCGCCGGTGAGCCGGAGCTTGCGCACGCCGAGGCGCACGAAGGCGCTGCACAGGCGATAGAGCTCCTCGATCGACAGCACCTCGGACCGGGGCAGAAACGTCATGTCCTCGGCCATGCAGTAGACGCAGCGGAAATCGCATCTGTCCGTGACGGAAACGCGCAGATACGTGATCTTGCGTCCGAACGGGTCGATCACGGAGTCTCCCATTCGCCGCCTCGCTCGACTTCGTTGAACTTGTTCCCCAGTCCGGAGAAAGCGACCGGAGCGTAGACCTGCTCCGGCCAGTCCAGGGTGAGACGGAGGATCAGCTCGTGCGGTACTCCAGGCTCTTCAAGGAGAGCTTGCGCGTGACCTCGGGCGCGTCCGCGATCTTCCGGATGTTGGCCCAGGTCTGCTTGTAGTTCGGGATGATCAGCTCGTTCACCCCCTTTGAGACGACGTTGCCCTGCGGGCCGGTGGGATAGGCGAAGAGCATGAAGGTCTCCTTCCGCTTCGCCGTCGGCGTCGGATAAGCCATCGCCTGGGTCGACCCGTTGTCGTTATAGACTTCGACGAGATCGCCCTCGCTGATCTTCAACTCCTCCATGTCCTCGGGGTTCAGCTGGATGTAGGGCAGCGGAAAGCGGTCCATGACGAAGTCGTTGTTCTGGTCGAGATAGACCGACTGCCAGACGTGGTTGGCGCGGCCGTTGTTGATCAGGAACGAGAACTTGTCCTTTTCGGCCTGCTTCCCCGCCGCCTGCAGCCCGCGCCACTGCGTCGGCATGAACTTGGCCTTGCCCGCCTTGAACTTGCCGTCCGTATAGAGACGCTTGGTGCCGATGATCTTGCCGTCCTTGAAGTCCACCGCGGGCTCCTGGAAGCCGTTCGTGGCCATGGCGCGAAGCCGCTCGTAGGTCACGAATTTTCCGCCATCGGCATGTTCGTGGTAGCCATCCATGAAGGCGTCTTCTTCGGTCTTCCAGTCGTAGCCCTTGAACTTATCGGCGACGTCGTTCTTGCCCGCCGAACGCCAGGACCGCTCGAGCGCCTGCGCGAGCCTGGCGACGATGAGGCAATCCGGCTTCGCGTTGCCGGGCGGGTCCATGTAGCGCTCGGTGAGCCGCATCCGGCGCTCGCCGTTCATCGAGGTGAGGTTCATCTCGCCCGAGGTCGCGGCCGGAAGCACGACATGCGCGCACTCGCCGATCTTCGTCGGCACGATGTCGACGTCCACGCTGAAGAGCCCGCCTTGTCGGATCGCGCCCATGACCGCGTTCACGAGCGCGGCACGGTCGCCGTAGGGTACGCCCTCCATCGCGTATTTCACCAGGTCCGTGCGACGCTTGTAGGCCTTCTTGAACTCGAGCGCGTTGAGCGTCGTCTTGAAGTGGTCGCAGGCCCAGATATGATGGACACCGCCCTTGCCGGCAATGAGGAGCTGGTCGACATAGGCCGCGGGCTTGCCGACATGCGCGTCGGACGGACGGACATAGCCCTCCTGGTGGCCGCCCATGCGGACGCAGCCGCCGCCGGGTCGGCCGACGTTGCCGGTGGCGAGCGCAATGTTCACCAGCGCGCCGTTGGTCCGGTAGTTGTCGTTGCCCCAGATAAGCCCCTTCTCGTAGGAGAACATCGTCCGCCGGCGCTTGCCCTCCTTGGGCTCGGCGATCCACGCCGCCGCCTGTCGGATCTGGTCCGGCGAAAGGCCGGTGATCTCAGCCGCCTCGTCTATGCTGGTCTTGTTGGCCGCGAGCATCTCGTCGAAGCCGGTCGTGGACGCCTGGATAAAGTCGCGGTCGAGCCATCCTTTCGCGGCGATCTCGGTCATCAGCGCGTTGAACAGCGTTAAATCCGTGCCGGAATTGAGCGCGAGGTGGAGCACATTGTCCTTGCCCGCCTCGATCTCGCAGGCGTTCACCGTCACCGTCCGCCGCGGATCGACGATGATCACCTTCGCGGCCGCGTGGGGCTCGCCGGCAAGCTGCTGCCGCTTCTTGTCCATCGAGGTCCCGCGCAGGTTGGGGATCCAATGGTTCAGGAAGTAGTTGGTCTGCGTTTCCAAGGCGTTGGTGCCCACCGCCACGATCGTGTCCGCGAGCTCCGCGTCCTCGTAGCAGTTGTTGAGCTCGCCTACGCCCATGTCGCGCGTCGCGTGGACCTCCGAATTGTAGGCCGGGCGGTTGTGGATGCGAATGTTCTTGACCTTCATGCTCTCGAAGTAGAGCTTGCCGGTCGCCCAGGTGTTCTCGTAGCCGCCGCCGGCGCCGCCGTGGTCGAACGCCGAGACGATGAGGCCATCCTCGCCTTGCTGCTCGACCACCCGGCGCGTGATCTCGGCGGTAAGCCCCAGCGCATCATCCCATGACGTGGGATACATGCCGCCGTAGCGGTAGACCAGCGGATTGGTCAACCGCTGGGACTGGGTGCCGGTCACCTCCGAATAGGAGTTCTCGCCCTGGCGAGCGCCGCGAATTGAGCCTAGCCCCGAATTCACCTCGCAGCCCTTGTCGGGCATCAGCACAAGGTGCACATCGCGGCCGTTCTGCTTCACGATGTTGTACATCGCAGGAGAGAACCAAGCCGTTGCCTCGGCCCCCTGCTGCTTGGTCAAATCCGCGCCGAAAAAATTCTCGCCCGGCGCCCGGCCGCCCTGCTTGTCGACGTCCCAGGTGATCGCCTTGTAGCCGCATCCGACGATGCAGTAGTGGCAGACCACGTTGCGGACGTTGGCGTCTTTTGGCGGGATGGGAAGCCGGTCGATGTTGCGCTTGTAGGTCATGGCGGCCTCCTCAAGCCGAAAGGACGTTGCTGAGCCGGCCGTAGATCAGCTCATCGACGGCCTCCGCCTGAATGTCGCCCGCTGAATCGACTTTCAACCTGAACTGCGCCAGGTTTTGCGTCGCGTGGCCGAAGATCTCTTGGCCACCCTTCTCGCAGTCGAACCGCGAGTAGTGGCCCGGACAATTCAGCGTCTTGTCGGCCGCAACGTAAGCGAGCGGGAAGCCCTTGTGCGGACAGAGGGTCGAGAAGGCGACGATGTCCCCATCGGGCCCGACGCCCGTCTCGACGCGCCGCCCGAGCTTCAAGAGCACGCCCGGCGAATCTTTGTCCGGGTAGGCGATCTGAACCGGCTGATCGACCTTCAGCTCCAGGATATTGCCGATCTTCTTGCTCGAATAACTCTCGCGTGCGACCGCCGGCGTCGCCTCGGCGGTCGACGAGGTGATCCCCGTGGCGACCGCCGCAGCCGCGGCGGTGACGCCTCCTCTCAAGAAATGGCGACGGCCGATCTCGGCCATGCGGTTGCAGCGCTTCATGCGTTCCCCCTGTGGTTGGCGTCCTTGCCGGTCCTCCACGCAAGTGGCATGCCATCGCATCGTCACAGGGCGCATGCAGGAAATTCAACAGCTTGGCTCGGAGCCGGATCGCGCGAAGTCCGAAAAATCGGATTGTCGGTCCGGGTTCTCGGACGGATGAGCACCGTTACAAGCCGTCCTGGACGCGGTGGATCTCGGCGGGGAGGCATCCGTGGGCGCTCACACGCTGGGCGGAGGCGGTGCGGTGAATTGCAAGAGTTCGCCGAGAACCCCACTTAACTCGATTGACAGGATATCATATCGAATTTCGATGGCGAAACGCGATATAAAATCAGCCTCAATCGACCACTTCGCGATCAAGCGGCTGAAAGTCACGCGGAAGCGTTCCGCCGCGGCTTCCGCGAAAGCGGATCATCGCGGCCTCTACACCGGCCTTATCCGTCTTCATGTGTTGCACCACGCGGTGAATGAGGCGGTCTATGGCTTCGCCATGATCGAGGAACTTCGCCGCCATGGCTACGAGCTGAGCGCGGGCACGCTCTATCCGATCCTGCATGGGCTGGAGCAGAGGGGCTTGCTCAAGTCGGCGAGGCAGCGTGACGGCGGCACGAGACGCAGGATCTACCGCGCGACACCGGCGGGACGTAAAGCGCTTGCCGCCGCCAAGACCAAGGTGCGCGAGTTGTTTGGCGAGTTGTTCGAAGACGAAGAAGGCGGCGGATCATGAGCGGTACCCTCTCCAGATACGGAACACGAGCGATCGAATGGCGAGCAAGGCTTCTCGGTACGCGCGCACCGGGATGGTCGATCCTCGTCCGTCTGCTCGTCGGCCTCGTCGTATTTCTGCCCGAGGGCATTCAGAAACTGGCTTCCCCGGACATCCTCGGGCCCGGCCGCTTTGCGGCCATCGGCATTCCCTATCCCGAGCTGATGGGACCATTCGTGGGCATCATGGAGATCGCTTGCGGCACGCTCATCATTCTGGGCTTGCTTTCCAAACTCGCGGCGATCCCGCTGATCATCATCATGATCGTCGCGATCGTCTCGACCAAGGTGCCGATCCTGCTCGGGCATGACTTCTGGATTTTCCATCTGCCCAAACTGCCGCGCTACGGCTTCTGGAGCATGCTGCACGAAGCCCGGGCGGATTTCGACATGCTGCTGGGCTCGCTTTACCTGCTGATCGAAGGTGGTGGCGCGTGGTCGGTGGACGCATGGCTTGCCCGCGGTGACACCAACGGTTCCCGATGAAACTGAAGGATGTGATAACGCGGCGCCTGGTCCTTGGAATTGGCGTGCTGCTTGCGGCTTTCACTCTCATTGCGTCAGAGCGGGCACTGGCGGGGCCGCCCTTCATAACCGACGACCCCGAGCCCGTGGATTATGGCCACTGGGAAGTTTATGGATTTTCCGCTGGAGCACATGGGTCGGGTGACACGAGCGGTCTGGGTCCAAGCGTCGAAGTCAATTACGGCGCACTGCCAAATCTTCAGCTTCACATCATCATGGGGTTGGCTTTTGACGACCCCGCCGGTCGTCAGCTGCAAATGGGGATGAGCGATACCGAACTAGGCGCGAAATATCGCTTCATCGATCCTGGTCCGGACGATTGGTGGCCCCAAATGGGCGTGTTTCCCCTCATCGAGTTGCCAACCGGCAATGCACGGCGCGGGCTGGGAGCTGGGTACACGCAAGAATTCCTTCCGGTATGGGTCCAGAAGGATTTCGGCAAATGGACCACGTACGGCGGCGGCGGTTATTGGATTAACCCCGGCCCCGGCAACCGAAACTACTGGTTCACCGGCTGGCTGCTGCAACGCCAAATCACCGACAGCCTCGCTCTCGGTGGGGAGATTTTTCATCAGACATCCGCCATGGTCGGCCGCGACCCGTCGTCAGGTTTCAACTTTGGTGGCATCTATGATTTCAGCGAGCATTACCATCTGCTCTTCTCGGGCGGACAAGGTGGCCTGCTCTATGCGGTGGACGCGGCTGCCACTCGAAACCCCTTGACCTATTATCTCGCCTTCCAATGGACATTTTGAACCGCATGACAATTGGCACGCACTCCGCCGAGGCTAAAGATCAGCAGACGGGGTCGCCCCTTGAAGTTCTGCGTGCCTTCCTCAAACTGGGCGTCACGTGCTTCGGCAGTCCGATCGCTCACATCGGGTATTTCCGCGAAATGTTGCTCTGCGGCGCCGCTCCCGCCGACGACCCTAAATCCCCCCTGTCTGCGCCGCTCACCGGCTATCTTGCCGGCGCCCTCCGGGATCCGCATTGACGGCCAGCTTGCGCATCTTCTCGAAGAGGGTCGACCGCGAGACGCCGAGCAGCTTCGCTGCTTCGTCGATGCGTCCGTCCACGCGCGCGAGCGCCGCGCGAATGTGATGCCGCTCCGCTCGCGCGCGGACCTCCGCCAGCGGCGGCAGCAGCTCCTCCAAGGGGACAGGCTCGGCGAATTCCGGTGGAAAGAGCGCTTCCGGGCCGATCCACGGCGCATCCGCCAGCGCGACGGCGCGTTCCACGCGGTTGCGCAGCTCGCGGACGTTGCCCGGCCAGTGATGCGCGAGCAGCAGCTGCTCGGCGGCCGGCGTGAGGCCGTGGACCTCGCGCGCAAACGCCTCGGAGAACTCGCGCAGGAAGAGGTGCGAGAGGGGGAGGATGTCGTCCACTCGGTCGCGCAACGGCGGGACCGTCACGCGGACGACATCGATGCGGTAGTAGAGGTCGCGGCGGAAGCGGCCGTCCGCGACGGCACGCTCGAGATCGCCGTTGGTCGCGCAAACGATCCGTGCGGGCGTCTTGATCGCGCCTTCGCCGCCGAGCCGGGTGAAGGCGCGCTCCTGAAGGAGACGCAGGAGCTTCGCCTGCAGCGACAGGGCCAGCTCGCCGACCTCGTCCAGGAAGAGAATCCCGTCGCGGGCGCGCTCGACATATCCGTGGTGCCGCGCGTGGGCGCCGGTGAAGGCGCCCTTCTCGTGCCCGAAGAGCTCGCTCTCCATGAGCTCGTTCGGGATGGCGGCGCAGTTCACCGCGATAAAGGGCGCCGGCGCTCGCGCCGAGATGGAATGGACGAACCGCGCCGCGACCTCCTTGCCGACGCCGCTCTCGCCGACGAAGAGGAGGGAGCTGTCGACATCGGCGACGCGCCGAAGCAACGTCTCGATGCGCCGCATCTGCGTCCGAAACGCCGAGCGCGCCGGCAGCGGCGGGGCGGAGCCGTATCAGCCGGGGAATGCGCTCGAGCAGGTCCGCGATCGCGTAGGGCTTCGCGATGTAGTCGACCGCGCCCGCCTTGGTGAGGCGCACGGCTTGCTCGATCTGCCCGTAGGCGGTGACGAACAGGAACGGCGTGCCCGCCAAGCACGACAGCGCTCTCAGAAAGACGTCCTCGCCCGACATGTCGGGGAGCCGGATGTCGCAGACGACGAGATCAGGCCGCGTGGTCCGCAACCCCTTCAGCGCCTCTTCCCCTGTCCGCCACCAGCGGGGGGCGTAGCCCTCGAGCTCCAAGCGGTGGACGAGCGTTCCGCCCATCACCTGGTCGTCCTCGATCACGCCGATCAGAACCCACTCACGCGGCATGGCGTGTCTTCTCCTCGGCGACGGGAAGCGTTACGGTCACGCGCGTGCCTGTCTCCGGCCGCTCGACGGCGGCGCGGCCGCCCAGACGGTGGACGAGGTGCCCGGTCGTCCAAAGGCCGAGCCCCTTGCTGTCGCGGGACGGAGCGCCGGCATCGGCCCGCTCGAGCAGCGCCTCCAATTCCGGGGGGAGGCCGGGTCCTTCGTCGGAGACGGCGATCCGCAGCCCGCCCTCCACGTGCGCGGCTTCAACGGAAACGAGGCCCCCAAAAGGCGAGGCCGCGCAGGCGTTCAGCAGCAGGTTGAGCACGATCTGGCGGACCGCGGGCCCGTCGATGACGAGCGGCTCGTCGACGCGGTTGCGCCAGTCGAGCCGCAGCCTTCGAAGCCCCGTCTCATGCTGGACCAGGAGCGGCAAGTCGTCGAGGTCCGCCGGGGTCAGGACGGCCGCGTCCGCTCCGCCTTTGTAGGTGACCAGGGCTGCGCGGACGACGTTGCGGATGCCCGCGAGCCCGCGCTTGAGGAACTCCAGCGAGGTCTGGAGGACGGCGGGATCGTCGCCATGCGCCTGGATCGTGTCGATCGCGTTCAGCATGCCGCCGAGGGGGTTGTTGACCTCGTGCGCCATCCCGGAGGCGAGCCGGCCGAGCATCGCGTATTTCTCCTGCTCCGCGAGCTGCGAGGCGAGCGTCTCGCGCTCGCTCAGCGCGCGCGCCATCGCGTCAAAGCGGTCGAAGAGACGCCCGAACTCGCTGGCGACGTTGCTGCGGTATCGCCGGGGGATGGGCTCCATGCGTCCGTCGCGGATCCGCTCGACGTGGCGGGCAAGGACGATCAGCGGCTGCAGCATGTGCTTCACCGCCAGGTATCCGACGACGGCGAAGCCAAGCGCCAGGCCGCCATTGACCAGGACCAGCGTGAGCGACACCTGGCGCCGCACCCGCAGCAGATCGGCGATGTCGATCTCGGCGAGGATTCTGCCGACCGAGAACCCTTCCGTCCGCAGCGTCCGGGTCAGCCAAGCCCGCCCCGCCGCCTCGTCCGTAACCACGCCGTCGCCGTTCGTGAATTTCCGGCGGAGCTCCTCGGGCGCCGCCGTCTTCACCGGGAAGCCGAGCGGGTCGGAGGCGGCGAGGACGGTGCCGTCGGGCAGCTCGACGAGCGCGTAGCGCACCTTCACGCCCGAGTATCGTCCGCGCGCGCGGTCCAGCGCGTCGAAGGTTTCCCAGACGTCGGCGCGGACGACGGCGGGCAAGACCGCCGCCGAAAGCCCGTCGAGATAGGCGCTGGCCAGAAGCCCCAGGTTCGTCTCCTGGTCCCGGGCGAGGCGCGAGAGAACGACCTGGGAGACGACGAACGCGACGGCGACCACCAAGCCCGCCACGAGCAGCGGGACCTTGACGGTGAGCGGCCAGGCCGTGATCCGCGGCAGCGGGGGCCTCATACCTGTGCCTTCACGACACGCCATTTTTCGAGCGTGCTCTCGTACATGTCCGGCGTGCCCTGCGTGAAGCCGTCGAGCGCGAGGATGTGGAGTATGTCGCGGCCCTGCGGATCCGACGCCATGTCGAGGAGCGCGGCCGCAAACGCCTTGACCTCCGGCGCGTCGCGCATGGCGTCGGGCGTGACGATCGGCGGGAAGCCGAGCCACTCCGAACGGTAGACGATCCGGGTCTGTCGGACGAGGTCCGGCTCCCGCTCGCTCATGACGTCCCAGACGTAGCCGTCGATGCTGCCGCTCTCCGCGAGCCCCGCGCCGACGGCCCGAAGGACATTCCGGTGACCGTAGGTGAAAAAGAAGTCGCGAAAGAACTGCGCCGGCGTCGTCTGCCGCAGCGCAAGCAGCCAGCGCGTCACCAGGTATCCCGACGTGCTGTCCGGATCGGAGAACGCGTGTACCGTGCCGTGGACGTCATCGAACGCCTGCGCCGGGCTCGACGCGTTCACGATCACGTAGGTCTGATAGAGCGGCCGTCGGCGGTAGAGCGGCACGGCCAGCAAGGTGAGCTGGTCGCGATATTGGACATACGGGTCGTCGCAGATCCAGGCGGCGTCGAGTTGGTTCGACAGGAGCATCGCCGAGATCTCGTGGTAGGTTCGCCGCTTCACCAGCGCGATCGGCCGCTCGAGCCGCCGCGTCATGTAGCGCTCCAGCAGCGACAGAAGCTCGATGTCGTTATCGAGGAAGAGCGGGGTCAACCCGAAGCTGAACGCATCGGTCGCGGCTGCCGCGCGGCCCGCGCGGGCAAGCACCGCGGCTGCGAAACCCACGAGCAGGTCCCGGCGCGCGATACAAGACCCACATGCCGAAAGGCTTGCGCCGACGCCTGCCATGCGTGTCCTCCCTCGGCCCGCCGGACCAGCTGCTTTTCGTCGAGGGTACACCCGGTTCGACTGTTCCGGAAGGCTCGTTGACTGCGCCGCCACGGGCGTGTAGGTTCGACTATGTTGGAAATGTTGGAGACTGGGGGGTGTCCAGGTACAGCGGCGTTGGCGCTCCGTGGCTTGGAACCGAATGTTGCCCAGCGCGGCCGTTCCCGACGTGGCGCGATCGCCTGGACCTCTTCTCGGCTGCATGCCGATGGGCAGCGCGTTATAGACAGCGCGCCACGTATGATCAGCTGGACGATCACCTGCTCGACGATATCGGCATCGATGAGGAAGGGTGGCTGCGCCGGTCGCGTCAACGGGAAGAGGCGCTTCGACGGGTCTGGCTTGCGGGTTGCGGAGGGTTCTTGTGAGTATGAAGCTGACAACGACGCAGGTCACCGGCGCGCTGGGAGCGCTGTCGCAGGAGACCCGTCTCGCGCTGTTCCGGATGCTGGTGGAGCAAGGACCGGGCGGGTTGTCGGCGGGCGTGCTCGCCGAACGCCTGGGCATACCGCCGTCGTCGCTGTCGTTCCACCTGCGGGCACTCCAGTTCGCCGGACTGATCACGCAATGCCGGGCCAGCCGGCAGATGATCTATACCGCGGATTTCGCGGCCATGAACGCAGTGCTGCAATACCTGACCGAGAACTGTTGCGGCGCGGGGGGCGCCTGCGCCCCCGTCTGCAATCCCGGTGCTGCCCTTGCGACGGGAGGGAAACAGAATGACGCGCCTGCACGTGCCCGTCGCCGGTGACGATCTCGAGCGCTCGATCCGCTTTCCTTCGTTGCGGTTCGCCGCCGAGCCGAGCATGGGCCCCATGATCGCCGCGATCGAGCCCGCACCCGCACCGACGGCAGGCCGCGCGTCGAAAAGCCGAGAATGACCATGACCAAGCCCTATAACGTCCTCTTCCTCTGCACGGGAAATTCCGCCCGCAGCATCATGGCGGAAGTGATCCTGCGCCGCTGGGGCGGCAGTCGCTTCCGCGGATACAGCGCCGGAAGCCACCCGCGCGGCGAAATTCATCCCATGACGCTCGAGCTCATGAAAAAGCTCCACCATTCGACCGAAGGGCTGCGCAGCAAGAGCTGGGACGAGTTCGCCCGTCCGGACAGCCTGCCGCTGGATTTCGTGTTCACGGTTTGCGATCAGGCGGCCGGCGAAGTCTGTCCAGCCTGGCCGGGCCAACCCATGACCGCCCATTGGGGCGTCGAAGATCCCGCCACCTTCGACGGGCCGGAAGACAAGCAGCGGGAGCTGTTCAAGCAGGTCTATTTCGTGCTCGACAACCGCATCAAGATCTTCACCAGCCTGCCGCTGGAAAAGCTCGACCGGCTCAGTCTCCAGAAACGCCTCGATCAGATCGGTTCCGTCAAAATGGCTGAAGGTGAGCTGCCGAGGACGGAGTCGGCCGACTGATGAGCCGATTGTGTCTCGGCATTGTGTCCGAGCGCGGGATGAGTGATATCCGCGGGTATATCCCCGTCGTGGAAAGCCGAGGGCCGCTGCGATGACCGTCACGATCTATCACAACCCCGGCTGCGGCACCTCGCGCAACGTGCTCGGCCTCATTCGCAACGCCGGCATCGAGCCGATCGTGATCGAGTACCTGAAGACGCCGCCGAGCCGTACCGAACTGGTCGATCTGATCCGGCGGATGGGCATGCCCGTGCGCGATCTGCTGCGCCGGAAAGGCACGCCCTACGACGCGCTCGGCCTCGACGACCCCCGATGGACCGACGACGAGCTCATCGACCGCATGCTGCAGCATCCGATCCTGATCAACCGGCCGATCGTCGTGACCGGGCGGGGCGTCAAGCTCTGCCGGCCCTCCGAGACCGTGCTGGATCTCCTGTCCGCACCGCAGCGAGGAGCTTTCGCAAAGGAGGACGGTGAGCCCGTGGTCAATGCGCAAGGGCGCCGCATTTCGCCGAGCGAACCTGACCGTCCTAGGTAAGCCGCTGGGCCATGGCGGCGCTCATGCCCGCTCGTACCAGCGACGGGTCTTCAGGACGATGCGGACGACCGACAGCATCACCGGCACCTCGATCAGCACGCCGACCACGGTCGCCAGCGCCGCCCCGGAATTCAAGCCGAAGAGCGCGATCGCCGTGGCCACGGCGAGCTCGAAGAAGTTGCTCGCGCCGATCAGCGCCGACGGCCCGGCGACACAGAAGGCGGTACCGAGGCGGCGGTTGAGCCAATAGGCCAGCCCGGCATTGAGATAGACCTGGATCAGGATCGGCACGGCGAGGAGCAGGATGACCAGCGGCTGCGCCAGGATCTGCTCGCCCTGGAAGCCGAACAGCAGCACCAGGGTGAGCAGCAGCGCGCCGAGCGAGACCGGTCCGAGCCGCTTCAGCATGGCGCCGAGGGCCGCAGCACCGCCGCGCGCGAGCAGACGCCGCCGCCAGACCTGCGCGGCGACGACCGGCACCACGATATAGAGGAGGACCGACAGCAGCAGCGTCTGCCAGGGGACGGTGATCGAGGAGATGCCGAGCAGCAGGCCGACGATGGGCGCGAAGGCGAAGACCATGATCACATCGTTGACGGCGACCTGGCTCAGGGTGAAATGCGGCTCGCCGTCGAGCAGATTGCTCCACACGAACACCATCGCCGTGCAGGGCGCGGCGGCCAGCAGGATCAGGCCGGCGATGTAGGACGGGATCTGCCCCGGCGGCAGCAGCGGCGCAAAGACATGGCCGATGAAAAGCCAGCCGAGCGCCGCCATCGAGAACGGCTTGACCGCCCAATTGATGAACAGCGTCACGCCGACGCCCCGCCAATGCTCGCGCACCTGGTGCAGCGCGCCGAAATCGATCTTCAACAGCATCGGCACGATCATCGCCCAAACCAGGATCGCGACCGGGATGTTCACCTCGGCCACGGTGGCCGATCCCAGGGCGTGAAACGGCGCCGGCACCAGCCGGCCGAGCGCAATCCCGACGACGATGCAGAGGGCGACCCAGACCGACAGGTATCGCTCGACGATACCGAGCGACGGCGCGGCGCGGCGCGTCGAGGTCTCCGCCTGGACGCTCATGGCGACACCTCGGCGAACCGCGCCTTGTAGATCTTGCTCATCGGCCCTTCCCGCTTAGCCGCAGCATTTGGCGGCGGCGGCCACCGGCGCCGGTTTGGCGGGGGCGCAGCACGACGCGTTGCCGGTGGCCGGCTCCTGCGCCGCCGCCGCCGCGAGCGACTGGCCGCCGCCCACACCGCAGGCCGAGGCCATCTCGGCGAGCTGCTCGCGCACGCCGTGGCCGTAGACGGTGCTCTCGCCGGTCGTGTGGAAGGTCTCCCAGGCGAGACCCTGCGGATCCGTGATCCAGGATTTCTCGGACTGTGCGTAGCAACAGGTGGTCTGGCCCTCCTCGAGCACCGGGCCGTCGGCGTTCCGAAGGCGCTCGTAGACCTCGGCGAGTTCGCCCTCGCTCTCGACCTGGATGCCGAGATGATCGAGTCCGACTTTCTGACCGCGGGTGGAGATCGCGAAATTGACGCGGGGGTCCTCGAGCATCCATTTGGCGTAGTCGGACTTCAGCACGGTCGGCGCGGCGGCGAACAGCGTCGAATAGAAGCCGATGGATTTCTGCAGATCGTCCACGGCGACATGCACATGCAGGCGTTTCATCGTCCGATCTCCTGGTCATCGCCGAGGCGCGAGACGCGCCGCGGCCGGGTGTGAAGCGGTCAAATGGTGAAGCGGTGAAGGCTCATGCGGACCTCCGGCGGCCACGCGCGGGACGTGACGACGGGCCTGCCGCTGCGGTTTCGGCGGGGGCGGCGCAGCCGGGCGCGCACGACACGTCGAGGCCGCAGCAATTCTCGGTGAGATAGGCCACCAAGCCGTTCATGCCGTCGAAATTCGCCGAGTAGATCAGCGAGCGGCTGGCGCGGCGCTGCTCGATGAGGCCGGCATGCATGAGCTGCTGCAGATGAAACGACAACGTCGCCGCCGGCACCGCGAGTGCCTCGGCGATCGCGCCGGCGGCGAGCCCGTCGGGCCCGCGCTGAACAAGGAGCCGGAAGATGTCGAGCCGGGTCTCCTGCGCCAGGGCGCCGAGCGCCGTGATGGCCTGCTTCGTTTCCATCCACTTCCTCCGTCACTCCCGGGATCCGCGCGGCAGGCGAAGATCCGAACGGGCGTCCCCTGCGCAAGACTGAATTGTCATATCGCGGGCAATGGCTGATATCCGATACGGCTCATCATCGCTTCAAAGTAATCTCGGACCTTTCTCGGAAACCGAAGACCTTTGACCACGGCGGCAGATCGCAGCAGGGGGAGCACGCGAATATCGTCGAGCGACAGCGTGCCGTTGACTGCCAGCGGGGTCTCGATCAATCGATCGAGCTCTTCGAGGCGGGGAATGACATCACTTATGTAGCGTCGCGTGTTCGCCCGAAGCTCGACGAAATCGCCGAACGCCTTGCGCTTGCGCAGAGTGTAGTGGTCGAGCGCGGCAACGGTGCCGAACTCCGGCAGGCCAAGCAACGGATAGCGCGGCATGGTGAGGGGCGCGGTCTTAGGCACGAACTGGTCGGCCCAGGCGGCGATTTCGGGGCGTTCCGGACCGGTCAGCATGGGCTCGCCGTGGCTATCGACATAGTTGACCATGGCCATGCTTTCGAGCATCGGCTGTCCGTCATCCTTAAGCAGAATGGGGATGACCCGCTTGCCGACGAGCTCGACCATGGTATCGGTATCGTCGTCGAGGACGACGACCTCCTGCACGTGCAGATGCTTGAGCGCCGCCATCATGCGCACGCGAAAGCAGAGAGAGCAGTGCTCGAACATGTAAATCCGCATGACACTTTCGCCTTTCCGCGCCCGCCGGAAGGATGCGGCATGCATCGTCGCATTCCATATTTCAATAAATATGGAAATGTGTGCGATGAGTCAAGAGAATATTTCGACGATGGCTGAACCGAAGCGCTGCCCGATCATGGCCTCGCGCGGCACTCGGGTACTTCAATCGAACGCTTCCCAGAGATCATTCATTTAAAGGGATTTTTCATCGATCTCGACTAGGCTGTGGGGCAGCTGAAAGCCGCGCCCACTACGCATGCCAGCGCTCGGCGGCACAGGCGGGGGCCGCGGACCATGATTATCAGCATCAAATCACGGTTGATCGCCGGAGCGACAATCTTGCTCGTGGTCGCTACGGCGATCTCGACAGGCATCTCGGTTGCGACAATCGATGCGTCGTCAAACGACGACTACCGAATAATCACCGAGAATGCCGCCCGGACAGCGCGCGAGACGATGAGTGCGATAGATGCCCGGTTGGTCGCCTATGCGGACCTCTTCTCGCGCAATCCGTCGATAGCGAACGCGCTCGCGACAGGCGACATGGCGCAGCTGGAGGAGATCGTGCTGCGTGAGTACGGTGCCCTGCACAAGATCGACAGCACGGTCAAGACCCTCGAAATCACCAACGACAAGGGGATTGTGGTATTCCGTGGACACAATCCGGAAAAAAAGGGCGACGACAAGTCCGGTACGGCGATGATCAAGAGCGCGCTCTCCGCCACGCCGGCCCACGGCTTGACGGTGTCGATCACGAGCCACGAAATGGCTCAGGACGCGGTCGTTCCCTTGATGTCGGCCGGCCGCGTCGTCGGCACGCTCAAGGTCGGCAGCTATTTGCGCGAGGACACGGCCAAGTACATCAAGGAGCTCACCGGCGCTGATGTCGCTTTTTTCGTCGGCGGCAAGCCCAACGCCTCTACTCTCGCCGGCTCGACTGATCTCTCGCTGCCGGATGGTCTCGTCGCTCGCATGACTGGAGCGGGCGCGATCGTCGAGGTCGCGGAGATCGGCGGCAGGTCGTACGAGGCCGGATATTTCGTCCTGAAGGGCGAGAGCGGGAAAGATGCGGTGGTGGCGACCTATCTGTCGCGCGACACGCTCATCGCGCACCAGAGGGATCTCCTCTTCAAGCTGATCGGCGCCGCCATCGTCTTGATGGCAGTCCTTATCGTGCTGGCCTTGCTGATGACACGGACGATCGTTCGTCCGCTGAAGTCGCTTCGCGCGGCAATGGAGCGATTGACGCACGGCGATACGTCGTTCGAGCTTGCCGGGCGCGCCCGCGGCGACGAGATCGGCGAGATGGTCAATGCCGTCGCGGTATTGAAGGACGCGACGATCGAGGCGAAGCGCTTGGCGACCAAGGAGGCCGAGGACCAGGTAGCACGGCAGCTGCGCGCGCGGAACATCGAGGAGCTGGCCAAAGGGTTCGAAAGTCAGGTCGGCGAGATCATCGGCTCGCTGGTAGCATCGGCGCAGCGGATGCAGGCCAGCGCGCAGGCGATGTCGGCGACCGCGGAGCAGACGCAGGGTCAGGCGACGGCCGTCGCTGCAGCTTCGGAAGAGGCATCGGCAAACGTCCAGACCGTCGCCACGTCGGCCGAAGAACTTGCCGCTTCGATCAATGACGTCGGCGGGCAGATCAGCACGTCCACCACCGTCGCGCGGCAAGCCTCTGAAGATGTCCAGCGATCAAATACGGTTGCGTCGAGCCTGACGACGGCGGCGCAGCGTGTCGGCGAGGTCGTCGCGCTGATCAACAATATCGCGAGCCAAACCAATCTGCTGGCGCTGAATGCGACGATCGAGGCGGCGCGCGCGGGCGAGGCCGGCAAGGGCTTCGCCGTCGTTGCCTCCGAAGTCAAGACGCTCGCCAGCCAGACGGCGAAGGCTACCGACGAGATCAAGAGCCAGATCGAGTCCATTCAAAGCGCGACGGACAATACGGTATCGGCGATTCAGGGCATCGGCAGCACCATCGAGCGAATGAACGAGATCGGCGCGTCGGTTGCATCGGCGATCGATCAGCAGCGCGCGGCGACCCAGGAGATCGCCCGGAACGTGCAGCAAGCCGCGTCGGGGACACAGCGCGTTTCGAGTAATATCCAGATCGTGAACGCGGCGGCCGTCTCGACCGGCACGGCGGCTGCAGAGGTGTTGTCGGCGACCCGCCAATTGGCAACCGAGTCGACGACGCTGCGCGAGGCGGTCGACGAATTCCTGAAGAAGATCCGGGCGGCGTAAGCGCGGAACGCGCCGAAGGGAACGCGTCCCCCGACCCGGCTCGCGCGGGGGACTATTTCGGATCGATGGCGGCGGCGCAGGCGTCGGTCGGCGTCGCCGCGGCGTGGCCGACCAGCGGCACGATATCGAGCGCCGCCGAAGTGACGCGACACGGCGCGGCGACGGCGCCGCAGCCCGAAATGACCAGCAAGCTCAGCAGCATGACAAGGCGCATGCGGCACCTGGCAAAGTGGACCTCCGTAACGCAAACGCCGCGGCCGGCGGGCCGGCGTCAGGGGCGGGGGCGGAGCGTCTGGAAACGATCGCCTTGCCCGCGAAAGCGGGCACCCAGGGGCCTCAGATGCAGTCCGCGGAGCGCTTCCCGCTGGCCCCGCGCTTGCGCGGGGACGGCGAAGTAAGTAGCCGGAACTGCAGCGTTTTTCGGGATATCACGCCTTGGCAAGCCCGCGCGGGTGCGGCTCTCGCGCCCCGGATCAAGTCCGGGGCGCTGACGCCGCCGCCCGACGAGCGCTAGAGCGCTCGCGGGGCGACCAGCGCTGCGCGCTGGCGGCGATTTATCCGATCGCTTCGTGGGCGGCGAGCGCGGCGAGGTTGACCATGTCGGAGACGGTGCTGGCGAAATCGAAGATCTGCGCCGGCTTGTCGAGGCCCATCAGCAGCGGGCCGACGCGCTTGCCGCCGCCCATCTCCTCGAGCAGCTGGGTCGCGATGTTGGCGGCATGAAGCCCGGGCATGATCAGCACATTGGCCGGGCCCTGCAGGCGGCAGAAGGGATAGCGGTCGCGCATCAACGCATGGTTGAGCGCGACCTCGACGCTCATCTCGCCGTCATATTCGAAATCGGCGCCGCGCTGGTCGAGGATCGCCACCGCGTCGCGCATGCGCTGATCGATATGGCGCAGCGGATTGCCGAAAGAGGAATAGGAAAGGAAGGCGACACGCGGCTCCTGTCCCAGCATCTGCCGCGCACGGCGCGCCGATTGCTCCGCGATGTTGGCGAGCTGCGCCGCTTCCGGGCGGGCATGGGCGGTGGTGTCGGCGACCATCACCGAGCGGCCGCGCGACAGCAGCAGCGCATAGCCGAAGACCTTGCTGTCATCCTTGGGGCCGAGCACGCGCATCACCTCCTCGAAGACGGTGAAGTAGTTGCGCGTGGCGCCGGTCACCATGGCGTCGGCATCGCCGCACGCCACCATGCAGGCGGCGAAGATGTTGCGGTCCTGGTTGACCATGCGCTGGCAGTCGCGCTGCAGCGCGCCGCGGCGCTGGAGGCGCGCATAGAGGAAATCGGTATAGGTCTGGTTGGCCTGCGAGACGCGCGCATTGTGCATCTCGAGATCGCCGGCGCCGCCGAGGCCCATGCGGCGCATGGTGTCCTTGATGCGCTCCTCGCGGCCGATCAGCACCGGCGTGCCGTAGCCGTTGTCGCGGAAGGAGAGCGCGGCGCGGATGGTCTTCTCCTCCTCGCCCTCGGCGAAGACGACGCGCTTGGGATTGGCGCGCACCTCGTCGAGCGCCCGCTGCAGGCTTGCCGCGGTGGGGTTGAGGCGGCCTTTGAGGCCCGTCTTGTAGGTCTCCATATTGGCGATCGGCTTGCGCGCGACGCCTGAATCCATCGCCGCCTTGGCCACCGCCGAAGGCACCGCCCAGATCAGCCGGGGATCGAACGGCGTCGGCACGATGTAGTTGCGGCCGTATTGCAGGCGCTGGCCGGAATAAGCCGCCGCCACCTCGTCGGGCACGTCCTCGCGCGCGAGCTTTGCCAGCGCATGCGCGGCGGCGATCTTCATCGCGTCATTGATGGTCGAGGCGCGCACATCGAGCGCGCCGCGGAAGATATAGGGAAAGCCCAGCACGTTGTTGATCTGGTTGGGATAGTCGGAGCGCCCGGTGCAGATGATGGCGTCCGAGCGCACGGCGAGCACGTCCTCGGGCGTGATCTCGGGATCGGGATTGGCCATGGCGGCGATCATCGGGTTCTTCGCCATCGCCTTGACCATCGCCTGGTTCACCGCGCCCTTGGCCGAGAGGCCGAAGAACACATCGGCGCCGTCCAGCGCGTCGGCCAGCGTGCGCCGCTTGGTGGCGACCGCATGCGCCGATTTCCACTGGTTCATCCCGTCGGTGCGGCCCTGATAGATCACGCCCTTGGTGTCGCAGAGGATGACGTTGTCGTGCGGCAGCCCCATGGTCTTCAGCAGCTCGACGCAGGCGATCGAGGCGGCGCCGGCGCCGTTCACCACCATCTTCATCGTCTTGAGGTCGCGGCCGGTGAGGTCGAGCGCGTTGAGCAGCGCCGCGGTGGCGATGATGGCGGTGCCGTGCTGATCGTCATGGAAGACCGGGATGTCGAGCAGCTCGCGCAGGCGCTGCTCGATGATGAAGCATTCCGGCGCCTTGATGTCCTCGAGGTTGATGCCGCCGAAGGCCGGGTGGAGATAGCGCACGCAATTGACGAAGGCGTCGACATCCTTGGTGTCGATCTCGAGATCGACGCCGTCGATGCCGGCAAAGCGCTTGAACAGCACCGCCTTGCCTTCCATCACGGGCTTCGCCGCGAGCGCGCCGAGATCGCCCAGCCCCAGCACCGCAGTGCCGTTGGAGATCACCGCCACCAGGTTGCCCTTGGCGGTATAGTCATAGGCGAGCGCGGGATCGCGGGCGATGTGCAGGCAGGGAAAGGCCACGCCCGGCGAATAGGCCAGCGACAAATCATGCTGGGTGGTGAGCGCCTTGGTCGGGGTGATCTCGAGCTTGCCGGGAGGGGCCTTGGCGTGGAACTGAAGGGCCTCTTCCTCGGTGACGCGCGTTTCAGGCTTGTCCGGAGACGACAAGGGAATTTTCCTCTTCTAGGCGGGGGCGCGCCCGACGGGCTGCCCTTCTCGTTGTATTGGATGCCAGTCTAAGGAGTGCGGCGCGATGCGTCAAAGCGCCGGCCGGCTCAACCGGTGCCGAAGCGCTTCAGCGCGGCGCGGTCGAAGGCGAGGCCGAGACCGGGCTTCTCGGGCAGCAGCAGCTCGCCCGCCTGGGGCTCCGGCACCTCCTCGAAGAGGCGGCGGAGCCAGGGCATGTACTCGACGGTGAGCCCATTGGGGATGGCGCCGATGAGATGGACATGGATCTCGGGGATGAGATGGCTCACCACCGGCAGGTTGAAGGCCTCGGCCATGCCGGCGACCTTGAGCCATTGGGTGATGCCGCCGACGCGCACGAGATCGATCATCACGATGTCGACCGAGCGCGCCTCGAGCATGTGGCGGAAGGGCGTGATGCCCCAGAGATACTCGCCGCCGGTGACCGGAATCGCGAGCGCCTCTGCAACGCGGGCGAGGCCGGGGAAATCCTCGGCATTGGTCACATCCTCGAGCCAGAAGAGGCCGATGTCCTCGAGCCGGCGGCCGATCTCGATCGCCTGATCGACCCGCCAGCGCTGATTGATGTCGACCATCAGCGCCACCTCCGCCGGCAGAGCCTCGCGGATCACCCGGGCGCGCTCGACCTCGCGCGACGGCGAGGTGTCGCCGGGGAGCGCCAGCTGCATCTTCACCTGGCGGAAGCCGCTCTCGGCGAGACGGCGCGCCGCCGCCGCGGCCTGGTCGAGCGTCAGCCCGCGCATCAGTGCGCCGCTGGCATAGGTCGGCACGCGCTCGCGCGCGCCGCCGAGGAGCCGCCAGAGCGGCTGGCTCAGCGCCTTGCCCTTGATGTCCCAGAGCGCCATGTCGATCGCCGCCAGCGCCAAGGTGAAGATGCCGGCGGCGGCGCCATGGCCGGCGCCGTCCCGCAGCAGCCCTGCGATCCGCTCCGGCCGCAGCGGGTCCTCGCCGATGATGAGCGCGCCCAGCGCGTCCACCGCGGCGCGCAGCGCGCCGGTGAGCGCGCCGCCGAAGAATGTCACGCCGATGCCCTCGATGCCGTCATCGGTGCCGATGTCGAGGGTGACGAAGGGCCGGGTCGCTTCCGGGTTCTCGGCCGCGCCGGCGAGCAGCTCGTCGGCCGGCAGCTCCACGATGGCGGTGCGGATCGCGGTGATCTTCATGGCATCTCCCTCCCGGGACAGGCGGCGGTCCCGTGGCGCGGTTTTGCCTGAAGCCTAGCAGAGAGCCCGATGCCGCGCCGCGGAAGTTTCGCGGCGCAGCGGTCTCACGCCGACACCTTCACCTCGGCCTGCCACTCGACCGCCTCGAACTGGCTGACATCGCTGAGGAAGCGCTGGCCGCCATGATCGACGAAGATCTGGCAGGCGAAGCGATACCAGATGCCGTCGAGCACCAGGATGCCCTCATAGGCGTTGGCGAGCCCGCCATCCTCCTCGCGCGTCGAGCGGATGAGCCGCGCCATGAGCCGCGCGCGCTCGCCGAACTGGGTGCTTAGCCGGCCGATCAGGCAGCCGTCGCACAGCACATCCTCGAGATGGCGGTGATACTGCGCCACCAGGAACTCGTCGACCTTATCGAAGCTGTTGTCAAAGCCGCTCATCACCCTCTCCCGGTCTTGACCGAAGCCCGGAGCTTAGGCAGGTGCTGGGAACAATTCAAGAACATTTGCGCGCGCAGCGCGAGTTGTAGGCTGCCCGAGATCAGGGAATTCTGTCCCTTTTTGTTCTCATGGACCGCTTTCTTGCCGCCGGATGAAGTCTTTGTCACCCGGGGATCGCCGCGGCCAGGCCGGCTTACCACAGAACAGAACAAGCCGATGTCACGAGGAAAGGAAACCATCATGACAATCCCCAGCAGCACGCTTCGCCGCCTGCGCACCGGCCTCCTCGCCGCCGCGGCCGTCGCCGTGGCCGCCGGCGCCACCCTCGCCCCGGCCCTTGCCGACGGGCGCCACGGCGACTGGCATGGCTATGGCTGGCATGACCGTGACTGGCGCGGCTATGGCTGGCGCGGCCCCGATCGCTTCGCGCCCGGCCCCTACCCCGTCCCGGCCTATGGCTACGGCTATGGCTACGCCCCGCCGCCGGTGGTCTACCCCGCGCCGGCGTTGAATTTCGGCGTCACCATCCGCTAACCGGTTAGCGGGCCGGGCGAGCCCGCCTCAGATCGAGACGGCGCTTCAGGCGCTCCACGTCGCGCCTGAGCGCCTCGTTCTCGCGGCGCAATTGCCGCATGCGGGAATTCGCGGCGGCGACGGGATCATGGAAAATATCGACAAAGGACCGCGAGCGAGGCGGCGGCGGCGCGATCTTCGTCGGCGACAGCAACTGCCACCAGGAGCAGCCGGCCGATGCCACCAGCCGGTGCGCGGCAAGCGCAGCGCTGGCGCGCTCGCCGGGGTGCTCGGAGCCAAGCATGCCGAGGATTCGCGCCAAGCGCACAAGATCCGTCTGCCGCATCGCCGCCCCCTTGTCGACCGTGCGAGACGTGAGATGCGCTGGGAAGACCGCGGGGAGAAGGCCGAACTTGTCGACTCAGGGTTGCAGTTCCCTTGCTTGTCGCCCGGCTCAGGGATTGGTATGTTCAATGGGCAAGAGAGCAGCCCCGTCGCGGCGGCATGGCCTCGGCAAACCCACTGACAACCCCTACGAGATTTTGGAATCTGCTCGCGGTGGCGCAACCGCGGCGCCGTCGTCAGCACGATCACGGGCTGGTCGCGGTGACCAGCCAGATCGCGGCGCCGAGTGGCACTGCCGTGCCGCGCTTATGCGGCACCAGGACCCGGCGGATCGAGTCGGCGACGGCGGCGTAGGTCTCGGGCGGCTGCCCGTCCAGCGCGCGGCTGGTGGCGCCGATCTCGAGCGCGGCCGCTACCGCCGCATCGAGGCCGCCGCCGCTGGCGATGTCGAGCGCGAGATCGAGCGGCACGAGGCCGATCGAGCGGAAGCCGGCGGTGCCGAGGATGCGGCGGACCCGCTCGTCATCGGCGAAGGAGAAAGGACCGGGATCCTCCGGACCGAGCTGCGGCAGCTTCGGCACATGCTCATAGGCCGCCTGCAGCGGCAGCATCATCCAGGGGTTGTCGCGGGGCGCCCGCCAGCAGGCGAAGGCGAGCCTTCCGCCCGGCCGCAGCGCCGTGCGCAGATTGGCGAAGGAACGCGCGGGATCGGCGAAGAACATGACGCCGAAGCGCGAGAACAGCAGGTCGGCGCCGCCCGGCGGGAAGGAATAAGTCGTGGCATCGGATTGCACGAACTCGACCGGCAGTCCCGGCGGCAGCCGCTCGGCCGCCCGCGCCAGCATCGGCGCCGAGACGTCGAGGCCGAGGACGTGGCCCGCCGGTCCCACCAGCTTGCCGAGCTCGAGCGCGGTTCCACCGCAGCCGCAGCCGATATCGACGACGCGCTCGCCCGACCGCACCGCGGCCCGCGCGATCACCGCCGCCGAGATCGGCGCCAGGACCACATCCTGGGTCTGCTGCCGGTTCACCCAGCGCTGACCGCCGGGCCCGTTCCAGAAGGCGATCTGGTCGGCATTGCGTTCATCGGCGCCGATGCTGCTCATGGGCTTGCTCCGTTTCAGAGCGCAGGATAATGCCGCCACCCGGTCCTGCCCATGGCGGAAATCGCCGCCGCGCCATGCGCGACCGGAGCATGGCGCCCGACGCCACCAGCCGTCAGCCCGGAAGCCTCACGCCTTGGACCCGAGGGCCCGCGCGTTGACATGCACATACCGGCCGCCGGCTTCCGCCAGCAGCCGCGCCGCTGCCGCTTCGAGCGCGGCATCGTCGACGCGCACCCAGAGCAGCACGTCTCCCGCCTTGAGCGCGGCGGTGAAGTAGGCGCTGTGCTCATTGGCGGCGATGCGGTCGACCACCTCCTTCAAGGCGGCGCCGCCGAGCCCGGCCGCGACCAGCGCCGCGATCGCCGCGCCCACCGGCCCGGTCGAGAGCAGCACGATCCCGGCCACGGTCAGCGGCGCGAGATAGCCCACCTCGTCGGTGAGGCCGGCGAAGAGGCTCGCGCCGGGCTTCCCCGGATATCCCGGCACCTCGCCCGCCACTTCGAGCGAATCATGGCTCGCCAGCACCGAGAGATCGGCGGGCTTGAAGCCGGCCTGGAGCAGCGCTGCCACCGCGCGGCGCAGCGCCGCCTTGTCGGCAAACGAGGCGACCGCCTCGCGGATGACGGGAAAAGGCGGCTTGTCGGGGGTTTCGGCCATGGTGCTGTCTTGTCCTTCCGCATCCGTGCTAGGTTGCCGGCCTTAAGCCAAACCAGCGCCGCAAGCAACCCGTCCCGTTTCGCGATGAACGATACCCTACCGCGCCTTGCTCCCGACAGCACCCTCGGCGCGGCCGCCGCGCCGCCGCCCCCGCCGGAGGCGGCGACGCCGGCCATGGCGCAATATCTCGAGCTGAAGCGCCAGCATCGCGACTGCCTGCTGTTCTACCGCATGGGCGATTTCTACGAGCTGTTCTTCGAGGATGCGGTCAAGGCGGCGGCCGCGCTCGACATCCAGCTCACCAAGCGCGGCCGGCACGAGGGCGAGGACATCCCGATGTGCGGCGTGCCGGTGCATGCCGCCGAGAGCTATCTCGCGCGCCTCATCCGCAGCGGCTTCCGCGTCGCGGTCTGCGAGCAGATGGAAGACCCGGCCGAGGCGAAGAAGCGCGGCAGCAAATCGGCCATCCGCCGCGCCGTGGTGCGCATCGTCACCCCCGGCACGCTCACCGAGGAGACGCTGCTCGACGCCCGGCGCAACAACTACCTGGCGGCGCTGGCGGACGCGGCGGGCGAGCTGGCGCTGGCCTGGCTCGAGCTTTCGACCGGCGCCTTCCGCCTGCAGGAGGTGACGGCGGCGGGCCTCGGCGCGGCGCTCGCGCGGCTCGCTCCTGGCGAGGTGCTGGTGCCGGAGCGGCTGCTGCAGCGCCCGGAGCTCGCCGACCTCCTGGGCGATTGGCAGCGGCGGCTGACGCCGCTTCCCGGCGCGCGCTTCGACAGCGAGAACGGCCGCAAGCGCCTCGAGGCGCTCTATGGCGTGCGCGCGCTCGACGGCTTCGGCAGCTTCAGCCGCGCCGAGCTCGCCGCCGGCGGCGCGCTGGTCGACTACGTCAACCTGACGCAGCAGGGCAAGGCGCCGCTGCTGCAGCCGCCGCGCCGCCTCGGCCCCGGCGCGGTGATGGAGATCGACGCCGCCACGAGGCGCAATCTCGAGCTCACCGAGACGCTCGCGGGCGAGCGCCGCGGCAGCCTCCTCGCCACCATCGACCGCAGCGTCACCGGCGCCGGCGCGCGCCTCCTCGCCGAGCATCTGGCGGCGCCGCTCACCGATCCCCGCGCCATCGCCGTGCGGCTCGACGCGGTGGGCTTTCTCGTCGCCGACGAGCGGCTGCGCCAGAGCCTGCGCGAGGCGCTGAAGCGCTGCGCCGATATCGAGCGCGCCATGGCGCGCCTCGCGCTCGGCCGCGGCGGCCCGCGCGATCTGGCGGCGCTGCGCGACACGCTGGGCGAGAGCGCCCAGTTCCGCCGCCTGCTGCAGGAAGCGGCGGCGAAGCCGCTACTGCTGCAGCGCGCCGAGCGCGATCTCGGCGAGCATGCCGATTTCGTCGCCGAGCTCTCCCGCGCGCTCGCCGCGGACCTGCCGCTGATCACCCGCGAGGGCGGCTTCATCGCCGCGGGCTATTCGCCCGAGCTCGACGAATTGCGCTCGCTGCGCGACGAGAGCCGGCGGCGCATCGCGGCGCTCCAGGCGCGCTATGCCGGCGAGACCGGCATCGCCTCGCTCAAGATCCGCCACAACAACGTGCTGGGCTATTACGTCGAGGTGACGGCGGCGCATGCCGAGAAGCTGAAGGAGCGCTTCATCCACCGCCAGACCATGGCGAGCGCGATGCGCTTCACCACGGTGGAGCTCTCCGAGCTCGAGAGCAAGATCGCATCCGCCGCCGACCGCGCCGTGGCGCTGGAGGTCAAATTCTTCGAGGAGCTGGTGGCGGCGGCGCTGGCGCGCGCCGCGGCGATCGCCGCCACCGCCACCGCGCTGGCGCGCCTCGACGTCGCGGCGGCGCTGGCCGAGCTCGCCGTGGCCGAGCGCTATTGCCGTCCCGCGGTCGATGACGGGATGGGGTTCGCCATCGCCGGCGGGCGCCATCCCGTGGTCGAGGCGGCGCTGCGCACGGGCGGCGGCCCCGGCTTCGTCGGCAATGATTGCGAGCTGAAGCCGGGCCAGCGCCTGTGGCTGCTGACCGGGCCCAACATGGCGGGCAAGAGCACCTTCCTGCGCCAGAACGCGGTCATCGCCATCCTCGCCCAGGCCGGTTCCTTCGTGCCGGCCGAGCGCGCCGAGATCGGCGTCGTCGATCGCCTCTTCAGCCGCGTCGGCGCCGCCGACGATCTCGCGCGCGGCCGCTCGACCTTCATGGTGGAGATGGTCGAGACCGCCTCGATCCTCAACCAGGCGGGCGAGCGCGCCCTCGTCATCCTCGACGAGATCGGCCGCGGCACCGCCACCTTCGACGGCCTCTCCATCGCCTGGGCCGCGGTCGAGCATCTGCATGGCGTCAATCGCTGCCGCGCGCTCTTCGCGACGCATTACCACGAGCTCACCGCGCTGGCGGCGAAGCTCGAGCATCTCGCCTGCTACACCATGCGCGTCAAGGAATGGCGGGGCGATGTGGTTTTCCTGCATGCGGTGGCGCCGGGCGCGGCCGACCGCTCCTACGGCATCCATGTGGCAAAGCTCGCGGGCCTGCCGCCGGCGGTGGTGGCGCGCGCCGAGGAGGTGCTGGCGCTCCTGGAGAAGGGCGAGCAGAGCGGCGCGCTGGCGCGGCTTGCCGAGGATCTGCCGCTCTTCACTGCGGCGCGGCCGGCGGGGCGCGCCGAGGCCAAGCCGTCGGCCGTCGAGGCGGCGCTCGGCGGGGTGCAGCCCGACGCGCTGACGCCGCGCGACGCGCTGGAGCTGATCTACAAGCTCAAGGCGCTGCTGCCGGGCTAGAGCGGCGGCTAGAGCGTGTTTCCGCTGCATGGATTGAGTGCGTCCTTCGACATGCGCCCTTCGGGCGCAAGCTCAGGATGAGGAAAGTTATTGATGGCACAAAGAAAATCGCCTCATCCTGAGCGCGAGCGCAGCGAGCAGTCGAAGGACGCACTCAATCCATCCAGCCGAAACCCGCTCTAGGCCCGCGGCCGCGGCGCCAGGCTCTGCGCCACGATCGCGAGCAATTCGCGCGGCCGCAGCGGCTTCATCACATAGTCGAAGCGGTCGATATCCTCCTTGGCGAGCCGCAGCGCGTAGCCGGTCATGACCAGCGCAGTGACGCCGCGCTCGGCGGCCTGCGCGGCGAGCGCGACGCCGTTGCCGTCGGGAAGCTCGGCATCCGTCAGGACCAGATCATAAGCCGTGGCCTCGAGCAGCCACTGCCCTTTCGCCAGCGTCCCGGCGGCGTCGACCTCGTAGCCCTCGCCCGTCAGCACATGCTCCAGCAAGGGGCGTACGTCGGGATCGTCTTCTACGAGCAGGATGCGGGTGATGTGCGGTCCCCCGTTGGTGGCGCGGCACCGTTTGCGCTCGATTGCTAACGCCGCGCGCACGCGAAAGTATCAAACCGGGCCCCGGCTTCCCCGCTTTGCCGCGCCGTTGTATAGAACGGCGCCAAGAAACCCGAGGGAGGATGTCATGCGTCACTGGGTTCACGCCTGCGCCGCGGCGGTGATCGGCGGCAGCATCGCAGCGGCGATGCTGAGCCACGCGGCCGAGCCGGTGGCGACCAAGCCGACCGAGCTCGTCACCACGCCGCTTGCCGGCGATCCCACGCGCGAGGTCAAGATCCTGAACGTGATCCTGCCGCCCGGCGCCGATAGCGGCCGGCATTTCCATCACGGCGACCAGTACACCACCGTGCAGGAAGGCGAGATCAAGATCACCATCGACGGCGCGGGCGAGCATGTCCTGAAGGCGGGGGAGGCGCTGCACATCGATCCCATGATCGTGCACCGCACGCAGAATGTCAGCGACAAGCCGGCGCGCACCACCGAGTTCTTCATCATCGCCAAGGGCCTGCCGCTCGGCGAGAAGGCGGAATAGGCCGGCGCGCCGCGCCGCGCCGGCCCGGTCTCAGGCCCGGTCGATGCGGGCGAGGTAGCAGCCGCGCGGCGCGAAATGGGCGTGGAGATAGGCCACGTCGTCGCGCGCCAGCAAGCGCTCGATCACCGGCTTGGCGCCGCTGCCCGGCACGATATCGGCATCGACCATCATGTCGCCCTGGTCATAGGCGCGCAGCGACAGCGCGGCGCTGTCGGCGAGCGCCTGCGGCAGGGCGTCGACGCGGTCGAAGGTCTCGCGCGCCGCCTCGCGCACGAAGATCGGGCCCGAGGCGCGGAAAGGCGAGCTGCGGCGCAGGCTGGTGCGTATAGGCCAGCAGGATCGCCGTCTCGCCCTCCAGGGTGAAGCGCAGGCTGACGCGGCAGGGCATGCGTGCCCCGTCCATCGGCGCGCGGCAGCGGCGGAAGCCGCGGGCGAGAAGCTCGGCATCGCTCAGCGCGAAGAGCGGCTGGAACTCGGTAACGGAGAGGCCGGAAACACGGAAGCTCATGGGGATACTCCATCAAGAGGGTCCCGCTTTGTCGCACGGACGCACCGGCGCGCTCTATCCGGTTCCGGCGGGGAATTCGGCAATGCTGCAAGGTGCTAGCCCGCCCGGTGCGGCTCCCGCGCTTGCTTACGCAAGCCGCTGACGCCGCCGCGGACAAACTCCCTGCGGGAGTTTGCCGCTAAAACATCCCATTCCCGTTGGCGGACTGCTCGGGGATCGGCTGGATCACGTCCCAGTGCTCGACGACCTTGCCGTGCTCGAGCTTGAAGATGTCGACGATGGCGCTGCCGCGCGTGCCGGGCTCGCGCACGGCGTGGACGTGCAGGATGACGTAATCGCCATCGGCGAAGGCCTGCTTGATCTCGCTGTGCGATTGCGGGAATTTCTCGCGCAGGAAGTCGATGAAGCGCCGGAGGCCCTCGGGCCCGTCGGCGGCGCCGGGATTGTGCTGGGTGTAGCGCGGCCCGAAATACTGCGCCGCCTTGGCAAAATCCTTCTGGTTCAGGGCGGCGTCGTAGAACTCGATCACGGTCTTCTTGTTGGCGTCCTGCTCGGGGCCGGCGAGCGCCGGCGACGCGGCAAGGAGACAGGCGGTGACGGCGAAAGCCAGCGGGCGCATCGGTCCTCCGGGGGTCCGAGGTTGCGGGAGGCGGCAGTCTAGCCCAGCTGGAGGCGCCCGGAAGCGGCGGTAGCGGTCGCTGCGGCCCTTGGCTAAACTCGCCCTATGACCCAGCAGATCCAGCGCCAGCGCGAGATCGTCGACCGGCGCGCGCTGTCGGCGGCCCTCGACGCGCTCGCCGCCGAGACGGCGGAGCCGCCGCGGGCGCAGGTGGTGGAGGTGCTCCGCCAGGCGCTGCAGCACGGCCGCGACGTGGTGCGCCGGCGCTTCGAGGCGGACGGCAACGGCACCGAAACGGTGCGCGGCTTGAGCTTCCTGATGGATCAGCTCATCCGCGTGCTCTACGACTTCGTCGGCAACCACGTCTATCCGCTGGCCAATCCGACCTCGGGCGAGCACATGACGGTGGCGGCGGTGGGCGGCTATGGCCGGGGCGAGCTCGCGCCCCATTCCGACATCGATCTCCTCTTCCTGCTGCCCTACAAATCGACGCCGCATACCGAGCAGGTCGTGGAGTACATGCTCTACGCGCTGTGGGATCTCGGCATCAAGGTCGGGCAGGCGACGCGCTCGGTCGAGGAGACGCTGCGCCAGGCGACGGCCGACCTCACCATCCGCACCGCCGTGCTCGAGGCGCGCTACATCTGGGGCGACCAGAAGCTGTTCGGCGATCTGCGCCGCCGCTTCGAGAGCGAGATCATCAAGCGCACCGCCGCCGAGTTCGTGCAGGCGAAGCTCGCCGAGCGCGCCCAGCGCCACCAGCGCATGGGCGACAGCCGCTATGTCGTCGAGCCCAACGTCAAGGAGGGCAAGGGCGGCCTGCGCGACCTGCAGACGCTGTTCTGGATCGCCAAATACATCTACCGCGTCGACAATGTCGAGAAGCTGGTGGAGCAGGGCGTGCTGTCGGGCAAGGAGGCGCATCGCTTCGAGCGCGCGCAGAATTTCCTCTGGACCGTGCGTTGCCACCTGCACTACCTGACCGACCGCGCCGAGGACCGGCTCACCTTCGACCGGCAAAGCGAGGTCGGCCGCCGCATGCGCTACACCGACCATGCGGCACGCGCGGCGTCGAGCGCTTCATGAAGCACTATTTCCTCATCGCCAAGGATGTCGGCGATCTGACGCGCATCTTCTGCGCCCAGCTCGAGCTCGAGCAGGAGCACCGGCCACGCTTCGCCTGGAAGCCCTGGGGCTTGCGCAAGCGCTCGATCGAAGGCTTCACCGTCGATGCCGGCCGGCTCGACGTGGCGCGCGACCGGGCATTCTGCGACGAGCCGATCAACATGCTGCGCCTCTTCCACGTGGCGCAGGAGCATGCGCTCGACATCCATCCGCATGCGCTGCGCCTCATCACGCGGTCGCTGCGGCTGATCGACGCCAAGCTGCGCGCCGACCCCGAGGCGAACCGACTGTTCATGGCGATGCTGACCTCGCGCCAGCAGCCGGAGATCACGCTGCGCCGCCTCAACGAGGCCGGCGTGTTCGGCCGCTTCGTGCCGGATTTCGGCCGCGTCGTCGCGCAGATGCAGTACGACATGTATCATGTCTACACCGTCGACGAGCACACCATCTTCGCCATCGGCATCCTCAACAAGATCGAGGCCGGCGAGCTTGTCGAGGAGCTGCCGCTCGCGACCGGGCTGGTGCGCACCATCGACAGCCGCCGCGCGCTCTACGTCGCGGTGCTGCTGCACGACATCGCCAAGGGCCGCGGCGGCGATCATTCGGAGCTGGGGGCGCAGGTGGCCGAGCGCCTGGGGCCGCGGCTCGGGCTCAGCGCCGAGGAGACCGAGACGGTGGCCTGGCTGGTGCGCTTCCACCTGGTCATGAGCAACACCGCCTTCAAGCGCGACATCGACGACCCGCAGACCATCCGCGACTTCATCCAGCGCGTGCAGTCGCCCGAGCGCCTGAAGCTGCTCCTCATCCTCACCGCGGCGGATATCCGCGCGGTCGGGCCCAAGGTGTGGAACGGCTGGAAGGCGACCTTGCTGCGCGAGCTCTACCACCGCGCGGTCGAGGAGATGTCAGGCGGGCTGGTGGCCGACAGCCGCGACCAGCGCATCGCCGCGGCGCAGCAGGCCGTGCGCGCCCTGCTGTCGGACTTCTCGCCTGCGGAGATGGACGCGTTCATCGCCAAGGGCTACCCCTCCTACTGGCTCTCCTTCGATGCGCCGATGCAGGCGCGCCATGCGCGGCTCACGCGCGAGGCCGAGCGCAGCGGCGCGCCGCTCACCGTCGACACCCGCGTCGATGCCAGCCGCGCCGTCACCGAGATCACGCTCTATACCGCCGACCATGCCGGGCTGTTCTCGCGCATCGCCGGCGCGCTGGCGCTGGCCGGCGCCAACATCGTCGATGCCAAGATCCTGACGCTGTCGAACGGCATGGCGCTCGACACCTTCACCGTGCAGGACCAGTCCGGCGGCGCCTTCGACCGGCCGGACAAGCTCGCCAAGCTCGCCGTCCTGTTCGAGAACGTGCTGTCCGGCCGCGTCAAGCCGCATCTCGAGCTCGCCAAGCCCGGCGCCATCCCCAGCCGCACCCGCGTCTTCACCGTGCCGCCGCGCGTGCTAATCGACAACAAGGCGAGCCTCACCCACTCGGTGATCGAGGTGAACGGCCGCGACCGGCCGGGCCTGCTGTTCGACGTGACGCGCGCGCTCACCGGCCTCAATCTGCAAATCGCCAACGCCAAGATCTCGACCTATGGCGAGAAGGTGGTCGACGTCTTCTACGTCAAGGACCTGTTCGGCCACAAGGTCGAGCACGAGCAGCGGCTGAAGGATATCCGCGAGCGGCTGATCGAGGTGATGGGCGAGCGCAGCCCAGCGACGGCCGCGGCGGAGTAGGCGCGACGCGCCGAGCGCGTCGTCGCCGGCGGCGGCTTCCAATCGCGCCCGTCGGCCCCCACCTCACCCTCCCACCGCTTCACGGCGGGTCCCTCCCTCTCCGCCCCTCAGGGGCGGAGAGGGTTGGGTGAGGTGGGGGCATTTGGCGTAAATCTGGCGCCCGTGCCCGACGACGCTGCGCGTCGCGGGTTATTCGCGGAGGTCCTCGAAGAACTCCTTCACCCGCGCGAAGAAGCCCTCGCTTTCGGGATGGGTGCGCTTGCTGTCGCCGGATTTGTCGAACTCGCGCAGCAGCTCCTGCTGGCGCTTGGTGAGGTTGACCGGCGTCTCCACCACCACCTGCACATACATGTCGCCGCGCGCCCCCGAGCGCAGCACCGACATGCCCTTGCCCTTCAGGCGGAACTGGTGGCCGCTCTGCGTCCCTGCGGCGATGGTGACCTTGGCGCGGCCGCCATCGATGGTCGGCACCTCGACCGCGCCGCCCAGCGCCGCGCTCGGCATCGAGATCGGCACGCGGCAATGGATGTTGGCGCCGTCGCGCTGGAAGAAGCGGTGCGGCTTCACCGCGAGGAAGATATAGAGATCGCCCGCAGCACCGCCGCGCAGCCCCGCCTCGCCCTCGCCGGCGAGCCGGATGCGCGTGCCGTCCTCGACGCCGGGCGGGATGTTGACGGAGAGCGTCTTCTCCTTGCGCGCGCGGCCCTGACCGCCGCAGAGCCGGCAGGGATTCTCGATGACGCGGCCGGCGCCGTGACAGGAGGGGCAGGTGCGCTCGATGGTGAAGAAGCCCTGCTGCGCCCGCACGCGGCCATTGCCGTAGCAGGTGGGGCAGTTCACCGGCTTCGAGCCGGCCTCGGCGCCGCTGCCGCCGCATTGCTCGCAGGGCGACATGGTCGGCACGCGCACCGTCGTCTGCCGCCCCTTGAAGGCCTCCTCGAGCGTGATCTCGAGGTTGTAGCGCAGGTCGCTGCCGCGGGCATTGGCGCCCTGGCCGCGCCGGCCGCCCATGAACTCGCCGAACATCTCGTCGAAGATGTCGGCGAAGCCGGCGGCGAAGCCGAAATTGTCCGCGCCGGCGCCGGCGCGGCCGCCATTCTCGAAGGCGGCATGGCCGAAGCGGTCATAGGCGGCGCGCTTCTGGTCGTCCTTGAGGATCTCATAGGCCTCGCTGAGCTCCTTGAACTTCTGCTCAGCCGCCTTGTCCCCGGGATTGCGGTCGGGGTGAAACTGCATGGCGAGCTTGCGGTAGGCCTTTTTCAAATCATCGGCCGCCGCGTTTTTCGGCACGCCCAGGAGCTCGTAACAATCCTGCTTCGCCATGCGTTCCGCGACCCCTAGCATGCGACCGCCCCGGTGCGAGGCTTAACGCCTCGCAGCGGGGCGGCTCAACTCAACCTTGGCTGCGGCTCAAGCCGAGCCGCGCTTCTTCTCGTCGACTTCCTCGAAATCGGCGTCGACGACTTTCTCGCCGCCGGCCGCGCCCTGACCGCCGGCCGCGCCGCCGGCATCGCCGCCCGGCTGGGGGCCGCCGGGCGCGGCCTGCGCCTTGTACATGGCTTCGCCGATCTTCATCGAGGCCTGAGCCAGCGTCTGGGTCTTGGCCTTGATCTGATCGACATTGCCGTCCTCGATCGACGCTTTGAGGTCGCGGATCGCCGCCTCGACCGCCTCGCGCTCAGCCGCCGGCAGCTTGTCGCCGGATTCCTTCAGCGTGCGCTCGGTGGTGTGAACGAGACCCTCGGCCTGGTTCTTGGCCTCGACCAGCTCGCGGCGCTTCTTGTCCTCTTCGGCATGCGCTTCGGCATCCTTGACCATCTTCTCGATATCGGCGTCGCCGAGGCCGCCCGAGGCCTGGATGCGGATCTGCTGCTCCTTGCCGGTGGCCTTGTCCTTGGCCTGGACGGAGACGATGCCATTGGCGTCGATGTCGAAGGTGACCTCGACCTGCGGCACGCCACGCGGCGCCGGCGGCAAGCCCACGAGGTCGAACTGGCCCAGCATCTTGTTGTCCGCCGCCATCTCGCGCTCGCCCTGGAAGACGCGGATGGTGACCGCGGTCTGGTTGTCCTCGGCGGTCGAGAAGACCTGGCTCTTCTTGGTCGGGATGGTCGTGTTGCGGTCGATGAGGCGCGTGAACACGCCGCCCAGCGTCTCGATGCCGAGGGACAGCGGCGTCACGTCGAGCAGCAGCACGTCCTTGACTTCGCCCTTCAGCACGCCCGCCTGGATGGCGGCGCCGACGGCGACCACCTCGTCCGGGTTGACCGAGCGGTTGGGCTCCTTGCCGAAGAACTGCTTCACCACCTCGATGACCTTGGGCATGCGCGTCATGCCGCCGACCAGGATCACCTCGTCGACCTCGGACGCCTTCAATCCGGCATCCTTCAGCGCGTTGCGGCAGGGATCGATGGTCTTCTGGATGAGGTCGTCGACCAGCGCCTCGAGCTTGGCGCGCGTCAGCTTGATGTTGAGGTGCTTGGGCCCGGTCTGGTCGGCGGTGATGAAGGGCAGGTTGACCTCGGTCTGCATCGACGAGCTGAGCTCGATCTTGGCCTTCTCCGCGGCCTCCTTCAGCCGCTGCAGCGCCAGCCGGTCGTTGCGCAGGTCGATGCCCTGCTCCTTTTTGAACTCGTCGGCGAGGTAGTCGATGATGCGCTTGTCGAAATCCTCGCCGCCGAGGAAGGTGTCGCCGTTGGTCGCCTTGACCTCGAAGACGCCGTCGCCGATCTCCAGCACCGAGACGTCGAAGGTGCCGCCGCCGAGGTCATAGACCGCGATCGTGCCGGTGCCTTTGCGCTCCAGCCCATAGGCGAGCGCCGCCGCCGTCGGCTCGTTGATGATGCGCAGCACGTCGAGGCCGGCGATCCTGCCGGCATCCTTGGTCGCCTGGCGCTGGCTGTCGTTGAAATAGGCCGGCACCGTGATCACCGCCTCGGTCACGGTCTCGCCGAGATAGGCTTCCGCCGTCTCCTTCATCTTCTGGAGGATGAAGGCGCTGATCTGGGAGGGCGCGTATTTCTTGCCGCGGCTCTCCACCCAGGCGTCGCCATTGTCGCCCTGGACGATCTTGAAGGGGACGAGATCCATCTCCTTCCTGACCATCGGGTCGGTCATGCGCCGGCCGATCAGCCGCTTCACCCCGTAGAAGGTGTTGTCGGGATTGGTAACTCCCTGGCGCTTGGCCGGCTGGCCGACCAGACGCTCGCCGCTCTCGGTGAAGGCCACCATCGAGGGCGTGGTAAGCGCGCCCTCGGCGTTCACGATCACCTTGGCGTTCTTGCCCTCCATCACGGCCACGCAGGAGTTCGTCGTGCCGAGATCGATACCGATTACTTTCGCCATAGCCACCTCTTGTTGCAGCAGGATCCCGCAGCCCCTGACGGCACCGCGTGGAACCCCCTTAGGTCACACCCATTTCCCTGTGCCGGGCAGGGTTTATATATGGACGGCGGCGCTTTGCTACAACCGCGAAGCCGGCCATTCCGGCAAATGTCACACTGCGCCGAGATATGGGGAGGGGGAGAGCGGAAATGCAAGGCATATGGCGCAACTCGGTCACCCCCCGATGATCGTCTCGGCGAGCTACCGGACGGACATCCCGGCCTATTACACCCGATGGTTGCTGGCCCGGCTCGCCGCCGGCTTCTGCAGCGTCGCCAACCCCTATGGCGGCCCGGCCTACCGGGTCTCGCTGGCCCCCGGCACGGTCAGCGGCTTCGTCTTCTGGACGCGCAATCTGGGGCCGCTGCTGCCGGAGCTGGCAGGCGTCGCGGCGCGAGCGCCCTTCACCATCCAGTTCACCCTGACGGGATACCCCAGGGCGCTCGAACCCGGCGTGATCGCTCCCGAGGCGGCGGTGGCGCAGCTCGGCGCGCTGTGCCGGCGCTGGGGGCCGCGCGCGGCGGTATGGCGCTATGACCCGGTGCTGCTTTCCTCGCTGACGCCGCCCGCATGGCATCGCGCCAATTTTGCCCGCCTCGCCGGCGCGCTGACGGGGCTGGTCGACGAGGTCGTGCTGTCCTTCGTCCAGCCCTACCGCAAGACCGCCCAGGGGCTCGACGCCGCGGCGCGGCAGCACGGCTTTTCCTGGCGCGACCCCGAGACGGCGGCAAAGCAGGCGCTGGCCGGCGAGCTTGCGGCGATCGCCGCCGGCCACGGCATGCGCCTGACGCTCTGCACCCAGCCGGCGCTGCTCGCCCCCGGCCTCGCGCCGGCGCGCTGCATCGATGCCGAGCGGCTCGGCGATATGGCCGGTCACCCGGTCGCCGCGCGCGAGAAGGGCAACCGCCCGGGCTGCCGCTGCGCCGAAAGCCGCGACATCGGTGCCTATGACAGTTGCGCCCAGGGCTGCGCCTATTGCTACGCGGTGGCGAGCCCGGCAGCGGCCCGCCGCCGCCTCAAGGCGCATGACCCGGGAAGCCCGTTCCTGATCGCGCCGCCGCGTCCCAAGGCGGTGCCCGCCGCCGGCGCCGCCGGCTGACCGCCGCTGAGCCGGCAGCCGGCGACGCGCGACGACGCGATCGGGGCCATGCTCATTCGGCCACAGGAACGCGCTCTGCCCGCGGCGCCACCGCGTCGATCAGCTCGCTGCCGCTGAAGGGCTTGCGCAGCGTGGCGTCGGCGCCGAACAGCCGGGCGACGCGCAGATAGTTGCCCTCGCCGCGCGGCCCTTCGCCGGAAACGGCGACGATGCGGATATCGGGAAAGCCGCGCCGGACGATCTCGATCAGCTCCAGCCCCTCGATCTCCGGCATGATGAGATCGGTCACCAGCACCGCCACCTTCTGCTCTTCCAGCCGGCCGAGCGCCAGGCGCCCGTTGCTTTCGATGATCACCGCGAAGCCGGCGAGCTCCAGGTACTGGCGCATGAAGAGGCGATAGGACAGATCGTCATCGACGACGAGGGCGATCGGTCGCGGTGCGGTGTTATCCATGAGTGGCCTCGCGCAGCGAGCGGCCGAGGCCGGCGACGCCAAGCAGTGCCGCGGCGGCGGCGGCATTGCCGGCGCCGGCAGCAGCCGGAGGCGCCGGACGGGCGGCTTGGCGGCGGTCGGCGAGAAAGACGATCTCTGCGGTCATGGGGCGGTTTCCTTTATGGTCGCCTGCCACCTCTTCAAGCTTCATGCCACGCAGAAATCGCGGTTTTCCGCGGTTTTTTTGCGACCCTGGCGGCCGCGGCCGCGGACCGCCCGGGCAATTTGCCAGGGGGTTTTGCGCGCCCGCCGCGACGCCCCGGCGCCCCGCGCGAAAAATTAACCGCGATCTGCCAGGCTCGACGCCTCCGGGAGAATGACCATGCCCTGGCGTGCACGCGCCGGTCGCCACCTCGGCGTCGGCCGGCCGAGCCGAGCCGCCATCGCAATCGCCCTCTGCCTCTGCGGCGCCCTCCTGCTCGCCGCCGCGGCGATGCTCGCCTGGCGCGGCGCCGCGGCGGCGCCGGCCGCCATCGCTATCGCCCTGCTGCTGGCGGCGTCAGCGACCTTGTTCGCGGCCGAGGCCGCACGGCGCGCGCGGCCGCAGGACGCGCTGGCCCGCAGCGAGGCGCGGCTGCGCGCCATCGTCGACAGCGCGCCCGATGCCATCTTCATCGTCGACGACCGCGGCAGGCTCGTCGAGTTCAACGCCGCCGCCGAGCGCGTCTTCGCCCGCGCGCGCGGCGACGTGCTCGGCCGCGAGATGGTCGAGCTGCTGGTGCCGGAGCGCCAGCGCGCGGCGCATCGCGAGGCGATGGAGCGCTATCTCACGGCGGGCGAGACCGACCTCTTCGACCGGCGGCTGCAGCTTCCGGCGCAGCGCGCCGACGGCAGCGAGTTCCCCGCCGAAGCGACGGTGACGCCGGTCCGGCTCGACGGCCGCGTCTGCTTTGCCGCGCATCTGCACGACATCACCCGGCGCAAGGCGGCCGAAGAGCGGCTGGCACTGCTGCAATCGGCGGTGCAGCACGCGCGCGATTCGGTGCTGATCGCCGAGGCCGAGCCGCTGACCGGGGACGGCCCGCGCATCGTCTATGTCAACGACGCTTTCGCGGCGATGACCGGCTACGCCGCCGACGAGGTGATCGGGCGCACGCCGCGGCTGCTGCAGGGCCCGAAGACCGACCGCGCCAGCCTCGAGCGTCTCAGCGCCGCGCTTCACCGCCGCCAGAGCCTGCGCGTCGAGCTGCTCAACTATCGCAAGGATGGATCGGAGTTCTGGGTCGAGATCGACATCGCGCCGGTCGCCGACGCCAACGGGCGGCTGACGCATTTCATCGCGGTGCAGCGCGAGACCACCGGCCGCCATCGCGACGAGGAGGAGCTGATCCGCGCCAGGGCCGAGGCCGAGCGCGCCGGCCAGGCCAAGTCGCAATTCCTGGCGACGATGAGCCATGAGATGCGCACGCCCTTGAATGGCATCGTCGGCGCCGCCGCGCTGCTGCTCGACACGCCGCTGGCCGCCGACCAACGCGAACTGGCATCCGCGCTCCAGGAGTCCGGCGCGTTCCTGCGCCAGCTCGTCGATGGAGTCCTCGATTTCTCCAAGCTGGAGGCGGCGCGCCTCGAGCTGCGCGCGGTCGCGCTGGATCTGCGCGCGGTGGCCGAGGGCGCCGTCGAGCGGCTGCGGCCGCACGCGGCGCGCAAAGGACTGGCGCTCGCCTTGACGGTCGACGCGCATCTCCCGGCGCAGCTGGTCGGCGATCCCGACCGCTTGCGCCAGGTGCTGTTCAACCTGGTGAGCAACGGCGTCAAATTCACCGATGCCGGCGGCGTCGATGTCGCCCTCTCGCTCGAGCGGCAGGACGACGACGCGGCGGTGATCGCGGTCGAGGTGCGCGACACCGGCATCGGCATCGCGCCCGATGCCGTGCCGCTGTTGTTCCGCGAATTCGTCCAGCTCGACGGCTCGATTTCCCGCCGCTTCGGCGGCAGCGGGCTCGGCCTCGCGATCGCCGACCGGCTGGTGCGGCTGATGGGCGGCGCGATCGCGGTGACCAGCGCGCCGGGCAAAGGCAGCTGCTTCCGCTTCACCCTGACGCTGTCCCGCGCGCGCGCGGCAGCCGCCGAGCCGCCGGCCGAGTGCCGCCGCATCGGGCGCCGGGCGGCGCCTGCTGCTGGTCGAGGATGACGACATCAACCGGCTGATCGCCGGCAGCGTGCTGACCAAGCTCGGCTACGCCGTCGAGGCCGCGGGCAATGGCCGCGAGGCGCTGGAGCGCGCGCGCGGCGGCGGCTACGCGCTGGTGCTGATGGATGTGATGATGCCGGAGATGGACGGGCTGCAGGCGGCGCGCGCCATCCGCGCCTTGCCGCCGCCGGCGGGGACGGTGCCGATCCTGGCGCTCAGCGCCAACAGCGACTATGCCACCGCCTGCGCCGCTGCGGGGATGGACGGCTTTCTCGCCAAGCCGGTGACGCCGGCAAGCCTCAGGGCCGGCGTCGAACGCTTGGTGGCAGCCGCCGAGGCGGCGCCGCCGCTGCCGCCGGCCGACGCTGCCGCTTTCGCGCCGGCGCGCCTCGATCTGCTGGCGCAGGAGATCGGCGCCGGCCCTGCGCGCGAGCTGGTCGAGGTCTTTCTCGGCGATGCCACGGAGCGCCTGGCGGCAATGCAGCAGCTCGCCGCCGCGGGCGAGCGCAAGACGCTCGAGCGCGCGGCGCATTCCGTCAAGAGCGCGGCCGCGACCTTCGGCTTTGAGCGCCTGGCCGCGCTTGCCCGCGAGATCGAGAGCGCGGCCGCCGCGGCAGCGGTGCCGCAGCTTCGTGCGCTGGCCGATGCCGCCGCCACTGCGCTCGACGACGGCCGCCGCGCCTGGCGCGCGGCGGCGCGCGAGACGGTGTAGAGCATATCTCGATCAGGTCAACGCACGCGCCCGTAGCCCTCTTCGCCCGCTCTTGCGGGGAGGGCGCGAGCGCAGCGAGCGGGTGAGGTGGGCGCCGATGGCGGAAAGATCGAGCGGTGGAGAGGCACCTCACCCTCCCCGTCGCTCAAGAGAGCGACGGGTCCTCCCCGCTGCGCGCGGAGAGGGGAATGAGACGCCTGTGATTCCTGCTGAACAGGACATGCTCCAGCAGCGGTAGGCAGCGGCTACTGCGCCGCGCGCGGGGCCCAGCTTTGCCGCTTGCGGTAGATGGTGGAGACGTTGACGCCGAGGCGGATCGCGGCTTCGGTCATATTGCCGCCGCAGAGCTCGACGGCGCGCTCGATCGCCTGGCGCTCGAGCTGCGCCAGCGGCACGATCTCGTCGCCTGCCGCCGCTCCTCCCGGCGCCTTCACCGCCGGCGGCGCCGTGCGCACGGCCTCGGCGCTGCGCCCGGCGTCGATATCGGCCGGCAGCATCGCCTCGGTGACGAGTTCGCCATCCTGGACGACGACCGCCTGGCGGATGACATTTTGCAGCTGGCGGACATTGCCGGGCCAGGGCGAGGCGCAGAGTCGCGCCTCGGCCTCCGGGCTGAATCCCTGGAAGCGCCGCCCCTCCTCGCGGGCGAAGTCGACGAGGAAATGCCGCGCCAGCAGCAGCACGTCGGCGCCGCGCTCGCGCAGCGGCGGCAGCTGGATCGGAATGACGTGCAGCCGGTAATAGAGATCCTCGCGGAAGCGGCCGGCCTCGACCTCGGCCAGGGGATCGCGGTTGGTGGCGCAGATGATGCGCGCATCGACCTTGCGGCTCTTGTCGCTGCCGACCGGCTGCACGACACCGGTCTGGACAAAGCGCAACAGCTTCACCTGCAGCGCGAGATCCATCTCGCAGAGCTCGTCGAGGAACAGCGTGCCGCCTTCGGCGCGGGTCGCGGCGCCCTCGCGATCGGATGTCGCGCCGGTGAAGGCACCCTTCACATGGCCGAAGATCTCGCTTTCCATCAGCTCCTTGGGCACCGCGCCGCAATTGAGCGCGACGAAGGCGCCGTCGCGCCGCGGCCCGCGGCGATGGATGGCCTCGGCGCAGACCTCCTTGCCGGTGCCGCTTTCGCCGGTGATGAAGACGGTGGAGCGGCTCTTGGCGGCGAGGTCGGTGACGCGATAGACCGCCTGCATCGAGAGGTCAGCGCCGATGAAGCCTTCGAAGCTGCTGCTGCCGAGCTCGGTGCCGAGGGTCTCGACGATGCGCGAGAGGCGGCGGCGCTCGAGCGCATTGCCGAGCGTGGTGACCAGGCGCTCGGCATTGAACGGCTTCACCAGGAAATCCTGCGCGCCGGCGCGCATCGCCTCGACCGCGGCGTTGATCGAGCCATGCGCGGTGATGACGATGAAGGCGGGGTCGAGCCCGGCGCCGCGCGCAAACTCGACGAGATCGAGGCCGTTGCCGTCGGGCAGCTCGAGATCGAGCAGCACCGCCGCCGGCCGCAGCGTCGCCACCGCCTCCTTGGCCTTGGCCAAGGTCTCGGCCGCGCAGACCCGGACCGGCGCGCGCTTCAGATATTCGAGATAGAGCTGGGCCAGCGGGGCAGTGTCCTCGACCAGCAGGACCAGCGGCTTGGCTTTTTCCGACACGGGCGGTCTTCACGCGCTAGGGGCAACAGGGGCCAAACCTGCCCTAAAACGGTTAATATTCGTGAAACGCCGCCCTGCGCTAAGGCTTCAGGCGGCGGGCCAACCGACGCTTCAGCAGGCATATCCGAATGTGCGGCGGCCGACCAAGTCGGCGAGAGAATTCTCGAACTCGCGACCGAAGTCGCTCCACCCGACCACGCCGGCACGCCTTCCCGGCTGTGATCCAGCAGCGTGTCCCGAATCTGCTGTGAAAAAGATCGTCGCTCATGGACGACGGCGGCGGCTTCGGTCCCGCAAAAATCGCGGATTTGTTCGCGCCACGGCGCAATCCCGGCGTTCCGTAATATTTTGCACCCCTCCAAAACCATTGCGCCGCAGTCACTTACGGGTTTTTAAAAGCCGCCAAACTAATTTGCGTTAAACTATCTTTAGGTGGTGCTCCGCATCAACCCAACCAAATAGCAAGTTGCCCGGCGCACGTTCCGCCGGCTTCCCTCCACCCCGACGGAGTTGAGGTGCCTATGTCTATGCATTCCGCAGTTATTGCTCGAGTCACTAGCGGTGATCTCGACGGCGATCCTAGCAGCTACGATGAATTGCTCGCGCTCGCTTCTAACTAACTATGCTCACCGGCGGCTTGCGGGTCTCACGGTGGTCAATAGCTCGACACAGCTTGCGGTCACCCTTACCGATGATGGACTAAAAGCCGCGACGAAGCGTGGCACGCCGGCAAACCTACTGAGGGCGATCCCGGCGCTTCCTGCGATGCTCTCTCATGCTCGCTATATCGGCACCTTTGCTGACCCTCAGGAGCGGCGCGATGTACGGCGATTGCACGTCTTCGATTCGGATGTTGCGATCGCTAGTCAGCCCGCATTCGAGGTGCGGCTTGTGGCACGCGAAAATTTCAAGAGTTAGTGCTTCTTCGATCGGATGCTTAAGGGGCGTGCGACCCGACGACGACGCGACGCTGGTGGCTGGGTACCTGAAAGCACCACGCCGGACTTGACTGCAGGTGCCGATAGCCCTGTACTTGCCGATGCGGAAGCCGGTTTCGACCCCGGAAAGTTTGTGAGTGTTGATAGCTCTCAGAATTCGGACGATGAGTGCTGGCGTAAATGCGGTCATCTGCTACCGTCTCCAAGTGGAGACCTTCAGGCTTCTGAATTCCGCAGGTGCTGGCGACTGTGCAAAGGAGGGCTGCATGAATGACAGGCGATCTGCCGAGGAGCTTCGCGACCTGTCTCTTCGGGCTGTATCGCAGCTTTCGCAGATCTTGAACCATAGCCGCGATCAATTTTCTCAAGAGGAGTTCGAGCGGATTAAGAAGGGCGTCGGCTTAGCGATCGGACAGGTTCAGACGGAGGTCCTAAACATCATATATTCACGATACCCGGACTTGGACGACCTGAAGTGAACTGGGAGCCCCGCCTCCGCGAAGCATGACCGCCTAGGGGTTGGTCCTGCCAACCTGGGCCTCGGTATCATGCCATCCTGCACTCGCCTCCTACACCACCTGATCGACGCGCGGCGTGTCCGAGGGCGGCCTGCCATCGCCCTTGGCGACGCCGACCATGGCGGGCTGCAGCAACCGGTCGCGCATGACATAGCAGGTCTGCAGCACCCGCACCATCGTGCCGGGCAGCTGGCCGGTGCTCTCGACCTCGAAGATCGCCTGGTGCAGATTGTGGTCGAAGCGCTCGCCGGCGGGGTCGACGCGGCGAATGCCGTTGCGCTCGAACGCCGCGAGCAACTCGCGCTCAGTCGCGGGACGAATTTGGACAGCGCTCCGCGCATTCACTTCTTAAATCGCTGGTCAAGCGTGACCGCGATGGCCAACACTTCTTAGATATTTTTAACCCAACTTGGACCGAGTTTCTTCCTTGGACCGAGTTTTTGCCGTCATACGACCGGGTACCGGATGATCCGGTCAAATTTCTCACAGAAGCTTCCAAGCCGATCAAAGCTGGTCTCGTAAAGTACCGTCGCAATTCGAAGATCCGGGCTAAATATGAGTGGCTCGCCGCGGAGCATGACGAGCACGCTACTGCGCTCAAGGTTCCGACGGTTCGGGCGGCGAAGATGGTTCGGCGTGAAACAACTAGCCGAAGATGATCTTCGTGACGATAGGGAACGGCGATAGCTCCACTGCCAACTGCTAGCCGCGGTCACAGACCATTGAGCGCGAGACGGCACGACCTAGCGCGCTCATCTGAAGTAAGCATTTTTGTCCCGGCGTCGTTTGTGAGGGGCCGGCCGTCGTCCCAGGTCAAGAATACGTCGTGCTCGCGGCAATCGACGCGCACCTGCAGGACCACCGTTATCGATAAGAGTCCCAGGTAGAAGAGCACGGCAACCCATATTGCCGGAGCGACAGCGCGAACGGCGTCAGTCCCGGCGGTTACCATAGGCGTGAATAACATTTTACGTCCGAGAGTTTGCGATCGGATTTTCTATCTCGCATCGGTGGATCAGCAATTCACGCAATGTTGGGTAACGGTGCTATCTGCTCTAGCTGTTTGTAGGCTCGCTTCGCCGCTTCAAGGCGCCCATCACGAGCTTTCTCGGGCTTACGTCGCGCAGTTTCTCCCCAAGGATCCGAAAACTCCTCTACGGTATGGAGATAGGCAGCCGTGGCAGCGAGTTCGAGCTCAACTGCTCCAATTTTCGCTGCTGCTTCCGCAAAGTGCGCGCGTACTCCTTGATTGCGCGAACCTGCGCGATCAGTCGAACTGAAGATGGAGTAGATACCGCCCCAGTCAGCGCGCCGTTCTTCTTCTGTCACAAGTCCGAACGCGTCAGCCATTTGAATAGCTTCCGCCAAGTCTTCACTATAGGGGCCGTAATGACGATATTCGAATTGGAAGTCGTCTCCGAGTCCCGCAAGCCCCAACAAATACGCAACCTTCTGCAGCTTGGTACGGCCCACGATTTGGCCACCGGCATCGCGAACAATCTCAGCCGCCTTCTGCCAATCGGTCTTATGTTTTGCCATGCTCATTTCTCCCCAGCTCTTCGGCGACGATATTGCCGATTGTAGCTTTGGCGTCGCCGTCATTATCGTCGACATACGCGCGGAAAAGTTCGAAGGTTTCGATCGCCGCTATGACCGGCGAGCACTCCGCAACATCGCGAATGCTGCGATCAGCCATGCGCATATGAATTTGGTTCAGCGGCCCTTTCAATTCTTGCAATCGCTTGTAAGGATCGCGCGCGGCTCGATCCGTGAGGATCCTTGGCGCGCCGCTCGAATTTGCCGCGGCCCATGCTTGCAGCCGTTTCTCAATAGACGCAACAAGGCGTTCGAGCCGTTTCTTCGCTTCTTCCCGATCCTGTGGCCCAGTAGCTGCAGAAACCAACTGGTGACGAACGTCGATGCATTTCGGCAATAGGCGATCTCTCAGGCGTATCGCACATTCTCTAATCAGAGGGTCTACAGCATCACCTAGCATCGGCAGCGCTCCCCAGAACACGGTGTCGTCGAGAGCGAGTGCGTTGTCTAGTAATTCGGCATCTGTCGCGAAGCGGACAATAGGGTGGTTTGTCGGCAATCCCGTCTTGTCGACATGACCCTCACGAACCAAGTGAATCAGATGAAGCATCAGATGCGAGAACAGCTTTTCCGCCGCACGCGTTGCCTTATGATAATAGACGGTCGGATAGAGTTGAAAGAGAGCTAGGACGTAGGTTTCGGCTGCGTAATACGCCTTAGGCCCCAAGACGAAAGTTTCGATTTCTCCGATCGTGTGCTCGTCCACGCCGGTGGGGATGTGCGCGATTTCCAGATTCGCCGTCAGCCACCTGAAATCAATTCCACTATTCTGCACGCCTGTCATCAGCCGATCGCGCTGCATGTAGTCCAATCTGTCCGCGTCAAACTGGCTGGAGACGACTGCATCGTAGAGATTACCAGGCCGACCCCTCTTGATTACGTCCGCGACATCGTTCGCGAACCCACTGCCCAGTTCCTTTTTTAGGACCTCGCTCACCGGACCACTACGAATCAGCAAATCGCTCACGTGCTCGTGGTCAGCCATCTTGAGGTTGAGTTTCTTGCCGACATCCTCAAACGCGTGGCTGAACATGCCGTGCCCTAGATCGTGTACGAGCGCCGCTGACAAGGCCACGTGAGCTTGATGCTCTTTGACCTGATACCCGCTTCCCGCAACGTGGCGTTGAATGATCCCCATTAGGTGGCGAGCGGTGTGGAACACGCCCACGCTATGAGCGAATCTGGTATGTGTCGCTCCGGGATAAACGAGTTCAGAGAAGGCAAGTTGTTTGATGCGGCGCAATCGCTGAAAGGGCCGCGTCTGCATAACCTGCCACAGGACATGCTCAAACTGGTCAGTTCCGAACTCGATTATATTGTGAAGCGGATCCCGGATCCGTTGCGGCCTAGGCACCGATCCACCCCTTCGATACCGAGTTCAGCGTGCTCAGTTCCATCGAGGTCACGTGGGTCACAATGCAGTCCGTGAAGTGTTCTATCTTCGTTCTTATATGCGGCACACGCAAGGCCTATCTCAAATGCCCGGCCTCAAGTTGAAGCACGGGCCTAATAGTACCTTACCCGGCTGTCTCTCCACAACGGGTAGCTGAAGAAGTGAGCAGCGAGCCTCGCGTCGCCGCCTACACCACCTGATCGACGCGCGGCGTGTCCGCGGGCGGCCCCTTGGCGACGCCGACCATGGCGGGCCGCAGCAGCCGGTCGTGCATGACGTAGCCGGGCTGCAGCACCTGCACCACCGTGCCGGGCGGCTGGCCGGTGTTCTCGACCTCGAAGATCGCCTGATGGAGATTGTGGTCGAAGCGCTCGCCGGCGGGGTCGACGCGGCGGATGCCGTTGCGCTCGAACGCCGCGAGCAGCTCGCGCTCGGTCGCGGCGACGCCCTGCAGCAGCGTCCTGGTGCGCTCGTCCACCCCCTGCTCCGGCGGCGCGGCATCGAGCGCGCGGCGCAGATTGTCGGCGACATTGAGCAGCTCCTTGGCCAGGCTGGCGCTGCCGTATTTCATGGCGTCGGCGCGCTCGCGCTCGGTGCGCCGGCGCACATTCTCGGTCTCGGCCAGCGCCCGCAGCAGCCGGTCCTTGGTCTCGGCCAGCTCCGTCTCGGCGCGCGCGAGCCGCTCGTCGATGCCGCTTGCCGGCGGCACGCCGCTGTCGGGCGCCATCGGCGCCTCGTTTCTGTCGTCACTCATATGGCTTGTCCCACGCTATCCCAGGAGTTTTCCGATCATCTTCGCGGTGTAGTCTACCAGCGGGATGATGCGCGCGTAATTGATCCGCGTCGGGCCGATCACCCCGATCGCCCCCACCACCTGCTCGCGGCTGTTGGCATAGGGCGCGACGATCATCGCGCAGCCGGCGACGCCGAAGAGCGGATTGTCGGCGCCGATGAAGATCTGCACGCCGGCGCCCTCGCGCGTGGCATCGAGCAGCCGCAGCATCGCCTCCTTGGTCTCGAGCATGTCGAAGAGGGCGCGCAGCCGCTCGAGATCGGCGAGCGCCGTGACATCCTCGAGCAGATTGGCCTGGCCGCGCACGATCAGCGCGCTGCCCTCGCCGCCGCCGCCCCAGGAGGCGAGCCCGGCCTCGACCAGGCGCCGGGTGAGCTCGTCGAGCTGGGCGCGGTTGCTGGCGATATCGGCGGAGATCACCACCTGGGCTTCGTCGATGGTGTGGCCGGCAAGCCGCGAGCTCAAATAATTGCTCGCCTGCACCATGGTCGAGAGCGGCGTGCCCAGCGGCGCCTCGATCAGGCGGTTCTCGACCAGCCCGTCCTCGGTTACCATGACCACCAGCGCGCGCCCCGCCGGCAGCGCCACGAACTCGATATGCTTCAAGGCGCGCCGCTCGGTCTTGGGCGCCACCACCAGCCCGGCGCAGCGCGACAGGCCCGACAGTGCCGCGGTCGCCTCCTCGAGCGCCTGCGGCAGGCTCTTGCCGGCGGCGGCCAGCCTTCCGTCGATGCTGGCGCGCTCCGTCTCGCTCAGCCCGCCGAGCTCCAGCAAGCCGTTGACGAAAAGCCGCAATCCCGCTTCGGTCGGCAGCCGGCCGGCCGAAGTGTGCGGTGCGAACAACAGCCCGGCATCCTCCAGATCGGCCATGACGTTACGGATGGTGGCGGGCGAGAGGTCGAGGTCGGCGCGGCGCGACAAGGTGCGCGAGCCCACGGGTTCGCCGGTCTCGACATAGGCATCGACGATCAGCCGGAAGATCTCACGGCTGCGCTCGTTGAGCTCGATGATGACCGGTTTTTGGGCGGGCGGCAGCCGTTCCGCGACCATTGCTCTCTCAGACATGCCTGGGGGGCCGAAATGTAGGTAGGGCGCGGGCCAGCGTCAACCGCGGGAGGGCGCTAGAGCCCGTCTGGAAGGTGGGGTGGTTCTGCGACATGGTCATTTCGTATCGCCTAGGAGCGAGCAGCAAGGGGACGCCAAGCATCGGAAGCGAGGCAGCTAACACAACTAAGCGCACCGGACGCTCTAATTGGATTGAAGACAAGGCTTGGGCTGAGTGCTATTCGGGAAGATCGCGGAGTTCATCCCAATCCCGTAAGAGGAGCCGATTTCGGTATGAAGGTGATGTGAGTTCCAGCCTTTCCGCGACGCACGCCAAGAAGATCGTAGAGTTTTGCTCAAGCGTAATTTCCAAGTGTAAGCGAATTTCCCGGGTCAACGTAGGCCTGAGGTCGGCGGGAATTTTGATGCGTTTGTAGCGGTCTTCCAGAACACGAAGGGCTTCCAGCGCGCCAGCGTCGGAACTGGCCCGCGCAATTAGGTCGCGGCGTCTTTGCAGGATTGGAGCTGCACATTCCGTCCACGAGAGCAGAGACGCACAACCGGGATGGAAGAGAATAGCTAAAGCGTCCGCACCATCTGGTGCTGTACGGAGCCATGCCGCGTGGTGCACGATCCTCGCAGGAAGTCGGGCCCTACCCCGGTTGTCGATTTCGACCGTGCCGTGGTGGACTGGACCGGGTGTCTCCGGATCCAGTGACAAGCCGGGTGGGCGGCCAGCAGGCATGGGATCGTCAATGGGTAAAATTGGGTGGAATTAGGGTTGATCGGATCGGGAATGCTAGCAGGAATGGGCGTTGGGCAGAAGGCCTCATATATCAACGATCCGGCGTGCCCATATTTAGTGGTGGCGCAGCATTCGACGTCAAAATGTTGTAGCCAGCTTGGGTAGAATTGGGTACAATAAGGCTCAAAATCACAGGCGTGCAGAAAGAGAACAAATGCGGTACAGTGTTCTTCGGGAAGGGAGCGATGTCATGACCACGGAACTCGGTGTCGCAAACACGCTTGGATTTCGTCATCTCCTCGAAGACGGATTGGCGATCCTCAGGGGCGCCGATTTGAGTGTCGATCGCCGCGCTTTCGTGCTTCAGGATTTGAAGCAACTCGTTTCAGACGCAACTCGTGGATCAGATCTCGCTCAGACTGGAGCACTCTTTGTTGCGCCGCATGAGAGAAGTGCATATGCGACCTTCTCGCTGCTGGATAGATACCTAAGCGACAAATACGCTGATCATCTCAAAGAGATGCTTCAGGCAGCCGAAATGAGCTTCGACGAATTTCGGAGGCAAGCACCTCATGTTACTGAGAGCGCAAGGAAAGCAGCTGAAACGCTGTTGCTGGAAATGCTTTCGCATCTGCAGAGAGATCCTCGACCTGGCATCCCGCAAGAGCCGGAAGATATTTTTACGTCGGAGGCGACAAGCTGAGGGTTCGGTGACGACGCCTACAGACCGCGCGAAACTGACGGCAAAATTCTCTATTGAGCGCTTACGTTCTCAAGTCTCCGAACTCTCCTCCCGTCAGTACCCCGGCGATCATCCAGGGCCTCAACAGTGGCTGGGGTTAGTGGCCGGGTTGATAGATACTGGCGATTTGTATCTTTCCGCTTCAGAACGCGCCGGCACCACTGATGCTGAAGCGCTGAAACTCGCGACCGACGCTGCCCAACTTGCGACAGAGGCGTATAACTACCTCGTGCTCATGACCGGCGCGGACATAGACCAGCTCGCGTACCCGATTGTGGCTCCGCTCCAGCGATGGTTCAGCCAGCTCCATATCCCAAACTCAACATTTTTTCGCGCTGAGCAGGTCGTAAATTATGAACTTCGACCGATCGCAGAAACTTATTTCACAAGAATTAGAGACCCCGCGCCAACATTGTCGGCGGCAATCGCGAAAGTCCGTTTTCCGATGCTTAGGGTTACGGTGCCGAGCAAGGCGTTTGCCATAATTCCTCACCTCGCGATTGTTGGCCATGAAATAGGGCACGCTCTTATCCAGAATGTGAACTGGAATCTTACATCCTTCGCGCCGGAAGAAGGTGCGCTAAAGCAACGGATTTCACAACGACTCGGGCGTGCGACCCTAGACAGAGGAACGTTGGATATCCTGCAAGAGGTATTTTCGAAATGGTTCCAGGAGTTGGCATCTGATGCGTTCGGGCTTTTCCTGACCGGACCAGCGATGTTCTTTTCCGGCTCAGAGTTGGCTCAGTTTGGTCGCGGTTACGGGCTATCACCTTCGCACCCTGCCAGCGATCTTCGTCGATCAATCTTGTTTTCCAGACTTAGCGAGGGCGGCGCGAACTCCTTTGCTCAGATCTTCGAGAAGCACACCGGGCAACGGCTAACGGAGGAATTCAACAGCCCGATGCTTCGACGCACGCCGAGCAAGGATCAGATCGCGAACGATGCAATCGCGCGCAGAATTACTACTAATACCGCCGCCGTCATGGCGGAGTTGCACGAGTTAATTCCGCGCATCGTCGACATAGTCTACGATCAGATTCGGAACTATCTGACTGGAAGCGCACCGGACGCTATATATACCCCTGCGCAATATGATAGAGACTTGAGCGAGCACCTCGCGCCGATGTTGGTCGCCGTTCCCCCGATAGAGACCGGGGCGGCTTTAGATGCGAGAACACCAACCGATTTTGCGTCGATATTAAATGTAGGTTGGTGCGTCCTCTTGACTAAGCTGTCTGATCTAAGGATTAAGACGTCCGGGTCGGACCAGTTCCACTCCGAACGTCTTGAGCGACTGCATAGCCTACTCCTAAAGGCGGTTGAGCTTTCCGAAGCGAGGCGGAGTTGGGCGAATCCCTGAAGCAGGATCTCCATGAGCGCGCTATCCGGACATGAGCTACGTGTCAGACTTCTTTCGAACGATCCTGACCAGCGCCTCGTAGTAGGCCCTCTACTTGAGCCTGGCGAACAGCTTCGCGACGACCAAGCGTCCATTGACGTTCGTCTAGGCTTCGAATTCGCCCTTGTGACGCCCTCCTCTCTCGCCTCAATCGACGAATTTGACTTAGACGCCCTAAGTGCGCGGCCAGGGAAGTCTTCCATTTCGCAATTGTATAGACGACAGTATGTTCCTTTCGGAAAGCGGCTCATCATTCATCCGCATCAATTCATTCTTGCCTCAACGCTTGAATATTTGCGACTTCCGCGCGACCTCATGGCCTACGTGATGGGCCGCTCGACCTGGGGGCGGTTGGGCTTGATTGTCGCCACGGCCGTGGGAATACAGCCGAGTTTCGCCGGCTCATTAACGCTTGAGCTGAGAAATCTAGGAGAGGCGCCGTTAAGTCTATATCCCGGGCAGGCAATTGCACAATTGTTCTTCCACACGGTTGCGGGCGCCCAAGCCGCAGATAGAGGAGTGGGTCAATATAGTGGGGCCGTCGATCTGTTGCCCAAACAGATTTCCTCCAAAGCGACGCGGGACAAGATTGAGGCCTTCATCGGACACCGGCGTGCCTAAGATTCTCACAATCGCGTCGCTCTCTTGCTAGAGTGGTACCACTTGGTTGGCGCGGGGTATCCGGCGTTCGGCGATATAGTTCTGGCATCCAGGTGGCGGCAAGCGATCGAGCAATGTGCGACGCAGACCCATTCGATTTCCCCGACAGGCGCCTGGACGGCGGGCCGCCGCCGCACTAGCTTCGCGGCCTGACACGCAAGAAAGGCACCCTGATGTCGCGCCCCTCCGGCCGCGCCCCGCACGAGTTGCGCCAGATCGAGCTCGAGCCGGGCTTCGCCAAATATGCCGAAGGCTCCTGCCTCGCCCGTTTCGGCGACACCCATGTGCTGTGCACCGCCTCGGTCGAGGAGAAGGTGCCGCCCTTCCTGCGCAACAGCGGGCGCGGCTGGATCACCGCCGAATACGGCATGCTGCCGCGCTCGACCCATGAGCGCAGCGAGCGCGAGGCGGCGCGCGGGCGCCAGAGCGGCCGCACCCAGGAGATCCAGCGCCTGATCGGCCGCTCGCTGCGCGCGGTGGCCGACCTCAAGGCGATGGGCGAGCGGCAGATCCGCATCGATTGCGACGTGATCCAGGCCGATGGCGGCACGCGCACCGCGGCGATCACCGGCAGCTATGTCGCCCTCCACATCGCGCTGCAGAAGCTGGTCGCGGCCGGGACCTTGCCGGCGCTGCCGCTCAGCGACGCGGTGGCCGCGGTCTCTTGCGGCATCCATGGCGGCGAGGCGGTGCTCGACCTCGACTACGCCGAGGATTCAAAGGCCCAGGCGGACGCCAATTTCGTGCTCACCGGCGCCGGCGGCATCGTCGAGATCCAGGCCACCGCCGAGCAAAATTCCTTCCCCGAGCAACGCTTTACCGAGATGCTGGCGCTGGCCCGGCTCGGCATCGGCCAGCTCGTGCTGATGCAGCGCCGCGTGCTCGGCTCTGCCTGATGGCGCGCCGCTTCACCGGCGACCGCCTCGTCATCGCCACGCATAATCCGGGCAAGCTGGCGGAGATCGCGGCGCTGCTGCGCCCGTTCGGCGTCGCCGTTTCCGGCGCCGGCGCGCTCGGCCTCGCCGAGCCGGAGGAGACCGGCGCCACCTTCGAGGCCAATGCCGAGCTCAAGGCGCGCGCCGCCGCAGAGGCAAGCGGGCTGCCGGCGCTGGCCGATGACAGCGGCCTCGTCGTGCCGGCGCTGGGCGGCGCGCCCGGGATATATTCCGCGCGCTGGGCCGGCCCCGAGCGCGATTTCGCGCGCGCCATGGCAGACGGTCGAGGCGCGGCTCGGCGATAGCCGCCGAGCGCCGCGCCAGCTTCGTCGCCTGCCTGACGCTCGCCTGGCCCGACGGCCATGTCGAGACGGTGCGCGGCGAGGTGCAGGGGCAGCTGGTGTTTCCGCCGCGCGGCACGCGCGGCTTCGGCTATGACCCGATCTTCGTGCCGGCGGGCGGCAGCGAGACCTTCGGCGAGATGGACCCCGCGGCCAAGCACGCGATCAGCCACCGCGCCGCCGCCTTCCGCCAGCTGGTGGCGGCATGCTTCGCGCGCGAGCGGGACGCATGACGGCCGCGCCGCCTGTCGGCGGAAGCGACGACACCGCGCTCGCGCTTTACATCCATTGGCCGTTCTGCAAGTCGAAATGCCCCTATTGCGACTTCAACAGCCATGTGCGCGACGCCATCGACCAGCGGCGATGGCAGGCGGCGCTGCTGGCCGATCTCGACCAGGCGGCGGCCGAGACCGGCACGCGCCGCCTCGGCTCGATCTTCTTCGGCGGCGGCACGCCGTCGCTGATGGCGCCGGAGACGGTGGCGGCGTTGCTGGCGCGGGCGGCCGAGCGCTGGCGGTTCGCCGACGACATCGAGATCACGCTCGAGGCCAATCCGAGCTCGGTCGAGGCGGCGCGCTTCGGCGCGCTCCGCGCCGCCGGCGTCAACCGGCTGTCGCTCGGCGTGCAGGCGCTCGACGCGCGCGCGCTGCGCTTTCTCGGACGCGGCCATGACCGCGCCGAGGCGCTGGCGGCGATCGCGCTGGCGCGCCGGCATTTCCCGCGCTTCTCCTTCGATCTCATCTATGCGCGGCCGGAACAGACGCTCGCCGAATGGGCGGCCGAGCTTGAGGAAGCCGTGGCGCTGGCCGGCGATCATCTCTCGCTCTACCAGCTCACCATCGAATCCGGCACCGCCTTCGCCACGGCCCATGCGCGCGGCGATTTCGCGCTGCCCGAGGACGAGCTGGCCGCGGCGCTCTACGAGGCGACCGCCGCGCGGCTCGCCGCCGCCGGGCTTGCCGGCTACGAGATCTCGAATTACGCGCGGCCAGGCGGCGAGAGCCGGCACAATCTCGCCTACTGGCGCTATGGCGACTACGCCGGCATCGGTCCCGGCGCCCATGGCAGGCTCGCGCGCGGCGGCGGCCGGATCGCGACGCGGCAATATCGCGCGCCGGAGACCTGGCTCGCCGCCGTCGAGCGCCAGGGCCATGGCCGCCAGGAGAGCCTCGCGCTCGCGCCGGCGGAGCAAGTCCGCGAGGCGCTGATGATGGGGCTGCGGCTTGCCGAAGGGGTCAAGCGCGACCGCTTTCGCGCCCGCACCGGGAGCGAGCTCGAGGCAGCGCTCGATATGCGCCGGCTGCCCGATCTCGTCGAGGGCGGCTTCGTGCGGCTCGACGCGCACGGGCTGCGCGCCACCGTGGCCGGGCGCCAGCGCCTCGACGCCGTGCTGGCCGCGCTGCTGGCAGCCTGAGATTTGCCTAAACTTGTAACTAAAACTCGGGCGAAACCCCTGGATTTGCCCTAGATTACCGTCGCATATGCGGCAGCAGGAACAGCCAGACCCGCGAGCGGCGGCGGCCGGCGCGCGCCGGCACGGCGAGATAGCGCGCCATTTCCTCCAGCCCGGCTTGCTCGAGCGGCCGGCCGGGACGGCGGCGTTGCTGGGCATCATCGTCGGCTCGGCGGTGGTGCTGAGCAGCATCGTCTGGCGCCTGCTGTTCGGCGACCTGCCGGTCAAGGTCCCGATCGCCGCCACCATCGTCGCCCCGATCGTGGGCCTGCCGCTGATCCTCTATCTCCAGCACGTCATCCACCGGCTCGCGCAATCGCAGCGGGCGCTGACGCTCCTCACCACGCAACTCTCCGCCGCCACCGAGGCGGCCGAGCTGGGGAGCCGGGCCAAGAGCGAGTTCCTGGCGCGCATGAGCCACGAGCTGCGCACGCCCTTGAACGCGGTGATCGGCTACAGCGAGATGCTGCTCGAGGACGCCGATGCGGGCGACGGTCTGAGCCCGGCGCATGCCGCCGATCTGAAGCGCATCCACACCGCCGGCCGCCACCTGCTGTCGATGGTCAACGACGTGCTCGATCTCTCCAAGATCGAATCCGGGCGCATGGACCTTCTGGCCCAGCCGATCGATCTCGCCCGCTTCATCGACGACATCGCCGCCAGCTGCCGTCAATTCATCGCCGCGCGCCGGAACGAGCTGCAGGTCGAGCGCGCGCCCGATCTCGGCTCGATGATCGGCGATGCCGGCAAGCTCAGGCAGGTGACGCTCAACCTCCTCAGCAACGCCGCCAAATTCACCGAGAACGGCCGCATCACCCTCGCCGTCGCGCGCCAGCGCCGGGACGGCGGCGACTGGATCCGCATCGCGGTCAGCGATACCGGCATCGGCATCGACCGCGACACGCTGGCGAAGCTCTTCACCAATTTCACCCAGGCCGACCCGTCGATCGCCACGCGCTATGGCGGCACCGGGCTCGGCCTCGCGCTCAGCCGCAAGCTCTGCCGCCTCATGGGCGGCGACATCGAGGCCGAGAGCGAGCCCGGCCACGGCTCCCGCTTCACGCTGAGCGTGCCGGCGGGATAAGTGAGCTGTCAGCTGTCAGCTATCAGCATGTCACGCGAATACGGAACCATCACTGCCGCCCCCGCGAAAGCGGGATCCAGAAGCGACCGCGCGTCGGCTGCCAGCGGGGATGGTGATTCGATCTGCTCGAAATCCGCACGAATGGCTGATAGCTGATAGCTGATAGCTGATAGCTAATTCCCAATCGCCTGAAACGTCTCCGGCGCGGGATCGATCACTGCGTTGCCGTCGCGGCGCACCTCGAGCACGGCAAGGCCGCGCTGGATGAGGCCGTCGGCGCGCAAGCGGAAGATGCCGTCGATGCCGGTGAAGCCGCTGGCATTGGTGAGCGACGCGGCGGAGAAATCGGGACCGTCGGCGCCGTGCGCCAGCACGGCGGCGAGCGCAGTCGCGTCATACGCGAGCGTCGCCAGCCGCGGTGGCGGATGGCGGTAGAGATCGGCGAAGCGCTTCTCGAAATCGGCGCGCGCGGCAGGCGGCGGCGCCGCGTACCAGCCGCCATCGAGCGCGGTCTCGCCGCCGATCCCGGGCTCGTCCCACAAGCCGGTGCCGAGGAAATGCACCTTGTCCGGATCGATGTTGTAATACGCCAGCAGCGGCGCCAGCGCCTTGAGCCGCGCGCCGCCTTCGGGCAGCAGCACGGCATCGGCGCCTTGCGCCGCGGCGGCGAACGCCTTCGCCGCCGGCGTCGGATCCGGCGCCGCCGCGTCGTAGAAATCGGCGCGGTCGAGCGTCGCGCCTTGCGCCGCGACCGCCGCCTTGAGCGCGTCGACGGCGATCTCGCCATAGGGGCTCCGCGGCGCCAGCACGGCGAAGCGGCCGGCGCCCTTGGCATGCGCGAAAGCGGTGACGCGCTCGATCTCCTCGCGCGGCAGGAAGCCGATGAGATACGTGCCGTCGCCGGCGAGCTGGGTCGAGGTCGAGAAGGCCAGCACGGGAACGCCGCCGGCGCGCGCGATCGGCTTTACAGCCGCGACCTCGGCGGCGATCAGCGGACCGATGATCAGCTTCGCGCCGCCAGCGAGCGCCGATTGCGCCGCCGCAGCCGCGGCCTGCGGGCTGCCCTGCGTATCCAGCGGCAGCAGCTCGAGCTTGTCGTCGGCGACGTCGTAGAGCGCCATCTGCGCCGCATCGAGCATGGCGCCGCCAAGCGCGGCATTGGCGCCCGACAGCGGCAGCAGCAGCGCGACGCGCGTCTTGACGCCGGCGACAGGCGCCGGCGGCGGCGGCACCTCGCCCGGCGGCGGCGCCGCCGTCACCGGCGGCTGCACCGCTTCGCCCGGCGCCGCGCCCGGCGCGGCCGCTTGCGGCTTTCCCGAGAATATCGGTATGGTCTTGCCGCAGGCGGACAGTGCCAGCGCCGAGAGGGTGAGCAATGCCGCGACGGCGAAGCGCGGGCCGAGCAGACGCCGAGAAGACCGGCCGAACACGCGCACCCTCCGTCGCCACAACCGGCGGCGAGCCTAGTCCTGCGCCCGCGGGAAGTAAACCGCAGGACGCGTCCGGCGTCGCCCCCGGGCTCTATCTTGTCGCGACGCCGATCGGCAATGCCGAGGACATCACCCTGCGCGCGCTCAAGGGGCTCCGCGCCGCCGATGTCATCGCCTGCGAGGATACGCGCGTCACCGCCAAGCTGCTGGCGCGCCATGGCATCGAGCGGCCGCTCATCGCCTATCACGACCACAATGCCGAGCGCGTGCGGCCGCTGCTGCTGGCGCGGCTGAAGCGCGGCGAGGTGGTGGCGCTGGTGTCGGATGCCGGCACGCCGCTGGTCTCCGATCCCGGCTTCAAGCTGGTGCAGGCGGCGGTGGCGGCAGGGTTGCCGGTGACCACCTTGCCCGGCGCGTCGGCGGCGCTGGCGGCACTGGTGCTGTCGGGCTTGCCGAGCGACCGATTCCTGTTTGCGGGATTCCTGCCGCCGAAGGCGGTGGCGCGGCGGCGCGCCATCGCCGAGCTCGAGGCGGTGAAGGCGACGCTGGTGTTCTTCGAGAGCGGGCCGCGGCTTGCCGCCGCGCTCGCCGACATGGCGGCGGTGCTCGGGCCGCGCCCGGCTGCGGTGGCGCGCGAGCTTACCAAGCTTTACGAGGAGGTCCGCCGCGGCAGCCTCGGCGAGCTCGCGGCACACTACGCTGGCGCCGGCCCGCCGCGCGGCGAGGTCACGGTGGTGGTGGCGCCGCCGGACACCGAGGCGCCGACGCTCTCGGACGCGGCGCTCGACCGGCAGATCGCTGACGCGCTCGGCGCGATGAGCATCCGCGATGCCAGCGCGGCGGTGGCGGCGGCCACCGGCAAGCCGCGCCGCGAGGTCTATGCCCGCGCGCTGCTGCTGGCCGGGCGCGGCGCATGAGCCGCGCGCGCCGGCGCCAGGCCTTCCGCCGCGGCCATGTCGCGGAGCTGAAATGCCTGTGGCATCTGCGCTTGCGCTTCTGGCGCATTCTGGCGCGGCGCTTCCGCGTGCCCTCGGGCGAGATCGACCTCATCGCCCGGCGCGGCCGCGTGCTCGCCGCCATCGAGGTGAAGGCGCGCGACAGCCTGGCCGTCGCCGCGGCGTCGATCTCGCCGCAGCAGCGGCGCCGCGTCGCCCGCGCGCTCGACCATTTCCTGGCGCAGCGGCCGGAGCTGGCGCGGCTCGACATCCGCTTCGACGTCATGCTGGTGATGCCGGGACGCTGGCCGCGCCACATCGCCGACGCCTGGCGCGACGAACGCCCGCCGCGCTAGATCCTTCCGCACCCCCTCATGCCCGCGCCCTTCCGCCTGCTCTCCTACAACATCCTCGAAGGCTTCCGCCCGGTCGGCGCGGACGAGGCCGAGCGGCGCTCGATCGACCGCGACCGGCTCGCCGCGGCGCAACAGCTCTGCGCCGAGCTCACGCCGGACATCGTCGTGCTCAACGAGGCGCTCTATTGCGACGCCTATAACGGCATCACCATCGATTACGGCGCGCTGCTCGGCTTTCCCCATGCCGCCTCCGCGCTCTACGACCGCGAATGGGGCAACGCCATCCTGAGCCGCTTTCCCATCCTGGGCGCCGAGGAGACGCGTCTTTACAATCGCGGCGGCCTGCGCGCCGAGATCGCGCTCGGCGACGGCGCCGTCACCGTCGCATCCTATCATCCGCATCCCGGGCGCCTGCCCGAGAGCAAGGCCGCCGATTTCGCCGCGTTGATCGACGGCGTCGCGGGCGCGCTGGTGCTGTGCGGCGATTTCAACGCCGTAAGCCCCGAGGATGCGGTCGACGAGGCACGGCTGCTGCAGGGCTTCCGCCGTTTCTCGCCCAAGCCCGAGGCGGCGCTCGCCGGCTTTCTCGCCAGCGGGCGCGCCGTCTTCTCGCTCCTCGCCGCGCGCGGCCTGCGCGATGCCATCCCGCCCGAAGGGCGGCGCTATTCGATGCCGACCGATTTGCGCTCGCCCGACAAGGACGCGGCGATGCGGCTCGACCACATCTTCGTCAGCCCGGCGATCGCGGTGCTGCGCGGCGAAGTGCTGCACCATGCGCTTTCCGAGATCGCCAGCGACCACCATCCGGTGATCGCCGATCTCGCGCTGCAGACCCTTTAGCCGGCCGTCATCTCGCCACAAAGCAACCCTTGCGCCGCCGCGATAGGCCATGACAATAGGCGGCCCCTTTCCTGCAGGAGACAAGCCCCCGTGCCCCATGCCCCTTCCCGCCTCCGCGCCCTCCTCCTCGCCGGCACGATGCTGGCCGCGGCGCCGGCGCTGTCCGGCTGCATCCTCGTCGCTGCCGGCGCCGGCGCCGCCGGCGGCTATACCATTCTCGGCCAGGAGGAGAGCCCCGATCAGCAGGTGAAGGACGCGGCGATCAAGGCCGTCATCGTCCAATCCTGGGGCGAGTACAACCAGGCGCTGCCGGACGATCTGACGGTGACGGTCTATAACGGCCGCGTGCTGGTCACCGGCCGCGTGCCGCAGGCGGAGTGGCGCCAGGAGGCGGTGAAGCGCGCCTGGAAGGCCGAGGGCGTCAAGGAGGTCTATGACGAGATCGAGGTCGGGCCCGAGACGCATTTCATGGACGAGGCGCGCGACACCGTGATCTCGACGCGGCTCAAGAACGACATGCTGTTCGACAAGTACATCAAGTCGATCAACTACACCATCCACACCGAGAACGGCGTCGTCTACATCATCGGCACGGCGCGCAGCCAGCAGGAGATCAACCGCGTCACCGATTACGCCCGCAACATCCCCAATGTGCGCCGCGTCGTCTCCTATGTCCGCATCCGCACCGGCGAGCCCGCCGCGCCGGCCGAGACCGGCGGCGCCGGACCGGCGCCGACACCCGCCCCGGCGCCGGCGGCGCCGGCCGAGGGCGCGCCCGCCGAGGATACGCCCGCCAGCGCGCCGACGCCGCGCGCCACCATCGAGGTGCAGCCGCTGAAGTGAGCGAGACGCCGTTCAACGACCGGGCCGGCGCCGACGCGTTCCTGCGCGATCTCGCCGGCCGCAGCGACGAGCCGTTGCCGCTCGCGGCGGCGGCGCTCGCGCTCGCCTGCCGCGACCGGCCGCGCGTCGATCTCGCCCGCTACCATCGCCACCTCGCCGCGCTCGCCCGCGAGGTCGGCGCGGCGGCAGCGGCGGCAGCGACGCCTTCGGCGCGGCTGGCGGCGCTCAACGACGTCATCGCCACCCGCCATCACTATGCGGGCGACGTGCTGACCTACGAGGATCTGCAGAACGCCAATCTGATGCGCGTCATCGACCGCCGCAAAGGCCTGCCCGTAGCGCTCGGCATCCTCTATCTCCACGCCGGGCGCGCCCAGGGCTGGGAGATGGCGGGGCTGGCCTTTCCCGGACATTTCCTGATCCGGCTCGAACAGCAGGGCGAGCGTCTCGTGCTCGACCCGTTTCACGGCGGGCGCGTGCGCGACGCGGCCGAGCTGCGCGACCTGCTGAAGGCGATCGCCGGCAACGCGGCGGAGCTGGAACCGCGGCACTATGCGGCGGTGAGCGACCGCCACATCCTGCTGCGGCTGCAGAACAATGTGAAGCTCCGCCTGATCGAGAGCCAGCAGCCGGCGCCGGCGCTGGCGGTGATCGAGGGCATGCTGCTGTTCGCGCCCGAGCATGGCGGCCTCTGGCGCGAGGCCGGGCTGCTCAATGCCGAGCTCGGCAATCTGCGCGCCGGCATCGCCGCGCTCGAGCGCTGCCGCGCGCTCGCCGCCGATGAGCCGGACCGGCAGCAGGCAGCGATGCTGCTGCAGCAGCTCCGCGCGCGACTGCAATAGGCCGCAGGCTCCCCACGATCGTGGGGAGCCTGCAGGGTTAGATTTCCTGAAGGGTGCGGCTTTCGCGCTTGCTAGGCAAGCGCTGACGCCGCCGCCCGACGAGCGCTGCGCGCTCGCGGGGCGACGAGCGCTGCGCGCTCGCGGGGCGACGAGCGCTGCGCGCTCGCGGGGCGACGAGCGCTGCGCGCTCGCGGCGCTTTAGGAGCCGGCGCCGCTGATCACCTCGCCGAAGCGCACCCAGGTGTGGCCGTCCCATTTCTGCAGCTGCATCTGCCGGATGGGATGGTAGTTGGTCGGGCTGGTGTTGACCTTGATCCCGGGCAGCGAGGTCGGCAGATCGAGATCATGGATATTGGCCGCCTGCTTCATCACGTTCTCGCGCGAGAAGTCGCCTTTGCACTGCTTCAGCACCTGCAGCATGGTCAGGCTCACGCCATAGGCATAGACATAGTTGTTGTCGGTCAAGTTGCCGTCCGGGATGTATTTCTTCATGAACGCGCGCCATTCGTTCATGCCAGGATCGTCCTTCCAGGCCGGATCGGTCGAATCCTTGCCGTAATTCGAGGTGATGATGCCGACGCCTTTTTCCGGTCCCGCCGGGACCATCACCTGGGCGACCGAGAGCGACACGTTGGTGAGGAAGTGCAGCGGCTTCCAACCGATGTCGTAGACCTTGCGGATGGTCATCGCGGCGAATTTCGGCGTCGCCGCCGTCACCAGCGTGTCGAGGCCGGCGGCCTGCAGCGTCACGATCTGCGAGTCGATGGTCGGGTCCGTGACTTCGTAGCTCACTTCCTTGACCATCGCATCATATTTGTTGCCGAGCACGTCCTTGAGGCCGGCGATATAGTCCTTACCGAAATCGTCGTTCTGATAGAGGATGCCGATCTTGGCGCCGGGCTTCTCCTTGAGGATGTACTTGGCGTAGATCTGCGCCTCGGTGCGATAGCTCGGCTGCCAGCCGATGGTCCAGGGGAACTCCTGGTAGTTGCCCCATTTGTCGGCGCCGGTGGCGACGAAGAGCTGCGGAATCTTTTTCTGGTTGAGGTATTTCTCGATCGCCGTGTTGGGCGGCGTGCCCAGCGTGTTGAACAGGAAGGCGACGCCGTCCTGCTCGACCAGCTTGCGCACCTGCTCGACCGTCTTGGGCGGGCTGTAGCCGTCATCCTCCGAGAGGAACACGATCTTGTGGCCGTCGACGCCGCCGTGGTCGTTGACCATCGTCCAGAAGGCGCTCTCGCCCTTGCCGATGGCGCCATAGGCCGAGGCCGGCCCGCTATAGGGCATGGTGTTCCCGATCTTGATCTCGGTGGCCGTGACCCCGGGCGTGTCCGCGGCAAAGGCCGGAGCCGCCAGTGCCAGCAGCACCGCGGCGGCCGGCAGCGAATGTCTCATGTTCATGCGTGCTTTCTCCCTGCTGATGATATCCGTTAGTGCGATCGACCTTGGCGTTTTGCGCCCGGACCTGCGAGCCGCTTGAGCCACACGCCAAGCACCCGGAAGAGACCGGCGACGCCCGCCGGCATGAAATAGATGAAGACGATGAGCATGGCGCCATAGATCGCCTGTGGCGCGGCCTTCGACAACTGATCGGCGATGTTCGGTACGAATTCGATAAAGATCGCGCCGAAGAAAGTGCCCACCATCGAGGCGAGGCCGCCGACGACGATGCCGACGAGGAATCTGACCGAGAGAAAGAAGTCGAAGCTGTCCGGCGAGACGAACTGGGCCAAGAGCGCACCGAGCGCGCCGGCGATCCCGGTATACATCGCCGACACGCCAAAGGTCAGGGATTTGTAGCGCGCCGTGTCGATGCCCATGGTGGCGGCGGCGACGGGATGGTCGCGGATCGCCAGCAGGGCTCTGCCGGTGCGCCCGCGCAGGAGATTCCAGCCGACCACAAAGAGCGGTATGGTCCAGGCCAGACAGAAGAAGTAGAGCCATTGATCGCTGCGCAGCGGCAGGCCAAAGGGCGCATCGGGGGCAGTGATGACGATCCCCTGCACGCCGCCGGTGAGGAAATCAAAATGCTTGTATTTGAGCAGCTGCGGCGTCGCGATGGCGAGGGCGAAGGTCGCAAGCGCGAGATAGTGCCCTTCGAGGCGCAGCGCCGGCAGGCCGAACACAAAGCCCACCGCCAGGCAGATCGCCCCGGCGAGCGGGATCGTCGCCCAATAGGGAACGCCGGTCTTGTCGAGCAGGATTGCGGTGGTATAGGCGCCGATCGCGTAGAAGGCGCCGTGGCCCAAGGAGAACTGGCCGTTATAGCCGGTCAGGATATTGAGGCCGAGCAGCGCGATGGCGTAGACGACCACCTGGTTCGCGAGAAGCAGCTGATAGCTGGTGACCAGGAAGGGCAGCACGCACGCGCCCGCCAGAGCCGCGGCAAGACCGATGACCTTCCAGCTGCGCAGGCTGAGCCCGGCGAAGAGCGCTGGGGCGGCGGCGGGGCGCGACGTGTCGAGGGTCGCCAAGATCAAACCCGCGTCACGATGGTGCGCCCGAAAAGGCCGGAGGGCTTGATCACCAGGACGCCGACGATGAGCCCCAGCGCCACGGTAACCATCAGCTCGGTCCCGACCACATAGGCACCGGCGAGGTTCTGCAGGACGCCGACGCAGAAGCCGCCAATCACGGCGCCCCAGGGATTGTCGATGCCGCCGAGCAACGCTCCGGCGAAGCCGTACAGCAGGATGCTGAACATCATGTTGGGATCGAGGTAGACGACCGGCGCCGTCATCATGCCCGCGACCGCCCCGATCGTCCCGGCCAGGCCCCAGCCGAGCGCGAGCATCCAGCCGACACGCACGCCGACCAGCCGGCTCGAGACCGGGTTCTCCGCCACGGCGCGCATGGCAAGCCCCAGCGAGGTGTAGCGAAAGAACGCGAAGACCAGTGCCAGCACCACGAAGGTGACGAAGATCATGCCGACCTCGTGCGACGACAGATAGGGAGTGCCGTACCACGCGTCGGAGGGGAAGGGGCTCGGAAACGGCTTGATCGTATAAGTAAAAAACGCGCCGGAGAGACTGTTGATGATGAGCAGCAGGCCGATGAAGACGGCAACGACGCTGAGCACCGACGCCTTGTAGAACGGCCGCACGATGATGCGTTCGATCGCCGCCCCAAAGACGAAGGCAAAGACCAGCGTTAGGATGAAGGCGAGCCAATAGGGGAAGCCCAGATCGATCAGCTTCCAGGCTATGTAGGTCGAGAATGTCGCCATCTCGCCCTGGGCGAAGTTCACGAAATGCGTCGTCCGGTAGATCATCACCAGCGCCAGCGCCACGCTGGCATAGATGCCGCCCGTGGCGAAGCCGGAGAGCACTTGATGCAGGAAGGCTTGCATGGCTTCTCCTAATAGCCGAGATAGGCGCGGCGCACGGCTTCGTCGCTGCTGATCACCGCGGACGGCCCCTGCATGATGATGCGTCCGGTCTCGAGCAGATAGGCCCGGCCGGCCAGCTCGAGCGCGATGTTGGCGTTCTGCTCGACCAGCAGCATGCTGACGCCGTCCTGCTCGTTGATGGTGCGCAGGATGCGGAAGATCTCCTGCACGACGAGCGGCGCCAGGCCGAAGGACGGCTCGTCCAGCAGCAGCAGCTTCGGCCGCAGCATCAGCGCCCGCGAGATCGCCAGCATCTGCTGCTCGCCGCCCGACAAGGTGCCCGCCTGCTGGTGCCGGCGCTCCCGGAGGCGCGGGAAATAGCCGTAGACGCGCTCGTAATCCTGCGCCACCTGCTTGTCGCGCCGGGTATAGGCGCCGAGCCGCAGGTTCTCCTCGACGCTGAGGCTGACGAACGTGCCGCGCCCGTCCGGCACATGGCCGATGCCGAGGCGGACGATGTCCTCGGTCGCCTTGCCGTCGATGCGCTGGCCGTTGAAACGGATCTCGCCGTCGAGCCGCACCATCATGTTGCAGACGGCGCGCAGCATCGTGGTCTTGCCGGCGCCGTTGGCGCCGAGCAGCGTGACGATGCCGCCCTGCTCGACCGCGAGATCGATCGATTGCAGCACCCGGGTCGGCCCGTAGGCGGCCGAGAGCCCGCGCGTCTCGAGGATGGCGCTCACAGCGGACCGCCGAGATATGCGCGGATCACCTCGGGATCGCGCTGCACCTGCTGCGGCGTGCCGTCGGCGATCTTGCGTCCGAAATCGAGCGCCACGACCTTGTCGGAGACCCGCATGACCAGGTTCATGTGATGCTCGACCAGCAGCACGGTAACGCCCAGCCGGTCGCGGATCGAGCGGATGAGGTCGCGCAGCTCGTCGACCTCCTCGTGGTTGAGGCCGCCGGCGGGCTCGTCGAGCAGCAGCAGCTTCGGGCTGCTGGCGAGCGCGCGCGCCAGCTCGACGCGCTTCTGCGTGCCGAAGGAGAGCGCGCTCACCGGCACGTCGGCGAGCTCGGCGAGGCCCAGCGTCTCGATCAGACGCTGGGCGCGGTCGCCGAGCGCGCGCTCCTCGCGGGTGACGAAGGGCAGGCGCAGCGCGTTGGCGAGGAAGCCGCCGCGGGCGCGGCAATGGCCGCCGATCATGACATTGTCGCGCACCGTCATGGTGCGGAAGAGCGCCAGATTCTGGAAGGTGCGGCCGATGCCCAGCGGCGCGATGGCATGGCGCGGACGGGCGAGCAGCGAGCCGCCCTCGAACAGGATGGTGCCGCGATCGGCGTGGTAGAGCCGGCTCAGCACGTTGAATAAGGTCGTCTTGCCGGCGCCGTTGGGGCCGATCAGGCCGCAGATCTGTCCGCTCTCGACCTGGAAGGAGACGTTCTCGAGCGCGACGATGCCGCCGAAGCGGACCGACAGCCCGTCGATGCTGAGCAGCGGCGCCCCGGCGCCGTTGGCCCTCGGCCCGCTCACCGGCCCGCCTTGCGGGTCGAGCGCGCAGGGCCCGCCGCGCGCGGGCAGGATGCCCCTGTCCCCAAACCAAACCTCCCTGATGCCGCCCGCCTGTGTTCCGCTCGATCTTGGGTTAGGGGGCCGCCCCCAGACCCGGGACCGGCGCCGCCCTACCGCCGATGTCGTCCCGGCGCCAAGGAAAATATCTGTAATCCCCCGGCCGTCAAAGCTTTTTGCGAAAAACTTTTCGCGATCGGACGGTTAACGCCGCAGCCTCGGCGCGCGGTATCTCGCATACCAGCGGGACACCCTGTTATGATGCATGGCGCCGCCGCCGCAGGAAGCATCGCATGAGCCTTGTCGTCGCCATCCAGATGGACCCGATCGAGAGCATCAACATCGATGCGGATTCGACCTTCGCGCTGGCGCTCGAAGCGCAGGCGCGCGGCCATGCGCTCTATCATTACGGACCACGGACCCTGGCGCTGCGCGACGGCAAGCTGACGGCGCGGGCGCGGCCGCTGGCGCTCCGGCGCGAGCATGGCCGGCATTTCACCCTCGGCGCCGAGGCGGTGGTGCAGCTGGCCGCGATGGATGTCATCCTGATGCGCCAGGATCCGCCCTTCGACATGGCCTATATCACCGCCACCCACCTCCTGGAGCATGTGCGCGACGAGGTGCTGGTGGTGAACGATCCCGTCAGCGTGCGCAACGCCCCCGAGAAGCTCTTCGCCACCCATTTCGACGGGCTGATGCCGCCGACGCTGATCACCGCCGACCGCGACGAGATCGTCGCCTTCCGCCGCGAGCACGGCGAGATCATCCTCAAGCCGCTCTTCGGCAATGGCGGCGCCGGCGTCTTCCACCTCGTGCCCGACGACGACAACCTCAACGCCCTGCTGGAGGTGTTCACCCAGCTCTACCGCGAGCCGATCATCGTCCAGCGCTACCTCCCGGAGGTGCGCCAGGGCGACAAGCGCATCATCCTGGTGGAGGGCGAGCCGCTGGGCGCGGTGCTGCGCGTGCCGCCCGCCGGCGAGGCGCGCGCCAACCTGCATGTCGGCGGCAAGGCGGTGAAGACGACGCTCACCCCGCGCGAGCGCGAGATCTGCGCCGCCATCGGCCCGGCCTTGCGCGAGCAGGGGCTGGTCTTCGTCGGCATCGACGTCATCGGCGACTATCTTACCGAGATCAACGTCACCTCGCCGACCGGCATCCAGGAGATCAACCGGCTCGACGGCAGCCGCCTCGAGGCGCAAATCTGGGATGCGATCGAGGCGCGCGCCGGTGCCCGCGGCACGCGCGCCAGGGCATGAAAACCCTACCCATTAATTGTATTGATTGATTGAAGTAGACCGGCTTCCGGGCTAAGTTGTTCGGCCGGGAAAGGCGCCCTTTATAGTAGAAAGCGGCACCAGACCATTGGCTAGGGTATCGCGGCGCAATGCGAACCCTGATGCGCAATCTGGGAACGGAGGTCTTAAGGATATGACGCAGTCGAAAACGGAGCCTGCGGAGCTTGGCGCCCTGCAGCGCAAACCGAGAAAACGCCGCGCCAATCACGTCGACCTGTCGGTCGGCAGTCGCCTGCGCCAGGCACGGCTTCTCGCCGGGGCCAGCCAGGAGGATGTCGGCGGCGCCATCGGCGTGAGCTTCCAAGCGGTGCAGAAATACGAGAACGGCGAGAACCGCCTGTCCGCCGGCCGGTTGGCCGCGGCGGCAAAGTTCCTCGGCGTGCCGATGTCATTCTTCTTCCAGGACGACACCGAGCCGCAAACCGCGACCGACACCGCCGGCTTCACCTCCAAGGAGATCGAGCTGGTACGCCACTTCCGCGCCATCCGCAGCGACGACATGCGCGAGCATCTGCTGCGGCTCACCAAGATCATCAGCGAGCAGAACCTCTCCGGGCGCTAGCCCGTCCGATCAACCACGTCGCGCGCTTGCCCGCAAAGCGCGCGCGCGTGATTGCTTGTGCCGCCGCATCCGCGCGGGCACACAGGGTTCAACCCGGTCCTTCGCCAGTTTTGGTGGCAGCCCTGACGGGATGGCGATATCATTGCCGGCATCCTCGGTTTCAGGCAGGGCACCCCTTGGCATGAAGCAGGACAAAATGTCGAGCGCCGCCGCGCAAAGTCGCGGACCGTCGCGGCGTCCGCCGCGCAAGCGGCGCGCCAACCAGGTCGATGTCATGGTGGGCAGGCGGCTGCGCGAGGCGCGGCTGATGGCCGGCGCCAGCCCGAAGCAGCTCGGCGCCGCGCTCGGCGTCAGCGCGCAATCGGTGCAGAAATACGAGAGCGGCGCCCGGCGCCTCACCGCCGCGCGGCTCGCCGCGGTGGTGAAGTTCCTCGGCGTGCCGATGTCGTTCCTGTTCAAGGAGGAGGTGGCGCCGGAGGCGAAAATGCAAAGCGCGGGCCTCACGCCGCTGGAGATCGAGCTGGTGCTGTGCTTCCGCGCCATCGCCAGCAGCGAGCTGCGCGAAAGGGTGCTGCGCCTGGCCAAGGCGGCGAGCGAGGAGGCGTGTACGGCGGATTAGGCGCGCGCACCCCGCGAGGGTGCGGCGCGCCGGACGAGCCGGAGAGAGACGATGGGCGAAGGCATCTTGATCGACGAGAAAGGACGGCGCTGGCCCGACCGGTCGTGGGAACTCCTTCGCCGCCTCGGCAGCTACGGCGCCGATCTCGATCCCGCCAGCCATGCCGTGCGCGAGCGCGGCTTCATCCATATCCGGCCGCAGGAGACCGGCGCGCGCGTCGCGCTCCGCGTCGGCGGCTTCGGCCTCGAGACGCTGGCCGGCACGCTCTACGAGCTCAAGGAGCGGCGCTTTCCGCGCATCATCCTCGCCATGTTCGGCGAGGGCGAATGGTTCTACGAGATGCTCGGCGGCGCCTGGCAATTCGCCGACCGCGCCGAACAGCTGCTGACCGGCAGCCTCGGCGAGCGCGGCCATCCGTGGCTCGCGGCCGAGCGCGCGCTGGCGGCGCTGAGCCTGCCGGATTTCGCCCGGGTGCGGCCGTTGATGGAGCTCTGGCGCGCCTGCCGCGGCCGCCTCCCGGAGAATCTCGAGGGCGCGCTTGCGGGGTTGCGGCTGCTGGACCGGCATGCTATTCTGCTGCGGCCGCGAGGCTCCGGGCTGGTCTTCGCCCATCTCGGCGGCGGCATCGAATGTGTCCGGCCGGGCCAGAACGTATTGCTCGTCGACCGTGAGATACACGAGCAGCACGGATCGCGCGTACGGCGCCTGGGTCGCACGCGCCTATACCGAAAACCTTCGCGCCGGCCGGCCTCAACTCCAATCGATCCATGCCGACCGTGCGGCTGTCGGAGACGACAGCCGCTCAAGGTCGCTATGACCGGCTAACCCTGCCGTGGCGCGTCGCGAGCGACGACCGTCTCCTGATGGGCATATCGCTCACTCGGGAGCACCGGTACGTGGTCGATCGTTCGCGTCAGGTCGGCTAGCAGCGCCTCGGCGCTCATCCAGATCAACACCGCCGGCAACGCGCCGCGGAAAGCGAGCCGCAGCATCACGCCCTCCGCCACCGCGTGCGGACCATAGGCCTGCGACAGGCCGCCCGCATGGAGCCGCGGCTCCACCAGTCCCCAGGTGAAAGCCGTGTCCCAACGGGTCAGCGCATAAGCGGCACAGATCCGCGAGATGATGCGCGTGAGGCCGTTGCGGCGCCAATCCGGCCTGACCCAGATGCCGCCGCCGTGCATCGTCCGGCCGCGCACGACCTTGGCCGCCGGCGCATCGATCTCGACGCGCTCCCCCGCGGCAAGATGCGGCGACGGATCTTCGTAATAGATGCGGAGCGATCGCAGCTCTTCCACGACGTCGGTGTCCCTGAAGTCGAACAGCCTCGCGGCTTCCGTCACCACCGTCTCGCCGCGGCCGTCGATACCCTCGAGCCAGAATGCCGAATCAATGCGCAAATTGCTGTGCGCGGGATCGAAGATCGGCGGCAGCGGCGGCCAGCTCTCGCGGTTCTCGCGGTTGAGCTCCATCAGCGCGTCGAAGTCGCTGCGCAGCCTGAGGCGCAGGCCCCAGTCGCGTGCCGCCGCGTCCGTCCTCATGAAGTGCCGGCTGAGGAGCTCCTGCGGCCCATGCACCAGGGTGATCTGATCGAGCAGGCTTCGTGGATTGTCGTACATTGCCCCTGTTCCTTTCGCTCGCTGCCGCCGCAGCGGCGGCAGCGCGACAATGATAGAGGGAGCGAGGCAATGGAGACGCGCCTAAAGGGACAAAGTTGAGATAATCGGCAGTTGCACGCGTGTAACGTCAACCGGCACGCAAATGACCGCGGCGCGCGAACTCGCTGTGCGAGCAAGAATTACTTGGATAGCTCCGAATGATGGTCTGCCGGCGCGGCATCGCGGCCCGCCGCGCACCACTCCCCTCCTCCCTGGTATCGCCCGCGGCGCTCGCCTAAAGTGACCTAGGGTTGAGCGGGAGGCGGCGTGGTCGCTCGCGTCAGGACGGTGGCGTTCTCCGGCATCGAGGTGCTGGAGATCGACACCCAGGTCACTATCACCTCGGGGATCGTCGCCTTCATGGTCGTCGGCCTCCCCGACAAGGCGGTGGCGGAATCGCGCGAGCGCGTGCGCGCCGCGCTCGCCGCCTTGGGCCTCGCGGTGCCGCCGCGGCGCGTCACGGTGAACCTCGCCCCGGCCGATCTGGTCAAGGAAGGCAGCCATTTCGACCTGCCGATCGCGCTGGGATTGCTGGCGGCGATGGAGGTGCTGCCGGCGGACGAGCTCGAGGGCTATGTGGCGCTGGGCGAGCTGGCGCTCGACGGCGCGCTGCTGCCGGTGGCAGGCGTGCTGCCGGCGGCGATGGGCGCGGCGGCGGCCGGCCGCGGCATCATCTGCCCCGCCGCGAGCGGCGGCGAAGCGGCCTGGGCGGGCGGCATCGACGTGCTGGCGGCGCCGTCGCTGCTGGCGCTGATCAACCACTTCAGGGGCACGCAGGTGCTCGCCCGTCCCGAGCCGCGCATCGCCGAGGCGCCGCCCTCGCCGCTCGACCTCAGGGACATCAAGGGCCAGGAGACGGCGAAGCGCGCGCTCGAAGTGGCGGCGGCCGGCGGTCACAATCTCCTGATGATGGGGCCGCCGGGCTCGGGCAAGTCGATGCTGGCGGCGCGGCTGCCGGGATTGCTGCCGCCGCTCGATCCGGCCGAGGCGCTCGAGGTCAGCATGCTGCATTCGGTGGCGGGGCAGCTGCGCGACGGCAAGCTGATGCGCCAGCGCCCGTTCCGCGATCCCCATCACTCCGCCTCGCTGGCGGCGCTGGTCGGCGGCGGCCAGCGCGCCCGGCCGGGCGAAGTGTCGCTGGCGCATCTGGGCGTGCTGTTCCTCGACGAGCTGCCGGAATTCCAGCGCGCGAGCCTCGAGGCGCTGCGCCAGCCGCTGGAGAGCGGCCGCGCCAGCGTCGCGCGCGTCCACGCGCATGTCACATATCCTGCGCGCGTCCAGCTGGTGGCGGCGATGAACCCGTGCCGCTGCGGGCATCTCGACGATGCCGCGTTCGCTTGCGGCAAGGCGCCGCGCTGCGCGCAGGAGTATCAATCGCGCATCTCGGGCCCGCTCTTCGACCGCATCGATCTGCACATCGACGTGCCGGCGGTGAAGCCCGCCGACCTCGCGCTGCCGCCGCCGGCGGAAGGCTCGGCTGAGGTGGCGGCGCGCGTGGCAGCGGCGCGCGCGCGCCAAGCGGCGCGCTATGCGCGGCTGCCGCAGGACCGCCGCATCCGCACCAATGCCGAATTGGACGGGCAATTGCTCGAAGAGCTGGCCGCCCCCGATGCCGAGGGCAAGCGCCTGTTGCTGGAAGCGGCCGACCGCCTCCATCTCTCGGCACGCGGATATCACCGCGTGCTGCGCGTCGCGCGCACGCTCGCCGATCTCGAAGCCAGCGATTCGGTGCGGCGGATCCATGTGGCGGAGGCCTTGAGCTATCGGCGGATTTTGCTGGGCGGGGATGTGGTGGGGCGGTGAATTCGGGCGCCCCGTACGCCCCTGGTGTACGCCATTGGCAAAAATTTCGCGCTACGCCGATGACGTAGCGTCGCCGATAGCCGGCTCGGATCCGATGGTATGACGGCACCCCTCTGGCGCCAAGGCTCACCTTGGACTGCACGCCAAGGCCCGTCATACGCCTGCCTGAAGAGCATCGAAATTCAACTCTGAACCCAAATCTTTGGGTAGCCGTTTACGCCAAATCTTGACTGTCTTACTCTCATCAAGATGCGCCATTGCTCACGTCACGCTGCCTGGCCATCGGGACCGCCGATCCTGATCGCCTATGGAGATTTCGCCCGCTGCCTGGCAGCCACCTCGCTGCTGTTCGGATATTGCTGCCTCGCGCCGTCGTCGACTGTCGCGCAATCCGCAACAACCGAGCAGTCTCCGGCGTCCGCACGCGCCCGCGCCGCCCCCGACTTACGACAGCGTCTTCGGCGACTGGGGCGGGCTGCGGACCTATCTCGAGGACCATGGCTTCGACTTCGACCTGTCTTATCTCTCGGAAACCGTCGGCAATGTAACCGGCGGCGCCAAGCGTAGTTCGGCTTATGCCGACCAGCGCACCGTGCAGCTCGACGTCGATGGTGACAAGCTGGCCGGGCTCACGGGCTTCGGCGCGCACGTGCTGTTCGTCAACCGCGCCGGCCATGCTCTGGCGGGGGCGCTGGGAAACGACCAATACAATCCAAACGAAGTCCACGGCGGTGCCGGCGACGTGGCGGTGCACCTCGCATATGCGTATCTGGATCAGACAGTCGCCGACGGTGCGCTCACCTTCTCGGTCGGGCGCATGGAGCCGGCCATGTTCTTCAACGGTTCCGACATCTACTGCAACTTCCTCAATTTCGCGAGCTGCCCGACGCCGCACGCCTTATTGGGCGGGGATCCCGCGGCGTTTGGCATGTGGCCGGCCAATAAATGGGGGGGCGTGCTGCGCGCCAACGCGCCCGGCTCCGTGTACTTTCAAACGGGCGCGTTCGAGACGACGCCGCTGTCGGGCGGGCGCTCCGGCTTCGATTGGTCCACGAGCCAGGACACGGGGGTGACCGTCCCGGCGGAGATCGGCTGGGAACCGCATCTGGGACGCGACGCCCTGCCGGCGCATTTGAAAGCCGGCGCGTTCTACGACAGCTCCAGCCAGCCGGACGTGCTCCACGACGTAAATGGCGGGCTCATTCCCGTCACCGGCCTGCCGCCGCGGAGCGACCGCGGCCATATCGGCGTCTGGGTCGGGGCGGACACGATGCTGGTGCGGCATCCGACCGGCCCCGGTGCGGGCCTCATCGCGTTCACGAATTACACGCACAGCGACCCCAACATCTCGCCGCTCGAGCATCTCTTCATCTTCGGGCTCGAGGACAAGGGGCTGCTCGCCGCGCGGCCGGCTGACAGTTTTGGTGCCCAGCTCGTCTGGGCGCGTCAGAGCCAGGCGGTGCAGAGACTACAAGAAATCGAAAGCTCGCTCGGGCTGCCCCTCGCCTTCGGGGCGGCGGGGCCGCAAAGCAGCGAAACCATTCTCGAGACGCAATACGATGCGCATGTCTACCGCGGGGTCGATCTCGAACCGGACGTGCAGTACGTAATCCGGCCCGGGGCAACGTCGGTCTACCATAATGCGCTGGTGCTGGCCATGCGGGTCTCCGTCAAGTTCTGACACGGTGGTACGGTCCTTTCGCGCCCTGGGCCCGGATCGACCCGGCACGCGCGCGCCAGGCGGCGCGCTATGCCCGGCTGCCGCAGGACCGCCGCATCCGCACCAATGCCGAATTGGACGAGCAATTGCTCGACGAGCTGGCCGCGCCCGATGCCGAGGGGAAGCGCCTGCTGCTGGAGGCCGCCGAGCGCCTCCATCTCTCGGCGCGGGGCTATCACCGCGTGCTGCGCGTCGCGCGCACGCTCGCCGATCTCGAACTCGTCCGACGCGGTGCGGCGGCTCCATGTGGCGGAGGCGTTGAACTACGGGCGGATCCTGCTCGGCGGGGACATGCCGGGGCGATAGCGGCGCCGCCCCTACGCCCCCGGTGTACCCCAATGGCAAAAATTTCGCGCTACGCCGATGACGTAGCGTCGCCGCCGACGGGCTCGGATCCCATGGTATGACGGCACCCCTCGGCCGCCAAGCCTGCCGTGAAATGCCTTACGTGTCGACGTCCAGGGTTTCCCTGATCTTGGCCGCGAGCTCTTGGCTGCGGTAGGGCTTCCGGATGATCTGTCTGGCGGCATGGTCCGGGTCGCCGTTCTGCGCCTGTATCCCGGCGTAGCCGGTCGTGAACAGAACCTTGAGCTTCGGCTGCCTGGCCTGCGCCAGTTTGGCCAGCTCAAAGCCCGTCATGCTGTCCGGCAGGCCGATGTCGGTAAAGAGCAGATCGAACCGCTCGCCCGCGTCCAGGATCGCCAATCCGTCCGGTCCGGTTTCCGCCTCGCGAACCTTGTAACCGAGCCCGGTGAGCTGGCGGATCGTCGCGCGCCGCAGGGCGGCATTGTCCTCGACCAGCAAGATGGATTCTCCGCCCTGAGGCAATTCCCTGCTCGGGGCCGGCTTGTCCTCGAGGTCCGGCGCAGCGCCCTGGACCCGCGGCAGGTACAGTCTCACCGTGGTGCCGACGCCGACCTCGCTGTAGATATTCAAATGTCCGCCGGATTGCTTGGAAAATCCGTAGACCATGCTCAAGCCGAGCCCGGTCCCTTTGCCGCGCTCCTTGGTGGTGAAGAAGGGATCGATCGCGCGCTCGATCACCTCGGCCGGCATGCCGCTTCCCGTATCGGTCACCGACAGCACAACGTAGTCGCCCGGCGCGATGTCGGCGTGGAGCAGCGCATAGTGCTCGTCGAGCTGCGCGTTCGCGGTTTCGATCGTGAGATCGCCGCCGCCCGGCATCGCGTCGCGGGCGTTGATCGCAAGATTGAGCAGCGCATCCTCGATCTGCGAGGGATCGACCCGCGTCAGCCACAGCCCGTCGGCGAGCGTCGTTCTTATCTGGATGCTCTCGCCCAGCGTCCGCCTCAGCATCACCAGGATGTCGGGCAGGCGCTCGGTCAAGTCGACGACGCGCGCGGACAGCGGTTGTTGGCGCGCGTAGGCGAGCAGGCGACGGGTCAGCTCGCCGCCCCGCAGCGCGCTGCTCAAGGCGGCATTCGCCAGCTCGGTCTGATCGGCGTCTCCCTTCATCGATTCGAGCAGCATGTCGATATTGCCGATGATCACGCCCAGGAGGTTGTTGAAGTCGTGCGCGATCCCGCCGGTCAGGTGGCCGATGCTCTCCATCCTTTGAGCGTGACGCAGCTGGTTCTCGATCGCCTTCCGCTCGGCGCGCCCGGCGGCGTCCTGCAGCTCCCGCTTGATCGCCGGGAGCAGTCGCACGAACTTGCCTTTCGGCATGAAGTCATGGGCACCGGCACGCATCGCGTCCACGGCCACTTCCTCGCCGACGGTGCCCGAAACGATGATGAACGGCAGATCCAGCTCACGCGCCTTGACGAGGGCGAGTGCCGCCTGGGCGCTGAATCGCGGCATCGAGAAATCCGACACAACGAGGTCCCAAGACTGGCTCTCGAACGCAGCATTCATCGCGTCAGCGGTGTCAACGCGCTCGAAAGTCAAATCATAGCCGCCGCGCTGCAGCTCGCGCACCAGAAGGGCGGCATCCCGCTCGTTGTCCTCGACAATCAGCACGCGCAGCTTCTGTCCCATGGTCGGCTCCAATCACCTGTCGGCCGGCGGCGGCGGTTCGTTCAAGACAAGCCAATAAAGCCCCAATTTGCCGACCGCTTCCGCGAATTGGATGAAGTCCACCGGCTTTCGCACGTAGCTGTTGGCGCCGAGCCGGTAGCCTTCCATCCGGTCCTTGTCCTCCGTCGACGTCGTAAGAACGACGACCGGCAGGAACTGCGTTCTGACGTCGCTGCGGATGCGCCCGAGAACCTCGAGGCCATCGATCTTGGGCAGCTTCAAATCCAGCAGGATGAGCTGCGGCATCGGGTTGGCGTTACCGCCGGGGTCGCGGCCAAAGAGATAGTCGAGCGCCTCGACGCCGTCATGCGCGACAACCACTCTATTCAGGAGGTTGCTTTTCTTGAGGGCGCGCAGCGTCAGGGCTTCGTCCTTGGGGTTGTCTTCGATGAGCAGGATGGTCTTTTCGCTCATGTTTGCGAACCTTTGCGGTCGAGAGAAAGGCCCCCGTCGAGCGTGAAGAAGAAGGTCGCGCCGCTTCCGACCGTGCCTTCCGCCCAGATCCGTCCACCATGGCGGCGAACGACCCGCTGGACGGTCGCCAGCCCGATGCCGGTCCCCTCGAATTCGCTCGTCGAATGCAAGCGTTGAAAGACACCGAACAATTTCGATGCATAGGCCATGTCGAAACCGGCGCCATTGTCGCGCACGAAATACGTGCCGCGCCCGCGGTCGTTCGAAAAGCCGACCTCGACCCGCGCGCCGGTGCACTTGCCGGTGAATTTCCAGGCGTTGCCGAGAAGATTCTCAAGCGCGACCGTCAGGAGCCGGGCATCTCCCGCGGCGACGAGGCCGTCGGCGACGACGAGCTCGACGGGGTGGTCGGCGTGCTGCTGCTGCAGCCGAGCCGCCACGCCCCGGGCGATGGCCGTCACGTCCACGGGCTCGCGCTGGAATTCGCTGCGCGTTACGCGGGAAAGGCTCAGGAGGTCGTCGATCAGCCCCCCCATCTGCTGGGCCGATTCCCGCACATGGCGGAGATACTGCTTGCCCTCATCGTCGAGCTTGTCCGCGTAGTCCTCCAGCAGCGCCTGGCCGAAACCATCGATGCTGCGCAACGGCGCGCGCAAATCATGCGCCACCGAATAGCTGAAAGCCTCGAGCTCCTTGTTCTTCCATTCGAGCTCCTCGGCCAGCGCCGCGCGCGCCTCCGCCATTTCCTGGCCCGCGCGCGCCTCCGCGGCCTCCAATTCCTTGCGCAGGAGCTGCTCTCGAATGCGCCGATTCTCATCCTGGGACTGCTTTCGCCGTATTTGTGCGAGAACCCGTGCGCGCAGCACCTCGAAGTCGCTCGACTTCGCGATATAGTCGTCCGCCCCCGCGCCAAGGCCGCGGATCATCGCGTCCCGATCCTCCAGCGCCGTCAGCATGACGATCGGAATGTCGCGCATCGCCGGCACGGCTTTCACCCGGCGGCACGTCTCCTCGCCGCCAATGCCCGGCATGAGCAGGTCGAGCAAGACGCACTCCACCGGCTGCACCGCGAGCAGCGCCATCGCCTCCTCGCCGGAGCGGGCAAGAGCCACTTCATACCCATCCCCGCGCAGCGCCTCGGCGAGTTCCTGGAGGTAGGTCTCGCTGTCGTCCACCGCGAGGATCTTCTTCGGCCCAAGCAGGCTGGCAGTCCCCTGATCGTCGCCTTGCGCCCCGGCGCTTCGCACGACGGCGTTCAGCCGCGCGAGAATGACGTCGATGTCCTCGTCCTTCCTCACGAAAGCGTCGGCGCCGGCGTCAAGCGCCCGAATCTCCGCGCCCAGATCTTCCGACGCCGTGAGGAGCAGGCAGGGCAGCCGCCGGAGCGCCGCGTCCAGCCGAATGCGCCGGACCACCGTCGAGCCGTCGATCCCGGGAAGCATGCCGTCCACCACGATCGCCGTCGGACGCGCATCGGCGGCGATCCGCAGTCCTTCCTCGCCTGTGCCGGCGATGAGCACGTGGTAGGAGGCTGCTTCCAGGGCTTCCTTCAGCGTCTCGCGGAAGGTGACGCTGTCATCGATGACCAGGACCGTCTCGCGGCCGGGGGCCGCGGCCCCCTGGCCGCGGCGCGCAAGCTCGCGCGCGCGCGCGACCACGTAGCTCGCCTCATAGGGCTTGCCGATATATTCATCGGCGCCCGTCGTGAGGCCGCGGATGCGATGGCGCACCTCGGCCTCGGTCGACAGGAGCATCACCGCCGTGCCGCCGGCGGACGGCATGGCGCGGATCTCTTCCAGAAGATCGACGCCGTCGGCGTCCGGCAGAAGAACGTCCAGGATGACGAGCGAGAAGCGATCCTTCGCGAGCGCCGTCCTCGCCTCTTCTCCGGTCGCGCAGGCGACGGTCGGCAACCCCGCCGCCTCGAGCAGCTCCGTCAGATTCATTCTGACGGTGAGGCTGTCGTCGACGATGAGAACGGCGCCGTTCATGTCCTGGCCCGGGCATCGGCGATCGAGAGCGCTGCGAGCGCGGGGGCGATTTCATCGAGGGGCAGGATGCGGGCCGCCGCGCCGAGCCCTATCGCCTCGCGCGGCATGCCGTAGATGACCGATGTCGCCTCGTCCTGGGCGATCGTGATGCCTCCGGCCTGGCGCACCCTGAGCAGACCCTGCGCGCCGTCCCTTCCCATCCCCGTCAACAGGCAGGCCGCGGCGGACGCGCCGTAGTCATTCGCCATCGACTCGAACAGCACGTCGACCGACGGACGGCAGAAATGCCGCTCGGGATCGCGCGTCAGGCGCAGGCGGCCATCGCGCACGACGAGATGCTGGCCGACCGGCGCCATGAGCACACGGCCGGCCGCCGCCGCAACCGGCTCCCCATCTGCCGGGTAGGCCACGCGCCGGCCGGTCTGCCCATCGAGCCAGTCGGCGAAAGCGACCCCGAACGGCTCGTTGATATGCAGGACGAACAGGATCGGCAATTGAAACGCCGCCGGCAGCCCGCGCAGGATTTCGACGATCGCGCCGGGGCCGCCGGTGGACGCGCCGATGGCGACCAGCTCGCATCTGCGTCCTGGTTCCGCGGGATCGGGCAACGGCCGCCGCTGTCCGGGCGGCGACCCGCGAAGTCCGGCGAGCCGCGCGCGCGGATGCGTGATGACGCGGATCCTCGATACGAGCTTCACCGTTGAGATGAGCCGGCTTTCCCAAACGCCGTCGGGTTCGACGCCGCTCGGCTTCTCGAGGACATCGACGGCGCCCGCCGCCAGCGCATCGTAGGTCCTGAACAGCTCGCCGCGGTTGGTCGACGACGACACGACCAGGATCGGCGTCGGGCAGTGGGCCATGATGTATTCGGTCGCCGCGAGACCGCTCATCACCGGCAGCATCATGTCCATCGTGATGACGTCGGGCCGGCTGTCCTGGCACGAGCTCGATGGCGCGCTTGCCGTCTTCGGCCTCGCCGACCAGCTCGATCTCCGCATCGGCCGAAAGGATCTCCAGGAGACGCTTTCGCACCGTCAGGGAATCCTCGACGACAAGGACGCGTGTCTTCTTCATCGGTCAGGCCGTCAGCGATCTGATCATGGTCACCAGCCCGGCTTGATCGAACTCGCTTTTGATGATGTAGCCCTGGGCGCCGACATCGCGCCCGCGCTGACGATCCTCGGGCGCGGCGCGGGACGTCACCAGGATCGCGGGGATTTCGTGCAAGGCGGGATCCGACCGAATGCGCTCGATGAAGGTGAAGCCGTCCATGCCCGGCATTTCGACATCGACGAGAAAGAGCGCGTATTGCTTGCGCCGCGAGGTCTCGAGGGCCTCTTCGCCCGAGAGGGCGACATCCACTTCGTAGCCTGCGGATTCGAGGATGCTCTGCTCGAGCATGCGGGTCGTCAGGGAATCGTCGACAATCAGCACCGGACGCGCCACCGGCGGCGGCTCGAGTGCGACGGCGTCGCCGCGACGGGCTTGCGCGATGAGGCCATCCGGGTCCAATACCAGCTGGGGATTGCCTTCGGCATCGAAGGACGCGCCGGCCACGATCGCGCCGGCGGGCGCGTGTTCCGGCAGCGGCCGCACGACGACCCTCGCCGTGCCGCGCAGGCGGTCGACCCCGATGGCGGCCACGCCGCCGGCGCCAGCCACGACGACCACGGTCCAATTCCGGCCGGCGGGTAGCCGCGCGCCGTCGAAGGCGCTCGACAAGGAAATGAACGGGATTGCCGCCTTCTCGTACAGCATCGAGGCGCCGGCCGGCGCCCACGATATGTCGGCGGCGGCGACGCGCAAGGAGCTTCTCACGGCGTCGAGCGGAATCCCGACCGCGGTACCGGAAGCTTCGACAATGAGCGCCTCGAGCGAAGCGAGAACCGGCGGAACGACGAGCTGGAACCGCGTCCCTTTGCCGGCCTCGGTATGGACGAGGACTTCTCCGCCGAGCCGCTCGATCGCCTCGCGCACCACGTCGAGGCCGATGCCGCGGCCGGAAACTTCGGTGACGGTGCTGGACGTGCTGATGCCGCCGCGCAGCAGCAGGTGAATGATATCCTCGGCGCCGACCTGCGTCGCTTCCGAGCCCAACAGGCCGCGCTTCAGCGCGACGCGCCGGATGGCGTCGATATCAACGCCGCGCCCGTCGTCGCGGCAGTCGAACACGATACGCCGTCCGAGCCGGCAGATATCGACGGTCACGCGCCCGGCAGCTTGCTTGCCGGCCGCTCGCCGCTCCTGGGCAGTCTCGATCCCATGCGCCACGGCATTGCGGACGAGCTGCACGAGCGCTCCCTGGACGGCTCCGAGGACGTGCGACTCCAGGCGTATGCCGCCCCCCTTCCCCTCGAACACCACGTGCTTGGACTGCGCTTGCGCGGTATCGCGCGCCGTCCGCTCGAGCGCGGTGAACAGAGTTCCGGCCGAAACCAGCCGGAGCTGTTCCGTCGCATCGCGCAATTGGCGCAGCTCGCGGTCCATCTGATCCACGGCCGAGCCGAGGCTGCGTTCGAGCGCGCCGAAGCTTCGCCGAAGCTCCTGCGCTATCGAGACGAGGCGATCCGCGTCGCCCCGGGGCTGGCGGCGGTGCTCGCTCGCGCCGTGCGGCGCGAGCTGCGCCAGGAGGATATCCGCCAGATGACGTGTCTGCTCCGCCGCCTGCGCGGCGGCGCGGAGTCCGGTCAAGAGCGTGTGCGTCTCCGCTACGCCGGCGAGCACCGCATCCATCTCGGCGATGTCGACCCGAACCGTGCGAAAGCCCTCGTCGGACGCGACCGTGCTCTGAACCGGCACGTCCGCGTCCTCGGCCGGGCGTGAGCCGCCGGACCCGGCCGTCGATGTCATCGAGATGCCGCAGGATCGTATCGATCTGCTCGCATGCAGCGCCATCCGCCGACCCGCGAAGCGGGGAAAGCGCGTCCTCGATCGCGTGCGCCCGATCGGCGATCTCCGGTTGCTTGACGACGCGCGCGGCGCCCTTGAGCGTATGGGCGAGACCGCAGCAGCCGCTGAACCACGGCCGCGCTGCTGCCGTCCCTCTCCAGCTCGAGGATGCCCTTCGCGAGCTGATCCAGAAGCTCGCGCGCCTCGAGCCGAAAATATCGTAAGGGTCCTGCGCCATGCTCCTATGCCGCCAGATGCGGCCGAATGATCCGCAGCAGGTCGCGGGACAGCGCGGTCAGTTGCGACGCCGTTTGGAGCGTCTGGCCGAGCTGGCCTCGGTTTCCCTCGACGCCTGCGCGACGTTGGCGATCGCGACGTTCACCTGCTCGACGGCGGTGGTCTGCTGCTTGGTGGAGAGCTCGATCTCGCGTGCCGCTTCGGTCGTCGTGGCGACGAGGCCGGATATCTGCTGGAAGCGCGGACGCCACGTCGCCGAATTGCCGCGATCCCCGCGTCGACCGCCTTGGAGCCGGTTTCGGTCGCCATGACGGTGGTGTTCACGGCGCTCCTGCACGTCGTCGATGAGCGTGCGGATCTCCTTGGTCGAGCCGCCGACGCGGTCGGCCAGCTTGCGGATCTCGTCGGCCACGACCGCGAACCGCTTGCCCGCTCTCGCCGGCGCCCGCCGCCTCGATGGTCGCATTGATGGCGAGGATGTTGGTCTGCTCGGAGAGCTCGTCGATGATCTCGAGAATGGCGCCGATCTCCTGCGATTTCTTGCCCAGCTCGAGCATGTGGGCGACGATCTGATCCACCTGGCGCCGGATGCCGGATATCGAATTCGTGGGTCTGTCGACGGTGCCGTGGCCCGAGCGCGCCGCCCCGGCGGTCTGCTCGGCGGCCGCGCCACGCGCTGCGCGCTTTCGGCGATTTGCCGCGACGTCGCCAAGAGCTCGCTGATGGTGGTGGTGATCTCGTTCATCGCCGTCGCCTGCTCCTTCGCGCCCGTCGCCTGCTGATTGGCGGCCGCCTGGAGCTCGGCCGACGAGCTTTGCACCTGCCCAACCGCAGCGCCGATCTGTTTGGAGAGAGCGCTGGTGATGAACCAGCCGATCGCCGCTATGGCCAATGTGCCCGACAGGCCGCCCCAGAAGATGACCATCATGGTCCAGTTCCGCGCTGGCATGGGCTTCCTCGGAGCGCAGCTTGAGCAGGCCGATCTCCTCCTGATCGGCCTCGCCGACGAGCGCGCGAATCTCGTCCATGCAGAGTCTTGCCGACATTGGACGCGACAACCTTGACGGCGGCGTCGAACCCCTGGTTCCGGCGCAGATCGATCGTCTCCTTGAGCTCCGCCAGCTTTGCGTCGATCAAGGGCGAGATGGCCGACAACCTCCGCTGCTGAAGCGGATTGTCGGAGGTGAGCGCCCGTACGTCTTCGACCGCAGCTCTGATCTTCGCGAGAGCCGATTGGTACGGCTCGAGGTAGCTGTCATTCCCGGTAATGATATAGCCGCGCTGGCCGGTCTCGGCATTCGTCATCTGCAACAGCAGTTCGGCGATGTCTGTGCGGACCTGCTGCGTGTGCGTCACCCACTGCTCGTTCGCCAAGAGCGCATCGCTGTTGCGATAGGAGACGGCGGCGATCGCCACGAGCGTCAGTCCCGCCAGCCCGAAGCCGGCCGCGAGCCTCCTGCCGAATGTCCAATTGCCGAACATGCTCATCGCTCCTCTCTCGGGGCTGCTTCGGATCTCCGTTTCCCGAGCACGTCGAGGACAGAGGTCACGCGTACGATGGATCGGATGACATCTTGCGCTCGCACGGCATCGCCGATGTGCCGCCGCGCGCGGTCGCCGGTGTCCCCGGGCACGATCGCATCGCGTGACACGCGCAGGTGGCCGTCGAGCGTCTCGAACGCGAGCGCGACCGGTGCGGCCGACGCGACCACCAGCCAGCGCAGCGGTACGGTCGTCAGGTGACCGAGGAGCGCCGGGAGGTCATACACCGGCACGATGGCGCCGCGGAAACCGGCGATGCCGAGCATCGCGGCGGCGCGGCCCGGTACGCGCGTGATCTTCTTGTCGACGAATAATCCAACGATCTCGGACAGGCGAAGGGCGTAAGCTTGCGATCCCGCGCGAATGGCCAGGAGATCTTCCGTCGCTGTCGCGTCGATCTGCGCGGGATCGGCAAAGGCGCTGTCGAAGGCTTGCCGCAGCGCTGCCGCCCGATCCGTCAGGCGCATCGGGATATCGCTCATGGCCGGTCGCCGCAATCGCGGAGCGCCGATCCGCACAGCGCGATCAGGGTCTCGCGGTTGAACCCGCCGCCGAACAACAGCAGCCGGGACGCGTCCTCACGCTCGAGCAGCACCAGAGCCTGCCCCAGCTGACGACGGGCGGACTCCTTATCGCCGGCGCGGCGCGCCAGCAGGCCCAAATGCAGTCGCGGCATGGCGAATGCGGGATCGAGGTAAGCCGCCACGCGATCATGCTCGGTTGCGGCGTCGCGGTCGCCCGAGTTTTCGCGGCAGAGCGCGAGCACATAATGGGCGCCCGCGCTCAGATCGTCGATCAGGAGCAGCCTCAGACAGGCGGCTTCCGCGGCCGCGAGCTGTCCGCCGTGCGCCAGGAGCATCGCTTCGAGAAGGAGAATATCGGGATTTCCGTCGGACCCCGGCGGCAGCCCCTGGACGTAGTCGAGCGCCTCCGCGAAGCGTTCCTTGCGCACGAGATCGAGAGCCCGCGCCAAATCCCAGGTCGGCGGCGGCACGAGATCTCCCGGGCGTTCCGGGTCGCTTGCGAGTCGCGCCGGGATCAGCGCCGCGACGCGATTGCTCGCCTCGCCGATCGCGTCGACCCACGCCTCGCTGAAGCGCGCACCCGGCGCGGCAATGGCAACTGGCTTTTGCGCGGGTTGTGCCGTCTGTGGCGCGGCGCGATGAGCGCTCTCCCTGCGGGCGTAGTAGAAAGTCTCGTGGGTGTGCCGCAGGTGAAAATCATCGGAGACGCCGCGCAGCGTCTCGGCGTGTCCCAGGAACAGAAAGCCGCCCGGAGCGAGGGATTGCGCAATGCGCGCGATCACCGCCCGCATCTGCGACGGCGCAAAGTACATCAGAACGTTCCGGCAGAAAATCACGTCGTAAGCGGCCGGGCACCAGAGGTCGGGGCCATCGTCCGCCAGATTTCTTGCTTCGAATTTCACGGCGGCGCGCGCGGTTTCCTCGAGAACCCAGTCACGGCCGTCCGAACGAAACCACTTTTGCTGGATGTCGGGCGGCGTCTCCCGCAGCGCCCAGGTGGGGTACCGTGCGCGCGCGGCTTTCGCCAGCGCGGCAAGATTGATATCCACCGCCCGGATGACCACGTCCCATGACGGGTCCGTGATCGTCTCGCGCGCCACGATCGCCATCGAATACGCCTCATCGCCGGACGCGCATCCCGCCGATAGGAGGCGCATGACCTTCGGCTTCCCGGGCACGCTCATGCGTTCGGGCAACACGATCTCCGCGAGGGCGCGAAACTGCTCGTTATTGCGAAAGAAGTAGGTCTCGGTGACCGTGATCTCCTGCGCGAGCGCGGCGAGCTCGTCGCTTGACGGCGCCTCTTCCAGCGTCCGCAGGTAAGCCTCGGGCGAGCGCTTGAGCTTCCCCAGGCGCCGTTGCAAAACCTCGTCGAGAAGTCCGAGCTTCGCATCGTCGAAGTGGAGTCCGAGGCGTCGGACGAGCGCAGCCCTGAGCCGCTCGGCGCTGCACGTGTCTGTCGCGCCGGTCATGACGCCGATCGCCGCGCGCCAAGGCCATCGAGCCAGGCGTCGGGCACGATCCGTGCCGTGTGCAGAAAAACCAGAAGCTCGGCATCGAGCGTTCCGATGGCCGAGACAAAGTCCGCCGAGGCCTCGCGGAGGAGCGGGGGCAGCTCGTGGAATGACTCCGGTCCCAGAGAGCGGACGCCCAGCACGCTCTCGACCATGAGCGCGATGAGCCTGGCGCCGACGCCCAGCGTCACCAGGCGCTGAGCCCGCGTCTCTTCCTCGCCGAACAGCGGTCCGATGTCGACGACCGGAACCGGCGCTCCGCGAATGATGCATAATCCGCGAACGAAGCGGGGAGCGTCGGCCAGCGGCCTGATCGGCAGGAGCCGCAAGGTCTCGACCGCGGCCGCGAGCGGCAAGGCGCAGAGGCGCGGCCCGACGCGGCACAGCAGCCAGGCTGCCGACCCGATATCAATCGCGCCGATTGTCATGCCCGCCCTCGAACGCGAACGCCTGCTCCGGGCACCGCCTTGAGGGGGTCGGTCGCCTTGGCGAGAGCGCGCGGGATCTCTTCACATCGCCGTTGTGGACGACAGGGTGGGGGATGAGCGCCGCCTTCGCCAGGAGACATGGACAAGAATTACTTGAATTGGCCACCCTTAAGAATTGCGCGATAGAGTTAACAATTGCTGAAAACCCGTTACCCGCGGCCGATTTGACCAGCGAAAGCCGGCGGCGGAAGAGGCTCTAGGGAACAATCGCTCGACGCGCTGGCCGCGCCCGATGCCGGGGGCAGGCGCCTGCTGCCGCAGGCCGCAGACGCGCGCATGCGCGCCGCTCTCCCATCGTCCGATGCGGTGCGGCGGATCCGTGTGGCGGAGGCGGTGAGCTGCGGGAGACTGCTGGTGGGCGGCGACCGCCGCTGTGCCCGCCGCTGCGCTGCTTGCCGCCCTTCAGCCGGCCTTTCCCGCGAAATCCGGAGTCTCGACCACCAGGGCGATGCCCTGGCCGCCGCCGACGCAGGCCGAGGACACGCCGTAGCGCAGGCCGCGCCGGCGCAGCTCGCGCGCCAGCGTCACGGTGAGGCGGACACCGGTCGCGGCCAGCGGATGGCCGATGGCGATGGCGCCGCCATTGACGTTGACCTTGGCGTGGTCGAGGCCGAGCGCGCGCTCGACCGCGAGGCACTGCGCGCCGAAGGCCTCGTTGATCTCGAAGCGGTCGATGTCGGCGAGGCTCACGCCGGCGATCTCGACCGCGCGCCTGATCGCCGGCACCGGGCCGATGCCCATGATCTCCGGCGGCACGCCGATCGCCGCGGCGGCGACGAGCCGCGCCAGCGGCGCCTTGCCGTTGGCGCGCGCATAGGCGCCCGACGCCACCAGCGTCGCCGCCGCGCCGTCGACGATGGCCGAGCTGTTGCCGCCGGTCTGCACGCCGCCGAAAGCCGGCTTGATCTTGCCCAGCGCCTCGAGCGAGGTCGGGCGGATATGGCTGTCGGCGGCGAATTCCTTGAGCGCGCGGTCGAGCCTGATGCCGCGCGGGCGGTAGCCTCCAAGCTCGAAGGTCTCGCTCACCACCGGGACGATCTCGCCGGCGAGGAAGCCATCCTGTTGCGCCGCCGCCGCGCGCGCGAAGCTCGAGACGGCGAAGGCATCGACCTCGTGCCGCGTGATCTCGTATTTGCGCGCGAGGTTCTCGGCGGTCTCTCCCATGGTGCAGCCTGCCGCGGGGTCGAGCAGCGCCTCCCACAGGAAGTCCCTGAACTCGACCTGGCCGAGGCGGAAGCCGGTGCGGTGGCTATAGGCGGCGATGGGGTTGCGCGTCATCGATTCCGCGCCGACGCAGAGCACGAGATCGCACTTCCCCAGCGTGATGGCGTCGGCGGCCTGGGCGATGAGCTCGAAGCCGGTGCCGCAGACGCGCTGCACCAGGATCGCCGGCGTCTCGATCGGCACGCCGGCATAAAGCCCGATATGGCGCGGCAGCATGTAGGCGTCGAAGCTCGCCTGCGCCATGCTGCCGGCGATCACCTGGCCGACATGCTCGGGCGGCACGCCGGCGCGCGCGAAGACGGCGCGGGCGGCCTTGATGCCGAGATCGATCGGCGACACGCCGGCGAGCGCGCCGCAATAATCGGCAAAGCCGGTGCGCACGCCCTCCAGCAGCCAGATGTCCTCGTAGCGATAGCTCAATCCGCGCGACTGCTCGGCCATGCCTGTCTCCTCTGCCCCGGCGCCGCTCTCTGCGCGCCACTTGCATACTATCACACATCATTTTTGCCCGCCGGCCGCGGACCTGCTTCCCGGAGGCAATCGCATGTGCAGCTGCGCTGCCGTGGTAAATTATCATTCTCGTCTTTCCCGCGAGAGCGATAGCCGATGCGCATGATCTCGCGGCAGCCGCATAGTGCTGGACGCATCGCTTTGCCCGCGAAAGCGGGCATGCCAGGGCACTCAAAATGCATTGGGCGGAGCGGCTTCCCTGAATCCCCGGTATTCGCGAGGGCTGTCCGGGTAAGGGGAAGCGGTTGCAAGGAGACTTTACCCGTCGACAGCCCTTCCGTCGTCATGCGCGGGCTTGACCCGCGCATCCACGTCGTGCGGCGCGCTCGTTGCGCGACGTGGATGCCCGGGTCTCCGCCTTCGGCCGGCCCGGGCATGACGATCGAGGGTATCGCGATGTCGCCACGCTGGTGCATCAGTAGCTGCAAAAACTTTACCCGGACAGCCCTGTGCGAGCAACGCGCTCCTCAACAGTCGCCTTGCCCGCGAAAGCGGGCATCCAGGGCCCGCAAATGCAGTGAGCGGGGTGCTTCCGCTGGGTCCCCGCTTTCGCGGGGACGGCGGAATAAGTAACGGAAGGTGCAGCGTTTTCCGGATGTGTGCATGCCGTAGGGTCAAGCCCGCGCATGACGACGGAAGGGTGTCGACGAGCAGCGTCCTTGCAACCGCTCCCCCTTAACCGGACAGCCCTGCGCTTTCGCGGGGACGGCGGAAAAGATAACGGGGTGGCAGCGTTTTTTGGGATGTGTGCATACCACCATCACCCCGGTCGCGGGATGGACGGGGCGGCCGCGGCGGTGTTAACAGCGTGCCATGGCCGATCCCGATCCGCGCCCGACGCTCGCCGCGCCCGATGACGATCCCTATCTCTGGCTCGAAGAGGTGGACGGCGCGCGCGCCCTCGCCTGGGTCGAGGCGCAGAACCGCGCGACGCTGAGCCGCTTCGGCGATGCGCGCTTTGCCGCCGACCGCGACCTGCTCGCCGCCATCCTCGACCGGCCCGACAATATTCCCGGCGTCGCGCGGCGCGGCACGCGCCTCTTCAATTTCTGGAAGGATGCGGCGCATCCGCGCGGCCTCTGGCGCACCACCACGCTCGACAGCTTCGCCACGGAGCAGCCGGATTGGGAGGTGCTGCTCGACCTCGACGCGCTGGCCGAAGGCGAAGGCGAGGATTGGATCTGGGCCGGGGCCGCGACGCTGCCGGCGAGCCATGACCGCGCCATGATCAGCCTGTCGCGCGGCGGCGGCGATGCCGTGGTGCTGCGCGAGTTCGACCTCGCCGCCCGGGACTTCGTGGCGCGCGGGTTCGATCTGTCCGAGGCCAAGGGCGGCGCTGCCTGGCTCGACCGCGACACGCTGCTGCTGGTCTCGGCGCTGGGCGACGGCATGGCGACGGCGTCGGGATACGCGCGCACGGTGCGGCGCTGGCCGCGCGGCAGCGCGCCGCTCGAAGCCCCGGTGATCTTCGAGACGCGCGCGGATTTCATGAGCGCTGCGGCCGGCGTCGATCGCGGCGCCGCCGAGGAGCGCCTGTGGTTCGCGGAAAAACCTGGCTTCTTCGATACCATCGTCTGGATCGGCGACCGCGCCGGAGCGCAGCGGCGGCTGGAGCTGCCGAGCGATGCCTGGTTGCGCTGGCACCGCGACTGGCTGGTGGTGCGGCCGCGCACGCCCTGGACGGTCGGCGGCCGGACCCACCCGCCGGACAGCCTGCTCGGCATCGCGTTTTCCGCGTTCCTCGCCGGCGAGCGGCGTTTTGTCCCGCTGTTCGCGCCGGGACCGCGCCAGGCGCTGCAGAATTTCTTCTGGTGCGGCGACAGCCTCGTGGTGTCGCTGCTCGACGATCTCAGCCCGGCCTTCGCGCGGCTGACGCCTTCGGCGCAAGGCTGGGCGCGCGCCCCCATCGCCGGGCTGCCGCCGGGCGGCACGGCGCAGGTCTGGAGCCTCGATGTCGAGGAGGAGGAATCAAACGGCGAGCTGCTCGCCAGCGCGCAGGACCCGCTGACGCCGCCGGCGCTGCTGCTGCTGCGCCCCATGGCCGCGCCGATGGTGCTGAAGCGCGCGCCGGCGGCCTTCGACCCCGCCGGCCTCGTCGTGACGCGCCACGAGGTGGCGTCGACCGACGGCACCGCAATCCCCTATATCCAGGTGGGACCGCCGGGCGAAACCGGCGAGGCGCCGGTCCATCTCTACGGCTATGGCGGCTTCGCCATTCCGATGCTGCCGTCCTACAACTCCGCGCTCGGCAAGCTCTGGCTCGAGCGCGGCGGCACCGGCGTCATCGCCTGCATCCGCGGCGGCGGCGAATACGGGACGCAATGGCACGAGGCCGGGCGGCGCGAAGGCAAGCGCCTCTCGCATGATGATTTCGCCGCAGTCGCCGCCGATCTCGTGCGGCGCGGCGTGACGCGCGCCGGCCGCATCGCCGCCGAGGGCGGGTCCAATGGCGGCATCCTCATCACCAACATGCTGACGCGGTACCCCGAGCGTTTTGGCGCGCTGTTCTGCACCATCCCGCTGATCGACATGCGCCGCTATGCGCGGCTCCATGCCGGCGCCAGCTGGATCGCCGAATATGGCGACCCCGCCGATCCCGAGGATTGGCGCTTCCTCGCCGGCATCTCGGCCTATCACGCCGCGGTGCCGGGCCGGGCGTATCCGCCGATCCTCCTCGCTACCAGCCGCCGCGACGACCGCGTCCATCCCGGGCATGCGCGCAAGATGGCGGCGAAGCTGCAGGCGATGGGCTATGCCGCGTTCTTCTACGAGCCGGCCGCGGGCGGCCATGGCTATGGCAAGGACAATCGCGAGCGCGCCGCCTTCACCGCGCTGGGCTATGCCTTCCTGCGCCGCATGATCGGCTGGGCGGCGGCGCCGCCCGGCGAGGGCTCCGGCGGCTGACGATAACCCACTGGTACCATTTGTTAACGCTCAAGCCAAAGCCGGGCTTCAGTGCGTCGCGGAGTCTCTTGAATGATGAGAGAAGGGAGACGCGCGCTCCCGCCTGAAACCGTAGGGGCTTCGTCGTGGCCGAATACAGGTGCTATTTGCACGACCGGTCCGGGTCGAGTGCTCCACTTCTGGCACCAAGCGGCGATCGGAAATTCTTCCTTCACGCTCTCTCATGAGGTGGACGTCACGGCAAAGCTCGTTCGCAAGATCCGGAACCATTGCAAAGCCGATGGCGGATATTTCTCTTTGTAAGGAGCATGCGGGGCACTCAAACGCGGTCGGTACAAGCGTTTGCAATCCCCTTCGTCAATTCCAAAAGACGCTGCCTGATCTGGCGGTCTACGATGCGGTAATAGGCGCGGACCAGGTCGAGTGTTTCGCGCGACATTTCCTGCGGTAGATCGCTCGCCGGCGGCGGCTCGCTCGCGCCATTCCGCCCGTTGGCGATGACGAGCCCGATCTCTTCAAAGAAGAACGACACCGGGACACCGAGCGTAAGCGCCAGATCATAAAGCCTGCTCGCGCTGACGCGATTGACGCCGCGCTCGTATTTCTGCACCTGCTGGAAAGCGATCCCGACCGCGGCGCCTAGTTGTGCCTGGCTCATTCCCATGATCATCCGGCGCAGGCGAATGCGCGAGCCGATATGGGCATCGACGGGTGATTGCCGTTGGAAAGGGATGCCGCTTTGCATCGTGCATGCCTTGCGCCAGTTAGCCCGCGCCGAGCGGCATAAAAAGCTAATGTCACCGCCGCCGCGTCCGTTGACGTCATGGCGACGAGCCTACGGCGTCCCTGGCATTAACTCTCAAATCGTCGGAGCCGTCGATACGTAGCACCACCTAGTTCTGCACTGCGGTCGCAGGTTTGCCGATGCTTGCCACGCGAGGCTTGCGCGCGTCCGATACAAAGCGTCCTCGCTGCTTGCCTGGCGATTAGCGAAAGGCGCGGCGCAGGGAGGGGCAACCGCGATGACTGCGCGTTCACTAAGCTCGAGGTGTAACGGAGGCGGTTAGGAGGAAACTTACTCCAGGCCCCGAGGTTCGTCGCGGCTAAAGCCGCCAGCGGGTCACAGCTTTCGACTCCGCCAAGGAGAGCATTGCCGTAGCCCTAGGGCAGCTCATCTGCGCCGCGTGGGAGCGTGCTTCTCGGCGCGAGATCGCCGCTACAGATGATCTGTGCGCCGCGACGGCATCCATCCAGATTTGATTTATGACCGGCGCGCACTCTGGCGCGGCCTCGCCTCGGCCAGATCGGTGTCACGCTCCAGCGCGTCAGCACGCGCTGTCAACTCGCCTGCTGCCACAATCATCTTGGCGGCGATCTCAATGTTGCCCGCTTCAACGTGGCCCCTGGCGATAGCGAGCAGGTCAGCAGCCGTATAGCGGAGCCGCGCGGCAAGCTCTGCTGGATTGAGCGATGTGGAGGCCATCTGGAACCCCTGGAAGATCGTTCTCCCGACGACGGAAAACCTTATTCTTTGATTGTACGTTGCACAACGATTTTATCGTGAAAGTTGCATACGCGGCTAGGCGGATTTGCCGTGTAATGCGGAAGATATGGACTGGAGCTCGGCAGCATGCGTCGGTGTGTGCGTTGCCGCAGCCCGTCCGGCCTGGCGGCCCGAGCTATCCGTCCTTTCGCCTCTTTTCCTCAGCCTGCGCCCGCCTCGCTAGCAGGTCATATTGCCTGGCAAGGGCCAGGTAATCGTCGCGCACTCCCAGGTCGCAGCTTGCTCTGGCGCGCTCGCGCATTTCAGCTACCCTCGATCTGTACCCCGCTGCGTCCATATGCGCGCCTCCACCAGGGGACGAAAATACCCTACTCGGCCATTTCGGTCCCGTGAGCCGCAAGGACCGCTTTGGGTCAGATCCTGACCCGCATTTCTGGCGCGAAAGTGCAAGCAGGCTCATTAGCCGACCTATGCGGCTTCGTGCTGGATGACAGCAGTCGACGACCCGAGGTGGAAGGTCGACCTACCGCCGCTTGGTGCCAGAAGCGGAGCACTCGGAACGATCGGCAAGAGGATCGGCGATCGACTTTGCTGGGTATAGTCGTCGCTTGCCCCGCCAGATCTCAAATCCGCGCGGGTCGAACAACTCATGCGCCCGCGTGATCGCGGCCTGATCGTCGTCGCAGGATAGGTCGTGTGCTTCGAGGATCGACCCGGAGCGGTCGAGCAAATAGCACCTGTAATCGGCCACGACGAAGCCCCCTACGGTTTCAGGCGGGAGCGCGCGTCACCCCTCTCTCATCATTCAAGAGATTCCGCGACGCACCGAAGCCCGGCTTTGGCTTGAGCGTTAGCAAGTCGCCTATCTCGGGTAGATCACTCGGCTGTCGCCGAGATCCAGCACGGCAAACCACTGCCACCAAAACCAGGTGCAGGAGCCGACGACCGGGACCGTAGTCTTCACCTCGCCGAAGGCACTTTCGATCTCAGCAATCGTTGCCCGCGTATGCAATGCGAGGTCGCGATTTGCGCGAGCCAGCCGATGCTCACGCAACTTCGCTCGTCTCGTCAATTCCCATATCCTGTCGGTCATCTGCGTAAGCTCAATACCGTGACGCGAGAACTCATCGCCGAGCGACATGTCGCTCCTCCCTGATCCTCGAACGATCGATGCCTGCCACGCGAAGCCTCCGCGCGTCGCATGCAAAGCATACTCTTACCGGAGGGCACTCTTGCGCGGCTTGGCGCCGGCCAGCTCGGCCTCACGCTGCAGCGCGTCAGCACGCCCTTTCAAGTCGCCTGCTGCTTCGGTCATCTTTGCGGCGATCTCGACGTTACCCACTTCAGCATGGCCTCTCGCGATGGCGAGAAGGTCAGCAGCCGTATAGCGAATACGCGCGGCAAGCTCTGCTGCATTGAGCGATGTGGAACCCCGGCGGGTCATTCTCCCAACGACGAAGAGCGTACTCCTGGATTTGTGTATTCGATACGATTTTCATCGTTTAGATGCATACGCGGCTAGGCAAACTTGCGATTTAATGCTGAAGATCTGGACTGGAAGCGCGGCGGCATGCGTCGGTGTGTGCGTTACTGCAGCGCGTGCTAGAACCGCTTTGTCCGCTGGCGGCGAGCTGGCGTCTGGGACCGGATCAGGCCGGCGCTGGCCGCTGCTCGTGATGCGGCCGTGCAGATGATTGATACGTCCGTCGTCCGCGTGCACCAACATGGGGCCTGCGTCGCGGAGAAAGAGAGCAGCACATGGGCCGTTCGCGAGGTGGACCGACCAGCAAGGTTCACGCCGTTGTCGACGCCAACGGTCTACTCGTCCGCCTAGGCCTCACTCGCGGCGAGGCTCATGACAATCGGCTCCGTCCGGTGCTTCTGGCCAGACTGCGCCCACGAACGACGGTGCTGGCGGATCGTGGCTACGATGCCGACTAGATCAGGGCGTTCGTAAACCAGCAGGGCGCTTGGGCCAACATACCCCCCGAAGATGAACCGCAAGGACCCCATCTGCTTCAGTCCCCATCTCTACCGAGCACGCAACCTGGTCGAGCGGTCTTTCAACAAGATCAAACAACACCGCCGCATCGACGCAGCTCGCCGCCAATTACCTCGTCTTGATCAAGCTTGCTCCGATCCTAAGCTGGTTAATGCAGGAATTAGCCGGCCATTAACACAACCAAGCGAAGATGGCCGTGCCCGAAAAGCGCCGCGGAACCGTCGATGCGGACGCCAGCGCCGGGTCGACAGAACCCTGGCATACGTCGCCGGCATGATGGCAACGGTTTGAGAGGCGGATGCGATGCGGGCGTTGGTGCTCGACGACAATCTGGCCATCGGCCGGCTCGTCCGCGCGGTCGCGGCGCCGCTCGGCTTTGCCACGGAGCTGACCGCCAGCGGGCCGGAATTCAGGTCGCGCTACCGGGCCGAGCTGCCGGACGTGATCCTGCTCGACCTCCAGATCGGCGACAGCGACGGCATCGAGGAGCTGCGCTTTCTCAGCGGCGAGGGCTATCGCAACCCGCTGATCCTGATGAGCGGCTTCGATGACCGGGTGCTCGCCACCACCGAGCAGTTGGCGCACAGCCTCGGGCTGATGCCGGTGGCGGCGTTGAGCAAGCCGGTGCGCAGCGAGCAGCTGGCGCGGGTGCTGGTGCAGGTCCGCGAGACGGGCAAGCTGCTGTCCCGGGCGGACGTGCTCGAGGCGGTGCAGCAAGGTCAGCTCGTGCTCGAATACCAGCCGATCGTCGCCGGCGACCGCACGCAGCTGCGCTGGCTCGAGGCGCTGGTCCGCTGGGATCATCCGCAATACGGACGGCTGCCGCCGGACCGCTTCATCCCGGTGGCCGAGCGGTCGGTGGAGGTGATCGACGCGCTCACCGACTGGGTCGTCGCCACCGCCGCCGACGAGTATGCGCGGCTTCGCCGAGGCGGCCTGGTCGCGCCGATGGCGGTGAACATCTCCGGCCGGAACCTGCACGACGTGAGCTTCCCCGACCGGGTGCATGATCGCCTGCAGGCGGCAGGCGTGCCGGCCGGGCATTTCTGCATCGAGCTCACCGAAAGCGCCGCGGCGATGAACCCGGCGCAGACCATGGATATCCTGAGCCGGCTGCGCCTCAAGGGTGTGCAGCTCGCGCTCGACGATTTCGGCACCGGCTATTCCTCGCTGAAGCAGCTGCGGCAGCTGCCGTTCTCGGCGCTGAAGATCGACCGCTCCTTTGTCGCCGACGTCACGACGTCGCGCGATTCACGGGCGATCGTAAAATCGACCATCGATCTCGCGCGCAACATGGAGCTCGAGAGCATCGCCGAAGGGGTCGAGACCGAGGCGGCGGCCAGCTGCCTCGCGGCGCTCCATGTCGATGCCATCCAGGGCTATCTGATCGCCCGCCCGCTGCCGGCCGATCAGGTCGCGGAGTGGCTCACCCAGCAAATGCGCGCCGCGAGCTGATCGCGGGTCGCATGCCGGCTTAGAGCATGTCCCGGGAAGACGGAGCCATCACCGCTTTCGCGCAGGGCTGTCCGGGTAAAGGTTTTGCAGCGACTCACACCGGCGTGGCGACATCGCAATACCCTCGATCGTCATGCCCGGGCCGGCCGAAGCCCCCGGATCACGTCCGGGGGGAGACCCGGGCATCCGCGTCGCGCAACGAGCGCGCCGCACGACGTGGATGCGCGGGTCAAGCCCTACGGCATTCACACATCTTGCAGCAACGCGCCCCTCAACAGTCGCCTTGCCCGCGAAAGCGGGCATCCAGGGCCCGCAGATGCAGTGAGCGGGGCGCTTCCTCTGGGTCCCCGCTTTCGCGGGGACGGCGGAATAAGTGACGGAAGGTGCGGCGTTTTCCGGATGTGTGCATCAGCTAGGGTCAAGCCCGCGCATGACGACGGAAGGGTGTCGACGGGTAGTCTCCTTGCGACCGCTTCCCCTTACCCGGACAGCGCTGCGCTTTCGCGGGCAAAGCGATTGTTGAGGAATGCGTCGCTACGAGATGTGCGCATCAACTAGCGCTTCCGCGGGGAAAGCGAGGACGGGGTGATTCGATCTGCTCGAAACGCGCTCTAGGCGCGGGCCACACTCCAGCGCGCCGAAGATGCAGCTCGGCAGCTCGATCGTCGCGGTCGTGCCTTTGCCGACGACGCTGGTCATGAGCAATCGCCCGCCATGCAGCTCGGCCAGACGCTTCACCAGCGGCAGGCCGAGACCGACGCCCTCGCGGTGACGCGTCAGCGAATTGTTGATCTGGCGGAAGGCCTGCTGCGCCAGGGGGATGTCCTCCTCGCGCATGCCGACCCCGGTATCGGTCACGCCGAGCGCGAGCTCGCCGCCGGGCGTGCGCGCCACCGACAAGGTGATCACGCCGCCCGCCGGCGTGAATTTCACGGCATTGGCCAGGAGGTTGAGCACCATCTGCTTCAGCCGGACCTCGTCGACATCGGCGCTGGGCAGGCCGTCAGGTCGATGGCGCGCGCGAAGGTCAGCTGTCCCTCGGCGGCACGGTGCGCGAGCAGCTGCAGGCAGGTCTCGACCAGCTCGGCCAGATCCACCGGCGCGCGGCACAGCTCGAAGCTGCCGGATTCGATCTTCGCGAGATCGAGAATGTCGCCGACGATGCGCAGGAGGTGGCGGCCCGAGCGGTGGATGTAATGGGCATAGTCGAGATAGCGCGTGTTCAGCGGCCCGAACATGCCGCGGGTCATCATTTCCGAGAAGCCGATCACGGCATTGAGCGGGGTGCGGAACTCGTGGCTCATCACCGCCATGAATTCAAGCTTGGCGCGATTGCTCGTCTCGGCCGAGCGCGTCGTCCGGCGCAGCCCGTCCTCGATCTGCTTGCGCTGCAGGAACAGCCCGATCTGGAGGGCCAGCGCCGCCATCTCCGCCGCCATCGCATTCGCGTCCGGCTGCGGCGCGCGGAACAGAAAGAGCAGCGACAGTCGCTCGCCGTCGAGCTCGACCGGCACGGAGAAGACGCTGCGGATGCCATGCTCGCGCAGCAGCGCATAATCGCCGCGGCGGATGAGATCGGCATAGTCGAGATCGGCGACGGCGAAACCCTTGCGGTCGCCGCCCAGGCCGGCGCCAAGGCGCCGGGCCAACGGGCTGTCGATCGCGCTCAGCCTGTTGCACACCGCGGAGAGCTCAGGATCGACCGCGCCGGCGGCGAAGCTGAGCTGCGGGTCGTCGTCGGCCCGTCCCGGGGTGCGCAAGACGACAATGTCGGCGCCGGTGAAATCGGTCAGCGCCCGGAGCGTCTCGGCCACGGCCGTATCGGCATTGCGTGTCGTGGCCGTGACATGGTTGATGCGCTCGATGATGGCGAGCCGGCTGGCGGTGCGCGCATCGGGATTGCTTGGCACGCGCGCTTCGAGCGCGCCCGTGACCAGCGCCGCCAGCGCAGCGAGATCCTCCCGGTCGCCCGAGGAGAAATCGCGCGGCTCGCGATCGAGCACGCACAACGTGCCGACCCGGCAATTGCCGTTCACGGTCAGCGGCGCGCCGGCATAGAAGCGGATCAGGGGCGCGTCGAGCACCAGCGGGCTCTCGGCAAAGCGCAGATCCTTGCGCGCGTCCGCGATGTGCAGCACGCCCTTGTGCAGGATGGTATGGGCGCAAAAGGCGAGCGAGCGCGGCGTCTCGGACAGCGCTACGCCGAGGCGCGACTTGAACCATTGCCGCTCGCTGTCAATGAAGGAGATCAAGGCAATGGGCAGGTTGAACCGGCGCGCCGTGAGCCTGGTGATGCGATCGAAGGCCGGGTCGGCCGGCGTGTCGAGGATTCTCAACGCGGCCAGCGCATTCAACCGCTCGACCTCGTTGCGTGGCATCCTTGCCCTTGGCATCATCTGGCGCCTCTCGATCCACGGAATCGGGGGAGCGGCGGGCTTCCCGGCCCGTGCCGCGACAGCGTTAGTCGATCGATCCCTTCCTGGCCGCGGGCGCCGATGGACCGGCTGGCGAGAGGTTCTCTCTCCTGTGTCTTCACGCGGCGGACCCCCACAGTCTTGGAGCCGCCCGATGAATTTTTTGTTTATTTAGGCGAATAACTTCTAATTTACACACGCCAAGAGTGCGGCGGCATGTCGCTTGGGGGCGACTCAGACGGAGGTGTGCAGATCCTGCGCTGTGCCGGGCGCTAACCACAATCCCTAAGGGGCGGTGCTTCTGCGGTCAGCGCCGCCGCGTCTTCGCCCGCGCCTCCTCGACCGACAGCATCGGCATGAAGAAGCGGTCGGTGATCCGGGTGTAGCCGCCGCTGCCGGCAAGCCGGCCGAGCGCGTCGAGCTTGCCGGGATCGACATGGAAGCGCTCGTTGACGAGGCCGGCGTGATAGTGGAACAGCACGACCTCGCCGATCACCAGGTGATAGGGCACGCGGCCGACCGGCAGCATCTGCACCAGCCGGCATTCGAGCTGGACAGGGCAGTCGATGATGCGCGGCGGCCGCACCTTGCGCGAGGGCGCGGTGCGGAAGCCGGCCTCGGCGATCTCGTCGGTGCCGCGGGGAAAGGCGGTGGCGCAGATGTTCATCGCCTCGGCATGTCCGGCATCGACGATATGGACGACGAATTCGGGGAGGTCGCGGATGTTCTGCAGCGTGTCCTTGGCGGCGCCGTCGCGCGGGCTGACCGAGAACAGGATGGTCGGCGGATCGACCGCCACCGCGTTGAAGAAGCTGAACGGCGCGGCATTCGGCCCGGCCGGGCCCAGGCTCGAGACCAGCGCGATCGGCCGCGGGATCACCGATCCCGTCATCAGCTTATAGGTGTCGGCGACGCTCATCCCGTCGGGATCGAACGCCACCATGCCGCTTCTATGGTCGAGGTCATCCATCGCTCAGCTCCAAGGCAGGCTCACGGCGTCGCCGCGGCATAGGGATAGGCGAGATCGCCGGTCTTGTAGGCGGCAGGCAGCAGGATCACCTCCATCGCGTTCCCCTTGAACTGCTCGAGGCCGTTGCCGCTGATGTTGCGGAACTGCACCCAGAGCGGCCGCGGCTCCGCCCATTCGCCATCCTCGCCGAAGCGCACCTCGCCGACCACGGTATGAAAGGTCGCGCCGTGGATGTAGCGCGCGAGCGTGTCCTGATCGAGGCTCCCCGTCGCCGCCACCGCGTCGCCCAGCATCTGCAGCTCGGCATAGGCATAAGGCGGCAGGAAATAGCCCAGCGGATCGACACCCGCTGCGGGCGCCCGCGACTGGTATGTGGCGATGAACGAGGCGACACCGGGGAACTGCATGGTCGGCGCCGGCAGCCACCATTCGACATTGACGATGCCGTTGAGCAGCGGCCCGAACTGCATCTTGAGCTGCGCCGTCGGGATGCCGACCATGCCGCCGCCGAACAGCCGGGTCTTGAGCCCGAGCTCGCCGGCGGCGCGGATGATGCCGACGGAATCCGGCGGGAAGGACGCGACATAGACGATATCAGGCTGGGCCGCCGCCAGCGCCCGGATGATCGGCGTGAAATCGGTGGTGGCCGGCGGGTAGGAGCGGTCATAGACGATGCGCAAGCCCACGCGCTTGGCGTTCACCCGCGCGCCCTCGGTGGCGTTCTTGGCGTATTCGAGATCGGCGCCGAGGATGGCCACCGTCTCCGGCCTCGGCCGCTGCGCCGCGGCGATGTCGAAATAGCCCTCGGAGAACACCTGCTTGGCATCGCTGCCGGTGGCCAGCGTCGAGAAGTATTTGCCGTAATGGAACTCGCTGTTGGCGGCGAGGCCGAACAGGCCGAAGAACACCATATTGTGCTGCATCACCACCGGCATCGCCGCCGCGATCATGTTGGTGGCGTAGCCGGAGATGATGAGGTCGACCTTGTCGACGTCGAGCAGCTTGGTGTAGAGGCCCGGCACCAGCGACGGGTTGCTCTGATCGTCGTAATAGACCAGCTTGACCGGCCGGCCGAGCAGCCCGCCCTTGGCGTTGACCGCCTCCTCCCACATCTTCATGGCGAGCAGCGCCGAGCGCGCCGGCACCGAGAGGCCGCCGGTGAGCGCCATGCCGAAGCCGATGGTGATCGGCTCCGCCGCCGGCGCCGCGGCAGGCGCGCCCAGCAGCAGCGCCGCCAGCATGATACCGAGCGCAAGCCGCCCCGGCTGATGATCATCGCCGCCTCCCCCGCCGACTTTGTCGTTGCCGTCATCTTAGCCCGGATTTCTCGCACAGGTGCGCGCCGCGACGGCGACTCGGGATGCGTGTGCCTATGTGAGAAATCCGGACTATTGCGCATCACCGCTGCCCCCGCGAAAGCGCTAGTTGCATGCACACATATCGTAGAAACGCATGCCTCAACCATTACTTTGCCCGCGAAAGCGGGCATCCAGGAGCCTCAAATGCATTGAGCGGAGCGCTCCGCCTGGGTCCCCGCGAAAGCGGGGACGGCGCAGTAGAGGAGCGCTGCGATTTCCCGATGTGTGCATTTGTGCAAGGGGGTTCCTGGAGACCCGGAGGGCGCGGGAAAAGCGATTGTTGCAGCGAAACGCCGCGCGAAGCCGAGATGGCTTCGTTCGGCGAAGGCAGGGCGCGCCAGTCTTCGCTTCGCGGGGAACGCCGCCTGCGGCCGGGCGGCAAAGGACGCCGCCGGGAATTGCTTAAAGCGCCTTCGCGGTGTCGGCGACCACTTGGCGGAACCAGCGGTGCCGCGGGTCCTTATGTGTGCGCTCGTGCCAGTAGAGGGCGAATTTCACCGTCGGCAGCTTGAGCGGCAGCTCGATCACCTGCAGCGGCAGCCGGTCGATGAAGCCGCGCGCGAGCCGCTCCGGCACGGTGGCGATGACGTCGGACTGCGCCACCGCATAGGGGATCGTCAGGTAGTTCTGCACCAGCAGCATCAGCCGGAGCTTCGCCCCCAGCGCGCCGACCGCCTCGTCGATGACGCGGCCGGTGGTGGTGGCGACGGCGAGCTGCGAGCGCATATGCGGCAATGCCAGATACTGCTCGACGCTCATGCCCGGCCGGGCCACCGGATGATCGCGCCGCGCCAGGCAGACCAGCCTGTCCTGGAACAGCGGCTTGGAGCGCAGCCCGGCGGCGGGGTCGCGCACCCAGCCGAGGCGGAAATCGATCTCGCCGCGCTCGAGCCAGCCCGGCGCGAGCTCCGGGTTGGAGGTGCGGATGTCGATGTCGACGCCGGGCGCCTCGCGCCGGAGCCGCGCCAGCAGCGCCGGCGCCAGCACATATTCCGCATATCCCGTCGCGGTCAGCACGAAGGTCGCGCGCGAACGGCGCGGATCGAAACCGGGCGGCCCCGCAACCAGCGTCTCGACGCCGGCGAGGATGCGGGCGACCGCGGCCTCGAGCTCGAGCGCGCGGCTGGTCGGCGTCATGCGGCCGTGCGCGCGCAGCAGCAGCGGGTCGTCGAACAGCCGCCTGAGCCGCGCCAGCGCATGGCTTACCGCCGGCTGGCTGAGCTGGAGGCGTTCCGCCGCCTTGGTGACGTTGCGCTCTGCCATCAGGATGGAAAAGCAGCGCAGCAGCGCGAGGTCGACGCTGTAGATATCCATGACATGAATAGTCGTTATGCAGCGGCCATTATGGCCGAGCCCGCCGGCCGCGACTAGCCTTCGCGGCTACGTCGCAGGCGCTGCTGCGGGAAGCCAAGCCGGCCGGAAAGCGCCGTGCGGGCCCGCACTGGGGAACGGGGTCGGGCTGGTGTACACGAGTTATGCGGATGCCGCGGCGGCGATCGCGGCCGCCGGCATCGCGCCCGGCGACCCACTCGCCCTGCCGCTGGCCGAGGCGCGGGCACTGCAGGACCGCTATTTCGCGTTTCTAAACGAGAAGCCGCCGCGGATGGCGCGGATCGAGACTGTCGCCATCGTCGGACCGGTCGGGCCGATTCCGCTGCGGCTCTACTATCCGACCGCGCACGGGACCCTGGCCGTGCGCCCTCTTCGTTCGCGGCGCCGGCTGGTGGGCCGGGAACGGCAATTCCCATGCGCGCACCATGCGGCTCTTCGCCGCCGGCAGCGGCTTTGCCGTCTGCGGCATCGACTACCGCCGCACGCCCGAATTCAAGCATCCGGTCCAGAAAGAAGAGGTGCTGCGCAGCATCCGCTGGCTCCATGCCGAGGCGCGCCGGCTCGGCCATGCGCCGGGGAAGCTGGTGGTATGGGGCGAATCCGCCGGCGCCAATCTCGCGCTCGCCGCGGCGCAGGCGCTGCGCGACGCCGGCGAGGCGAAGCTCCGCGGGCTGCTGCTGTTCTACGGCAATTACGCCCATCCCGCCGCCGATGCGCGGCCCTATTCGAAATGGGTGTGGCAGCAATATCTGACCGATGCGGCGCAGCGCAACGATCCGCATGTCGTGCCGCTGCTGGCCGAGATGGCGAAGCTGCCGCCGGTCTGGCTCGGCTGCGGCGAGGCCGACCCGCTGCTCGCCGACACGCTGGCGCTGGCGCACAAGCTCGAGCACGCCGATGTGCGCCACGAGCTCAAGCGCTATCCCGGCATGCCGCATGCCTTCATCATGCTGAACCGGCTGCTGACCCCGGCCGTCGGCGCGGTCGACGACGCGGTGCGCGCCGCGCGGGGCTTCACCGACAAGAGCTGAGGGAGAAACCCTTGCACCGCCACACCCCGAGCCAGGCGCAGATGAAGGCGCGGATCGCGCGCTTCAAGGAGCTGGTGCCGACCAAGACGCGCCACCTGCAGGAGAAGGGCATCCCGGCCGAGGTGATGGAGATGATCACCGCCAAGACGACGCGCAACATCATGTCGCCAGGACCGCTGCCGGGCCAGCTCTCGCCGCTGCCGGCGGTGACCGGCGGCGATGCCGGCGTCTTCCGCCTCGGCATCGTCACCTGCCCGCCCGGCGACGGGCCCGGCCTTCATGTGCATTACAAGACGCACGAGACCTTCATGGCGCTCACCGGACGATGGGAGATACAGTGGGGCGACCACGGCGAGGAGCGCACCGTGCTCGAGCCCTTCGATCTCATCGCAGTGCCGCCGGCGGTGACCCGCCGCTTCGTCAACCTCGCCGGCGAGGATGCGCATCTGCTGGTGATCATCCAGGGCAAGGCCGGGGATTTCGACGATGTCGACCGCGTGCCGGAGACGGCGGCGGCGATCGCCCGCGCCTATGGGCCCGGGATGGTCGAGACGCTGGAACGTCTCGGCTGGCGATTCACCATCGGCGTCGAGCGGCACGAAGCGCGCGCCTGACGCCGCGCGCGGGCGCGAGGGCGGCCGCCAGAAGCCGCCCCGCGCGAGCCGACGACCAAGGGAGGGACGGCCATGACCTCAGCCTTGCGCCAGCTCGATGAGGGGCGGGCGCTGACCCGCAATCAGAAGATCGTCCTCGCCGTGGCGATGATGAACGGCGCGCTGGAATTCTTCGACCAGTTCATCATCGCCTTCGTGCTCGCCTTCATGATCAAGCCGTGGCACCTCACCTACGGCCAGTCGGCGGTGGTGCTGCTGTCCTCGGGCATCGGCTCGATCGCGGGCTCCTTCCTGTGGGGGCATCTCGCCGACCGCGTCGGCCGGCGGATCACGCTGATCGCCATCCTGATGTGCTATTCGCTGGCGAGCCTACTGCTCGCCTTCACGCCGGAAGGCAATTGGGCCTATCTCTCGGTGTTCCGCGCCGGGGTAGGGCTCGGCGTCGGCGGCTATATCGTCAACATCGCGCTGGTGCAGGAATTCGTGCCGGCCTGCCGCCGCGCCTGGGCGGGCGGCATCATCTCGATCGCAGCACCCGGCGGGCTGCTCATCGCCTCGCTGTCGGCCGCAGCGTTGGCGCCGCTGATCGGCTGGCGCGGGCTCTTCCTGCTCGGCGCGCTGCCGGCGCTCTTTGCCATCGTCATCCTGCGCTTTCTGCCGGAATCGCCGCGCTGGGCGCTGGCCACCGGGCGCGTCGAGCTGGCGCGCCGATCCGCCGGCTGGGCGCTGGGATTGCCGCCCGAGGCGATCGACATCACCGCCGCGCCCGCGCCGGGCGCCGCCTCCTGGCGCGAGCTGTTCCGCCACCGGCGCAGCGTCGCCACGGGATTCCTGGTCAATCTCGGCGCCATCACCGGCATCTACGGCCTCATCCTGTGGGCGCCGAGCCTGCTGGTGCTGGTGCAGGGCTTCTCGCCGGTCGAGGCATCGCGCGTGATGGTGGTGGTGAGCCTCTGCAACATCGGCGCCCGCATCGTCTTCTCGACCTTGGCCGAGACTATCGGGCGCAAGCGCTCGGGGGTGCTCTATTGCTTCGGCGCAGCGGCCTTGCTCGCCATCACCGGCCTGGTCGCGCATGGCGACATCGCGCTCGCGCCGCTGTTCTGGCTGTTCGTGCTCGCGACCTTCTTCCTTGCCGATGGCGGCTTCGCGGTCAGCGGCCCCTATACGACGGAGATCTGGCCCTCGCGGCTGCGCGCCAGCGGCGCCGGCTTCTCCTATGGCGCCGGCAGCCTCGGCAAGATCTTCGGCCCGCTCGGCCTGGCGCTGATCATCGGATCATCGAACGCGCTGGCACCCGAGGTCACGGTCGCCCGCATCGTCCCGGCCTTTCTCTTTCTCGCCGGCTGGTACGCGCTGGCGGGGCTGACCTATCTCTTCATCGGGCCGGAGACGATGGGCCGATCCACCGCCGAGATCGACGCCGCGCTGGCGCAGGACCAAGCCGCTCCCCGACTCCGCGCCCGCTCGCTGGCGCGCGGCTGACGCGGCGCGCTCAGCCGCGGAGCCAGCAGCAGACGCTAAGATCCTCGATCCCGTCGATCGCCGCCATGCGCCTGCTCCATGCCCTGTCGTCCGGGAAGGATCCACTCTCTATCCCGCATGCGATTGCGCTGCTCCGCAGACGGAGATCAGAGCCGCAGCAGCGGCTCCACGACGCCGCCGCTGCGCCAGGCGCGCAGAACCGCGGTGTCCATATAGACCCGCTCCTCGGCGATCTTGCCGTCGCGCAGGCGGAACTTGTCGACGCCGCGCCACTCGAAGCGCTTGCCGGCGAGGTTGCGCGTTGATTGCCACTCGACGATCACGACATCGCCGCGCGCCGTCCAATCCAGCAGCTGCCAGACGAGGTCGGGCGCCGCCTCGCTCTGCGCCGCGTTGAGCCGGGCGATCTCCGATCCCGCAAGCGGCCGGTCGACCAGGGGATAATGCAGCACGCCGTCGGGATGCCACAGCGCGAGAAACGCCGCACCGTCGCGCGCCGCCCAGGCGGCGGCGAAGTTAGTGACGAAATCCTGGATCTCCGCATCGGTCATCTAGCGTCTCCCTGTCCTGATCGAGGGAGACTACGCGGGCGCGGCAGGGTGCGTCTGGCCGCTTGCGGACTCCACCGGGTCAGCGCGCGGCCGGCCAGGCCGCGTCCCACAGCATGCTAAGGCCGGAGGCCCGCGTCAGCCCGTCCATCACCAGGCGGAAGGCGCCGGGACGGAGCCGCAGCACGAAGCGCTTGGCGATGAAGGCGCCGGCCATCAGCGACGCGCCGGCGATGAGGCCTTTTTCCAGCACCTCGGGCGAGAGCGCGCCGAAGCGGCAGGGTGAAGCGTTAGCGCGACGACCGCTTCAGCGGGCCCGCGGCGGCGACGGCCTCGGGGATCGCCGAGGGGTTCTGCGGCGCCATGAGATGGGCGCCGGCGATGCCGGGGATGGTGGCGAGATCCTGCAGCAGCTCGGCGCAGATCAAGACGCCTTCGCGGCGCGGATCGGCCGCTTGCTCGAGCCGGGTGATCAGCGCGTCGGGGATGAGGGTGCCGAAGAGCTTCTCGCGCATCCAGCGCGCCGAGCGCGCCGACGGGATGGGCCCGAGCCCAACCAGCAGGCTGAGCCGCGGCGTGAGCCCGAGCTCCAGGAGCCGCGCCGCCCAGCGCCGCACCACCGCCATATCGAAGCAGAACTGCGTCTGGACGAAGCGCGCGCCGGCCTCCGCCTTGGCCAGCAACCCGCTCGGCGCCCAGCCCGGCGGCGGATCGAGCGGCAGATCGGCGGCGCCGAGAAAGAGCCGGGTCGGTCCCTTGATCGGCTGATCCGGCGGCAGCATGCGGTCGCGGCTGATGCGCTGCGCCAGCGCCAGCAGCCCGCGGCTGTCGAGATCGAAGACCGGCTTGGTCTCGGGCTGGTTGCCGGATTTGGGGTCGTCGCCGGAGAGCACCAGGATGTTGCGGATGCCCGAGGCGAGCGCGCCCAGGAGGTCGCTCTCGAGCGCGATGCGGTTGCGATCGCGGCAGGTCATCTGCAGGATCGGCTCGATGCCGCCGTCGAGCAGGAATCGCGCCGCCACCAGGCTCGAGAGATGCGCCCGCGCGCCGGCGCCGTCGGTGACATTGACCGCGGTGGCGAGGTCTTTCAGCGGCAGCGCGCGCGCCAGCACATCGGCGGGATCGGTCGAGACCGGCGGCACCAGCTCGGCGGTGATGACGAAGCGCCCGACCGCCAGCGCTTCGGCGAAGCCGCTGACCGGCGCCTCTGCCGCCTTATCCGCCGATGCGTCCGCCATCTGCCGCCCTCCCGCCTGCCCTGTCGCCGCCAGTTAAGCCCGATGCATCATGCCGCGCCAAGCGCCGTCACGCGCCGAAGCGGCGCTGGCGTTCCTGGAAGGTGCGCAGCGCGCGCAAGAAGTCGAGCTTGCGGAAGGCCGGCCAGTGCACATCGGTGAAGTAGTACTCGCTATGCGCGCTCTGCCACAGCAGGAAGCCGGAGAGCCGGATCTCGCCGCTGGTGCGGATGATGAGATCGGGATCGGGCAGGCCGGCAGTATAGAGATGACGCGCGATCGCGTCGGGGGTGACCGCGGTGATCGCCTCGGCGAGGCCCCGGCCCTGCCCCGCCATGTCGCGCAGCAGCTGCTGCACCGCGTCGGCGATCTCCTGGCGGCCGCCATAGGCGACGGCGATGTTGAGGTCCATGCCGTCATAGCCGGCGGTGACGCGCTCGGCCGCGGTGATGGTCGCGACCAGCGAGTCCGGCAGCAGCGACAGCCGGCCGATCGCCCGCACCCGCACGCGCCGGCGGTGGATCTCAGGATCATGCGCCAGCGTCGCAAGCTTCGCCTCGATGGCGGCCAGAATGCCCGAGACCTCTAGAGACGGCCGGCGGAAATTATCGGGAGAGAACACCCAGAGCGTCACCGTCGGGATCGACAGCTCCGCGCACCAGTCGAGAATGTCGTCGAGCTTCTCGGCGCCGAGGCGATACATCGCCTGCGGCTCGGTGATCCCATGGGCGCGGCCATGCCGCCGGTTGCCGTCCAGGATGATGCCGACATGGCGCGGCATCGCCTGCGCCGCGACCTGGCGGTGCAGCCGGGCCGCGTAAAGACGGTAGAGCAGGCGCAGGACCGGTGACACCGAGCCATCCTTCCGCTGGCGTGAGCGGGAAAGCTCCTAGCACAGGATGGCGGCGTCGGGCAGGCCCGCGTGAAAAAGACCGGCTCGCCGGCTAGTCGCCGTCGGCGGCAAGCCGGCGCGGCGCGGCGGCGGCCGGCACCTTCGGGAGCGCCGGCGCGGCGGTGGCGAGGCGGTTGCCCGACCGCGGCACCACGATAGCGCCCGATAGCAGCCAGCTGACCTGCTGCTCGAGCTTCTTGATCCGCTCGTCCATGAGAAAGCCGGGCTGATCCGCCAGCAGCGCCACCAGGCGGTCGCGGAATTCGGGGTCGCTGCGCAGCTTTTGCGCCACCTGGACGATGAGCTGACGGTCGCTTTCGGCGACCCGCACATTGGTCTGCACCGTGTCCATGGCTCTACCCTGAGTTTCTTAGCAGGCTCTAGCACATGCTAAATTGAATATATTAACGCAAGGCTACAGCGGCGCCGAAAGGCCCGCCGGGGCCGCGCCCCGCGCCGCTGCAACAAATCCGTCCAATAGCGTTTGCTATCGTCCGGCGCCGAGCTCTCAGGAGGTTATGATGCGCTGCACCTTGGCTGCGTTGACGTTGCTCCTGACCGGGTTTGCCGGCGGCGCGCCGGCGGTGGCGGACGTGCCGCACAACGTCATCCTCTTCGTCCCCGACGGGCTGCGCGCCCAGATGGTGAGCGCCGAGACGGCGCCGGCGATGGCGGCGCTGCGCGACCGCGGTGTCGACTTCAGGAACCCGCACGCCCTCTTCCCGACCTTCACCACCCCCAACGCCTCGGCCATGGCCACCGGCCATTACCTCGGCGACACCGGCGAGTTCGGCAACACCATCTATAGCGGCTTCCCGGTGCCCGGCGCCGGCGGCAGCCTCACCCCCTTCATGGAAAGCGACCCGGTGCTGGGCGATGTCGACGAGCATTACGCCGGCGACTATCTCGACGAGACGACGGTGCTGAAGGCGGCGCGCGCCAAGGGCTTCGGCACCGCCGCCATCGGCAAGCTCGGCCCGACGCTGATCTTCGACCACACCGACCGCAGCGGCGCGCCCACCATCATCATCGATGACAGCACCGGCAGCCCGCGCGGCATCCCGCTGGCGCCGGCGGTGGCCGAGGCGCTGCAGGCGGCGGGACTGCCGCCGGCCGCGCCGTCGCGCGGCGACAATGGCCGCTCCGGCGATGCGACGACGCCCGGCACCAGGGTCGCCAATGTCACCCAGCAGGATTGGTTCGCCGCGGCCGCAACCAGGGTGGTGCTGCCGATGCTGAAGGCCAAGGGGCAGCCCTTCGTGATGGTGTTCTGGTCGCGCGATCCCGACGGCACGCAGCATAATCAAGGCGACAGCCTCGGCCAACTCAGCCCCGGCATCAACGGCCCGACCTCGCTCGCCGCGATCCGCAACGCCGATGACGATCTCGCCCGGCTCGAAGCGGCGCTGACGGCGCTGGGGCTGGCGCCCACCACCGACATCATCGTCGCCGCCGATCACGGCTTCACCACCATCGCCAAGGAGAGCAAGACCAGCGCCGCGGCGCGCGCGCATTATGCCGATGTGCCGGACGGCATGCTGCCGCCGGGCTTTCTCGCCATCGACCTGGCGGCGGCGCTGAAGCTGCCGCTGTGGGATCCCGATGCGCAGAGCGCGCGCCTCGAGCCCGGCCATCACGGCAAGATCAGCAACGGCCTCATCGGCGCCGATCCCGCCCATCCCGAGCTGGTGGTGGCGGCCAATGGCGGCTCCGACCTGGTCTATCTCCCGGGCAAGGACAAGGCGCTCGCGCGGCGCGTCGTCGCGGCGCTGCTGGCCGAGGATTACGTCAGCGGGCTTTTCGTCGACCCCGCGCTCGGCCGCTTCGCCGGCACCTTGCCGCTGTCGGCGATCAACCTTCAGGGCTCGGCGCTGACGCCGATGCCGGCGATCGCGGTGAATTTCCGCAGCTTCGCCACCGGCTGCGCCGCGGCGCTGCGCTGCACGGCGGAGATCGCCGATACCGGGCTGCAGCAGGGCCAGGGCATGCATGGCAGCTTCTCACGCGCCGAGACGATGAATTTCATGGCCGCGATCGGCCCCGATTTCAAAGCCGGCTTCGCCGATCCCGCGCCGGTGAGCAATGCCGATATCGGCAAGACGCTGGCCTATCTGCTGCAGCTCGACATCAAGGCCAAGGGCAAGCTGCTGGGCCGCGTCATCACCGAGGCGCTGCCGGGCGGCGCGATGCCGAGGGTGACGGCGCGCCGCATCGCCTCGGCACGCACCGCCGACGGCCTGCAGACGGTGGTGATGGAGCAGCTCGTCGGCACGACGCGCTATTTCGACGCCGCGGGATTTCCCGGCCGCACGGTCGGCCTCAGGCGCGGCGCCAGGCCCAGGGGCCGCGCATGCCGCTTCTGACACTAGAGCAGCTCTGATCCCGGCCCTGCGCGCTAGGCGGCGCGGATGCCGCGCAGGAACTGGTCGACCTCGCTGCGCAGCCGGTCGGCCTGCGATCCGAGCTCGGTCGCTTTCGACAGCACGCCCGCCGCCAGCGCGCCGGTCTTGCCGGCGCTGTCGCTGACGCCGGCGATGTTGGACGAGACCTGGCCGGTGCCTTGCGCCGCCTCCTGGGTGTTGCGCGTGATCTCGCGCGTCGCCGCGCCCTGCTCTTCCACCGCCGAGGCGATCGAGCCCGAGACCTCGTTGATCTCGCCGATGGTGCCGCCGATGCCGCGCATCGCCGCCACCGCCGCGGCGGTCTCGCTCTGGATCGCCGCGATCTGGCCCGCGATCTCCTCCGTCGCCTTGCCGGTCTGGTTGGCCAGCGCCTTCACCTCGCTACGCCACCACCGCGAAGCCCTTGCCCGCCTCGCCCGCCCGCGCCGCCTCGATCGTCGCGTTGAGCGCCAGCAGATTGGTCTGGCTGGCGATGTCGTTGATCAGCTGCACCACCTCGCCGATCTTGGTCGCGGCCTCGGCCAGCGCCTTGATGTTCTCGTCGGTCTTGCGCGTCTCGCCCACCGCGCGCTGGGCGATGCCGGAGGCATGCGACACCTGCCGCGCGATCTCGGCCACCGAGGCCGAGAGCTCTTCCGACGCGGTCGCGACGGTGCTGACATTGGACGAGGCCTGCTCGCAGGCGCCGGCGACCACGATCGAGCGCTGGCTGGTCTCCTCCGCCGTCTTGCGCATGTCCTCGGCCATGCCGCGCAGATCGCCGGAGCCGGCGGATACCGCCTCCACCACCGCCTTGACCCGCGCCTCGAAATCATCGGCGATGCGCATCGCCGCCTGGCGCCGCTCCTCGCCCGCGCGCGCCTCGGCGGCGATCTGCTCCTGCTCCGCCGCGTCGAGCCGCAGCGCATTGTCGCGGAAGGTCTCCAGCGACTGCGCCAGCCGGCCGATCTCGTCGCGCCGCCCGGTGTAAGGCGTGGCGATCGTCTTGTCGCCTTCCGCCAGCCGCCGCATCGCGCCGGTGATCGCGGCGAGCGGCCGGCCGACGCTGCGGCTCAGCATGATCGAGGCGCCGATGACCAGCGCCAGAACCGCGGCGATGAGCAGGCCGATGCGCTGCGCGTGCGACCAGAAGATGGCGTCGACATCGTCGATATAGATGCCGGAGCCGATCGTCCAGCCATAGGGATCGTAATGGACGCTGTAGCCCATCTTGGGCAGCGGCTGGTCGCTGCCGACGCGCGGGAAGCGATAGGAGCTGAAGCCGCCGCCCTTGGCGGCCTGGGCGATGAGCTCGCGGCTGAAATAGACGCCGTCACTGTCCTTGGCGTCCCACATATGCTTGCCTTCCAGCTTCGGGTCGGGATGCGCGAGGTTCACCCCCTGGTCGTCGAGGGCGAAGAAGTAGTTGGCACCCTCGTAGCGCAGATGGCGCACGATATCCTTGGCGCGCTCCTTGGCGTCGTCCTCGCTGAGCCCCGCCTTGACCGCCTGCTGATGATCGATATCGATCATCTCGCGGACGACGAGCACCAGCTCGCGCACCTTGGCCTTGCGGTCTTCCAGCACGTTGTCGCGCAGCGACCAGAGCCCGACGCCCGCCACAGCGATGATGCCGATGATCGCCACGGCGACCATCACTTGCAGCTTCAGTGAGATTTTCAGATTGCCGAACATGGGTGCCCTCCCCGGCCCAGCCGCCGGTGCGTAAAATCTACGCAAATTTCATGAAGAAATTGTTGTTTTGGCGCTCCACGGGTACGGGAGCCCTGGAGCAGGGTGGCGCGGGCCGCCTTGCCCCGATTGCGGCGCCTCGGGCCCTGCTATGGCAGGCCGGCCGTCCGCTCTCGGCTGGCGCCGGCGAGGCCGGCGCCGGTGAGGGTCGCGCCATAGAAAGTGGCGTCGTCGAGCTTGGCGTCATCCAGCCTGGCGCCAGTGAGATCGGCGTTGGAGAAATCGGCGCCGGCGAGGTTGGCGCCGCGCAGATCGGCTTCGCACAGCATGGCACGCGCGAATTTGGCGCGTTCGAAATTGGACGGCAGCTCGCGGTGGCTGTCGCCGACGTCGCGCAGCGGCCCGAGCCGCGCGCCCGCCAGGTTGGCGCCGTTGAAATGCGCGCGCTGGAAGACGGAACCGCGCAGATCGGCCGCGCGCAGATCGGCGCCGCGCAGATCGGCGCCGGCAAGGTCGCTCATGACGAATTGCGCGCGGGTGAGGTCGGCGCGCTGCAGCCGCGCGCCTTTGAGGATCGCCAGCACCAGCCGCGCGCCCGCGAGGTGCCGGCCGGAGAGGTCGATCTGCGGCAGCACGGCGCGCGCGCCCTCGCGCCCCTGGGTGTCGAGCCACAGCGCGTGCTGGCGCAGCAGATCGGTCATCTCGTTGTCGGTCTTGGTGAGATACGCGGTGCGGATGGCGTTCGCCATTTCCGCGAGGTCCTGGGCCGCGGGGTCGAGGATGGCGCCGCGCAGATCGGCGCCGCGCAGATCGGCACCGCTGAGATCGGCGCCGATCAGGACCGCGGCCTCGAAGGTGGCGCCGTGCAGCTTGGCATGGGCGAGGTTGACCCCTTCGAGATTGGCGCCGGTGAAGGTGGCGTTGCGCAAATCGCCGCCGCGCAGATCGGCGCCGCGCAGCACCGCATCGGTGAAATCGGCGCGCACGGTGACCGCGCCGGCGAGTTTCGCCTCGCTGAGATCGGCGCCGCGCGCTTCGATCGACGTGAGATCGGTGCGCGTCTGACTGAGGTCGGCGAGCAACCCCGCATCGCGATCGAAGCGGCCGAGCGCCGCCTCGCGCAGATCGGCCCTGGCGAGGAGCGCCTTGTTGAGCCGGGCGCCGCGGCAGCAGGCGCCGCGCAGATCGGCGCGCGTCAGGTCGGCGCCATCGAGATTCGCCAGGCGCAGATCGGCGGCGAAGAGCGTCGCGTTGCGCAGCACTGAGCCCATCAACAGCGCGCGGCTGAGCCGCGCGCCGGTGAGCTCGATGTCGCTGAGATCGCGGCAGATGAGGTCGGCATCGGCGAGATCGTAGAGGCTCAGCACCGCGCGCCGGCCGCCGGGCTTGCGCCCGACGAAGCGCTCATGCGAATCCAACGTCCGCTCGAGCTCGCCCGGACTGAGACGCTTCCCGCTTGGCGGATCCTTTGCTTCGGTCGCCTTCATTGCATGCCGACCGTACCGGCAACGGTTTAAGATTCCTCTACATATGCAAGATTTCCGGGCGGTTCCCGGCAGCGCGCGCCGGTTTCGGCGGCGGCCGGCGCGCCGGCGATTGCCCGGCCGCACGCATAGCGCTCAGCTATGGCCAGCTTCTGCTATCTTTGGTTGTCACCCGGCGCGCCCGCCCCGGTTACCGTCTCGAGGTAGAGATCGACCCAGGCCAGCAGCTGGGTGCTGTCCCAGGGCAGGGCGACGCCGATGGGGTCGCGCGTGTCGCCGAGCATCGCCAGCCGCAGCTGCAGCGGCGCCTCCGGCCGCGCCGTCAGCGCCCGCTTCACCTCGAGCTCGTCGCCATAGGCGGCGGCGATCTCGCCGTGCAGCACGGCGTCGATCAGGTCCGGCTCCCAGCGCGGGTACTCGCGCAGCCGGGCGCGCGGCAGCAGGCGGCGGGCATAGTCGACATAGGCGGTGCCGCTGACGACCGCGACGGCGGTGTCGCCACCGCGCACGACATCGATCGGCTCGCGCCCCTCAGCGATCTGCGCGAAGCGCAGGCGGTTGAGCAGCAGTGCCTGATGCAGCACCAGGTAAGGCCGCGAGAAGCGCACGCGCATCGCGCGCTCGAGCGTCTCGCTGAGCCTGGAGATGGCGAGGTCCGCCTCGTGGCGCGCCACCAGCTCGATCACATCGTTGCCGCTCAGCGCGCGCCGGTCGAAGGCGACGGCGACGCCGAGCGCCTTGGCCATGCCGCGGGCGAGATCGATATCGCTGCCGCCGAGCGCGCCGTCGGCGCCGGTGACGATGAAGGGCGGCGCCTCGACCGCGGCGAGCGCGACGCGGAGGCGGCCGCGATCGAGGATGCGCTTGATGTCGGGCGCCATCGGCACGGCCGCGCTTTGCGCGAGCGCGCCGCCGGGCAGGCCGCCCAGCGCCGCCACGGCCAGACCCAGAAGCGCGCGGCGAGCCAGCATGGGGAGAATATTAGGCGAGGCGCCGGTTGTTCGCCAAACCCCGGCGCGGCGTCAGAACACCAGCTTGCCGCCGACGATGATCAGCGTCACCGCGAGCGCGACGCGCAGCACGACGTCGGGCACGCGCGTCGCGACATGGCTGCCGAGCATGACGCCGGGCAGCGAGCCCAGCAGCAGCGAGCCCAGCAGCGGCCAGTCGATCGAGCCCATCATCCAATGACCGAGCCCGGCGACCAGCGTCAGCGGCACCGCATGGGCGATGTCGGAGCCGACGATGCGCGCTGTGGGCAGTTGCGGATAGAGCAGGATGAGCGCGGTCACGCCGATGGCGCCGGCGCCGACCGAGGTGATCGGGACGAGGATGCCGAGCAGCGCGCCCATCGCGACGGTGAGCGCCGCGGTGCGGCGCGGATCGAGCGTGCCGACATGCCGGAGGTAGGCGGCGACGAGCTGGCGGCGGAAAATGAGCGCCGCGGCGGTGGCGAAGAGCGCGACGCCGAGCACGGCGGTGATGAGCCCGCCCGCGGCGGCGCCCTCGATCTCGAGCTTCGAGAGCACGAACAAGGTCAGCGCGGTCATCGGCACGCTGCCCGCCGCCAGCAGCCCGACGATGCGCCATTCGATGGTGTGGCCGATGCCGTGCATCAGCGTGCCGCCGGTCTTGGTGGCGGCGGCGAAGAGCAGGTCGGTCCCGACCGCGGTGACGGGATGGATGCCGAACAGCAGGATCAGGATCGGCGTCATCAGGGCGCCGCCGCCGACGCCGGTCATGCCGACCAGCATGCCGACGCCGAAACCCGACAACGAGTAGAGAAAGTTGATCGCGTGCATCGTTGGCCGTCTCGCTGGGAGGGAACGCGGTCACCATGGAATGGCGCACTATCGTATAGCAGGCCCGGCGGCGGAGCGACTCTCACGCCCCGGCGCCGCGACGTAAAGCCTCCTCAGCAGGTCAGAACGCCTTCTCCAGGCCGCGCGTGCCGTGGATGCCGCATTCGCTCTTGTCGCGCCCGCGCCAGCGCCCGGCGCGCGCCCCTTCGTCGGGCTCGACCCGGTCGGTGCAGGGCATGCAGCCGATCGAGCGGAACCCGTCGGCCTCCAGCGGATGCGGCGGCAGGCCGCGCTCGGCAAAGCTCTGCGCCACGCGCTTCGGCCCGTAATTCCACAGCGGACTGATGCGGATCAGCCCATCGGCGTATTCGATCGCCGCCAGCGCGCCGCGGGCGCCGCCGTGATGGCGCTTGCGGCCGGAGATCACCGCCGCGATGCCGCCGAGCGCCCGCTCCAGCGGCTCGACCTTGCGCAGCTGGCAGCAGGCATCGGCATCGCGGTGCCAGAGCGTGCCGTCGGGATCGCGCCGTGCCAGCTCGGCCGGGTCGGGCGCGAGACTGCGGACATCGGCGAGGCCGAGACGCTCGACGAGCGCATCGCGATAGCGCAGCGTCTCGCCGAAGAGCTTGCCGGTGTCGAGAAACAGCACCGGCGTGGCCCGGTCGATACGCGCCACCATGTCCAGCAGCAGCGCCGATTCCGCGCCGAAGGAGGAGAGCAGCGCGATGCGGCCGCAAAGCTCGCGCTCGATCAACGGCGCCAGCAGCGCCTCGCCCTCGAGCCGGCCGTAGCGGGCGGCGAGCAGCGCTGTCGGGTCTTGCCGGTCGTTCCCATCGGCCACCATTGTGTGCTTGCCAACCCCCAACAAAAAATCCGCCGCAGCTCTGGCGAAGCTGGGCGGAGTCCGACCTCGCTTTAGCCGTATTTCTAAAGCGCCCGCAAGCTGAAGCTCAAATCGGCGCTGTGGTTTTGTTCTAAATTACTCCAATTGAGCTGTCAATACGATTTAATTAACTGAATGAATATGTTGTTTATCGCTCTCGGCCGGTCAGCCTTGGGCGATCGGCCGGGGGAGGCTGGGGGCCTGCAGGATGCGGCCGGCCGGCAGCCAGATGGTCGCGGTGGTGCCCTGTCCCGGGGCGCTGTCGAGCTCGAGCTTGCCGCCATGCAGCTCGGCCATGGAGCGCGCCAGCGGCAGGCCGAGGCCGGTGCCTTGATATTTGCGCGCGAGGCGGCTGTCGATCTGGCCGAACGGGCGCAGCGCCTTCTCGAGGTCCTGCTTGGCGATGCCGATGCCGGTGTCCTCGACGGTCAGACGGAAGCCGTCGCGCGGGTGGTGGCTGGCGCGGATGGTGACGCGACCGCCGGAAGGAGTGAATTTGACGGCATTGGAGAGCAGGTTGAGCAGGATCTGCTTCAGGCGCCGGCTGTCGCCTTGGAGCTGCGGCAGGCCGGGGGGCAGCTCCTGCACCAGGCGGATGCCGGCGGTATCGGCGCGATCGCGCATCAGCCGGGCGCAGGATTCCACGACGGCGACGATGTCCACGGTCTCCTCGATCAGCTCGACCTTGCCGAACTCGACCTTGGAAACGTCGAGCACGTCGTTGATGAGGTTGAGGAGATGCAGCCCGCTGTCGCGGATGTCGCGGGCATAGTCGCCGTAGCGCAGATCACCCAGCGGACCGAAGATCTGGCCCATGAGGATGTCGGAGAAGCCGATGATGGCGTTGAGCGGCGTGCGCAGCTCGTGGCTCATATTGGCGAGGAACTCGGTCTTGCTGCGGCTCGCCAGCTCCGCCTCGTCCTTGGCGCGGCGCAGATCGACCTCGACGCGCTTGCGCTCGGTGATGTCGGCGAGGGTGAAGAGGATGCCGCCATCGGGCATCGGGCTGCGTCGCACCTCGATCACCCTGCCGGTGTTGCGGTAGACCTCGATGACGCGCGTCTCGGCGCTGCGCATATTCGCCAGCCGGTGCTCGACCAGCGCGTCGACATCGCCGACGCCGAACTCGCCGCGCTCGGCGCCGATCCGCACGATCGGCGCCATCGGCCGGCCGACGCCGACCAGGGAGCGCGGAATCTCCAGCAGCTCGATCCAGCGGTCGTTCCACATTTTGAGGCGGAACTCGGCGTCGAGCACCAGCAGCCCCTGCTCCATATGCTCGAGCGTCGCGCGCAGCAGCGCGGTGTTGTCGGCGAGCTCCTGCTCGCGGCGCTTCAAGGCGGTGATCTCGGTCTGCACCACCACCGTGCCGCCATCGCGCGTGTGCTGCTCGCCGACCTGGAACCAGCGCTCGCCGATCTGCCGCTCCTCGACCGCGAAAACCGGCGCGTTGTGGCGCGCGAGGCGGTCGCTCACCCAGGCTTCCTCGCGCCCCTTGGCGTTGGCCGGCAGCTCGGCATAGGCGCTGGCGCGGCAGATCTCCTCGAAGGGCGTGCCGGGGACCAGCATGCCGGCGATCGGCGCGTGCAGCTCGCGGTAGCGGCTGTTGCACAGCACCAGCCGGTCTTCCTTGTCGAGCAGCAGAAAGCACTCCGGAATCGCCTCGATGGCGTCGATCAGCCGCGACTGCGCGATGGCCGCGCGCTCCTCGGCCAGCGTCTCCTTGGTGAGGTCGCGCCCGGTGCCGCGATAGCCTCTAAACTGGCCCTCAGCATCGAAGATCGGCACGCCGCTGACCGCGAGATGGCGCAGCCCGCCCGTGGCGGTGCGGCGGATGAAGCGGAACTCGCGGAAGGGCTTGCGCAGCTCGAGCGCGCTCAGCAGCGGCCGCCAGTCGATCTCCTCGAAGCCGGCCAGCGCCACCTCGTCGATGCGCTTGCCGAGGAAATCGGCGGCGAAGGCGGCGGTCTGCCCGTCGATGCCGACGGACATGTAGCTGAAGCGGAGCTGCGCGTCCTTTTCCCAGAACCAGTCCGAGCCGATCTCGGCGAAAGCGCGCAGCCGCTCCTCCTCCGGCAGCGCGGCGGCGGCAGGCGGCGCCTTGGTCGTGGATGGCCTCGGCTTTGACATCTGGGCGCGGCTTTCCTCGGGCGATTAGACGCCCGGTTTCCTCCCGTGCGATGAGCTTGGGCTTCCTATGGTAAGTCTCGATCGTTAATAGATCGTCAACCAATGCGCTGGCGGGTTAAATCTAACCCTTTGATATCATTCGACCGAGCTGCCGGCCGCCAAAAATATGGACATGAAAATGCGGCACTTCCTGATGCGCGTCGACGCCGTGATTGGCGAGGATGCGGTAGCCCGACCGGTCGACGCCCTGGTCACGCGCGATGGCGCCCACCGCCCGGGTGAAAGCGACGATCTCGGCCTCCGGCGCCCGGGCGGAGAAATCGTCGAGCGAGACGTAGGCGCCTTTGGGGATGACGAGGATGTGCACCGGCGCTTGCGGGTTGATGTCGTGGAAGGCCAGGACATGCGCGTCCTCATAGACCTTCTTGCACGGGATCTCGCCGCGCAGGATGCGCGCGAAGACGTTATTGGCGTCATAGGCCATCGACCGCTCCGAGCTTAGACTGTGCCGCGGGAATGCTTCTCCTCGATGCCGGAGGTGCCGGCGCGACGCTCGAGCGCGCCCCAGACCTCGGCCGGCGCGATGCCGCGCGCGGCCCACAGCACCAGGAGATGATAAAGCAGATCGGCGCTTTCCGCGACGAGGCGGGGAGCGTCGCCGCGCACCGCCTCGATCACCGCTTCCAACGCCTCTTCGCCGAGCTTGCGGGCGATCCCGGCCGCGCCGGCGGCGAAGAGCTGTGCCGTGTAGGAGGTCGCGGGATCGGCGCCGCGGCGGCTCTCTATCACGGCATAGAGCCGGTCGAGCGTGCTGCCGTTCAACTCTGCCATTGCCGTCTCCGCCGAAGCTTGGCGTCGGAGGTAGCAGATCGGCCGCGGCCTGTCACCCGCGCGCCTACAGCCTCACCGGGATCCCCGCCGCGGCGAGATGCGCCTTGGCCTCGCCGATGCGGAAGGTGCCGAAATGGAAGATCGAGGCGGCGAGCACGGCGGTGGCGTGGCCGTCGCGGATGCCGGCGACGAGATGATCGAGCGTGCCGACGCCGCCCGAGGCGATCACCGGGATGGTGACGGCATCGGCCACCGCGCGGGTCAGCGGGATATCGAAGCCCGATTTGGTGCCGTCGCGGTCCATCGAGGTCAGCAGGATCTCGCCGGCGCCAAAGGCCGCCATGCGCTTTGCCCAATCGACCGCGTCGAGGCCGGTGGCGCGCCGGCCGCCATGGGTGAAGACCTCCCACTTTCCCGCGCCCGCCGCCTTGGCGTCGATGGCGACGACGATGCATTGGCTGCCGAACTTCTCTGCCGCCTCGCGCACGAATTCCGGCCGCGCCACCGCGGCGGTGTTGATCGAGGTCTTGTCGGCGCCGGCCAGCAGCAGGCGGCGGATATCGTCGACGCCGCGCACGCCGCCGCCCACCGTCAGCGGCATGAAGCATTGCTCGGCGGTGCGCGCCACCACGTCGTAGAGCGTGTCGCGATTGTCCGACGAGGCGGTGATGTCGAGAAAGCATAGCTCGTCGGCGCCTTCGCGATCGTAGAGCTTGGCCTGCTCGACGGGATCACCGGCATCGACGAGATCGACGAAATTGATGCCCTTGACGGTGCGGCCGTCCCTAACGTCGAGACAGGGAATGACGCGCATCTTCAGCATGCGAAGGAGCCTGTCTGGGACATGGGATGGATCTGCGACACAGGCTCCTACCCCTCGCATACCGCCAGCGCTTGCGCGAGATCGAGGCGGCCGTCATAGAGCGCGCGGCCGCAGATCACGCCGGCGATGCCATCCGCCTCATGCGCCTTGAGGCGGCGGAGATCGTCGAGCCCGGCGACGCCGCCCGAGGCGATGACGCCGGTGGTGAGTTTGCGCGCCAGCGCCGCCGTCGCCTCGACATTGACGCCGGCGAGCGCGCCGTCGCGCTCGATATCGGTATAGACGATGGCGGCGGCGCCGGCATCCTCGAATTCGAGCGCGAGGTCGAGCGCCTGGCGCTCCGACGCCTTGGCCCAGCCCTCGACGGCGACGCGGCCGCGGCGTGCGTCGATGCCGAGGACGATGCGGCCGGGATAGGCCCGGCAGGCGGCCTTGACCAGCGCGGGATCGCTGAGCGCCAGCGTGCCGAGGATCACCCGGGCGACGCCGGCGGCGAGCCAGCCTTCGATGGTGGTGCGGTTGCGGATGCCGCCGCCGAGCTGCACCGGAACACCGGCAGCGGCGACGATCGCCGCCACGGCATCGCGGTTCATCGGCTTGCCGGCAAAGGCGCCGTCGAGATCGACGACATGCAGGAAGCGGCAGCCGGCAGCGACGAAGCGCCTGGCCTCTCCCGCGGGATCGTCGCTGAAGACGGTGGCCGCGCTCATCTCGCCGCGCAGCAGCCGCACGCATTGGCCGGCCTTGAGGTCGATGGCGGGGTACAGGATCATGGGTCCGCCGGCTTGTCGGAGAGCCGCTTGTAGTAGAAATAGCCGGCGATCCCAACGCCGGCGACCCGGGCGTAGTCGGGATGCACGCCCCAGCGATGATAGCCCAGCGATTCATAGAGCTGGATCGCCGCCTCCTGCGTCGCGCGCACATCGAGGTTCAGCACGTCGAAGCCCGCTGCGCGCGCCGCCTCCTCGACGGCGACGACGATGCGCTTGGCGAGGCCATGGCCGCGCGCCCAGGGGGCGATGAAGTTGCTGGTGAGCTGCGCCGCAAACGACTGCGCCTCGTTGTTGCGCGGCGGCCGCGTCAGCTGCGCCGAGCCGCAGATGGTGTTGTCGAGGCGGGCGACGAAGACGCGCCGCTCCGGCACCAGCAGCACGCCGCGCCAATAGGCTTCCATGATGTGCCGCGGCGGCGCCGCGAGCCAGCCGAAGCCGCCGCCGGCCGCGATCGCGTCCTCGGCGGCGTCGCAGAGATCATTGAGATCGGTGCCGGTGATCGCCGCGAGCGGCTCGACCGCGGTTTTCGGCGCCGGCGCGTCGCTCATGGCCGCCACCGCAGGAAATTGGCGATGAGCCGCAGCCCCGTCGCCTGGCTCTTCTCGGGATGGAACTGCGTGCCGACGAGATTGTCGCGGCCGACCGCGGCGGCGATCTCGCCGCCGTAATCGGCGGTCGCCAAGCAGATCGCCGCGCTCGCGGCAGACCAGGCCATAGCTGTGGACGAAATAGGCATGCGCGCCCGCTTCGATGCCGTCGAGCACCGGGTGCGGCCGGAGGATGGCCAGCTCGTTCCAGCCCATATGCGGGATCTTGAGCGCGGGATCGCCGGGCGTGATCGCCACGACCTCGCCCTTGATCCAGCCGAGCCCGTCCACCGTCTCGAATTCGCGGCCGCGCTCGGCCATGAGCTGCATGCCGACGCAGATGCCGAGAAACGGCCGGCCGCGGCGCATCACCGCTTCCGCGAGCGCCTCTTCCATGCCGGGCACCGCGGCGAGCCCGCGCCGGCAATCGGCGAAGGCGCCGACGCCGGGCAGCACGATGCGTGCGGCGGCGCGCACGGTCGCGGCGTCGGCGGTGACGACGATGTCGCCGTCGCTGCCGTTCTCGCGCGCCGCGCGCTCGAACGCCTTCGCCGCGGACCGGAGGTTGCCCGAGCCGTAGTCAATGATGGCGGTGATCATGGATCGGCCTACAGGACGCCCTTGGTCGAGGGGACGGCATCGGCACGGCGCGGATCGATCGCCACCGCTTGCCGGAGCGACCGCGCCAGGCCCTTGTAGCAGGACTCGACAATATGGTGGTTGTTCTCGCCATAGAGATTCTCGACATGGAGCGTGATGCCGGCCGATTGCGCGAAGGCCTGAAACCACTCCTTGAACAGCTCGGTATCCATCTCGCCGAGCTTGGGCTTGGAGAATTTGACCTTCCACACCAGGTAGGGACGGTTGGACACGTCGATCGCGACGCGGGTCAGCGTCTCGTCCATCGGCACCAGCGCATCGCCCCAGCGCGCGATGCCGCGGCGGTCGCCGAGCGCCTTGGCCACCGCCTCGCCGACGACATAGCCGGTATCCTCGGTGGTGTGGTGGAAGTCGATGTGCAGGTCGCCTTCGGCGCGCAGCGTCAGGTCGATCAGGCTGTGGCGCGACAGCTGCTCCAGCATATGGTCGAGAAAGCCGATGCCGGTCGAGACGTCATAGAGCCCGGTGCCGTCGAGATCGACGGCACCGCGGATCTTGGTCTCCTTGGTCACGCGCTCGACATTGGCCTTGCGCGCCGACGAGGCGACCGCTGGGGACCGGGCCTGGGCCACGGCAGCTCTCCTTGCCGAACGGTTCGCCGCAGATGGGGCGGCGGCGGTCTTTTAGCAAGATCGCCGCCGCGAGGCCAGTGCCGACGCGTAGAGCCTGTTTCGGAAATGGGATGGGTCTGCGTTGCGCAAGGATGGGGCGATGTTAGGAGCGCGGCCGCAGACGATGCTGGAAGCATCGTCAAGGCCGCGCGACGCGGCAGCGCCCCATCCTTGCGCAACCCGGAGGGACATCCCATTTCCGAAAGACTCTAGGCCGGGGTGAGGATGCGCTCGGCGGGCAGCCAGAGCCGCGCCGTCGTGCCGGCGCCGCGGCGGCTCGCCAGGCTCAGCGTGCCGCCATGGAACCGCGCCAGCTCGCGGGCCAGCGGCAGGCCGAGGCCGGTGCCGCCGGTCTTGCGCGCCATGGGACCGCCGACCTGCTCGAAGGGCTGCATCACGCGCTCGATGTCGCGCGGCGCGATGCCGATGCCGGTGTCGCTGACGCGCAGCTCGATGCCGTTGTCATCCGCCGCCACCTCGGCGCGGACGAGGCCGCCGGGATCGGTGAATTTCACCGCATTGGCGAGCAGGTTGAGCAGGATCTGCGTCAGCCGCGTCGGATCGGCGCGCAGCAGCACCGCCTCGGCCGGCGCCACCACCTCGAGCTCGAGCCCGCGCCGGCGCGCGGTCTCGGCGATCACGCGCTCGGCCATGGTCATGATGTCGGCGAGATCCACCTCCTGCTCGTCGAGCACGAGATGGCCGGCCTCGATGGTGGTGAGGTCGAGGATGTTGTTGATGACGTCGAGGAGGTGCTTGCCGCTGCTGTGGATGTCATGGACGTAGTCGCGGTAGCGGGAATGGCCGAGCGGACCATAGAGCTCGTCGCGCAGGATCTCGGTGAAGCCCAGCACGGCGTTGAGCGGCGTGCGCAGCTCGTGGCTCATATTGGCGAGGAAGAAAGATTTGGTCCGGTTCGCCGCCTCGGCCCGCTCCTTGGTCCGGCGCAGCTCCTGCTCGGCTGCCTTGCGCCGCGTGATCTCCTCGACCGTGCCTTCGTAATAGAGCAGGGTGCCGTCGCCGCCGCGCACCTCGCGGCAGCATTCCGAGATCCAGATTGTGGCGCCGTCGCGGCGGAAGACCTGCGATTCGAAGCCCGAGACCGCGCCTTTCTCGCGCATCTGCTCGACGAACGCGTCGCGCCGCGCGCGGTCGACATAGAGCTGGCCGCCGATATCGGTGAGCGCCTGCTGCAGCTCCAGCGGCGAGGCGTAGCCATAGATGCGGGCAAGCGCGGGATTGGCGCCGAGATAGCGGCCATTGGCGGAGGTGCGGAAGATGCCCCAGGTGGCATGCTCGAACATGCTGCGCAGGTGGAATGCCTCGGCACCCGCCGCGCGCTCGGCCACGACCTCGTCGGTGACGTCCTGCATCGTGCCGCAGATCACCACCGGCCGGCCGTGCTCGGCCTCGGCCACGATGCTGCGGCCGCTGAGATGGCGGATCTCGCCATCGGCGCGGATGATGCGGAAATACCGCGCCGCCGGCGACAGCCGCTCGGCCGCATGCCGCAGCAGCACGTCCTCGTTCAGCAGCGCCCGGTCCTCGGCATGGAGCGCGTCGCGCAGCTCCGCCAGCGTCGGGCGGCGGTCGGCGCTCCAGCCGCAGATGCGCAGCAGCTCGGGCGAGCAGGCGAGCCGCCGGCTGCGCAGGTCATATTCCCAGCTGCCCAGCGCCGCGACGGCCTGCGCCAGGAGCAGATGCCGCTCGCCGAGGGGCGCCGGAGCCTCGAGCAGCGCGAGCGGCTCCGCCACCAGCGCCTGCCCGGTCAAGGCACGCCCCGTCGCGGCGGTTCAGCTGTGTGCAGTGACATGCCGGCACCCATCGCCCTTGCTCGACCCGATTGATCCGATTTGGGCCGATCGTCGCGGCGGCGCCTTACTATTTCGTAAATAAAGTTTCGTCCTTTAATAAAACTGGATCGGTTTCACTGGTCAAAATCTGTGCATAACTCGCCGTCTATTGGGCGAAGAGCGGCGGCAACGGGATTGCTGCTATTTGCACAGGATGTTGCAGTGCAATCTCGCGGTCATGAGGTCTGTCCGCCGGCGCCCCGCTGCGCGGCCGCCGCCTTGTGCCGGCGCCATTGCCGCTTGATCGACGGCCGGCTAAACCCACATCTCTGCCAGCCCTCCCATCCCCAAGGCCCCATGCAGAATGCAGCATCCGAGACCTGGCACGGCACGACCATCCTGTGCGTGCGCAAGGACGGCCGGGTGGTGATCGCCGGCGACGGCCAGGTGTCGATGGGCCAGACCATCGTCAAATCAAACGCGCGCAAGCTGCGCCGGCTCGGCAACGGCACGGTGATCGCCGGCTTTGCCGGGGCCACGGCCGACGCGCTGACCTTGTTCGAGCGGCTCGAGGCCAAGCTCGAGCAGCATCCCGGCCAGCTGCCGCGCGCCTGCGTCGAGCTGGCCAAGGACTGGCGCACCGACCGCTATCTGAGGCGCCTCGAAGCGATGATGGCGGTGGCGGACCGGCAGGTATCGCTCATCCTCTCCGGCACCGGCGACGTGCTCGAGCCCGAGGACGGGCTCATCGGCATCGGCTCGGGCGGCGGCTACGCGCTGGCCGCGGCGCGCGCGCTGCTCGACCAGCCGCTCGAGGCCGAGGCGATCGCGCGCAAGGCGATGGCGATCGCCGCCGGCATCTGCGTCTACACCAACGACAAAGTCACGCTCGAAAGCCTATGACCGCCTTCAGCCCCCGCGAGATCGTCTCCGAGCTCGACCGCCACATCGTCGGCCAGAACGACGCCAAGCGCGCCGTCGCCATCGCCTTGCGCAACCGCTGGCGCCGCCAGCAATTGCCCGAGGAGCTGCGCGAGGAGGTGCTGCCCAAGAACATCCTGATGATCGGCCCGACCGGCATCGGCAAGACCGAGATCGCGCGCCGCCTCGCCAAGCTCGCCCAGGCGCCCTTCATCAAGGTCGAGGCGACGAAGTTCACCGAGGTGGGCTATGTCGGCCGCGATGTCGAGCAGATCGTGCGCGACCTCTTGGAGATGTCGATCGCCATGACGCGCGAGCGCTTGCGCAAGGAAGTCGCGTCCAAGGCCGAGCTGCACGCCGAGGAGCGCGTGCTCGACGCACTGGTCGGCCCGAACGCCAGCGCCGACACGCGGCAGAAATTCCGCAAGATGCTGCGCGAGGGCCAGCTCGACGATAAGGAGATCGAGGTCCAGGTGCAGGACAGCGCCGGCGCGAACCTGCCGACCTTCGACATCCCGGGCATGCCCGGCGCCCAGATGGGCATGCTCAATCTCGGCGAGATCTTCGGCAAGGCCTTCGGCGGGCGCACCAAGCCGCGGCGCATGAGCGTGCGCGAGAGCCATACCGTGCTGATGGCCGAGGAGAGCGACAAGCTGCTCGACCAGGAGAAGGTGGTGCGCGAAGCCATCGCCGCCGTCGAGCAGAACGGCATCGTCTTCATCGACGAGATCGACAAGATCTGCGCCCGCAGCGAGCAGCGCATCGGCGGCGATGTCAGCCGCGAAGGCGTGCAGCGCGACCTGCTGCCGCTGATCGAGGGCACGACGGTCGCCACCAAGCACGGCGCGGTCAAGACCGATCACGTGTTGTTCATCGCCTCGGGCGCCTTCCATCTGGCGAAGCCGTCGGACCTGCTGCCGGAGCTGCAGGGGCGGCTCCCCATCCGGGTCGAGCTGAAGCCGCTGACGCGCGAGGATTTCCGCCGCATCCTAACCGAGCCCGAAGCGAGCCTGATCAAGCAATACAAGGCGCTGATGGCCACCGAGGGCGTGGTGCTCGATTTCACCGAGGACGCCATCGACGAGCTCGCCCGCCTCGCCGAGGACATCAACACCGCGGTGGAGAACATCGGCGCGAGGCGCCTCCATACCGTGCTCGAGCGCCTGCTCGAAGAGATCAGCTTTACCGCTTCCGACAAGCCCGACGGCACCGCCATCACCATCGACCGCGCCTATGTGCACGAGCATGTCAGCGCGCTCGCCCAGAACGCCGATCTCTCGAAGTTCATTCTGTAGCGCGGGTCTGCATCGTTGCTCGCTTTCCCCGCGAAAGCGGGGACCCAGAGCGGCCGACGTGTGGTTGCTCCTGGGCCCCCGCTTTCGCGCTACGGCATGCACGCATGTTGCGGCAACGCGCTCCTCAACAATCGCCTTGCCCGCGAAAGCGGGCATCCAGGCCCGCAAATGCAGTGAGCGGGGCGCTTCCTCTGGGTCCCCGCTTTCGCGGGGACGGCGGAATAAGTAACGGAAGGTGCAGCATTTTTCCGGATGTGTGCATGCCGTAGCGCTTTCGCGGGGGCGGCAGCGATGATTTCATTTCTTCACGAGCGCTTTTCTCCGTGGCCTCGTCGATCCGCTTCGCGGCTCGGCCTCCGTGGTGAATTATACATGCGATTGCCCCGCGTTGAGACCGCCCGCGCTGCGGCCATAGGCGCCGGCAGCGACGCTCTGGCCGCGGCGGCGGCGGTGTGCGAGACTGACGCCGGATCACCCCTGGCGGGGCCGCGCGATGGATATCGTGCTCATCAATCCGCGCTTCGAGGTGTCGTTCTGGGGCCTCGAGCATGCCTTGCCGTTCATCGGCAAGCGCTCGGCGCTGCCGGTCGCAGCCTTGCCGCTGCTCGCGGCGCTGACGCCGCCGGAGCACCGCATCACCCTCATCGACGAGAATGTCGAGCCGATCGATTTCGCGCGCTGCGCCGCCGCCGACATCGTCGGCGTCACCGGCATGGTGGTGCAGCGCCGCCGCATGCGCGAGATCCTGGCGGAGCTGAAGCGCCGCGGCGCCTACACCGTGGTCGGCGGCCCCTGGATCAGCGTCAGCGAGGATTATTTCGGCGAGCTCGCCGATGTCATTTTCATCGGCGAGGCGGAGGAGACCTGGCCGCGTTTCCTCGCCGAGCGCGCGCAGGGATGCTGCGCACGGCGCTACGAGCAGGGCGGCAAGACCGACATGACGCTGGTGCCGGCGCCGCGCTTCGATCTCTTGAAGATGCGCCATTACGCCTTCGGCAGCGTGCAGTTCTCGCGCGGCTGCCCCTTCCAGTGCGAATTCTGCGACATCATTGTCGTCTTCGGCCGCAAGCCGCGGCTCAAGACCGCGGCGCAGGTCATCGCCGAGCTCGAGGCGCTGCGCACCGAGCGCGTGTCGATCGCCTTCATCGTCGACGACAATCTCATCGGCAACAAGCGCGCGGTGAAGGAACTGTTGCGCGCGGTGATCGCCTGGCAGCAGGCGAACGGCTTCCCGCTCACCTTCGTCACCGAGGCCTCGCTCGACCTCGCCGATGACGAGGAGCTGATGCGGCTCATGACCGAGGCCAACATCGCAGCGGTCTTCGTCGGCATCGAGAGCCCGAACGAGGAATCGCTGCGCGAGACGCGGAAGCTGCAGAACCTCAGGCGCGGCGGCAGCATGGTCGACAAGGTGCGCCGCGTCCAGGATTCCGGCATGGAGGTCTGGGCCGGGATGATCCTGGGTTTCGACAGCGACGATGCCGGCGTCTTCGAGGCCCAGCGCCGGTTCCTCGCCGAGGCGCGCATCTCGACGGCGATGGTCGGCATGCTGTCGGCGATCCCGAAGACGCCGCTCTACGAGCGACTGGCGGCGGCGGGACGGCTCGACCCCTCCGACGAGCCGGAAGCGGGCACCAACATTCTGCCGCTCAAAATGGACCGTGCGACGCTGAGCGACGGCTACACGCGGTTGATGGCCGAGCTCTATGACAGCGAAGCCTATTTCGACCGGCTGGACGCGCTCTATCTTGGCGGCGGGATCATCACCGAGCGCGGCTGGCTCGGCTATGCCGCGCAGCATCCCTGGCGCCGCCGCCGGCGCCAGGCGCGGCTGGCACTGGAGGCGGCGGGGCTCGCCGCGCGGCTGCTGTGGCGGGTGCCCGAGCGGGGTTTGCGGCGGACCTACCGGCAAAGGCTGTGGCGCGCCTTATGCCGGCGCGCCGATCCTGCGGTGCTGCGCGTCTATGCCATCAAATGCGCCATGCATTACCACGTCCACCGCATGGTCGCGACGCTGCAGCGGCGCGGCGGCGGGCTGATCAATACCTTCTGAGCGCTTCGTCGCGGGCCGGCGGTACTACGGCGCGGAAGTGGCCAATCAGCAGCGATTGACGGGGCGCCGCAGCAAAACTACATCTGCCGGGCGCCGGCACCCCGGCGCCAGGGAACCGCCATGACCGATCTTTCCGTCGATGCCAGGCTGATCGCCGATCCGCCCATCCGTCAGGCCGATATCAACGGCGGGGTCGTGGCGCCGGCGCGCGTCGCGCAGCTGCAGGCGAGCGTCTTTTGCGACGTCACCTCGGTGATGGATCTCGGCATCATGCTGGGCGCGCTGCGCGCCGCGGGGCTCGCCGGCAGCGTGCTCGGCACGCGGCTCAGGCCGCTGTTCGGCGTCAGCATCGAGCGCAGCGCCGCATGACCGCCGCCACTCTTCTTTTTGCGCCGCCCCGCGCCGCTGCTCGTCGCCGTGACGCTCGCCGCCTGCGCCAGCGCGCCGGTGATGCCGCCCAGCGTCAGCTATCGCGTGCCCAACCACAACGTCGCCATCACCAGCGACGAGGCGCAGAACTATTGCCTGCAATTCGATCGGGCAGCGCGCTATCAGGGGTTGCAGACGACATCCGACGGGCTGGTTGCGGTCTATACCTGCGAGGCGCCGGCGGATGCCGGCGTGGCAACGACGCCGACGCAATAGCGACGACACGTTGCTGCTGCATGCGTCCTTCGAGACGCGCGCTACGTGCCGCCCAGGACGAGGGAGATTGAAGCGGCAGAGCGGTCGATGCCATTCTCAAGATTTAGTTCTTGGCGCCGGGCGTCCATTTGCGGACGCGCGGCTTTTTCGGCTCGGGATAGCGAGAGGGCGCCATGCCGTCGCGGCCGAAATGGCGGACGAAATCATCGTAGCGGCGGCGCAGCTCGGCACGCTGCGTCGGCGTCATGTCCTGAAGGTGGAGATGCGACAGATCGGCCTGACCCAGCACGGCCTCGTCCGGCGCATCCGCGCCACCGCCGGAGTGTTTCTGCCGTCGAGCCATGGCGCGAGCATGAGCAAGAATACTTAAAGGCCGGTTAAACCGGCCGTCAGGCGGCGGTGAGCGCGGTCGGCAGGCCGGCCAGGCGGTCGACCTTGGTCAGCAGCACCTCCGGCGCGAACGGCTTGTCCAGCACGTCATCGGCGCCGAGCCGGCGCAGCATCTCGGCGAAATCGACGCTGCCGCTGTGGCGAAAGCCGCTCATCGCCAGGATCCTGGTTTCCGGGCAATGCCGGCGGATCTCCATCATCATCTCGATGCCGTCGCGCTCGGGCATCATGATGTCGGTGACGATGAGCTCGGGCCGGAGCTCCTGCCACAGCCTTATGCCATCGCCGTGTCCTGCGGCCATGACGCGATAGCCGGCATCGGTCAGCAGCGTCTCGACACTGCGGCGAACGGTCTTGCTGTCGTCGATGACGAGGACGGAGATAGTCATGCGGGGAGATCCCTCGGTTGCGACTGCGAAGAGTTTAGTGGGAATCGCCCGGCTCTGAAGATAAATCTCCTACAAATTTAGCAAATTTGCCGGTGAATTTTGGCACGCTTGCATTGATAGGCGGGCTATTCTTCTGTGGCGTGCGACGGCACACGCGAGCGTCGTCATGGAGAGGGGCTTTGCGCGACGTCCTCCCGGATGAGCGGTTGGAGAGACTCTATCAGCATTGGCTGGGCAAGCGCCGCGGCCGCGCCATGCCGAGCCGTGCCGATATCGATCCGCTGGAGATCCCGGCGGAGATCTGGCCTCACACCATGCTGCTCGACGTGGTGTGGGAAGGTGGCGCGCCGCGCTTCCGCTATCGCCGCGTCGGCGATGTCTTCTGGCGGCTCGCCGGCCGCGAGCCGACGGGCCTCTTCATCGAGGACGTGCTGCCGGAGAAGGCGGGATATCGCCGCTACGTGATCGGCATCTACGAGGAGATGGTGGCGCGCCGCAGGCCGATGTACACCGAGAACAGCTTCACGCTCACCGGTCGCGGCACCGAGATGCTGACGCGGCGCGTCAGCCTGCCGCTGTCGAGCGACGGCGAGGCGGTCAACATGGTGCTCGCCGGCCATGTCTTCGAGCATGGCAAGCTGCCGCGCGAGACCGCCTTCGCGCTGGTGAGCGACCTGAAGGAGCTGCGCCGGGTGGTGCTCGAGGCGTAATCGCGAAGCCCGCGGGATCAGCCCGCCGCACTGCGCCGCCGGCGCTTCGGCGGCGCCATCGGCGCGCTCTTCAGGAGATCGAGCAGCCGCTCGATGCGTTCGGGCGGCAGCTTGCGGATGCGCTCGGCGAGGAGGTTGGCGAGCTCGGTGGCGGCGGGCGAGAGGCCGGCGGTGTCGACGGTGACGCGCGGATGCGACAGCCGCGCCAGGCGGTGGAGATCGTCGGCCTCGTCCCAGATGATGTTGAGCTGGGCGCAGATCGCGACCACCATGGCATGGGTCGGCCGGCCGCGGCGGCCATGCTCCAGTGCCGAAAGATAGGCTGCGGAGACGCCGAGCGCCTCGGCCATCTGCTTCAGGCTGATGCCGCGCTCGGCGCGCAGCTGGCGCAGGCGCACGCCGAACGGCGTCATCGCCGGCGCCGCAGCAGCAGGTAGAGCGCGCCGGCGCCGCCGTCGCGCGGCTGCGCCGGCGAGAAGGCGAGAAGGCGCGAGCGGTTCGGCGTCTCGTTGAGCCAGCGCGGCGCCGCGTCCCGCAGCACGCCGCTCTTGCCGGTGATCAGCAGCACGCAGCGCTGGTCGGCGGCATGCGCGCGTGCGACGAACGCGGTCAGCGCGCGATGCGCCTCGTCCTGCGTCATGCCGTGAAGATCGAGCCGCGCCTCGATCGCGCGCCCGCCGCGGCGCAAGCGCTCGGCGCTGCGGCGGTCGAGTCCCGGCGCGACATTGGCGGCGAGATCGCGCAACGGCGCGGGCGCCACGGGCGCGGCGCGCGCGCGGCGCGACGGCGTTTTGAGCGGCACCTCCGCTGGCGGCAGCGGCGGGGCGTCGTCGGCCTCGAGCGGGGCCACGCCGCGCATGGCCGCGCGCCACAGCGCGCGCTCCTCACGGCTAGGCGGCCGCCCCGTCATCGATGAGCACGATGTGGAGGCGGCGCGGGCCATGCGCGCCGAGCTCGAGGCGCTGCTCGATATCGCCGGTGCGCGACGGTCCCGTGATGAAGTTGACGGTGCGCGGCAAGGCGGCGTTGCCGTCGGCGCCGCGCTTTTCAGCGCGCAGCCGGGTCCAGCCTTCCTCGTAGCTCGGCGCCACCTGCCCGCCGCGCATCACGACGATATGCGTGTCCGGCAGGAAGTTGTTGCGCGTGGGACTTTCCGGTCCGGAGATCAGCATCAATGTCCCGGTCTCGGCAATGGCGGCAAAGGCGGCGGTCACGCCCACCTGATCGGCATCCTCGGCGCGGCCGCGGCGGATCTCGAGCATCGGCCGCACGCTCCAGGGAATGCCGTCGAGCTGCGGATCCGGCGTCATGACCAGGCGGGAGGGCAGGTTGCGCTGCGACAGGTAATCCGCGACCGCTGCCGGCACATCGGCGGCGCTCGGGACCCGCGTCACCGTGGTCTGGACCTCTTCCGCCATGCGCTGAAAGAGATCGACCTGGCCGGCATGGTCGAGCGCGGTGGCGCGCGCCGGCACGAGGTTGCGCGCATGCGCGGCAAGGCGCGCCGCGATCCCGGCGCGTTGCGGCGCGTCGAGCGGCCCGCGCTTCAGCGAGCGGCGGATCGCGCCCAGGATCTGCGTGCGCGCCTCGCTCACGGCGCGGCCTTGCGCCGCTCGGCCCAGAGGCTCATGAAGCTGCGGCCTTCGGGCGCCGGCAGGTCGCGGCCTTGCGTCCAGCCGCCGGCCAGCGGCAGCGAGCGGAAGCGGCCGCGCGGCGCGCCGATCCAGCCGAGGAGCCGGCTCGCGATCCCGGCGCCGAGATGGTAGAGGCGCGGGCGCGCGGCGAAGAAGGCCCAGGCCTTGAGGCCATAGCGGTAAGGCGCCGGCGACAGCTTCGCGGCGAATTCGCGCTCGCGCCAATGACGCATCAGCTTGGGCAGCGGGATCTTCATCGGGCAGATGCTCTCGCAGCGCCCGCAGAAGGTCGAGGCGTTGGGCAGATGGCCGGCCTCGTCGACGCCGATCAGCGTCGGGGTCAGCACCGCGCCCATCGGCCCGGGATAGACCCAGCCATAGGCATGACCGCCCACCGTGGCATAGACCGGGCAATGGTTCATGCAGGCGCCGCAGCGGATGCAGCGCAGCATGTCCTGGAACTCGGTGCCGAGCATGGCGCTGCGGCCATTGTCGAGAAACACGACGTGGTACTCGCCGGGCCCGTCGGTGTCCTCCGGCCGGCGCGGACCGGTGGAGAGCGTGGTGTAGGTCGAGAATTCCTGGCCGGTCGCCGAGCGCGCCAAGAGGCGCAGCATGGTCGAGAGATCCTCCAGCGTCGGCACCAGCTTCTCGAGGCTCGCCAGCACGATATGCGCCTTGGTCAGGGTCTGCGTCAGGTCGCCATTGCCTTCATTGGTGACGATGATGGTCGAGCCGGTCTCGGCGATGCAGAAATTGGCGCCGGTGATGCCGACATCGGCGTTGAGGAATTTCTGCCGCAGCACGGCCCGCGCCTCGGCCACCAGAGTCGGCGCCTCTTCGAGCACGCGGTGGGGATCGAGGTCCTTATGCGTCTGGCGGAAGCTCTCGGCGATCTGCTCCTTCACCAGATGGATCGCCGGCGCGATGATGTGGCTCGGATATTCCTTGCGGATCTGGATGATGTACTCGCCGAGGTCGGTCTCGATCGGGGTCACGCCGTTCTGCTCGAGGTAGTCGTTGAGCGCGATCTCCTCGGCGATCATGGTCTTGCCCTTGGTCACCGTCTTGGCGTCGAGGCGCCGGCAGATCGCCAGCACCGTCTCGCGCGCCTCCTGCGGCGTGCGGCACCAATGCACCTGGCCGCCCTGGGCGATGACGTTCTGCTCGAAGATCTCGAGGTAGAGATCGAGATTCTCCAGCACATGGTCCTTGATCGCCTTGCCCTGCTCGCGCAGCGCGTCGAATTCCGGCAGGCGCGCGACCGCGGCGGCGCGGCGGCCGGGAAAGCCGCTGCGCATCATGCCGAGCGCCTTCTGCAGATTGACGTTGCCCAGCGCCTGGTGCGCGTTCTCCTTGAAATCGTGGCTGGTCGGCTGCATCAGGTGCGCGCCCGCGTGCCGGCACCGATCGGCGGCGTCTCGTCGGTGATCCCGGCAAGCACTTCGGCGACATGGCGCACGCGCAGCGGCTTGCCGAGCCGCGTCAGCTTGCCGGCCATGTTGAGCAGGCACCCCATATCGCCGGCCAGCAGCGTGTCGGCGCCGGTGGCGGCGATGTCGGCCGCCTTGTCGGCGACCATGCGATCGGAGATCTCCGGGTATTTGATGCAGAAGGTGCCGCCGAAGCCGCAGCAGATCTCGGCGCCCGGCAGCTCCGCGAGGCGCAAGCCCCTCACCGAGCGCAGCAGCTTGCGCGGCTGCTCCTTGACGCCGAGCTCGCGCAGTCCGGAGCAGGCGTCGTGATATGTGGCGACGCCGTCATAGCGCGCCTCGACGCGTTCGAGTTGCAGCACGTCGGTGAGGAAGGAGACGAGCTCGTAGGTGCGCTTGGCGAGGTGCTGCGCGCGCTGATAGAGCGCGGGCTCGTCGGCGAAGAGCTCGAGGTAGTGCTGCTTGATCATGCCGCCGCAAGAGCCCGACGGCACGACGACGTAGTCGAAACCTTCGAAGGCGTCGAGCACCTGGCGCGCGATCACCTTGGTGTCGGGCTTGTCGCCGGAATTATAGGCGGGCTGGCCGCAGCAGGTCTGCGTCGGCGGCACCTCGACGGTGCAGCCGGCCGCCTCGAGCAGCTTCACCGCGGCAAAGCCGACGCTCGGGCGGAAGAGATCGACGAGACAGGTGACGAAAAGACCGACGCGGATCGGCGGTGCAGGCATTCGACTTTCCTCGGCCAACCGGGCGCGGGCGCTCTCGGGCGCCCTTCTGTCGCTGCCGCAGCATGGTCAGGACGCCGGCGGAAAGCAAGCAATCGCCCAAAACGACGCCCGCCGCAGGAAGCTGCGGCGGGCGGAAAGCCAAAGCATCTAGCGCGGCGGCGGAGGCGGCGGCGGGCCCGGTGGCGGCGGCGGGGGCGGCGGCAGCGCACCGGGCGGCGGCGGCGGCGGCGGCGACGGCGCCGTCGCGACGAAGCCCGGCACCTGATTGCCGCGCGAGTACATGCATTGCGAATAGGCGTTGTCGTAGAGCTGTTGCGCGGTAAAGGTGCCGCGCGCCGCGGCGTTCGAGCCGACGGCGGTGCCGCCGACCGCGCCGGCGCCGGCGCCGATGGCCGCGCCGCGGCCGCCGCCGATTGCGGCGCCGAGCCCGGCGCCGAGCACCGTGCCGATGATGGCGCTGCCGATCTGGGCGTTATTGCCCTGCTCGGCAACCCCTGCGCTCTGCTGCTGGGCGAAGTACCGGCAGCTGGCATCGTCCTGCTGGAATACCTCGAAGGGCTTGCCGGGCGCCGGCATCACCGCCACCCGCGGTCCCATCGGCGCCTGCGCGCAACCGGCCAGCAGCGCCACCGTCGTGGCGGCCGCAATGGCCGCTTTAGCCTGCTTCAAGACGCCGCCTCCTTAATGCGAGGGTTGCGCCGGAACCTGCCGCCACGCGGAGCTGCAGTTCTGGACGGTGGGATAGTAGCCTTGTGGATTGTCGCAGTAGTACCAGCTTTGCGGCGCCTGCTGCATATAGGCCGGCGCGGCCGGGGCCGGGGAATACACCACCGGCGGCGGGGCATAGACGACCGGCGGCGGGGCATAGACCGGCGGCGGATAGTAGTAAGGGTAGGGGTAGGGCCCGTAGCCGTAGCCGTAGAACGGCACGCCGATGCCGACCCCGACGATCACGCGCGCCGCGGCGGGGGCCGCCGGCAGACCGACCGCCAGCGCCAAGCCGGCCGTGGCGGCCAGCGCCGCCATAACTGCTATACGCTTTACCATCTTGCTCCTCCGGGAGTCGGTGGCGACCCACAGTATATAGCCATTATACGCCGCCGCCGGCGGTTTTCTCCCCGCGATTCAGTGGGTCGCCGGGACTTGCCGCCAGGGGGTGTTGCACGTGCTGACATAGGGGTAATAGGACCTGGTCTCGTCGCAATAATACCAGAATTGTGACGGCGCTTGCCCGGCAGCAGGGGGCGGCGGGGGCGGCGGCGGGGCATAGACCGGAGCCGGAGGCGGCGGCGGCGGCGCTCCCGGCGCCACGATCACCACCGGGGGCGCGGCCGGCGGCACATAGGTCGGGTAGGGATAGACCGGCTCCGGATACCAATACCAGTAGCCATCAGCCAGCCACCACCAGCCGAATCGGCCGTCATGCCAGTCATGATGCCAGCCGCCGCCGCGCCAGAGCTCGAGCTCGAACGGGCTGAAGAAGCGGAAATCATGGCCGTGGAAATCATGACGGTCGCCCCGGCCCCGCTCGAAATGTTGGTCGCGGTCGCCATGAAAATCTTCGCGATGATCGTCATGATGCTCCTGGGCGCGCGCCGGCGCGACCGGCGCTGCCAGGATCACGGCCAGCACCGCGAGGGTAATTTGCGTGCACTTCCTCATCGATCACTTCCTTTTGAATTCCGCCCAGGCTCGGCGGCGGTTCCGAGAGATAACGGCCGACGCGCTGCTCTATTTCAAGCCGCGGGGCATCACGATGCCGGCATGACGCTCTTGGGCAACAGCAGGTAGTAGACGCCGCGCGCCCGCATCGTGCCGGCGCGCGCCTCGGCCTCGGCGCCGGCGCCCCAGAAGACATCGCCGCGCACCGGGCCGCGGATGGCGCCGCCGGTATCCTGCGCCACCATCAGCCGCCGCAGGTCGGGACCGGCATCGAGGAAGACCGGCACGCCCAGCGGCACGAAGCTGCGATCGACGGCGAGGCTGCGGCCGGGGGTGAGCACCACCCCCTCGCTGCCGATGGGACCGTCGCCGGCGACCTCGCGAAAAAAGACATAAGAAGGATTCTCGGCCATCAGCGCCTTGCCCGCCTCGGGGTGGGCGGCGATCCAGGCGCGGATGGTCTGCAGCGAGACATCCTCCTTGGCCAGCGCGCCGCGCTCCACCAGCAGCTTGCCGATGGCGACGTAGGGCTGGCCGTTCTGCCCGTCATAGCCGACGCGCACCATGCTGCCATCGGGCAGGCGCACGCGGCCGGAGCCCTGGATCTGCAGGAAGAAGGCGGCGACGGGATCATCGACCCAGAGAAAGCCGAGGTGATAGCGGTCGAGCGCGCCCCGCTCGATCTCGGCACGGCTCTCATAGGGCTTGAGCCTGCCGTCCACGACACGGCCGGCGATGCGCTCGCCGCGCCAGGCGGGGCGGAAGAGGCCGAGCTCGACCATGACGAGGTCAGGCGGACGCCGCAGCAACGGCGTGCCAAAGCCGCCGCCGGGCCGGCGCGCGCCGTCAAGCTCGGGCTCGTAATAGCCGGTGAAGAGGCCCTCGGCGGTGCCGTTATTGCCCGCCCGCCACGGCTGGAACCAGGCCTCGAGAAACTGCCGCGCGGCTGCGTCGTCGGGTGCCGGCGGCAATGCCGCGCAGGGCGCCTGCCAGTCGGCGGCGGTGCCGGCGATGCCGAGCGCGGTTGCTGCCGGAGCCTTCATCAGCGCGGCGCAAGAGCGCGCGAGCGCCGCGAGCGCCGCCGCTTGCGCATCCTGCTGCCAGCCCTCGAGGTCGGCAAAGCGCGCCGGCGCCAGGGTCAGATGATCCGGCGGCGGCGGCCGCGGCGTGCAGGCGAAAAGCGACAGCAGCAAAAGGCCGGCGGCCGTCCAGCTACGGGCTGTGCGTGGCAACGAGCGTCCAATTGGGGTCGCGCGAGCGCGTCGCACGGGCGAAGGTCCAGAGATCGGTCTTCTCCTCGACCTGATCGGGATTGCCCTCCACCACCGAGGCGTCGGCGGCGCGCGTCACATTGATCTGCTCGGAGACGAACTTGACCGTGACATGGGCGGTGTCGCCGTCGAGCCCGGCCTCGGCGATCTCGATCGATTTGAGGCTCAGCAGGTTGGTCTCCAGCGTCTCGTGCTGCGCCTGGCGCGTGCGGATCGCCTGGCTGAAGGAGGCGAAGACCGCCTCGCTCAGCAGCGGCTGCAGCGTCGCCGTATCGCCCTTGGCGAAAGCGTTGACGACGATCTCGAAGGCGGCGCGGGCGCCGGTGAGGAATTGCGCGGGATCGAAGCTCTTATCCGCCGCTTTGATGCTGGCGATGCCGGCCGGCAGCGGCGCCGACGCGGCGATCGGCGGCGGCGATGCCGGCGGGCGGTCGCGCGGCGGCGGCAGCGGCACGACCTTGTCGGGCGGCGCGGCGCCGGCGGGCGGCGGCGCGAAGGGGTCGCGGCGGCGCTCCGTGCCGGTGCGCCGGCCGAGCACGCTCCTGAGGCGCAGCACCAGCAGCCCCGCGATCACCGCGAACACGACGATATCGAGGAATTGATAGCCGTCGCCCATAGACCTCAACCGGTTTGAGCAGCCTTACGCCCTGGTACATAGGCTTGACGCGGGCAAAGGGCAAGCGCGCGCGTCAGTCGGCAGCCTCGGGCATGTCGGCATCGAGCACGGTGATCGCCGGGCGGCCGACGGCGAAATCGAAGATCACCATGGACAGGATCTGATTGACCGTGCGGTCGTCCTCCGACAATGGCAGCGCCAGCCGGCGCGCAAAACAGCTCTTGCCGCGGGTGGGGCTGACGAAGGGGCTGGCGGCGAAGAGCGGCACACGCTCGCGGCAGACCGAGCGGTGCAGCTCGTATATATAGTCGCAGTAGCTGCCGCTGGCGATGTCCTCGACACACCGGCCGGTGGGATCGAGGCCCATGCCGCGGGCGACCGCGGTGCCGGCGAGGCGATAGCGGAAGCGCGTGCCATCCTCGACGCTCTCGCTGATCACCAGATGCGGCAACAGGCGCGGCACCTCGGCGGGATCGATCTGGCGCCGCTGCGGCATGCGGCGGCGTGCGCGCTTCTGTCGCCAATAGGCGTAAAGCTCGCGCAGCAAGGGATCATCGAGATGAGCTTCGAAGGACATTCAACGCCTCGCCCGAGCCTCATGCTGGAGCGCCAAGAGTTAAAAATTGAATAATTCGCCGGCGTAACAATTCCGCCACGAGCGCGCGCGGCGGCGAGGGTTGTGCCTCTGGCGCATCCGTGCTAGCCAGCGGCCCTCGCATCAGGGAGAGGCGCTCATGGCGGAACAGAATGGCGGCACGGCGATGCCGGGCGGCCCCAACACGGGCGCGCAGCAGCTCATCGTCAACGCGCAATACATCAAGGATCTCTCCTTCGAGAACCCGCGCGCACCGCACAGCCTGATGCAGCAGAAGGAGCCGCCGGAGGTGCAGCTCGGCGTCGACGTCAAGGCGCAGTCGCTGGGCCAGGACGTCTATGAGGTCGTGCTCACCATCAGCGCCAATGCGACCACCGGCGGCGAAGCGGTGTTCGTCGTCGAGCTCGCCTATGCCGCGGTGGTGACGGTGCGCAACACGCCGCAAGAGCTGCTGGCGATGCTGCTGCTGGTGGAGACGCCGCGCCTGCTCTTCCCGTTCGCGCGCAGCGTCGTCGCCACCGCCACGCGCGAAGGCGGGTTCCCGCCGCTGCTGCTGCATCCGGTCGATTTCGCGGATCTGCTGCGCCGCCAGCAGCTCGTGCAGACAACAGGGCCCGTCGCGAGCGCCTAGGCGAACTCGCGCAGCGAGTTCGTCCGCGGCGGCGTCAGCGCCCCGGACTTGATCCGGGGCGCGGGAGCCGCACAGAGAGGACTGGCCTCCTTCCTGCTTCCGCTGCACTTCCGTTGGTGCGTCCTTCGAGACGCCCGCTCCGCGGGGCCAACCTCGTTCGATCGCTCTGCGATCGAACCAGTCCGGGGCCGGACCGCTATCGCGGTCGGCCGGGTTGGCCAGGATGAGGCAATATCGAATCTGGCATCTTGGGTTGCATGCCATCCTCAATGCTTCCTCTTCCTACTCCGCGCGCAACCAGATCGGGTCCTTCAGCTTCAGCAGCAGCGCGGCGTGGGCCGCGAGCTCCTCGAGGCTCGGCGCGAACGGGCGGGGCGGGCGGGCGATGCGCTCCAGCACATTGAGCGCGCCGCTGCCGGCGGCGACGGCCAGGTCGAGTCCGGGCTGGCGGCCGCCGATGAGCTCGAGATAGACCGCGGCCAGCAGCTCGCAATCGAGACGCGCGCCGTGCTTGGTGCGGGCGGTGAGATCGATGGCGAAGCGGCGGCACAGCGCATCGAGGCTTGCCGGCGCGCCGGGATAGCGCTTCCTCGCCAGCAGCAGCGTGTCCTCGATATCGGCGGCGAGCGTGGCGCGGCCGAGCCGCTTCAGCTCGGCGTTGAGGAAGCGCAGATCGAATTCGGCGTTGTGAATGACCAGCCGGTCGGCGCCGAGGAAGGCGATGAACTCGTCGGCGATGACGGCAAAGGGCGGGTGCTGCGCCAGCATCTCGGCGGTGAGCCCGTGAACCTCGGTCGCCTCGGCGGGCACGTCGCGCTCGGGATTGACGTAGCGGTGGAAGACGCGGCCGGTCGGCATGTGGTTGAAGAGCTCGACGCAGGCGAGCTCGACGATGCGATGGCCGTCGGCGGGGTCAAGCCCGGTGGTCTCGGTGTCGAGCACGATCTCGCGCATGGCGCCGAGTGTGCCTCAACCGGACGAGTCGGGGCAAGGCTCGGCTGAGGTCAGCGCGCGCACGATGCGCTGGAGGCGGCGGAAGGTGAAGGCCCGGCCGAGGCCGCTGGCGCACGACGTAGTCGGCGCGCCGGCGCTTCTCGGCATCGGGCATCTGCTGCGCCAGGATGGCGGCGAAGCGCGCCTCGGTCATGCCCGGGCGCGCCAGCACGCGCGCGCGCTGCAGGAAGGCCGGCGCCGAGACGACGGCAACCTTGTCGCAGCGCTGGGCGCCGCCGCTCTCGAACAGCAGCGGGATGTCGAGCACGACGAGTTTCCGGCGACGCGCGCGGGCGCGGGCGAGAAAGCGCTGCTGGCTCTGCCGCACCAGCGGGTGGAGGATGCGCTCCAGCCGGCGCAGCGCGGCGGGATCGGCGAAGACGCGGGCGCCCAGCGCAGGCCGATCGATGCCGCCATCCTTGCGCCGCACGCCGGGAAAGGCCGCCGCGACCGCCGCCACCGCCGCGCCCTTCGGCGCCAGCAGGCGATGCACCGCGGCGTCGCTGTCGTGGACCGCGATGCCGAGACGACGGAGCATGGCGGCGGCGGTGCTCTTGCCCATGCCGACCGAGCCGGTGAGGCCGAGGACGATCATCGCCCGCCCAAGCTCTCGACGACGCGCCGGCGCAGCGCCGGCGTCACCTCGGGCTCGACGCCGAACCAGGCGGCAAAGCCCGGCCGCGCCTGATGCAGCAGCATGCCGAGCCCGTCCACGGTCGGATTGCCGCGCTGCGCCGCCGCCGCCAGCAGCGGCGTCAGCAGCGGCACATAGACGATGTCGTTCACCACCGCGCCGGGCGGCAAGGCGTCGAGCGCGAGATCGAGCGGCGCGTGGCCCGCCATGCCGAGGCTGGTGGTGTTGACCAGCAGCGCCGCGCCGGCGAGCGCCTCGGCGCGGCGCTCCCAGTCGAGGATGTCGATGCGCCCGCCCAGCGCCGCCGCGAGCGCTTCGGCGCGGGCGCGGTGGCGATTGACGAGGCGGATCTCCGGCGCGCCGTGATCGATGAGCGCCGCGACCACGGCGCGCGCGCCGCCGCCGGCGCCGAGCACCACCGCCGGCCCGGACGCGGCGCTCCAGCCGGGCAGCGCCGCCGCGAGATTGGCGTGGAAGCCGAAGCCGTCGGTGTTGCTGCCGACGAGCGCGCCATCGGCGGCAACGACCACGGTATTGACCGCGCCGATGCGCCGTGCCGCCGCGATCGAGGCGGTCGAGCAAGGCCAGCGCGCGCTCCTTGTGCGGCAGCGTGATGTTGCAGCCGGCAAAGCCGCGGCCGGGAAGCGCGCGCAGCTCGCGCTCGAGCGCTTCGGGCGGCACCGGCAGCGCCACATAGTCGCCGTCGATGCCATAGTGCTCGAGCCAGAAGCCGTGCAGCACCGGCGAGCGCGATTGCGCCACCGGCCAGCCCATGACGCCGGCATGCCTCATGCGGCGAGCGCGCCGGCGCCGCGCAGGAAATCGAGCAGCGGCAGCAACGGCAATCCCAGGATCGAGAAATAATCGCCCTCGATGCGGGCGAAGAGCTGAATGCCCCGGGCCTCGAGCTGATAGGCGCCGACCGCGCTCAGCACCTCGTCGCCGGCGGCCGCGAGATAGGCCTCGAGGAAGGCGTCGGAGAAGTCGCGCATCAGCAGCGCCGGGCGCTCGATGCGGCGCCACAGCACGGTATCGTCGCGCCGCAGCGCCAGGGCGGTGACCAGCTCATGCCGGCGCCCGCGCAGGCTTTGCAGCTGGCGGCGCGCCGCCGCCCGATCTCCGGGCTTGTCGAGCCAGTCATCGCCGCAGACCAGGAGCTGGTCGGCGCCGAGGACGAGAGCGCCGGGGTGGCGCGGCGCGACGCGCGCTACCTTGGCCTCGGCCAGCGCCATGGCGCAGCCCGCGGCGTCGCGTCCGGCATGGCGGAAGCCGGATTTGATCTCGGCCTCGTCGATGCCGGCGGGATCGCAGCTCACGGCGAGGCCGGCGCGCTCGAGCAGCACGCGCCCGGATGCGGCTCGCCGAGGCGAGGACGAGCGCGGTCACTTGTCCTGTCCCTGGCGGCGGGCGATGAGCTTGAGGATCGCGGCCGCGGTTTCCTCGATCGAGCGCCGGGTCACGTCGATCACCGGCCAGTGATGCTCGGCGAAGAGCCGGCGCGCCGCCGTGACCTCCTCGCGCACCGCCTCCATGTCGGTATAGTCGGTGCGCTCGTCATGATGCAGCATGCTCAGGCGATTGCGCCGCACCTGGATGAGGCGCTCGGGATCGTTGGTGAGGCCGACGATGAGCGGCCTAGTCGCGGTGAAGAGCTCGGGCGGCAGCGTCATCTCCGGCACCACCGGGACATTCGCCGCCTTGATGCCGCGATTGGCGAGGTAGATGCAGGTCGGCGTCTTCGAGGTGCGGGAAACGCCGACCAGGACGACATCGGCCTGGTCGAGCCCCCAGGCGGATTGGCCGTCATCATGGTTGAGGGCGAAGGTCATGGCGTCGATACGCTGGAAATATTCGGTGTCGAGCAGATGCTGCTGGCCGGGCAGGCCGCGGCTCTGCCGCCCGAGATACGTCGCGAGCGTGCCGATCACGGGGTCGAGCACCGGGATGGCCGGCACCTGCAGCTTGCGGCAGCCCTCGACCAGCGGCGCGCGCAGCGTCTCGTTGACCAGGGTGTAGAGCACGACGCCGGGATTGGCTTGAACACCGGCAACGACGCGCTCGACCTGAATCCGGGTGCGCACCATCGACCAGATATGCTCGATCGCTTCGGCACCCTCGAACTGGACAAGACAGGCGCGCGCCACCGAATGCACCGTGTCGCCGGTGGCGTCGGAGACGAGATGCAGGTGAAACCGCGTCACGATCTTGTCCCCAGGACGCTGTGGAGAAGGCGCCGCGAACCCACGACATATCCCCCGCGCCGCGGCGACGGGCCATTCGATCCCCGCTGAGGCCCGGCGCCGCCCTGCTGTCCGGCGCCTCGGGATAACGTCGCGGCACTCTTCGCGAGTCCGGGACAAAGACGGGGAAAGGATCCGCCATCCCCGTTTATCACCGCTTTCATTTTCATGCGCGACCCGCTGCCAGAGCCCGGTTGCCGCCGTCTGTCCGCGCCTTATACACCGTTCGGGCCAGGCGTTCAGGCGGCAGCCGGCAGACGCTGGATGAATGGGGGGCAAGAATCAATCCCCGTCTTCCCGGCCACAACTATCTACCACTACCTTTAGATTCTTATAGATAAGAGGTAAGAGGGAGCATGGGAGGAAGCACGCAAAGCGGGGTGGAAGGGCCGCAGAGCCTGTCCGGCACGCCGGCGGAAAAGCCGGGCAAGCCATTGTTGCGGGCGCTCAACGGCGAGACGCTGGCGCTGCCGCCGGTCTGGCTGATGCGGCAGGCAGGGCGTTACCTGCCGGAATACCGCGCGCTGCGCCAGGGCGTTCCCGGTTTCCTCGATCTCTGCTTCACGCCGGAGCTCGCCTGCGAGGTGACGATGCAGCCGGTGCGCCGCTTCGGCCTGGACGCGGCGATCCTGTTCTCGGATATCCTGGTGGTGGCGCATGGGCTCGGCCAGGCGGTGAGCTTCCGCGAAGGCGAAGGGCCGGTGCTGGAGCCGATCCGCTCGGCCGAGGCGGTGCGCCTGCTGTCGCTCGACGAATTTCCCGGACGGGTGGCGCCGGTCTATGACACGGTCGCCCGCGTCGCGACGCTGCTGCCGGCGCAGACGGCGCTGATCGGCTTTGCCGGCGCACCGTGGACGGTGGCGAGCTACATGGTGGAGGGCGGCACCAGCCGCGACTTCGCCGCCGTTAAAACCTGGGCCTTTGGCGATCCCGAGGGGTTCGGCGAGCTGATCGACCGGCTGGTGGAAGCGACGATCATCTATCTCAGCGGCCAGATCGCGGCCGGCGCCGACGTGGTGCAGCTCTTCGACAGCTGGGCCGGCGTGCTGCCGGAAGCGGCGTTCCGCCGCTGGGTCATCGCGCCGACCCGGCGCATCGTCGCGGCGCTCAAGGAGACCCATCCCGATCTGCCGGTGATCGGCTTTCCCCGCGGGGCCGGGCTGATGTATCGCGCCTATTTCAGCGAGAGCGGCGTCGACGCGCTCGGCCTCGACAGCACCGTGCCGCCGCAGATCGCGCGCAAGACCTTGCAATCGATCGGACCGCTGCAAGGCAATCTCGATCCGCTGCTGCTGGTGGCGGGCGGCGCCGCGATGAACGAGGGCGTGACGGCGATCCGCCAGGCGCTGGGCGACGGGCCTTTCGTGTTCAATCTCGGCCACGGCATCGTGCCGCAGACACCGATCGAGCATGTGGTGGCGCTGGTGGCGGCGCTGCGCCGGCCGCTTGACGCGGCATGAGCCGGGTCGCGGTGGTGCTGTTCAATCTCGGCGGTCCCGACCGGCCGGAAGCGGTCGAGCCGTTCTTGTTCAATCTGTTCAATGATCGCGCCATCATCGCCCTGCCGCAGCCGCTGCGCTGGCTCGTGGCGAGGCTGATCGCGCGCCGGCGCGCGCCGGTGGCGCGGGCGATCTATCAGCGGCTCGGCGGCGGCTCGCCGCTGCTGCCCAACACCGAGGCGCAGGCACGGGCGCTCGAAGCGGCGCTGGGCGAGGGCTTCCGCGTCTTCGTCGCCATGCGCTATTGGGCGCCGCGCAGCGCGACAGCGGCGGCGGCGGTGGCGGCCTGGCAGCCGGACGAGATCGTGCTGCTGCCGCTCTATCCCCAGGCCTCGACGACGACGACGGCTTCCTCGCTCGATGACTGGCACCGCGCCGCGGCAGCGGCGGGGCTCAGAGCGCCGGTGCGGGCGCTCTGCTGCTATCCCGATGCGGCCGGCTTCATCGGCGCGCTGGCGCAGGCGATCCGATCCGAGCTCGAGCGCTGGCCGCCGGGCGAGAAGCTGCGGCTGCTGTTCTCGGCGCATGGCCTGCCGCAGAAGATCGTGGCCGGCGGCGATCCCTATCAATGGCAGGTCGAGCGCACGGCGGCGGCGCTGCGGGACGCGCTGGCCTGGCCCGATCTCGACAGCGTCGTGTGCTATCAGAGCCGCGTCGGTCCCCTCGCCTGGATCGGCCCGGCCACCGATGACGAGATCCGCCGCGCCGGGCGCGAGGGGATAGGGCTCGTCATCGTGCCGGTGGCCTTCGTCTCCGAGCATTCCGAGACGCTGGTGGAGCTCGACATCGAGTACCGCCATGTCGCCGATGCCGCGGGCGTGCCGCGCTATCGCCGGGTGGCCACGGTCGGCACCGCGCCCTCCTTCATCGCCGCGCTGGCGGCGCTGGCGCGCGGTGCCATTCCCGGGCCGTGCCCGGCCGGCGGCGTGCGGCTCTGCCCGGCGGCGCTCAGCCGCTGCCTCTGCGCCGGCGCGCGGCCGTGAACGGTCTCGTCGAAGCCTTCCGCTGGATCAAGGTCCTGCACATCCTCAGCATCATCGCCTGGATGGCGGGTCTGCTCTATCTGCCGCGGCTCTTCGTCTATCACGCCCAGGCCGGCAAAGGCTCCGACGCCTCGGAGACCTTCAAGGTGATGGAGCGCCGGCTGCTGCGCGGCATCATGAACCCGGCGATGGTGGCGAGCTATGCCTCGGGGCTGGCGCTGGCGCTGACCCCGGGCGTGGTCGATTGGAGCGCCGGCTGGATCTACGCCAAGCTCGCGGCAGCGCTGGGCCTGGGCTATTTCCACGTCCGGCTGGCGCGCTGGCGGCGCGATTTCGCCGCCGACCAGGACCAGCACTCCGCGCGCTTTTTCCGCTTTATCAACGAGGTGCCGACCTTGCTGCTGATCGCCATCGTGATCCTGGTGGTGGTGAAGCCTTTCTAAGCCGCAAGCGCCGAAGGCGCTTGTCGGCGGCGGCGTCAGCGGTTGCGAAGCAACCGCGAAAGCCGCACTGGGCGGAGCTACGCTCCTGCGCCGGGCGGGTATTGAACCCGCATCCGGCGAATGCCATTTGACTCCTACGCTGCTTTTCGCTAAGGGTGACGACGCCCGATCGCGGCGTCTTCCGTTTCCCAGGCGATAATCCGGAGCACAGGTACGTTCGGTCGCGCGCAAGCACCGCTCGTCCCTTCCGCCACAAGTCCCGCGTCTCCTGCGGGCCCCCTCTTCCCCTCCCGTCTTTCACGCTTCAGGCGACCATACCCCCGATGAACCTCCAAGAACTCAAGCGCAAAACCCCGGCGGAGCTGTTGAATTTCGCCGAGGAATTGCAGATCGAAAACGCGTCCTCGCTGCGCAAGCAGGACATGATGTTCGCCATCCTCAAGACGCTGGCCGACAATGACCAGGCGATCTATGGCGATGGCGTGCTCGAGGTGCTGCAGGATGGCTTCGGCTTCCTGCGCTCGCCGGAAGCCAATTACCTGCCCGGCCCCGACGACATCTATGTCAGCCCGAGCCAGGTGCGCCGCTTCGGCCTGCGCACCGGCGACACGGTGGAGGGCCAGATCCGCTCGCCCAAGGACGGCGAGCGCTATTTCGCGCTGCTCAAGGTCAACCAGATCAATTTCGACGAGCCGGACAAGCTGCGCCACCGCATCAATTTCGACAATCTGACGCCGCTCTATCCGGATTCGAAGATCAACCTCGAGATCGGCGATCCCACCAAGAAGGATTTCACCACCCGCGTCATCGACCTGATCACGCCGCTCGGCAAGGGCCAGCGCGCGCTGATCGTGTCGCCGCCGCGCACCGGCAAGACGGTGATGCTGCAGAACATCGCGCACGCCATCGCCGCCAATCATCCCGACGCCTATCTGATGGTGCTGCTGATCGACGAGCGGCCGGAAGAAGTCACCGACATGGCGCGCACGGTGAAGGGCGAGGTGGTGAGCTCGACCTTCGACGAGCCGGCGGTGCGCCACGTGCAGGTCGCCGAGATGGTGATCGAGAAGGCCAAGCGCCTGGTCGAGCACAAGCGCGACGTGGTGATCCTGCTGGATTCGATCACGCGGCTCGCGCGTGCCTACAACACGGTGGTGCCGTCATCGGGCAAGGTGCTGACCGGCGGCGTCGACGCCAATGCGCTGCAGCGGCCGAAGCGCTTCTTCGGCGCGGCGCGCAACATCGAGGAAGGCGGCTCGCTGACCATCATCGCGACGGCGCTGATCGATACCGGCTCGCGCATGGACGAGGTGATCTTCGAGGAATTCAAGGGCACCGGCAATTCCGAGATCGTGCTCGACCGCAAGGTGGCGGACAAGCGCGTCTTCCCGGCGGTCGACATCACCAAATCCGGGACGCGCAAGGAGGAGCTGCTGGTCGACAAGGCCACGCTCTCCAAGATGTGGGTGCTGCGCCGCGTGCTGATGCCGATGGGCCCGATGGACGGGCTCGAATTCCTCATCAGCAAGCTCAAAGAGAGCAAGAACAATCACGACTTCTTTGAATCCATGAACACGTAGGAGCTGTCGGCTGAGTGGTCAGTTATCAGTCGTCAGTCGTCAGTTATCGGCCTCGCTGCCACTGACGACTGAGAACTGACGACTGAGAACTCAGCTAAACGGTAAACACCGTCGATCCCATGGTCTTGCGCGATTGCAGGTCGCGATGCGCCTGCGCCGCGTCCTTCAGCGGGTAGGTCTGGTGGATCTCGATCTTGACCGCGCCCGAGAGCACGGCGTCGAACAGGTCCTTGGCCATCGCCAGCATGTCGGCGCGCTTGGCGGCGTAGGTGTTGAGCGTCGGCCGGGTGTAGAACAGCGAGCCCTTGGCGCCGAAGATGCCGAGATCGATCGGGCCGACCGAACCCGAGGCCTGGCCGAAATTGACCATGAGGCCGTGCGGCCGGATGCAATCGAGCGACTTCATGAACGTGTCCTTGCCGACGGCGTCATAGACCACCGGCACCTTCTCGCCCTTGGTGATCTCCTTGACGCGCTCGACGAAGTCCTCGCGCGTGTAGACGATCGGATAATCGCAGCCATGCGCCTTGGCGAGCTTCGCCTTGTCGTCGCTGCCGACCGTGCCGATGACCGTGGCGCCGAGCGACTTCGCCCATTGGCAGGCGATGAGCCCGACGCCGCCGGCGGCGGCGTGGAAGAGGATGGTGTCGCCCTTCTTCACCTTGAAGATCTGGCGGATGAGGTATTGCGTGGTGAGGCCCTTGAGCATCATCGCGGCGCCTTGCGCGTCGCTGATGCCTTGCGGCAGCACCACCAGGCGGTCGGCCGGCATGACCCGCACCTCGGAATAGGCGCCGAGCGGGCTGCTGCCATAGGCGACGCGGTCGCCGCCTTGATGTCGCTGACGCCGGGGCCGACCTCCTCGACCACGCCGGCGCCTTCGGCGCCGAGCCCGCTCGGCAGCGGCGCCGGGTAGAGGCCGCTGCGGATATAGGTGTCGACGTAATTGAGGCCGACGGCGGTGTGGCGCACGCGCGCCTCGCCGGGGCCGGGCTTGCCGACCTGGACCTCTTCCCATTGCAGGACTTCGGGGCCGCCGGGCTTGTGGAAACGGATGGCGTGGGGCATTGGGGCTTTCTCCTCTCAGGCGAGATGTTTCTTGAAGAAGTCGGCGGTGCGCCGATTGGCGAGGTCGGCCGCCGCCTTGTCGTAATGCTGGCCGCCGACGCGCGCGAAGGCGTGGTCCTGCTCCGGATACTCGTAGATCGTCACCTGTGGATTGCCCTTGAGCCCCTGCTTGATCTGGGCCTGGGCTTCGGGCGGGCAGAACTGGTCCTTGCCGGCGATGTCCAGGATCAGCGGCTTCTTGATGTTCTTGGCCTCGCCGAGGGCGTCCTGGATGCCGACGCCGTAATATCCGACATTGGCATCGCTGTCGCTGCGCGTCGCCATGAGATAGGCGAGCTTGCCGCCGAGGCAGTAGCCAACCGAGCCGACCTTGCCGCTGCAGGCGGGATTCTGGCGCAGGGCGGCCAGCGTGGCCCTGAGGTCGTCGACGCCCTTGTCGACATTGAAGCCCTGATAGAGGCTGAACGCCTTGTCCCATTCCGCTTTCGACTGGTCGGTGATGTCGATGCCCGGCTCCTGGCGCCAGAACAGGTCCGGGCACAGCACCACGTAGCCGGCCGCGGCGAAGCCGTCGGCGAGGTCGCGCATGACCTTGTTGACGCCGAAAATCTCCTGGATGAGCACGATCCCCGGGCCCTTCGCGCCCTTGGGCGTGGCGAGATAGGCTTTGAAGCTGCCGCCATCGGCGGCACGTATGGTCACCTCGGTCATAACCCCTCCGATTTTTTCGTTGCAGATGCGATGAGGCGGAAGCGCCGAGCTTAGCGGCGGCGGCCGGGCTTGTCACCCCGGCGCGCGGCTTGCGGGCGCCCGGGGCGTTGCCCTATTCGTGCGCCGCGGACGCGGCACGCGCCCGCTCCCCCTGACGGTGAGGCTTCCGGCGATGAGCATGCGAGGGGACGAGACCGACGGGCTGCCGTGGCGGCAGCGCCGCTGGGCGATCCTGACCGTGGCGTTCGCCATCGCCATGTCGGTGATCGATGGCGCGATCGCCAACATCGCGCTGCCGACCATCGCGCGCGAACTGCAGGCGAGCCCGGCGGGCTCGATCTGGGTGGTGAACGCCTATCAGCTCTCGGTCACCATCCTGCTGCTGCCGCTGGCCTCGCTGGGCGAGATCTGGGGCTTCCGCCGCATCTACATCGCGGGGCTCGGCATCTTCACGCTGGCCTCGCTGTGCTGCGCGCTGTCGGACTCGCTGCTGACGCTGACGCTCGCGCGCATCCTGCAAGGCATCGGCGCCGCCGGCATCATGAGCGTCAACGGCGCGCTCATCCGCTTCATCTATCCGCGCCGCATGCTCGGGCGCGGCATCGGCATCAACGCCGTGGTGGTCGCGGTCTCCGCCGCCATCGGCCCGACGGTGGCGGCGGCGATCCTGGCGGTGGCGTCGTGGGAATGGCTGTTTGCGATCAACGTGCCGGTGGGGCTGCTGGCGCTGATCGCGGCACGCGCGCTGCCGCCCTCGCCGCGGGCAAAACATCGCTTCGACACCTCGAGCGCGCTGCTGAACGCGCTGTTCTTCGGCCTGCTCATCACCGCCATCGACAGCGCCGGGCATGGCCAGGGCGGGCTGGTGGTCGCCGGCGAGGCGGTGGCGGCGCTGGCCGCGGGCGCGGCGCTGGTGCTGCGCCAGCTGCCGCAGACCTCGCCGCTGCTGCCGGTCGACCTGTTGCGCCTGCCGGTCTTCGCGCTGTCGATCGCCACCTCGATCGCCTCGTTCACCGCGCAGATGCTGGCTTATGTCGCGTTGCCGTTCTTTCTCCAGGACACGCTCGGCCTCAGCCAGGTCGCGACCGGGCTGCTGATGACGCCCTGGCCGCTCGCCACCGCCATCGTGGCGCCGCTCTCCGGCCGGCTTGCCGACCGCTATGCCGCGGGGCTGCTGGGCGGGCTCGGGCTGGTCGGCTTCGCCGCCGGCCTCGCCGCGCTGGCGCTGCTGCCGGCGCATCCGGGGGTGATCGACATCACCTGGCGCATGGCGCTGTGCGGCGCCGGCTTCGGCCTCTTCCAGTCGCCCAACAACCGCGCCATCATCGGCTCGGCGCCGCGCGAGCGCAGCGGCGGCGCCAGCGGCATGCTCGGCACCGCGCGGCTCCTCGGCCAGACGGTGGGCGCGGCGCTGATGGCGCTGATCTTCGGACTGGCCGGCGCGCAGGCGACCACCGTGGCGCTGATCGTCGCCGCGGGCTTCGCCGCCGTCGCCGCCGCGGTGAGCTGCCTGCGGCTCATCGAGTATCAGCGCTAAGCCGCCTGGTGCCGCGGCTGCCCTCGAGCGCATAGACCTCGAGCGCGTGCTCCTTGCCGCGCAACGGCAGCGGGCCCAGCGCGCGGCGCGTGATGCCGGCGGGGAGATCCGCGATGCGCTCCAGCAGCGCCGCCGAGGCGAGCACGCGGTGGCCGGTGTCGCGGCAGGCCTGCTGGATGCGCGCGGCGGTGTTCATGGTGTCGCCGATCAGCGCGATCTCCTTCTTGAGATACCCAAGCTCGCCCACCACCACCGTCCCGCAATGAAGCCCGGCGCGGAAGTCGGCGCGGCAGCCAAAATCGCGCTCATAGGCGGGGGCGTTTGCCGCGAGGCGGTCGAACGCGGCAAAGCAGGCGCGGACGCAGCCGGTCTCGCCAACGGCCGGCCGGGAGCGTCCAGGTGGCGATGATTTCGTCGCCGACATATTTGTGGATCTCGCCGCCCGACGCGGCGATGGCGAGCGAGACATCGGCGAGGAAGCGGTTGAGGAAATCGAGGTAGCGCGTCTCGCCGAGGCGTTCGGCAATCGCGGTGGAGGAGCGCATATCGATGAACAGCAGCACGCGCTCCTCGAGGCGCGGCCGATGGTAGCGGCCGGCGACGAAGGCGAAGAGCACGCCCGGGCCGAGCAGCTGGTTGACGCCGAAGAGCAGGTTGTAGCCGAGGCTGAGCGCGACCGAGAAGAAAATCTCGGGCCGGCGGATGCCGGCGTCGCGACCGGTGACGGCGGCGACGAGCCGGTTGGTGGCGGTCAGCACGAGCAGGATGATGCCGAGATAGATCAGCGAGCGCAGGGCGAGATAGGGCAGGAACGGCATGTTGCGGAAGCGGGCGCCGAGCTCGCTGTTGAGCACGATGATCTCGAGCGTCGAGAGCGTGCCGCCGATCAGCGCGCCGTTCAGCGCGCCCTGCAGATACCCGAGATCGGCGCGCGCGCCGGAGGTCGGGATTTCGAAATGACCGAAGATCGCGCCCAGCACGAGGCTGCTGAGGGTGATCCAGAAGATACGCTGCGGGGCGCCGGGCGACATCGCCGGTCATCATAGCCGAGCCCGCCGGCGCCTGGCAGGCGCCGGCTCAGCGCGCCAGCGCCAGGCAGATCTCGGAGAGGATCTCGGCGGCGCGCAACGGCTTCAACAATAGCTTGCCGTAGCGCAGCCCGCGCGCTTCCTGCTCGGCATGGCCGGTCATGTAGAGGACGCGCAGCTCCGGCCGCAGGAGGCGCGCCTGGCGCGCGAGCTCGAAGCCGCTGATCCCCGGCATCACGACATCGGTGAACAGCAGGTCGACCGAATGCTCCATCAGCAGACGGATCGCGGCGTAGCCGTCCTCGGCAACCAGCGCGCGAAACCCGTGCTGGCGCAGCAACTCGATCACCGCGTCTCGCACCAGCGTGTCGTCTTCGGCGAAGAGGATCGTGAATTGCGGTATCATCCTGATGCCAACACTGCCGCAACGCAGGCGCCGCATGAGTTTTTTCGGACGGAGCCCTTTGCGGTTAGACCGCGTCGGGCCGGACCGGACAAGCCCTCATTTAGGGCGGCATCAAATGGGGCACTTATCCCTTTGACACCACATAAACTAAGTATAGAGACCGGATAGCGGCCTCAGAGGCGCTTTCTACCGGAACGAGCGACTCGTTGAAATCCTTGGGTTATTTGCTGTTTTTGCCACGTAAATGCCTCCAAAAGCGTGCGACTCGCCCACTTCTGCGGCTACCGTAACACGCTGAAATTGCTCATAGAAGCGATTGTCGGTTGCCGATCTTTTAAAGTCGGCGTATCCGTATTGCACGACCACGCCAAAAGAAAAGGGCCGGAGCTACGGCCCCGGCCCAAGTGGTCGCCCGCAAGGTAGTGAGCCACTGCGGGAGAAGCAATAAATCAACGCGTGCATGATTCGCACGTCACTGCTTCTTGGTCAAGTCGGCTCTCGGCACTGTGGCGTTCCGTCGCAAAGAGACGGGATTCCCGGAACAGGAGGGCTTTGCCCGTGAGTTATAACGTTTTTCGTCAAGCGATCCTGCAACGCAAGCAGGTTACGTGCGTCTATCAAGGTCTCCCGCGCGAGGTCTGCCCGCACGTGCTCGGACTTAAGCGCGGCACGCATCACGTCTTGGTCTATCAGTTTGCTGGTCAAAGCTCGCGCGGCTTGCCGCCGGGCGGCGAGTGGCGCTGCTTGGCCCCAGACGCGGTGTTAAATGCGGTGATGCGCGACGGCCCGTGGCATACAGGCGATAGCCATCTAAGGCCGCAAACCTGTGTCGATCAAATCGACGTAGAAGTCTAAGCCGCGTCGGAGAGCACGCGGTGGTCCGTGTACTTGGCCACCGCGTACTCGACCGCCCGGCGCTTCGCGTCCGGCCCGGAAAAGATGGTCAGTTCAATGGCGCCATCATCGCTCATCGCGACTGCCTCAACGGCCCACGATTCTGGTGTTGTGTCATGCCGCACGATTTCGGCAATGAGATCGCTTCGCGTCATTGCATTCTCCCGTTGTCAGCCCCCGCGCATGTCAACGCGCCGCAGGCGCGATAGCATTATCTCTCTAGGAACGAGAGCATGCAACCGGACTCCTTCTAATAGAAGGAGCGCAGTTCAAGAATCGCGGGCGGTGCGTCTCTTGGCTGCGCGTCTCTTCTTAGTCGGCTTGTGCTGCGGCGGCGTGTTGAGCAGGCGAGATACCGCCTCACGAAACCGCCGCTCCGTTGGCGCATCTTGGGGCGGCGATGATATTGGCTTTTTGCCCATGACCTAAGCGCACCTCAGATCGCGAGAAATGCTATGACACGCCAATTCATTTTTGCCGACGAAGCAGGCGATTTCAACTTCTCTCGCGGCCCGCACGCCAGTCGGTACTTCATCGTTTGCACTGTCGCCATGTCCACATGCGATATCGCGCGGGAGCTACTTGAGGTTCGGCGTGAGATGGCCTGGCGGAGGATGCCCGTTAAAGACTACTTCCACGCAGCCGAGGACAAGCAAAGCGTGCGTGACATTGTCTTCAAGGTGCTGCGGAAGCATGAATTCCGGATTTATGCGACGATCATGGAAAAATCCAAGGCGCAGCCTCAGGTGCGCTCTTCCAACGAGCGGTTTTACAAGTATGGTTGGCTATACCTGCTGAAGTACGGCACCCGGGCGGCGATAACCTCCACCTCTGAGTTGCTGGTCACCGCGGCGTCGGTTGGAACCAAGAAGAAGCAGGTAGAATTTACGAACGCCGTTAATGATGTAATGCAACAGGTTGTGACGCGCGCGCAGTGGGCGACGCACTTCTGCCCGTGCTCAACCGACCCATGCTTGCAGGTGGCCGACTATTGCACTTGGGCGATACAGCGGAAATGGGAAAAGAGCGACGCACGTTCTTATGACCTAATCAAAGATCGAATCAGTTACGAATACGATCTTTGGGGCCACGGACAAATGCATTACTACTGAACAAAGTGTGGCCCACAATCCCAACTATCCAGCTAAGGAAGCTCCCAGGGGCTCTTATCGCCGGGTGAGGGCCACGTCGGAACAGAATCACTGACCAGCCGCAGCGTCAATCCTCATTTGACGCCACAGGCGAAATATTGGCCCAAATGCCCCATCGGATCGATTCAAGCATCTGGCGCCATTCACGTTTTGAGAGACGCAATTTAGCGCCCTCACCCCGCCTGAGGTCCCCCATAGGTCAGGCGCTTGCCTTCGATGCCGATAAGAGCCTTCGCCGCGCGCTCGGAGTCGGTGATGCCGAGCGCCATCCGTTCGTTGTACCGGAAGTCGAACTCGGCCAGATACCGCTTCAGATGCTGCTGGCTGACGTGATGATACGTGCCCGTGATGCCGCGCTTCAGGATCGAGAAGTAGTTCTCAACGGTGTTGGTATGAGCATCGCCACGGACATATTCACCGGTTGAATGCCGCACCGCTTCATGGCCCGCGTATTCCTGGCCGACCAGCTTGTAACCCGAGTGCTCATCGGTCATGAGGAAGCTGTTGCGGTCCACCTGAGCCACCAGTACGTCCCGTAGGGTGCGCGCCGTGACGGTGGGGAGATGGAAGGAATGGAGCGCGCCGCCGCGCTCGACAAGAGCGAAGACGGGCTCTTTACCACCGGCGCCGCCGCCGACGTTTTGCCGCCTGTTCTTGTGCTTATTCGCTTCTTTGCCGCCGATATAAGCCTCATCCGCCTCGATAGTGCGACCTTTGCCGCCCATAGGACCAGGGGACGAAATCGGCCGCAACGCCTCGCGGATACGATGCGCCATGAACCACGCGGTCTTGTATGTCACACCCAACATCCGGTGAAGCTGATGCGCCGAGACACCTTTCTTGCCGGCCATCAGCAGGTGCGTTGCCAGTAGCCATTTGTGGACCGGCACGTGGCTGCGCTCAAAGAGCGTGCCCACCTTTACCGTGAAATCCTTGCGGCATTCGGCTGACGCGCAGCGATAAACCCCTGGCTTGCTGGCATTCTCGTAGATCTTGCCGATCGTGCCGCAATGCGGGCAAACCGGACCATCCGGCCAACGGATTTCCTCTAGGAATTTCCGGGCGGCTTCTTCGTTGTGAAATCTCTCGGCGGACAGATCGGCGGCGGACATGCTCGGCTCCTTCAATAGAGCCGATTATCAACCTATTGGGCTTGTGGCGTCAAGTATATAAATGCCTCAAATGGTGTGCCCATCCCAGGGGGTGTCGAGGATCAGCAGCCGGCGCTTGGTGTCGATGCCGCGCGGGCTTTCGAGGCCGAGCCGCTTCACTCAGCGCCGGTCGGCGAGATCGGCGGCAAGCGCCGCGGGATCGGCGAGCGGCAGCGAGCACACCGTGCCCTCGCAGACATAGGCGGTGGCGCGGCCGTCGCTCTGGCCCTTGCCGAAGGCGGGATGGCCAGCCGGCAGCGCCGCCTCGGGCGGCACGACCGACAGCACCTTGTTGGGCAATCCGACGCCGGCGATCGCGCGCAGCAACGCCTCGGTGTCGGGCGTGCCGCGCCGACCGCGGATGACGATCTGCAACGCGCGCTGCAGCAGCTCGTTGGCGTTGATCAACGCGGCGAAGCCGAAGACGTGGCGCTCGACATCGCCGGCGAAGGCCTGGACGATGCGCTCGGCGCGCGTCCGGTAGTCGGGCTTGCCGGTGAGATAATAGAGCCGCGCCAGAACGCCGGTCATGACGGCATTGCCCGAAGGGTTGGGATTGTCCTGCGCCGTCTTGGTGCGGGTGATGAGATCCGTGGTGTCGTCGGCGGTGAAGAAATAACCGCCGCCGCCCGCGTCCCAATAATGCCGGTCGGCGATCGCCACCCAGCCCTCGGCGCGGTCGAGATAGGCGCTCTCGCCGGTCGCTTCGAACAGCGCCAGCGCGGCGCGCGCCAGATTGGCGTAATCGTCGAGCACGGCGGCGTGGCGCTTTCTGCCGGCGCGCCAGGCATGAAAGAGGCGCCCGTCGTCATCGCTCATCTCGGCGGCGACAAAGGCGAAGGCGTCCCTGGCAAGATCGAGCCAGTCCGGCCGCTCGAAGACGCTGCCGGCATTGGCCAGCGCGGCGATCATCAGCCCGTTCCAATCCGCCAGCACCTTGTCGTCGAGCCCGGGATGGACGCGCTCCTCGCGCGCATGGAAGAGGATGGCGCGGCAGGCGGCGAGCTCGGCCTCGGTGGCGGCATCGGCGAGCGCCGCATGATGCAGCCGGTTGAGGATGGTGTGCCCTTCCCAATTGCCGGCGGCGGTGACGTCGTAGAGCGGCTTGAAGCGCTGCGCGCGCTCGCCGAGCAGCCGGTCGATCTCCGCCTCGCTCCAGACGTAGAACTTGCCTTCCTCATGCTCGCTGTCGGCGTCGAGGCTCGACGCGAAGGCGCCCTCCGCGGTCAGCATCTCGCGCGCCGCCCAATCGATCGTCTCGGCGACGCGCATGGCGTAGAGCCCGTTGGCGTCGTCCTGCCAGACCAGCGTCAGGAGATCGATGAGCTGCGCGTTGTCGTAGAGCATCTTCTCGAAATGCGGCACCAGCCAGCGCGCATCGGTGGCGTAGCGCGCATAGCCGCCGCCGACATGGTCGTAGATGCCGCCCTGCGAGATGTGTTCGAGCGTGCGCTCGACGGCGGCGCGGAGCGGCTCCTGGCGCGTGCGTTTCCAGGCGCGCCACAGCAGCTCGAAGAGTCCGACCTGCGGAAATTTCGGCGCGTCGCCGATGCCGCCATTGATGGGATCGACCTCGCGCACCAGGCGCTGGGCTAGCCGGTCGGTGAGCGCCAGCGAGATCCCGTCGCCGCCTTGCGGCGCGGCGAGGCGCTGCAGCGCGTCACGCAGCGCGCCGACATTCTGCGCGATCTTCTCGGGCTCGGTGATGTAGGCGTTGTGGAGCGCGCGCAGCACCTCGGGAAAGCCGGGCCGGCCCCAGCGCGCGCTCGGCGGAAAATACGTGCCGCCCCAGAACGGCTCGCCGCGCGGCGTCAGGAACATGGTGAGCGGCCAGCCGCCCTGCTCGCCGAGCAGCGCCAGCGCATGCTGGTAGATGGCGTCGAGATCCGGGCGCTCCTCGCGGTCGACCTTGATCGACACGAAGAGCGTGTTCATCAGCGCGGCGATGGCGGGATCCTCGAAGCACTCATGCGCCATGACGTGGCACCAATGGCAGGCGGAGTAGCCGACCGAGAGCAGGATCGGCTTGTTCGCGGCCTCGGCGGCGGCGAGCACGACGGGGCTCCAGGCCTGCCAATGCACCGGATTGTCCTTGTGCTGCAGCAGGTAGGGGCTGGTTTCCTCGGCGAGTGCGTTGCGGTCCATGCAGGGTCAACAGCGGCAGAGGGGATGCATTGCGTCGTGCGCCAACGGACTATACTGTGGCGGCCACGCTTTGCACCAACCCTATCGACTCCCCGCCATGCCCGCCGATCCCGCGCTCTTCTTCCGTTGCCACGTCTTCTGCTGCACCAACACGCGGCCGCCCGGCCATCCCCGCGGCTGCTGCAGCGAGAAGGGCAGCGAGAAGCTGCGCAACTACATGAAGGTCCGCGCCAAGGAGCTCGGCCTCGACAGCATCCGCATCAACGCCGCCGGCTGTCTCGATCGCTGCGAGCTCGGCCCGACCATGGTGATCTATCCCGAAGGCGTGTGGTACGGCTATCGCAGCACCGCCGATATCGACGAGATCCTAGAGACGCATCTCGTCGCAGGCGGCCGGGTCGAGCGGCTGATGCTGCGACCGGATCAGACCAAGCCGGAAAAGGCGTGAGCAGCGCACTGCGGCCGCTAAGCGGAGAGGCGGCGCGCATCGCATCTTCGGTTGTGCAGAACTGCAACTTACCTGCGCCATGCGCTGGCGGACGAACGCCGCGTCGATGCTGTTAGCTCTTTAGGCTCACACAGCAAAGAGGTGCTCAATGACGCGCACGAGCTTGATGGCGGCGGCCGCCACATTGGCGTTGCTGGCCGCGCCGGCGCTCGCCCAGACAACCAGCCCCGGCGGTGCCGCGCCCGGCCCCGGCAGCATCGCGTCGCCAGCGGTAGCGCCGCCGCGGCCGGCGCCGAATCCGTTGATGCAGTCGGACGTGTCGCAGATCAAAGGCAGCGCCGTCTACGGCAGCGACGGCAAGAAGATCGGCTCGGTCTCGACCGCGCTGATGACGCCTGACAGCCACAAGATCGATCGCCTGGTGGTCGGCGCCGGCGGCGTGCTCGGCGTTGGCGCGCATGAGGTGTCGTTGCCGATCAGCGATTTCCATTGGGATGCGCAGAAGGGCGGCTTCACCCTCACACGCACCGAGGCCGAACTGAAATCACTGCCGGCCTGGAACGGCGGCGATGATCACATGAGCGGCTCGAGCGTGCCGCCCGCCGCGACGCATTAACGCGCCTTTTCGCCGGCGAAGGCTCGCGCCTTCGCCGGCGCTCCGCGCCCCGCCAGGGGTAGCGTCTCTGCCGCGGCATTGACAATCGCGCCGCGCCGCGCGAGGGACGCTTGCCGTGACGACCATCTTTGCCCTTGCCACCGCGCCCGGACGCGCCGGCATCGCCGTGCTGCGGCTGTCGGGGCCCGAAGCGCGCGCCGCGCTCGCGGCGCTGACCGGCGCCGTGCCGCCGCCGCGGCGGGCGGCGCGTGCGCGCTTTCGCGATCCCGCCAGCGGCGAGGCGATCGATGACGGGCTCGCGCTGTTTTTTCCGGCGCCGCGCAGCGTGACCGGCGAGGATGTGGCGGAGCTCCACATTCATGGCAGCCGCGCGGTCGCAGCGGCGCTGCTGGAGGCGCTGGCGCGCCTGCCGGGGTTGCGGCCGGCGGTGCCCGGCGAGTTCACCCGCCGCGCCTTCGAGAATGGCAAGCTCGATCTCACCGCGGCCGAAGGGCTCGCCGATCTTGTCGCGGCCGAGACCGCGGCGCAGCGCCGCCAAGCCTTGCGCCAGCTCGAGGGCGAGCTCGGGCGGCTCTATGAGGGCTGGCGCGCGCGGCTGCTGCGCGGGCTCGCCCATATCGAGGCGGAGATCGATTTTCCCGAAGAGGGGCTGCCGGAGGATCTCTGGCGGGAGGTGCGTGCGGCGGCGGCGGCGCTGCACGAGGAGATCAGCGCGCCATCTCGCCGACGGCCATCGCGGCGAGCGGCTGCGCGACGGCGTCGCGGTGGCGATCCTCGGGCCGCCCAATGCCGGGAAGTCGAGCCTGATGAACGCGCTGGCGCGGCGCGAGGTGGCGATCACCGCGGCGAGCGCCGGCACCACCCGCGACGTCATCGAGGTCGCGCTCGATCTCGGGGGATATCCGGTGGTGCTCGCCGACACGGCAGGGCTGCGCCCGGCCGGCGATGCCGTGGAGGCGGAAGGCGTGCGCCGTGCCCGCGCGCGGGCAGATGCCGCGGATCTTCGGTTGATCGTGCTCGACGCGACGCGGCCCGACGAAGCGGCGGCAGTGGCGGGGCTGGTGGACGAGACGGCGCTGGTGGTCGCCAACAAGATCGATCTGGCGCCAGGCGCGGCAGGCTGGGCGGACGGGCTCGGCGCCGGGCCGGCGCTGCACCTCTCGGTGCGGACCGGGGAAGGGATGGCGGCGCTGCTGGCGCGGCTCGAGGCGGAGGTGGCGCGGCGCTTCGCGGCCGGCGGGGCACCGCTGATCACCCGGGCGCGCCACCGGCAGGCGCTCGAGGAATGCGCCGCGGCGCTCGGCCGCTTCGCCCTGGCAACGCTGCCGGAACTGGCCGCCGAAGACCTGCGCTCGGCCACCAGCGCCCTCGGGCGGATCACCGGCCGAGTCGACGTCGAAATCGCTGCTCGACATTATCTTTCAGCGAATTTTGCCTTGGCAAGTAGGTATTTACTGAGATTACCAGCGCATATTTCGGAGCAAAGCACCTGTAACCGCTCGTGTCGCGTAATACGCTGATTTCATGATCTATGTATAGTTCTAAATACCCATGTTCTATTCCAGTACATTGGAAATTATGATAATTTCCCAAATTGTTACTTTGATAGTGGGAAAATATACTGTCTAAACCCATGCTCGGCACCTGGGGGTGGTCGCTGCCAGATCTCGCAGTGATGGCCCGAAAATGGCACTAAGGCCGGGTTTCATGGCCACTTCGCGCGGCTTTAGCCGCTGAAAACAGGGCCAACGCTGCGAAAACGGCCCCGAAAGCCTCGAATCCGGCGCCGGCGACATAAAGCGGGACATAGCTATGCAGGCGGCCATAGGCGAAGGCCATCGCATAAGCGCCGACCGCCTGGAACAGGCCAAAGACCAGGGTGGCGAAGCCCCAGGCTCGGGTCTGCAGGCCGGAAGGGACCAGCATGGTGATGCGCGCGGCACAGAGCGCGGCGATGCCAGGGGTGAGCGCGCCGGCAAGCAGCGAGGAGACCGCCAGGAAAGGCAGGGCGGTGGCCAAGCTCGGCAACAGCACCGCCAGGCATTTGACGGCGAAGGCCAGGATCAGCGCGCGGCCGAGCCCGATCGCGTCGCCGATGCGCCCGGCCAGCGCTGGGCCGATCGCCGCGCCGACGCCGAGCAGCAGCCATTGCGCCGCCCCGGCCGCGGTGCCGAGGCCGAGCGTGCGCGCGATGTAATCGACCCAGAAAAGATTGTGCGGGACGAAGCCCACGCCATCCATGCCGAAAGCCAGCGCCACCCAGCCGGCGGCGCGGCCGAGCCTGGGGCGGGCGGTGAGCGCCGAGGCGAGCACGGCGCGGCCGCGCCAGCGCCGCCAGGTCGCAAGCGTGGTGAGTAGCGCGCCCAGCGCCAACGCCGCCCAGACGCCGGACAGGCTCCAGCTCGCCAGCGGCGGCACCAGCAGGCTGGACAAAGCGATGCCGGCGCCGACGCCGGCATAAATGACGCCGCCATGCCGCCCGCGCTCGCCCGCCGGCACCTCGGCCAGCAGGAAGCTCGGCGCCAGGACCATCAGGGCGGCGCCGGCGCCGCCGGCGAGGAACCGCCAAGGGAAATACCACCAGAAGCCGCCCGGCCAGATGCAGGCGGCGAGGCCGAGGATCGAGAGCAGGAAACAGGCGCGGATGGCGCGGGCGAGGCCGAAAATCCCGGCCAAAGGGGCGGCGCCTGCAGCGCCGGCCAGATATCCCGCCAGATTGGCAGCGCCGAGATAGGCGGCCCCGGTCTCGCTGACCACCCCGGCGCCGATCATGAATGGAATGAGGGGGGTATAGGCGAAGCGGCAGAGGCCGACTCCGTCCAAGGTCGCGAGCAGGCCGGGCCAGGATTGGCGCCACCATCGCATCGGCGTCTCCACAGGAGTTAACGCTCTTGCGCCGGGCGGGCGGCAATGTCAATAGCTAGAGGCGCGCGGCCGCCATCCCCAAGATGCAGGGTAATGTTTCACGTGAAACATTCACAGGGGTTGGGATAAGTCGACCGCTTCAGCTTGCAGGCGCGGCGCCGGACACCTATAAAATGCGCCATGTCCTTCGATGTCATCGTCATTGGCGGCGGCCATGCCGGCTGCGAAGCGGCGGCTGCGGCGGCGCGGCTCGGCGCCCGCACCCTACTGCTGACTCACAAGCGCGAGACCATCGGCGAAATGTCCTGCAATCCCGCGATCGGCGGCCTGGCGAAAGGGCATCTGGTGCGCGAGATCGACGCGCTGGACGGGGTAATGGGCCGCGCCATCGACCGCGCCGGCATCCAGTTCCGCCTGCTAAACCGCAGCAAAGGCCCGGCGGTGCGGGGTCCTCGGGCGCAAGCCGACCGCAAGCTCTATCGCCAGGCGATGCAGGCGCTGCTTGAGGCGCAGCCCAACCTGACCGTCCGCGCCGCGGCGGCCGAGGATTTGCTGCTCGATGGCGGCGGTGCTATCGCCGGCGTGGTTACTTCCGCTGGCGAAACGATCGCCGTCGGTCGGGTGGTTCTGACCACCGGCACTTTCCTGCGCGGCCTCATTCATATCGGCAGCGAAACCACCCCGGCCGGGCGCGTTGGCGAGGCGCCATCGCTCGGCCTTTCCGCCACGCTCGCCCGCGCCGGCTTCGCGCTCGGCCGGCTCAAGACCGGCACACCGCCGCGGCTCGATGGCAAGACCATCGATTGGTCGGGGCTGGAGGAGCAGCCGGGCGATGAGCCGCCCGTGCCGTTCTCCTTTCTCACCCAGCGCATCACGACGCCACAGCGCCCGTGCCATATCACCGCGACCACGCCAGAGACTCATGCGGTGATCCGTGCCAGCCTGCATCTCTCGCCGATCTATTCCGGCCAGATCGAGGGGGTGGGGCCGCGCTACTGCCCGTCGATCGAGGACAAGGTCGTGCGGTTCGCCGAGCGGGAACGCCACCAGATCTTTCTCGAGCCCGAAGGGCTGGACGACGACACGATCTATCCCAACGGCATTTCGACCTCGTTGCCGCGGGACGTCCAGGCCGCGCTGCTCAAGACCGTTCCCGGCCTCGAGCGGGCGGCGATGATTCGGCCCGGCTACGCCATCGAGTATGATTTCATCGATCCCCGGGGGTTGCGGCCGAGCCTCGAGACGCGCCTGGTGCCGGGGCTGTTTCTCGCCGGCCAGATCAACGGCACCACCGGCTATGAGGAGGCGGCGGCCCAGGGGCTGGTGGCGGGGCTCAACGCGGCGCTGGCGGCGGCGGGGAGCGAAGCGCTCGTGCTCGATCGCGCCAGCTCCTATATCGGCGTGCTGATCGACGATCTCATCACCCGGGGCACCACCGAGCCCTACCGCATGTTCACCTCGCGCGCCGAGTACCGGCTGGTGCTGCGCGCCGACAATGCCGATCAGCGGCTGACCGCGCTGGGCGAGCGGCTGGGGTGCGTCGGGCGGGAGCGGGCGGCGGCGTTCGCGCAAAAGCGGCAAGCGCTTGAGCAGGGCAGGGAATTGCTGCGCCACCTGGCCATGACCCCGTCGGCGCTGCGTGCGCGCGGCTTTGCGGTCAATGCCGATGGCGTGCTGCGCAGCGCCGGCGAGCTCCTGGGCTATCCCGGGCTGGATATGACGGCGCTGACGCGACTCTGGCCGGAGTTGGCGGCGATCCCGGCGACAATCGCCGAGCAGCTCGAGATCGATGCGCGCTATGCCGGCTATATCGAGCGGCAAGAGGCGGATATCCGCGCCTTCCGCCGCGACGAAGCGCTCCGCCTGCCGCGCGACCTCGACTACGACTCGGTGGGCAGCCTGTCCAGCGAGATCCGCGCCAAGCTGCGCAGCGCCCAGCCCGAAACCCTAGGGGCGGCGGCGCGGGTTTCCGGGGTCACGCCGGCGGCGTTGGTGGCGCTTCTGCGCTTTGTCCGGCGCCAACCGGTCGCGGCCGGGGCGTAGGTCGTGGCCGGGCCCAGCCGCGCGCCCCTGGGGATGGCGGGGTTCGCCAAGCTGACCGGCGTTTCACGTGAAACACTAGACCGGCTTGCCAAGTATGTAGAATTGCTTAACTCCTGGACGCGCCGCATTAACCTTGTCGGACGCGACACGCTGGGCGATGTCTGGCGCCGCCATATTCTCAATTCCGCCCAGCTCTTTCCCTTGATCCCGCGCGAGGCCCGTCGGCTGGTAGATCTCGGCAGCGGCGCGGGGCTGCCGGGCCTGGTCCTCTCCATCATGGGAGTGCCCGAGGTCCATCTCATCGAGTCCGATGGCCGCAAGGCGGTCTTTCTGCGCGAGGCGGTGCGCGTCACTGGGGCGCCGGCGATCATCCATGCCCAGCGAATCGACCGCGTCCCGGTGTTTGCCGCCGATGTCGTCACCGCGCGGGCGCTGGCGCCGCTATCGGAGCTCCTGGCGATTTCCGAGCGGTTCCTTGGTCCACAGACCGTGTGTCTTTTCCCCAAAGGGCGTATGGTTGAGGAAGAATTGACGGAAGCGGCCAAAGCATGGCATATCCGGCTTGACCGCCAGCCCAGCCTGACGGACCCGTCCGGCTGCATCTTGCGTCTGGAGGCAATTGCCCGTGACCCTAGCGCCGGCACAACTCGACACCCTCATCCCTGAACAAGGGCCTTCGCCAACGCCGCGCGTCATCGCCATCGCTAACCAGAAAGGTGGGGTGGGCAAGACTACCACCGCGATCAACCTGGCGACCGCGCTTGCCGCGGCGGACAAAAGGGTGTTGCTGCTCGATCTCGACCCGCAGGGCAATGCCAGCACCGGCCTCGGCATCCCGCGCCATTCACGCTCGATCACCTCCTACCAGGTGCTGATCGGCGAGCAGCCGATCGGTTCCGCGATCGTAACGACCAAGGTCCCGCACTTATCGGTTGTGCCGGCCTCGGTCGACCTCTCCGGCGCCGAGATCGAGCTGGTGAGCGCCGACCAGCGCGAATACCGGCTGCGCCAGGCGCTGGCCGATGCTGTGCTGCCCTATGATTATGTGCTGATCGACTGCCCGCCCTCGCTGGGCCTGCTGACGCTGAACGCCCTCGTCGCGGCACAAGCCGTGCTGGTGCCGCTTCAATGCGAATTCTACGCGCTGGAGGGGTTGAGCCATCTCGTCCGTACCATCGAGCGAGTCAAACGGAACCTGAACCCGGCCCTGGAGATACAAGGGGTGGTATTGACCATGTTCGACAAACGCAATAACTTGAGTGATCTGGTTGCGGCCGACGTGCGCGGCCACTTCGGCGACAAGGTTTACGACACTGTCATCCCGCGCAATGTCCGCGTCTCCGAGGCGCCGTCCCATGGCAAACCGGTGCTGCTTTATGATTTCCGCTGTCCGGGCTCGCAGGCCTATGTCCATCTCGCCGGCGAGGTCCTGCGGCGTGAGCGGATCCGGCTCAGCGTGGCATGAGCGAGGACCCGCGCCGGCGCGGACTCGGCCGCGGGCTTAGCGCGTTGCTGGGCGAAGAGGCCGGGGAGGGGCCGGTGAGCGACGCGCCGCGCAACCCGCGCAGCGTGCCGGTGGAGCTGCTGCATCCCGGACGCTATCAGCCGCGACGCCATTTCGACGCCGAGAGCCAGCAGGCGCTGGTCGAGTCGATTCGCGCCCAGGGCATCCTGCAGCCGCTGCTGGTGCGCCGGCATCCCGAACAGGAAGGGCACTACGAGATCGTCGCCGGCGAGCGCCGCTGGCGCGCGGCACAGGCGGCGCAGCTGCATGAGGTGCCGGTGCTGCTGCGCGAGCTCGCCGATCGCGAGGCGCTCGAGATCGCGCTGGTGGAGAATGTCCAGCGCCAGGACCTGAACCCGCTGGAGGAAGCCGACGGCTATCGCCGCCTGCTCGACGAGTTCCACCACACGCAAGAGGATCTCGCCCGCGCCGTCGGCAAGAGCCGCAGCCACATCGCCAATCTGCTGCGGCTGCTGGCGCTGCCCGAGGAGGTGCGCGATCTCATGCGCGACGGCCAGCTCACCGCCGGCCATGCGCGGGCGCTGATCGGGCTGGAGAACGCCGCAGCGCTCGCGCACCAGGTCGTCAAAGCCGGCCTGAGCGTGCGCCAGGTCGAGCGGCTCGCGCAGGCGCAGCACAAGGACAAGGAGCGGTCCGACGGACCCGCCAGCCTGGCCGGACCGCGCGACGCCGACATGGCCGTGCTCGAGCGCGAATTGACGCAGCTGCTGGGACTCAAGGTGCAGATCATGTTCAGCGGCCAGGGCGGCATGCTGAGCATCCATTACCGCACGCTGGAGCAGCTCGACGACGTGCTGCGCCGCCTCAACAACCTGCCGCCGCTGGCGCGCGCCTGAAACGCCGCGAGCGTTCCCAGATAGGCTCTTAGGCGACGCGAGCCGCCAGTCGCTTGGGCGCGGTCAGGCCGTAACTCCGTTTCACGACCACTGCCACCTCGCGCCAGCTGACGCGGCGATCGAGCCACATGCCGATCCAGCCCTTGTGCCCGACATAAGGCGGCACGAAGAAGCGCCGGGGATCGGCCTCGACGAGATGCGTCTGACTGCCCGGCGGCGCCTTGCACCACAGCGCCGGCCGGCCATCGCCATCATCGGCGATGTGCATGGCGAAGATCTTGTCGCGCACGCGGAAGGTCTTCTCCTCCCAGGTCTCGCGCTCCTCCGCTTCGGGCAGAGCGAGACAGATGCGGCGCAGCGGCGCGAGACCCGGACGTGCCATCGCGCCGCCGCTACCGCCGCGCCGCGGCGCCGCGCGCGATGCGCAGCAGCGCGTCGCGGCACACCGCTTCCGCCGGCAGCGCGGTGCGCTTGGCGTTGAGCTCGGCCTGCAGCAGCAGCTCCAGCGCCTGGCGCGCGCGCCGCTCGGGCCACAGCCGCAGCTGGCGGCGGAAGCGATCCTGCAGCTTGAAGAACAGCGGCGGGCGCAGGCTCCTCAGCGTCTCTTCCTCGCTCATGCCGGTGGCGAGCCGCGCCTGGGCGAGATGGAGGCGCTGGAAATGCCGCATCAGCGCGCGCAGCACCGAGACCGGCATCTCGCCTTCCTGGAACGCCCGCTCCAGCGCGCGCTCCAGCGCCGTCGCATCGCCGTCGGCGGCGGCGAAGACGACGTCCTCGACGCTGAGCTGCGCGCTGTCGCCGACCGCGTCGCTCGCCTCCGCGAGTCCGACCTTGCCCTTGTCGCCGACGAACAGCGCCAGCTTCTCCAGCTCGCGCCGGCTCAGCATGCGATCGCCGCCGAGATGCTCGGCGAGATAGGCGAGCGCCTCGCCGGAGACGGCGATGCCGCGTGCGCCCAGCACCTCGCGCGCGAGCTCCTCGAGCGCGCGGCGGTCGTCGCTGTAGCACGCGATGGCAGCGGCGATGCCGGCGCTCTCGAAAGCGCGGCGCAGGCTCGAGCGCGGCGCGAGCTCGCCCGCCTCGACCACGGTCACGCTGTCGCCGGGCGGCGGTGCCGCGAGAAAGCGCTCGAACTGCGCGCCGACCCCGTCGCCCGCATCGCGCACGCGCAGCAGGCGCCGTCCGCCGGTGAGCGACTGGGCCGCCGCTTCGTCGCCGAGCCGCGCCGGATCGGCGGCGAGTGCCGCGGCGGTGAGGTCGGTGACGCGGAAGGGATCCCTGAGGTCGCCGGCGACCGCGAGCGCCAGCCGGTCGGCGCGTTCACGCACCAAGCCGGCATCGGCGCCGTAGAACAGCGCGGCGCGGATCACCGCGTCGGGCTTGGCGAGGAAGGCGGCGAGGCGGGCCGGCGGCAGCTTCACGCGGGCTCAGTCCGTGGATTTCTGCGTCAGCTTCGGCTGGTCGTGCACGAACAGGGTAAGCCGCGTGCGGATCTCGGCAGTGAGGTCGCGCACGGCGCGGGTGCGCGCATCGTCCTCGGCGACTTGCGCCGCGTAGGCATCCTCGAGAATGTTGAAGTCGGCGATCGACTGCGCGCGCGACGTGTAGATCGGCTTGTTGCTCGCGACATCGACGAGCCGCAGCGTGACATAGGCGGTGATGCGGCCGCGCGTCGAGGTGGCGTCGCGCTGAATGCCGAGATCGGTGCGCGACGGCGGTCAGCGCGACGAACAGCTTGTAGCGCTGCGTGACCGCGAGCCCTTCCGGGTTGAGCGCTTCGCGCAGCGACAGCTCGAGCTGCTGTCCCATGCGGTCGATGATCGGCGCGACGCTGATCGCCGCGAGCTCGGGCTCGTCGACCACTTGCTCTTCCCTGCCATACATCGGGTGGAAGCCGCAGGCCGCGAGCGGCAGCAGCAGCAGCCCCGCGAGATCGCGCCTAGACCACGACATTGATGATCCGGTTGGGCACGAGGATGATCTTGCGCGGCGCCTTGCCCTCCATGGCGCGCTGGACCGTGGGCTGTGCCAGCGCCGCCGCCTCGGCTTCCGCCTGGCCGCTGTCGCGCCGCAGTTCGATGGTGGCGCGCAGCCTGCCGTTGACCTGCACCGCCACGGTCGCGGTCTCCTCGACGACGAGCGCGGGATCGGCCGCCGGCCAGGCCTCGTCGGCGAGCAGGCGCGCATGACCCAGCGCCCGCCACAGCTCCTCGGCGAGATGCGGCATCATCGGTCCGATCAGCCGCACCGCCGTCTCGATGCCTTCGCGCATCACCGCGCCGGCGCCGGCCCCGTCCTGCATCTCCTCCAGCAGGTTGGTGAGCTCGCGGATGCGCGCCACCGCGCTGTTGAAGCGGAACTTGTCGATATGCTCGGTGACGGCGGCGATGGCGCGGTGGATGGCGCGCCGCGTCTTCTCGGCGCCGGGCGCCAGCGCCGGCGGCATCGGCACGCCGAGCGGCGCCAGCGCCACGGGCGGCTCCGTCGTCAGCCGGTGCAGCCGGTTGACATAGCGCCAGGCGCCCTCGATGCCGGCATCGGTCCATTCGAGGTCGCGCTCGGGCGGGCTGTCGGAGAGCAGATAGAGCCGCGCGGTGTCCGCGCCATAGCCTTCGACGATGGCCTCGAGGCCGACGACGTTCTTTTTCGACTTGCTCATCTTCTCCGTGCGCCCGGCGACCACCGGCCGGTCCTGCGCGTCGACCAGCGCGCCGGCGGCGCCGCGGTGGACTTCCTCGGGGAAGAGCCACTGGCCGTCCGGCGCGCGGTAGGTCTCGTGGCACACCATGCCTTGGGTGAAGAGTCCGGCGAACGGTTCCTTGACGTCGAGATAGCCGCAGTCGCGCAGCGCGCGGCTGAAGAAGCGGGAATAGAGCAGATGCAGCACCGCATGCTCGATGCCGCCGATATACTGGTCGACCGGCATCCAGTAATCGATGTCGCGGCGCTCGAACGCGGTGCCGGCGCGCGGCGAGCAGAAGCGGTCGAAATACCAGGAGCTCTCGAAGAAGGTGTCGAAGGTGTCGGTCTCACGCTCTGCCGCGCCGCCGCAGCCGGGGCAAGTGGTGTATTTCCAGCTCGGGTGACGGTCGAGCGGATTGCCGGGCTGGTCGAAGGTGACGTCCTCGGGCAGCCGCACCGGCAGATCGCGTTCCGGCACCGGCACGATGCCGCAGCGCGCGCAATGGATTACCGGAATGGGGCAGCCCCAATAGCGCTGGCGCGACACGCCCCAATCGCGCAGGCGATAGGCAATGGTGCCGTGCCCGGCGCCCAGCGCCACAAGCTGCTCGGTGACCGCGCGCTTGGCCTCGGGCACAGCGAGCCCGTCGAGGAATCCCGAATTGAAGATCGTGCCATCCCCGGTATAGGCCTCGGCGCCGACGGCGAAGCTGGCGGGATCGGCGCCGGCCGGCAGCACCACGGGCTTCACCGGCAGGCGGTACTTGCGCGCGAAATCGAGATCGCGCTGGTCATGCGCGGGACAGCCGAAGATGGCGCCGGTGCCGTATTCCATCAGCACGAAATTCGCGACATAGAGCGGCAGCTCCCAGCCTTCGACGAGTGGGTGGCGCACCGTGACGCCGGTGTCGAAGCCTTTCTTCTCCGCCGTCTCCAGCACCGCCTCGGAGGTGCCCATGCGGTTGCACTCGGCGATGAATTCGCCGAGCGCCGGATTGTCGCGCGCCAGCTCGGCCGCGAGCGGATGGTTGGGCGAGAGCGCGCAGAAGGCGGCGCCATAGAGCGTGTCCGGGCGTGTGGTGAACACTTCGAGCCGCTCGTCGCGGCCGCCGAGGGCGAAGAAGACGCGCGCGCCCTCCGAGCGGCCGATCCAATTCTCCTGCATCAGCCGCACGCGCTCGGGCCAGCGCTCGAGCGTCTTCAGCCCGTCGAGGAGATCGTCGGCATAGCGCGTGATGCGCAGGAACCATTGCGCCAGCAGCCGCTTCTCGACCAGCGCTCCGGAGCGCCAGCCGCGGCCGTCGATCACCTGCTCGTTGGCCAGCACGGTGTGCTCCACCGGATCCCAATTGACCCAGGATTCCCGGCGATAGGCGAGATCGGCGGCGAGGAAGTCGAGGAACATCTTCTGCTCATGCCGGTAATAGTCGGGATGGCAGGTGGCGATCTCGCGCGACCAGTCATAGGACAGCCCCATGCGCTGCAGCTGCTCGCGCATCGCGGCGATATTGGCGTAGGTCCAGGCGGCGGGATGCACCTTGCTCGCAATCGCCGCATTCTCCGCCGGCAGGCCGAAAGCGTCCCAGCCCATGGGGTGCAGCACATTGAAGCCTTGCGCGCGCTTATAGCGCGCCACCATGTCGCCCATGGTGTAGTTGCGGACATGGCCGACATGCAGCTTGCCGGAGGGATAGGGAAACATCTCCAGCACATAATATTTGGGCCGGGTCGGATCGGTCTCGACCGCGAAGGTGCGGCGCTCGCGCCAGACCTGCTGCCAATGCGTCTCGGCTTCTTTGAAATTATAACGCGCCATCGCGCCGCATCCGCCTTCCTGCGGTCAACCCTGTATTGCTGCGCTGGCGGCTACTTCGTCGATGCCGTGCTCAGCCGCATCTGGCGCGCGCGCGTCAAGATGGCGTCTTCGATGTCGGAGCCGGTCTTCTGATCGACCGGCGCATCCGTCCATTGTCCACCGGTATCGCGCTTCTGGCGGAAGACGGTGCAGCGCACGCCATCGGCGCGCAGCTCGCGGCCGAGAATGAAGACGTTGACCTTGAAGCGCTCGTTCGGCGTCTGCGCCGGTGCGTACCAGTCGGTGATGATGACACCGCCGAAGGGATCGGCCGAGGCCAGCGGCATGAACGAGACGGTGTCGAGCGTCGCGCGCCACAGAAAGGAATTGACGCCGACCCCGGGCGGGCCGCCATTGCCGTTGCCGCCATTGTCCTTCTTGTCGCCGAAGCCGAACAGGCTCTTCATCACCGAGAAGCCGCTCTCCGTGCCCTCCTGGGTCTTCGGGTTGTAGCCGGTATAGGGGTTGTATTGCGGGTCGGTATGATAGGGATCCTGCGCCCGCTGCACCGAGTCGGTATCGGTGTCGGTCTGCGCCGGGCCGCCGAACCAGCTGCAGCCCGCAAGCAGGCTCGTCAGCACGAGCGCCGGCGCGATCCATCTGGTGGACATCTATTCTCCTCCACTACCCCCGCCGGAGGCGGAGCCCCCGCGGACGGGCCGATCCTACACCTTCGCCCTGGAGAATCCAAATGCGCCGCCGCCGGCAGGCCGTTGTCAGTCATCAGTTCTCAGTTGTCAGTTGCGGGGCCCTGCTGATAACTGAAGAGTGACAACTGACGCCCGGCTCCATGATCGCCGCCAACCTGGCCGCCATCCGCGCCCGCATCGCCGCCGCCGCCGCCGAGTGCGGCCGCGATCCCGGGGACGTGGCGCTGGTGGCGGTGAGCAAGACCCATGACGCGGCCGCCATCGCCGCGGCGATCGCCGCCGGGCAGCGCCGCTTCGGCGAGAACCGCGTGCAGGAGGCGCAGGCGAAATTTCCCGCCCTCAAAGCCGGCCATCCCGGGCTCGAGCTCCATCTCATCGGCCCGCTGCAGACCAACAAGGTGAAGGAGGCGGTGGCGCTGTTCGACGTCATCGAGACGCTCGACCGGCCGAAGCTCGCCGAGGCGCTGGCCCGCGAAATGGAGCGGCAGCAGCGCCAGCCGGCGCTCTTCATCGAGGTCAATACCGGCGAGGAGGCGCAAAAGGCCGGCGTGCTGCCGGCAGGCGTCGACGGCTTCATCGCCCTCTGCCGCGGCCTGGGCCTCGCCATCGCCGGGCTGATGTGCATCCCGCCGCTCGGACGAGGCGCCGGCGCCGCACTTCGCGTTGCTGCGCGAGATTGCGCGCCGACAGGGCATCGCCGGGCTCAGCATGGGGATGAGCGCCGATTTCGAGACCGCCATCCGCTTCGGCGCGACCCATGTGCGGGTCGGCACGGCGATCTTCGGCACGCGTCCGACGGCACCGGACGGTGGCGATCACCCCGCGTAGGAGCCTGTTCGGGAAATGGGACGGGTCTGAGCACCCGCGGCCGCCGGCGCCACCACGACGCGCGTCCGCGCATCGGCGTCGCGCAGCACCGCGAGCAGATCCGCCTGCGCCAGCGCGACGCAGCCCTCGGTGGCGGCGTAATCGGCGCGCGCGACATGCAGGAAAATGGCGCTGCCGCTGCCGGCGATGACGGGGTCGTCGTTATAGCCCAGCGGCACGATGAGATCGTAGACGCCATCCTCGCGCCACAGCGCCTCGGCGCTGGCGCCATAGGGCAGCGCCACCGGCCGGTTGTAGCAGGGATCGGCGGGATCGTCGCACCAGCCATCGCCAGGCGCGAGCGGCGCTGCGGCAAGAGCGGTTGCCGGCCGCGCGAGCCGGTCGGCGCGATAGAGCAGGCGGCGCATCGGCCAGGCGCCTGCCGGCGTCATGCCATCGCCCTCGCGCTTGCCCGCGCCGACGCCGCCGCGGCCGAGCGTGCAGCGCAAGCGCCTGCCGCCCCAGAGCGCGGTTCCGTCGGCAGAAACGAGGAGGTCGGGCATCGGTGAGCCGTCAGCTATCAGTTATCAGTTGTCAGTTATCAGTTATCAAGCGGCGCGAGTGACAATGCGCTACTGACAACTGATCGCTGAAGACTGACGAACTTATGGCGCCACATCCACCTGCTGGCCGCGCTGCTGCTGCTGGTGGATATGGGCGTACTTGTCGAGCGCGTCCATCATGCGCTGGGGAATGTCGACCGGCGGATTCTCCGGCAGGGCGGAAAGATCGGGTTGCGGCGTGGCTTGGGCTGTGGGCGCTGCCGGCGGCGCGGCTTGGGGCGCTGCGGCGCCGGGCTGCGGCGCGGCGGCGGGCGCGGTGCTGCCGGCGGGCGCCGCCGGCGTGGCGGCAGGTGCGGCGTTGCGCTGGAAGCGGGGCGGCAGCTGTGCGCCGGTGAGCTGGAGCGGCACCATCGCATGCGCCGGCGGCGCCGCGCGCGCGCCATAGGCGCTGCGCAGCAAGGCGCCGTTTTGCGAGGCGAAGGCTTGCTCGGCCGGGCTCGCGGTCCCGGGCGCCGGCGACATCGCAGGCGCGGCCTGGAGCGACGGCATCATCGGCGCGCGTGCGCGCGGCGCGGGCGTCATGGCCGCCGCTGTCGCGGCGCTCGCACGCGTCGCGGAGCTCGCCGTGGGAAGGGTCGCCGTGGCCGGCAAGGCGGCGGTGGCCGCAGCCGCTTGCCGCGGCGGATGCGGGCGCGGCGGGGAGGGCCGCGGCGCTGCCCAGCTTGACCTCCGCGGTGTCGCCGCCGGTGAGCAGCCCCATCACCATCTCGCCGGGATCCTTGCCGCTATCGTCCTTGACGGCGACGCTCAGCATGCCGGCGGCGAGGCCGATCGGGCCGCCGTAAAGCCCGTCGCCGACGACGCGCGCGATATTCCCGGGGACATCGCCGGTGGCCCAGCGGTAGATGGTGTTGACGATCGGGATGTGCTGCAGCGGGTTCAGCGCGTCAAGCACGTCATGGAAGCTGAAGGAGCTTTCCTTCCAGGGATGGGGAGCGCCCGGCCCGTCGGTGGCAGTGACAGCGCCGGGCGCGGCCGGGACGTAGGAGAAGCCATAGGGGGCGGGGGCGTAGGACATGGTCAGAGCGTATAAAGCAAACTCGGTGCCAAGTAAAAAATTGCGTTATATCAGCTACTTGCACAATAAGGTCAGCGGGTTTCGGCAAGAACTGCCGGGACCTCGAAAAAACGGGGCGGCAACATTGCCCGGCGCCGCGCCGCGGCGGTCGCGCTTTGCCGGCTTGCCGCCGCGTGCCGCGTCCGATAATTTTGCTCCGGTCAGTGGGGAGTAGCCGCCCTTCTTGAGGGGGCTCGCGTCAACAGACTTGGTCGCCTCGCGGCGGGCCATGGCGCGGGCGGCGAGCGGATGCGGGCATCCGCGCTTGGCGAGACCTTTGGCATCGGCGTCGATCGCCCGGGCCGGGCGGAGGATGCCGACGCCACTGGTCCATCCTCCGCCCGGCCCCGCGATCTCCCGTGGAAGCATTTTTGACCTCGCTCGCCGTCGTCGCCATCGCCGAGATCGGCGACCGCACGCAGCTCCTTGCCCTGGTGCTGGCCTCGCAATTCCGCCGGCCGGTGCCGATCATCGCCGGCATCTTCCTTGCCACGCTCGCCAATCACGCGGTGGCGGCGCTGGCCGGGGAATGGGTCGGCGACCTGCTCACGCCGAGTGCTGCTGCACTGGGTGCTCGGCCTCTCCTTCATCGCCATGGCGGTCTGGACGCTGGTGCCGGACAAGCTCGGCGCCGCCGCCGCCGCGCCGCCGCGGCGCGGCGCCTTCCTCACCACGCTGGTGGGGTTCTTCCTGTGCGAGATCGGCGACAAGACGCAGATCGCCACCGCGGCGCTCGCCGCGCGCTTCGACCTGCTGCTGGCGGTGGTGATCGGCACCACCACCGGCATGATGCTGGCCAATGTGCCGACGGTGCTGTTCGGGCACTATGCCGGGCACCGCGTCGGCTCCGGCTGGACGCGCTACGTCGCCGCGGCGATCTTCGCCGCCGAGGCGGCGCTGACATTTGCCGGCCACGGCATGGTGTAAGCCCGCGGGCGGCTACAGCCAGTGGCCGCTGCGCGTCGCTTTGGTGCGCAGATAGCGCTCGTTGTGACCGTTGGCGGGAAAGATATGCGGCACGCGCTCGACCACCTCGATGCCGCAGCGGATGAGCGCCGCCACCTTCTCCGGATTGTTGGTGAGCAGGCGCACGCGGGCGAAGCCGAGCTGGCGCAGCATCTCGGCCGCGGGCAGGTAGACGCGCTCATCGGCGTCGAAGCCCAATTGCTCATTGGCGTCGACGGTGTCGAGCCCGGCATCCTGCAGCTGATAGGCGCGCAGCTTGTTGACGAGGCCGATGCCGCGGCCTTCCTGCGCGAGATAGAGCAGCACGCCGCTGCCGGTGCGCGCGATCTCGACGATGGCGCCGCGCAGCTGGTCGCCGCAATCGCAGCGCAGGCTGGCGAGGAGATCGCCGGTGAAGCATTCGGAATGGAGCCGCGCCAGCACCGGTGCGGCGGGATCGGGATCGCCGATCAGGATGGCGAGGTGCTCGATGCCGCCATCGCTCGGCCGGAAGGCGATGATGCGCGTGTTCTCGGCGCCGCTCAGGGGCACGCGCGCCTCGCTCACCGGCCGCAGCGAATGCGCGGCGGTCGCCTGATAGGCCAGCACCGCGCCCGCCTCGATCAGCATCAACCCGTCGCGCTCGGCGAGCGTCGCCGCGGCGCGCGGGCTGAGATGCGCCACCAGCACCGCCGGCAGCAATCGCGCGAGCTTGACCAGTTCGACCGCGGCATCGGCGACCCCGGCGGCGTCGGTCACCGTGCCCGGCGGCACCCGTCCGGTGGTCGCGGCCGCGGGATCGGCGAGGTCGCGCAGCGCGTCCGCCGCCGCATCCGCGGCCAGCGGCAACAGCACCGCGCCGCCCTTGCCGCTCGGCGGCTCGACCAGGCCCAGCGCCGCCGCGCGCCGCCGCGTCAGCACCAGCGACGGCGCGGCACCCGACAGCGTCTTGAGCCGCTCGAGACTCTCCGGCGTGATCGCTTCCGCCGCCTGGACGACCAGCGCCGCCGCGCCATCGCGCAGCAGCACCAGGCTGCCCCGGCGCAGATCGGTGATGGCGCGGTCGATCTGGCGCAAGGCGCGCTGATCGGGGGAGACCGGCAGAGTGGCGGGCTTGGCGTTGAACAAGGACTGACCTCAACCCCTTATGTAGTGATTGCCGGCCGCCGGCGCTGCCGCGCCACGAGCGCCACGGCATCGGCGCCAAAGGAATAGCAGAGCAACCCGAGCCCGGCCAAACACAGCGTACCTGCCGCCGTCGGCGCCAGCAGCGGCGGCAGCGCCGCCAGCAGCATGACGATGACCGCGACGCAGATCGCCTTGCGACGGAAGCTGGGCGCCAGCGGTGCCGCCAGGACCGGCCAGAGCCGCCCCGCCCCCAGGAACATATAGCGCATCAGCCCCGCCGTCAGCACCCACGCCCCCGCCTGCCCCGCACGCCAGACCAGCGCCGCCAGCACGAGCACGAAGAGGGCGTCGACCTCCATGTCGAAGCGCGCGCCAAAGTGGCTGGCAAGACCGGTTTTCCGCGCCGCCCAGCCATCGACGCCGTCGAGCAGCAGCGCCGCGGTCCCGGCCAGCGCCAGCAGCCAGCGCCCGAAAGGCGACGGGATCCCCCCTTCGGCCAGCACGCCCAGCATCACCGCCACTGCCGCGGCGCGGGTCAAGGTCACCATATTGGCCGCGCCGAAGCGGCGATGCGGCGCATGCTGCGCCAGGCCCGCCAGCACCAGCGCCGCCACCGCGCCATAGCCGAGCAGCGCCCCCGCCGGCGCGCGCCAGCCGAGCCCGGCGAGCTTCATCAAGGCCACGCCGCAGAGGGCGACGCCGGCGCCGAGCAGCGCCAGCCGCCAGCCGGCATCGAGCAGCAAAGGGCGGGTCGACAGGGGGTCCTCGGCGCGGTCCAGGGGGCTACCCGGCTTGAGGGCAAGTGCGACAATGGCGCGAAACTGCGGGGACCACAAGGCGGGAGCCGGCGGGCTCGCGCAGAGTTGAGGCACCCCCGCGGCGCTAATGCCTGACGGCGCTCTGCAGCGCCGTGGCCCTGGCCTCGAACTCGCGCGCGACTTGGGCGAGCTTCTGGGCGATGGGAGCATTGCCGGCCGCGTCATGCTCCGCCGACAGACGGCGGAGCTGCGCCGCTTTCTCCTGCAGAAAAGTGATCTGCTCCTGTGCCGCCGCCATGGGCTTTCCCCTGGCCGTTAGTCTACTCCCGGTTGATGCCGAGACCGGTACGCTACCGCACCAGGGTTGACCTCCGGTTCCGGCGGTGATCGCCGGTGCTGCAAGGCGTGCCCCTCGACGGGCGCGGCGGTCCATCCAACGGCAACTTGCACGCGGCAAAACTGTTGGCGCCGCGGAACCTAACCGCGCATTGCTCGTTTTAAGCGCGCCCGACGGTTGCCTCATCGGGACACTGCCTTCCCCGCTCGGCGCTTGCGCCGGGCGGGGCTTTTTCCCGGTAATCACCGCTTAAACCTCCGGCGGTATCTTCGGGCTGCAGGGCTGGAGAATGCCATGTACCACGTCGTCGGCATCGTTGGGCTCATCATCGCTGTCGGCGCCATCAGCGGCATCGTCCGGGCGCATCTGGAAGAGCGACGCGCCAACCGCCGACCCTGACCGCCGGGCGCCGGCCGATCCCGCGCCCTCCTTTCACTGCGATAGCCAAATTCCCGATCGGGCGGCAGATCGCGCGCCGCGACCGGAGTGATATCGGCCTATCGGCGCCGTACCGGGCGAGCACCTCTCGCTGCCACTTTGCCGCCATGCGCCAGAGGCCCGGCGTCGGATGGCAAGGCGCTCTACAACTTTAACGATAAATATCTTTGCAGATACACAATCTGGGAGTAGTCTTTCGTACTCCGGGAAGCCATCCGCCAAGGGAAATCGAATGGAATCCGCAGCGCCCGCGTCGGAGGATGCTGTCCTGCGCCTCCGCAGAACGTCCGCTCATTTGGTCGCGGTCGCCGCCAAGCTCGACGCCGAGGCCAATGCTCTCGAGCGCGACACCAATTCAGCCGCTCATTCTGCCTGCGCGAATGCCGGCGCGTGCTGGCACTCTGTCGCACCTTAATCTCGCCAAAGCATCGCTGCTTCGCCTTATCAGAGCGACTGTTCTGACGAAGCACTCAATCAATGCCATTCATTCAAAGTAGAAATGCTGTAGGGTTTTCCTCCCCGCTCGCGCTAGACGGCCGATCAGAGGCTCCGATGAACCACGCACGGTATATGCGGGATCGCGCTGCCGACTTCGCCAACATGGCATTGACCACCAGCGATCCGGTGGCGGCCAGAAGCTTCCATGAGATGGCGATGATCTGCAGGGCCAAGGCGGACCAGCTGGAACGCCACGCCCGTGACCGAGAATTTGCCGAGCCGCGCTAGCCGAAGTTCGGCTTCCGGCGGCGGCATGTGACGCGTCAGCCTTGCCGGCGCTGCGCCAGGAAATCGCGCACCGCTTCGCCGGTGCCGAAATTCCACGGGCGCAGCTTCTCCAGCGGCACTTCCTTGAAATCGGCGAGCTCGCTGCGGTCGAGCACGATCTCGCCTTCGGCCGGCATGTGATAGGCGATGATCACCTGGTTCATGCGGGGAAAGGCATAGGCGCCGATCAGCCGGCCGGCCTCGACGGTGAGGCCAAGCTCCTCCGCCACTTCGCGCCGCGCCGCCGCCTCCGGGCTCTCTTCGGGCTCGAGGAAGCCGGTGACCAGGCCGTACCAGCTCTCCGGCCAGCCCACCCCGCGCACCAGGATGATCTGGCCGCGGCGCTCAACGATCGCCGCCACCACCGGCACCGGCGAGAGATAGGTGGTCTTGCCGCAGCCGGCCGCGGTGCACAGGCGCTGGCCGGGCTTGGCCGCGACCGGCGCCAGCAGGCCGCCGCAAAAGCCGCAATGACGCGGCGGTTCATAGGCCATGAGCCCGCTTATGCAGGCCGCCGCCGGCGCTGGCAAGGAGGATTGTCATGGCGACAATTCCGGGGGCTACAGCGCCGGGCGCGTTTGCTAGACTCCGCCGCCATGAGCCTCATCCCGCTGCCCGCCGCCGACGATCTCGAACAGCGCCTCTCGCGCGATGCCTACGCCTTTCTCGGCGCGGCGCGCATGCGGCCGTTGCTCGCGGCGGCGGGGCCGCTAGCGGATTGGGAGCGCTTTGCCGCAAGCTGGAACGAGATGCCGGTCGACACCTACATGGCCGATGGCGGGCGCTACCGCCGCCGCCGCCATGCAGTGTTCGCGGCGCCGGGCCGGCAGCGCCATCACCCGCGCGCCGCATCAGGCGCATTACCAGAGTCGCGACTACAACCCGCTCCATGGCGGCATCGAGCGCTGGTTCGAGCCGGTCGCCGCCGACATCGCCGCCGGCACCAGCCTCACCACCATCCTCGCTTTCTGCCGCGCGCTGTTCGAGCGGCTCGAGCCCGCGAGCCGCGCCTGGCACATCGAGACGCATCAGTTCCGCATCGAGGCGCGGACCGGGCAGGCCGGCAAGCCGACGCCCGAGGGCATGCATCGCGACGGCGTCGACTACGTGCTGGTGCTGCTCATCCGCCGCCAGAACATCCGCCGCGGCACCACCAGCATCCACGATCTCGACCGCCATCTGCTCGGCAGCTTCACCCTCACCGATCCCTTCGACGCGGCGCTGGTGCATGACGCGCGGGTATATCACGGCGTGACGCCGGTCGAGCCGGTCGACCCCGCACGTCCCCGCCTATCGCGACGTGCTGGTGGTGACGTTCAAGCGCGACTGAGCCGCCCCCTGCCCTGCCGCAGCCTAGCGCCAACGCTCCTGTGAACTGACCAGCGCCTCGCGGTGTCCTAGACTTGGCGGCGGAGGGTCGGCATGGGGGATCACGAGCGGCGCCTGGGAGAGCCTGCTGGCGCAGCGTCATCGCGGCGGCGCGGCGCCGGTGCAGCGCAGCGAGGAGCTGCCGGAGACCGCGGCGCTGCTGGAGCTCTATCTGCCCTTCGCACAAGTGCCGCGGGGACGGCGCTTTACCGTCGCCCATCTCGGCCAGAGCCTCGATGGCCGTATCGCCGCCGCCTCCGGCGCCTCGCGCTGGGTCACCGGCGAGCCCGACCTCATCCATACCCATCGCATGCGCGCGCTCGCCGACGCGGTCATCGTGGGCTCCGGCACCATCCGCCACGACGACCCCCTGCTCACCGTGCGGCGCTGCGGCGGCGCGCACCCGGTGCGCGTCGTCATCGACGCCGAGCGCCGCCTCGGCGCCTGCCATCGCGTCTTCCAGGACGACACCGCCCCCACCGTGCTGCTCGCCGCCGCCGAGCTGGTGCGGCCGGGGGACCGCCTGGGCCGGGCGGAGCTGGTGGGGCTGCCGCGCTGCGGCGACAGGCTCGCGCCGCGCGATATCGCGGCGGCGCTGGCCGAGCGCGGCCTGCATTTCCTCTTCATCGAGGGCGGCGGCATCACCATCTCGCGCTTTCTCGCCGCCGGCGCGCTCGACCGCCTGCAGATCACCGTGGCGCCGATCCTGCTCGGCTCCGGCAAGCCGAGCCTGACGCTGCCGGAGATCGCCGCGCCGCAGCAGGGCTTGCGGCCGGAGCTGCGCCGCTTCAGTCTCGGCCAGGACATGCTCTACGAATGCATCTTGCGTGACTGAGAGCGCCCGCGCCTTCTGGCTGGCCGAGCCCGGCCGCGGCGAGCTGCGGCGCCAGGCGCTGGCGCCGCCGGGGCCGGGCGAGGTGCTGGTGCGCGCCCGGGCCAGCGGCATCAGCCGCGGCACCGAGAGCCTGGTCTTCCGCGGCCTCGTGCCGCCGAGCCAGCACCAGGCGATGCGCTGCCCGTTCCAGGAGGGCGATTTCCCGGCGCCGGTCAAATACGGCTATGCCTCGGTCGGCATCGTCGAGGCGGGAGCGCCGGCGCTGCTCGGCAAGCGCGTCTTCTGCCTCCACCCGCATCAGGACCGCTATGTCGTGCCCGAAGCGGCGGCGGTGCCGGTGCCCGATGCCGTGCCCGACACGCGCGCGGTGCTTGCCGCCAATATGGAAACCGCGCTGAACGGTCTCTGGGACGGCGCGCCGCTCATCGGCGACCGCATCGCGGTGGTCGGCGGCGGCACCGTGGGGGCGTTGATGGCGGCGCTTGCCGCGCGGATTCCCGGCGCCGCGGTGGAGCTCGTCGACATCGATTCCGGCCGCGCCGCGCTGGCCCGGGCGCTCGACTGCGGCTTCGCGCTGCCGGCAGGCGCCGCGGGCGACGCCGATCTCGTCATCCATGCCAGCGGCAGCGCCGCCGGCCTCGCCACCGCGCTGGCGCTCGCCGGGTTCGAGAGCACGGTGCTGGAGATGAGCTGGTACGGCGATCGGCCGGTGGCGGCGCCGCTCGGCGAGGCCTTCCACGGCCGCCGCCTCAGGCTCGTCGCTTCGCAGGTCGGCGCGGTGGCGCCGGCGCGGCGCGCGCGGCGCAGCCGCCGCCAGCGGCTCGGGCAGGCCCTCGACCTGCTCGGCGATCCCCGCTTCGACCTGCTGCTCAGCGGCGAGAGCGCGTTCGAGGCGCTGCCGCAGGCGATGGCGCGCCTTGCCGCCGACCCCGCCGGCGCGCTCTGCCATGTCGTGCGCTATGCCTGAGCCGCGGCGCTTCCCGATGGACAGAACATGCCACAGGCTGCGACCCACCGCGCGCTTGTCTTCGCCGGCGAAGCGTTCTATCTCGACGCCGGGAGGCCACGCATGTACAGCCTTGCGGTCAGCGACCACGTCTTGATCGCCCACAGCTTCGTCGGCGACGTCTTCGGCCCGGCGCAGGCGCTGCACGGCGCCACCTACGCGGTCGAGGTCGAGCTGCGGCGCGCGCGGCTCGACGGCAACGGCTTGGTCTGCGATATCGGTCTGGCGCTCACCGCGCTGAAGTCCGTGCTGGGCGAGCTCAACTACCGCAACCTCGACGATCTCGTCGAGTTCCGCGGCCGCAACACCACGACCGAGTTTCTGGCCGGCGAGATCTTCCGCCGCCTCAAATCGCGCGTCGCCGAAGGCGCGCTTGGCCCCGGCACCGCGGGGGCGCTGGCGACGATGCGCGTCACGTTGCGCGAATCACCGGTCGCCTGGGCGGCGTTCGACGCCGCGCTCGATTGATGGCGCTCGCCTTCATCGTGCCGGGCGCGTTGAACCAGCTCACCGGCGGCTATCTCTTCGACCGCCATATCGTCGAAGGGCTCCGCGCGCTCGGCCGGCCGGTCAGCTTGCACGAGCTGCCCGGCCGCTTCCCCGAGCCGGATGCGGCGGCGTGTGCGGCGGCGGCGGCGGCGCTGGCCGGGCTTGGCGAGGGCGAAGCGGCGGTGATCGACGGGCTGGCGCTGCCCGCCTTCGCCGAGTGCCTCGCCGGCCCGGCGGCCGCGCGCCATCGCGTCGTCGGCTTCGTCCACCATCCCCTGGCGCTCGAGACCGGGCTGCCGCTCGAGACGCGCGAGGCGCTGGCGCTGGCCGAGGCGCGGCTGCTGCCGCGGCTCGCCGGCGTGCTCTGCCCGAGCCGGACCACTGCCTGGCACATGGAGGAATACGGCGTGGCGCGCGGTCGGGTGCAGGTGACCCCGCCGGGCACGGCGAAGCCGGCGATGCCGAGGCGACCGCGCAGCAACGGATCGCTCAACCTGCTCGCGGTCGCCACCATCAGCCCGCGCAAGGGCCATCTGCTGCTGCTCGAGGCGCTGGCCGAGCTGAAAGACCGGCGCTGGCAGCTCACCTGCATCGGCAGCCTGACGCGCGATGCCGACGCGGCGCTTGCGCTCGAGCAAGCGATCGCTCGCCTCGGGCTCGCTGGGCGCGTGCTGCTCGCCGGCGAATGGCCGCCCGAGCGGCTCGGCGCCGCTTATGCCGAGGCCGATCTCTTCGTGCTGCCGTCCTATCACGAAGGCTACGGCATGGCGTTTGCCGAGGCGCTCGCCTACGGGCTGCCGATCGTCGCCACCACCGCCGGCGCCATTCCCGAGACGGTGCCCGCCGATGCGGCAATGCTGGTGCCGCCGGGCGATCGCGCCTCGCTGGCGCGCGCGCTCGCCTTCGTGATCGACAACGCGCCGCTGCGCCTGCAGCTCGCTGCCGCCGCGGCCAAGGCCGGCGCCGCGCTGCCCGACTGGCCCGAGGCGGTGCGCGGCTGGGTCGACGCGCTCGACCGGCTGATCGCCGCGCACTGATCGCCGCGCCCCGCTGCCGACGCCGCGCGCGCGCGAAATCGTGGTCGCTATCGCGGGCGAAATCTGCGAGAAAGCGCGGGGAGCGCCGGCATGGCACGCGATGGCAAAAGAGGTGGCGCATGAGCGGCTTCAGCCTCGACTGGCTGCGTCTGCGCGCGCCCTTCGATCGCGCCGCGCGCGATCCCGCGCTGGCGCGCCGCTTCGCCGCGCTGCTGCGCCGGCCGGCGGACCGGCCGCTGCGTCTGGTCGATCTCGGCACCGGCACCGGCGCCAATGCGCGCGCGCTGGCGCCGATCATCGGCGGCGATCAGGACTGGCTGCTGGTTGACAACGATCCCGCGCTGTTGGGATTCTGCGCCGCCGAGCACATCGCCTGGGCGACGCGCGAGGGCTATGGCGTCGAGAAGCAGGCCGGCGCCGTCGTCATCCGCGCCGACGCGGCATGCTGGCGCTTCAGCGCGCAGCGCTTCGATCTCGCCAGCGAGCTCGCGCGCTGCCTCGCCGAGCCGTTCGACGCGCTGACGCTTTCGGCGCTCGCTGATCTCGCCTCGGCGAATTGGATCGACGCGCTGGCGGTGCAGCTCGAGCGCCGCCGCGTGCCGCTGCTGTCGAGCCTGATGGTCGATGGCCGCCGCCAATGGCAGCCGCCGGCCGCGGCCGACGCGCTCATCCGCGAGGCGTTCGCCGCGCATCAGCGCCGTGACCATGGACTGGGTCCGGCGCTGGCCGGCGCCGCGCCGGTCTATCTCGGCGCCCGCCTCGCGGCTGCCGGCTATGCCGTGGCGACCGCGCCCAGCGACTGGCAGATCGGCCCCGACCAGCCGGCGCTGCTCGCCGCGGTGCTGGATGCCGAGCGCAGCGCCGCCGGCGCCGCGCGCCCCGAGGCCGCGGCAGCGATCGCGCTGTGGGCCGAGGAGCGCCGCGCCGCGCTCGCCGCCGGCCGCCTCTCGCTCACCATCGGCCACCGCGACCTGCTGGCGCGGCCGCGGGAGATGTAAGGCTGCTGTCAGGCGGCGCTGTCAGCTATCGCGTGCCGATCCCGGCGGCCCCTGCTCGCGGGCGCATGGCTTGCGCCGTGCCCGTTTCCGGCGAATAGTGCTGGGCGGCTGTTGGACGAGGAGCGGGCCATGGCGAAGGCGATCTGGCGGGACAAAGTGCTGGCGGAAAGCGACCGTTTCGAGCTGGTCGAGGGCAATGTCTATTTTCCCCCGGCGACGCTGAACCGGTCCTATGTCAAGCCGAGCCCCACCACCACGGTCTGCCCGTGGAAAGGCACGGCGCATTACTTCACGGTGGTGGTGGACGGGCAAGAGAACGCCGACGCCGCCTGGTACTATCCCGCGCCGAAATCGGCCGCGGCGGCGATCAAGGACCATGTCGCCTTCTGGCATGGGGTCAAGGTCGAGCGCTGAGGTGGCGGCAATGGCGGCATCGGCGACGGCACAGGAAGGCAAGGGCGGATGACGGCGGGTCGCAGAATATTGATCGTCGACGACGATGCGGCGTTGCGTCATTCGCTTGCCGAGCAGCTGCAGCTGCATGAGGAGTTCCAGGCCGCCGAGGCGGAAAACGCCGCGGCCGCTCTCGATGTCACGAAGCAGCAGCATTTCGACGCCATCCTGCTCGATGTCGGCTTGCCCGACATGGACGGGCGCGAGCTGTGCCGGCTGATGCGCCGCGGTGGCGTGCGCGCGCCGATCCTGATGCTGACCGGCGCCGACAGCGATGCCGATACCATCCTCGGCCTCGACAGCGGCGCCAATGACTACATCACCAAGCCGTTCCGCCTCAATGTGCTGCTGGCGCGGCTGCGCGCGCAGCTGCGCCAGCACGAGCTCTCCGAGGATGCGGTCTTCACCATCGGTCCCTACACGTTCCGTCCCTCGGCCAAGCTGCTCACCGACGAGACCGGGCGCAAGAAGGTGCGGCTCACCGAGAAGGAAACGGCGATCCTCAAATATCTCTACCGCGCCGGCGACCGCATCATCGGCCGCGACACGCTGCTGAACGAGGTCTGGGGCTACAATGCCGGCGTCACCACCCACACGCTCGAAACGCACGTCTATCGCCTGCGCCAGAAGATCGAGCGCGATCCCGCCAAGGCGCAGATCCTGGTGACCGAGCCAGGCGGATATCGGTTGGTGCCTTAGAGGTAGCTGTCAGCCGAGCTATCAGCCATAAGTTCTGCGCTCTTGCTGATGGCTGATAGCTGACGGCTGATAGCTCACCCCCAACGCCGCCAAATTCGCCAGGCTCGCCTCCCCCAGCACGAGGCCTCGCGCCGCGGCGGCGTGCGCGGCGGCGGCGGCGATGGTCTCGAAGCCGTCGATGCGGCTGTCCAGCGCGATCCGTCTGCCGCCGCCCCGCAGCACCAGCTGCATGAAGCCGCCGCTGCGGTCGCGCCGCGCCGCGTACCAGCGCAGCCGCAACCGATCGAGCGCGCGCCACTCGATGCGCCGCCGCCACGGGTGATCAACCGCGATGCCGGCATCGTCGAGGCTCACCGTGGCGAGCTGGCGCGCCAGTGTCGTCGCGGCGAAGACGGCAAAGAGCACGGCCAGCAGCGCGAAGACCAGCCTCACCGCCGGCAGCATCGCCACCAGCAGCACCGGCGGCAGGGTCAGCGCCAGGCCAAGCGCGCCGCGCGCGTAATCGGCCAGCAGGGCGCGTCGGGGATAGCGGTGCCGGGTCATCGCCGGCGGCATCCCGGGAGACATGGTGCTCATCACCCAGCCTTCAGCTCGACCGTTTCCCGCGTCGAATAGCACGGGAGGGTCGCCGCCATCCACAGGCCTGGGCCGGCCGTATCGAGCTGCCGAAAACGAACCGCAACGCAACTGCCACGCAAATGATTAAAAATCATCAAACTTTTTGGTTAATAAATTCTTCCGCCGACAAGGCCTCAAAGACCGCTGCCGCGTCTTTGGCAGCCGAGATTTTTTTCGCGGTGCCGTCGGAGCTCGCGCCGCCTGTCCAGCCCGAGGAGAACCGGCATGCCCGCACCTTGGACGGCCCTTCCGCCGAAGACTTGCGGCGTGGCGTCGCTCCGCGCCGTGCGCCGACGGCTTTCGCTGCAGCTCCTGGCCGGCACCGCCATCGTGGGGATCGCGGCGCAAGCGCAGGCGGCGCCGGCGTTACCCGGCGGCGGGCAGTTCATCGCCGGCCAGGGCTCGATCGGCAGCACCGGCACGCAGCTCACCGTCACCCAGTCGAGATCGAGCGCGGCATCGTTGATTTCCAAAGCTTCTCGATCGGCGCGGGCGACACGGTGCAGTTCAACAACGGTGCCGGCGCCACCCTCAACCAAGTCACGGGCGGCAATCTTTCGCTCATTCTCGGCAATCTCCAGGCCACCGGCACGGTGTATCTTTTGAACCCGCAAGGGGTGGTGATCGGCCGGAGTGGCGTGGTGACGACCGGCGGCGGTTTCATCGCCTCGACCCTCGATGTCGCGGACCAGGCATTCCTCGTCGGCGGCACGCTGCTGTTCACGGGAAGCTCGACCGCCGAGGTGAAGAATCTCGGGGCGATCTCGGCGACGGGCGGCGATGTCTTCCTGATTGCGCACAGCGTCGTCAACGTGGGCTCGATCATGGCGGCGAATGGCACGGCGGGCCTCGCGGCGGGCCAGGAGGTGCTCCTCAAGGACGCTTCCGACCCCGGCCGGCGCATCTTCGTGCGTGCAGGCGGCGGCGATGTCACCAACAGCGGCGACATTACCGCGGTGCAAGCAGAGCTGGCGGCGGCCGGCGGCAACATTTACGCGCTCGCCGGCAATCACGACGGCATGATCAAGGCCACGGGCAGCGCCACCCGGGACGGCGATGTCTGGCTGACGGCGGGCAGCGGCAACGTCACCGTCTCGGACACGATCGCGGCGAAAAACGCCGACGGCTCCGGCGGCAACGTCGAGGTCACCGGGACGAACGTGACCGTGGCGGCGGGCGCCGTCATCGACGTGCGCGGCGCCGGCAACGGTGGCACGGTGTTGATCGGCGGCGATCGGCAGGGCGGCGCCAATCCGGCGCAGGATTTCGCCGCGCGCCCTCTGGCGAACGCGCAGACCACCACCATTGCGGCCGGGGCGCAAATCCTCGCGGATGGTGGCGAGGGCGGCGGCGCCGGCAATGGCGGCAATGTCGTGGTGTGGTCGGAGCAACAGACGGCGTTCGCCGGCGCCATCAGCGTCACCGGCGGTGCGCAGGGCGGCAATGGCGGCTTTGTCGAAGTGTCGAGCCGCGGGACCCTCGCCTTCGCCGGCACCGCCGACCGCCGCGCGCCCCAGGGCCAGGCGGGCACCCTGCTGCTCGATCCCGCAGGCCTGGACATCGTATCGCGTGGCAGCGCGGACAGCACGAGCTCGACGCTCACCACCGGCGATCTCCTCCAGGCGTTGGCAGGCGGCAATGTCGTGCTGCAGACCGATAGCGGCAATATCAACGCGGAGACGAGCTTCTCCTGGGCGAATGCGAGCGCACTGACGCTCAGCGCCTTTAACAGCATCGACCTCCGGAGCGGCGTGGTCATCGCCAATACCGGTGGCGGCAGCGTCACCTTGCGCGCCGACAATACCGGCATCGGCGGCGTCAGCGGCGCGGGGCTGAAGACCGGCTTCGGCCAGGTGAAATTCGGCGCCGGCGCGCAAATCGCACTGAGCGGCGGCACCACCCCCGGCGACGTCTCGATCCTCTACGACGGCTACAACCTCGCCAAGGGCGCTTTCCGCACCACGAAGGATTACACCGGCGACGTCTCCCTCGCCGGCGGCACGCTCACTACCTTTGAGCTGGTCAACGATGTCGCGCAGCTGCAGGCGATCGGCGCAAGCGCGCGCACGCTCGGGCAAAATTACGCGCTCGGCACCAGCTTCAGCGCCGCCGGCGTCGACTTCACGCCGATCGGCCGCCCCAGGGAAGATTTCGACGGCATCTTCGATGGCGAAGGCCAGACGATCACCGGCCTCACCCTCGGCGGCGGCGAAGCGACCGCCGACAATCTAGGCCTCTTCGGCGAGATCGGCGCATTCGGCATCGTGCGCAATCTGACACTCACTCAGGTGAGCGTCTCGGCGACGGCCGACAACGCCAGCGCCATCGGCATGCTTGCCGGGACGAACTTGGGACAAGTCTCCAACGTCGCGGTCAGCGGCACGATCTCGCTCGGTGCCGATGCCAGTCTAGTCGGCGGCCTCATTGGACTTGACCGCGACGGCAGCGCGATCGCGTCGTCGACGGCGAGCGGCACTGTCAGCGTCGGCGGCCGCGCTTCCGGTATCGGCGGCCTCGTCGGCGCGAATTTTGGCTCGGTGACGCAATCGACGGCAGCAGCCTCAGTGACGGTCGGCGGCGGCTCCGAGGATGTCGGCGGCCTCGTCGGGCTCAACAGCAGCGGCACCACGATCGCATCGTCGACGGCAAGCGGCGCGGTCTCCTCCACCGGCAGCGTCATGTGGGTCGGCGGCCTTGCCGGCGAGAACACGCAATCCACCGTGACGCAGTCGGCGGCGAGCGGCAGCGTGAGCGTGGGCGCCGGCTCCCAGGACGTCGGCGGTCTCGTCGGGCTCAACAGCACTGGCGCCACGATCGCCGCGTCGACGGCGAGCGGTGCGGTATTCGCGACCGGCTCCGCCGATGTCGGCGGCCTCGTCGGCGACAATGCGGCCGCCGCCATCTCGCAGTCCCTTGCGACCGGCGCGGTGCTCGCCTCCAACTCCACCGATGTGGGCGGCCTCGTCGGCGGCAGCCCCGGCGGTGGTACTGTCGTGTCTTCATTCTGGGACACTGAGACCACCGGCCAGGCGGCGAGCGCGGGCGGGACGGGCGCGACGACGGCGCAGCTTCAGGCCGCCGGCGCGGGCACACCCCTCGCCGCCCTGAACGGCGGCACGACGGAATTCGGCATCGTCGACGGCCAGTCCTTCCCCTATCTCCTGTCGCAATTCCCGTCCGGCACGGCGCCGCAAGTGGTGTCGGGCGTGGCGCCGACGGGCGCGGCCGGCCAGGGCGTGACGCTGGTCGCCAACGGGCAAGTCATCGGGAGCGGCACGGTCGGCGTCAACGGCTATTACAATCTTCTTATGGCGCCCGACACGATCTGCAACGGCAGCGCCATCCTCGCCTTCCTCACGCCGCTGATCGGCGGTAGCGCCACGACCGGCGACGCGGTGCGGCTGGCCGTGCGGAGCGCGGCGACGGCAAGCGTCAGCGACGCGAGCATCGCCACTACGGTCGAGACCGGGCTCGATATCGCAGCCAACACTGTCCAGGTCACGACCGATGGCGGTGTTCCGCTCGCCAGCTCGCTCCTCGCCAGGGCCGCTGGGACCGCAACCAATCCCGGCATCCTCTACGCCATCCGCGGGATGACGGTCGACGTCGCTGCCGGCGTCAACGCGACCTTCGCCGCCGGCAGCGCCAATATCATACTCGACGACGGACTCGCTCTGAGCGGCGCCGGCGTGGCGACACTCACCACCAAGGGTACGATCACGCTCAACCAAGGCATTCAAAGCCAGGCGAGCGGCGACGCGATCGTGTTGTCCGCCGCGGCAGCGACAGGCTCCGCCTTCATCAATAATGCCGGCGCCAACGCCCTCGATACGCCGAATGGCCGCTTCCTCGTCTTCACCGATACCGTGGGCGACGTCGCGGCTGGCGGCCTCGCGGCCGACCCGCTTTATGGGTTTTCCTTCGCCGCCTACACGCCCGGCAGCCTCGCCGATTTCGGCGGCAACCGTTTCGTCTATGCCGAAAGTGAGACCTTGACCGTGATGCCGGGCAGCTCGACCGTGACCTATGACGGCCGGACGCAGACGGCGACGCCGAGCTTTGCCATCACTGGCCTCGTTGCCGGCGACACGCTGGCTGCGGCGGTGAGCGGCGCCGCCGGCTTCACCGGCGGCAGCGGCCGCAATGCCGGGACCTATGGCCTCAGTGCTACGCCAGGCACCCTCGCTTCGGATTTCGGCTATACCTTCGCCTTCGGCACCGGCACATTCACCATTGTGCCGGCGCCGCTGGCGGTCATTGCCAACAATGCAAGCCACGTCGCTGGCACTCCCGATCCGACCTTCACCGCAAACTACGTCGGCTTCGTCGCGGGTGAGAATGCCAGCGCCCTCGAGGGATCGCTCCGCTTCGTGACGAACGAGCCGTTGACCTCGGCCCCGGGACTCTACGCGATCCTGCCTTTCGGGCTCAGCTCGGACAATTACCGGATCAGCTTCGTACCCGGCGTCCTGACGGTGACGCCCGGCAATCCGCCGCCTAATCCCTTCGCGCTCGTCAATACCAACACGGTACTCCACCAAGGCATCGACCCGTTGACGCTGACCCAGCTCACGGGGCGGACGCCAAGCGTCGGCAGTGACGGCTCGCAGGGCGGCGACCAATGGGCGGCGCTGCTGCCGAGCTTGGACGCGAACGGCGAACCACTTGGCCCGATCCTGTTCATGGATTCGAGCTTCGCCGAGACCGGCCCATCCTCCTCTTCGGCATCGCCGCATTGAGCGCTCTGTCCGGCCGTCCGCGCTCGCGAGCCTCACGCGTGCGCGCTCTCGCCTGCGCCGTGGCCCTACTCTGCGCCGCGGCCTGCGTGACGCGGGAAGCGGCCCATGCCCAGAACTACCAGGAGGTTGCGCCGCAGACACTGCCGCTGCATGCGCCGCCGCCGGCATCGCCGCCGCTCCCGCCTCGCCGCACCGGCCCCGCGGCAGAGAAGGTCATCGTACCGGCGATCAAGGCGCTGGTCTTCGTTCCCGGGATGGCGCAAGTGATCAAGAACGGACGCGACGCCCAGGGCGTGGCGATCGAGGGTCTGCCGCTGCTCGACGATGACGCCTTCCGGTCGATGATGGCGCCTTTCATCGGCCAGCCCCTGACCTTGGCACGGCTCGGCGACATCACCCGCGCGGTCGTGCTGCACTATCGCGACCGGGATCATCCCCTCGTCGATGTCGTGGTGCCGGAGCAGGACGTCAACAACGGCGTGGTTCAGCTCGCCGTCGTCGAATTCAGGCTGGGCCAGATCCGCGTCGAGGGAAACCAGTGGTTCCTAAGCGACGTGCTTGCCGGCGAAGTGCGCCTGAGGCCAGGCGATCCGATCATCGGCTCGCGTCTCCTGGTCGATCAGGCCGTGCTCAACGAGAACCCCTTCCGCCAGGTCGATCTCATCTATGAACGCGGCCGCGACGCCGGCAGCACCGATCTCGTGCTGAAGACCATGGATCGCCTGCCGCTTCATGCCTATGCCGGCTTCGATGATGGCGGCACCGAAGCCCTCGGCGTCGACCGCTACGAAGCCGGCCTGGTCTGGGGTAACGTCTTCGGCCTCGACCATCAGTTCTCGTATCAGTTCACCGGCAGCACGGACATCCTTTCCGGCAATCCGTCGATTCCCGGCCGGCCCGACGCGCCCCGCTTCCTCGCCCATGCGTTCAACTACACCATGCCGCTGCCCTGGACCGACACCCTCTCCATCTTCGGGCTTTATGCCCGCGCGGTGCCGCGGCTCGCCGACGGTTTCGGGCAGCTCGGCCTCACCGGCCAGGCCAGCCTGCGCTACAGCCTGCGCCTGCCCCGAACCGAGCCGTTCAGCCAGCAGCTGCAGCTCGGCTATGACTTCAAGACGACCAACAACAACCTCGCCTTCGGTGGCACGGAGGTCAGCACCACCGCGACCGAGATCGATCAGGCGGTGGCGCAGTACAGCGCCACGCTGGCCGATGGCTACGGCAGCACGACCGCCACAGGGATCTTCTATGGAAGCCCCGGCGGCTCTACCGGCGGCAACAACAGCGCCGCCTTTGAGACGCAGCGGGCCGGCGCGCGGTCGGATTACGTCTACGGCCAGCTCGTGGTGCAGCGGCTGACGCCGCTGCCCAAGCTGGGGCCGGTGCCGGGCGGGCTGATTTGGTCGATCAAGGGCACGATGCAGCGCACGAGCGCCCCGCTGCTGTCGAGCGAAGAGCTGGCGCTCGGCGGTGTCGGCTCGATCAGGGGCTATGATCCCTATACCGTGCTGGGCGACGATGGCTGGTTGGTGTCGAACGAGCTGCGCATACCGACGTTCAGCCTCTCCGGGCTCATTCGCGACGAGCCCTGGATCGACCAGCTGCAGCCCGTCATCTTCAGCGATATCGGGCACGCCTCGAGCCAAGTGTTTCAGGCGGGCGAGCCGCAGAGCGCCACCTTGGCCAGCGTCGGGCTCGGCTTCCACTACACCATCGACCGCTATGCCGTGATGAACGTCGATTATGGCTGGCAGCTCTCGCGCATTCCCGGGGGGACTCATCCGGGATCGCGTGGCGATCTCTCGATCACGGTGGGGTATTGAGGAGTTGTCAGTCGTCAGTCGGCAGTCGTCAGTTTTCAGTCGCCGGCCGCCGATACTGACAACTGATAACTGATAACTGACAACTACGCCGCCCGCAGCGTCGCCAGGAACTGGTCGACTTCGCCTGCGCAGCGTCTTGGCCTGCTGGGCGAGGCCGTCGGCGGCCTGCTTGACGCCGGCGGCGGCGGATCCTGCCTTCTCCACCGCGTCGCTGACGCCGGTGATGTTCTGCGACACGTCGCGCGTGCCGCTCGCCGCCTGCTGCACGTTGCGCGTGATCTCCTGCGTCGCCGCCGTCTGCTCCTCCACCGCCGAGGCGATCGAGGACGAGATCTCGTTCACTGCCAGGATGGTCGAGGAGATCGAGCGGATCGCCTGCACCGCGCTCTGCGTCTCCGCCTGGATCGAGGCGATCTGCGCCCGGATGTCCTCGGTCGCCTTTCCCGTCTGCGTCGCCAGCGATTTCACCTCCGACGCCACCACCGCGAAGCCCTTGCCCGCCTCGCCGGCGCGCGCCGCCTCGATCGTCGCATTGAGCGCCAGCAAATTGGTCTGGCTGGCGATGTCGTTGATCAGCGCCACCACCTCGCCGATCTTTTCCGCCGCCTCGGCGAGGCTCGCCACGCTGCGGTCGGTCTTCTGGCTTTCATCGGCGGCCGCCTTCGCCGTCCCCGCCGCCTGCACGACCTGCCGGCCGATCTCGGCGATCGACGAGGACAGCTCCTCCGCCGCAGACGCCACCGTCTGCACATTGGTCGTCGCCTGGCTCGCGCCCGAGGCCACCGCCAGCGCCTGCTGCCGCGTCCGTTCGGTCGAGGCCGACAGGCCCTGCGAGGTCGCCTGCATCTCATCGGCGGCGCGCGCCACCGCATCGACGATGCCGCGCACCCGCTCCTCGAAGCGCGCCGCCAGCTCGCCGAGCGAGCGCCGCTTCTCCTGCTCGGCCGCTCCCTTGGCCTCCGCCTGCTCCGCCTCCAGCCGCCGCATCGCCGTGGCATTCTCCTTGAAGACGCTCACCGTCTTCGCCATGTCGCCGATCTCGTCGCTGCGCGACGCCTCGGCGATCTCCACCGCGAGGTCGCCGTTGGCGAGCCGCGCCATCTTGGTCTTGAGGCTGCCCAGCGACAGCGTGATGTTGCGGTTGACGAACCAGGTGATCGCGCCGACCACCGCCAGGATGGCGACACCGAAGCAGGCTCAGCCGCACCAGCGCCGCGCGATATTCCGCCTCGATGTCGTCGGTCCATACGCCGGTGGCGAAGAACGCGTTCCACGGCGCGAACTTCTTGATGTAGGTCAGCTTCGGCAGCGGCTCGGTCGTGCCCGGCTTCGGGTAGACGTAATCGGTCAGGCCCTCATCGGCGTTTTTCAGCACATCGATCATCGAGCCGACGATCGGCTTGCCATTGGGGTCCTTGGTCGCGAGTCGGCTCGTGCCCTGCTGGTCGTGCGCGTTGGGATTGGCGATGGTCACGCCGTCTAGGGTGAAGGCTATGACGTAGTCATGGTGGTTATCGTACCACATGCCATAAACGGCCGTGCGCAGACGCGCCAGCGCCTCCTCCTGCGTGATCTTTCCGGCCTTGACCTCGTCGTCCAGCGCCTGGGCGATGCCGATCGCGACCTCGGTGATGCCATGCAGCTTGGCGATGCGGTCGTCGATCATGCGCTGATGCATGAGATTGGCGGCCAGCAGGATGGAGGCCGCCAGCGCCAGCGCGCTGAGCCCCAGCAACAGGCCGAGCTTGGCTTTGATCTTGAGCCGGTCGAGGAAATGCATTGGCAGCCCGCGCGCTGAGGGAAATGCGCGGGAACCTTAGCAACCATGCGATGAATACAGCGTTAAAGCCTGCGGTGCACGCTCGACGCCAGCTGCCGCGGGCGAACTTTCTTCGACCGCGGGTCGGTCTTATCAACGGCTTCGCAAGGATTGGCGATTACAAAGATGTCAGAAAGTCCGGCGGACGGAATAAGCCCGTCTCTCGGCCGTTGGAAAGATATACCGTCCCCTCCTTTTGCTGCAGGCTCTTCGGCGATGTCGTCGCGGGCCCCGAGCCCGGATTGTTGCGTCATGACCGACATGCCTGCGCCGCACGATGTCATCTCCCCGAGCGAGAGCCGCCCCGGCTGGCGGCGCTTTGCCCTCGCCGCACTCCCCGCCCTGGTCTATGCCGGGCTGGTGCTGGCGGTGTTCGGCGGCTTCACCCTCGACCATGTGCCGCAAAGCCCGATGGCGCGGCTCGGCATGGTGGTGAGCGGCGCCCTCGCCTTGCTGCTGGTGGCGCTGTTCCTCGATCGCCGCGAGGCCAAGCGCGAGGCGGCCGAACGCGCCACCGCGGACGCCCGGGCCCTGGCCGAGTAGCCGGGCGGCGCTGCGGGCGCCGCTAATCCAGCGTCACCATCACCGGCACGTGATCCGATGCCCTCTCCCAGCCGCGCAGGCTGCGATGGACCGAGGCGGCGCTGAGCCTCGCCTGCAGCGGCGGGGTCACCCAGATGTGGTCGAGGCGACGGCCGCGATCGGACGCCTCCCAGTCGCGCGCGCGATAGCTCCACCAGCTGTAGAGCCGCTCCTCGGGCGGGATGAAGCGGCGCACCGCGTCGATGAAGCCCGCCGCCGCCTGCAGGGCCTCGAGCCTTGCCACCTCGACCGGGGTGTGGCTCACCACGCCCAGCAGCTGCTTGTGCGACCAGACGTCGCTTTCGAGCGGCGCGATGTTGAGATCGCCGACCAGGATCATCGGCTGCGCCGCGGCGCGCGCGCCGGCGAACCAGGCCGTGAGCTCATCGAGGAACTGCAGCTTGTGGGCGAATTTGGCATTGGCCGCCGGATCCGGAATGTCGCCGCCGGCCGGGATGTAGAGATTGTGCAGCTCGATGCCGCCGGGCAGGCGGACGATGCCGTGGCGGCAATCCTGGCGCCGGCACCAGCTTTGCGTCGAGCTTTCGGCGAGATCGACGCGCGACAGCACCGCGACGCCGTTATAGCCCTTCATGCCATGGACGAGCTGATGGCGATATCCCAGCGCGGTGAAGGCCTCGCGCGGGAACACCTCGTCCGGCGCCTTGGTCTCTTGCAGGCACAGCACATCGGGTTGCTGCTCGGCGATGAAGCGGCGCACATTCTCGATGCGCAGCCTCACCGAGTTGATGTTCCACGTCGCCAGCCGCAACGCCATAGGGTCAGCCGATGGTGATGACGAGATCCGTCAGCCCGTCGACATGGCCCTCGAGCTTGTCGCCCTTCTTCACCGCGCCGACGCCGGCCGGCGTGCCGGAATAGATGAGATCGCCCGGGGCCAGCGCGACATAGCCCGAGAGATAGGAGATGGTCTCGGCCACCGACCAGATGAGCTGGTTGATGTCGCCTTTCTGGCGGGTCTCGCCATTGACCCTGAGCCAGATCGCGCCCTTGGCGATGTGGCCGCTCTTCGCCGCCGGCGTGATCGGCGCGCACGGCGCCGACTGGTCGAACCCCTTGCCCATATCCCAGGGCCGACCGAGCTTCTTCGCCTCGCCCTGCACGTCGCGCCGCGTCATGTCGAGGCCGACGGCGTAGCCATAGACGAGGTCGAGCGCCGCCGCCACCGGCACGTCGCGGCCGCCCTTGGCGAGCGCCACCACCAGCTCGATCTCGTGCTGATAGTCCTTGGTCTTGGGCGGGTAAGGCACGGTCGAGCCGGTGGGCACGACGGCGTCGGCGGGCTTCATGAAGAAGAACGGCGGCTCGCGATCGGGGTCGTGCCCCATCTCGCGCGCATGCTCGGCGTAATTGCGGCCGACGCAATAGATGCGATGGACCGGGAACGGGTCGCCGCCCAGCACGGGCACGCTGGCAATCGTAGGCGCGGCAATCGCATAGGCCATGAAGCTCTCCGGAAAGTGGGCGGCGCACTAAAACACAAAGCCGCACCCGCCGACAACCCTGCGCCGGCGGGCTACGTCTAGCCCCTGGCCTCGCGCCAGAGGCCGAGCTTCTCCTGCACGACACGGTCGGAGAAGCTGAACAGCACCGACTCTGCCGCCGCGCGATGCGCATGCGCGGCCCAGCTCGGCACCACGAAGACGTCGCGCGGGCCCCAGGCGAGGCTCTCGGCGCCGATGCGCGTCTCGCCCTTGCCCTCGATGCAGACATAGACGGTGCCGTCGGTCGACCGATAAGTCGCGCCGGCGAAGCCCCTAGGCAGCAGCTGCATGAAGGTCGCCATGGTCGGCATCGCATGGTCGCCGGTGGCCGGATTGACGTAGCGCAGCTTCAAGCCATGGCAGGGATCCCATTCCTGCTGCCGCGCCATCTGCGCCAGCGCCTCGCGGCTGCGCGCATAGGGATAGTTGAAGACCGGCGAGGTCCGGCTGGTCGGGTGCCAGTCGACCGGCAGCAGCCCAGAGCCGTAGCGCGCCAGCGAATCGCCGGCGGGCTTGGTCACCATCTGCGTCTCGGCATTGCCCGGCTCCATGAAGCCGGCATCGAGCAGCCCGACCAGCGGAATGTCGAGCCCGTCGAGCCAGACCATGGGCTGGTCGCTGTCATTGCCGTGATCGTGCCAGGTCCAGGACGGGGTGATGATGAAATCGCCGGGACTCATATAGGTGCGCTCGCCCTCGACGGCGGTATAGGCGCCCTCGCCTTCGATGACGAAGCGCAGCGCCGATTGCGAATGCCGGTGCGCCGGCGCCACCTCGCCCGGCAGGATCAGCTGCAGCCCGGCATAGAGCGTGTGCGTCACCGAGGCCTTGCCGGCAAGCGCGGGGTTCTCGAGGATGAGCACGCGCCGCTCCGCCTCCTTGGCGGTGATCAGCGCGCCCGAGCGCATGAGGTAGGGCCTGACCTCGTCGTAATGCCAGATCACCGGCACGCAGGGTGTCGCCGGCTCGCGCGTGATCAGCGCGCGCAGCACCTCCCAGAGCGGCGCCATGTGCTTGGGCGCGAGCTCGTCGTAAAACGCGGTGCGCTCGGCGGTGCGGGCGGGGGCGGTGTCCATCGCTCAATCTCCTGCGGCGCTCGGCTCGGCGGCGATCGCCGCCACGTCCGAGATAGGGCGGCGCGGGCGGCGACGCAATCGCCGCGCGGTCACGAGGTCGCGGCGGCGCGCGCCGCCATTTCCGCCGCGCTGTAGAAGGCATCGGCATGGATATCCGGCGCCGGCAGGCCGCGCGCGCGCAGCAGCGCGCCGGCGGCCTCGACCATCGCCGGCGGTCCCGCCAGATAGGCCTTGGCGCCGGGGAGCGCCGCGAGCCCCTCGGCCGCCACGTCCTGCACCAATCCGGTGTGGTAGGGGCTCCTGCCGCGGGGCTCGGACAGCACCGGCACGAAGCGGAAACCGGCGTGGCGCGCGGCGAGCGCGGTGAAATGCTCGACGAGATAGAGGTCGCCCTCGTCGCGGGCGCCGATATAGAGCCGGATCGGCCGGGCCGGGTCGCGAGCGAGCGCGGTCTCGACGATCGATTTGATCGGTGCCAGGCCGGAGCCGCCGGCGATGGCGAGGATCGGCCCGCGGTGACGGTCGCGCAGATAGGCCGTGCCCAGCGGACCCGCCAGGGTGACGCGATCGCCCGGGCGAAGGCGGCCCGCGACATGGTCGCTGACGCTGCCCGTGCCCATGCGGCGGATGTGGAATTCGAGCCCGGCCTCCTCCGGCCGGCTCGCCATCGAATAGTCGCGGGGCGGCAAGTCGCCAAAGCCGAGGCTGGCAAATTGCCCGGCGGAGAACGCGAAGGGCCCGCCCTCCTCGATCACCAGCAGGACGCGGCGGATGTCATGGGTCAAGGCGTCGACTGCCGCGACGCGGCACCGCAGGCGGCGCTGCGGATGCGACAGGATCTCGTCGGTCTCGGGCGCGCTCACCTTGGCCTCGCCTCCCCGCTGCGAGCCTACCCTTCCGCCGCGCCTCCCGCCAGCGCCCGCTCCCTCAGGAACCGGCTCAAGCGCCCGCTAAATCGTGCTAAGCCTCTGAAAAGCAAAGGCGCCCGGTCAGGGGGGTTGACCGGGCGCCAGAAGCGCCGTTGCGGGAGTCCGATCTCGCTGGGGGCTGGATCGGACAGTCGGAGGGAGGGTCCACCGACCGCTTCGGAAGACACGTGGGGCGTTAACCGCGGCTCGAAAATCGCCCAAAATGCATGACCGACATGCACAAAGTGCATGGCCGCCGCCGGCGTTTTGGGCCCGTCAGGGCGAGAACGAAACCTCGCGCTGAAGCGAAATACCCATGATCAGCCGCTCGGCGCCACGGCCGCGCCACGGCACGAGGACCCGGTCATAGCGGGCGTGCACGGTGCCGGATTTGCCGCTGCGCACCGTGGCGCGCACCGATTGAAGCCGCGGCCGAGCGTCCTGCGCGGCCTCGGCATAGGCCTGAGCGATCCATGCTCCGTAGGCGCTGTCGGGCAGCTCGTGAAACTCGCGACCGACCATCAGCAGGCTCTCGCAAGGCCTGAAAATCGCGACCCCCGAGGCGCAGCACTCAATGATCAATCGCGACGACCGCGGCGACTGGCGCAACAGATAGGTGCGGTGGTGCACGCCACCGGCGCGCAGCGCCGCGGCGACCTCGTCGCACAGCAAGCCGCGCGTTTCGCGCCAAACCTCGATCAGCGGATGCACCTCGGCGAAGCCGGGCCGCGCCAGCGCGGCCAGTGGACGCGGCAGCGCCACCCAGCGCGCGGCGGCCGCAGGGTCGTCGGCACTCCATGGCATGGGCCGCTCGATTTCGTAGCTGAAAAACGACAAGGGGATGTCGAGCAGCGCCACCGCCGCCGTGAGCAGCGCCGCATCGAGGCGGCGTTGGCCGGCCTCGAAGCAACGAAGCGTATCGGGATCGATGCCGAGAAATGCAGACAGATCCTCGGTTGTCAGGCCGGCGAGCCGGCGCTCTTGCCGCAACCGGTGGCCGACCAGCAGATCCGCTCGCTGCTGCTTGGTGCGGCGCGTTCCTCGCGCAGGCGGACTTCCTAGCGTCGTCATCCGCGCGCCAGCGAGGCCTGTTTCTGCGACGCGCGACGGTCGCGCGGCAAGGCGAGATGCAGCGCGTAGGACAGCGCGAGATTGGCAAGCGCGAGCACGACGAGCATCACCAGCGTCGGCATCACGCCGTAGCGGCTGATCACGATCGCGCCGGCGGCCGGTCCCGCCGCCTGCGCGATCAGCGTCGGCATGCCGAGGCGGCCGATCAGCGTGGCGTAGCCCTCGGCGCCGAAGAGCACGAGCGGCAGCGTCCCTTTGACGATGGTCCGAACACCGTTGCCGAGTCCGTAGATGACCAGCGCGGCGGTGACGATCAGGGGGTTGCCGGTGAGCAGCAGCGCGAATCCCAGAAGCACCAACAGGCTCGCGACCACGCCCTCCCAGACGGGATGGATGTAGCGCGCGACGGCGATCTCGATCAGCCGCCCCGCGACCTGGCAGGCGCCCATCACACTGCCCAGCGCCACCGCCGTCGCGAGCTCGAGATGAAGGCCTTGCAGCAATCCCACGAGATGCACCGCCAGCACCGAGCCGATGCCGATCTGCAGCGTGAGATTGGCGCCGACGAGCCAGACCATCAGGCCGCGCCGGCGATGGCTTCGCGGCGCGAGCGGCGCAAGGCGCGGCGCGCTCGCGAGCGGCGCTGAGCCCGGTCTTGCCGCCGCGGATATCGTCTTCGGCAGCAGGCACAGCAGCGGCAGCCCCACGCAGAGGTGCAGCCCGGCATAACAGAAACAGGCGCCGCGCCAGCCCACCGCCTCTACCAGCACGGCGCTCAGCGGCCACGTGACCGTCATGGCGAGACCGCCGATCAGCGTGAGATTGCCGATCATCGCGCGTGCGTCCAGGCCGTAGAGCTTGCCGAGCGTGGCGAAGGCGGCATCGTAAAGGCTCGCGCCCATGCCGACGCCCAGCACCGACCATGCGAGGAAATAGACGAGCCGATTTTGCCCAAGCCCGAGCGCGACCAGCCCTACCGCGAGCATCACCGCGCCGAAAGCGAGGATGGGCCGTCCGCTATGGCGCTCGATCGCTTTGCCGACCAGCGGCGAGACCAGGCCGGCGATCACCAGGCCGAGAGAGAGGCCGGCGATCACCGAGGTCAGGGACCAGCCGGTATCCGCCGCGATCGGCTTGGCGAGCACGGTGACGAGATAATAGGTCGAGCCCCAGGCGATCCACTGGGTGAGGCCGAGCACGGCGATCATCCCGGCTCGCCCGCCGCGCCGCGGCTGCCAGCCGAGCTGTCCTGCCCAGGCTATCCAGCCGTTAAAGCGCTCGTGCATAGCAACCCATTATCTTTGGTGCCGCTGACCGCCGATCTCGCTGAATGCAAGCATAACAAGAAAACCAAAATTGCACACACGAACTTATTGCGAGCCTTCCGGTCCTTCGCGGCCATGCACAGCGCATCTGCTGTGCATTCATCGCGGCATCTCTATGATCAACTGTGCCAAGACACCATTCCAGTGTCTATCGGGAAGAAAGGGACGGCATATGTACGACCAAAGCACGATCGACGAGCTCGACCTCGTTTACGGACCGCGCAAGCTTCTGGCGCGATACATGGCCTGTGTCAGCAGCGGCATCCGCGATCTGGGCTTGCGGCTCAGGCTCTCCGCGGATTTCGACCGGCTGATCGATCTCAGCAAGCAGCAACGCGAGAACTGGCCACCCTTGTCGCCAATCTTCAATCCGCGATACAGCGATCTCGGGGAAGACACGTCCTTCCTGATCGAATGCATCGACGATTTCGGCGACACGGTCATGACCAGCGCCGGCCGGCTTTATGATCATGGCGACCGCAGCCTCGCCGAGGATCTGCGCTCGCTGCGCGTCTTCTACCGCGACCCCGCGCCCTATCTCGCCTCCGACACGGTGACCGTTGCCGCTCGTTCGGCCGAGCACATTTTCGGCCGGACCGGATATTCGGGTGCCGTGTGGGTGCGGCCCGACTATCGCCTGCACGGGCTGACCAAAGTGATACCGCGGCTGACGCGGAGCGTTCTGCTCACGCGCTGGAATACGCCGGTGTTCTGGGCCACCATCGCGCCGAATCTCGATGCCGGCGGCGTGACGCGGGCCTACGGCTCCTGGCATGTCGAGCAGAGCATCACGGCGCACATGCCGTTATGGCAGGGCGATTGCGTCGTGCTGTTCCTGTCGATGGGCCAGGCGACGCTGATCCGGGATATCGCCGGCTCGGTCGAGGATTACGAGACCAAGGTCGGGACTTCCCGCTGGATTGACAGCGCCATCGCGAAGAGATCGCTGCTGCCCGAGCGCCACGGTATGATCAGCCGGTCATAACGTACCCTGAGGGCGGCCGCTGCCCCCGTCTGGACCACGGCACGTACCGATTCCAGACGGAGGTGGCGGCGTCGCAACGTTTCTGCGTAAGCGTCCGCCACCCAAGTGCCGTATTGCCGGTCGGCGTGGTGCTCGTAGAAATCGCGGCCCACGATCCTCAGGGATTCGCACGGGCGCATGATCATGATGCCCGGCCCGAAATGCTCGGTGACCAGCCGGTCGCTGCTGGCCGCCTTGCGCACCAGGATCATGCGGTGCAAGAGCCCCTGCGCAATGACGAGGCGATGCACGTCATCGCCGAGCTCGCCGCGCCGCTCCTTCCAGAGGTCGACGATCGGCCGCACCATGGCGAAGGGCGGCGTGGCAAGGTTGCGCAGGTTGCGCTGAACCGAGTAGCGCGGCACCTTGATCTCGATCGGCGGATCCGAGGCGAGCTGCTCGGCGTGCTCGATGAAAGCGAAGACGCTGGTGAAGATTTCGGCATGGCTCTCGCCGCCCGAGCGGGTGACCAGCAGGATGCGCGTCGGCGCGATGTCGTTGAGCGCCTGCAGCGCGCCGGCCAAGGTCACGCGCGAGAACGCCGCGGGGCGCAGCGTGATGCGCACGCCGTCCTCGATCGAGCGGATGTGGATGGCGCCACGCTCGCACACGGCAAAGGCGGCGAGGTCGATGCGCGCATCGACATGGCCGAGGCGCCGCGCCAGCGTGGCGGAATTAGCCGGCCAGACCTTGCCCGTCTCGTCGATGAGAATGCTGCCGACCATGCGATCTCTCAACTCCTGCGCCCGAGGCGCCGGTACCGTCTTCAAACATCGACGCTCGAAGCTCCAGCGTCAACCGCCATCGCCTGCACATGCGGGCATCAGACGGCGGAGGGTTCCCTTGCGCGAGCGTCTCCGCCATAACCTGCAACAGCCGCTTGATCTGGGCGCGCAATGCGTCGGACCGTAGCGCGCGCCAGGCGCGGAGCACCTCGGTCTCCTCGGCGGTGAAGCCGGTGGGCGCCATCGCCTCGCCCCGCGGCGCCCGCTCCTTGGCGAAGAAGGCGAGGTCGACGCCGAGAAAGGCTGCGGCGTTGACCAGGCGGCCCGCGCTCAGCCGATTCTCGCCGCTCTCGTATTTCTGCACGGCCTGGAAGCTGATGCCGAGCGCGTGGCCCAATTGCTGCTGGCTCACCCCCGCGAGCTGCCGGGCGACGCGCAACCGCTCGCCGGCATAAATGTCCTGCTCGCCGCGTCGGCGCTTGCGCGGCGCAGCAGACTTGACGCGAGACCGATTATCAGCGGCTTCCATAATTTTCCCCGGAGGACAGTCGATCACCCGCGATCTGCTATGAATTATAGACGATACATGAAATCGCCGGCACATCAAGCGCCGGGGCCGGCGAGCCCGGCCTCGCCGCGGCGCACCTCTTCGAGGACCAGCTCGCGGCAGCGCTCGGGCTGCTCGAAGATCATCATATGGTCGGCGCCCGCGAGCATGGTGAAGCGCGCGCCCGGCACGCGCGCGGCCATCTCCGGCAGCACGGCGCTGACCCAGCCGCGCCCGGGCAGGGCGGGATCGCCGCCGACGAAATGCATTGGCGCGGCAATCGCCGGCAAGCGTTGCCAGGTATCGGCGATGCGGTGGCTCAGGAAGATCATCGATTCGACGGCGGGCGGACAGGCAAGGGTGTAGCCGCCCTGCGGCAGCGGCAGCGGCCGCAGCGTGGCGCGGCAATGCGCGGCCAGCAGATCCGGGCGAAAGCGCTGGAACACGCCGCGCGCGCCGAGCAGCGCCGCGAGCGCCTCGGGGCTCGCCCAATCGGCGCGTCGCCGCGCGCTGCGCTCGATCAGCGGCGTCTGCTTGGCCATCGCTTCGGTGATGTGCGCGGAGCCGGCATCGGGAAATACCGGCGGCTCGAACAGCAGCGCCGCCGTCCAGGGCAGGATGCCGCCGCGCGCCGCAAGCCGGAGCGCCGAAGCGGCGCCGAGCGAATGGCCGGCGAGATAGAGCCGCCGGCCGTCGAGCCGCGCCGCCACCGAAGCGGCGACGCGCGCGAGCTCGTCGGCGAAGCGGTCGACATGGAACACCGCCTCGAGCGGGCCGTCGGGCCAGGCGGCGCCGCCATGGCCGCGCGCGTCATAGGCGAAGACCCTGAGATCGGCCGCGAGCGCGGCGAGCCAGGGACCGTAGGAGCCGGCGGCAAGCCCATTGGCATGGCCGACGAGCAGCGCCGGCGCGTCGCGCGGGCCGCCCAGCGCATAGACCGGCACGCTCGCGCCATCGGCGGTCGCGACGAAAAAATGCGCGGCGTCGGGGAGAGAGAGAAAGCGGGGCTCGGCCATGCCGTCTGTCCGTCGCGATGGCGCTTGTGCTGATCGGCCGGTTTACTGCATTCTCTGCCGCCCGCTCGGGACGGCAGAAACACGGCGATGAACGACAAGACCCCGCGCAAGCCCGGTGGCAATGGCGTCGAGCTCGGCCTGCTGAAAAGCCTGTTGGGCTATCACCTGCGTCGCGCCCAGGTCGCGGTATTCCAGCATTTCGCCCAGACCATGGGCGAGGCCGATATCACCCCCGGCCAGTTCGGCGTGCTCTCGGTGATCGCCGGCAATGCCGGGCTGAGCCAGACGCAGCTTGGCAACGCGCTCGGCATCGACCGCTCCACCGTCGTCGCGGTGATCGACCGGCTCGAGGCGCGCGGCCTGGTCATGCGCGCCGCCTCGCCCAACGATCGCCGCTCGCATGCGTTGCGGCTGTCGCAGAGCGGCCTGCAGCTGGTGCAGCGGCTCGAGGCGATGGTGCGCGCCCATGAGCGCCATATCGCCCGCGAGCTCAGCGCGGAGGATCAGCGGCTGCTGATCCGGCTGCTCGACCGCATCGCCCGCGCCGAGTGAAGTCATCCGCCGCGCCGCCGGCGTGCGAAGCCGCGACAGGCGGCGCCGAATTCCGCGAACAGCGCGCGGCCGAAGGCGTTGTCGAGCACGCGATACTCGGGATGCCACTGGACGCCGACCACGAACGGCGCCGCGCGGTGGCGCACCGCCTCGATCGTGCCGTCCGGCGCCGTGGCTTCGACCACCAGCGCCGCCGCCAGCCGGTCGATGCCTTGCGCATGCAGCGAATTGACGGTGAGCTCGCGCGCCCCGGCCAGCCGCTCGAGCAAGCCGCCCGGAACCAGGCTGACGCGATGCGCCTCATGCGCGTAGCGCCGCTCCACCGCCCCTTCCGGCGCGCGGTGGTCGAGCCGCCCCGCCACCTCGTGGAGGCGCTGGTGCAGCGTGCCGCCGAGCGCGACGTTGAGCTCCTGGATGCCGCGGCAGATCGCCAGCACCGGCACGCCGCCGTCGAGCGCGGCGCGGATCAGCGGCAAGGTGAGCGTGTCGCGCTGCGCGTCATGCAGCGTGCCCGCAACGCTCGGCGCGCCGTCATAGTGATGCGGCTCGACATTGCTGCGGCTGCCGGTCAGCAGCAGCCCGTCCAGCCGGCCGACGATGTCCCGGGGATCGAGCCGCTCGCCCAGCGCGGGCACCAGCAGCGGCACGGCGCCGGCCGCGTCGCTCACCGCGGTGATGTATTTCTCGCCGACCCATTGGGTCGGCTGATCACGCACCAGCAGCGTGCAGCAGGGCAGGCCCACCAGCGGCAGCGGGTCGGTCGAGCCGGTCATTGGCATGGCGGCACCTTGGCCCGATATTGAGGGCGATGCAAGCGGCGACAGAACAGCTTCTCGCCTGGAAAGGCGCCGCCGTCGGGCTGTGGTTCCTGGCGCTGTTTGCGCTCGAGCGCTGGCGTCCGGCGGCGCGGCCGCACCTCGCGGAGCCGGGGTGGCGCCGGCTCGCGCGCAACGCCGCGCTGTGGGCCGGCAATGCGGTGTTGTCGCCGCTGGTGGTGGTGCCGGTCTCGGTGTTGGCCGCCGGCGCCGCGCTGCGCTGGCGGCCCCTCTGGTGGAGCGGCGCCGGCGGGCTGCTGCTCGATCTGGTGCTGCTCGATTGCCTGCTCTACTGGTGGCACCGCGCCAATCACGTCGTGCCGTTTCTGTGGCGCTTTCATGCCGTGCATCATCTCGACCGCTTTCTCGACACCACCTCGGCGGTGCGCTTCCATGCCGGCGAAGTGCTGCTCTCGGCGCTGGCGCGCGCCGGCGCGATCGCCCTCCTGGCGCTGCCGCTGAGCTCGGTGCTGGTCTTCGAGACGCTGGTGCTGATGGCGGCGATGTTCCATCACTCCAATCTGCGCCTGCCGCCGGCGCTCGAGCGCGCGCTGTCGCTGCTGGTGGTGACGCCGTCGATCCATTGGGTGCATCACCATCGCCGGCGCATCGATACGGATTCCAACTACTGCACGATCCTCAGCCTGTGGGACCGGCTGTTCGCCAGCCGCTCTGGGCATCATCGCACGCCGGACATGCCGATCGGCGTCGAAGGCCGCGAGGAGGAGGGCGTGCTGCAGCTGCTGGCGGCGCCGTTTCGCTGAGGCGGGCAAGCGCGGCAGCCTCGACAACGAGGCCGGCCGCCGGCAGGCTGGGTGACATCGCTTGCCCAAGAATCGGTCCCGGGAGGACGCCATGGTACATGATCACGCATCCGGCTCGCGCCGGCAGTTCCTCGCCGCGCTGGCGGCGCTCGGCGTCATCGCGGCGCTGCCGGCGGCGGCGCGCGCGGCCGGCCCGCGCCTGGTCGACGTCCATCACCATTTCTTTCCGCCGTACTATCTCGGCCCGCTGGCGGAATGGGGCAAGCGCGAAGGCTTCGGCGGGCTGCAGCCGCCGCAACGCGACTGGTCGGTCGAGCGCGACCTGGCCGAAATGGACCGCACCGGCACCGCCACGGCGATCCTGTCGATCTCGACGCCGGGGGTATGGTTCGGCGATCTCGAGGCGGCGCGGCAGATCGCGCGCCGCTGCAACGACTATGCCGCCGGCATGGCGCGCGACCACAGCGGCCGCTACGGGCTGTTCGCCGCGGTGCCGATGCCCGATGTCGACGGCACGCTGGCGGAGATCGCCTATGCGCTCGACACGCTCCACGCCGACGGCATCGGCTTCATGACCAGCTACGGCGATGTCTGGCCCGGCGACAAGCGCTTCGCGCCGGTGTTCGAGGAGCTCAACCGGCGCAAGGCGGTGGCCTATTTCCATCCGCTCGCGCCCGATTGCTGCGGCCATCTCATCGCGGGCGTCCCGGCCGCGATGCTCGAATATCCCCAGGACACCGCCCGCGCGGTGGTGAGCCTGTTGTTCTCCGGCGCGTTTGCGCGCTATCCCGATATCCGCTTCGTGTTCTCGCATGCCGGGGCGTCGATCCCGGTGCTGGCCGGCCGCATCGCCAACGGCGCCAAGGCGCGCAAGGATCTCGCCGAGATCGCGCCCGACGGCATCGAGGCGGCGTTGCAGAAGCTCTATTACGACACGGCCAACTCGGCTTTCGCGCCGACCATGGCGGCGCTTCTCGCCTTCGTGCCGGCGACGCAGGTGCTGTTCGGCAGCGACTATCCCTATTACACCATTGCCGAGAACCTCGCCGGCTTCGACCGGCTCGGCCTCGCTCCGGCTGAGCGCCAGGCCATCGAGCGCGGCACCGCCGAGCGGCTGCTGGTCAGCGCTCGATGATATGGCGCGAGCCGGGACCGCGGATGATGGTCACGCCTTGCGGCGTGGTCTCGACCGAGGCGCGCTCGTCGCGCTCATCATGGCTGGCCGGCGGGCGCGGCGGCGGATAGCCAACCGGCCCGGCCGTCGGCGCCGGGTCGTAACCGGCGGGCATGCCACCCCAATCCCAGTAGTCCCCGATGTCGCCCCAATAGCCATAGCCCGGCAGGCCGCCCCGGAAGCCATGGGCCGGGCCGAAAAAGAACGGCCGGGCATGGCGTCCGTGGAGGTGGTGCAGCCCCCGCGCCGACGCGATGCCGAAGCCGCCATGTCCGGCGCTCCGCTCCGCCGCCACAGGCCGGACGATGGCAAGGGTGAGCAGGAAAGCCAAGGCTATCGCGAAGCGCATTGCATCACTCCACCGGTGCTGCCTAACGCGAGGCGGGACCCGAGGTCTGTCGCGTCCATAAGAACAAGGTGGGATCGAGCGGCACGCCGTATTCCGGGCTCTCCAGCGTCACCGTGACCTGCCGCTGCTGCGGGTCGATCACCGTCCATTGCTTGAGCTGGAGCGGGCGTTCGCTCATCACCAGGGTGAGGCTGCCCTGGTCGGGGCTCTCGGTCTCGGTCATGGCGAGGCGCAGCACGCCGGGATCGCGGCGGAAGCCGGTGACGGTGACATCGCCGTTGAGCTTGATCTCCGGCCGCAGCAGGAACCAGGCCGGGGTGTCCTCGACGCCGATCTGCGACAGCTGCTCGAGCTTGCTGTCCCAGTAATAGACCGCGTTGCCGTCGGAGACGATGAGGATCGGCGTCGGCGGGTCATAGACGATGCGCATCTTGCCGGGGCGCTGGAGATAGATGGTGCCGGCGGCGACGCCGCCATCCTGGGCGAATTGCTGGAAGCGCGAGCGCAGCGTGTGGATGCCGTCGAGATATTGCTGCACCTGGCCGAGCGTTGCCGCGTCCTGCGCCGAGAGTGCCGCCGGTCTCACCCCGGCGGCGCGCGCCCTTGGCGCCGCCAGCGCCGCGGCGGCGGCGAGCGACAGAAGCAGGTGGCGGCGGCTGAGCGTCGTCATGATGCCTAGGGATATAGGCGGCCGGCGCGCCCGCGGGAAGTGGGCAAGGGGGTAGCCTGCACGGTGCAGGCTCTCGCGCCCCGGATCAAGTCCGGGGCGCTGGCGCTGCGCTCGACGAACGCTGCGCGTTCGCGAGGGCGTCGCGCCGGGGCCTTATTCGATGTTGCGCGCCAGAACCTCGCGCTTGCCGACGTGGTTGGCGGTGCTGACCACGCCTTCGGCTTCCATGCGCTCGATGATCCGCGCGGCCCGGTTGTAGCCGATCTGCAAATGGCGCTGGACGAAGCTGGTGGAGGCCTTGCGCTCGCGGCAGACCAGCGCCACCGCCTGGTCGTAGAGCTGATCGCCGGAGCCGCCGCCCTCGCCCTCGCCGCCGGGCAGCTCCCCGCCGGCTTCTTCCTCCTCGGCGGTGATGTCCTCGACATAGACCGGTGGGCGGCCATTGTCCTTGAGGAAGCGCACGACCTGCTCGACCTCCTGGTCGGAGACGAAGGGGCCGTGGACCCGGGTGATGCGGCCGCCGCCCGCCATGTGCAGCATGTCGCCGCGGCCCAGCAGCTGCTCGGCGCCGCTCTCGCCGAGGATGGTGCGGCTGTCGATCTTGGAGGTCACCTGGAAGCTGATGCGGGTCGGGAAATTCGCCTTGATCGTGCCGGTGATGACGTCGACCGACGGGCGCTGCGTCGCCATGACGATGTGGATGCCGGCGGCGCGCGCCATTTGCGCCAGGCGCTGGATCGCCGCCTCGATGTCCTTGCCGGCGACCAGCATGAGGTCGGCCATCTCGTCGACGACGACGATGATCAGCGGCAGCGGCGTGGTATCGAGCGGCTGGTCCTCGACGATCGGCTGGCCGCTCTCGGGGTCGAAGCCGGTCTGCACCTTGCGCATCAGCTCCTCGCCGCGCGCTTCGGCCTCGGCGAGGCGCTGGTTGTAGCCCTCGATGTTGCGCACGCCGAGCTTGGACATGGCGCGATAGCGGTTCTCCATCTCGCGCACCGTCCATTTGAGCGCGACCACCGCCTTGCGCGGATCGGTCACCACCGGGCAGAGCAGGTGCGGAATGCCGTCATAGACGGAGAGCTCCAGCATCTTGGGGTCGATCATGATGAAGCGGCACTGCTCGGGCGGCAGGCGGTAGAGGACGGAGAGGATGATGGTGTTGATGCCGACCGATTTGCCGGAGCCGGTGGTGCCGGCGATCAGCAGATGCGGCATGCGCGCGAGATCGGCGATCACCGGCGCGCCGCCGATATCCTTGCCCAGCACCAGGGTGAGCCGCGCTGCCGCGCGCTCGTAAGGGTCGGACGCCAGCAGCTCGCGCAGGAAGACCATCTCCGCCTTGGCGTTGGGCAGCTCGATGCCGATGACGTTGCGCCCGGGAATCACCGCGACGCGCGCCGAGATCGCGCTCATCGAGCGCGCGATGTCGTCGGCAAGGCCGATGATGCGCGAGGCCTTGATGCCGGGTGCCGGCTCGAGCTCGTAGAGCGTCACCACCGGGCCCGGGCGCACCTTGACGATCTGGCCGCGCACGCCGAAATCCTCGAGCACGCTCTCGAGCATGCGCGCGTTCTGCTGCAGCGCCTCCTCGTTGATCTGCATGCCCTTGCTCGGCGGCGGCGCGGTCAGCAGGTCGAGCGGCGGCAGCAGGTGCCGGTCGGCGGGGCCGAGATCGAGCGTCGTCTGCCGCGCCGCCTCGCGCTTGGCGCCGCGCGCCGGCAGGTCGACGGCGGCGCGGCGGCGGGCGATCTTCTCGACCGTCGGGGGCGGCGCTTCGGCAGCGGCCTCGGAGGAGGGCGAATCGATGCTGGGCTCGCGCCGCTTGGGCTCCGGCGCGGCCCGGACGCGCGCCAGCAGCCGGAGGAAGATCGCCCGCAGCGCCGCCAGACGCTGCGGCCGCGCGGCCTCGCGGCCGCGTCGCCGCTGCGACCGCTCCGCCGGCAGGACGTTGCGCCAATCGTCGATGCTGAGGCCGGTGACGAAGAGCAGCAGCAGCACCGCCAGCGCCGCCGCGGCGAGGGAGGCGAGCGGTCCCGGCACCGCATGGTGCACCGCCGCCGCGGCCAGCAGCTTGCCGGCAAAGCCGCCGAGCCCGGCGGCCACCGGCCAGAAGCGCGGCGCCGGCAGGACGGCGAGCGCCAGCGTCATCAGCAGCAGCGCCGGCGGCAGCAGCAGCAGCCTGAGCCAGAGCCGGGCGAGGCCGCGCCCGAGCAGCAGCCGCACCGACCAGTAGAGCAGCACCACCGGCAGCAGCGCCGCGGCCAGGCCGAAGCTCTGGAACAGGAGATCGGCCAGGCTCGCGCCGCCGCGGCCGAGAATGTTGCTCGGCAGCGCATCGACCGCATGGTTCCAGGAGGGGTCGGCGCGGTTGTAGCTGATGAGCGCGAGCGCGAGCAGCACGGTGCCGATCAGCAGCAGCAGCCCCATCGCCTCGAAGAGCAGGCGATGCGGCACGCGGCGCTCGGCGCTGTCGCTCATCGTCACCATGCGCGTCCTTCCTCCTGACAAGGCGGCCTCATCCCAGCACCTGCAGCAGCCGATCCATGCCCGAGGCGATGGTAGCGTCGTCATGCACCAAGGCGATACGGATATAGCGCTGGCCGGGATTCTCGCTGCCGCGCCCGCGCGCGGTATAGGCGCCGGGCAGCGTGCGCAGCGCCGCGTCGCGCCACAGGCGCTTTGCCGCCTGCTCGCCGTCGCCGACATCGAGCCAGAGGAAGAATCCGCCGGGCGGCCGGTAGAAGCCGAACCGGCCGCCGAGCCGCGACTCGGCGATGTCGAGTTTGCGGCGATAGAGCGCGCGGTTGGGCTCGACATGCGCTTCGTCCTGCCACAGCGCCGTGGCGGCGAGTTGCAGCGGCAGCGGCACCTGCGGGCCGCCATAGCTGCGCAGATGCTGGAAGCGGGCGATGAGGTCGGGATCGCCGGCGACGAAGCCGCACCGCATGCCGGCGGCGTTCGAGCGCTTGGACAGCGAATGGAAGACCAGCACGTTGCTGAGATCGCCGCCGAGCGCCAGGCAGGCCTCGAGCGCGCCGGGGGGCGGTGCCCGGTCGTAGATCTCGCAATAGCATTCATCGACGGCGAGGACGAAATCCCAGTCGCGCGCCAGCTTGATCGCCTTGGCGAGATAGGCCCGGTCGGCAACCGCGCCTTGCGGATTGGCCGGGCTGCAGAGATAGAGGAGCGCGCAGCGCTCCAGCGTCTGCGGCGGGATGGCGTCGAGATCGGGCAGGAAGCCGGTGGCGGCGGTGGCGTCGAGCGTCACCGGCTCTGCGCCCAGCACCGCGCCGCCGCCGGCATAGACGAGGTAATAGGGGTTGGGCAGCAACACCGCCGGCGGCTTTCCCGCCTTGCTCTCCGGCACCGCCAGCAGGCCGAGCTGGAACAGCCCCTCCTTGGTGCCGGCGAGCGCCAGCACATGGCGCTCGGGCGTGATCATTCCTTCCGGCAGGCGAAAGCGGCGGGCGAGCCAGGCGGCGCAGGCGGCGCGGTATTCCGGCGTGCCGAAATAGGGCGGGTAGCGGTTCCACAGCTGGGCGTTCTCGGCGATGATGCGCGCGGCAATGGGCGGCGTCTCATGCTGCGGCTCGCCCACCGACATGAGGATCGGCGGCGCGTTCACGCGCGGCTGGATATCGGCCAGAAGCGCACTCAGGCGGGCAAACGGATTTTCGGCAAGCCGCGCCAGGCGCGCATTGATCGGCAAGGGAATCCTCTGGCAACCGCCGGTGCGCCCGGCCGTCCGGCACAAAGCGGCAACATCATACGCCGCCATGGTAAATCCGCCAAGGCCGGCGACGCCGCCCCGCTGCCCAAAGATGGTGTCGCATCAGAAAAATGGCGACATGCGCTCAGATGTCGCTGGAAAACTCGTCTCAATGTTAGTGCGATATTAAGTTGAATAGCCTATGCATGAATGCTCAACCCTATGGCTAGAGCAAGCGATGGCGGACGGGACTGACGCGGCCGGGCTGGGCACGCCAAAAGCGGCCGGCGCGCTGATCATCGTTGATCCGCCCGGCATCAAGCCGCCGATCCTCCGGCCGGTGCTCGACTATTGGGAGCAAAAGCGCGGGACCCGGGCGATGCCCGCGCGTCGCGACATTGAGCCCTCGGAGCTCAAACCTTACCTGCCGCATCTCTGCCTGATCGAGTCGCTTCCCGGCGACGAATTTCGCTATCGGCTGGTGGGGACCGAGATCACCGATCGCTATGGCCGCAACAGCACCGGCAAGACAATACGCGAGATCGCCGCCAGCCGTCCCGCGACGCTCGACGTGTTAAAGCGCATGCTGCTCGCGGTAACGACGCATCGTCGGCCCGTGCTCGCCTCGGCGACGCTGAAGTTGATAGGGAAGGAGCATGTCCTTTCGGAGGCGCTGCTGATGCCGCTCTCCGATGACGGATCGACCGTAACCATGATCCTCAGCGCGACGCGTTATTCCGTGGTGCCGCCCGGCGCCTGATCGCCGCTGTCTGCGGCGCGGCACGCGCGGATCGATCCACGCGGGGCAGCGCCGGCGAGATGGCAAGAAGCTGCTTCTCTTCCCAGCAGGCAAGGCGTCGCGTTGCCGCCAGCGGCTGCGCCCGTGCACGCTCCGCGTTGACGGAAGGCCGCACCGGCTTCCGCTGCCACAGTGAAGTCTCGTGCGCCCGGAATGCGACGGTTTCGCGCTTGTCGTCTCGGCAAAAACATCGCCTAGATCAGCGTAGTGAGCCCGGAGCCTCTGATCGCGCTGGAAGATTTACCATTGCCATGTCATAGTTCGTCATAGAAGCCATCATATAGTCACACCTAAAGAGCGAAAAAGATGGCGCATGGGATTCATGGGGTTGTGCCGGGTGGAGTGAAGGAGGTCGCGGGGCTGGCCTTCGTCGTCGACCCCCGCGATATCGCTCCGCCGATCTTGCGGCCGGTGCTCGACTATTGGGAGCTGAAGCGCGGCGACCGGCGGATGCCGACGCGCCACGACATCGAGCCCTTGGAGCTCAAGCCCTATCTGCGTCATCTCTTCCTGACGGAGGCCTTGCCCGGAGACGAGTTCCGCTTCCGCCTGCTGGGCAGCGAGATCACCGAGCGTTACGGCCGCAACAGCACCGGCAAGACGATACGCGAGGCCTATCCGGACCAGCCCGCGATCGCCGATTGGCTGACCGGTATGTATGTGGCGGTGACGACGCGCAAGCTGCCGGTGCTCGCCACCGGCACGCTCCGCGCGCTGCGCAAGGAGCACGTCTTCTCGGAGGCGCTGCATATGCCGCTCTCCGATGACGGCGAGAGCGTCACCATGATCTTCGGCGTGGCGCGCTACTCTGTGCCGGTGACGGCCGTCGGAGCGCTGGCGACCGGCGCCTGACGCCGCCGCCTCACCCCGGCTGCAGCACGTGGATGACGCGGCTGGCGATGAGATCCTTGGTCTTGGCGGCATAGGCGGCCATGTGCGGCGCGCCGGCATGCGCCTTCAGCGCGTCGAGGCTCTCCCATTTCTCGATCACGACGAACGTGTCGGGGCCGAATTTGGTCTGGAAGCCGCCGACGCCCTCGGCATCGAGCGCCGGCCCGTATTCGATGCAGCCTTTCTCGGCATGCACCGCCGGCATGTTGGCGCGGAACGCGGCGAGGATCGCCTCGCGCTGCCCGGGCGTGGCGGTGATGATGGCGAGGACATGGATCATGACGGTGTGCTCCGCGCCGGCGGGAAATGTTCTTGCGATGCTCTGGCGCCGGCAGTGGCGCGAACCGTACCGCGGCGCCGGTTGCCGGACAAGGGCGGCGGCGGCACGGGAGATCGTCAATAGCTTCATGTCTTCTTGCTTTTGCGTGTTTTCGCTCGAGTACCCGCGGGCGCTTTCTTCTTCGATTTCATCTGATTGTAAACAACAGCGGTACGGACGAGATTTTTTAGAGCACGCTCGTTGATCGTATCACCCTCGACAAAATCGATCGCTCGTCGCGCGTTGCCTTCGAGGCCCGCGTTGAAGAGCCTGTCAGGATCTGCGAGGCTCGCCCCGTAGGCAAAGGTGAGCTTCACCTTCCCTTTGTGGGCGTTGGCGACCGCGATGATTCCGTCGCGCGACCACACCGGGCTTCCCATCCACTTCCATTCCTCGGTGATCTGCCGGTCGGCCCCCAGGATGCTCTTGCGGATGCTGGCGAAGGTTTTGCCACGCCAGTCCGTGAGTCCCGCGATCAGCTGGTCGATACGTTCCGATGGCGTCATTGGATCTTTCCTAGGGCGGGCTCGGCGCCTCGCGCAGCCGATAGCCCACGCCGGGCTCGGTGAGGATGTGATGCGGCCGCCCCGGATCGGGCTCGAGCTTGTTGCGGAGATTGCGGATGAAGACGCGCAGATATTGCGCATCCTCGGTATGGGCGGGGCCCCAGACCTTGTTGAGGATGTGGCGGTGGGTCAGCACCTTGCCGGCATTGGCCACGAGCTCGGCGAGCAGATCGTACTCCTTGGGCGAGAGATGCACCTCCTCGCCGCCGCGCCGCACGAGGCGGCGGACGAGATCGACCGCGAGATCGCCCGAGACGAAAAGCGGGCGCTCGCCCTGCGCTTGGAAGCGATGGCGCAGCGCGGTGCGGATGCGCGCCACCAGCTCCTCGACGCCGAAGGGCTTGGTGACGTAGTCGTCGGCGCCGAGGTCGAGCGCCTCGACCTTGCCGCGCTCGTCGTCGCGCACCGAAAGCACGATGATCGGCAGCGTCGAGCCCTGGCGCACGCTGCGGATGACCTCGATGCCGCTGAGATCGGGCAGGCCGAGATCGAGAATGACGAGATCGGGCTTGTCGCGCTCGATCGCCGCCAGCGCCGATGCGCCGTCCTCGGCTTCGGTCACGTCATAGCCTTGCGCGCCGAGGCTGGTGCGCAGCAGGCGCCGGATCGGCGGCTCGTCATCGACGACAAGGATGCTGGCGCGCCTAGCCATGGTTGGCCACCGTTTCGGCCGGCGCCGCCGCGACCGCGGCCGCGGCCGGCAGGCGGATGGTGAAGACCGCGCCGCTGCGGTCGCTGCGGCTGCCGGCGGTGATGGTGCCACCCAGGGCGGCGATGAAGCCGCGACAGATGGCGAGGCCGAGCCCGGTGCCGGCGCGCTGGCGGTCCTGTTGCTGGACGCGGTAGAACTTGTCGAAGATGCGCTCGAGATCGCCGGGCGGGACGCCGGGGCCTTCGTCGGTGACCTCGATCGCGACGCTGCCGCGCTCGCGCCGCGCGGAGATGCGCACCAGCGAGCCCGCCGGCGCGTATTTCGCGGCATTGTCGAGCAGATTGAAGAGGGCCTGCTCGAGCAGCAGGTAGTCGGCGCGCAGCAGCGGCAGGTCGGGGGCGAGGTCGACCTCGACGCGGTGCTCGGCGAGCAGCCGTCCGGCACGCTGCAGCGCCGTGCCGACGATCTCGGTGAGATCCTCCGGCTCGGGCTTGATCTCGATGGCGCCGGCTTCGAGCCGCGTCATATCGAGCAGGTTGCCGATGAAGCGGTTGAGGCGCTCGGCCTCCGCCTGGATGGTCGCCATCAGCGTCTCGCGCGTCGCGTCGTCATAGCCATCGCCGTAGCTCCTGAGGCTGGTGAGCGAACCGATGATCGAGGCGAGCGGCGTGCGCAGATCATGCGACACCGAGGTCAAGAGCGCGGCGCGCAGCCGCTCGGTCTCGGCGGTGACGCGCGCGCGGTCGATGTCCTCGACCAGGGTGATGCGCTCGATCGCGACCGCCGCCTGATCCGCCAGCGCGTCGAGCAGGCGGCGGCCGTCGGGCGTCAGCGGCGGCCCCGGCTCGTCGCGGTCGATGCCCAGCACGCCGATCGGCGCGCGCCCGGTGCGCAGCGGCAGGAACAGGCGCTTGGCGCCGGGCAGTGTGTCGGCGCCGCGCCCGGCGGCGCGATTGTGTTCCCAGGTCCATTGCGCCGCGGCCAGATCGGCGTCGTCGAGCTGGTCCTCCGGCGGATAGCCCGCGCGCACCGCGATGCTGTCGCCGAGCGGCAGCAGCAGCACGACGCGCACCTTGAGCATCGAGGCGATCTGGTAGACCGTGGCCCACAGCAGGTCATCGAGCGTGGCGATGCCGGCGAGCTTGCGCGAGAAGGCGAAGAGCTCCTCGGTGGTGCGCGCGCGGCTGCGCGCCGTCAGCACCTGGTTGCGCGTGCGGCCGGCGAGGTTGCTGGCGATGACCGCGACGATGAGGAAGAAGAACAGCGCGACGACGTTCTCGGGATCGGCGATGGTGAAGGTGTAGAGCGGCGGCAGGAAGAAGAAATTATAGGCGAGCACGCTGATCAGGCAGGCGAAGAGCGAGGGCAGCAGGCCGAAGCGGATCGCCGAGACCAGGATGCCGGTGAGGAACACCAGGCTGATGTTCTGCACGCTGAGGAATTGCTGCAGCACGAGACCGATGCCCAGCGCGGCGGCGATGATCGCGGCGGTCGCGACATAGGGCCTGGGATCAATGGCGTCGGCGCCCGCGCGCGTCGCCACCGCGGTCGGCGGCTGTCTGGTCCTCGCCGGCGCCGGCAATGACATGGACGCTGATGCCGCCGGCGCGGCGCACGAGATCGTGCACCACCGAGCCGTGCAGCATCTCGAACCAGCGCGATCGCTCCGACTTGCCCAGCACGATATGGGTGATGTTGTTGGCCTGGGCGTAGCCGACGACGTCGTCGGCGATGCGGCCGCCGGGGATGGTGAGAGCCTCGCCGCCGAGCTTCTCGGCGAGCCGGAGGCCCTCGGCGATGCGATCGCGCTCCTGCTCCCCCAGGCGGTGATAGCGTGCGGTCTCGACATAGAGCGCGGTCCACGGCCCGTGCAGGCGATCGGCGAGCCGCTTGGCGTAGCGGATGAGCCCGGGGCCGTCCGGCGCTTCGCTGACGCAGACCAGCACCCGCTCGCCCGCCGCCCACGGGCCGCTGATGGCGTGCTGGCGCATGTAGGTCAGCATCTGCTCGTCGACGCGCTGCGCCGTGCGCCGGAGCGCCAGCTCGCGCAAGGCGGTGAGGTTGCCGGGCTTGAAGTAGTGCTGCACGGCGCGCTCGGCCTGATGCGGCAGGTAGACCTTGCCCTCCTTCAGGCGCTGGATCAGATCCTCGGGCGAGAGGTCGACCACCTCGATGTCGTCGGCGCGGTCGAGAATGCTGTCGGGCACGGTCTCGCGCACGCGGATGCGGGTGATCTGCGCCACCACGTCGTTGAGGCTCTCGACATGCTGGATGTTGAGCGTGGTGTAGACGTCGATGCCGGCCGCAAGCAGCTCCTCGACGTCGAGATAGCGCTTCGGATGGCGCCCGCCCGGCGCGTTGGTGTGGGCGAGCTCGTCGACCAGCACCAGGCGCGGCCGGCGCAGCAGGATGCGGTCGAGGTCCATCTCCTCGAGCACGCGGCCCTTGTAGTCGATGCGCCGGCGGGGGATCGCGTCGAGCCCGGCGAGCAGCGCCTCGGTCTCGCGCCGTCCATGGGTCTCGACCACGCCGATGACCACGTCGACGCCCTCGCGGCGCTTGGCCTGCGCCGCCTGCAGCATCTCGTAGGTCTTGCCCACGCCCGGCGCCGCGCCGAGGAAGATCTTGAGCTTGCCGCGGCCTTCCTGCACCGCCGCCTCGAGCAGCGCATCGGGCGACGGCCGCTGGTCACGTTCGGATCGATCGGCGGCGGGCATAACCTACTATAGCGCCGATCCCTGCCCGCCGCCGCCGTTACTTCGCCACCGCGTCCAGCGCCAGGTTGAGCTTCAGCACATTGACATGCGGCTCGCCGATGAGGCCGAGGAAGCGGCCTTGAACGTTGTCGTCGACGAGCTGGCGGACGCGGCCCTCCGCAAGGCCGCGCGCCTTGGCCACGACCGGCACCTGGAAGAGCGCCGCGGCCGGGGTGATGTCGGGGTCGAGCCCGCTCGCCGAGGTGGTCACGAGATCGACCGGCACCGGCGCCTTGGGGTTCTGCGCCTGAAGCCCGGCGGCCGTGTCCTTCACCCGGTCGATCAGCGGCTGGGCCGTCGGCGCCAGGTTCGAGCCCGCGGAATTGTCGGCCGCGTAAGGCACCGGGATGGTCTTCGTGGGATCCTTGGGATCGGTCTCGGTCGTGGCCGAGGGCCGGCCATGGAAGTACTTGTCCGACGTGAAGTTCTGGCCGATGAGCTCGGAGCCCACCACCTTGCCGTCCCGCTCGATCAGGCTGCCATTGGCCTGGTAGGGAAAGACGGCCTGGGCGATGCCGGTCATGAGCAGCGGATAGGCGAGGCCGGTGATGAGCGTCATGACGACGATCATCAGGAGGGCGGGGCGGATTTGCTTCAACATGGGGGGCTCCTCAGGCGAGGCCTAGAGATGTCACGATGAGGTCGATGACCTTGATGCCGACGAACGGCACGATGATGCCGCCGACGCCGTAGATCCAGAGGTTGCGCCGCAGAATGCTGGCGGCACCGGCTGGCCGGTAGCGCACCCCGCGCAGCGCCAGCGGGATCAGCGCGATGATGATCAGCGCGTTGAAGATGATCGCCGACAGGATGGCGCTCTCGGGCGTGCGCAGATGCATGATGTTGAGGACGCCGAGCTGCGGATAGAAAGCGACGAACATCGCCGGGATGATGGCGAAATACTTGGCGACGTCGTTGGCGATCGAGAAGGTGGTGAGCGCGCCGCGCGTCATCAGCAGCTGCTTGCCGATGGCGACGATCTCGATGAGCTTGGTGGGGTCGCTGTCGAGGTCGACCATGTTGCCGGCCTCGCGCGCCGCCATCGTGCCGGTGTTCATGGCGACGCCGACATCGGCCTGGGCCAGCGCCGGCGCGTCGTTGGTGCCGTCGCCGCACATGGCGACGAGCTTGCCCTTGGCCTGCTCGTCGCGGATGAGGCGCAGCTTGTCCTCGGGCGTCGCCTGCGCCAGGAAATCGTCGACCCCGGCCTCGGCGGCGATCGCGGCGGCGGTCAGCGGGTTGTCGCCGGTGATCATGACCGTGCGGATGCCCATCTGCCTGAGCTCGGCGAAGCGCTCGCGGATGCCGCCCTTGATGATGTCCTTCAGGTGGATGACGCCGAGCAGCTCGCCGTCGCGCGCCACCGCCAGCGGCGTGCCGCCGCTGCGCGAGATGCGCTCGACGATCGCCTGCATGTCCGCCGGCGCCGCGGGCCGGCCCGGCGCGCCGGCGACCTGGCGCACATGCTCGAGGATGGCATCGACCGCGCCCTTGCGGATGATGTGACCCTCGATGTCGACGCCGCTCATGCGCGTCTGCGCCGAGAAGGGGATGAACTGGGCATTGAGCGGCGCCATCTCGCGGCCGCGCAGCCCGTATTTCTCCTTGGCGAGCACGACGATCGAGCGCCCTTCCGGCGTCTCGTCGCTCAAGGAGGAGAGCTGCGCCGCATCGGCGAGCGCCCGCGGATCGACGCCGGACAGCGGGACGAACTCCGCCGCCTGGCGATTGCCGAGCGTGATCGTCCCGGTCTTGTCGAGCAGCAGGGTGTCGACATCGCCCGCCGCCTCGACGGCGCGGCCCGACATGGCAAGCACGTTGAAGCGCACCAGCCGGTCCATGCCGGCGATGCCGATGGCCGAGAGCAGCGCGCCGATCGTCGTCGGGATCAGCGTGACGAAGAGCGCCACCAGGACGACGACCGAGACGGCGCCGCCGGCATAGGCGGCGAAGCTCGGGATGGTGACGGTGGCAAAGACGAAGATGATCGTCATGCCCGCGAGCAGGATGTTGAGCGCGATCTCGTTGGGCGTCTTCTGCCGCACCGCGCCCTCGACGAGGGAGATCATGCGGTCGAGGAAGGTCGAGCCCTGCGCCGCGGTGATCTTGACCTTGAGCCAGTCGGAGGTGACGCGCGTGCCGCCGGTCACGGCCGAGCGGTCGCCGCCGCTCTCGCGGATGACCGGCGCCGATTCGCCGGTGATCGCGGATTCGTCGACCGAGGCGACGCCTTCGATGACCTCGCCGTCGCTGGGGACGAAGTCGCCGGTTTCGACCAGCACGAGGTCGCCGGGCTTGAGGTCGGCGGCGCCGACCATGTCCCATTGCCGGGCCTGCGGCGCGGCGAGGCGCTTGGCCTTGGTGTCGGTGCGCATGCGCCGGAGCGTGTCGGCCTGCGCCTTGCCGCGGCCTTCGGCCACCGCCTCGGCGAAATTGGCGAACAGCACGGTGAACCACAGCCATGCCGTGATCTGGCCGGAGAACAGGGCGTTGTTGCCGACCACGGCGCTGCCGCCGCCGAAGAGGTCGCGCAGGAAGAAGATCGTGCTCAGCACCGAGACGATCTCGACCACGAACATGACGGGGTTCTTGGCGAGCGGTGCGCGGATCGAGCTTGCGGAACGACGCCGAGATCGCCGGCACGATCAGCTTGCTGTCGAACAGCGCCATCGGCTGCATCTGCCGCTTGAACAGCATGTGCTTCGGCGGCGCGGCGGGAGAGAGGTTGGTCATGGGAGCAAGTCCTTTTGCGGGAGCTTTGGGGCTCACGGCGCGGGGTAGAGCGTGCCGGCATTCATCGCGACATGCTCGACCACGGGGCCGAGCGAGATGGCCGGGAAATATGTCAGGCCGCCGATGATCAGCACCACGCCGACGAGCAGCCCGACGAAAAGCGGGCTGTGCGTCGGGAAGGTGCCCGCCGAGGGCGCCAGCAGCTTCTTCTGCGCCAGCGCGCCCGCCACCGCGAGCAGCGGGATGACGAAGAGGAAGCGGCCGATCAGCATCGCGAAGGCCAGCGTCGTGTTGTAGAACAGCGTGTTGGCGCTGATGCCGGCGAAGGCGCTGCCATTGTTGCCGGTGGCCGAAGTGTAGGCGTAGAGGATCTCGCTGAAGCCGTGCGGCCCGCTATTGGCGATGCCGGCGAGACCGGCGGGGAGCACGACGGCGAGCGCGGTGAATCCCAGCATGGAGAGCGGCAGGCTCAACAGCGCGATGATCGCCATCTTGACCTCTTTCGCCTCGAGCTTCTTGCCGAGATATTCCGGCGTGCGGCCGACCATGAGGCCGGCGACGAACATGGCGACGATGGCGAAGGCGAGCATGCCGTAGAGGCCGGAGCCGACGCCGCCGAAGATCACCTCGCCGAGCTCAATGTTGACCAGCGGGACCATGCCGCCCAAGGGCGTGAAGCTGTCATGCATGCCGTTGACCGCGCCGCAGGACGCGTCGGTGGTGACGGTGGCGAAGAGCGCGCTGTCGGCGATGCCGAAGCGGACTTCCTTGCCTTCCATATTGCCGCCGGCCTGCGCCGCAGACGCCACGCTGTCGACGTGGAGCGCCGCGAAAGCCGGGTTGCCGGCGGACTCGGCCCAATAGGCGGTGGTCACGCCGATCAGGAACAGGATCCCCATCGCGGCGAAGACCGCCCAGCCCTGGCGCTCGTCCCTGACCATGCGGCCGAGCACGTTGGTGAGGCCGGCGCCGATCGAGAAGATCAGGACCAGCTGGACGAAATTGGTGAGCGCGTTGGGGTTCTCATAGGGATGGGCCGAATTGGCGTTGAAGAAGCCGCCGCCGTTGGTGCCGAGCATCTTGATCACCTCTTGCGAGGCGACCGGGCCCTGGGCGATCGTCTGCTTGGCGCCATCCAGCGTGGCGGCGTCGACATAGGCGCCGAGATTTTGCGGCACGCCCTGCCAGACGAAGAACAGGCCGACGATGATCGACGCCGGCAGCAGGATGTAGAGCGTGCAGCGGGTGAGATCGACCCAGAAATTGCCGATGGTGGCGGTCGAGCGCCGCGCGAAGCCGCGCACCAGCGCCACCGCGAGCGCGATGCCGGTCGCCGCCGAGAGGAAGTTGTGCACGGTGAGCCCGGCCATCTGCACGAGATAGCTCATCGTGGTTTCCGGCACGTAGGACTGCCAATTGGTGTTGGTGACGAAGCTCACCGAGGTGTTGAAGGCGAGGCTTTCCTCGACCGCGGTCTGGCCTTGCGGATTGAAGGGCAGCACGCCCTGGAGCCGCTGCAGCGCGTAAAGCGCGAGGAATCCCGCGACGCTGAAAAGCAGCATCGCCACGGCATAGACGACCCAGTGCTGCTCGGTCTTCTCGTCGACGCCGCAGATCCGGTAGATCACCCGCTCGACCGGGCGCAGCACCGGGGTCAGCAGGGTCCTCTCGCCGGCGAAGACGCGCGTCATATAGCCGCCCACCGGCCGCGTAAGCGCGATGATGATCACGCAAAAAAGCGCGATCTGAAGCCAACCATTCGCTGTCATGACAGGGCTCCTAGAACCGCTCGGGCCGAATAAGAGCGATGACGAGATAGACGGTGATGGCGAGGCTCACGCCGCCGCCGAGGATGTAATCGATCAGCATGGCTGCCTCATAATCTGTCGCAGGCGGCGACGTAGGCGATGGCGAGGGCGAAGAACACCGCACCCGCCACCAGGAAAATCGTGTCGAGCATCTCACTCTCCTTTGCCGCGGTGTCAGAGTGGCATCTGCACCGGCGCGCGAAGTTGATGTGAATCAATCGCCAAGGAAGAAACTTCCGGCGGGAGGCGCCGGAAAGACGGCTGCGATCGCCCATTAAAACGCGGCTGCCGCATATAAAATCGAGAGGTATTTGGGCTCGCCCTTATAAAGCCGGCGTAAAGAGCGCTGGAATGGTGCAGTGCCGCCGGGACGCTTGCCGACGATATCCAAGGGACGCTACCGCGCGGCGAGGGCGGCGGGCTCCGGCGGCGCCGACAGACCGAGCCCGCCCAGCGCCGCCGCGACCTCGCGGCGCGTCCTGTCGGATGCGGCGCAGAGCGGCAGGCGGAGCTCGGCACTCATCCAGCCCATGACGTCCAGCGCGTACTTCACCGGTATCGGGTTGCTTTCGCTGAACAGCGCCGCGGTGAGCGGCGCCAGCGCCTGGGCGAGGGCGCGCGCCTCGCTCAGGGCGCCCCGCTGACTGGCACGATAGAGCCGCATGGCCAGCGCCGGCGCGACGTTGGCGACCACCGAGATGCAGCCATCCCCGCCGGCCATGAGGAAGCCGAGCGCCGTCGCGTCGTCGCCGCTCAGCAGACGGAAACGCTGGCCGAGGAGCGTGCGCAAGCGCGCGGCGCGCGCGAGATCGCCGGTCGCGTCCTTGAGGCCGACAATGCGCGGCAGGTCCGCGAGGCGAAGAAGGGTTTCGTCCGCGAAACTGCAGGCGGTGCGCGACGGCACGTCGTAGAGCAGGATGGGGAGCGCGGTGGCGTCGTGGAGCGCGCGGAAATGGAGAAAGAGGCCGGCCTGCGTCGGCCGGTTGTAATAGGGCGTCACCGCCAGCAGGCCGTCGGCGCCCGCCGCCTCGGCTTGCCGCGCGATCTCCACGGCATGCGCGGTGGCGTTGGAGCCGGCTCCGGCAATCACCGGCACGCGGCCGCCGGCGGTCTCGACCGCAGCGCGGACGAGGCGCTGCTGCTCCCGCAGGCTCAAGGTCGGGGCTTCGCCGGTGGTGCCGTTGACGACGAGAGCGGCGATGCCTTCGCCGATCTGCCAGTCGCAGAAGGCGCGAAAGGCATTCTCGTCGATATGGTCGCCGCGGAACGGCGTCGGCACGGCCGTGGCGTAGCCGCCGAGGGTCGCGACCGCCGCGGCGGAAATGGCACTCATGAGCCGGCTCCTGTCACTGTGATCGGCCTAGCCTGCCTCGATCGGCGCGGCGCGGCGGGTCCCGGGGACGATATCGGGCCGCAGGCGCTTCTGGCCGAGAAACAGCAGGATCGGCGCGGCGATGAAGATCGAGGACGATGTGCCGACGACGATGCCGAAGATCATGATGAGCGCGAAGCCGCGGATCGCCGCGCCGCCGATGATCGCCAGCGGCAGGATCGACAGCAGCACCGTCAGCGAGGTCGCCACGGTGCGGCTCAGCGTCTGATTGATCGAGAGGTCGATCAGGGCGCGCAGCGGCATCGTCTTGAACTTGCGCAGATTCTCGCGGATGCGGTCATAGACGACGATCTTGTCGGTGACGGAGTAGCCGACCAGCAGCAGGATCGCCGCCACCGAGTTCAAATCGACCTGCAGGCGCGTCAGCGCCAGGAACCCGATCGTCTTGGTGACATCGAGAAGCAGCGTGCCGACGACGCCGACGCCGAATTGCCAGTCGAAGCGGAACCAGATATAGGCGAGAACCGCGAGCAGCGAGAGCGAGATCGCCAGCAGGCTGTTGCGGAAGAGCTCGTCGCTGACGCGGGCGCCGACGACATCGAGGCGGCGGATCTCGCTGCCGGGGAACTTGGCCGCCAGCATCCCGGCGATCGCCTGCCGCGCGCCTTCGCCCTCTGCCGCCCGGCCGAGCTTCACCAGCACGTCCTGCGCCGAGCCGAATTGCTGGATCCTGGCCTCGCCGAGGCCGAGCGTGGCGAAGGCGTCGCGAACGGTCGTGGTATCCTCAGGCCCGGCCAGGCGCAGCTCGGCCACCACGCCGCCGGTGAAGTCGACGCTGTAGTTGAGGCCGGGGTAGAAGAACATCAGCACCGACGCGCTGCTGAGCACGGCGGAGACGATGAGCCCGGCGAAGCGGCCGCGCATGAATTTGATCGCGGTGCCGTCGGGCACCAGGCGAAGCGGGCGATACATCATGGCGCACCCGATCGCGCCGCCGGACCGCGCCCGGCGCGCGTCCAGGCGACCGCCGCCGACGCCCGGCGCTTCAGCCGCGGCAGCACCCGCAGGATGATCCAGGGGAGGATCAGCAGCGGCAGCACGAACTCGAAGAAGCCCGCGACCTCGGGCTGATAGACCCAGCCATAGCCCTGATCGCACCACAAGATCGGCTCACCCTTCTGCAGCTTGCGCTCCATCGCCTCGAGCTGGCCGAGATTCTGCGCTTGCGACAGCGCGCGGACATGCGCCTCGTAGCCGCTGAGGAGCCGGCCGTGGCCGGCGAAGGGATCGAAGCCCGGATCGATCGGCCCATAATCGCTTTTGTAAAGGCACTGCATTGCAGGGTCCGCGGCTCCGCCTAGGTCGCGGAAGCTGAGAGGTTCGTATCGGCGTCCATCCAGGCGCTCGGCAGGGTCGCGAGAACCAGCGTCTCCACCGGGATCGACGCCAGGTCCGCGCAGGCGTAGTCGGGGGGATCGGCGTGATCGCAGAGCGTCGCGCCGCGCAGCCGGTCGATATCATCCCCGGCAATCGGCGACAGAAGGTGCGCGCGCCCGTCGCCGAAGCGCAGCACGAGATGATCGCGGTCGAGGCGCCTGTCGGCCGGGGTCGCGGCCGCGGCGGGCGGCCAATCGATCGCGGCGAGCGCGGCGAGATTGGCGCCGATCAGGAAGCCGTCCCGCGTTTCGAACCAGGCGAAGCGCGCCTTGCCCGGGCGCCGGAAGCAATCACGGAGATAGCTGCCATTCTCGGCGTCGATGTCGAGGGCGATCTCGGCGCCGTCGCGAAACCGGAGGATCGCCCGCGCGCCGTCCGCCGTCACCGGCGGCCGCTGGCGCGTCTGAAGCAGGGCTAGCGACATGATCGTCTCTCCTGCAGAAATCCACACCCGAGATCAAGGCGGCGGCGCATAAGAAGTCGAGAGCGGGCCAGGGCAGATTTTATCAAGGCGGTATAAACGAGCGCCGCCGCCTTGGCCGCGGCTAGAGAATCAGGACCAGCGTCGGAACATCGGTGCTTTCGCGCCGCGCGAAGCGCAGCGCCGCCGCGCGGTCGAAGAAGGTGCCGCCAGTCATGCCGTCGCTGCCTTGGACACGCCAGCGGCCGCGCTCGTCGCGCCAGACGCGGAACATCGCGCGGCGCGGCGCGGCGACGCGAAACCAGGGTGCCTCGGCAGTACGCGCTTGCGCCAGGGCGGGCGCCGGGCCTATGGCGCGCGCTGCGCTGCCGATGCTGCTTATCATGGACGGCAATCCCCTGTGAGTTGCCGGGCTGGTGGCGACACACTAGAGAAGGCCGGCCGGCGATAAAGAATTGAGACGGATCTCGGGGCGGGCGCGTAAATTTCCGGTAAGCGGCGGTCTTTACCCGGCCTTTATGACGGCCCTGCGGCCGTTTCCGGGCAAAAAAAGGGGGTGCCTTGCGGCACCCCCAGGCTCTACGGGGAGGAAGACCCGTTACTGGACCGTTTCGCCATGGAGCGCGAGATCCAGGCCGTCACGCTCGATCTCGACATCGACGCGCAGGCCGATGACCATGTCGACCACCTTGAGGATGATCAGGCTGGCGATCACGTCGTAGACGATGACGATGGCGACGCCGATGATCTGGTTGATGACCTGGCCGGGATTGCCCTCGATCAGCCCGGACGTGCCGCCATACTCGCTGATGGCGAAGACGCCGGTGAGGATGGCGCCGGCGGCGCCGCCGACCGCATGCACGCCGAAAGCATCGAGCGCGTCGTCATAGCCGAAGATCGACTTGACGAAGACCGCGCCGAGGTAGCAGCAGACTCCGGCGGCGACGCCGATCGCCATCGAGCCGGCCGGGCCGACGAAGCCCGAGGCCGGGGTGATGGCGACGAGGCCCGCCACCGCGCCGCTGCAGATGCCGACAACCGTCGGCTTGCCGCGATGCGCCCATTCGACGAACATCCAGGTGAGCCCCGCGACGGCGGTGGCGATCTGCGTCACCGTCATCGCCATGCCCGCCTGCATGCCGGCGCTCACGGCCGAGCCGGCATTGAAGCCGAACCAGCCGACCCACAGCAGCGAGGCGCCGATGAAGGTGAGCACGACGTTATGCGCCGGGCCCGAATCCTTGCGCTTGCCGAGCATCAGCGCGCACATCAGGCCGGCGACGCCGGAATTGACATGCACCACCGTGCCGCCGGCGAAATCCAGCACTTTCACCCAGGCGGCGTCGTTGCTGCTGTTGAGGAAGCCGTCCGGTCCCCACACCCAATGCGCGATCGGCGCATAGACCAGGGTCGCCCACAGGCCGATGAACCACAGCATCGCCGAGAACTTCATGCGCTCGGCGAAAGAGCCGGCGATCAGCGCCGGGGTGATGATCGCGAACGTCATCTGGAAGCACATATAGACCGTCTCGGGGATGGTCGGCGCCAGCGGATTGGGATTGCCGATACCCTTCGAGATGTCGCTCACAATGCCTTGCAGGAAGGCGCGGTCGAGGCCGCCGATGAACCAGGAGCCGGCGCGGAAGGCCGTGCTGTAATTGACCACCGCCCAGAGCACGGTGACGAGACAGGTGATGGCGAAGCTGGTCATCACGGTGTCGCCGACGTTCTTCTTGCGCACCATGCCGCCGTAGAAGAGGCCGAGCCCGGGCACGGTCATCATCAGCACCAGCGCCACCGAGGTAAGCATCCACGCGGTGTCGCCGGAATTGGGCGTGCATTTCTCCAGGGTCTTGGCATCGCAGGCTGGCGGCGCGGGCTCGGCCGCCGCTGGCGCAGCCGCGCCGCGGGCGCGGCCGCATCCGGCGCCGCAGCAGGTTGCTGGGCGACGGCGAATGCCAGCGGAATGGCCACCGCGAGTGCCGCCACCGGCAAGACGCGCGTGATCCAGGTGATCAAGGAACGACATTTCATGTGAGCTTACCTCCCGTAAGGACCGAGCGAATGCCGGCCGGAACGGCCCCCCAAGCCGGCCGCCAAGGCGCTTGAAATCAAGAATCATGCCAGGGCCGGACGGCATGCCCGCCCCGCCGCACGCATAAAAGGCCCTTAATGCGTGCCTATTTTATAGGCAAAATATCAGGGTATGCTTATCTGATGAGCGGATGCGGTGAGGGAAGCAGCAAGTGGCGCCACGGCGCTGGCAGCGGCAAGGCGGCTTCGATTAGTCTCGCTGGCATGATCTCGCTCTGGGCACTGGTCAATACGCGCGCACTTTCCGTCTCGGTGGCGCAAGGCGCGTTCGAGTTCGAGCTGTCCTGGCTCGGCATCCTGCTGATTGTCGGCGCCATGCTGCTATGGCGGTTCCTGCGCCGCTGACGGGACGCGCCGCCCGCCCCAAGCCTGGACAAGCCCGGGCGCGCGCCGCATCCTCGCCGGCCATGCAGCGTCGGGTCGAGCTCATCATCGTCGGCGGCGGCCTCACCGGGCTCAGCCTCGCCATTGCCTGCGCCGCTGCCGGCATCGAGGTCGCGGTCATCGATCGCGAGGATCCGGCCGCGACCCTGGCGGAGCCCTATGACGGCCGCACCACGGCCATCGCCCATGGTTCACGGCAGGTGCTGGAGGGCATCGGTCTTTGGCCGCTGGTTGCGGCGGAATCCGAGCCCATCCTCGAGATCCGCGTCGCCGATGGCGCCTCGCCGCTCTTTCTCCATTACGACCACCGCGATCTCGGCACGGCGCCGCTCGGCTTCATCGTCGAGAACCGCGTGCTGCGCCGGGCGCTGCTCGAGCGCGCGCGCGCGCTGCCGAGCCTGCTGCATCTGGCGCCGCTGGCGGTCGAGCGCGTCGAGCGCGGCGCAGCATGCGTGCTGGCCCATCTCGCCGATGGCAGCACGCTGAAGGGCGAGCTGGTCGCCGCCTGTGACGGACGGCGCTCGCCGCTGCGCCAGGCGGCGGGGATTCGCGCTCTCGCATGGGACTATCCGCAGACCGGCATCGTCTGCACCGTCGGCCATGCGCTGGCGCATCGCGGCGTCGCGGTCGAGCATTTCCTGCCGGCCGGGCCGTTTGCCATCCTGCCGATGACCGGGCGGCGCTCCTCCATCGTCTGGACCGAGCGCGCCGCGCTGGCGCCGGCGATCCTGGCGCTCGATGCCGCCGGGTTTCATGCCGAGCTCGCCCGCCGCTTCGGCGACTTCCTCGGCGAGATCGAGGTGGTGGGGCCGCGCTGGTCCTATCCGCTGGCGCTGCTCCACGCCGAGCGTTATGTCGCGCCGCGCCTGGCGCTGGTGGGTGATGCCGCGCATGTCATCCATCCCATCGCCGGCCAGGGCCTCAATCTCGGTATTCGCGACATCGCCGCGCTGGCCGAGCTCATCGTCGATGCGCGCCGCCTCGGGCTCGATATCGGCAATGCGGACATCCTCGCCCGGTACGAGCGCTGGCGCCGCTTCGACAATCTCAGCCTCGCCGTCGTCACCGACGGGCTCAACCGGCTGTTCTCCAACACCGTGCCGCCGGTGCGGCTGTTGCGCGATCTCGGTCTTGCCGTGGTCGACCAGCTGCCGCCGATGAAGCGCCTGCTGATGCGCCACGCCATGGGCACGCTCGGCGACCTGCCGCGGCTGGCGCGCGGCGAGCCGCTCTGATCCAGGGAATGATTTTGTGGTTTAGCCAAGGGGTTGATTTTCCTGGAACTTAAGCGCGTCTGTCACAATTCGAGGCAAATCACCGGAAAAAAAGCATTTTTCCCCGGAACCGTAACCGGGTGTAACCGTTTGTAACGTGAGCACGCGGGGAAAAAACGGGCAAGCGGCGGAAGGAAACTTGGATAATGGACGGGTCGGAAGGAACTGGCACAGCTAACGGTGGCGACCGAGATCGAGAGCTTCCTCAGCGGCGACAGTGACGGCGCTGCGCTGTTCCAGGCGATGTACGGCGCGGTCGCGCGCGAGCCCGTGCCCGAGCGGTTGCTGGCGGTGCTGCGCGTGGCTTGCGGGCCGAAATTGGCCGCGACGGCGGTACCGGCGCTCGACGCGGCGGTATCCTGAGGTCACACCGTCACGCCTTGGCGCTGGGGCGCGCCTTCATGCGCCCATACCAGGCGGCGACGGATCCGAGCCCGGGATCGAGCTTCTGGCCGACCCGGGCGCCGAATTCAAGAAAGGCGAAGAGCAGGATATCGGCGAGGCTGAAACGCTCGCCGCAGATATAGGTCTTGCCGGCCATCAGCCGGTCGAGCCAGGCCAGGTTCTCCTGGGCGATCTGCTTCAGATCGGCGGCGGCCTGCGGAATGACATGCACCCGGTCCTGGAACAGCTTCAGCCCGTCCGAGGACCGGAATCCCGCGACCATCGGCTCGATGATGTTAAGATCGATGCGGCGGGTCCACATGCGCGTCAGCGCGCGCTCTTCCGGGGTCGCGCCGATCAGCGACGGACCGGGAAATTTCTCGTCGAGATATTCGCAGATGGCGGTGATTTCGGCGAGGCCGCTGCCGTCATCGAGCTCGAGACAGGGCAGCTGGCCGGCGGGGTTCTTCGTCAGATAGGGCTCTCGCCGGTTCTCGCCGCCCAAGAGATCGACCTCCACCTTGGGGAGCTCGACGCCCTTCTCCGCCATGAACATGCGCACGGCCTTGGGATTGGGCCCGATCGAGGTATAGAGCTTCATGCGCCTTCCCCCATCGCTTTGCGCTTCCACAGCTCCCAGGCGCGGCCGACCTGCGGGATATTGACGGCGGCAGCGGCTGCGGCTTCCTTCTCGTTGAGGAACGTCACCCGGCCGCCGCCCAGCAGCAGCGCCTCGGCCTCGAGCCTGGCATTGATCTCGGTATAGACGGCGCGGAAGACGGCGAGCTGCAGCGACGGCGCCACCACGACATTGCCGTGCCCGCGCAGCAGCGCCACCGCGGCGGTGCCGAGGCGCCGGGCCAGCGCGGCGCCGAGCGCGGGGCTGCGGATCAGCATGTCGGTGTCGTCGCCGCCGCTGTCGCGGATCTCGAACACCGGCGCGCCGGCGCCGAGAAAGGCGCTCATGTGATAGAGCGGCCTCAGCGCCACCGCGGTCGCGCCGAACGGGATGACCGAGGGCGAGTGGCTGTGCACCACCGCCGCGACATCGGGGCGCGCCTTGTAGATCTCGCTGTGGATGAAGCGCTCGAGATAGAGCACCCGGCCGCCGCCATCGACGGCATTGCCGGCGAGATCCAGCACCAGAATATCGTCGGCGGTGACGAGGCCCGGCGCCATGCTGCGCGCCAGCAGGAAGCGGCCGGGCTCCTTGTCGTGGCGCGCGCTGACATGGCCGAAGCCATCGACCACGCCCTCGCGGTAAAGGATGCGGTTGGCGGCGACGAGATCATCGATCAGCGCCGGATCCGGCGCAGCGGCGGCACGCGTCATGGACATGCAGCGGCCAGTCTATCCGCGCCGCCGCATCGCGCACCACTGCAGATTTCGGTCGGCAGCCTCGGCGCTTCCCGGCTAAGCTCCGGCCCAACCGGGGCGCTCAGGGCCCTGACGCCGCAGGAGGAGGAAGCGCCATGGACGAGGAATGTTGCGGCGGCCACGGGCTGCCGCGCCGGCAGGTCATCCGGGGCGGGCTCGCGGCGGCGGCGGTGGGCGCGCTCGGCGGCGCGGCGGTGGCGCCGGGCGCGGCGCTGGCCGCAACGGGCAGCGCCGGCGCGCGCGCCATCGACATCCATGCGCATTACTATCCGCAAGGCTTTCTCGACATCCTTGGCGAAGCGGGCAAGCCCTACGGGCTCGACTATCGCGCGGCACCCGACGGTTTCTTCATCGGCCAGCGGCATTACGCGGCGAAATTCGCCGACCTCGCGCTGCGGCTCGCCGAGATGGATCAGCGCGGCGTCGAGACGCATGCGCTGTCGCTGACCGCGCCAATGCTCTACTGGGCGCCGCCGGAACTGTCAGAGCGCTTGGCGCGCGCCTGGAACGACGCGGCGAGCGCCGCGCATCAGGCGCATCCCACGCGCTTCGTCGGGCTTGCGACATTGCCGATGGGCGATCCCGACCGCGCCGTCGACGAGCTCGACCGCGCCGCCAAGCTCCCCGGCATCCGCGGGGTCTATCTCGGCACCAACATCGAGGACCGCGATCTCGACGATCCCCGCTTCACCCCGGTCTTCGCCCGCATCGAGGCGCTGGGCCTGCCGGTCTTCCTCCATCCCCTGAAGACGCTCGACCGCAGCGACCGGATGAAGCCGTTCTATCTCGCCAATCTCATCGGCAATCCGCTCGACACGGCGATCGCTTGCGCCCATCTCATCTTCGGCGGCGTCATGGACCGCTTTCCTCGCCTCGAGGTCTGCCTGCCGCATGCCGGCGGCGTGGTGCCGATCCTGATGGGGCGCTGGGATCACGGCGCCGAGGTGCGCCCGGAGCTCGCCCATATGAAGCGGCCGCCGAGCGAGTATCTCGCCGCTTCACTTACGACACCGTGGCGCATTCCAAAGAGATCATGAAATTCGTCATCGCCGAAGTAGGCATCGAGCGCATCATGCTCGGCAGCGATTACTGCTTCGACATGGGCTACACCCATCCCGTCGAGGTGGTCGACGAGCTCGGCCTCGGCGACCAGGAGCGCCAGATGGTGCTCCGCGGCACCGCGGCGAAGATCCTGAAGCTATAGCGATGAAGGACCGGGGTCGCGCTCACCCCCCGCTTCGACGCTAGTCGAGGCACACATCTCGCGGCAACGTATTCCTCAACCACCGCTTTGCCCGCGAAAGCGGGCATCCAGGGGCCTCAAATGCATTGAGCGGAGCGCTTCACCTGGGTCCCCGCTTTCGCGGGGACGGCGGAATAAGTAGTGGGAACTGCAGCGATTTCCCGGATGTGTGCATCAACTAGCCCGCCTTTCTCACACTGCGTTGTCTCGGTGCGCCGGAGTGGCGCGCGCCGGGGTTTCGGCATCGATAGTTTGCGGGTTGCGAGAGCTCGTTGGTGCGGTCGCCGCTTGCGAGTTTTGGGGTCGGGGAGTGCGCTCTATTGGTGTGAAGGACGGCGTGGCGAGGCATTGCGGGGCCGTGGTGCCAACGATCGTGGGGTAGTAGCCGAGGCCGGCTCAGGTGGTGTTCGAGGGCAGCGCTGAGGGCGCGATGAGCGGTGGCGAAGACCGCCTTGTAAGGGCAGCCGGATGCCATGGCGAACTTGACGCGGCGGACACTGATGGTGACGCGAGCGCCGATCTTGAAGAGCTTGCGGCGGATGGTGCCGCACGTGGCATTGGCCAGCTCGGTGGCCTGCAAGGCGCTGCGGCGCAGGCTGTCGACCAGGACATAGGCCATCGAGGCGAACCATAGGCGCAGCTGATTGGCCCGCATGGTCGTGGCCGAGGTGCGATCGGCGAAGAGGTCGAGCTGGCATTCCTTGATCCGGTTCTCCATCTCGCCGCGCGCGCAATAGAGCCTCTTCGTAGAGATAACCGGCATCGCCGTCGGCGGCGACCAGCGAGGTAACGACGAAGCGGGGATTGGCTTCACCCTGCGTCCACTCGGCCTTGGCAATGACGCGCCGTTTACGGCTCCAGCTTTTGCGTGTCGACCATGTGAGATCCTTGAAGCGCCGCGCTGGCTTGAGAGCCTCCTCGCTTGCGGCCCGGGCCGCTGCGAGCTCGGTCCCGATCGCGCGGATCAGCCGTTTGTTCTTCGCCAGGCCGAAGAGATAGTCGACGCCATGGGCCTCACACCAAGCCATGAGAGCCTCGCGCGCGAAGCCGCTGTCGGCACGCAGCACAATGCGCACCAAGGGCCAGCGCCGGCGGATCTGCGCCACGATGCGGGCGATCTCCTCCTCGGCGCCGGCCGCGGCGTCGATGTTGGAGCGCCGCAGCTTTGCCGCCAATAGGTGGCGGCCGCAAAAAATGTAGAGCGGCAGATAGCAGTAGCAATCATAGTAGCCGTGGAAGAACCGACCCTCCTGATGCCCATGCAGCGGGTCGTCCGTGGCGTCCAGATCGAGGATGATCTCCTCAGGCGGCTTCTGATGCGCCGCGAGGAACAGGTCCACGAACAGCCCCTCGATGGCCACGGGATCGTGGTCGATCTTGTGATAGCGCGTCGGCAGCGGCCGGCTCAGCTCGAGGCGGTTCAGCGTCGATTTGCCGGCAACCGGCGCGCAGTCCTGGCGCCGCGCTTCCAGCTTGCCCGCCAGCACCGCCATCACCGGATCGTGGCGCAACTCGTCGTGATCATTGATGTCTTCATAACCCAGCGCCAGCCCGAACACCCGCTGCCCGACCAGCGTCGCAACCTGGTGCTCAACCAACCCCGGGCTGCGATGGTCGATGAAGCAATCGGCGAAGCGACTGACCAGCCTGATCGCGCGATCCGTCGCGACCAGCAGCAATGCCCCAGCGTCAGAGGTGATCGCTCCCCCATCAAAGCCTGCCACCACGACACGTCGTTCTACAGGTGCAAACTCGAACAGCTCTGCGCTACACTCTGTCGGCATCGGGGCGTCTCCTTGGACCAGAGTAAATCGTTGCTGCACAACAATTTTCTCAGAGTCCGTGCCCCGATGCACCTCAACAGTTTGAGAAATCCGGGCTAGCGCTGCGGCGCGCGGGCGAGGCCGGCCTGCTCGAGCGCCGCGACATAGGCGGCCCAGCGCTTCGCCTGCTCCTGGCCGAGCTCGTAGAGATAGGTCCAGGAATAGATGCCGGTGTCGTGGAGATCGTCGAACACCAGGCGCACCGCGTAATTGCCGACGGGCTCGACGGCGATGATCGCGACCTCGGCGCGGCCGGCGACCAGCTGCTTCTGGCCGGGGCCATGGCCCTGCACCTCGGCGGACGGGCTCTCGACGCGGAGATATTCCGCCGGCAGGCGGAAACGCGCGCCGTCGTCGAACGCGACCTCGAGCAGCTTCTCGGCTTGCTTCAGGCGCAGCTCGACCGGCCAGCGCCCGCTCACGGCGCGGGCGGCGCGGCTTGAAGCTTGCTCTTCTCGGCGTCGTCGAGGGTGCGCGCCTCGTCCACCAGCATGATCGGAATGCCGTCGCGGATGGGATAGGCAAGCCCGGCCTCGAGGCTGATCAGCTCCTGCGCCGCGCGATCATAGCGCAGCGGCGCCTTGGTCACGGGGCACACCAGGATCTCCAGCAGCCGCGGGTCGACATCGGGGGCGTGATCGCTCATGGGGGGCTCCTAATGCCGCGCCGCGTCGGCGTTCTCGCCGCCATGCGCCGCCATCTCGACCAGCGCGGTCAGCAGCCGTGCCCGCTCGGCGAGGCCCGGCGCCTCGAGCAGCGCCTGTTTCTCGTTGGGCGCAAACGGCGCCGCCATGGCGACGGTGGTGACCAGCCGGTCGTCCGGCGTTGCCTCGACCGCCTCCCATTCGGCAGTGATGTTGTGGCGGCGGAAGAACGGCTTCAGCGCCGTGAGCAGGCGCTCGCGCTCGATCGGCTGGACGTCGTCGTCGAGATCGCCGCGATAGGGCTCCCAGTCGGGCACGATGCGGCGGTAGAGCCGGTCCTGCGGCAGCTCGCGCGCGATGTCGAAGCGCGCGAGCCCGGTCAGCGTGATGAGATAGCGTCCGTCCTCGGTCTCGCTGAACGAGGTCATGCGGCCGGCGCAGCCGGTGCGGTAGAGCGCGGGCTCGCCGGCATCGCCCTCGCCGGCCTGCGGCTGCACCATGCCGATGAGCCGCTCGGCTTTGAGCGCATCCTCGGTCATGGCGAGATAGCGCTTCTCGAAGATGTTGAGCGGCAGCCGCCCGCGCGGCAGCAGCAGCACGCCGGTCAAGGGAAAGATCGGCAGGCTCGCCGGCAGGTCGGCAAAAGCCGGCGCCAGCGGCGCGCTCATGAAAAGAGGATCGATGAGAGGCGCTTCCGCGCCGCGACGGTGAGCGGATCCGCATGCCCCATCGCCTCGAAGAATTTGACCAGCTGCTTGCGCGCCGCCTCGTCATTCCATTTGCGGTCGCGCCGGACGAGGTCCATCAGCTCGTCCACCGCCTGCTCGCGCTCGCCGGCGGCGAACAGCGCCGAGGCGAGCTCGAAGCGCGCCTCGTGATCGCCGGGGTCGCGCTCCAGCCGGCGGCGCAGCTCGCCGACCGCGCCTTGCGCCTTCTCGCCGGTCTCGGCGAGCTCCAGCGCGGTGCGCGCCGCCACCACCTCGGCATGGTTCGCCGCTTCCTTCGGCACGCGGTCGAGGAGCTGGCGCGCCTGGGCGAATTCCTTGCGGCCGATGGCGATGCGGGCGAGCCCGGCCACGGCTTCGGCCGTGCCGGGCTCGTGCTGCAGGATCTGGCCATAGATGTTGGCGGCGCGCGCGGTGTCGCCGGCGGCCATCGCCTCCTGCGCCAGCGCCAGCGCCTCCTCGATCGGCGACGGGCCCGCCGCGCCGCCGGCCAGCCGCCCGACGAACTGCTTCACCTGGCTTTCCGGCAGCGCGCCGACGAAGCCGTCGACCGGCCGTCCGTCTTTGAAGGCATAGACCGCGGGGATCGACTGGATGCGCATCTGCTGCGCGAGCTCAGGGTTCTCGTCGATGTTGATCTTGACCATGCGCACGGTGCCGCGCGCATCGCGCACCGCTTTTTCCAGCGCCGGGCCGAGCTGCTTGCACGGGCCGCACCAGGGCGCCCAGAAATCGACGACGATGGCGGCATCGTGCGAGGCATCGATGACATCGGCCATGAAACTGGCGGTGGTGCCGTTCTTGACCAGGCTGGCGGTGTCCGCCGGCGCGGGCGGGCTGCCGAGAATAGGTTCCATAAGCGTGCTTTCCCCTGATTTCCCCCTAAACATGGCGGCGGAGCCGGCCGCTGACAAGCACTCCCTCAACCCGCCGCGCGGTCGAGCCCGGCGAGGTCGAGGAGCGCCGGCGTGTGCCCGCAATCGGCGATAAACCGCTGCAGGTCGCCCGGAGAAATGGCCGTGGTCGCCGTGTTGATCAAGGGGTGATAGTGGAGCGGGTCGAATTCCAGCATCCCGGCATCGAGCACGGTGCGGACGCGGCGCTCGGCATCGTTGATCAGCGCAAAGGGGGTGACGCTGCCCGGGATCACCCCCAGCACCTGCTGCATCAGCTCGGGGCTGGCAAAGGAAAAGCGCGGCGCGGCCAGCCGGTCGGCCAGCGCCTTGAGGTCGAGCCGGCGATCCTCCAGCATCACCACCAGCCACAGCCCGCCCTTGCGGTCTTTCAGGAACAGGCTCTTGCAATGGCCGCCCGGCAGGTCGCCGCGCAGCCGCACGCTGTCCGCCACCGTGCGCAGCGGCGGATGATGGTGGGTGGCGTGGCGGATGCCGAGCGCGTCGAGGCGGGAAAACAGCGTGTCCGGGGTGGCGGTCATGGGTCTAGCGCAGCGGCCCCTTGGTCCAGCGGAAGCTGGTGAGGATGCCGTCATTGAAGCGGCATTCGACCGCGACCTCGCGCAGCAGCGGGCTGGTCGCCGGGAGCTCCTTGCGCACGCCCTCGGCCGCGGTGACGATGGTGGCGATGCTCTGCGTCTCGACCGGCACCACCGCCGTCTTGGTCACCGTGATCTCGCCGCCGGGGAACGCCTGCTGCATGACATCGCCGCAGCGCTCGGCGAGGCTCTCCTCGCGCACCTTGGAGAGGGGGTCCCAGGCGGCGAAGGGGTTGCAGGCGGCGAGCGCGAGCAACGGAAGCAGGCCGGCGGATGGGAAAGGCGCGCGTCATGGGCGCGATAGTGCCGCGCGGCGCGGCGGATTTCAAACCGCGGGCGGCCTGCCTCCGCGCGGGCCGCGGACTTGCAAACCGCCCTTACCTTTGTATGATGGCCGGCTTCGGAGCGCGGGCGTAGCTCAGGGGTAGAGCACAACCTTGCCAAGGTTGGGGTCGAGGGTTCGAATCCCTTCGCCCGCTCCAGAATTTCTCAGCGAATTTCGTGGGTTACGGGGCGGCGCCGCTGACGCGGGGCGGCAGAGGCGGCTGCCAGGTAGCATATAGGTAACAGCGAGCGGTAGTGGGTCAGTTTGAATGACCCCGCCGAATTCGGGCGGAACGTGGCAATGGCTTTCCATCTTCTTTCATATTAGGAATGATTGTACATTTCGCATCGGTTTGATATCAGTTATTGAATGGTGCCTGTGCCCTTCCGGCAACGCCCGGTACGGACCACGGGTCTATTCGTCGGGGGATTTGATGCTTTCGCTGAGAAATTATGGGGTGTCCGCGGGAGCGGTCGTCGGCCTTTTCCTGCTGTCGGCTTGCGCCGGGAGCGTCTCCACGCCGGTGCCGGTCGCCGCGCTTGCGCCAGATCAGCAATCCAATTTGAAGCTGACCGATATAACCGACGAGGCCGCGCCCGGCGTGGTGATGGCGAGCTACGATCTCGAGCGGCTCTTGCAGCTTGTGAAGGCCGAGATTGCGAAGGCGCGCCCGGATCTCTGGCCCCCGGCCAGCGCGCCAGCTGATCCGCCGACGGCCACGGTCAAGGTCGTCATCACCAAATATGATCCGGGCAACGCCGTTGCGCGTTTCCTGCTAGCGGGACTCGGGCAGATCCGTATCGAAGGCGATGTCGTCTTCAGCGATGCCGCAACCGGTCAACAGCTCGCCAAATATCAGGTGTCGAAGGATTTCTCTTTCGGCGGCATCTATGGCGGTAGCACCACCATCGAGGACGTCGAAAAAGGTTTCGCCGCATCAGTCGCGGATATCCTCGCAAAGAAGCAATAACGCTCGAAACGCGCAAGCACGAGATTTCGCCGCGCAGCAAATCGTCTGAATGGCCGATTTTGCTTGACTAATCCGGATGATAGTCGGCCATCAAGCTGACCCGCTACCAACGGATGCCGTGGAGACGTGCCACGGCCTTCGCCGCCTCATCCTTGCTGGGCGCCAAGGTCACGACATCGGCAGAGCCGCGTCCCTCGAGCCAGGCTCGTTCATGCCGGGATCGCGCCGCGTTTCGTCGCAGGCAAGCCATCGACTCCTCAAGGGGTAAATGCAATAGGCGCGACGACCCCGAGTAGCCCACGCGTGCAGCCCCGCGCGCCTCACGCCTTCGCCGAGAGCTCCGCGCCCGTGACCAGCGTGACGGTCCCCTCGAGGATCGGCTTGGCGATGCCGAAGAAGCGCGCCACCGTCGCGGACTTGTTGTGCCGGTCCATCGCCGCCTGGTTGCTGAAGCGCTCATAGGTGGTGAAGACGCACGGCTCTTCCTGGCTTTGCGAGATGAAGAAGCCGATCGTCTCCGGTTCGTTGACGCGGACGTTCTCGGCGACCTCCAGCAAGGCGTCGCGCATGACGCGGTCGGAGCCCTTCTTGACGCGGATGACGGCGGTGATGGTCAGCATGGGTCTCATCCTCTTGTGGTGCGCATTGGTCCGGTTGCCGGCGCCGGCCGCCGCATCGCGCAGGACAGTGCGCTCGCTGTTATAGGCAGTCGCGACAGAAAAAGCTGCGGTGGCGCAAATCACCTGAGGACGTCGCCAAGTGGGCGCGAGGGTTCGAACCCCTGCGCCCGCGATCGGCATTGTCGCGAGCGGGCGATGATGATGCGTGTGGCGCCGGCCGCCGACCGGCCGGCGTCGGTGTCATCTTTCTGACTTAAATCACGCGCCGTCGCAGACCCTCGGCGCGCGCCATTCTGCGCGCGGCGATCGCGGCGCGCCCGCGACAGCCTTGCATGACGCCGGTGATCGGATCGTTCGCGCCGAGTTGCGGCAAAAGCATTGCCGCGCCGCGGACGCTGTGCGGCGTCGCTCTATGTCGGCCAGTTGAGAACGCTCATCGATGCGGCACGCGCCCACACAATAGGCAGTATCTCGCACTCGCAAAACTTCTGCGTTCAGTCACGGCCGCTGCGATGTTCCAAAAAAGCGCCGAAATATCAGCCTCAATAATGACATCGGCTGCGACGTTCGTTTTAAGTTGCAGCTTTCTTCGCATCTGCAAAAAATACCGACGGCAAACGCGATACGAAAACACGACGCGGCAGCATGCAATCTCGAGCGCCTATAGCGGCGCTGCCGCGACACGCATCATCCATCAACCACAAGCTGGGCGGAACGCCTGAGGATCGCACAACGCTTAGTCGGGCAAGGTTCTGTTGAGTCGTCGAGAGGCAACGTCGATGTTCATTCGTTCTTTCGAGCAACCCACCCTCCGAAACGCTCTTGCCGCGCACCCGCGGCGTTCGCTTCCGCGGTCCGCCGCCGATAATGTCGTCTACAGCAGCGTGAAAAGGCTCTGCGACGTCGTCGTTGCGCTCGCCGTCATCGCCTTCGCGCTGCCGCTGATGCTCGCCATCGCGGCGCTGATCAAGCTGGATAGCCGCGGGCCGGTGCTCTTTCGCCAACGGCGATGCGGTCGCCACCACAAGTCCTTCGTCATTCTGAAATTCCGCACCATGAAGGCCGACCCCGCGAGCGAGGGCCGCCAGGCGACCCGGAACGACCGGCGCGTGACCAGGGTCGGGCGCTTCTTGCGCAAGAGCAGCTTCGACGAGATCCCGCAGATCTTCAATGTCCTGCGCGGCGACATGTCGCTCGTGGGGCCGCGGCCGCACGCGCTGTGGCACGACAGGGTCTTTCGCGGCGTGATCGACGACTACCAGGACCGATATCTCGTCAAGCCCGGGATTACCGGCCTGGCGCAGATCGCCGGCTGCCGCGGCGAGACCCCCACCAGGACCGATATGCAGCGGCGGATCGAAAAGGATCTTGAATATATCGAGAAGCGCTCCTTGGCGCTCGATCTCAAGATATTGCTCCTGACCCTGCCGTCGGTCTGCTCCCTTCGCGACGTCTACTGACAGTCGGAACACAGAACATTGCACGCGCGAGGTTGCGGCATGGCGGCGGCACGGCAGAGCGAGTCCTGGGAAGTCGGCGAGTTCAGCCGCCTGATCGATCATATAACCGTGGCGACGACGTTTGGCGAAGAGGCGCGGCTGCTCGACGAGCTGAAGGCGGCCAGCTTTCCCACCGTGGTGTCGTTCATCAATGCGCACACGATGAACATCGCGCGCGAGGATAGAGTGCTGTTCGAGGATCTCCTGGACTCGTCGATGCTGCTGCGCGACGGCATCGGCATGTCGATTCTCTTGCGCCTGGTCGGCAAGTCTCCCGGCCTCAACAGCAACGGCACGGATCTCATCCCCAAGATCGCCAGCGGCTTCAAAGGGCGGCCGGTGGCGCTTCTCGGCACCGAAGATGCCTATGCGCTGGGCGCCGCGGATTATGCGCGTCGCGCCGGATGCGAGGTGGTGCTGGTGGAAAACGGCTTCCAGCAGCCCGAAGTCTATGTCGAGGAGGTCCAGGAGACGCGGCCGGAGCTGGTGGTTCTCGGGATGGGGACGCCCAAGCAGGAGCGCGTGGCGCAGATCATCGCGCGCAATGTCGACTACCCCGTGGTCATCGTGAATGGCGGCGCGATCCTGGACCGCTGGGCCGGGCGCTTCCGTCGCGCTCCCGTGCTGATCCGGCGCCTTGGCGCGGAATGGCTCTATCGTCTCGCGCTCGAGCCCAGGCGCTTGTGGCGCCGCTATCTCATCGGCAACTGGCGCTTCCTGAGCTGGAGCATGGGGCTCGTCCTGGCGGGCGAACGAGCCGCCGCCGCGCCGGCGCTGGCGCACCGGTGGCCGCCGCCGGATATGGCAGTGGCGCGCGCCGTCGAGAGCAGAGGCGCCATTGCCCCCGGCTGGCGCGAGAGCGGCAACGCGCCGGCGCCGCGCCGCACCGCAAGCGTGCTCTCGGTCGGCGACATCGGAGGCGCAGACGGGTGACGCTCGCGGCAGAGGACGCTGCTCGTCGATACCCTTCCGTCGTCATGCGCGGGCTTGACCCTACGGCATGCACACATCCGGAAAACGCTGCAGCTTCCGTCACTTATTCCGCCGTCCCCGCGAAAGCGGGGACCCAGAGGGAGCGCCCCGCTCACTGCATTTGCGGGCCCTGGATGCCCGCTTTCGCGGGCAAGGCGATTGTTGGGGAGGGCGTTGCTGCAAGATGTGTGCATGCCGTAGCGCGAAAGCGGGGACCCAGAGGAAGCGCCCCGCTCACTGCATTTGCGGGCCCTGGGATGCCCGCTTTCGCGGGCGCGTTGATCCCGGGGCTTCGGCCGGCCCGGGCATGACGATCGAGGGTATTGCTACGTCGCCGCACCGATGTGAGTCGCGGCAAGAACCTTACCGGGAGAGCCGCGCGGCGATCCGCTATCCCACGCGTCACGCGCCGCAATGGCCGGGCGAGCGGTCGCGTCCGCTTCCCGCTCGCCACCCTGCCGCCTCATCGCGGCCGGTTGGCAAAGTGCTGCAGGATCGCCAGTTGCGGGTGATCGTCGCCGCCGTCCGGGCCGGGCTCGACGGTGAACTGATACTTGCCCATCCACGGTCCGGCGGTCCAATAGGTCCAGCCCAGCCATACATCGGCATTATCCCGCATGAACGCCAGCATCGCCGTCAGCGCCGACAGGCAGGTCGCCTCGCTGGAGGCGCCGAACTCGCCGAGAAATCCCTTCTTGTGGTTGTCCCGCAGCCACGCCGTGACGTCGCGCAACGACGCCACGCCGATCTCGGCGCTTTGACAGGAAGGGTGCGTGCCGGAAAAGTCGCTGTCGAGATATTGATGGACCTCGTAGGCAAAGTTGCCGGCGGGGTCGGCGATGTCCTTCAGCGCGACCGCGTTCGGCACGCCGTAGCTGCCGTGCACGAAGCTGTGCGCGCCGGTCCAGGCGACGCCGGGCACCAGGACGAGATTTTTCGCGCCGGCCTGGCGGATGGCGCGGATGGCCGCGGTCGCGCTGTCGCGCCACTGTTCGGCCGGCTCGTCGTGGGGCTCGTTCATCAGCCCGAAGACGACGCGCTCATTGTCTTTATAGAGCGCCGCCAGTCTTCCCCAGAAGGCGGCGAACCGCTCGTTCGGTACGCTCGGGCTGCCGATCACCGCGCCGCGGTAGCGGCCATAATCATGCGGATCGAGGATGACGGTAGCACCCTTCGACGTCGCGTAAGCGACCACGGCCTGCAGACGCTGCAGCTCCGCGCCGTCGAGCGGGCCGCCGAGTCCGGGATCGAGGCGCTCCCACAGGAACGGGATGCGAAAGACGCCGAGGCCCCGGCTAATGAAAAAGTCGATCTCGGCCGGGTTGGGATAAATGTAGTCGCGGGCATAAACCCCCGGCAGCTTGTCGCTGCCGAATTCCGCTCCCGAAAGATTGACGCCGGTCAGGGCCGGGCCGCTCGCCGGCGCCGCGCCGGCAGGCGCGGCGACGCCCGACATCACGCCGACAATGGCGAGCGCCGCGGCCGGGCGCCGCATCCGCAAGCAACCGAGCTTCATCACCGGCTTCCCATCGATCTCGCCTCGTGTTCCGCCGCCTCATCCTTGCATGCTGCGGTGCGCCCGGGCAATCGCGCGGCCGGGGCCTGCCTGCGTCGATTTTCGGGCGGCGTGCCGCGATGAAGATCGCCCATGTCGTCCGGCAGTTCCTGCCGTCGCGCGGCGGCCTCGAAGAGGCGGTGCTCAAGCTGTCGCAGCATCAGGCCCGGCGCCATGGCTGCGACGTTCGCGTGATCACCCTCAACCGCGTGTTCTCCAACCCCGGCACGCTGCTGCCGTCGCGCGAGATCGTCCAGGGCGTGTCGGTCGAGCGCATACCGTTTCGCGGCTCGCGCCGCTATCCCATCGCGCCCTCCGTCCTGCGCCACCTCGCGGATGCCGATCTCGTCCATGTCCATGCCGTCGACTTCTTCTATGACTTTCTCGCCCTTACCCGGGGGATCCACCGCAAGCGGCTGATCGCGACGACCCACGGCGGCTTCTTTCACACCGAGTTCGCCGCCGGGCTCAAGCGACTCTATTTTGCCTCCGCGACCCGGGCGGCTTCGTTGGTATATGATCGCATCATCGCCTGCAGCGACAGCGACGCATCGGCATTCCGGCGCGTGGCGCCGGGGAAGGTCGTGACCATCGAAAACGGCGTCGACCTTGATAAGTTTCGCGCGCGAGCGTCGCCAGTGCATCAGCGCACGCTGATCTATTTCGGCCGCCTGTCGTCTAACAAGCGCATTGACCGCCTCTTTCCGATCTTGCGGCAATTGCGCGAGCACTCGCTCGATTGGCGGCTGATTGTCGCGGGCAGCGACCATGATGTCGCGGCCGCCGCGCTGCGCAAGGATGCCGCGCAGTGCGGTATCGCGGCAGCGGTCGATTTCGTCGAGGGTCCGACCGATGCAGATCTGGCGGCACTCGCCGGCAAGGCCACCTATTTCATCTCGGCATCGGCCTATGAAGGGTTCGGCATCGCCGCCCTCGAGGCGATGTCCGCGGGCCTGATCCCGATCCTGAGCCGCATCCCGTCCTTCGAGACGCTGGTCGGCCGCGCAGGGGCAGGTCTGCTCATGGACCCAACGCAGCCTGCTGCCGCCGTACATGCGATTCTCGACTACGATCGGCGGATGCAGACGAACTCGCGCGCCGAGCGGGATCAGATCATGACCTTTGCCGACACACGCGACTGGGCTCAGGTGGCAGATGCCTATCGGAATCAATACGAGCGCGTGCTCGCGCTATAAAGATCGGAGCGGGGGCGTGGAGGGCAGCACTCGGCGTCATCTCAGTGAGCTAGTGACGGATAACCTGCTCTACTGGCTCGCCAGCAAGATGCGCGCTAGAGCGCGCGGGCGCGAGGACTTTCAAAATATTGTCGTCCCGGTGAACGACTTGATAGGAATGAGGGTGTTCGCGACTGGCCGTTATGAGCTGACGCAGCTTGATGCAATTAAGGCTTTGATCGCCTCGCCCGAGGAGCTGGTCGGAACTGCGATAGATCGAGGCGGCGCTTTCATCGATGTGGGGGCCAATATCGGCCTCTACACAGTCACACTTGCACGATCGTTTTCCCGGACCATCGCATTCGAGGCGAACCCGGCCACATTCAAGGTCTTGGAGGCAAACATCGCGCTAAGCCGAGTCCAGGGCGTCGGGTGCTTCTGCCAGGGAGTTTCGGACACGGCGACGGACGGAACGATATACGTGCCGGAGGACGGCAACCTCGGATGGGCGACGCTTGACCCCTGTCAGCACGAAAAACGGCCGGCAATTAAAATCGCAATAAGGCTCGACCCGCTGGACGATCTCTCCGCGGCTCTCGGGCTCGATGAACAGCCGGTGTCATTAGTCAAGATTGACGTTGAGGGTCATGAGCCACAGGTGCTGCGCGGCGCCACAAGGTTGCTCACCCGATGGGGGCCAATCGTTCTCTTTGAAGCGCTTGATGCATTGGCCGGCGCCCAATGCGTCGAGATTCTGCGGGGATGCGGTTATTCGCGCTTCTATCGATTCCGACGATCAGCAGAGTGGCGGGAAAGCGGCGTAAAGGGCGTTCTTTCCGCGCTGAGACACGGATTGTCAGTCCGCTGCGAGTTGATTGATGCGACCAAGAGAGTGCAGGCGCCGCTTGTTTGCGCGGTTCGATCTCATTCGAACGCCTCGCCGGAATATGAAATGCAGCTCGAAAGCAGACCAGACGATGCGGCCGAAAGAGCCTTCATTGCCGCGGGAGATGACCGGCAATCCCGAATCGGTCTGTTTCGAAATCGGCCATCGCGGGCGACCGATCGCGCCGCAGGTCGAGCAGAGACCGTAGAGTCGGAGATTTCGTAATTGCACGCAATTCGCCATACCCGGAAACAGAGAGGGATCGGTGAGGATAGTGCACATGTACGATAACAGAGCATCCTTCAGAGCAATTTGCCGCCACCTGATATTGCGCACGGGCCTCGAAGATTGCCGGCTCGCCTTCCACCGCTTACGTGGAAATAAAAAGATATCTCACCTGCATATCGATCACCTTCCCGAGCTATTTACGGCGATCTACCACTCTGATGCGTGGATCGAGCGCGAGGGCCAAGACAGCCGTTCTGGCCCGGGGTCCACCACTGCAGCGACAAAAAAAATAGCGAGCCAAATCTCCCAGACACTTGAACATCTCAAGTGCGGGAGATTGATAGATATTGGCTGCGGCGATTTTAATTGGATGAAATTCGTGGAGGGAGATTGGGAATATACGGGGATTGACTTGGTAGGTCACGTCATAGAACACAACCGAACGCTTTACGAAACCTTACGCCGCAAATTTCTCATTGCAGATGCCACGCGCGAGCCACTTCCGTCGGGCGATACGGCGCTATGCAGAGAAGTGCTGTTCCACCTGTCATTTGCCGATATCCGCAGGCTCCTGAACAACTGCAAAGCTGCAAAGATCCAATATCTTATAGCCACAACGGATAACGACGTCTGGTTTAATGCCGACATCCGGAGCGGCGATTTCAGACCCTTGAATTTGCTCAAAGCGCCCTTCCGCTTTCCGCCTCCGATAGTCAATATCACCGACGATAGCGTGTCGCATGATCGCGCTCTGGGCGTGTGGAATATAGAGGAGCTTCCGGAGCTACGATCTTCGTGGGTTATGGGATGAGCAGCGCCCGAGACCTGTAGCGCGGGCGATCATCACATCTTTGCATGCGATCAGTCGGCCCGGCGCAGTTCCGAAAAATACTTCAGATACTGACGCACCAGTGTGCGCGACTCATATTCACCTGCTTTAAGCAGGGCATTCTTGCTCATATCGAGATATTGGCCGCCGTCTAATGACAAGCATCGTTCTATCGCGGAAGCCAGCGATTCTGACGAACCGCTCTTAAACAGAAATCCTGTCCTTCCATCCTCTATCATGTCAGCAATACCGCCGATCCGACTGCCAATCACCGGCACACCCCTGGCAAAGGCCTCAACGACGATTCTACCGAAGGGTTCATGCCAAACCGAGGGAACGACGAGAAAATCTATCGCATCAAGGAACTCGGTCGTCTTGACCCAGCCCCGGAAATCGACGCCCGGCGGCATCAACTGGTGCAGCTTGTGCACATAGTGTGGTTCTCCCGTTCCGCCGAGGATCAGTTTAGCATTGCCACAAGCTGCCTTTCTCCATGCTGCCGCGAGAAGCTCCACGCCTTTGTTGGGAGTCAACACCCCTAGAAAACCGAAGGTAGGAATTTCGCCTCGCTTCCTACGATAACTACCGAAATAATGTGCCGGAATCGGATCCGGCAAAACGATCGGGGTCGCTCTCTCAAAGACGCCCTCGTCGAGATGGCGCTTAAGCACGTAGTTGCTTATGCCAACGACGCCATCCACATGCCTGCTCGCGAGCCGGCGACCGATCGAAAACATTTTGCATTCAATGCAGCATCCTGAGCAATTTGCTTCGTTTTTGAAGAGGCTTCCTTGCCAGCAAATCGGAAAGTAGCTTCGGAGGATGTGAACGCATCTTATGTGCTCCTTGGCCGCGGCGATCCAAGCGGACCCACCGAAATTCTCCACCGTGCTCGTGACCACCAGATCTGGATGTGTGTCTTCGATGGTCTGCCGAACCAACTTTACAGCGCGCCGATTCCGATTCTCGCGGACGTGCCAGATCAGCTTGTCGAGACCGCTCCTTTCGTGCTCAAAGTTCCAAGGCCAATTTGGTGATCTGCGCCGCCGGACCTCGACATGGTTGATCTCGTCCGTCGACGCGGCCCTTGATGCGGCTAGGACGACGACGTCAACGCCTTCTGCTGCCAGCGCCTCTGCTAGGAACTGGGTCGAAAACTCGCCTCCACCGCGAATGTCCGGAGGATAGGCTGCGGCTACGATCAACACTTTCACGGGCAGTGCCTCGGTGAGCGAATAAACTAAAGGCGGATGCGCGCCATAGCGCTCCATATCGATATGCGCCTGATGCCCGGGCTTGTCGGCCACACAGCGGCACTAGGCAGCGACAGAGATCTGCAAAGGAAATTCAACGGCCACAGGCATCGGAGGACGACGATTCGATAGGCCAATCGTCGCAGCTTGGCGCGCAACGAGCGGTCCCACGTCAGGTGGTCCGTCCCCGTCCTCCATTTCAGGCCAGCATAGTCGCTCTGTTGCACCACCTGCCTTTTACCAGGCTCCCCGTTCGACTTGCACGCGATCACGAACAGCTGTATCGGCTCGCCGCTGAGAAAGGTAATTCGACCACCAATGTCCGAAGGACAAGATATTTCATAGAATTGCGATGGAAATTGTGTGGCCACGAGATATGCCCGGATAACCTTGAGACCGACAGCGGGAAAGGCAGAGAAAATCAATTCTGGCGAGAATTGATAAAATCCGTGGCCAGGTTCGTTGTTGGCCGGTGACCCGGAGAGTAATAGGCCGCCCGGCTTCAGGAGACTAGCCACATTCTCGATTGCCTGCGGATAATTGTATATGTGTTCCAGGGTCCCGCCATCATAGACAAAATCGTAACGGCCAAGCAAATCCGCAGGCAATGGCAAGTTCATGTCATAGACAATGTCGGCGCCTTCGTAGTCTGAGGCGTCGAGAGAAGCAACAGATCGCGCTCCGAGCTCCAGCAGGATCGGCTCGATAAACCGGGCGGTCGCGAGATATTGAATGCGGGAAAGCGGCAACGACAGCTGCAGTCGTTTGGCGGCTCGGCGAAAATCAGAATGGCGAAGGAAGTTGTTCTGCCGACCGATCGTCACGCAATCCTTGCCCGAGAGTCCGCCCACTTTCGCCAAGCCTGCCAGGATCGCAAATGCCTCTGAGTTAAGCCCCATCTTACGGCGCCCGAGCCAAGAACAGCATCGCGGAGACGACCGGCGAAAGATCGTGCACCTGTCGATATTCCGTTAGCATCGAAGCGCCGAATAGATACTTACCCGTGGTCGATCGCGAATTGGCTGTTGCAAGCTCGTCAAGTTGGCCGGTATGCGTAGCTCGTGAGTTGTCCGCTTCGTTCTTGCTTTGGGCCGGGGCATGCCCCGGCCCAAAGCGGCGATCCTGGAAGCGTGTCAGGCCGCCTTTCGTTTAGGCTCGATGTAAGTGCCCTTGTGGTCGTAGTCGGCGAGGCGATGCGGGCCGAGGAAGATGGCGAGCGCGCCATCTGGGTACTCGTGGACGCGCACGTTGGCTTTGACGAAGTGAGGCCTGAGCTGGCTTGGCGGGAGTTGCAAGCAGAGTCCCCGCCATTTGACGGTGTTGTCGTTGCCGACCCGGCGTTCCTCTTGGACGCAGAGGATCTCGCGCCAGGCACCGGCGGTATCGGCCACGAAGGCGGAAGCCGGGAGCTCGGCGGCGACGGCGAAGGCCGCGTTGTAGGCGGGGATATAGGTCTCGCGGAGCCAACGGTTGGCGGCATCGACGGTGGTGATCCGATCGAGCTTGAACTCCTTCGGCAGACGGTCCTGCAGCGTGCGGAAGGCCCGCTCCGAGCGGCCGCGCGCCTCTGGCGAGTAAGCGGCGATGTGCTCGATGCCGAGCTGCGCCAGCGCGCGGCCAACCTGGGTGGGAAGCTCGCGTGACACCGGCTCGCCGGCCTTGGGGGTGTGGAAGTAGTGGCTGCCACGGTCGGTATAAAGGGCGCAAAACAGGCCATAATGCTCGATCACTTCGCCGATCCCGCGAAAGCTCGAGGCCGTGCCCTCTTCATCGACGAGGAAGGCAGAGTAGATGGCGCTGGTCGCATCCTCGAGCGTCACCACCAGGTCGTAGCTCCGGGCATCCTCGGGCAGCCAGGCGTACTTGGAGGCATCCTGATGCAGCATCATGCCCACCATCGGCCGGCGCGGGCGCTTCTTGCGATGCGCCGAGCGCCGCGGCGCCGGCGCGACCAGGCCGGCGCGGTGCAAATGCACCTTGGTCACCGTATAGCCCAGCTTGTAGCCGTGGCGCTTTGTCAGCTGCTCATGGAAATGCTTCACCGTGAAGTCCGCGTAGCTCCCCGAGTACAGCTCCAGCATCCGGGCGATCTCCGACATCTTGGCACGCCGCACCGACGGCTTGCCCAGCCGACGGTCCACTAAGCCCGAAGGCCCTTCATCGCGAAGCCGATCGCGCCAGCGCCGAAACGTCCGTTCCCCCATCCCTAGCATCTCCGCCGCTTCACCCTGACTAAGCTCACCTCGCTCATGGCGCGCCAGCAGTCCCTCAAAGCGCATCTGTCGTACCCCTTCGTGAACTCTTGCCCGGTCCATCCCCACCCCCCGCGTTGGAGCAGTTCTAGAACCGGACACATCACGAGCTACAAACTCCGGACAGATCACCAGCTTGCTACAGTCGATCGCGAATTGGCTAGCCCGAGCCGAACATCGGGTTTAGTCTGGCGCGTCACCCGCTTAAGCCGACAGTGATCGTCGATCGGCGATAATCGGTTCGCCGCGCGGATAATCGGAAGCTGCCCTCTCCATTTCCCCAAGTGCTGCCGAGAATTCCAAGATCTGTTTGGCAATCCAGCTCCATGAATGGCCCGTTGCACACTGGAGCGGTACATGCGGTCGGCGTCTCTTAAAATCGAGCGCCTGGTCTAACTGTTGAAGGAACGACCCCGCATCGTCGTAGAGAAACATGAAGGGTTCGCGCCTGCTCTGCAGCTCCGGCGTGTGCCGAGCAACGACTGGCAGGCCTGACGCAGCGTACTCGTAAAGCTTCATCGGACTTCGCGTTGCGTTACCCGGATGTTTGCTTAGCGGCAACAGGCCGACGTCTGCATGCCGCAAATACCCGCCGAGAGAGCCGTAGTGAATAGGGCCCAACAAATAGACGTTCCGCAACTCGGTCCATCGTGCGCGGTCCGACTTCGGCATTGGGCCAATGAGCACGAACGAGAGGTCCGGCCGCGCTGCTGCAACGTCTGACAACGTGGCGGTGTCGAATCGTGCATCGTACGAGCCGACATAGACGGCGCGCGGTTTGGGAATTGACCGAAATTCAGGAGGTGAGATCGATGCTCGCTGGAAATTCTCGAGTTCTACGCCGTTCTCAACCACGAGGAATGGCTTGCCGGCTCCTTGGGGGTAAGAAGCCGCAATGTAATCAATGGTTGATTGGGCCGTCGCGATGATCCCGTCACATTTCTTAATCACGTCAGCTTCAAAGAGGCGCGTGAGACGGCAATCCTTGTACCCTTCGAATGCGTACGCGTCGGTGGGCCTGTATAAAAGCAGCTCCGGCTTGAGCACCCTCTCCAGCCCGGCAAACCGCGGGTGATCTATTATGAGAATGCCCACCCTAGTAATGTCTCTGCGCCGAAGGGCCCAGCGTTGTGGGGGGATCGTGATAAGTGATGGATTGAGATTGAGCGCCAGGGTCGCCGGCAAGAACCGATTGATGCCCCAAGGAAAAATCGAAAATAGCGGTAGCTCGGGCTGGGTCGCCACGTAACGGGCCCGCAGGGCAGCGATCCAAGCCCGAAGCCGATGCCGACCAAAAGCGGCGATTTCCGGTATGAGAAGGTCATGCAGGCCCACCGGAAAGGCGATGTGCGCGACGGGCAGGCCCAGGTTCGCAAATTCTCGCGCCAAGTGATGGGAACCGACCACGAACGGTGTCCCAATAGGCGTGTGCGCGGCGAGTACTATCGCCTCGGTTGTCATGGGCGCACGCCGAGGCTCTTGAACATAATATTCACGGATCAGACGCTTTCCCAGGCGTCCGTCGAGGCGCCTGTTCCCGGTGGCACATGAGAGAGGACGGCTCGCTCCGCCGCGCCGACGAAGCTGCTTTGCGCTGCCTGCGCGTCCATCTAAAGCGGCAAATCCCGATTGGGTTACAGAAATAAGGCAGTGATGCGATCCTGAGCGCCCAACACGCACCGTCACAGAATCAATATTAGGGCAGTGACCGTGCATTCCGCTCTTATTGGGAATTTGCTGGAGCTCGCGCGCTGAATGACCTAGCGATCGAGTTCGATCTGCTCGAGCTGTCGCCGCGGCTCACCGCTGATTCCGCCATCACCCTTCGAACCGGCGTCATATGCGATGCGCGAATCCGATCTAAAATGTCCAGATCCCGCATCGCCGTCGAGCGAGGACGACGCCGATCAATGCGGTGGTCGACATTTCGACGGCGCTTAGTAGCGCGAACGCCAGGACTCCACCCCACATCGCGATCGTGACTTTAAGGGAGCAGAAGACCGCCAACGCGACCAGTCGCCAGGTCAGGTATTCCTTCTCAAGGCCGCAAAGAGTGGGAACCCAGTAGTGCATGCCGCAAGCGGTCGAAACCAGTGGTCCTAGGCACAGAATGCGCAGAACATTCGCCTGATCGCGAAAAGATGGGCTGAAGAGCCCGAGTATAATCGGTGCTCCTACGACAAAGATCGCTGCCGCTATCGCGACGCAGACACCAGAGTACCGCGAGATGCGCCGCGACAGACGAGCGATTTCGGCCAAATCTCTCCTCCCCGCAGCGGCGGCGACGGCTGGTGCAACGACCATGCTGAACGAGTACGAAAAGAACTGAAGGAGTTGCATGGCGCGCTGCGCAGAAAAATACGCCGCAAGATCCGCGCCACCTGTCGCTAACCCAAGTACAATGGTATCGACGTGTATTGACGCCGCCGTAAGGAACGTAAGAGAAAAGAACACACCGACCTGCACCCTGCCGACCGAGAATAGCGCGGGCGATGGTGGCGGAGGCGTCTTCCTCCAGCGTCCAACAAAGAACGCGCCAAGCAAAACGAGAGAACAAAGCAAAGACGCCAGATAAAAATACGATAACTCGTCAACGCCGAGATCGTCGCTCGGACGGACAAGCCATCGAAGCCCGATCAGACCGATGAATACAAGTCTCCAAAGCAGTTCTTTTGCGAACATCGCTCGGTAGAGGCTCCCGAAGGCGCGCTGGACCGCAAACAAGTATTCGCCCACCCCGCTCGCAGCAATGAGGGCCGCCACAGCAACGAGCAGCACGGCGGTCGCCGCGCCGAAGCTCTGTGTGAGTGCCACCGCACCGATTATCGGAAAGATAACGACCCCAACCGCCAAATAGCCAAGATTGGTTAGCGCCACCCGACGAAACTGGTTTTTGAACGCTGGAATGTACTTAAAGGCAACGGACTCTGTCCAAGGGCGGAAAGCGGACCCAGAAAACCCGCGAGGGTAAAAATGAAGGCAAAGTGAGCATATCCCGCCACGCTGGAGTGACGTGCGATGAGCGCAAGCATCACATAAGCAAGTACAGCCGACCCGCCGCGCATGACAAAAATCGCTGCAGCGCCCACCTGTCCGCGGAGGATGTGATAGGTGCGAATTGCCGTATCCATTGGCCCGCCGCGCAAAAAGCGGCACCCCGACCTGACAGGCCTTGAAGCTGCGTCCATCACAGTACGCGCGCCGAGTTTTTGGGGTGGGAGGGTGAAGAGCCGACATCACTCTTTCCGGACACCGACCGACGAAGAGTCACTGCGCCGTTCCTTGCGCCGGCCTCGCCATGTCGTTCGGGCTTGGCGGTGCGGCAACGCCGCCGGTTTGCAACAGACCTCGCATCCGGCAGGCGGCGTCTCGCCAGCGTAAGCGACTGTTCCGGGCTATCCTTGATACGTGCGGGTCATTCTGCGCCGCGCCATACAGAAACCAAAGGAGCGACGCAGTTTTGATCGTGAACATCGATGCGCTCATGGAGAGCGAGAGGACGGCATATAGAACCATGCAACTGCGCAACATCCGCACCGTCGGTGTGGCGGCGGGCGAAGCCACAAATACCAACCAGAGCGCGGCGACACCGACGACACCGACATTCGAAAACAGATAGGCATAGCCGGAGTCGACGGTAGCCGCGTCGGGAGGCCGCAATCCCAGCCACTCGAGCGGGCCGAACGACCATAGCACCGTGCCGGAGGAATCGAGGCGTCCGATGAGGGTGTCATCGATGATGGAGCCGCCGAGTTCCCAGCCAATTCCCAGCAGCAAGACCACCACGACCAAGGGCAGAGCGACGAGCATCCCGCGCGACCTGGCGATCGGCGACAATTGCGCCGCAACCGCGACGATGCTCATTGCCGCGGCAAACCGCGCGTCGGCCAATACCATGATGGCGCAACACACCATCGCCAAGGCGGCATTCAGTATGGGCCGCGTTCTGAACCGACATACCACCCAGCAGAAGGCGATGGCGGCGAAGTTGCCGGCCGATACCGGTTCCAGAAAGATAGACGATACGCGATGATCGCCAAGCGCCGGGAACAAGGCCCGCCCTTCAGGCCTTATGCCGCTCACGAACAGGTTGTTCTCGAGATTCTTCGTCTGCGCGATGTCGACGGCGCCCTTATTGACGTAGTAGGTGATCACGTCGAAATAATGAAGGAACGCGGGCAAAGCGAGCCATTCGAACAGCCCAACGGCGAACACGAGCAGCAGCAGCACGTAGACGATACGATCCCCGGCCTCCTGGTCGGCGACGCCGCGCCCCAGCGCATAGAAAGCGAAGGGAATGAGCAAGTCGCGGACGATCTTGACGTCGACCTGCCCGCTGAAGATCCACAGTGTGCAGAGATAGGCAGACAGGAAGACGAGCACGATCAGCATCTGGTCCGCGACGATGCGCCGGCCGAGGAACAGGGCCGTGCCGATGATCACCAGCTCGGCTAGCTCGATCTGCAGGGCGCCGACCGACAATCCGCGCGTGTTGAGGAAGCACAGCGCCATGTTGAACGTCGCCGCCGCCAGCACGGGCGCGCCGACGCGCATCGCCCGCAAGGTGCGGTTGCCGCCCAGCGCGGCGCTGCGCCGGGACGGCCCGCGCTGATGCCAATCGACCGCGCTGTCAGCCGCGGGCATAGTAGTTTTTGTACTTGCGATAGTATTTCTCGACGTCGCCGGCTTCGAAGCTTGCCGAGGCGTTCATGTCGACCCGCGACAGCACCACGCCGACCGGCGCGCCGGCGGGGGAGGCGAGGCGCTGCAGCAAGGCCTGCACGATGGCGCGCGGCGTCTTCATCCAGCGCACGACGAAGATCGAGCAATCGGCGATCTGCGCCAGGGCACGCGCGTCGGCGACCGGCGCCAGCGGCGGCGAATCCACGATGATGTATTGATAGCGCTGCCGCAGCGTGGCAAAGGTCGGGCCGATCGTGTCGCGCGCGAGCAGCGTGCTCGGCGACCGCAGCGGCTTCGAGGGCGGCGTGTAATGCATCCCGGTCAGCGGGTCCTTGCGCACGACCTCGTTCCAGGCGGCGGTGCCGCTGATATAGTCGGCGAACCCCGGGGAGCGCCGGGAATCCCCGAGCAATTTGCCGATCGACGAGCGCCGCAGGTCGCAATCGCAGAGCAGCACGCTGTGCCCGCCGAGCGCCAGCGCCCGCGCCAGCGACAGCGCGAGCACCGACTTGCCTTCATTGGGCAGGCACGAAGTCACCAGCAGGATCTTGCTGCTGTCGCGGCCGAGCGCGGCCTGGCAGGCAAAGCGGATCTCGTGCAGCTGCTCGGCAAAGACCGAGGAGGGATGGTCCACCACCTGGTCGGCGGGCGCCTTCCGGCGGAACAGTCCGGATTTGAGGGCCGACAGGGTGCCGAAGACCGGCACGCCGCAGAGCTCCTCGACTTGTCCCGAGCTGCGAAAGCCCCTGGCAAAGCGGTCGGCTACCAGCGACAGCCCGATACCGGTCAGGGCGGACGCGGCGAGCGTCAAGGAGAGGAGGAGCACGGCGTTGGGGAAATAGGGGCGCTGCGGCACGGTCGCCGCGGCGACCACCCGCGCGTCGGGCTGCTGCAGCCCGAGCTGCGCCGCGATCTCCTTTTGCCGGTTGAGGAAGTTGTGATAGACGTCGCGGGCGGCATCCGCCTCCTGCTCCAGTCCGCCGAGCTTGATCTCGAGGCCGTTCTGCTCGGCGGCCTCATGTCCCAGCTTCGCAAGGCTGCTGCGCAGCGACGCCTCGCGCGCCCGCGCCACCATCGCGTCATGCGCGACGCTGGTGGCGATCTTGTCGACCTCCTGGCGGATCTTGCCGCGGATGCTCTGCAATTCGTTGCGCACATTGCGCACCGTCGGGTATTTGTCGCCATAGTTTGTCGTCAGCGCGGCTTCCCGCCGCAACACCTCCGCCTCCTGCGCGCGGAGCTGGTCGATGAGCGGCGAGCTCACGATCTGTGACACCGATTGCATCGCGTCCGACGAGTTGGGCGAGCGCAGGATGCGGCGCAACGCCTCGGCCTCCGCCGCCTTCTGCGCGCCATCCGCCCGCGCCACGCCGAGCTGCGTGTTGAGGTCGACCACCTGCTGTTGCAGCTCCGATGTCGGACGGCCGTCGCCGCCCGGCAGCGCCACCAGGCGGTGCTGCTGGCGATATTGCTGGACGGCCTGCTCGGCGCGCACGACGTCGTCCTTCAGCTGCGTGTTCTGCCCGCCCAGCCATTGGCTCGCCGTCTCCTCGAGCCTGGTCCTTTCCTGCTGCTGCCGCTCGAGATAGATCTGCGCATGGGTATTGGCGACGCGCGCCGCGAGCTCTTTGTCCGTCGATTTGAACTCGACCGTGATGATGAAGGAGCGCCCGTCATTCTCCACCTTGAGGTCGCCCCTGTACTGGGCCACCGCCGCCGCGAGCGCTTTCTCATGATCGTCACCGGCGGCGGCTTGAGCGCCGGCGGCATCGTCCCGGTCGGCGGGGGCTGCCGGCGACAGCCGCGCGAGATACGTCGCGACGTAAGCCCTCAGGAACGACCATCTGAAGACCGCGTAGTCTCCGCGCCGCAGAAAGCGCGGATCGTTCGCCAGATGCAGCCGCTCGATGACCTCCCGGATGAGCGGCTCGCCGCGCAGGATGCCGGTTTGCGTCGTGATGATCGCCGAACCCGCGGTCGAGGTGAGATCAAAGCCCGGCACGACCGATTTGACGTCCACGATGTTCGTCTGGCGCGGATCGATCACGATCGCGGCCTCGGCGCGATAGAGCGGCCGGAGCGACAGGATCGCGCCGAGGCACAGCGCCAGCGACACGATGATCGTCGCGCCGATGAGCAGCTTGTGGCGGCGAAGGGCAGAGAGATGGCGCGCGATGTCGCCATCGGCGGGCGCGAGGGGTTCCGGTCTCATCGCGCTCTGGCGGTTCCGCGGAAGTGCTTGATCCGACAAAGGGAGCAACCTGATCGTTAGGGTTGGCGGTCTACCGCAGACGGATTTTCATCCGCCCGGTTCGGGGGAGCGAACCGGCCGCGCCATCGACATCGAAGCGTACCCCGATCGTTGGATCGCCCGATCATCGTTTTCCGCGATACGCGAACGCCACGAATTTTAGAATTCGCGCGTCCGGCTTTCCTGGGTCATTTCAATGTCATTGCCGCACTGCAGCGAAGGCGCGGACGCTGTATTTTCCTACTGGTAGACCGGCAATCGCGCGACGCCGGCCGCGACGCAGCGCGCGACCCGCGCGGCCAAAGCGGCGCGCCGCGCTTGCAATCGCTCGATCTCGCGTTCGGTCAGCGTCGCCGTCAGCTGGCTGTCGAGGAATCTCTCGATCTCCTGCTGCCATTCGGGCGACTGCAGCCGGCCGGTCGCGTCATAGCGGATCGACCAGGCGCGCACCCGCACCAGCGTATCGATGTGCCGATCGATGGCGAGGTCGAGCTTTCTCAGCAGCCGCCGATCCCTGTGCCAGCAAAACCAAAAATAGGCGGCGACAAGACACGCCGGCACACATGATACAATCATGACAAGAGCCAAGGTTCGATCCAGTACATCTCAGCCGCGGCTGTTCTCTACACGAAATCGAATAAGAGAAACCATGAGCTTTTTGCGCCGTCCCCGCGCCAGCGATTGTCGGTGCACACATCGCGCAGCACCGCATTTTCTCAACAACCGCTTTGCCGGCGAAAAGCGGGCATCCAGGGCCAGCGTTCTTCCGGATGTGTGCAGGGTGAGGGGAGGCGCCCGCGTCTCCTGCGGTTAACCTCTTGTTAACTCTCGGAAACCATTAACCGGACGCTGACCCTATTGAGGCATACTGGTCACTTGCTGGGCAAATCGGCCGGCCCGGGGGTTGGCCCGGCCCACAATCGCGGCAGTGGCGGCGTGTGGCACGGCACTTGCTAAAAGGATGTGGGCTGCCTACACCGAGGCACAAGCGGCGTATATATATAAGACAAGAAAGGGGCCCTGGGACGGATACCCGATGTGACGGCGTTGCGACAGCTTGAGAGGTCCGTCCTGCGATGATAACTCTGGTCCTGATCGTTTGTCTCTCGACCACCCCCGACACCTGCCGCGAAGAGCGGCCCCCGATCGACGTCGTCAGCGCGATGGCGTGCATGGTCCAGGGACAGCAGATCGCCGCCGAATGGGTGGAAGAGCACCCGAAATGGCGGCTCACCGGCTGGCGCTGCCAGTTCGGCCCGCGCGAGAAGCAGATCTAGCCTAAGTCGCGCTCCCCGCCGCCGCATTTGCGGCGGACGGCGCAGAGTGGCAAGATGACAGCCTCTCTTCCACGCCGAGGTGTGGAGTTGGAAGCTGTCGCCCGAACCCCTGATCCGGCCGAGCCCGAGCTGCCGCGGCGGTGTCGCCTCGACCCGTCGCTCGACATTCCCGCAGCAGATCTCTGGCTGAGGCCGCTGGCGCTGCTGTCGGGCGCGGCCGCGCGCGCCGCGCGCGCCGAGGATCGCGCCCTCGCTTCTGGCGGGCGGCGCTGTCGCCTTCACCATGGTCGAGGCGCTGGGACGCCGCCCGTCGGGCGAGGTCGTGGCGGCGCTCGGCAGCATCGCCGAGCTCAGGCGCTGGGCCGCTGAGCGCGGCGAGGGGATGGCGGCGCGGGTCGCGCGCCAGCTCGAGCGGCTCGCGGCGCCGCGCGCCGCCTGGGCGGGCCTTTCGCTCGACCGCCCGCTGATCATGGGCATCGTCAACGCGACCCCCGACAGCTTCTCCGATGGCGGCGAGTACCTCGCGCCGCCGCGCGCCATCGCGCATGGCCGAGCGCTCGCCGCCGCCGGCGCCGACATCCTCGATGTCGGCGGCGAGTTCGACCCGCCCCGGCGCGACGCCGGTCGCGCTCGAGGAAGAGCTGCGTCGGGTCGAGCCGGTGGTGCGGGCACTCGCCGGCGCCGGCTTCGTCGTCTCCATCGACACGCGCCACGCCCGCACCATGGCGGCGGCGACGGCCGCCGGCGCGCGCATCATCAACGACGTCTCGGCGCTCGCCGGCGATGGCGAGAGCCTCGCCGTCGCCGCGCGCTCCGGCGCCGCCATCGCGCTGATGCACATGCAGGGCGAGCCGCAGACCATGCAGGCGAACCCGAGCTACAGCCTCGCCTCGCTCGATGTCGTCGAGCATCTCGACGCGCGCATCGCCGCCTGCGCCGCCGCCGGCATCGACCGGTCGCGTCTCGTCGTCGATCCCGGCATCGGCTTCGGCAAGCGCTCGGCGCATAATCTCGAGCTGATGGCCCGCCTAGGATTGCTGCACGCGCTGGGCTGCGGCGTGCTGCTCGGCATCTCGCGCAAATCGCTCATCGCGGAACTGCACCAGGCCGAGCCCAAGGAGCGCGTCCCCGGCTCGCTCGCGGGTGCGCTGCAGGCGCTGGCGCAAGGCGTGCAGATCCTGCGCGTGCACGACGTCGCCGAGACGCGCCAGGCGGTCGCCACCTGGCGCGCCGTCGCCGCCGCGGATTAGCCATGGCGATGCGCGCGCTGTCGGCGGCAATCCTCGTGGCGGCGGCGCTGCTCGCGGGATCAGCATCCGCCGCCGATCTCTCGGTCGCCGAGGTGCGGGCGGCGCTCGCGCGCGCGACGCCGTCGCTGCCCGCGGATCTCTCCGGCAAGAACCTGCGCGAGCTCGATCTCAGCGGCCTCGACTTCGCCCACGCCAACCTCGCCCATGCCGATCTCTTCGGCGCGAAGCTGGTGGGCGCCAATCTGTCGGGCGCCGATCTCCGCTTCGCGCGCCTCGACCTCGCCTGGATCATGCGCGCCGATTTCACCGGCGCCAATCTCAGCGGCGCGAGCATCTTCGGCCCCGTGGTCTCGCCCACCATGGCGCAGCCGCCGGCGAGCGAGCTGCCGCGCTTCGCGGGCGCTGATTTCTCCGGCGCACGCATCATCGCGCGGCTCGCGGGCTGCGATCTCCGGCAGGCGCGCTTCACCGGCGCAAAGCTCGGCGTCGATCTCAAGAATCAGCCGATGGGCCAGATGCGCAACGATTTCAGCGGCGCGGATCTCCGCGGCGCCGATTTCTCCGGCGCCGACCTCAACCGCGCCGTCCTCGCCTTCGCCAACCTCGCCGGCGCCAATCTCACCAGCGCCAATCTCTTCCGCGCCGATCTCGCCCGTGCCGATCTCCGCGGCGCCGACCTCGCCGGCGCCGATCTGACCGAAGCTGATCTCGACGGCACCCTCCTCACCGGCGCGCAGCATCTCAGCACCGCCAAAGGCCTCGCCCAAGCCCTCCACGCCGACAAGGCGGTACGGTAGGGAGTGCACTTCTGATATCTCATTGCCCCTCCCCCCTTGAGGGGGAGGTCGGCCGCGCGCGAGCGCGGCCGGGTGGGGGGTAGCCGCACGCTTCGCGCCATGCCACGATCGCTCCATGGCATCGTCGCTGGCGCGCAGATTGCGTACGATCCCAACCGACGCAGAGATCCGGTTGTGGTCTCGCTTGCGCCGAAAACAGCTCGAGGGATTCCGCTTCCGGCGCCAGCATCCGATGGGCCGCTACGTCGTCGACTTCTTTTGTCCCGACGCGAAGCTGATCGTCGAAGTCGATGGCGGGCAGCACGCGGAAAGCGCAAGCGATGTCGTCCGCACGCGCTGGCTCGAAGCGCACGGCTATCGGGTCATCCGATTTTGGAACAACGACGTGCTCGCGAACACCGAGGGTGTGTTGTTGAGTATTCTTGATGCGCTTCGCGCATGACCCCCCTCCTGTCCGAGACCTGCGGCCTCGGACATCCTCCCCCTCAAGGGCAGGGCAATCGCATATGGCGTCCGGCCGCTTAGTGAGAAGGATCACCACGGAGACACGGAGGTCACGGAGAAGCGAAGAATAGCGCGCTTTGCGCGCCCAACGCCTGCTCTTCTCCGTGACCTCCGTGCCTCCGTGGTGAACCCTTTTGCCCAAATGCGATAGCCCTGCCCTCAAGGGGGGAGGGGCAGTGTGTGTTGCGCTACAACATGATCCCCCAGCCTTGGCCACTGAGGGGTGCTGTCATATCATCAGCCCCAAGCCGGAAATCGCTCCGGCGTCCGTCACTGGCGCACCATGAATTTTTTCTCATTGGAGTACACCATTGGCGTAGGGTTGGGGGGCTTGGAGACCCGTCCGGGCGCTCGCAGCTACCTCCCAGGACCTATTGCGAGGCGCATCGCTTTGTTGCCAGAATAGGCCAAAGCCCGCGCCTGAAGCGGGTGCCTGCGGCGCGACGGTGCTGCAGCGTCAGGGAGGATAGGTAGTGCTTGCCCGCCGCGTTCTGCGCTCGATCATCGCGATCGCTCTGGTCTCGGCGGCGCTGCTGCCGCTGGCGGCGCGCGCCGCCGACGAGGAAGCGGCCCAGACGCTGCGCATCGGCTTCCTCTCGGAGGCGCTGAAGCGGTTGCCGCCGCAGCCCTATCTCGACGCGCCGCCGGCCGATGAAGGCGTCGCCGGCGCGCGCCTCGCGATCGCGGACGACAACACCACCGGCCGCTTCACCAACCAGCATTTCGCGCTCGAGGAGATGATCGTGCCCGAAGGCGGCGATGTCGCGGCGGGCTTCGGCAAGCTCGTCGGCGAGGGCATCCGGCTGGTGGCGACCGACCTGGCGGCGGGCCCGCTGCTGGCGGTCGCCGACCTGCCGGCGGCGAAAGGCGTGACACTCTTCAATGCCGGGGCGCCCGACGACGATCTGCGCGCCGGGAAATGCCGCGCCAACGTGCTGCACACGCTGCCGAGCCGCGCCATGCTGGCGGATGCGCTGGTCGAATACCTGCTGGTCAAGCAATGGCGCAACATTTTCCTGGTCACCGGCCCGACCGAGGCGGACCGCGCCTATGCGGCGGCGGTGCGGCACGCGATCGAGAAGTATCAGGCAAGGCTCGTCGCCGACAAGCCCTGGACCTATCAGCCCGGCGCGCGCCGTTCCGATACCGGCCATTACGCCATCGGCGCCGAAGTCGCGCATTTCACGCAAGGCATCAGCTATGACGTGCTGGTCGTCGCCGACGAGGATGACGAGTTCGGCGACTATCTTGCCTATGCGACCTATGATCCGCGCCCGATCGCGGGAACGCACGGGCCTCGTCCCTTCCGCCTGGGCGCGGCCGCATCAGGAATGGGGCGCAACCCAGCTCCAGGACCGCTTCCTGCAGCAGGCGAAGCGCTGGATGACGTCGCGCGACTACGCCGCCTGGCTCGCGGTGCGCGCCGTGGGCGAGGCGGCGACACGGGCACAATCGCTCGATCCCGCCGCAATCGCGACATATCTGCGCAGCGACAAATTCGAGCTCGGTGGCTACAAGGGCGTGCCGCTGAGCTTCCGTCCCTGGGACGGGCAGATGCGCCAGGCGATCGTGCTTGCCGATGCGTGGGCCTTGGTCTCGGTCTCGCCGCAGCCCGAATTCCTGCACCAGTTCTCGCCCCTCGACACGCTGGGCATCGATCGTCCGGAGAGCCAATGCCATTTCCCCTGACCTGTCTCCGCGCCTTGTGCCGCCTGTTGCCGCTGGCAGTGCTCGCCGCGCTGGCGTCGGGCGCGGCCAGGGCTTCGACGGTGCTGGTGTCGAACGAGAAGGGCAATTCGATCACCGTGCTCGACGGCGCCACGCTGAAGCTGATCAAGACCGTGCCGGTCGGCCAGCGGCCGCGCGGCATCGTGCTGTCGCAAGGACAAGCGCACGCTCTATATCTGCGCCAGCGACGATGACGAGATCGAGCAGCTCGACCTCGACACCTACACGATGAAGGAGCCGCTGCCGAGCGGCGCCGATCCCGAGACCTTCGCGCTCCATCCCGATGGCGACGCATCTCTACGTCTCGAACGAGGACAACAGCCTGGTGTCGATCGTCGACATCGCTGAGCGCAAGATCATCGGCGAGATCCCCGTCGGCATCGAGCCCGAGGGCATGGGCATCAGCCCCGACGGAAAGTGGATCGTCAACACCTCCGAGACCACGAACATGGCGCATTTCATCGACAACACCACGCACAAGGTGGTCGCCAACGTGCTGGTCGACAGCCGCCCGCGCCGCGCCGTCTGGACCGCGGACGGCAAGGAGGTCTGGGTCTCCTCCGAGATCGGCGGCTCCGTCAGCGTCATCGATCCCACCTCGCATGCGATCACGCACAAGATCAAATTCGCCATATCGGGCGTGCCGAAGGAGGCGGTGCAGGCGGTGGGCATCGCCATCACCGGCGACCGCAAGCTCGCCTTCGTCGCGCTCGGCCCGGCCAACCGCGTCGCGGTGGTGGATGGCGCGACCTACGAGGTGAAGAAATACCTGCTGGTCGGCCAGCGCGTGTGGAACCTCGCCTTCAGCCCCGATGAGAGCCGCCTCTATACCACCAACGGCGTCAGCAACGACATCTCGGAGATCGACGTTCCCAATCTGCGCGTGCTGCAATCGGTGCCGGTCGGCGCCGAGCCCTGGGGCGTGGTCGTGCGGCCATGATCGAAGCCGCCGCCAGCCGGCCGCCGATGGAGCCCGGATCCGCGCCGCGCCCGCGCGACGGCGAGGCGGCGCTCGTCGTCGAGGATCTAAGCCACGCCTTCGGCGCCCGCGAGGTGCTTGCGGCACGTCTCCTTCACGCTGCATCCCGGCGCCTTCACCGTGCTGCTCGGCTTGAACGGCGCCGGCAAGACGACGCTCTTCTCGCTCGCGACTCACCTCTACGATCACCGCAGCGGCGCCATCCGCATCTTCGGCGCCGAGATCAAGGAACGCCCCTCGGACGCGCTCGCCCGGATCGGCGTCGTCTTCCAGCAGCCGACCCTCGACCTCGACCTGACCGTCGCGCAGAACCTGCATTATCACGCGGCGCTGCACGGCATGTCGCGGCGGCTCGCCGGCGAGCGGATCCTCCGCGAGGTCGAGCGCGTGGGATTGAGCGACCGGCTCCCCCACAAGGTGCGCCAGCTCAGCGGCGGCCAGCGCCGCCGCGTCGAGATCGCGCGGGCGCTGCTGCATCAGCCGAGCCTGCTGCTGCTCGACGAGCCCACCGTCGGCCTCGACATCGCGAGCCGCCAATTCCTCCTCGATCACGTGCGGCGGCTCTGCCGCGAGGAGGGGCTGGCGGTGCTCTGGGCGACGCATCTCATCGACGAGGTCGACGCGGCGGGGCGGGTGATCGTGCTGCATCAAGGCCGCATCCTGGCGCAAGGCGTGGTCGGCGAGGTCATCGCTACCGCCGGCGCGACGTCGATGCGCGCCGCCTTCGACGCGCTGACGCAAGGGGCATCGCCATGAGCCCGGTGCATTACTGGCGCTGCCTCGTCGGCGTCGTCGCGCGCGAGGGCTTGCGCTTTTTGAACCAGCGCGGCCGCTTCGTCGCGGCGCTGGTGCGGCCGCTGGTCTGGCTGCTGATCTTCGCCACCGGCTTTCATTTCGTGCTCGGCGTCTCGATCATCCCGCCCTACCGCACCTATGTGCCCTACGAGGTCTATATCGCGCCGGGGCTCATCGGCATGATCCAGCTCTTCCAGGGCATGCAGAGCTCGCTCTCCATGGTCTATGACCGCGAGATGGGCAGCATGCGGACATTGCTGGTAAGCCCGTTGCCGCGCTGGTACCTGCTGGTCGCGAAGCTGCTCGCCGGCGTCATCGTCTCGGTGCTGCAGGCCTATGTCTTCCTCGCCATCGCCCGGTTCTGGGAGATCGAGCCGCCGGCAATTGGATATCTCACGGTGCTGCCGGCGCTCATTCTCTCCGGCATGATGCTGGGGGCGCTGGGCCTGCTGCTGTCCTCGGCGATCCGCCAGCTGGAGAATTTCGCCGGCGTGATGAACTTCGTGATCTTCCCGATGTTCTTCGCCTCCTCGGCGCTCTACCCGCTGTGGCGCGTGCAGGAGGCGAGCCTGCCGCTCTACACCATCTGCAGCCTCAACCCCTTCACCTATGCGGTCGAGCTCATCCGCTTCGCGCTTTACGGCGAGGTCGATTGGCTCTCGGCGGCGGTGGTGGCGGGCTCGCTGCTGGTGTTCATGGCGCTCGCCATCTACGGCTACGATCCCGGGCGCGGCATGATGCTGCGCCGGGCGGCGGCGGAATGAGACGCGCGCTGCTGCCGGCTGGGCTGGTGCTGCTCTGGGCCGCCGGCGCCGGCGCCGCGGCTCCGGGCGCCGATCCCGATTGGCCCTGCCAGCAGGTGCTGGTGCCGGTGCTGAGCGCCGGGATGCTGTGGAACGGGCCCTCGCTCAAGGAGGCGGGCGACTGGCGCGCCGACCCCGCGGCGGCGGCGCTCGTCTGGCGCATCGCGCCGCGCGACGTCTCGGTCGAAGAGGGCGAGGCCGCAATCGCCGCCTTCGTCGCGACGCTCGGCGCCGACAAGGCGGCGCGCGTGACGCGGGTCTTTGCCGGCCTCCTCGACGAGACCAACCGCGAGCGCGGCGAGGTGATCGATCGCATCAAGGATCTGGCTGAGCGCCAGCGCAAGCTCGCCGGCCTCATCGACCGCCTCACCAGCGAGCTCGACGCCGCGCCGCCCGGGGACGATGCGGCGCGCGCCGATCTGCAGCAGCGCTTCGACTTCACGTCGCGCTCCTATGCCGAGCTGCAGCGCACCATGCGCTATGCCTGCGAGGTGCCGCGGAATCTCGATGCGCGGCTCGGCGCCTACGCGCACGCGCTGGCGGCGGCGCTGTCGTGACGTTTCACGGACGGCCGGCAGCCGGAGTCGCCGCCTCGGTCGGCAACTGCGCCGCTTCCCAGCCATCGGTGCCGTCGCGATACCAATAGAGCCGGCTATAGCCGTAGCTCGCCGCGCGCTTGGTGGCGTTCCAGCTCATCCAGCAATCGGCGAGGCAATAGAACACCACCGGCTGTGCGCGATCGCCGCCGGTCGCCGCCGCGAGGTGGTCGCGGAAATAGATCTCGAGCGCCGCGCTCAGCGCGCCGCGCCCGACCTCCGGCAGCCACAGGCTGCCGGGGATGTCGCGCCGCGGCACCGGCTTCCACAGCGCGTCCGCCGGCAGCCCCTCCGGCCGCCGCGGCGCCGGCAGCACATCGACGAAGATCGCGCGCCGCCCGCGCCACAGCGCCGCGGCCTCGGCGGTGGCGATGGCGCTGGCGCCGGCGATGGTCGCCGGCACGGGCGCGCGATAGGCGTCGAGGCGATAGCCCGCCGGCTCCGGCGGCGCCTCGGCGGCGGCGGTCGCCAGCAGCGCCAAGGCGGCGAACAAGATCGCAGCCCCTCTCCCCCTTCGCGGGAGAGGGGCGTTAGAGGCGCGCGTGCGTACGATCAAGGCTTTTCCAGCGCGCCTTGCTCATCGAGCAGCGGCACGCCGTAATCGCGCAGAATGGCGGCGATCGCGTCGCGGTTCCTTCGCGATCGCGGCGTTGATGCGGCGGCGCCAGTCGGGCTCGTTCGGCCGGACACCCATGGCGATGTGATAGGCCAGCCGCGGCATGCCCGGCTCGTCCTGGAGCTGCACCATCGCCAGCGGCAGCTTGTCGTGCTTGATGTAATAGCCCGCGAACGGCCCCCACAGCATGCCGGCATCGATGGTGCCGGCGGCGATGTCGGTCAGCATCTGATGCGCCGGCGATTCGTAGCGCGTGTCGACGGTGAGCGCATAGGGCCGCGCATTCACCATCAAGCCGTGGCGCACCAGCAGGTCCGAAGGCGGCGTGCCGCTGATGATGCCGATATGGAGCGATTTCAGCGCGGGGTCGTCGAGATCGGCGGTGAGCGGCTTGTCGGCGCGGAACACCAGCATGTAGCCGGTGTAGTAATAGGGCGTCGTCGTCTGCATCATTTCGTCGCCCGCCACCGTGCCCATGACGAGGTCGCAGCGCCCGGCCAGGAGGCCGTTGCGCACGAAGCCGATGATCTGCGGGAGCCAGAAATGCTTGACGGGGAGCTTGAAGGTCGCGCCCGAGGAGATCCGCGATCTTGTTCTCGAAGCCCTCGCCCTGCTCGTCGGAGAAGGGCAGGTTTCTGGGATCGGCGCAGATGCGCAGCTCGCTGCGCAGCGCGCCCCGACCGGCGGGCGACTGCGCCGCGGCGGGCGAGAGCGCCGCCAGCGCCGCGAGCGGCGCCGCCGACAACAGTCGAAGCCGCGGGTGGATGGACATGTCCTGCCTCCTGGCCGGCAGCGCCGGCCGCAGCCTCCTATTGCTCTCTCGATGCGCTGCGGATGCCCGCGTCCGAGCACGCCGTCCGAGCGCGCCTTCAGATAGGCGTAGATGTCGTCGAGATAATCCATGACATCCTCGACCGTGCCGAAAGGCGGCATGACGTTGTCGGCCGAGGTGCCGACATTGACCCGGCCGTTGACCACGACCTCCTTGAAATGATCCTCGCTTATCTGCTTGAGCGATTCCGTGAGCGCGGGCGCATAGGAGCTGCCGGCGCCGTCGGGCCCGTGGCAGCGCAGACAGGATTCCGTGTAGCGCCGCCAGCCATTGTAGGTCTGCTGGTCGACCTTGCCGTCCTTGATGGTATAGGGCTTCTCGCCGGGCTCATCCGCCGCCATGACGGCGGCGCCGACCCAGGCGAGCAGAGCCAAGCCCGGCAAGAGCTGCGGCGCACAGACGCCAGCTCATGCGTATCCTCCCGCGACATTTTTTGATTGGCATGGAGACAACAGGAATTTGACAACAAGCAAGAGGAGACCGGCATCCCGGTGTTCCCGGGATGCCGGCCGCCTCAGCCTCGAACCGTCGCACCCGTCATCGGCACGGGCGCTCAGCGGCAATCACGGCACGGCGAAGACCGTCAGCACGCCGCCGAGCTGGGTATAGTCGGCGAGCGACTTGTACGCGCCCACCGCGCCCAGGCCGTCGGTGTCCTTGGTCAGACCCGCCGCCATGCCGATGCCCGCCCAGCCGCCGACGCCGGAGAGCACGGCGATGTACTGCTTGCCATCATGCACATAGGTCATGACGTTGCCGATGATGCCGGACGGGCGTCTTGTAGCGATAGAGCTCCTTGCCGGTCTTCTGGTCGACCGCCTTCAGATAGCCCTCGAGCGTGCCGTAGAAGACGACGCCGCCGGCGGTTGCGAGCGCGCCCGACCAGACCGAGAAGGGTTCCGGATCCGACCACACGATCTTGCCGCTGCCGGCATCCCAGGCGATGAAGTTGCCGAGGTTGCTGTCGCCCTTCGGCGGGTACATCGACAGCGTCGCCCCGACATAGGGCTGGCCGGCGGTGTAGGAGACTTTGAACGGCTCATAGTCCATGCAGACATGGTTGGTCGGCACGTAGAACAGCTTGGTCTCCGGCGAGAATGCCGCCGGCTGCTCGTCCTTCGAGCCGAGCGCCGCCGGGCAGATGCCCTGGCGAGTTGTGGTCCGCGCCGCCGGCCTCTGTGCTGTACTCCTTCACCACCTGCGGCCGACCGGTCGCCATGTCGACATGGGTCGCCCAGTTGACCTTCGGATCGTACTTCTCGGCCACGAGCAACGCGCCCGTCTCGCGGTTCAAGCGTATAGCCGAAGCCGTTGCGATCGAAATGCACGAGTGCCTTGGTCTGCTGTCCCTTCACCGGGATGTCGGCCAGGATCATCTCGTTGATGCCGTCATAGTCCCATTCGTCGTGCGGGGTCATCTGATAGACCCATTTCGCCACGCCCGTATCGGGATTGCGCGCGAAGATGGTCATCGACCACTTGTTGTCGCCGGGCCGCTGCGTCGGGTTCCAGGTGCTCGGATTGCCTGATCCGTAATAGACCAGGTTGAGCTGCGGATCGTAGGAGATCCAGCCCCAGGTCGCGCCGCCGCCGATCTTCCATTGATCGCCCTCCCAGGTCTTCGGTCGAGCTGAATCGGCGCCGACGGGCTTGCCCATCGACGTGGTGTGCGCGTCGAACAGGATCTGATTGTCGGGCCCTTCAGAATAGGCCCGCCAGACCAGCTTGCCGTCTTTGAGGTTGTAGGCGGTCGATGCGGCCTTGGACGCCGAACTCGCCGCCGCTGACGCCGACGATGACCTTGTCCTTGACGACCTGCGGCGCGCCGGTGCCGGTGGCGCCCTTCTTGGCGTCGTCGACCATCGTCTTCCAGACTTCCTTGCCGGTCTTGGCATCGAGCGCGACCAGCGCATTGTCCGCCTGGTGCAGGAAGATCTTGCCGTCGGCATAAGCGACGCCGCGATTGACCGTATCGCAGCACATCACCGGGATCACCGTCGGATCCTGGCGCGGCTCGTACTTCCAGAGGATGCGGCCGTTATCCTTGAGATCGAGCGCGAACACGATGTTCGGGAACGGCGTGTGGACATACATGATGTCCCCGATCGACCAGCGGGGCACCCTCATGCCCGCGCAGCACGCCGGTCGAGAAGCTCCAGACCGGATGCAGATTCTTCACGTTCTCGGCCGTGATCTGCTTCAGCTCGCTGTAACGCTGATTGTCGTAGGTGCGCGTCGGCATCACCCACTGATTCGGGTCCTTCTCCCATTTCAACAGCTCGTCATTCGCCAGCGCGCCGCTCATCGGCAATACGATGGCGGCGGCGACCAAAAGGTAACCTCTGGGTTTCATCGCTTCCCTCCCGTAGCTCTTTTGCGTAGCTGCTCTACCGCGTAGCTGCACATATGGCAGCGGCCCAGCCGAGGCGGTCGCGGAGGTCGCGTCACATGGACGCTGCTAAAGCGGCTAGGCAAATCATAAGCTCACTGGAACGCATGAGACAAGCACATTGAAAGTTTGCGCGCTCAATCTTCCGTGCGAAGGCATGATTTGCGGCAGCATGCGATAACCAAGATCGGGAGGAGCGGCGCGCGCTTGCGTCCCACGACATCGTCCCACGATTACGGCGCCACGAGCAGCTCGCCGCGTCCGGCAACGGCCGCGTCGCCGGCGAAGCGCCGCAGCGCACCGAGGCGGCGCGCCAGCGCGGCAAGGCCCAGCGCGTCGAGCTGGCGCGCCAGCAGCCGCAGGAAGACGAGCTCATGCACGCCGCAATCGGCGAAGCCCGCGCCGATGCGCAGGGCGCCGCCCAGCGCAATGATGCTGCCGCGCCGCATCGCAGCGCCGGCATAGGCGCCGACGGCGCCGCCGACGACGATCGTGCCGGCGAGCATTTCGGCGCCGCAGCCGGCGCCGGCGCTGCCGGCAATGATCACCAGCCCGCGCTGCAGCGCAGCACCGGCAGCGTCGCCGGCATTGCCCGCGACGATGACGACGCCGTCGCGCATACCCCCGGATGCACCGGGCAGCGCGCCGCCGAGCCCGTCGCCGACCTCTCCGGCGATGCTGAGCGTGCCGCCGCGCAGATCGGCGGCGGCGCCGAAGCCGGCGGAGCCGGCGACGGTGATGCGCCCGCCGCGCATGCCAAGGCCGAGATAGGCGCCGGCATCGCCGCGGATGCTGATGCTGCCCGTGCTCATGCCGGCGCCGATGCGATCGAGGCGGGCGCAGGGCCCGTCGAGCTCGAGATCGGCCTCGCCGCCGTCGCCGACGCGGAACCAGTCGCCCACGGCGCCCACTCTGTTCCCCACCGCCAGCGGCAGCCGCTCGATCTCGCCCGCCGAGCGCCCGGCGATCCGCTCGGGGAGCAGCGCATCGGCGGCAAGGCGCAGCGGCGGCTCGGCCTTGAGCGTGAGCCTGGTCATTGCAGCAGGTCCCGCAGGTGATATTTGAAGGCGCCGAGCTTGCCGCCGTAATTGCCGGCCGAGATGCGCGCGAGGCCGCCCTCGGCGCCCGCGGCGCAGGCGGCGCGCATGCCGGCGGCCATGGCGCGGCCGACCGCCTGCTTCGGTCAGCCCGTCGATGACGATCTCGAGCACGGAGGCGATGTCGGCGTCGAGCGCGCTGTCGACCATCCCCTTGAGCGTCGGGTTGTAGGCGTCATTGGTCGAGGCGATGAGGAATTTGTAGCGCGAGCCGATCTTGGAGCCGGAGCGGGCGACGCCGCCGGGAAACGGCATGATCGCCTCGGGCACCGCGCGCATCGCGGCGATCGCCCGCTCTGCGGCGGCGAGCACCGCCGCGCGCGAGCGTCCGAGCAACAGCAGATTGCCGCCGCCGACGCCGTCCTGCACCGGCGCCTCGTCCTCGCAGAGGAATTCCCCGTCCATGACCGGGATGCGCCAGTAGCGCCGGCCGCCGACGCGCTTGGCCGATTGCCGGCCATCGCCGAAATAGCGCAGCGCGCGGCCGAGAGGCACGCGCTTCTCGCCGGCGCTGCCGGCAAAGCACGCGGTGCCGGGGCAGGTGAGGACGCACTGCCCGACGCGCGCGCTGACCGCCTTGGCGAGCGCATCGCGCGACACCGCGAAGAGCAGCACGGCGATCCCCGGCCTGTCGTCCGGCGTCTCGTTCGGGGCGAGCTCGCGCTCGATGCCGGCCTCGACGCCGCAGCCGATCACCGAGGTGGCGAAGCCGGTCATGCTCTCGGCGGCGCGCCTAGCCCAGCCGGCCTCGTCGGCGGTGATGACGAGGCGCGTCCCCTTCATGCCGAAGGCCTCGGCGTAGGTGTCGTCGATGGCGACGCCGCCGAGCCTCATGCCCGCCTCCGCGGCCGGCAGGGCTGCGCCACCAGCCGGAGCCCGGCATCGGCGAGCTCACCGTGGGACAGGCGGAAATGCTCGAGGCCGAGGCTCATATGCTGCTCGAAGAAGGCGCCGATCTCGGCCTCGATGCCGGCGTCGAATTCCGGCCGCACGACATGCGTCGCGCCGGCCGGCGCGGCGCGGATGTCGCCGTCGCGCGCAACCTCGATCCCGTCCTTGAAGAGGTATCGCGGCGCCCGGAACATGCGCTCGCGATCGGCCTCCTCGGCATAGACCGTGATATCGGCGCCGGCGCCGGGCCCGAGATGGCCGCGGCCGGCAAGGCCCAGGATGCGCGCCGGCGCCGCGCGGGTCATGATCGCGATCTCGTCCAGCGTGTATTCGCGGGTGATCGCGGCCAGCGTCGTCGCCTGCTGCGCTGCGGGATGGATCGATTTGAGGCAGTCGTTGCGGAAGCTGCGGTCCATCAGCAGGCGGATGAGATGCGGGTAGCAGGTGAAGGGCGCGCCGTTGGGATGGTCGGTGGTCAGGAACACGCGCCAGGGATCCTCGATCAGCAGGAACAGCTCGAGCCCGATCGCCCATTGCAGCGCGTTGACGAAATTGTCGTCGCGATAGCGGAACGGCACCAGGCCGCAGCCGCCGTCGCATTCGATGTCCATGAGGATCCATTTGTCCGGCGAGGCGTGGCCGCGGTTGCGGTATTGCGCCATGGTGTCGCCCGAGGCGGTCACCGTCTGGCCGAACATGATCTGGCCGACATCGAGCGAGACATTGCGGTTGCGGTTGACCGCCTCGGCAAGACGCGCCGCCGCCGAGGAGAAGTGGCGGTCGCCCTCGGTGCCGTAGCTGTGGAACTGCGCATGCGTCAGATGCAGCGGAAAGCCCTCGGCGGCGGCGATGGTGGCGAGCGTCGTGTCGATGTTGCCGGGAATGCCGAGATTGTTGCAGTGGGTGTGGAGGGGATGCGGCACGCCGAGCTCGAAGACGGCGCGGGCGAGCGCCTGCACGATGCGGCGCGGCGTGACCCCGTGCTGCGGCCCGGCCTCGTCGATGGCGAGCCCGCGCGCGTTGAACTTGAAGGCGCTGATGCCGCCGGGATTGACGGTCTTGATGCCGAGCGCGGCAGTCGCGTGCAGCATCCAAGCGACGTAATCATTGATCCGCTCCTGCTCGGCGCCCGAGGCGAGGAGGCGCAGCAGCAGCTCGTCATTGCCGAGCATGAGATAGGCGCCCTTGTCGACGATCGGCAGGTCGGCCATCTCGAGATGCGCCGAGCGCGCATTCGACGGCACCATCGCCGGCTCGAAGGCGGCGGTATAGCCGAGCGCCGCGTAGCGATATCCCGCGACGAAGCTCGACGGCGTCGCGATACCGCCGCCCGAGCGCGTCGCCGCGCCGCGCGCGACGAGGTCGTCGCGATGCTCCTCGCTCATCAGCAGCCGCGCGAGATTGACCTTGCCGCCGGCGATGTGGCTGTGGATGTCGATCGCACCCGGCATGGCGACGAGACCGGAGAGATCGTAGCTGACGTCGACGGTGCCGGTCGGCGGCGCGACCATGACGCCGTCCTCGACGAAGAGGTCGCGCGTCTCGCCGCGCAAGCCATTGGCGGGATCGAAGAGCCGGGCGCCGGAAAGTCGCGTGATCATGGCGCGGCCGGAAGCTGCGCGAGGATCAGCGGCGGCGGCCGCGGCGACGCTCGGCAGGCCGCTCGGCCGCGCCGCCGTCAGCGGCAAGGCCACCACCGTGTCGGCGCGCATCACCGTGCCGCCATGATCGAGCCCGGGAATGCCGACCCGGATCTCGATCTCGGCCGCGGCCGGCGGCGCGTCCGGCGCCAGCAGCGCCACCGTCGGCACGGCGCGCTGGGGCACCGGCGCGGCGCTCAGCGCCGCGACCCAGAGCAGCGCATCCGCCTCGCCTGCGGCCAGCAGCCGCTCGGCGTCATTGCGCCAGGGGTCGTGCTGCGGCACGCCCGCGGCGAAGGAGAGCCGCCCCGGCCAGCCCGCCTGCCACAGCATCGCCTGCGCCGCACCTTGCGCATTGTCCTCGCCGCCCAGCGGCAATCCCACGCAGCGCGTGCGCCGGGTGAGTCTGCGCATCAGCCGCAGCAGGATGGCGAGCGCCGGCGCGCGCGCCACCGGCGGGAAGGCGGCGATGTCCCAGACGATCACGCCATACCGCGCCGCAGCGAGGCGCTCGGCCAACGCGCCGAGCGCGCCGAGCGGCAGCGCCGTCGTCGTGGCGAGCTTTCGCCCCTCGCCCTGTGCGGCGAGCGCGCCCACGGCATCGAGCAGCGCGTCTTGCGCCACCGGCACGCGCTCGCTCACCGCGGCATCGCCGGGCGCCGCGGCTTCCGGGCCGAGGAACGCGACATAAGGCGGCGCCGTGCGGTAGAGCGCGCCGCGATTGCGCAGCAGCCGCTCGAAGAAGCGCGGCTGGCGAAGATTGGGATCGCTGCCGATCAGCAGCACGACATCGGCGCGGTTGGCGATCTCGCCGAAGGTGGTGGTGAGCGCGCCGCTGCGCTGCAGCAGCGCGAGATTGGTCTGCTGCGCGGCGGACTGCCAGCGATCGATGACCGCGCCGAGCCGGTCGGCAAGCGCGATGAGCGCGCGCAGCCCCGCGACATCGGCGGCAAGCCCGGTGATCAGCGGCAGGCGCGCCGCGCCGAGGAGCACTGCCGCGGCCGCCGCCGCCTCGTCGAGCGAGACCGCGCGCCCGGCGATGCGGTGCTCGATGATCCCCGGCCGCCGCGCGAAGCCGGCCGCGCCCTTGGCGCAGCCGCGCGCGTCGACGCTGCCCTGCTCGAGACCGAGATCGTCGCAGACCAGCCCGCAGAACGGACAGGCTATGGCGCCCGGCGACACGGGCGCTACCGTGATTCCGCCGGCTTGTCGTACTTGATGTAGGCGAAGCGCTGATCCTCGGTCGGCGTGCCTTCGAGCGCGCTCTCGGGCCCGGGCCGCCAGTGAACCGATCTCCTCGATCTTGCGCGCCAGCTCGAAATCCTTGTCGGTCACGCCCTTGGCGGCGTGGTTCTTCAGCCGCACCTCGACCCAGGCGTAGGACGCGGTGATGTCGGGATGATGCCACGCGGCCTCGGCGAGGTGGCCGACCGTGTTGATCACCATCAGCGTGCCCTTCCAGCTGTTGGTGCGGTATTTGCGCCGGATCCAGCCGTCCTCGTAGAACCAGTGCGGCAATTCCTTGGCGAGGCGCGCCGTGATCTCGTCGTCGCTGTAGGTGCGGTCGCGGGCACGCTCTGTCATCGCGGGACCTCCCTCTGCTGTCGCGGAGCGCCGGTCTCGTGTCGCGCGGCGCCGCGTCGTTTTTGTTTCGTCGAAGGTTTTAGTCTATCGTAACGCCGAGGCGACGCAAACAGCGCCGCCTCGGGAGGGTCGGGCATGCCGGACACGGCGGGCGCGCAGCGCATCGCGGCGGTCGAGATTTTCGCGCCCGCGCGGCTGCATTTCGGCTTCCTCGATCTCGATGGCGGCCTCGGCCGCCGCTTCGGCAGCCTGGGTCTCGCCATCGATGGTTTCGGCACGCGGCTGCGGCTTCAGCGCGCATCGCCTCTCGCGGCGAGCGGCCCCGGCGCGCAGCGTGCGCTGGACTGCATCGCGCGCGTCGCCGCGGCTTTCGACCTGTCGCCGGACGTCGCGCTGACGGTGACCGAGACCAGCCCGGAGCATGCGGGGTTCGGCTCCGGCACTCAGCTCGGGCTTGCCGCGGCGATGGCGCTCGCCTCTCTCAACGGCGCGACCATCGCGACGAGCGAGCTCGCCGCGGTGGTCGGCCGCGGCGCGCGCTCGGGGATCGGCATCGGCATCTTCGAGCAAGGCGGCTTCATCGTCGATGGCGGCCGCGGGCCCGAAGGCGGCACCGCGCCGGTCGTCGCGCGCCTGCCCTTCCCGCGCGACTGGCGCCTGGTGCTGCTGCTCGACCCCTCGCGCCAGGGGCTGCATGGCAGCGGCGAGAGCAGCGCGTTCGCGGCGCTGCCGCCGTTCCCGCCCGCGCTCGCCGGCCGGCTCTGCCGCCAGGTCCTGCTGCGCCTGCTGCCCGGCCTCGCCGAGCACGACTTCGCCGCGGTCTCGCAGGCGCTCGGCGCGATCCAGAGCGAGCTCGGCGATTATTTCTGCCGCGCGCAGCACGGCCGCTACAGCAGTCCGGCGGTCGCCGAGGCGCTCGGCTGGGTCGCGGCGCAGGGCATCGCCGGCGTCGGCCAGAGCTCGTGGGGCCCGACCGGCTTCGCGCTCGTCGAGTCCGAAGCGCGCGCGCGCGCGCTGGCGGCGGAACTCAACCGGAGAGTCGGGCGCGCCGGCGCGCTCGGCTGCAGCATCGTCGCGGGGCTGAACCGCGGCGCGGACATCTCGGTCACGCCAACCTAGCCGCGAGGGAGAGCGAGCCATGAGCAAGCCGCGCATCCTGCATTTCCTCACGCCTCTGGCCAATGTCAGCCCCTTCGACGTCAACATGGCTGCCGACGCCGGCTTCGTCATCGCCAGCTACACCAATATCGGCATCAAGGACGTCCCCGCTCTGACGCAGGACGCGATGTTCTCGCGCCCGCCCGGCGATGCCGCAAAGACCTGCCTGTTCATCGGCGGCCGCGACGCGCTGCTCGCGCTCGATATGCTGGCGGCCGCCAAGGCGGCGATGTTCCCGCCCTTCGAGATCTCGCTCTTCGCCGATCCCTCCGGCGCCTTCACCACCGCCGGCGCGATGATCGCCTGCGCCGAGCGGCGCCTCAAGGCGCTGAAGGCGACGCTCGCCGGCAGCAAGGTGGCGGTGTTCGGCGCCAAGGGCATCGTCGGCGGTGTCATCGGCATCATTGCCGCCGAAGCCGGCGCCGAGGTGACGCTGGTCGCGCATGATCAAAGCGGCGCTGTGGCGGCCAAGGCGGCGGAGTTCTCGCGGCGTTTCGCCCGCCCCTTCGGCGTCGCCGACGGCAGCACCGAGGCCGGGCGCCGCGCCGTGCTGGCCACCGCCGACATCGTGCTGGCGGCGGGTCGCGCCGGCGTCCAGGTGTTGTCGCAGAGCGAGCTCGCCGACGCGCCCCGGCTCAAGGTCGCAGCCGACATCAACGCCGTGCCGCCGGCCGGCATCGAGGGCGTCGACGTCCAGGCGGATGGCGCGCCGCTGCCGCAGACTCGCGGCGTCGGCATCGGCGCGCTGGCCATCGGTGGCATCAAGTTCCAGGTGCAGCACGCGCTGCTGCGCCGCATCCACGACGCCGAGAGGGCGCAATCGTTGGAGTTCCGCGATGCTTATCGCACGGCGCTCGACCTCGTCGGCTGACCCGCCGCGCGCGCTGGTGGCGGCGCTGTCGGGACGCGCGCTCGCCGCCGCCGCGCGCCGCGCCGGCGAGCGCGTGCTGGTGCTCGACCTCTTCGCCGATGAGGACACGGCGCGCTACGCCGAGCGCTCCATCCGCGTGCCGGCGGAAGGTTCCGGCTTCGCGCGCCACGCGCTGCTGGCGGCGGTCGACGGGCTCGCGCCGGTTGCGCGCGGTCTGGTCTACGGCGCCGGCTTCGAGCACGATCCGTCGCTGCTCGAAGCGCTCGCACGACGCGTGCGCCTCCTCGGCAACACGCCCGAGACGGTCGCGTCGGTCAAGGATCCGCGGCGCTTGGCCGGATTGCTCGGCCGCCTCGGATTGCCGCATCCGGAAATCCGCAGCACGCCGCCGGCGTCCGGCGAGACGGGGTGGCTCAGCAAGCAGGCGGGCGGCTCGGGCGGCAGCCACGTCGCGGTCGCCACCGGTGCCGCCGCGGCACCGGGGAGATATTTTCAGCGCCAAATGCGCGGCCGCTCGCTCTCGGCGCTGTTCGTCGCCGATGGCCGCGCCGCGCGGGTTCTGGGCTTCAGCGAGCAATGGGTCGCGCCCGCCGCCGATGCGCCCTTTCGCTATGGCGGCTGCACCGGGCCGGTGACGCCGCCGCCGCGCCTTGCCCGCGCCATCGCCGAGGGCTGCGATGCGCTCGTGGTCGCGACCGGGTTGGTCGGGCTCAACTCCCTCGACCTGCTGGTCGAGGAGGAGCGCTTTTCGATCATCGAGGTCAACCCGCGGCCCGGCGCCACGCTCGATCTCTTCGACGGCAGGGGCGGGGTGTCGCTGTGGCGGCTGCATCTGGCGGCGCTTCAAGGGCGACTGCCGCGGGTTGCAACCGCATCCGCTCCGGCGCGCGCCGCCGCGATCCTCTATGCGCCGAGCGCAGTGGCGATCCCGCGCGGCATGATCTGGCCGCGCTGGACCGCCGACCGCGAGACGCCCGGCAGAACCGTGCCGTGCGACGCGCCGATATGCACCGTGCGCGCGGCGGCGGCGAGCGCGGCGGCGGCGCGGGCCCAAGTCGAGCGTCGCGCCGGCCAGCTCCTGGCGCGGCTTGTCGCCGGTGCCGCGGCGCCGGCATAACCGAGGGAGGCACCGATGAATCCGCCTGCGCCCAGCGTCAATGCGTGCAGCGCGCCGCTGGTGGCGGCGCTGCTGCGCGATGCCGCCATGCTGCGGCTCGACGTCACGCAGGATGCGTGCGGCGCGACGCTGGTCGATGCCGGCATCAAGGCGCCGGGCGGCATCGAGGCCGGCTGCCGCATCGCCGAGATCTGTCTCGCGGGGTTTGGCCGCGTCAGCCTGGTGCCGGGCGACGGCGCGTGGCCCTGGCTCGTCAGCGTGCATACGGCACAGCCGGTGCTGGCTTGCCTCGCCAGCCAATATGCCGGCTGGAGCCTGCAGCACCAGGAGGGCGATCAGCGCTTCTTCGCGCTGGGCTCGGGACCGGCGCGCAGCCTCGCCGCCAAGGAGCCGATCTTCGCCGAGCTCGCCTATCGCGACAGCGCGACGGCGACGGTGCTGGTGCTCGAGGTCGACCGCGCGCCGCCCGGCGCACTGCTGCGACAGATCGGCGAGGCCTGCGGCGTGGCGCCCGAGCGCCTCACCGTGATCATGACGCCGACGCAGAGCCTCGCCGGCACGGTGCAGATCGCGGCGCGCTCGCTCGAAGTGGCGCTGCACAAGGCGCACACGCTCCACTTCCCGCTGTCGCACATCATTGATGGCTGCGGCGTGGCGCCGCTGCCGCCGCCGGCGCCGGATTTCATGGAGGCGATGGGGCGCACCAATGACGCGATCCTCTATGGCGGCACGGTGCAGCTCTTCGTCGCCGGCGCCGAGGCCGCGGCGGAAGCGCTGGCGGACCAGCTGCCGAGCGGCGCCAGCCGCGATTACGGACGGCCCTTCGCCGAGACGTTTGCCGCCTACAAGGGCGATTTCTACCAGATCGATCCGCTGCTCTTCAGCCCGGGCCTGGTGCAGGTGACGGCGTTGGCGAGCGGCCGCACCTTCCGCCGCGGGCGCCACGATGCCGAGATCCTTGCCCGCTCCTTCGCCGGGACGCCGCCCGAGGCATGAAGCGGGTCGCGCTTTTCGTCGATCAGCCTGACTGGCACGCGCGGCGGCTTGGCGCGGCGATCGCGGCGCGCGGCGGCGAGGCCGTGCTGTGCTCGCTGCGCGATTGCGCCTTCCGCCTCGGCGAAGGCGGCGCCGGCATCGACATCCCCGGCTTCGGCGGCGCGCTGCCGGACGCCGTGCTGGTGCGCAGCATCGCCGCCGGCAGCTTCGAGCAGGTGACGCTGCGCCTCGGCGTGCTGCACGCGCTCGCCGCTTCCGGCGTCGCGGTGATCAACGACGCCCGCGCCATCGAGCGCTGCGTCGACAAATCGATGACCAGCTTCCTGCTGCACCGCGCCGGCCTGCCCACGCCGCCGACGCTGGTCAGCGAGAGCGAGGCGGTGGCGCAGCGCTGGCGCGCCACCCGGCCCGAGGCGCAGGTGGAAAAGCCGCTCTTCGGCTCGCAGGGACGGGGGCTCGTGCGCCTCGCGCCCGAGGATCCGCTGCCGCCGCTCGAGAGCTATGGCGGCGTCCGCTATCTGCAGCGCTTCGTCGGCCGCGACAACGACTGGCGCGATTTCCGCGTCATGGTGATCGCCGGCGAGCCCGTCGCCGGCATGATCCGCCGCGGTCGCTCCTGGATCACCAATGTCGGGCGCGGCGGGCGCTGCGAGCCGGTGCAGCTGTCCGAGCGCCTGGGCGCGCTCAGCGTCGCCGCGGTCTCGGCGGTGAGCGCCGATTACGCCGGCGTCGATCTCATCGAGGATGAGGACGGCGCGCTGATGATCCTCGAGGTCAATTCCATGCCGGCCTGGAAGGGACTGCAGAGCGTCGCCGCCGGCGACATCGCGGGCCAGCTTGCCGCCCATGTCCTCGCGCGCACCGCCTGACCCCGACGCGCGCGGCGCGGCGTTGCGCCAGGCCTATATCGCGGCCTGCGACGGCGAGCTCGCGGCGCTGAAGCCGGGCAACGTCCACAGCCATGCCGCGGGGCACGGCATGTCGGTCGAGGATTTTCGCGTCAGCGCGAGCGTCTCGGCGGCGCCGCTCACCGCTCCCGGCAGCGGCGTCGGCCGGCGCATCCTGGCGGCGGTGGCGGCGACGCGCGCCGCCGTCGGCTGCAACACCAATCTCGGCATCGTCCTGCTGGCGGCGCCGCTGCTGGCAGCGGCGGAGGGCGCCGGGCCTGCCGGGCTGCGCGCGGCGCTCGCCGAGATCCTGGCGCGGCTCAGCGTCGCCGATGCCGTCGACGCCTATGAGGCGATCCGGCTTGCCGCGCCTGCCGGTCTCGGCCGCGTCGCTGAGCAGGATGCGGCATCGGCGCCGACCCTCGATCTGCGCCAGGCGATGGCGCTCGCCGCCGAGCGCGACAGCATCGCCCGGCAATACGCGACGGATTACGCGACCGTGTTCGACGTCGGCGTCGCGCGGCTGCGCGCTTGGCACGCGGCCGCTGTCGATCCGAGGTGGGCAACGTCCCACCTTTACATGAATTTTCTCGCGACCATCCCCGACAGCCACATCCTGCGCAAGCACGGCGCCGACGCGGCGGAAGCGGTGCGCGCGGAGGCTGCCGCGCTCGCCGCAGCGCTTGCCCACGCGGCGCCGGATGGGCGGCGGGCGGCGCTGGTCGCCTTCGACCGCCGCCTCAAGCGGCGCGGCCTCAACCCCGGCAGCTCCGCCGATCTCACCGTTGCGAGCTTGCTTGCGCTCGCCTGCGAGAATATCCTCGGCGACCAACAACAATAAAAAGTGCAGGAAGCCTTTCGTGTCTTGCCTGACGACGAGATCACAAAGGGAGTGAAATATGGCAAAAATTACCAAGCTGTCGGTCGGAGAATCGCTGGTCGGAGACGGCAACGAAGTCGCTCATATCGATTTGATCCTGGGGCCGCGCGGCAGCGCGGCCGAGACCGCGTTCTGCCACACGCTGACGAGCCAGCGCGAGGGCGTGAACGGGTTGCTGGCGGTGATCGGGCCAAACCTGCAGTGCAAGCCCAACACCGTGATGTTCAACAAGGTGACGATCAAGAGCGCGAAGCAGGCGGTGCAGATGTTCGGCCCGGCGCAGCGCGGCGTCGCGACCGCTGTCGCCGATTGCGTCAAGGACGGCACCATCCCCGTCGAGGAAGCCGACGACATCTTCGTCTGCGTCGGCGTCTTCATCCATTGGGAAGCGTCCGACGACAAGAAGATCCAGGACTACAACTACGAGGCAACGAAGCAGGCGATCAAGCGCGCGGTGGCCGGCGAGCCGACGGCGCGTCAGATGCTGGAGCAACGGGGTTCCGTCTCCCATCCGTTCGCCGCGCATAATTGAGGGGTTCGGGGAGACGATGGGCCGCGCCGTGCGGCCTATCGCTCCGCCAGCATGGCATTGAGGGTCGCGCGGTCGAGCCGACCGTCGTGCAGCGCGGTCGCGACCAGAGCGCCGGCGATGCCGAGTTCGTTCAGGCGAGCGATGTCGCCGGCATCGCGCACGCCCCCCGCGGCGAAGATGTGACGCTGCCCGGCGCGGCGCTGCACCTCGTCGAGCCGCGCCAGATCGGGCCCGGCGCCGCTGCCGACGCGGCTCAAGGTCATGACGATGACCCGGTCCGGCCACAGCTCCGGTCGCGTCGCCACCGCCTCCGGGCCGAGGAACCGCTCGCCGCGAAAGTCGAGCGAGAGCACGAAACTGGCCTGCGTGCCAAGCGCGGCGGCAGAGCTCGTCGGCTGCCGCGAGCGTCTCGCTGCCGAGAACCGGGACGATCCCCGGCGCGGCCATGGCGGCGGCGGCAGCGGCGGTGGTGAGTCCGGCATCGATCCAGAACTCGATGCCGGGATGCGCCCGCGCCAGCGCGGCGACGACCGCGCGATGGCTGCCGCTCCCTTCAATGGCATCGAGATCGGCGATATAAAATCGCCGGAACGGCGCCAGTGCCAGCAGCCCCGCAAGGATGGCGCCGGGCTCGCTGCCGGGCGCGAGCGGTGAGCGAAGCGGGCGATAGTTGGCGCGGTCGCCGGCGCGCGCATGGACGACCTCGCCGCCCCTGAGGTCGAGTACTGGTACGATCGAGAATGAGCTCATTGGAAAGCGCGGCCTTGCAAGTCCTGGTCTTCGAGTATGTCACAGCCGGCGGCTGGCGCGAAATCGCCGCGCCGCCCTCGCTGGTCGCCGAAGGCGCCATGATGCTGCGCGCGCTGGTGCGGGATCTCGCGGGCCTCCCCGGTCTCGAGATCGTCGCCGCCGCCGACCCCGCGCTGAAAATCGCCACACCAGGAGCAACCGCCGCGGCGGTCGATCCCCATGATCTCTGGGGCTCTTGGCGCGCCCTCGCCGTGCGCTGCGATCTCGCCTGGCCCATCGCGCCCGAGACCGGGGGATTGCTCGAGGAGGTGGTGCGGCTCATGACAGCGGCGGGATGCGGCGTGCTCGGCAGCGGCGGCCAGGCGCTCGCTATCGCCCGGAGCAAGCGGGCGACCGCCGGCTGGCTCGGCGCCCATGGCGTGCCGGTCGTGCCGACGGTCCGGCTGGACGAGGCGCTGCCGGCGACAACCGCCGGCTGGGTGGTAAAGCCCGATGACGGGGCCGGCGCCGTCGACACGATGCTGGCGATGGACCGCGCGGCGGTGGCGCGGTGGCGCGAGCGGCGCGACGGCAAGCGTTTCGTGGCGCAGCCCTATCTTGCCGGCGAGGCGCTGTCGCTCTCGATGCTGGCGCAGGACGGCGAGGCCTGGCTGCTGTCCTGCAATTGCCAGGATGTATCGCTGGCCGATGGCGTCTTTCGTTACCGGGGCGGCGTCGTCGGCGGCGCCGAGACCCACCGCGCGGCGCTGGCGCCGCTGGCCGATCGCATCGCCGCCCTGCTGCCGGCGCTCTGGGGCTATGTCGGCGTCGATCTCATCCTCGGCGCGGCGGGGCCGGTGGTGCTCGAGATCAACCCGCGCCTCACCACGTCCTATATCGGCCTTGCCGACAGCATCGGCCTCAATCCTGCCGAGCTGGTGCTGGCGCTGCGGCGGCGGCCGCTCGCCGCGCTCACCCGCCCACTCGCGCCGCGCCCCGTCGCGGTCTCGGTGGACGCATGGTGAGCGGCATCGTCGGCTGGGATATCGGCGGCGCCCATCTCAAGCTGGCGCGGATCGAGGACGGCCGGGTGATCGCGGCCCGCCAGATGCCGTGCCCGCTTTGGCTCGGCTTCGATCGGCTCACCGCGACGCTGGACGAGGCGCTGGCCGCCTGGCCGGAGGCGGAGCGCCATGCGGTGACGATGACCGCCGAGCTCGCCGATCTTTTTCCCGACCGCGCCGCCGGCGTGCGGGCGATCCTCGACGCGGTGACGCAGCGCGTGCCGGAGGGCAGCGTCCAGATCTATGCCCATGATGGCGGTTTTCTCACGCCCGCCGCGGCGCGTGCCTCGCCCGAGCGCGTCGCCTCGGCCAATTGGCACGCTTCGGCACAGCTCGCGGCGCGGCAGCTCGGCAACGGGCTGCTGGTCGATATCGGCAGCACCACGACCGATCTCGTGCCGTTGCGCCGCGGCGCGGTGGCGGCGGACGGCGTCGACGATGCCGAGCGGCTGGCGCTGGACGAGCTCGTCTATCGCGGCGTCGTGCGCACGCCGGTGATGGCGCTCGGCGCGCATCTCGTGCTCGCCGGAGAGCGCCTCGGCGTCATGGCCGAGCTCTTCGCGACGACCGCCGACGTCTTCCGCCTCACCGGCGAGCTTCCGGCCGATGCCGACCAGCAACCGACGCCCGATGGCCGCGGCAAGTCGCAAGCGGAGAGCCGCGCGCGGCTGGCGCGGATGGTCGGGCGCGATGCCGCCTCGGCATCCGACGCAGTCTGGGACGATCTCGCGCGGCGCATCGCCCTCCGCCTGCTCGGCGAGATCGCCGCCGCGGCGCGCGCGGTCACCGCGCGCGCCGGCGTGGCGCCGCGCGCGCCGGTCATCGGCGCGGGTGTCGGGCGGTTTCTCGCCGCAGCGCTGGCGGCGCGGCTCGGCCGGCCTTACCGCGACTACGAAAGCTTGATCCCGACCGCCGACGCGGCGGTGGCCGTCCTGGCCGCTTCATGCGCGCCGGCGGCGGCGGTGGCGCTGCTCGCCGCCGCGCCGTCGATAAGCCCGCGCAACCGGGCGACCGCCGCGGCGTCGAGCGGCGCATCGCGGGCGCCGATGGTGAGCGCCGAGCGGAATCCCGAGAAAATCCGGCGCGAGCGGCAGCAGCGCCGGCAGGTCCGGGACCGCGAGCGAGCCGGCGAGGCCGGCGAGCAGCCCGCGCGCGCGGGCCAAAGCGACGAAGCGGCGGAGCTCCACCGGCGGCAGGTGACGCGTGAGCGACCCGCCGCGCTTTTCGGCGGTGTCGAGCATCACGCCGTAGAAGCCGGCATCGGCGCAGCGCGCGACGAGATCGAAATCGGGCTGGCGATCGGCAAAGCACACCGCGACCAGGCGGATGCCGTCGCGCGCTGCCGCGCCGAGCGCCGCGAGCGTTGCGGCGGCGTCGCCGGCGAAGATGCCGAGCTTGACGATATCGACGCCGGTCTCCGCCATGGCGCGAACCGCCGCGAGGACCGGCGCCGGCGCGAGCGGCAGGTCACCGATGGTGGCACTGGTCGGAAGCCGTCCCCCGACCGCCGCCAGCGTGGCGCGCAGCACGCGGTCCGGGAGCCGCCCCAAGGCGCCGGCGGCTGGCTCCTTCAGGTCGATGATATCGGCGCCGCCCGCGATCGCCGCGCTCGCCTCCGCCGGCGAGCGGACGCTCGCCAAGAGCCTGGTCATCGCGTCCCTCCCGTTGCCGTGGCGTCATAGAAATCCCCGATTCGCGCGACCAGCCAGCCCCAGGCCTCGCGCTCGCGCTCGCCCGCCGTCTTGGAAATGGCGATCTCGAGATAGGCGATCTCGCGCTCGACTTTGTCGCGCGGCAGCAGATTGAGCCGGCTCACCAGGATCGCCGCCTCGATCACCGCCGCCTGCGCCCGGTTGAAGCCGCGGAACGCGCGGTGCGCCCCCTCATGCACGACGCGGCAGTGGAAGCGCGGCCTGAGATCGTCCTCCTCGACCCGCTCGACGGCAAGCTCCTGATGCGCGAGCGCCGCGACGAGGACTGAGCCGGCGATCTGGTCTGCCGGCCTCACCGGCCAGTCGCGCCGCCCGGTGAGGCAGCCGGCGAAGATGCGGACATCGTCGGTGTGGTTGATCACGGCGGCGCCGCTCTGCGCCAGATTGTCCAGCGTGACCGAGGGGCGGAAGGGCGCCAGCACCGGGTATCCCTCGCGCCAGATCACGCCCATCGGCGCGATGTGCGGCCGTCCGTCGCTGCTCAGCGTGGTGATGATGCTCTCGACGATCATGGCACGCCGCGCCGGCGCTGGCGCCGGCTCCCTAGCGTCGGGCCCGGCGCGCGCGAGGCTGTTCGCGCGGCGCGGCATCGGCGGCGCTGTGCCAGTCGAGCGGCTCGTCCTGCACATAGCGCTTGCCGAGCTGCCAGGCGATCTCGGCACGGGCGAGCTCGACGCCGAGATAGAAGGCATGCGCGCCGTCAGCCTCGACACCGAGGCCGGAAAAGAAGTCGAAAGCGCGCGCGGCGACGCGATGCTGGTCGCGGCTATAGAGATGGATGCCGTCGGCGGCGAGCTCGATGCGGAAATTGGCGTCGCGGATCTGTGCCGCCGTCTCGGCGATCTCCGCCGCCGTGGCGGTGAAGGGCTTGCGGTCGCGCAGCGCCATCAGGCTGGCATCGATGCCGATGGGAAGACGGCGCAGCCGCTGTGCCGCATGCATGAGACGGCGCGCGCGATCGGCCTCGCGGATCGCCCGCCGGCAATGCGGGCTCACCTGCACCGCCAGCACATCGGTGATGCCGAGCTCGGCGATGATGCCGAAGAGCAGCGCGTTCATGCCGGTGGTGTCGGCATCGACCAGTTCGGTGACATTGCCGATGCCCATGAGGATGCGCGCCTCGGGCAGGCGCCGGCGCAGCTCGGCATAGCGCAGCAGCGAGGGCGCGAAGCCGAAGGGAATGGGGTCGAGGACGGAATCGGCGATGAAGGGCCGCCCGAGACGCGATCAGCCGCTCCGCGGCGCGGCAGAGCCCGTCGAGATCGCCGGCGGCGGCGGGGATCAGGATCGGCGTCGCCGCCATCTCCGAAGCAAGCTCGAGCGACGCCTCGCTGAGGCTCAGCACGAAATCGGCGCCGGCGCGATCGCCGCGCTTGAGCTCGCCGAGATCGGCGCTGTCGACGCTGACGGAAAGCCCGAGCGCCTTCACCGCAGCGATCGCTTCCTCGAGATGGGGGAAGGGCGTCGCCGGCAGGCAGCCGAGATCGATCACCTCGGCGCCGTCGGCGGCAAACGACCGGGCGCGCGCCAGGATGCCGTCGACCGAGAGCTTCGGCGCGTCGACGATCTCGGCGAAGATGCGCACGTCATGGGCGTCGAGATCGATCGCTTCGCCGGCGCGGCCGAAGAAGGCGGGCAAGTCGTGAAGATCGGTCGGCCCGCGCTCGACGGCGACGCCGAGCTCGCCGCCGAGGCCGGCGAGATCGCCCTGGCAATGGCCGGGAACGATGATCCGGTCGGCGCCCAGCGCGTCCTTCGGCAGGCGGCGGCGGATGAGGTCGGCGGTCATCAGCGCCGCGACCTGGACGCCGATGTCGTGCACCGTCCAGGCGAAGTCGAGATCACCGATGCCGTCAAGGACGCCGCGCAGCCGCTTCTCGGCGAGATGCCCGGTCAGGAACAGGGTGTGTCGAGACATTGCAGCCGCCGCTTGACGCTGTGCTCGAGCTCGACCATCGACAGCACCACCTCCGTCGCCTCGAACTGCTTGAGCCGCTCGACATTCTCGAGGTCGATGCGCCGCGGATAGACCTTGACCATCCCGCCCGGTGCCTGCGTATCGAGCTCGGGCGCGGTATCGCAGGCGAAGACGATGGCGGGAATGCGGCACTTGCCCGCCTGGGCGAAGACGTTGGTGGCGAGCGTGTCGGAAATGCCCGCGACGCATTTCGCCACCGTGTTCGACGTCGCCGGCGCGAGCACGAGCGTATGATATACCCCCTGGTAGAACAGCCCCACCGGCGCCGCCGAGGCGGTGGTGTCCCTAAAGATGCGCGTGCCGGCGGGCAGGTCCCGGATTTCGGCCTTGTACATGCGCACCACCTCGGCCGCGGCGCGGCTGATGAAGAGGTCGAACTGGTCGAGCCCGCGCATCAGGTCCAGGCACTCGGTGAAGAAATGCCCGGAGCCGGTGAGCGCCCAGGCGAGGCGCTGCGGCGGGCGGGCGATGGTGCGGCGCGTCATCGCCCGACGCTAGCGCAAGGCCAGTGCCGCGGCGAGGCGCGCCGCTTCGCCGGGGCCGCAGCAGGCGACCGGGCAGCCGGCCGCCTCGGCATAGGCGGGAAAGGCGGGATCGACGAGGCCGAGCGCTGCAAGCTCTGCCGCTTTCGCGGCCGGCGGCGCCGGCGCCGATTTCACCAGCACCAGGCACGTCGCCTCGAGCCGGCGCGCCAGCCAGGCGGCAAGGCTGTCGGAGGTCACCCGCCAATCGCAGGCGATGAGCGGATCGGCCAGCACCATCTGGCTCGGCAGCCACAGCGCGACGCCGCCCTCGGCGAGCGCCGCGCGCATCTCCCTGATGCCGGCGCAAGCGACGAGCGCTGGTGCCAGATCCTGCAGCAGCCAGGCATATTGCTCCATCGCCAGCACTGCCATGCGATGGGCGGCGCGGTCGGAGAAGCCGTCGCGGCGCTGCACCGCGCGCACCGCATCGGCAAAGACGCCGCCGCCGGGCACGATGACACCGCGTCCGCCGCCCTGCTCGAGGATGACCGCCAGCCAGGCGGCGAGCGTACCGGCGGCGGCAAGACTGCCGCCGAGCTTCACCACCACCGCCATGTCAGCGGGCGAGCGGCGGTCGCGGGCGGCGCCGCCGGAGCACCACGCCCACGCTCTCGGCATCGGGGAAGACATCGAGCTTCTCGACGGTGATCCGGGCGGCCAAGGCGCGCGGGCTCGCCAGGCAGACCGCCATAACCTCCTCCGCGAGGCTCTCGATGAGCTCGATATGCGCACCCCGCGTCAGCGCGCGAATGCCCTCGACGATCGTCTCGTAGTTGAGTACGTGATGCAGCTCGTCGCGGTCGCCGGCATCGCGCGCCACCAGCAACTCGGCATTGATGCGCACGCGCTGCGGCGCCCGCTTCTCATGCTCGTAGACGCCGATCCGGCAAGACAGCACGAGGTCGCGCAACAGGATGCGATAGGGCCACGCCGGCCGCTCCGCCGGGCGGCGGTCGATCCCTAAGGCATCGGCGAGCATCCACGCCATGGCGAGCCTCCGCTCGAAGGATGGCCGAGTCTGTGACGCCTTGCAACCTTGGCCGGCGGAGCACCGCGGACGGGCGCAGGCCCGCCGGCTCGGGAAGCGCGTCCGCATCACCTTTTGCGGCGGCGCCAAGCGCCGCTTGGACAAAAAATCAAACCCGAATATCATGACGCCGATCGCGGCGGGGTGATGCCATCGCCAGAAGCCGCGACCGAAAGGGAGGCTCCGATGAGCCGAAGGCTCCGCAGAATTGCCGGCTTGGCAGGGATGGCGCTGGCCGTGTGCGCGACCGCGCCGGCCGGCGCCGATGACGACCGGCCGCTGAGCCCGGCGCAAATCGCGCTGTTCGAGAGCAATCACCTCAAAGAGATCAGCCAGCCGGTCGTCCTTGACTACCGGTTTCGCCACCGCGGCGGGCCCGAGGGCAACTACGAGGACAAGGTCAGCGCCGACATCCGCGCCGTGCGTCCGGACGGCAGAAAGGACGTCTGGATCGATTTCCTCAGCGGCGATCATCATGTCAATTTTCCGCCGGCCCTGGGCTTCAACGGCAACCCGCTGCTGATGTTCTTCCTTCAGCATGACGTGATGGAAATGGAGACGGTGACCGGGGGCTCGGCGCAATATTTCCGCAACCGCATCCGCGACGCCTTCGTCGACGCCGCGGCGATGCACCCGGTCGAGGTGACCGTCGACGGCGTGGCGCAGCACGCCACCGAGATCGAGGTGACGCCGTTCAGCCACGATCCCAATCTCGAGCACTTCCCGGCCTTCGCCGCGAAGACCTATCACTTCATCCTGTCCGATGCCGTCCCCGGCAGCATCTACGAGATCAGCACCACCGACCCGGTTGCGGCGAAGGACAGTTTCGAGGAGGGCATGACCTATGCCGGAGAGCATGAGGCTACGCATTGAGCTGACGATCGCCCTGGCCTTCGTCGTCCTGCTCGGGACGGCGGCGCCGGCCGCGGCGGCGAACGACTATCCGACGGCGGAGACGGTCGACTACGTGCTGGGCTGCATGGCGGCCAATGGCAACAACCGCGAGACGCTGCTCAAATGCTCCTGCGCCATCGATCTCATCGCCAAGCACCTGCCGTTCTCGCAATACGAGAAGGCCGAGACCGCCTTGAGCCTGCAGCGCGGCGGCGGGGTGGGCGGCCGCGTCGGTCTCTTCCGCGATCCGCCGGAGATCAAGCAGGCGATCGAGCAGCTCCACCAGGAGCAGGCCGACGCCAATTTGCGCTGCTTCGGCTAGTCCCCGCGATGCGATAGCATCGTCGGGGGCGGGCGCCAGCGATTGCCCTTGCAATCGCGAAAGCCCGCACATCGCAGAAAAGCCCCGCTACCCGAACTGTCCGATCGTTCTCGTCAGGACTTTCTGCATTGCGACATGCGGGGTGACAGGTGGGCGCCCCGTCACTCTGTCGCGGCGGGAAGCGGCCAGCGCTGCGTGAAGTGGCGCTGCTGGCTGTCGTCGATGTCGACCTCGATCTCGCCGGGCGCCTGCGGCAGCAGGCCGAAGCGGATGCTCGGGTCCTCGCTGAGCGCGATGTCGCTGTCGACGGTCAGCACCGCGGCGCCGGCATAGGTGACGCGGATCTGCTGGATGAAATCGGCGGGAATGTAGGTGTGGGTGAGCTGATCCATCTGCAGCCCGGAGCTGTTGGGATGGCTGATCAGCAGGTGCAGGGCCGTGCTCTGGCCGAACCGCGGCGGCGGCGCGAAACTCAGCTTCATCTTGCCGAGGCGCGCGCTCGCCAGCGACGGATCGTTGCCGGCCGGCGCCGAGCAGCCGCCGGCCGCCTTGATGAAGCGCTGCGCGACAAGGAGCGTGCCGTCGGCGGTTTCGGCCACGGCGTGCAGGTTGGTGTAATCGTCGACGCGCACCCGGATCGCCACCTCGCTGCGATCGGCGAGGGCGCCGAAATGGAATACCGCGGCGAGCGGCGAGGGATTGTTGTCGATCACCAGGTAGAGCGTGCGGACTTCCGCCGCGCGCGGCGCGGCAAGGTGGAGAGAGATCGGCACGAGGGCGGCGTTCTCGGCGCGGGCGGGGGCGTCGATGCGCAGAGCATCGCCGGCGTCCTGCAGCGGACGATCGCCGAACAGCGCATGCGAAAGATCGGACCAGCGTGCCGCCCGCTCCGCCTCGCTCATCTCCGCCGCCGCCGGGAGCGCGCTCGCGCCCAGCACCAGCAGCGCCAGGAAACAGCGTCGCAGCGTCATCGCCCGCTTCCTCCACTCAATCCGGCGCGCCGGTACGCATCACTCGGCGCGAAAAATGCCAGTCCGTGTCGGCGCGTCAGGAGGGAAGGCAGCGCCGCCCCTTCGTAGAGCGGCGCTGCAGCATCACGTCAGATGTCGGCGCAAGCGTAGGAATTGATCTCGAGACCGACGCAGATCTCAACGATACGAGGAGTCGTCCATACCATTGCATCCTCCGGGCTTGAGCTGGGTAACACGCACAATTTATGCTTCGAGTTTCCGGGTGTCAATTCGCTCTCTCGATACATTCTAATCTTTGCGCCGCGTGGCGTGGGGTGCGCGGCGAGAAGGAGCAGAGGATGCGAACGCCGACCCGCGCCTGCCGCCCATCGCCACACACCGTCACGCCGGGCGCTGTGCGGCGGGCTCGGCGCCGCGCTGCTGTGCTGTCTTCCGGAGCTCCGCGCCCAGGCGGCGCTGCTGCGCGACCAACCGCTCGCTGTTACCGAGATCGCGGCCGGCCTCTTCGTCTCGCAGGGCGTTCACGCCGAAGTGACCGCGGCCAATCTCGGCGCCATCGCCAATATCGGCTTCATCATCGGCAGCGAGCAGGTCGCGGTGATCGACAGCGGCGGCTGCCGGCTCTGGGGCGAGCGATTGCGGGAAGCCATCCGGCGGCACACCGACCTGCCGATCGGCTACCTCATCCAGAGCCACATGCATCCCGATCATGTCTTCGGCGCGGCCGCGTTCCTGCCGGAAAAGCCCGAGATCATCGGCCACCGCGCCCTGCCGGCGGCGCTGGCACGGCGCGAAGCCTACTATGCCCGGCGCCTGCAAGAGGCGCTGGGAGAGCTTGCCGCGGGGTCGATCATCGTGCCGCCGACGCGGCTGGTGGAGGGCAGGGCCGAGATCGATCTCGGCGGGCGCGTGCTCGAGCTGACGGCGCACCCTCCGGCGCATACCGACAATGACCTCAGCCTCTTCGATCGCCAAACGCGCACGCTGTGGGCCGGCGATCTCCTGTTCATGGAGCGCGTCCCGGCGCTCGATGGCAGCCTGCTCGGCTGGCTCGCGGCGATGGAGGAGCTGCGCCAGGTGCCGGCAGCGCGCGTTGTCCCCGGCCACGGACCGCGCGTCGCCGCCTGGCCCGGGGCGCTGGCGGACCAGCAGCGCTATCTCGGCCTGCTGCGCGACGAGATCCGCGCCCGCCTGCGCGGCGGCGGCACCATGGAGGAGGCGATCGCGACGGTAGGGCGGAGCGAAGCCGGGCGCTGGGCACTCTTCGACGATTACAATCCGCGCAACGTCGCCGCCGCCTTCCACGAGCTCGAATGGGAATGACCGTCGGCTGGTACGAAGCGGCCGTGTGGCGCCGGGTCGAGGCTGATCTCGACGATGAATTTGCGCCGCATGGCGCGGCCGAAATCCCGGAAGCCCAAGGCCGGCAGGAGAAACGCGGCGCTGCCGCCGATGACGTGGTCGCGGTACCACGCCTCCAAGGTCTCGGCCTCGTCGCCCTCGAGGATCGGCAAGCCGTTGATCGTGACACCGGCGCTGACGAGCTCATCGCGCACCGCGTCCACTTGCTTCTGCGGATTGCAATTGTCGTGGCCGTCGCCGGAAACGTCGATGATGGTGTGCTCCGCCGGTGCGGGCAGGAACGGCAGCACCTTGTCCTCGATGAGCTCCAGCGCCGCGGCCATGCAGGTGAACTGGCTGTCCGCGCGCGGCGCGCGGCGGATGCGTTCGGCGAAGGCGCGCGCATCCTCGGCGCCGGCGATGAGCGTCCACGGGACGGACACCGCCGGCCGGTTCGACCATTCCACCAGCGTCACGAAGATCGCCCGATGCGCGCCGGACAAGATCGCCGCTTGAACGGAAGTGTCCTCGAAAGCCCGCGCTATGCCTTCCATCTGCAGCGCATACCGCTCTTCGGTCACGGAGCCTGAGACATCGACGGCGAGGACGAGCGCGGTATCGACCATCTCAGCGCGCGCTTGCGCGCCGGCGGCGGCAGCGGCGGCGAGCAGAGAGGCGGCCGCGAAAGCCGTCGCGAACAGGCGGGACGCGGCGGGACTCACCGGCCGGACGATGGGGGGCCGCGCGTCTCGTCGGGCGGCTCGAGCCCGCGCACGCCGCTCAGCACGGCTTCGGCGAGGTCGGCACCGGCGAGATTGGCGCCGGTGAGATCGGCGCCGGTGAGGTCGGCATGAAAGAGGTCGGCGCGCGAGAGATCGGCGCCCGACAGGGTCGCGCGCGCGAGATGGGCGAACGCCAGTTGCACGCCGCGCAGATCCGCCCGCGAAAGATCGGCGCCGGTGAGGTCGCAGCCGGTCCAATCATTGGACAAATTGGCGACCGGCCGCCAAGTGTTGACGCCCATCTGTGCCCGCGTGAGATTGGCGCCGGTCAGGTTGGCGCGGCCGAGCCGCACCATGATGCGGGCGCCGGTCAGGTTGGCGCCGGCGAAGTTGGGCGCCGTCCCGCCGGTCATGTCGAGGGTCGAATAAGCGACCGCGGCCAGCAGGCTGATGTTGGAGAGATCGGCGCCGGAAAAATTGGCGCCGATGATGACGGTGTGATCGAGATTGGCACCGGCGAGGTCGGCGTGCGAGAGGTCGGCATCGGAGAGATCCGCGCCGTAGAGGTTGGCGCCGCTCAGGTCAGCCTGGCGAAAATCCAGGCCGCTCAGATCGAGATAGCTGAGATCGAGGCGGGCGAGATCGGCGGGCCGGCCCGGCGTCGCCCTGGCAAGCGCCGCGCTTACGTCTCTCAGCGTGACGCGCGCGTCGCTCGCGCCCGCTCCGCCGAGCAGGATGAGCAGCGTCATGCCGATGCACACTCGCCGCAACATCATCGCCGTCCCGCCGAGGCCTCAAGTCGATTTTCGCGCGTTCCGGCTCATGATAGCAGGCAGGCGATGCCCGCCGTAGATTTTTCCGGCCAAGGCCTTGACGGGCAGGCGCAATGCCGGCAACCCTCGGCACTTGCGCGGTCAAGGTCGAGCGAGGACGCAAGATGAAAATCGCCTCTCTTCGCCATCCGCTTACCCGCCGTCGCCTGCTCGGCGAGGCCGGTCTGGCCGGCCTGGCCCTGGCGACCGCGCCGGCCTGGGCGGAGACGATGATCGATCTGCCCTTGCCCGGCGGCTCCGGCGAGCGGCCGATCACGACGGGATTTCCGCAAAAGGGCGCGATGATCTTGCAACGGTCGCGTCCGCCGCTGCTCGAAACGCCGTTCGAGGTTTTCGATCAGGGCGTGTTCACGCCGAACGACCGGTTTTACGTCCGCTGGCACTGGGCGGTCATTCCCACCGAAGTCGACGTCGACAAATTCCGCCTGGCCGTGCGCGGACATGTGACCGAGACGCTGTCTCTCTCCCTGACGGACATTCTGTCCCTGCCGCGGGTCGAGATCGCGGCCGTCAATCAATGCTCCGGCAATTCCCGCGGCTTCTTCACGCCCCGCATCGCCGGCGGCCAATGGGCGCACGGCGCCATGGGCAATGCCCGCTGGGCCGGCGTGCGCCTCAAAGATGTTCTGGACCGCGCCGGCGTGCGCGCAGGCGCCGTGCAGGTGCGGTTCAACGGCATGGACGAGCCGGTGGTATCGGACGGACCGGATTTCATGAAGTCGCTCGACATCGATCATGCGCGCGATGGCGAGGTAATGATCGCCTATGCCATGAACGGCGAGCAATTGCCGCTGCTGAACGGCTTTCCTCTGCGGCTGGTGGTACCGGGCTGGTACGCGACGTACTGGATCAAGATGCTGAACGACATCGAGGTGCTCGACCGGCCCGATGACAATTACTGGATGAAGACCGCCTATACCATTCCGGACACGCCTCACGCCGATATGAAGCCCGGCGAGACCGGCATTAAGATGGTGCCGATCAACCGGATGGTGCCGCGTTCTTTCATCACCAACCTCAACTCCGGCGAAACCATGCCGGCCGGCGCGCCGACGCCGGTGCGAGGTCTCGCGCTGGGCGGTGATACCGGCGTCGCGCGCGTGGATCTGTCGAGCGACGAAGGCAAGACCTGGCACTCCGCCATGCTTGGCAAGGATGAGGGCAAATACGGCTTCCGGCAATGGAACGCCCGGCTCACCTTGCCCGCCAAGGGCAAGTATACGCTGATGGTTCGCTGCACCAACGGCAAGGGCGAGGCGCAGCCCGAGCGGCCCAATTGGAATCCGGCGGGGTTCATGCGCAACGTCATCGAAGCGACGCCGGTCATCGCGGTCTGAGGAGGCTATTGCATGCACGCACGCCTGCTGCTCCTCCCCGTGATCGCCGCCGTCCTCGCGCCGGTGCCCGGGCGCGCCGAAGCCCCTCTCGCGTTGAAATCGGTCGCGCTGGATTTTCCTGACAGCGGCAGGATGTTTCCCGGCCCGGCCGCGGATGCCATCAACAACAATTGCCTCGCCTGCCATTCCGCGGGAATGGTGCTGAACCAGCCGGCCCTGTCGCCATCGGCATGGCAGGCCGAGGTCGGCAAGATGATCCATGTCTACAAGGCGCCCATCGCCGAGGAAGACGTGCCCGCTATCGTCGATTATCTGACGCGCATCAAGGGCGCAAAATAATCGGCGCGGATTTTTGCTCCGCTGCCCGCGAACCAATCTCCGGCTTTTGAGATAAATGCGCGGCGATCGCACCGGCGCCGGCAGGCTTTTGCTAACGCCCCGCGCCTAATGTCGGCTGATCCGCAACTGCCGATGGTGGTTCGCCATGAAGCGCGTTTTGCCGGCGTCCTCGGTCATTCTTCTTCTTTCCATCGGGTTGAGCGCCTGCGGCGGCGCCTATACGGTGCCATCGCGCGGCATCGACGCGGATATCCAGGCGTCGCGCGGCAGCGGCTCCGCCACCCTCTTCCACAACGACACGCTCAATTTCGGCGATGCGGCTTTCCCGCGCTGACCGGGCAGCCCAGGAAGAGCAGCCGGAAGATCATGATCTTCCGGCAGGGCGCGATGCCGTAACCCGCTGGCCGCGAACGCGGAAGGGATTACATGCCGCGCCGCACTGGCGGGCGATATTGTCCCTTCACTACAAATCCTCGATGAGAGAACAAGACCGCCTGACCATTCTTTAATGGTCTCAAAGATAAAAAATATGTCATTTTTTTGACGGCGCTTTTCCAGAATGCGCCGCGAACATACCCTGGTTCGTCTTCGGCGATAAAAACTCGTCCCTCGTGGTTATTGCGGCAACGCAAGCGAGGGCGCTGAGGCAGCGGCAACGCGCGGCAAGCGCGATGTCCGTGGGGTGAATAAAGCTAGGGGAGAAACGATCATCATGAAGAGGATACCAGCCGTGCGGGCCGTGGGCGTATGCCTGCTTGCCGGCGCTTTGACTATTGCTGCCCGCTCGGCAACCGCCGAAGAAGGGCTTTCACCTTACATGCCGGGCGTATCGGTCGGCTCCGCCGCCGGCGCGCTGCCGCCACCGGGCACCTATTTCGCCAATGACAACGTCTTCATCGACGGCGGCGTGCGCAACAACAGCGGCGGCAACGTGCCGGTCAATGTCTGGCTCGACGTCGACATCCCGTCCGTGCTGTGGGTCCCGAATGTGCAAATCCTCGGGGCGACATTCGCCGTCGCCGCCGTCCAGCCCTATGTGTTCAAGGGGGTGGACGCGACCGGCGCCGGCGGCCGGGCGACGATCTCGAACGGTGCGTTCAACACCATCATCTCGCCGATCAACTTGTCGTGGAACCTGAACAACGGCTTCTTCGTCGGCGGCGGCCTCGGCATCTACGTGAAGGACGGGTACACCGTGCACCAACCCTCGGGCACGGGGCAGGCGGTTGGGCAGCCGGGCATCGCCAACAATTTCTGGACCTTCGAGCCGGGGGTTGCCGTCAGCTATCTCCAGGGCGGCTGGAACCTGACGCTGCACGGCGTGCTCGACTTCAGCACGATAGATTCGACGACCAACTACCAATCGGGCGACGTGTTCTATCTCGACTACACCGCGGCCAAGACGTTCGGCAAGTGGACCTTCGGCGCCGGCGGCAACTTCACCCAGCAATTCACCAACGACACCGTCAACAGCAAGGCGGTGAACGGCAACGGCAACAAGATCCAGCACGTCCTGCTCGGGCCGCTGGTCGCTTACGATTTCGGCCCCGTCACCATCGCGGCGAAGGCGATGATCGGGGTGAGCGCGGAAAACGACGCCAACGTGTCCTTCTACCACCTCTCTTTCGCCTTCCCGTTCTGAACACAGAGGCGGCGTCGGGCACCAACCCGACGCCGCCCTACCTCGAATAAGAAACCAAAGGGAAACTCGCCGGATCGGACAGGAACGATTTGGCGAGGCGCCGATCCTAAAAAGACGCTTATGTCATGCGTCGGCGTTCTTCCCTTCATGAAGACGGTGTCCCCATGGCAGAGGTGGCGGCGCGGCTGGCTGGCGATGACGGCCGCAGGCGGAAATCCGCGGCTTGACGGGAGGCAGCGCCGCGGCCAGAGTCGCACTGTCGAGGTGATCCATGAGCGCCAGCAATCCCGGTTTCGACGCATCCGCCCTCGACGCAAAGCCCTTCTCGGCCGACGACGTCGATGCTAATCCGTCAACCGACCCGGTGCTTGCCGACGATACCAAGGGCCGGCGCGGCGCGGCGGGCGCGAGCACCGTGCTGGCGCTTCGCCATGTCTCCTATCAAGACCTTGGCGCCTTCGAGGAAATGCTGCGCGCCCGCGGCTTCCGTGTGCGCTATCTCGATATCGGAACCGGCGATCTCGCGACCGCGGAGCTCGCCGCGGCCGAACTGCTGGTCGTGCTTGGCGGACCGCTGCATGCCTACGATGTCGACAAGTATCCCTTTCTGCGAAAAGAGATTGCGCTGATCGAGACGCGGCTGGCGGCTTCGCGTCCCTGCATCGGCGTCGGTCTCGGCGCGCATCTCATGGCGCGTGCGCTCGGGGCGCGCGTCACGCCGGGCAGCGCCTACCGCATCGGCTGGGCGCCACTGACACTCACGCCCGCGGGCATGGCGAGCCCGTTGCGCCATATCATTGGCCCAGTGCTGCATTGGCATTACGACACCTTCGAGCTGCCGCCCGGTGCCGAGCGCCTGGCCTCGAGCGAGGGCTCCGCCGACGAGGCCTTCGCCTTTGGCCGCAACGCGCTCGGCCTGCAATTTCATGTCGAAGGTGTCGCCAAGAAATTCGAACGCTGGCTGATCAGCGGGGCCCCGGAAATCGCCGCGACGCCAGGGGTTTCGGTCACGCGCTTGCGCGCCGATACCGCCCGCTTCGCCCGCGTCGCCGCGGCCCAGGGGCAGCGATGCCTTGCCGAATGGCTGGATCAACTCCAGCCGCAGCGCTGAGCATCGCCCCCCAAGCCCGCGGTTATCGCCTCAGAACGGGTAGTAGCGGAACGAGGTCATCACGATCGTCTCGTTGGTGCTGGGCGCGCCGCCGACACCGCTGAAGGCATCGCGCTCGATATAGGAGCCCTGGACGCCGACGACGAAACGGCCGTAATTGCCCTTGTAGATATTCTGCCAGGTCCCCAGGACGACTTGCTTGAGATCCTGCGTCTCGGCCTGGCAGGTGCCGCCCAAGGTGTTGCAGCCGGAATTGACCAGGGCGCCCGAGCCATAGCCGGAGGTCGCGACCGGGCTGCCGGCGCGGTCCGCATGCTCCCAGCCGCCATAGAGATAGAGATCGTTGCCCATCCAGGGATGGGAGATGATGCCGACCAGGCCCTGCGCCTCGGGGATCGCGATCAGCGAGTTGGTGCGGGTGAAGGCGACGTCAGGGAGCCCGCCCGAGCCGTAGCGGCCGATGCCATAGCCGGCGAGCCCGCTGATCTGGAAGTCGACAAGGTGCGGCACGACCGGCAGGCTGGCGGCGCCGCCGATGCCGTAGCCCCACACCCGGTCGGTCGTGGAACCGACATTGTCGGTGAAGATGCGCGCGATGCTCTTCACCTCATAGTGGCCCCAGCCTGGATCGACCGCGACCTTGGCGATGATGTCGGGAATGAGATCGTTGGTGTAGCTCGTCGTGTTGTTGAGGAGTCCGGCGGAATCGCCCAAATTGTTGGCGTTGACGCCGGTGGGTATGGCGCCCGGGCTCGGCGGCAGGATGCCTTGCGGGCTCTCCAGCGACAGGCCGGCCCACAGATGACCCCAATCCTTGACGAAGCGGAGCTGCGGGACGCGTGTCCAGTTGAACCCCTCAACGTACTGTGCGTCGATCGTGAGCGGGATCTGCTCCTGGCGCGGAATGATGCCGTTGATGTTGGTGGTCAGCAGGCTCCAATTCCTGGCCGCCGAGGAAGTGGAAGCCCCAGTCATCCATATCGACGGTCGTATAGGCTTCGCGGACGCGTGGCGAGTAGCTGTTGCTCTCGCGCGAATTCGAGGTCGCCGCGGAGGCGAGGAAGTCGGACTCGATATAGGCGGCAAGATGGGTGTCGGGGTCGACATCGCCGGTGACGAGGCCGGAGATGCGGCTCTGGCGCGCGGATTCGCGGAATTCCTGCTCATGCGCCAGCTGCGAGCTGTTGAACGGGATGCCGGTATTGTAGTCCGAGCCGACGTCGGATACCTCGTTGCGCTGACGGTAGATCGTCGCGGCTTCGATGAAGCCCCCGAACTGCAGCCGCACGCCGCCGAGTTGAACGGCGCCGCTGGGCGGCGACAGGGCCGACGCGGCGGGTTGGGCAAAGGATGCGCCTGGAGGGGCGGCAGGTGCGGCCCCAGGTTGGGCGGCACCGGGCTGCGCTGTCCCGGCCGAGTTCTGCATCGTCTGCATCTGCTGGCGCAGCTGTTGCACCTCCTGCCGAAGCATCTGCACTTCGCTATCGAGCGACGGATTGCTCTGCGCCAGCGCGGGCAATGGCGTCAGCACGGCGGCCCCGAGCAGCGCGCCGAGGGCGGCGCCGGTATAAAGCGACTTCTTATGCGACATGATCGTCCTCGTTGTCATCGGTCTCGGGCATGCTCGCCCCCTCACGCAAAGTCGTCATGACTTGCGCCCGCGCCGATCCTAAAAGATCAAGATGACAGAAAGACTACAGCGCGCTTTTCACTTTCATAAGTGTGGCCGATTAACCACACTCTTTGGCTGGAAATCGCGTTCTCGTCGCCGGGCGGGCAAAATCTCGGTCGGAGAGTGGTTTATTCTGGGCACACCGTCTTTTAGTGATTATTAATTAAATTAATATTTATTAATACGAAGTCATGTGTAACATTCATACCAGCATCGACTAAATTTACCGACAGAATCGAGACGCGACTCCGGGGACGCCGACGCAACGCTTGCGGAAGGCGGCAATCCGCCCAAGCAGCGAGGAGCAAATCGATGTGCAACAGGCTGAGTGGCACGCTTCTCCCGATCCTGGCGCTGATCGCGCTCTCGACCGCCGGCGCTCCAGCCCGCGCGGCAGACGACGATGTCCACAGCCAAGAGCAGTATGGCGCCTTCGGCGCGCAGACGGACGCGCAGTCGCGCAAGACGGCGGCAACGCGCATCTATGTTCCCCTCCATCCGGCGCAGCCGCATGAGGTCGGAGAGGAATTTGCGCCGATCCAAGCGACGGCCTTTGGCGCGGCCCGCTCCGGTCAGGCCCAGGCCGGCGCGCCGAACAATACCTCCGCCGGCAAGCTGCCGGCGGCGCGCGACCTCGGCCTCCATACCGGCAATAGCGGCGGCGTCATCATCCAAACTGTCAAGGTGCCGAACGGCGACTGACGCCGCTCGCGTCGGCGCGCCGCGGGCGAGATCGGCGGCTAGAAGGTCGTCCACAGCGTCACCACCACAGTGTTCCGGCAAGCCGGCGTCTGCGGCGATACCGCGACTTGGCAGTCCGCGCCGACGATCAGCTTGACGTGGTCGCGGATCGGGAGGCGCCGGAAGATGGCGCCGGGGATGACGAAGAGCCGGTTCTTGCCGGTCTTGGGACCGTCCTGCTACCAGGTCTCGCTGAGCTTGAGCTCGGCCAAGAGTGGATCGCCCAAATCCGCATTCCGTCTGATCAGCCTCGACTTTGCCGCCTGCTCCGCGGTGCTGCGATCCGCCTCAAAACACAAAGCCGAGTTCCAACGTGCCTATACCCGCATTCCTCGAGGTACCCGAACTGCCATATCCGGCAACAGGCGTGCCCAGATTTGTCAGGTGCACATAACCCATGTTCAGGCGAGCATAGAGCTTGTTGTATTTCCAGGCAGGCGCGATAGCGACGCCGGCGAGGCTGGCGCCGGGTGACGTAAACCACACGTCTTGTGCCGCCGAGCCGTAGCTCTGCCCATACTCGGCCCAACCCGAAATCGAATAAGGTGTGCCCTCGAATCTATAAATGACGAACAGCGCGGCAGCGTAAGCGCCGGTCGATTTTGGAATGTCGTCCGAAACCCCGCCCGAAGTGACATTCGCCCATTGGGTCGTCTTGGGCGTATATTGAGCCTGTACTTCGGGGATGACTTTCAGGTTGCCGTTTCTCCAAATGTACCAGGCGTTGATCAGGTTCGAATTGACAACCGCCAATTGTTGCTGGCCACCGACACCGTTCGCACCGCCACCGGGCAGCCCACCGCTACCGTAAGCAAATGCATTCGGTCCGACGGCGCCGAATAGCGGCACGCCGCCGACAACGGTGAACTCGTTGTTGGGGTCTATCTTGTATGTCCCTGCCAGCTGCAGATAGTTATAATAATTGGTGTCATAACCATCGCTGAAGAGCGCCGTGGCGCTGAACGGTCCGCTGGCGTAGTCCGCCTGGATGCCCTTGCTGTTGCTGTTCTGGGGTTCGGCAATGACGGTTCGCAGGGATACGGGATTGTTCCACGCGAACACTGTCTCGTAGCCTTCGAGCGAGGGCAGTTGCCCAACTGAGATTTTGAGGTTCTGCGTCGGCGCGATTGCCAGGGCAACCGTCCGGATCGGACCGGTCTGGAACCTGTCAGCATTGATATTCTTCGGGGCATTGGTCCCGAAATTGATATCCTGGTATTCGGCGGCCTGGACGTTGAACTGCAGCAAACCCGTCGTCTTGCCGACTTCGGTCTCCCAACCTTCGACCTTGGCGCCCGTCGCGTAGCGACCGACCACACTGCTGTCGCCTGCGCCGCTCTGCGCGAAAAAATACCCAGCGACGGCGGCAGAACCTTCCAACTGACCCAGCGGCCCGCCATCGAACTGGTACGGGACAGGATGCGCGAATTCGTCTTGCGCGTACGCGTGAATCGAGGCGCACGAAAGCCCGACACAAATTGCCAATCCTGAACAAATACGCCTGTTTATTTTGCCCACATTTCCCCCCACGAAAAAGGACTGCTCGTTATGTTCCTATCGATCCGCCACCACTTGCCCCTCCCGCAAAATCCGCCGCTATATTTCGGAAAATATATCGGAGACTGCCGCCCGGGCAATGCGTCGGCGCGTCGACGAAGCCTATCTAACTGGCAATTTATCCGAGAGTCGATGAATTTCCTGTCATGTGCGCGAGCGCAGGCGCGCTCGCGGCAATCGCCGCCGCGGGAAATCTTTACGGCAATGACGTAAAACGTAGTTTAGACGGGTCCGTGTGAATACGCCGTAAGACCCGCGATTTCCCCTGGTCTCGCCTAGTTTTTGTTGGTCACGTTATCTACTCTGATACCCGCGGTTATGAATTGTGAGAGGTGATGTCGGATGAGTCCTGCCCCGCTCAGGCCGCCCGCGCCGCGGTGCCCTGCCCGGTCGGCAGTACGCTAGCCGCCGCCTCCGCCCATGTCGGTCGTCGCCTTCGTCCTCAAGCGGCCTTACACCGTGGTCGCCGCGCTGATGCTCATCTGTCTTCTCGGCGCCGGCGCAGCGCTGCGCATGCCGGTCGACATCTTTCCCGAAATCGACATCCCGGTGGTCAGCGTCGTCTGGACCTATAACGGCATGAGCGCCGCAGGACATCCAGAACCGCATCCTGACGCTGCATGAGCGCCAGCTCGCCTCGCTGGTCGATGACATCTCCCGCATCGAAGCCACGTCCTACCAGGGCGTCGGCGTCGAGAAGGTCTATCTGCACGAGGGCGCCGACGTCACCCGCGCGGTGTCGCAGCTGGCGAGCAGCGCGCTGGTCGTGCTGAAATACATGCCGCCCAACATCACGCCGCCGCTGGTGCTGCGCTACGGCGCCACCGATGTGCCGATCATCCAGCTCAGCCTGTCCAGCGACCACCTGACCGACACCAAGCTCAACGATCTCGGCCAGAACATCATCCGGCCGGACCTTGCCGTGGTGCATGGCGCCGAGGTGCCTTACCCCTATGGCGGCAAGCCGCGCGTCATCATGGTCGATCTCGACCAGCAGGCGCTGCAGTCGCGCGGCCTGTCGCCAGCCGATGTCAGCGAGGCGCTGCAGCATCAGAACGTGATCCTGCCGTCGGGCGACGTGAAGATCGGCCGCAAGGACTACACGCTGACGATGAACAACAGCCCCGACGTCATCGCCGCGATCAACGATTTTCCGATCACGGCAGGTGAACGGCAGGACAGTGTTCATCCGTGATGTCGCGCATGTGCATGACGGCTATCAGGTGCAGACCAACTCGGTTTCGGTCGACGGCAGACCCGGCGCGCTGATGACGATCCGCAAGACCGGCGGCGTGTCGACGCTGGCGGTGATCGACGGCGTGAAGGAGGCGCTGCCCGAGATCGAAAAGGTGTTGCCTCCGGGTGTCTCGATAAAGGCGATCTTCGACCAGTCCGTCTTCGTCAAGGCGGCGCTCAACAGCGTGGTGATGGGCGGGCTGATGGCCGCCGCGCTGACCGCGCTGATGATCCTGCTGTTCCTCGGCAATGCGCGGCTGACGCTGATCATCCTGGCCTCGATTCCGCTGTCGATCATTACCGCGGTGCTGGTGATGTATGCCGGTGGCCAGACGCTCAACACCATGACGCTCGGCGGCTTCGCGCTCGCGGTCGGCATCCTGGTCGATAACGGCACGGTGGTGCATCGAGAACATCGAGCGCCATGTGGCTCTGGGCGAGCCGCTGACCCAGGCGATCGTGACCGGCGCGGGCGAGGTCGGCGTGCCGACCATGCTGTCGACGCTCTGCATCTGCATCGTCTTCGTTCCGATCTTCCTGTTGCAAGGCACCGCCAAGTACTTGTTCTCGCCGCTGTCGCTGTCGGTCTGCGTGTCGCTGGTCGCCAGCCTCGCGCTCTCCTTCACCCTGGTGCCGGTGCTGTTCAAATACCTGATGCGCTCCTCTGTCGAGGCGCATGGCGCGCACGGGGCGGCGCCGGCGCCGCCGGCGAGCAGCTGGAATCCGTTCACGCGGATCCATCGCGGCTTCGATCACGGCTTCACCAGCTTCCGCGAAGGCTATCGCAACAGCGTCAGCTGGGCGCTGTCGCAGCCGGTGGTCACGGTCGCATTCTTCGTGGTGCTGATGGCGTGCTCGCTCCTGCTCTTTCCCGAGCTCGGCAGAGACTTCTTTCCGCAGGTCGATGCCGGGCAGATGCGGCTGCATGTGCGAGCGCCGCCGGGCACCCGGATCGAGCAGACGCAGCATTACTTCGCCGATGTCGAAGCGGCGATCCGCCAGATCGTCGGCAACGATCAGATCGACACGATGCTCGACAATATCGGCCTGCCCTATAGCGGCATCAATATCGCGCTCAGCGACAGCGCAACCGTCGGTCCGATGGACGGCGAGATTCTCATCTCGCTCAAGCCCAAGCACACGCCGACCGGCAGAGCATGTCGCCGATCTCCGCCGCGAGCTGCCCAAGCGCTTCCCCGACCTGCAATTCTTCTTTCAGCCCGCCGATATCGTCGATCAGGTGCTGAATTTCGGCCAGCCCGCGCCGATCGACATGCGCGTTTCCGGACCGAACAATACCGAAGCCTATGCGCTCGCCGCCAAGATCGCGCGCGATCTCAGCCGGGTGCCGGGCGTGGTCGATTCGCATGTCTTCCAGGTGCCCGACGCTCCCGCCCTCACCGTCGATGTCGACCGCACGATGGCGGAGCAGGTCGGCTTGAACCAGGAGCAGACCGCGAGTAACGTGCTGGTCACGACGAATTCGAGCGCAGCAGACCGCGCCGAACTTCTGGGTCGATCCGCGCAACAACGTCAGCTACCCGCTGGTGGTTCAGCTTCCCACCTACCGCATCACCTCGACCGAGGATCTGTGGCGCTTGCCGGTGACTGCCGACACCGGCGACAGGCAGGGGCAGCTGCTGATGAACCTGTCGAAATTCGGACGCGACAAGGTGCCGCTGGTCGTCTCCCAGCTGAACATCCGGCCGGTGTTCGACGTCAATGCCGATGTGCAGGGACGCGATCTCTATTCGACCTCGCGCGATATCGACAAGGTGATTGCGGCCGACCGCCCCGATGCCGCCAAGGCGATCACGGTGACGCTAAGCGGCCAGGTCGAGACCATGCGCGACAGCTATAACGGACTGTTCTCAGGCATGGCGCTGGCGGTGGTGCTGGTCTATCTCTTCCTGGTCATCAATTTCCAGAGCTGGGTCGACCCGGTTATCGTGCTGCTGGCGGTGCCGTTCGCGCTGGGCGGCGTCATCTGGATACTGTTCCTGACCGGCACGCATCTCAGCGTTCCCGCGCTGATGGGCACCTTGATGTGCATCGGCCTCACCACCGCCAACAGCATCCTGGTCGTCACCTTCGCCAATCAGCGCATGGAGGCGGGCGATGACCCGCGCACCGCGGCGTTGACCGCGGGCTACACCCGGCTGCGTCCGGTGCTGATGACCGCGGGCGCGATGATTCTCGGCATGATCCCGATGGCGCTCGGCGTCGGCGAGGGCGGCGAGCAGAACGCACCGCTGGCGCGCGCGGTGATCGGCGGCCTGCTTTTCGCCACGGTCGCGACGTTGGTCTTCGTCCCGTCGATGTATCGCTTGTTGCGCCGTCGGCCGCCGTTGGCGAGCGGCGCTTCCATGGAAAGGGATCCGCTTGCGACCGCTTGATCACCCCACGACGGTGCGCCGTGCCGAGGTCAATGGCGGCGGCCCGGGCGCCGTGACCGCCCGCGCCGGGCGCCGGCTGAAGCTTCTCGCCGGCGCAATTGCCCTCATCCTGCTCATCGCGTTCTTCGTCGTGCGGCACTTCGACAAGACGGCCGAGCGGACGCTGGCCGAGGCGACGGCAACGCACGCCGCGACGCCGCAGACCGTGGTCGTCGTCCCGGCCGGCAAGGCGCCGGCGATCGAACACCTGTCGCTGCCCGGCGAGACCGGAGCATGGCACGAGAGCACTATCTATGCGCGGGTCAACGGCTATGTCGGCAACTGGTTCGTCGATATCGGCGACAGCGTGCACAAGGGTCAGGTGCTGGCGATCATCGAGACGCCCGATCTCGATTCCGAGCTCGCCGCGGCGCAGGCGAAGCTCAAGGCGGCCGGAGCCGACGTCAAGGTGAGAGAGGCCGAAGCTGCCTTCGCCAAGACCACCTACGAGCGCTGGCACGAATCGCCCAAAGGCGTCGTCTCCGAGCAGGAGCGCGAGTCCAAGAAGGCCGATTACGACAGCGCCGTCGCCCGGGTCAATGCGGCCAACGCGCAGGTCGCGCTCAATCAGGCGGATGTCGACCGGCTGACCACGCTGACGCAGTTCAAGCAGGTCACCGCGCCCTATGACGGCGTCATCACCGAGCGCCGCATCGACATCGGCAATCTCGTCACCGCCGGCAGCACCAACTCGACCACGCTGCTCTACCGCATGTCGCAGGACGACCCCATGCGCGTCTTCGTCGACGTGCCGCAGAGCGCGGCCGCCGAGATGACCGTGGGCCGGTCCACGGCGATCACCGCCAACAGCCTGCCGGGCCAGGTCTTCCATGGCGCCATCACCCGCACCGCGCAGGCGATCGATCCCCGAGCCCGCACCTTGCGCGTCGAGGTCGACATTCCCAACCCGCATGAGGCGCTCGTCCCCGGCCTTTATGTCAACGTCGCCTTCGACCTCGAGGCGCGCGGCCTCGTCCAGGTTCCCGCCGCCGCTATCGTGTTCCGCGCGGGCGGCCCGCAGGTCGCCGTCGTCGACGACCATGACGTCGTGAGCTTCCACGACGTCACCATCGCGCGCGACGACGGCAGCGTCGTCGAGATCGGCTCGGGGCTGTCGCCGGGCGACAGGATCGTGCTCAACATCAGCAGCCAAATCGCCCAGGGCGACAAGGTGACGGTCGCCAAGGGCGATGAGGAGATCGCCCGCACCAGCAAAGAGGCACCGTGACCGGCGAAAGGCTGGCGACGGGGCTGCGCCATCGGGTAGCCCTCATCGCCCTCTGCGCGGCGCTCGCCGGCTGCACCGTCGGTCCCGACTATCATGCTCCCGCCATATCGATGCCGGAGCATTTCGTGGCGGCCGCGGCGACGCCCGCCGCGCCGGCAGCCCCGACCGGCGACGCGGCCGTGGTCAATCTCGAGGCGTGGTGGCGTGTGCTCGACGACCGCGAGCTCGACACGCTCATCGACCGCGCCATCGCATCGAACCTCGACATCGAGGTCGCCCTCACCCGCCTGCAGGAAGCGCGCACGCAAGAGGCCGTGGTCCTGGGCCTGGCGCTGCCGGAGATGGCGGCCAGCGGCGGCGGCGGCGTCGGCACCGGATCGAACCTCGCACGCGGCCGCACCACGCCCGCCCTGCACTCGGCCGACAACAGCTCCGGGTTGAGGCGCGTCGGCTCGGTGGTGGGCTTCGACGCCGGCTGGGAGCTCGATATCTTCGGCATGTATCGGCGCGAGATCGAGGCGGCCAAGTACGATACGCAGGCCGCTACGGCCGCGCGCAACGCGGTACTCATCAGCGTGGTCGCGGACGTCGCCCGCGCCTATGTCGATCTCCGCGGGCTGCAGACGCAGCTCGCCGTGCTCGACCGCAACGTCGACACGGCGCGCTCCACGCTCAAGCTGATGCAGACGCGGTTCGATCGCGGCCTGACCAACGAGCTCGACGTCACGCTCGCCCAGCGCGAGCTGGCGACGCTCGAGGCCGAAATCGCGCCGCTCGTCGCCCAGATCAGCGCCGCCCAGGACACCATCGCCGTGCTGATCGGCCGGTTTCCCGAGGATCTCGCGCAGGAATTGGCGCAGCCCGCGATGATCCCGCCGCTGCCGGCGACGATCGAGTCTGGCCTGCCGCTCGACCTGTTGCGCCGCCGGCCCGACATAAGCGAAGCCGAGCGGCAGCTCGCTGCCGCCACCGCGCGCATCGGCGTGGCCACGGCCAATCTCTTTCCGCATCTCGCCATCACCGGCGCGGTCGGCTACCAGAGCCAAAACTTCGGGAAGCTCCCCACGGGTGGCATCTGGTCCGCGGGGCCCGCGGCCTACTGGTCGCTGCTCGATTTCGGCACGCTTGACGCGCTGGTCGACGTCGCGGATCTGCAGACCCACGAGCGCCTCGTCCAGTACAGGCAAAGCATCCTCTTCGCCGTGCAAGAGGTGGACACCGCCATCGCCGGCTACGCCGCACAACAGCTGCGCCTGACCAGTCTCGCCGGCGCGCTGACGGCAAGCCAGCGCGCGGTCACGCTGGCCTCGCAGCGCTATGACCGCGGCCTGACCGATTTCCTCAACGTGCTCGATGCCGAACGTCAGGAATACGACCTCGAGACCCAATACGCCGTAGCGCAGCAGGTCGCGGCCGAGAATTTTATCGCACTCTACAAGGGGCTGGGCGGCGGCTGGGAGCAACACCAGTCGATCCCGCCGATCCGCACGCCGGAGCCGGCCGTCATGGCGGCGTTCCATCGCCTGCTGGCGCCGGAGGATCCGGCGAAGTAGCGCGCGCTACACCCAGGTAACCACACCCAGGTAAGCCGGCAAGGTCAGGAGACAGCACATGAACATTGTCAACGACGCCGCGCTGCTGCGCATCTTCGTCGGCGAGGACAAGATGCACGGTGATCAGCCGCTCTATGAAGCCATCGCGCTCAAAGCGCGCGAAATGCGCCTGGCCGGCGCCACCGTCCTTTCCGGCAGGCTGGGCTTCGGCCATTCGACGAAGCTTCACACCGCGCGGGTGACGTTTTCCAAGGACCTGCCGGTTACGATCGAGATCATCGATTCCAGGGAGCAGATCGACCGCTTCGTCGCCTTGCTCGACGCGATCCCGGAAATCGCGCTGATGACCGTCGAGCCGATCGAGGTGGTGCCGCGGCGGCAGATCGAGCCCGGGGCGTGAGGCGAGCGCGCAATCGGCAGCCGGCTCAGCCGCCGCTGACAGGTGCGTCGCCGGGGAGTGGCGTCCCGTAGGTGCCGTCAACCGGCTGGCCGGCGCCGTTGCGCGGCGAGTTCGGGGCCGAATTCCGGCGTTGCCGAGCAGGCAGCGAGCAAGACCGCGGTGAACAGCGCCAGCACGCTGCGCGCCAGGCGAGGGTTCAATCCATGCTGCGGCATCTCAGCCCTTCCTTTCCTCACGTCGCTCTCTCCATGACGCGGCCGCCGCAGAACGACAGCAGCTTCCCGGCATCATCGGCCCGCGCGCCGGTAAAATGCGATTTAGCGCGTCTTGGTTGGCTTCGGCGCCGTCACAGAATCCGGCCGATCTGCCCTCCGGACAAGACAATCCTCCGTGAGGTCTCCGTGAAGCGGGTGAGAGCGCTGAACGCGCCACGGCGGGGCGATGATCGCAAAAGCGGTCGAACAAGCGTTGCCGTCTTGAACGCTGCAGCCAGGTCACGCGATGACCGAGACGACAGCGAATCTTTCCTGGCGGAAACTTTATTTTCGGCGCCGAAGTGGCGGCATCCTGCGGCTTATCGGCATCTGGGCTCGACGCGGACCGAAATGGCGGCGAGCAATGTGGATGGGAACACCCCATCTCACCGTTGTCATGACGTATCACGCGCGTTGACATGCCCCATGAAACGCAGGAGGGGCGGCCCATGACAGCGACATCCGCCGAACCCCGCACGCGCATGGTCTCGACCGTGATGACGGCGTTCGCCTTGGCCGCTCTGCTCGGCGCTGCGGCGGCGCCGGCCTTGGCTCATGGCGGTGGCGGCGGCGGGCATGGCGGTGGTCACGGCGGCGGCGGACATGGCTTACATGGCGGCTTCCATGGAGGTTTCTATGGCGGCGGCTTCTACGGCGGCTTTGGCGGGTTCGGCCTCTACGACCCATATTGGGGTTATCCCGGTTATGCCTATCCCTACGGCTATCCGGCTTACGCCTATCCCCCCGCCTATCCCTATCCCTATGGCTCTCCTGTGGCCGCGCCGCCGCCCTCTGCGGTCCCGCCGCAAGCGGCACCCAGCGGGTTGCCGCCTGCAAGCCAGAGCTTCTGGTATTACTGCCGGCCCTCGAATGCCTATTACCCCTATGTCTCGTCTTGCGTGAAGCCGTGGCAACAGGTGCCGACGACGCCTCCGCAATAGCTCGCGCGAAAACTCGATCGCAACCGAGCGGGCGATCAGCTCCGGCCGGCCAGCAGCTTGTTGCAGCCGTAGGCGTTGCCTTCCCAATGCGCGCCCCGCACGATGTTCTGGCTGTCGCTCGTGACGCGGACGCGGCATTTGTATTGGAGCGCCAGATCGGGCGGAATGCCCAGCGGGCCGAATTCATCGACCGCCCAGATATAGATCTTGTTTCCGGCGACGGTCTTTTCCTCGTCCGGCGGGCCGAACTTGGCGAAGGCTGTCGCCACCGGCTGGCCGTCGAGCGCGGCAAGGGCAGACCCCATTCGGTCGGCAACGCAGCTTGAAAGGCCGACTGACGCCAGAAGCAGGAACGCGGCGCTCGAGAGGCGACGCGCATGGCCGGTAACAGACCGCCGGAGCGGCCGCCAAGACACGTCAATCCATTGCACCTGTCGAGTCGCCGGACCGATCGCCGGTTCAGCCGCCGCTGACGGGCGCGTCGCCGGGGAGTGGCGTCCCGTAGGTCCCATCAACCGGCTGGCCGGCGCCGTTGCGCGGCGAGCCAGGACCGAATTCCGGTGTTGACGCGCACGAAGCAAGCAGCATGACGGCGCATAACGCGAGCACGGTGCGCGCCAAGCGCGGGTTGGTCATATGCTGGAACATTTCAGCCCTTCCTTTCCTCGCGTCCTCGATGCGAGCATGGGCGTCTGTCGGACCGAACGCGCCGCCTGTCCCGCTGACCAGCAGCGGCTTCCGAGGGTCATCTCGGCCCAGATCAGCGAGGCTTCCGACCGCGCCAACTCCACGCCGGGAGCCGGACCGGCGACGCCTTCTATCTACGTGGGGCGTGCGTCGCCCACGCGAAGCCAGGCGCTGCTCAAATTAATTCCAGCACCAATAAAATGCGATTTAATCATCTTATTCGCGGCAAAGTTCAGAAACTGGATGCGTTAATCTGAGCGACAGAGCCCAGCGGCTTTGCCAGCCGACGACCCGAACGTGAGGAGATCGGTGATGAGACGCGGGATCGAACGATTGTTGGCGACGCTCACCCTCCTCAGCGCTGCCTCGTGCGCCGGGCGACAGGCCGATGTGACCGATTGCAAGGATTTCGCGCCATCGCCAAGTGAGTATCAGATGGAATTCGCCGGCCGCGCTGGCGCGGTGACGCAGCAGGAACATACTTTCATCTGCCGCGCCACAATCTTCAGCAGGTCGCAGTTGTCGTTCGCAAGGCTGGCGCAGCAGCAAGCGACAAATCCAGCGGTGATGAGATTTGCCGAGGGAACCATCGACAGCCAGGAGAGGATGAGGCGGCGCCTCTTCGAGATCGCCATGCAGCAGGACGGCGTCATTCCGCCGCATGGCCTCGACGCGCCGCATCTTGCCATGCGCGATCAGCTTGCGGGGCTCTCCGGTGCCGCCTTCGACCGGGCTTATCTGCAGACCGCAGCGCGGGACGGCCAGGCGGCGGCGGCGGATTTCGCGCAAGAGGCGACATCCGGCGGCGAGCCGACGCTGAACCGATTCGCGGCCGATATGCTTCCCCTGATAGAACAGCGGGCGCGGCTGGCGCAAAGCATGACCGGCCAATAGGCCAATCAAGCAAGTGACTCTGGCTTGCGGCGCACGCAAGCCACCGGCCGGTCCTCGCGCCGGCGCAGGACCTGACGCCGCTCTGCCGAACCCGCCTCGATCGGTCCCGCGCGAAAGCGCCGCCTCAGTTACAGTTACAAATTTAGCATATTTTTAATAAATATATCGACATATTATGATTACTAAATTCGGCTTCGCCATACGCTTTACGGCTTCTCAGCGACACCCGTTCCGATTTAGCTGACAGCGAGGGCGAAGTAAATCGATGCAGAGCACGCCCGCATGATTAGAGCGGCACCAAGAAATTTGCGGAGGAGACGGTGAACACCATGCGCAGCTGAAGCACCGGCGGGACGGAAGCGAGGGGACGCTCGCGACCGGGATAGGTGACCACTGGTCTTCGAGGGTCGAAGACCGGAGAGAGGGGAGTGATCTCTCCGACAATGAACTGCGTTTTTTGGGGGTAATATGACATCACGCAAGGATCTCAGAGTAGCGGCGGCGCTCGGCAGCTTCGCTGCCATTGGCGTTCTGGTTGCCGGCAGTCCACTCGCCTTCGCGCAATCGGCGCCAGCACAATACGGGCCCGCGGGCGCCGGCGACAGCGGGGCCGCCTCGTCCGCCCCGGGCGGCGGCTCGTTCCCCGGCTCGTTCCTCATTCCCGGCACGAACACCTCGCTGAAGATCGGCGGCCTGGCCAAGCTGGCGATCATCTACGACATGTCGGCGCCCCCGGCCAATGCTTCCACGCTCACGGAATCGACGCCGGACACGACGGCGATCGAGTTCATCCCGCTCGAGGGCACGGCGGCGCATCAGCTGCATAACGCCGTCGAGCTCAATCCGCGCCAGTCCAATTTCAGCTTCGATGTGCGCACGCCGACCGGCTATGGCGAGCTCGACACCTTCCTGCTGCTGGACTTTTACGGCCGCCAGAATCCGAGCAGCACCCTCTCGTCCTTCCAGAACACCGCCAATCCGGAGGCGGCGCGGCTGGTGCTGGCCTACGGCACCCTCGGCCCGCTGCTCGCCGGACAGAACACGTCCTTGTGGTTCGATGGCGACGCGATGCCGGAGACGGTCGATCCCAGCCCGACCGCCGGCACCATGAACATCCTTAGCAACCGGCAAGTGCAGCTCCGCTACACCTATGCCGGCGCCAACGGGTTCAGCCTCTCCGGCGACATCGAGAATCCCGAGGCCGAGGGCTATTCGAACACCACCGTCACCAATACCATTGCGGGCTTCGCCGCCGGTGTCGGGGCGGCGACGAACTCGTTCACCACCGAATCGCTCAACGGCATCGACCATGTGCCCGACTTCCTCGGCCGCGCGCGCCTCGACCAGGGTTGGGGCCATATCGCGTTGACGGGCGTCTTTCGCGACATGGACATCACGGCGCCGCCGCAGAATGGGGGCACGACCGTTCCGCGCGTCCAGGGGTATGGCTATGGCGGCCAGCTCTCCGGCCATCTGAACACCTGGGGCAGGGATACCTTGAAGACCATCTTCATGGTGGGCAAGGGCATCGGCCATTACGACAGCGACTTCATCAATATCGGCGGGCTCGATGTCGGCAGCATCGCCGGCACGACGGCGACGGCGGTGGGTGTCCCCAAATCGTGGAGCAACAACACCTCATACACGCACTGGTGGACCGATCAGCTCCGCTCGACGGCAGATGTCGGCTACGCCCGTCTCGATAGCCGTACCAACATTATCACCAGCGCCGCTGCACTGAACGGGTTGGATAAATACCACATCGAGGCCGTCGGCAACCTGCTCTGGAGCCCGGTGCCGCAAGTCGACATCGGCATCGAGTACGATTGGGCCAAGCGCGTGACCAACGCCTCGATCGCCGGCGGCGCCGGCGATTTCGGTTACGAGAACCGCGTCGAGGCGATGACGGCGTTCAAGTTCTAGCGAGGGTTATGACGCGACCGGCCGGTTCGCCCGGCTGGTCGCGCTTCGCCGCCGGGGCCCCTGGAGGCGCAGAGATATGACAGAACCGATGTCGACCGTCGCCGCCAACTTCGCCCAGGTCGACGGCGCCGGCATCTGTAGCGTTCATGACACGCTCCGCCACCGCCTCTCGCCGACCGCGGCATCCGCCCATTTCGGGATCACCCCGGGCCTGTTGCACTGGCGGCTGCACGCTCTGGGCGTCGAGACCAAGGCAAAAGCCGTCTTGCGCTCGGCCGCGTAAGGGCGGCCGCGGTTGCCGATGGCCCAGGAAAAATCCAAAAGCGCGACCGGCCCCGACAGCGCGGAAGAAGTGCTCGCCCGTGCCAGCCATCATCATCGCGCCGGCAATATAGGCGTCGCGGAGGGGCTCTACGCGCAGGCTATCAGGCGCTGGCCCGGCGCTCCGGAGGCGCGCCGCCGGCTCGGCCGGCTCTATCTCGATGCCCGCCGCATCGGCGAGGCGGTCGAGCTTCTCGCCGCGGCCGCAGCCATGGCGCCCGCCAACGCGATCTATCTCGCTGAGCTGGGTCAGGCCTATGCCGCCGCCGGGCGCCTTACCGAGGCGATGGATGCCTTCCGCCGCGCGTTGGCACTTCGCCCCGATCTCGGCGGGGTGCATTTCCAGCTCGGCAACCTCCAGCGCCTGCTGGGCGCGCCCGAAGCGGCGATCGCGTCCTACCGGCGCGCCATCGCGCTCGATCCCGGCGTGCCGCATCCTCATATCAATCTCGGCATCACGCTGCAGGAGATGATGGCGTATGAGGCGGCGCTGGAAGCGTTGCGCCAGGCCGTCGCGGTGGCGCCGCGCTCCTACGAGGCGCATTACAATCTTGGCGTGACGCTGGCGGCGCAGCGCCGCAACAGCGAGGCCATCGCCGCCTATCGCGCCGCCTTGGCGCTCAATCCGCGTGCCGCCGCCATCTGTCTCAATCTGGGCTCGCTGCTGCAGGTCGAGCAGCAGCTCGACGAGGCGATCGCGCTCTACCAGCGTGCCGTGGCACTCGCGCCCGACCTGGCGCAGGCGCATGTCAATCTCGGCACCGCGCTCCACGCGAGAGGCGACGCGGCGGGTGGGGCGGCGGCGATGCGCCGCGCCCTCGTCCTCGATGGCGGGAACCCGCAGATCGAGGCGAATCTTGCGCAGATGCTCCGCCAGACCGGCGATGTCGCTGGCGCGGAGGCCGCCTTCCGGCGGGCGCTCGCATTGGACCCCGCGCACGCCTTCGCCAAGGCGCATTTCTCGATTTTCCTGCAGCGGATCGGCCGGCGCGAAGAAGCCCGGACGCTGCTCGACTATCCCAAGCTGCTGCGGACACGCCGTCTCGGGCAGGTCGAGGGCTGGCCGAGCCCGGCGGCGTTCAATGCCGAGCTCGCTCGGCATATCTACGGTCATCCCACGCTAATGCCGGATCCGCCGGGCAAAGCGATCCGGCAGGGTCGGCAGACGCTGGAGATCCTCACCGACGGCGCGCCGCCGATCGCAGCGCTCCGGCGCTTTTTCGAGGCTGCGGTGGCGGAGTATATCGAGACGGCGCTGTCGGCGTCGCCCGGCGGCTATCGGGTGCCGGCGCCGCTGCGCTGGCGGCTCGAGGGATGGGCGGTCATCCTGCGCTCCAGCGGCCATCAGCTCGCGCATTTCCATCCGGGGTCGCTGGTGAGCGGCGTCTACTACGTGCAGGTGCCGCAGACGGTGGCGGCGTCCAGCGGCAGCGAGGCGGGCTGCATCAAGTTCGGCGAACCCGTGGCCGGCGCGCTCGATGCCGACATGCCGGAGCCGCTGCTCACCGCCCATGTCAGGCCGGAAGAGGGGTTGCTGGTCCTGTTCCCGTCCTCTTTCTGGCATCGCGTGGTCGCCTTCGACGGCGAGAAAGATCGCATCTGCATCGCCTTCGACGTCGTGCCCGCCGGAGAGGGCCCGAGCACCGCGGTGTGACCGGCCCGCGCGGGCGGAGACGGCAAAAATTTAATACTTGCGCGCGGGGCGGGAATGCCACATCTGGACCGCAAGATGTGCCCTTTGCCGCACAGACCGGCGCCGGCCGGCATACGCGATCGACCGCCGCGCAGGGGCCGTGACGTCGCGGCCGTGGCCTGAGCCATGCTACGCCTCCTGCGCACCAATGCGGTCCGCCTCGCTACGGTCTATTTCGCGCTCTTTGCCGTGTCGGTGCTAGCGCTGCTGGGGCTGATCTATTTCTCAATCTCGGGTTTCGTCGAGCGGCAGACCGAGGCGATCATCCGCGCGGAGATCAGGGGGCTCGCCGATCAATACGAGCGCGGCGGCCTTGCCGGGCTGATCGACACCATCCATGCCCGCGTCGCCGGCCAGCAGGTCCATGCGACGCTCTATCTCGTCACCAACGAACGCCTCGAGCCGCTCGCCGGCAATCTCACCGACTGGCCGAGCGCGGTGCCGCTGCGGCCGGGCTGGATCAAATTTGCGGTGGAGGCCCGCGACGGCGGAATAACCGAAACCGACACCGTGCTCGCCTCGGTCTTCGTCCTGTCCGGCGGCTATCGCCTGCTCGTCGGCCGCGATCTCAGCGATTCCGAGGCGTTCAGAGCGCGGATGAACCATACGCTGGTCTGGGCGGGCTGGCTGACCTTCGCCCTGGGGGTCGCCGGCGCGGTGTTCACGACGCGCAATATGCTGCACCGGGTCGAGATGATGAACCGCACCAGCGAGCGCATCATCCGCGGCGATCTCAGCCAGCGCCTGACGCTGAACGGCAGCGGCGACGAGTTCGATCAGCTCGCCGCCAACCTCAACCTCATGCTCGACCGCATCGAGCAGTTGCTCGCCGGCATGCGCCACGTCACCCAGAACATCGCCCATGATCTGCGCACGCCCTTGGCGCGGATGCGGTCCCGGCTGGAGGTCGCGCTGCTGGAGCGTCCCACCCCGGAGCGCTACGTCACGACGCTGCGCGATACCATCGGCGATGCCGATCATCTGCTCGCCACGTTCAACGCGCTGCTGAGCATCGCCACCGCGGAGGCGGGCTCGCGGCGTGATCTGCTGGTGGTCGTCGACCTCGCCAAGATCGCCGGCAGCATGGCCGAGCTTTACGAGCCGGTTGCCGAAGAGAAAGGCCTGACCTTCACCGTGTCCAGCGATACCATCGTACCGGTCAAGGGCAACCTGCACCTGCTGTCACAGGCGATCGCGAACCTGCTCGACAACGCGATCAAATACACGCCGGCGGGGGGCGTGACCCTGAGCATTCGGCGCGACCGAGCCACCGCACGCATCGAGGTCGCCGACACCGGCCCAGGCATTCCGGTCAGCCAGCGCGAGGCCGTGTTCAATCGGTTCGTGCGCCTCGAGGCGAGCCGGAGCAGGCCGGGCAACGGCCTGGGTCTCAGCCTGGTGCGGGCCGTCGCCAAGCTGCACGGCGGCGAGGTCTGGCTCGAGGACAACGAGCCCGGGCTCCGCGCGGTGCTGACGCTGCCGGCGGCCGACGAGCCCGCGCTCCCGCGTGCCGCTCTGGCGGCCGAGCGCGCCGCCGCGCCGCAGCGCATGCCCGGTTGAGACCACGCGCCGTACTGAAATCGGATTCATGCCAGCGTCGCTGAACGCGCCGGCCAGGGGCCGAAGTTAAAATGCACGAATAGATCGCGATTCCGATTTAACCGAGGATTTCGGCGGACTTACATGAGGAGCGCGGCCGTTCGCGCTCCAGCGTATTATCCGAGCTTTGGGCGGCCAGCCGCCGTTCATAGAATCGAGCTCCGCCGACCGCGACGGTTGACGCTGAGGAAGGAGCCTAGCCATGGGGATGTCGCCTTTCGAGCTTCGGCGGTCGACCATCGTGGCCGCCACGGCACCTGCCCTCAACCGCCCGGCAACGCCGCCGCTGCGGCCGCGGGCGCGGCTCGTATTTGCCCTGGCGGCAGCGATGCTGGCGATCCCGCCGGCGATCGGCCTGGCGCAGCCAGTGGATGGCGCCGGGGGACGCGCCGCGCCGCCGGCACGGATCGACAATCACTATAATCACAAGGCCTATCAGCCGACCACGGGCGCGGTTTGCGACCGCGCTGGTTCGGACAGCATCGATTGCGCCACGCGCGCCGGCAAGGACGCTGCGGCGAAGCTGGAGAACGTCCAGCGGCAGCTCGACGGGCTTGCCAAGGAGTATCCGCCGGAGCCGCCGACGGGGTCCCCTGACGGCCGGCGGTGAGCGCCGAGCCGGGGCGCCTGGAGCGCAACGTCGCCGAGGGAAACATGATTTTTATTTAACTAACCCTGTCCCGGACGACAGCCTAAAGTCGCGGGCTGGACGTTAGCCGAGAGATCGGCTAAGCGCCTTCGCGAGCACGTGATTTTATCGGATTATCGGGCGCAGCCATGCATATCCTCGTTGTCGAAGACGATGCGGAAGCCGCCGCTTACGTCGTCAAGGGCCTGAGTGAAAGCGGGCATGCCGTCGATGTCGCGGTCGACGGCTATGACGGCCTCGAGCGTGCGAAGCGCGCGACCTTCGACGTCATGATCATCGACCGCATGCTGCCGGGGCTGGATGGCCTGTCGCTGATCATGGCCCTGCGCGGCGGCGGCAACAATACGCCGGTTCTCGTGCTGAGCGCGCTGGGCGAGGTCGACGACCGGGTCGAAGGATTGAGCGCCGGCGGCGATGACTATCTGGTGAAGCCGTTCGCGCTCTCAGAGCTGCTGGCGCGGCTGTCGGCACTGACCCGGCGCGGCAGTTCCGCCTCCCGCCTCAACGTCGCGGATCTCGAGATGGATCTGCTGTCGCGCACGGTGACCCGCGCGGGGAGGCCGATCGACTTGTTGCCGCGCGAGTTCCGCCTGCTCGAATATCTCATGCGGCATGCCGGCCAGGTGCTGACGCGGACGATGCTGCTGGAGAAAGTCTGGGACAGCCATGTCGATCCGCAAACCAACGTCATCGACGTGCATGTCGGGCGGTTGCGGCAGAAGATCGACCGGGGATTCGCCACGCCGTTGCTGCATACTGTCCGCGGCGCCGGCTACTGCCTTCGTGCCGCTTGATCGCGCGGGCGGGGCGTTCCCGATAGCCGCCGCGCTGCTCCGATAATTCGACGATCAATCCGTGGTGGCTGCCGCACCGCGCCGGGCACGGCGTCGCGGCGCCTTCGCCGGGACGGCGAGGGCTGGCTTCGTTTTGCGTGCGGCTCGGCGAACGGGCGCGCCTTGGCTGGCGCGCGCCTGTTTGGCCCGCGCGGCCTGCAGCCGCAGCGCCTGTCGCCGCACCGCCTCGATGCTTGCCGCCAAGGCGCGGCTCGCCGCGGCGAGGGTTTTGAGATTGACGCCGGCTGCCGCCATGGCTTCGGCCTTGCCGGCCGCTGCGGCGTGCTGGCGACGGGCGCGAAACTCGGCGAGGGAAATGATCTGGGCGGACATTGGCGGGCCTCCGGAATACGGGATCTTGCCGCTCTACAATCAACTTCCATGCCAGTCGCCAAACCCAGGGTTTCCGCGGGGAATGGCCATGCCATCGACCGGGCATGGTCGGATCGCCCGGGCAATCTGCACGGGCGATCCGCCAGAGACACCCCGTCGCATGCCATCCCCCCGCTCGGCCTGCAATTGGCGCGGATGCCAAGGGTCGCCAGCCTGGTCCACGACCATTTCCTCGCCAGCATCGCCCAGGGCGAGGGCGCCGGCGACTGGGCGTTTGAGCGCATGACGGCGGAGCCTGCCAGCCTTGGCGGAAGAGGGCGAAGCCCTTACTATCGGTATCAGGCGCCTCCAGGATGATCCGCCAAGTCGTCGGCGCAGGGCAATTTTTGTCGCCGGGGTACCCCAGCGACGTAGGGCCGACCGTAAAGGTTCGCTACCGGGCTGGCTCCCTTGGACTGCCCCTCTGCCACCCGCTCCACCCCGGCCACCGCCGCGACGACGACCGCCACCGCCGCGGCATGGACGCCGAGATCCATGAAGGTCACGTCGAAGGGGTGGAAGAATTGCAGCACGAAGGCGGCGATGGCGGCGACGCCGAGGCCGCCCACCGCCGCCACCCGCACCGGCGACAAGGGAGCCGCGCGGCGCAGCAGCAGGACGAGGCTCACCGCCAACGGCACGCTGACGCCCAGGATGAAGCGGAAGCAATCGCCGCTCTCGCCGAGCGCCCAGCCGCCGGGGCCGTGGACCACCCAGTGGCGCCAGCAGCTATAGCCGCTGCTGGCGATCCACAGCGCCAGCGTCGGCAGCGGCAGCAGCGCCCAGGCGCCGGCGCGGTCGGGCAGGCTCAGCTCGAAGGCGGCGATGATGGCGAGGATGCCGGTGAGCAAGGTGAAGACCAGCTCCGCGGCGAGCTTCGGGTCGGCGGCGCGGCGGGCGAAGAGGTCGAGATCGGCAAACATCAGCACCGCCGCCGCCAGCGCCGCCGCCACCGGGGCGAGCCACAATCCGGCCCGCAGCAGCGGCGGGCGCAAGCGGCGGACCGGCTGCGCCGATGCCGCCAGCCGCTCGATCAGCCCCTCGGTATCGCTCGTCATTCCTGGTCTCCCGTCAGGCGCTGGCGCAGCGACTTGATGGCGCGGTGGACGTTAACCTTGAGCGCGGCGATCGACTTGCCGCTGACGCTGGAGGCCTCGGCAAGGCTGAGCTCGCGCAGCTTCAATAGCTCGATCGCCTCGCGCTGCGGCGGGGTGAGCCCGGCAATGGCCTCGCCCAGGCCGTCGGTCGCCGCCGACACCTCCAATGCCCGGTTCGCTGCAGGGTCGGCAAAGGTTTCATAGGCCGTGTCGTCGGCGACCTCATGCGCCTCGGTGCGGAAGCGCCGGCGCAGCGCGTCGATCGAGCGCCGCCGCGCGATCGCCGCCAGCCAATGGCGGAAGGGGCGCGCGGGATCATAGGTGTGGCGGACGCGGTGGAGCGTGAGCAGCACCTCCTGCGTCACCTCCTCGATGCGGTCGCGCGGGCGATGCTGGCGCGAGACAACGGCGCGGATGAACGGCACGATTTCGCGCAACAGCCGCTCATAGGCGCCGCGATCGCCATCCTGCGCCGCCGCCATCAGCAGCGACCAGTGCCGATCAGCCTCGATCTCCTCGCCCACGGCGCGCCCCGACTGGAAAATCAGCGACTGCCAGTGTAACCAAAGAAGCGACAGCGCGAACAGGGTGATGCGGCCGGCCAGGCGGAGCGGCCCGCGATACGTCCGTCCCGGAGAGACCCCATGCACAGGCAGGGTTATCGCATAAGGGGTGCACTACAGAGGCACGGAGGGCACGGAGAAGCGAAGAATGGCGCGCCCTGCCTTCGCCGAAGCGAAACCGCTTCGGCTTCGCGCAGGCAGGTCCGCACGCCCAACACCTCTCCTCCGTGCTCTCCGTGTCTCCGTGGTCGATCTTCTCCACGGACGCCTGCGAGGCACATGCAATTGCCCATGCAAGCCTAGGGCGGCGGGCGCGGCCGCGATGATGACCACGGACGCGCATGGCGCGGGCGCGATCCCGCCGATGATCGGGATCGGCCTGCGCACGCCGCATCTCGCGGAGATCGCCGCCACTCGCCCGACGCTCGGCTGGATCGAGGTGCATGCCGAGAACTACATGGGCGACGGCCCCGCGCTGGCTGGGCTCGACGCGGTGCGGCGCGACTATCACCTCGGGCTGCACGGCGTCGGCCTGTCGCTCGGCAGCGCCGAGGGCATCGACCGGGCGCATCTCGCGCGGTTGAAGCAGCTCGTCGCGCGCTGGGAGCCGTTCCTGGTCTCCGAGCATCTCGCCTGGAGCGTCAGCGGCGGCGCTTATCTCAACGACCTCTTGCCGCTGCCCTATACCGAGGAGGCGCTCGCCATCGTCGCGGGCAATGTCGTCGCGGCGCAGGAGGTGCTGGGGCGCAGGCTGCTGCTGGAGAATCCCTCGAGCTATCTGCGCTTCCGCCACTCCACCATCGCCGAGCCCGATTTCCTCGCGGCGCTGGTGCGCTCAGCGGCTGCGGCCTGCTCTGCGACGTCAACAATATCTTCGTCAGCGCGAGCAATCTCGGCCTCGACGCCGATGCCTATCTCGAGGCCCTGCCGGCGGCGGCGGTGGGCGAGATCCATCTCGCCGGCCACGCCACGGTGACGTGCGGCGGCGGCAGCCTGCTCATCGACGATCACGGGTCGCGCGTCGCGCCGCCGGTCTGGGCGCTCTACCGCCGCGCGCTGGCGCGTTTCGGCGCGGTGCCGAGCCTGGTCGAATGGGACAGGAATCTGCCGGCGCTGGCGGTGCTGCTTGACGAGGCGCGGCAGGCGGAGCGGATCGCGTCCGGTGGGGAGACCGGCGATGTCGACGCTGCGTGAAGTGCAAGTGGCGTTCCGCCGCGCGCTGCTCGAGGATGAGGCCCGTGCCCTGCCGGCGCTGATCGTCGAGGACGGGCTCGCCTTGGGCGAGCGGCTCGGCGTCCACCGCAACAATCTCTTCGCTTCGCTCACCGCGGTGCTGCGCGACAGCTTTCCGGCGGTCTGCTGGCTGGTGGATGAGCGCTTCTTCGCCTATGCCGCGCATGAATTCATCCGCCGCGCGCCGCCGGCGCGCGCAGTGCTCGCCGAGTATGGCGCCGGCTTTGCCGCATTTCTCGCAGGCTTCCCGCCGTGCCGCGATCTCGCTTACCTCGCCGATGTCGCGCGGCTGGAATGGCTGATGGCGCGCGCCGCCACCGCCGTCGAAATCGAACCGCTCGCCGCCGCGGCGCTGGCCGGTATCGCGCCCGATGACGCGCCCCACCTCGTGCTGTGGCTCCATCCCGCCTTCGGCTTCCTCGCGTCGTCCTTCCCGGTCGATCGGCTCTGGCGCGCCAACCGGCGGGACGGCGCACCGGCGGCGCCCATCGATCTCGGCGAAGGCGGCGTGCGGCTCGAGGTGAGCCGCCGCGGCGCCGAGGTGGTGATGCGCCCGCTCGACGCGGCGGGCTTCGCGTGGCGCCAGGCGCTGGCGCGGGGCAGCACGCTCGAAGCGGCGGCGGCGCTGGCGCTGGACGCCGCGCCCGGCTTCGATCTCGCCCGCGCACTTGGCGATCTCTTCCGCGACGGCGCGGTGGTCGCGATCGAGCTTCCGGCTGTCGCGTGAGACGCCGCGCAACGCGCGTCGAACGCAACCTTGCCGTGACCTTCGCGCGGCAGCGCGCTAGACTTGTAACAGAGGTGCGCCATGGCGGAGATCGAGGAAGTCGCCGGCAAGGAGATGGTCATCCGCTTCGATGGCGGGCGCTGCATCCATGCGCGCCATTGCGTGCTGACCCATCCCGACGTGTTCGTGCCCAATGTTAGCGGCGCTTGGATCCATCCCGATGCCGCGTCGCCGGAAGCGATTACCGCGCTGGCGCATGACTGTCCGTCGGGCGCCATCACCTATGAGCGGCGCGACGGTGGCGCCGGCGAGTCGGCGCCGCTGGTCAACACGCTGCGCCTGCGCGAGAATGGGCCGCTCGCGGTCAACGCGCCGCTCAGCGGCGCCGCGTCCGGCTTTCGCGCCACGCTGTGCCGCTGCGGCGCATCCAAGACCAAGCCCTATTGCGACGCCAGCCACAAGGCATCGGGCTTCGTCGCCAGCGGCGAGCCGGCGGAGCTCACCTCCGAGCCGCTCGCCGCGCGTGGCGGCCCGCTGACCGTGACGGCGCTTAAGAACGGGCCGCTGCAGCTCGACGGCAATCTCGAGATCGTCTCCGGCACCGGGCGGACCCTCAACCGGGTGACCCAGACCTATCTCTGCCGCTGCGGCGCCTCCAAGACCAAGCCCTATTGCGACGGCACGCACCGCAAGGTCGGTTTCACGGCCGATTAGGGCGCGGCCGCATAAACTCTTGGTTAACCAAGTCAAGTGATGCTCCACTCAAGGTAATGTGGGTGGAGAGCGGCCGGTGACGCATTCCATTGAGATCTGGCGGGCGGTGCTGACGCTGCCGGATGCGCTGACGCCGCTCACCGTGGCGGCGGCGGACACCGACCTGCCGGCGGCCGAGGAAAGCGACGACGCCTTCATCGAGGTCAGCCACCAATATCCGGGACTGTCGCGGGAGATCGCCGCCTATCTGGCGCGCTAGCCCGCGTTAGATCGCTAAAATTGCAGGCAATTTTACGTGCTTGGCAAGCATTGCCGGCGCAGGATCGCGGCTGCATTGATCAGGCAGGGCGATGGCAGCGACGACGCGCGCAACGACCTTCCGCTGGCAGGAGAGCCTGCGCAAATCGGTGCCGGCCTCGATGGCCGAGCTGATCAGAGCGCTGCAGCGGCTGCGCGCCGAGGCGACGGCGCTGGCCGAGAACGCCTATCTCGCCATACAGCAGCATTCCTTCGAGCCCTATTGGACCTTCCGCGCCAAGATCAACGAGCATGCGGCGCTGGTGGCGGTGATCCGCGGCCGCATCCCGCAGCTCACGGCGCTGCGCACGCGCCAGGCCGGCATCGTCACCGAGGCGGTCGATCGCGAGGAGGAGGAGATCATCGTCCTCACCGTCAAGGCCTGCCTCAAATTCTGCTTCGCGCTCTCGGCCAATCCCTCGCTGCCGATCGGCGCGCGCGAGACCTTCATCCACGAGATCGGCTCGCTGACCCAGGCGCGCGCGGTGCTGGAGAAGGCGCCGCAGGACAGGCTCCCCACCGGCCTGCTCGACGATCTCGACACGGCGCGGATGATCCTCGAGGAGATCATCGACAAATCGCCCTCGCTCGTGAGCTTCGACCGCCGCCCTGCGGCGGCGGAGCCGGAGGCCGCCGCGGCGCTGGGCGAAACCGAGACACTGTCGCCGGCCTGAGCTTGCGCTCAGCAGACGCGCTGATAGCGCTCGATGCAGGTGGCGAGCACTTCCTCGCCCGGACGCTGCCACCAATTCTCCTTGGAGAAAATCTCGACCTCGAGGAGCCCGGCATAGCCGGCAGCCTCGACCCAGGAGCGGATGCGCCGCAGAGTCGATGACGCCGTCGCCCATCATGCCGCGGTCGAGCAGCAGATCCCGCGTCGGCACCAGCCAGTCGCAGATGTGATAGGCCAGGATGCGGCCGCTGCGTCCGGCGCGGGCGATCTCGCGCTCGAGCGCCGGGTCCCACCAGACATGATAGACATCGACGGCGACGCCGATGCCGTCGCCCAGCGCATCGCAGAGATCATTGGCCTCGGCCAGCGTATTGATGCAGGCGCGGTCGGCGGCATACATCGGGTGCAGCGGCTCGATCGCCAGCTTCACGCCGGCGTCCCGCGCATAAGGCAGCAGCGCGGCGATCCCGTCGCGGACCAGGTCGCGCGCGGCGGCGAGATCGCGCGAGCGCGGCGCCAGCCCGCCGACCACCAGCACCAGGCAATGCGCGCCGATCGCCGCCGCCTCGTCGACGGCGCGGCGGTTGTCGTCGAGCGCGCGTGCCAGCCCGGCGCGGTCGAACTCGGTGAACATGCCGCCGCGGCAGAGGCCGGTGACGGTCAGGCCGTTGGCGCGGATCGCCGCCGCCGCCGCGGCCACGCCCATCGCCTGGAGCTGGTCGCGCCAGGGCGAGATGCCGGCGATGCCGGCGCGCGCGATGCCGTCGATCGCCTGGCGCAGGTCCCACTGGCCGCGCGTGGTCGCGGTGTTGATCGAGAGCAGGCGCTTGTCCTGCGCGAGATCGCGCATCAGGCCTCGACCCCGTGGAGCCGCAGCACCGCCGCCATGCGCGACGCGGCGAGATCGGGATCGATCAGCAGGCCCGCGCCGTCGGCGAGCTGGAAGAGCTGCGCGAGGTGGAGCAGCGAGCGCGCGCTCTCCTGGCCGCCGACCATGGTGAAATGCCGCTGATGGCCGTTGAGATAGGCCATGAACACCAGCCCGGTCTTGTAGAAGCGGGTGGGGGCGCGGAAGATGTGGCGCGCCAGCGGCACGGTCGGCGCCAGGATGTCGTGAAACTCCTTCGGCTCGTCGCGCGCCAGCGCCGCGAGCGCGGCCGAGGCGGCGGGCGCGATGGCGTCGAAAATGCCGAGCAGCGCGTCGGAATGGCGCTCGCCGTCGCCGGCGATGAGCTCGGCATAATTGAAATCATCGCCGGTGTACATGCGGACACCCTCCGGCAGCAGCCAGCGCAGCGCGATCTCGCGCGACTTGTCCAGCAGCGAGATCTTGATGCCGTCGATCTTCGCCGTGTTGCGCTTGATGATGTCGAGCATGACGTCGCTGGCAGCGTCGAGGTCCTTGTGCCCCCAATAGCCCGCCAGCGCCGGGTCGAACATGTCGCCGAGCCAGTGGATGATCACCTTGTCCTTGACCTGGCTGAGGATGCGGTCATAGACCTTGGCGTAATCGCCGGGCCCGCGCGCCGCCGCGGCGAGCGCACGGCTCGCCATCAGGATGATGCGCCCGCCCAGCTCCTCGATCGCCGCCACCTGCTTCTCATAGGCCGAGATCACCTGATCGAGGCGATGCGCGCCGGCGCCGAGATGGTCGGTGCCGGCGCCGCAATAGAGCCGCGCGCCGGGGATGTCCTTGGCCGCGGCGAGCGAGTGGCGGACGAGCTCGAGCGCGCTCGGCCAGTCGAGTCCGGATCCGCGCTGCGCCGTGTCCATCGCCTCGGCGACGCCGAAGCCCAGCGTCCAGAGATGGCGGCGATAAGCGATGGTCGCGTCCCAGTCGAGCCGCACCTCGATCCAGGGATCGCTGCCGGCCAGCGGATCGGCCACCACATGCGCCGCCGCCAGCGCCACGCGGTTGAGCGGCGCGCCGGCGCGCGTCGGGAAGGCGCGGGGCGCATGCGTGGTGTAAGGGGTGAGGCTGCGATCGGGATTGGGCAGGATGAGGGTCGCCATCGCTCAGGCGCCTAGCTCTCGAGACGCGGCACGTCGATCCAGCGCCGCTCTTCCCAGCTCTGGTAGCCGAGCTCGGCGAGCTGCACCCCTTTGGCGCCGGCGAGCAGGTCCCAGCCGAAAGGCGCGTCCTCCAGCACGTGGCGCAGGAAGAGCTCCCATTGCGCCTTGAAGCCGTTGGGATAGACCTCGGTGTCGGGCACTTCCTGCCATTGCGCAAAGAAATCGTCGCTGCGCCGCTCGTCCGGATTCCACACCGGCTTGGGCGTCGCCGCCTTCGGCTGCAGCCAGCAGCGCGTCAGCCCGGCGATCGCCGAGCCTTCGGTGCCGTCGACCTGGAAGGTGACGAGATCATCGCGGCGCACCCGCGTCTGCCAGGAGCTGTTGATCTGCGCCAGGATGCCGCCTTCGAGCTCGAAGGTGGCGAAGGCGGCGTCCTCGGCATCGGCGGCGTAGGGCCGGAGCTCCTCGTCCCAGCGCCGGTCGAGCAGCAGCGCGCCGCGGCAACTCACCGCGCGCACCTCGCCGAACAGCGTGTCGAGCACGTAGCGCCAGTGGCACAGCATGTCGAGGATGATGCCGCCGCCCTGGGCCTTGCGGTAGTTCCAGGAGGGACGCTGCGCCGGCAGCCCGTCGCCGGGAAACACCCAATAGCCGAAATCGCCCTTGACGGTGAGCATGCGGCCGAAGAATCCGGCCTCGCGCAGCCGCCTCAGCTTGACCAGCCCGGGCAGGAACAGCTTGTCCTGCACCACGCCGTGCTTGATGCCGGCGGCCTTGGCCCGGCGATAGAGCGCTAGCGCCGCCGCGGTCGAGCCCGCTACCGGCTTTTCGGTATAGATATGCTTTCGCGCCGCGATCGCCTTCTCCAAATTCTCCTGGCGCAGATCGGTGGTAACGGCGTCGAAATAGAGGCGCGCGCCCTGGTCGGCGAGCGCCGCGTCGAGATCGGTGGTGAAGCGCTCGATGCCATGGGCTCGGGCGAGCTGCTCCAGCTTGTCGCGGTTGCGGCCGACCAGGATCGGCTCGGGCAGCACGCGCCTGCCGTCGGCGAGACGCAGGCCGCCTTCCTGGCGCAGCGCCAGCACCGAGCGGACGAGATGCTGGTTCGTCCCCATCCGGCCGGTGACCCCGTTCATGATGATGCCGATCCGCTCGGTCATGGCGATGTCCTTGTCGTTGCGCTGGCGGAGTATGCCGCCCGGCCTCTCGGCTTGTCATTACCCCTTGCCGGTGGCCGCGACCGATACCGCGCGTTGACACCCGTCGTGGCTTGCCGAAGACTGGCGGCAACAAAACGGCCGAAGGCCGGAAATCCAGGGAGGACGACGATGACCACCTCGAGACGCAGGCTGCTCAAATATTCGGCGGCGCTGGCGAGCCTGCCGGTGTTGGGCCGATCGGCCTTCGCGCAGGAGAAGCCGATCCGCCTCGGCGTGCTGTTCGACCTGTCGGGACCGCTCGCCGCCGCCGGCTCGACCGCCTCGGCGGTCGGCACGCAGATCGCCATCGACCTCACCAACGAGCAGGGCGGCGTCCTCGGCAAGTACAAGATCGAGCCGGTCAACGCGGATTCCCAGAGCAAGCCCGAGATCGCCATCAACGAGGCCGAGCGCCTCATCACCCAGGAGAAGGTCGATATCGTGCTCGGCGTCTATTCCAGCGCCCACGCCGTGCCGCTCGCCGCCAAATTCGAGACCGAGAAGAAGATTCTCTGGATCACCACCGCGGTGGCGTCGTCGGTCTTCAAGAACAAGAACCTGCACTACACCTTCCGCGCCCAGATCCACAGCGACCAGTATGGCGAGGCCGGCGCGGGCTTCCTGGCCGAGAACGCCAAGGCGAAGCTGCAGATCGAGCCCAAGGACGTCAAGGCGGCGATCCTCTACGAGGACGGGCCTTACGGCACCGGCTGCGGCGATGCCGACGAGCAGTACTGCAAGGCAAAGGGCATCACCGAGATCGTGCTCAAAGAAGCCTATTCCGCCACCACCCCCGACCTCTCCTCGCTGGTCACCAAGCTGAAGCGCAGCCGCCCCGACGTCATCCTCCATACCGGCTACAACCCCGACATTACCCTCTTCCTGCGCCAGGCGCGCGAGGCGGGGCTGCGCTTCAAGATGCTGATCGGCAACGGCGCCGGCTACAGCCAGATCGACAAGCTGCGCGACACCTTCCATGGCGATGTCGATTTCTTCTGCGACATCGATCCCGTGCCGGCGCAGCTGCTCGATCCCAAGACGCTGGCGCCGGGGCTGGGCGATCTCGTCAAGACCATGGTCGAGCGCTACAAGAGCAAGACCGGCGCCAAGGAAGTGCCGCCGCATTGCTCGATGGGTTTCAACCAGACCTGGATCCTGCTGCAGAGCGTGCTGCCCATCGCCCTCAAGAAATACGGCGGTGCCGATCCCGAATTCCGTGCGCAAGGCGGCGCTCGAGGTCGACATTCCGCCCGGCGGCACCATCCAGGGCTATGGCGTCAAATTCTTCCCGCCGGACACGCCGATGTCGGGCCAGAACGAGCGCTCGACGCCGGTGGTGATGCAATACACCAAGGACGCCACCACCGTGGTGTGGCCCGGCAACATCAAGACCGCCGAGCCGGTGCTGCCGCTGCCGGCCTCCTCGCCTTACGCTTCGGCCTAGCGAAGACAGGCCCCGAAGTGCTGAGCGTCAGCGCGCTGTCCAAGCGCTTCGGCGGCTTCCTGGCGGTGAACGCCGTATCGTTCGAGGTCAGGGAAGGCGAGATCCTGGGTCTGATCGGGCCGAACGGGTCGGGCAAGAGCACGACCTTCAACCTGATCGCCGGCGCCCTGCCGCCGACCGGGGGCTCGATCCGCTTCGCCGGCGCCGAGATCGCGGGAATGCCGGCGCATCTCGTCTGCCGCAAGGGCATCGCGCGCACCTTCCAGATCCCGCGGCCGTTCCGCAAGCTGTCGCTCCTCGACAATGTCGGGCTCGCGGCCTTCTACGCCGCCGGCGGCGCCCTCGAGCGCGGCGAGGCGCGCCGGCGCGCGGCGGCGGCGCTGGAGCGCGTGGGGTTGCCCAGCAGTGCCGCGGCACGCACCGACGGGCTCGGCGCCGCGGCGCTGAAGAAGCTCGAGCTGGCGCGCGCGCTGGCGACGCAGCCGAAGCTGCTGCTGGCCGATGAGAGCCTGGGCGGGCTCGACGCCGCCGAGATGGAGCGCGCCGCCGCCATGCTCGACGACGTCCGCAAGACGCTGGGCATCACCATCATCTGGGTCGAGCACATCATGGGCGTGCTGATGCGCGTCGTCGACCGCGTCATCGTGCTCGACCATGGCGAGATGATCTTCGAGGGCAAGCCTGCCGATGCCGCGCGCGATGCGCGGGTGGCGGAAGTCTATCTCGGGCACAAGCACGGCGCATGCTGAGGCTCTCCGACATCTCCGCCGGCTATGGCAGCTTCCAGGCGTTGTTCGGCGTCTCGCTCGAGGTGGCGGCGGGCGAGGCGGTGGCGGTGATCGGCGCCAACGGCGCCGGCAAGACGACGCTGATGCGTGTCATCTCGGGGCTGCTGCCGGCAAGCCGCGGTGATTTCGCGCTCGACGGCCGCGCGCTGGAGCGTCTTCCGGCGCATCTCATCGTCGCCGCCGGCATCGCCCATGTGCCGGAGAACCGCCGGCTCTTTCCCCGGCTGACGGTGGAGGAGAATCTGCGCATGGGCGCCTTCATCCCGGCGGCGCGCAAGCATTTCGCCGAGCGCCTCGCCTGGGTCTACGAACTCTTCCCGCGCCTCCTGGAGCGCCGCCACCAGCCGGCCGGCACCATGTCCGGCGGCGAGCAGCAGATGTGCGCCATCGGCCGCGCGCTGATGTCGAAGCCGAAGCTGCTGCTGATGGACGAGCCCTCGGCCGGGCTTGCGCCGCTGGTGGTCGAGCAGGTCTTCGACCTTGTCCGCCGCATCCGCGCCGAAGGCTTCACCGTGCTCATCGTCGAGCAGAACGTGCAGCAGGTGCTCGACATCGCCGACCGCGCCTACCTCCTCGATGGCGGCCGCATCCGCCTCTCCGGCGCCGCCGCCGCGCTGGCGCGCAACGAGGAGATCCGGCGGGCCTATATGGGGATGTGATGCCGATGCTGGATCCTGTATAGCGCAATGGACATCTACCTCCTCGAAGCCGTGATCAACGGCGTTCTCCTGGGCGGCGTGCTGGCGCTGCTGGCGCTCGGGCTCAACTTGATCTTCGGCGTCGTCGATGTCGTCTGGATCGCCTATGCCGAGCTGGTGATGTGCGGCATGTACGCGGTGTGGTGGCTGACCGACACCGCCGGCTGGCCGGTGCTGCTGGCCTGCGCCGCGGCGATCGCCTTCGTGGCGCTGCTGGGCGTGCTCGTCCACGTCCTGGTCATCGCGCCGGTCCTCGGCTCGGCGCCGATCAACCAGCTGCTTGCCACCGGCGGGCTGCTGTTCTTCCTGCAGAGCGTGGCGACGCTGCTGTTCGGCACCGATTTCCACAATCTCGGCCTGCGGCTGCCGGTGATCGAGCTTGGCGATATCTTCATCAGCTTCTCGCGGCTGCTCGCCTTCATCGTGGCCTTGCTCGGCGCAGCGGCGCTCTATCTCTTCCTCGCGCGCAGCTTCCTCGGCACGGCGATCCGCGCCATCGCCCAGGACCGCGAGATCATGGGGCTGATGGGCGTCGACCAGCGCCGGATCTATCTCCTGACCTCGGCGATCGGCGGCGGCCTCGCCGGTCTCGCCGCCTGCCTGCTGCTGCTGCAGTACGACGTCCATCCCTTCATCGGCCTCACCTTCGGGCCCATCACCTTCATGATCTGCGTGCTGGGCGGGCTCGGCAACATGATCGGCGGCTTTATCGCCGCCTTCATCATCAGCCAGATCATCGCCATCTCCGGCTACTACGTCTCGATCGAAGCGTCCTACGTGCTGGCCTTCGTGGTCTTCATCGTGCTCATCCTCATCCGCCCGCAAGGGATCCTCGGCAAATGAGGGCAAGGAGCCCGGCCGCGCTCGCGGCGCTCGTCCTGCTGCTGCTGCCGCTGGCGCTCAGGGATTACACGCTCCACATCGCCGTGCAGGTGCTGCTCTGGGGCTTCATCTACACCGCCTGGTCGATGATGGGCCGCTTCGGCCTGGTGTCGCTCGGCCACGGCGCGTTTCTCGGCATCGGCGGCTATGTCCCGGCCTTGCTGTGGAACGCTTACGACGTGACCCCGTGGCTCGGCATCCCCGCCGCGATGCTGCTCGCCGCGCTGCTGGCGCTGGTCGTGGGCTATCCCGCGACCCGCATGCGGGTCATCGGCCACTACTACGCGCTCGTCACCCTGGCGCTGAGCCAGGTGGTGCTGCTGTCCATCATCGCGCTGCGCGGCGTCACCGGCGGCTCGCTCGGCATGACGCCGCGCGCCGCCGGCCATGCCTCGTGGTACGCGCTGCAATTCCCGGACAAGAGACAGTTCTATTTACTGGCGCTGGGGCTCTGGCTCGTCGGGCTCGCGCTCTGGCTGTGGCTCGAGCGCGGCATGGGCAGCCAGGCGCTCGAGGCGATCAACGAGGATGAGGGCGCGGCCGCCGCCATCGGCATCGACGTCATGCGCGAGAAGCTGCGCGTGACGCTGATCTCCGCCGGTCTCACCGCGCTCGGCGGCGGCGTCTATGTGCAATACCTCATGTATGTGAACCCCGAGACGGTGTCGGGCGTCGGCGTCTCGCTGCAGATCGTCTTCGCCGCCATCGCCGGCGGCATGTACTCGCTGCTGGGCCCGACCATCGGCGCGCTCTTCACCATCGTCCTCACCGAGGGGCTGCGCATCGCGTTCGGCACGCATTTCATCGGCGCCGCCAACACCATCTACGGCGTGCTGCTGGTGCTGTTCGTCATCTTCATGCCGCGCGGCATCGTCGGCCTCATCGAGCGCCTGCTGGCGCGGCCGCGCCGCGCCGCCGCGGCGGAATGACGCCGGTGCTGCGCCTCGTGCCATCATCGGCAATGGCGCCATCGGTGCGCGATGGCGGCGGCGCTGGTGCGCCGCGAAAGCGCGGCGAGGCGGGATCGGCGCTCGACGTCGATCGGCGGAGCGCTTCTACGCCAGGAAGAGTGCGATGCCGAGCTTGAATGCGCCGGCCACGCGGCGATGCGCGCGCAAGGCGAGCGCTGGCGTGCTGGCGGACGGCGCGGAACGGATCGTCAGCTCGTGGGGCGAAGCGCTGTCAGGACGCGCTGTGGCGCCGCGGCTTCTTGGCGGCGCGGAGAGGCGCCCGGCGAGGCCGGAGACATGCGATCTGCCGAAGAGCGGCACGCCCGCACCGTCGCCGCTCAAGGCGATATGCATGAGGGCGAAGACCCCAGCGCCCCAGAAGAAGGGATTGCGGCTGACGCGCAGCACGCCGCGCGCGATGTCCGGCCGATCGAGCAGCGCCTGCGCGCCGACCATCGCCGGGTTGGGCGTGGTGAGCCCGGTTACGACCAGCAGCGCCGCCAGCAGGATGATCGGGAACGCCGCCAGCTGCACCGCAGGGCGGCGCCGACCAGAGAGGCAGCGCCGCGCGCCGCGATAGGCGATGATGGCCAGGCGAAGGCGGCGAGCGCGAGCAGCGAATAGGCCGCTGAATAGAGCCGCTCGCCAAGGAGACCGGCGCACCGCGCCGCGCGAGATGGGCGTGCTGGAGATGAGGAAATGGCTGAGCGGCAGGAACGCCGCGGCGAACGCGAGATTGATCATCGCGACACCTCGTGGGAGGACGCCTTCGCTACCCAACAGCATAGACGCTGACCTCCACCACATCCGGGCGGCGCGCGCCGCTGGCGACGAACACCGTGCGGGTGAGCCAGCGATGCGCCGCCGCCGCGGTCTCGAAGGCGGGCGTGCAGCGGAAATAATAGGTGGCGGGATCGACGGCCTCCCCGGCGAGCAGCTTGCGCACCACCTCGGGCGGCCCGTGGCGCAGGCCGCGACTGACCACCGAGATCAGCGCGCCGTCGGCGGCCTCCAGCGTGTAACGCGCCTCGAGCTCGGCGCAGCCATCGGCATGGATGATCTGCCAGTCGGCGCCGCCCGGCAGCACGCGCCCGGAAAGCCGCGCGCCCTCGACCGTGCCGCCGGTGATCGGGATGATGCGGCGGCGGCCGAGATCGGTCTCGCCGACCTCGAGCGCCGGCGCGACGCTGACAAGCAGCAGGAAAGCGAAATCGAGCGCGGGGCTCACCACTTCGCCTGGGCCGGCCCGCCAGGCGACGAGCGAGGAGGCATCGCGCCCGCCCCAGCCTTCGCCCGCCGCGGCGTCGTAACCGTCGAGCGCTCTTGCCGCCAGCGGCAGCTCGACCCCGGACGCCCGCCGCCACCTCGGCCATGAGGCGGAGATCCTTGCGCACGCCGTCGATGTCGAAGCCGACATCGGGCTCACCGCCGGCGAGCGCGGCGACGATCTTGCCGGCACGGCTCTTCAGGGCATTGGCGCCGCCGGAGCTCTCCTGCATGATCGCCAAAGCCTGGGCCGGATCGATGCCGGTGCCGTCGATCAGCGCCATCGCCTCGCGCAGCGCCTCCCAATAGACCGCCAGCGGCAGGTTGATGGCAAGCTTCATCGCCGCGCCGCAGCCGCTGGGCCCGAGATAATCGACGCGCCGGCACAGCTGCTCGAGCAGCGGCTTGGCGCGGGCGAAGGCGGCGCTGTCGCCGGCGGCGAGGCCAAGTAGCTTGCCGTCGCGTGCGGGGCCGACGGTGCCGCCGACCGGGCATTCGACCAGCGCCGCGCCCTTCTCCGCGGCGCCGGCAGCGAGGCGACGCGTGACCTCCGGCGTCAGCGTGCTCATCTCGATGAGGAGCTTGCCCGCGATCGGTGCCGACAGCAGCCCGTCGCCGCCGCCATAGACCGCCTCGGCGGCGCGCGCGTCGGTAAGGATGCTGATGGTGATGTCGTGCCGCCGGGTCAGCTCGGCCGGGCTCGCCGCCCAGCGCGCTCCGTGCTCGAGCAGCGGCGCCGCCTTGGCCGCGGTGCGGTTCCACACGGTGAGCTGATGACCCTGCTCAAGCAGCCGCAGCACCATCGCGCCGCCCATGCGCCCGGTGCCGCAAAAGCCGATCTCCATTCCCGCCTCCCCTGCCGACCCGCGCCGGCCCCCTAGCGCCGCGCCGCGGGAGGGTCAAGCCGGGGACGGGGCGCCGATTTCCGTCATTATCAACCATAGATTTTATTTCTCGCGCCCTGCATCGTCGTGGCATAAGCGAAGGGCAGCGAAGGAACCCGAGCCATGATCCTGCGGATGAATGCGATCGAGCGCAGCCTGCTGGTGGCGGCGGTGCGCCTGCTCGAGCGTGCGGCGCTGGGCGAGAATGTGCGCCTCTCGGCGGAGCGCTTCATCGCTCCCTCGAGATCAAGCCGACCGACGAGCTCGACCAGGCGGGAAAGCCGATCGAGCGCGTCTTCCTGAAAGCGCCTTAGGCAAACTCTCGCAGCGCGAGCGTTTGTCCGGAGCGGCGCCAGCGGTTGCAAAGCAACCGCGAGAGCCGCCCGGTGCGGACTAGCCTCGGTCCTTAGCTCGTCAATCCGTAAACCCCGCCGCGGGAAGTGGCGGCCTGTTGCGCGTTGCGCAGGCGGCGCAGCAGCAGGTCGCCGCGGCCGTCCTCGAACAGGCAATCGGCGATCTGCTTGGCCGCCTCGATCTGCGCCGGGATGATCGGGTTTTGCGGTGCGGTGCGCAGCTCGTCGAAAAGCTGGACCGCGCGGCGCTCGATCTCGACACCCAGCTGCTCGACCCGCTCGCGCGCCGCGACGCCGAAGCCGTGACGCGGACCACGCTTCAGCAGCAGGAACAACAGGCGCGCCGAGTCGAGCGCGTCAGTGACGATCGCGGGGTCGGGCATCCGCGTCAGGTCCGGGGTGCCGAGCATGCGGCGCGCGCTGGCGCGCTGGGTCTGCGGCAGCACCGCCAGAACCGTGTCGCTGATGCCGGCGAGATTGGCGCTGATGGCGCGGGCGACGTCGGCGCGCGTCTTGACGATGGCTTCGCCCCAGGCGCTGTCGCGGCGGAAGCCGAACTCGCCCAGCAGGCCCTCGGCATTGTCGATGTAGTCGGCGAGCCAAGCCCTGAGCTGCGCCAGGCGGTGGGGCGCGTCGGGGGTTTCGGCCAAAGCGACGATGTCGCGCGCCTGACCCTGCAGATCGGCGATGAGCCGCTCGCCGATGATGCCGAACTCGGTGTCGCGCGCCATGGCGCTGGTGGGGTTCCACGACAGCGCGCGGCCCAGCCGCAGGATCACCCAGCCGCGCTCGAGCCGGTTGAGCAGGCCCAGGGCGAAGTAGCACGCATCGAGGCCGAAGGCGTCGCTGAGGCGGAGATATTGCAGCCTTGCCTCGGTCACCGTTGCCGGCCCGAGATCGCTGATCCGCCGTCCTCGCGCCTCGCCATACTTGCCGGCGACGCGGGCCACCGCGTCGATGCCGAGTTTCACCGCGCTGCCCAGCGGCAGCACGCGCGCGATCTCCCGGAGATCGGCCTGCAGCAGCGGGTCGCTGAACAGCTTCTTGAGCGCGGGATCGCCGCGGCGCTTGCCGAGCTGCGCCAGCACCCCCTCGGTCCAGCCGCGCGCGGCGCGCGCCACGGTCTCGGCGAGCAGCGCGATCCCGGCTTCGTCGCTGAGCGCGACCAGTCGCTTCAGCTCCGCCTCGAACTCGCGGATCTCCGGCCCCGCGACGTGGCGCAGCGCCCGCCACCAGGGATTGATGGTCCGGCGCGCGATCAATCCCGGCGGCCGCGGATCGTCGCGCCGGTCGCTGAGGAAATCCTCGAACATGATGCAGGCCAGCCGGCACAGCGTCGGCACGCGCTTGGCCCCCGCCTGGCGCAGCTGCGGCCGCAGCGCGTCAAGGATGGTCTCGCTCGGCAGCGTCTCCTGGCCCAGCACGCGCTCGGTCTCGAGGCCGCGTGCCACCGCCGTCGCCTGGCGGGCCGAAAGCTTGCCCAGCACCTGCTTGAGCTTCTTCGCCTTGTCTTCGCGCATGCCCTAGGCATAGCGGTGAAGCCCTGAAAGATGCGTTAACAATCTGTAAGGAAAGGCGAAAGTCCGGGGACTTGCGCGCCCCTCTTGCCTGCGGCCGCAAGCCCAGGGGATACTCGGCGGGAGGGAGGCGAGGATGCGCCAGTATCATGACATGGGCGGGCTGCCGGCGGGGCCGGTGGAGCGCCACGAGCACGATCACGCCCCTTGGGAAAAGCGCGTCGACGCGCTGATGGTGCTGTTGTCGCAGCCGCAGCGGCAGCTGCTCCGGGTCGACGAGCTCCGGCGCAACATCGAGGCGCTGCCGCCCGACGCCTATGACACGATGAGCTATTACGAGCGCTGGATCTCCGCCATCGCCAATACCCTGTTGCAGCGCGGCGTCGTCAGCGCCGACGAACTCGGGCGCAAGCTGGCCGAGATCAAGGCGCGCGAGACGGCGCGGTGAGCGCGCCGGCGTCTTCGCCCCGTTTCCGGCCCGGAGCGCGGGTCACGGTGCGCCACGCCGACCCGCCCGGCCATCTCCGCACCCCGTGGTACATCCGCGGCCAGGCCGGCGAGATCGAGCGGCTGTGCGGCGCCTTCGCCAATCCCGAGGAGCTTGCCTATAACCGGCCGGGCCTGCCGGCGCAGCCGCTCTACCGCGTCCGCTTCCGCCAGCGCGAGATCTGGCCCGACTATGCCGGCCCGCCGCAGGACACGATCGAGGTCGAGATCTATCAGCATTGGCTCGAGCCCGCCTGATGAGCATGACATGACCGAGATCCATCACCTCCATCCCGACGCCCATCCGCATCCGGCGGCGCCCGACGATGACGGCCCGCTCAGCTATTACCAGGCGCTGGAAGTGGCGGTGCGCGAGCTGCTGATCGAAAAAGGCATCGTCAGCCGCGACGATGTCCGCGGCGCCATCGAGGCGATGGACGCGCGCACGCCGGCGCAGGGCGCGCGCATCGTGGCGCGGGCCTGGACCAACCCGGCCTATAAGGCGCGCCTCCTGGCGGACGGCACGATGGCGGTGCGCGAGCTCGGCATCGACATGGCGACGACCCGGCTGATCGTCGTCGAGAACACCAGCCGGCTGCACAACCTCATCGTCTGCACGCTCTGCTCCTGCTATCCGCGCATGGTGCTGGGCCTGCCGCCGGACTGGTACAAGAGCCGCGCCTATCGCAGCCGCGCGGTGCGCGAGCCGCGGGCGGTGCTGCAGGAATTCGGCACCGTGCTCGGCGGCGATGTCGAGCTGCGCGTGCACGACTCCACCGCCGATATGCGCTACCTTGTGCTGCCGGAGCGGCCGGACGGAACCGAGGGCTGGAGCGAGGAGCGGCTGGCCCAGCTCGTCACCCGCGACAGCATGATCGGCGTGACCCGCTGCCGGGTGTGACGCCGACCGGAGGCGGGTGATGGATGAGGAGCAGCTCTCGGGTCTGATGCTGGCGGGCCGTCCGCTCGCGCCGGAGATCATCGACTCGCTGAAGCAGGCCAGCGCCGCCACCGGCGTCGATTTCGATTTCCTGGTGGCGCAGGCGAGCGCCGAAAGCGGCTTGCGCGGCGCGGTGCATGCGCGCCAGCGCCATTCCAGCGCCTCGGGCCTGTTCCAGTTCACGGCGCAGACCTGGCTCCAGATGATGCACGACCACGGCGCGGAATACGGCCATGGCGATCTCGCCGCGCGCATCGCCCCCGCGGCCAACGGCCATCTCAGCGTCAGCGACCGCGCGAGCGAAAAACAGATCCTCGATCTGCGCAAGGACGTGAAACTGGCCGGGATCATGGCGGCCGAGCTCGCCAAGCAGAATGCGGCGGCGCTGCAAAGCGCCTTTCACCGCAAGGCCAACCCGGCCGAGCTCCATCTCGCGCATCTGCTCGGCGCCACCGGCGCGATCCGCTTCCTCAGGGCGCGCGCCGCCGATGCGGCGCAGCCGGCCGCCGACGTCGTGCCCGCCGCGGCGCGGCAGAACCCGCAGCTCTTCTTCGATCGCGGCGACCACACGCCGCACACCGTCGCGGCGGTCTATGGCAAGATCAAGAGCCGCATCGAGACGCCGCTGAAGCAACTTGCCGCCGCGGCGCAACCGCCCAAGCCCGACATCGCCGACGGCTTGCGTCCCGGCCCCGGCATCATCGACACGCCGCCGAAGGGAAAGCGGGCTTAGGGAGAAGTTATCAGTCGTCAGTTGTCAGGGGACGCTGCCGGACGCAGCATGACAAGCCAAGCTGACGACTGATAACTGAGAACTGACGACTTTCCCCATGTCCCGCTCCGAGCGGCTGCTCGACCTCATCCAGCTGCTGCGCCGGCATCGCCGGCCGGTGAGCGGCGCCGCGCTTGCCGCCGAGCTCGCGGTGTCGCTGCGCACGGTCTATCGCGACATCCAGAGCCTCGCCGGCCGCGGCGTGCCGATCGAGGGCGAGGCCGGGCTCGGCTATGTGCTGCGCGCCGGCTATACCCTGCCGCCGCTGATGTTCAGCGAGGAGGAGATCGAGGCGGTAGTGCTGGGATCGCGCATGGTGGCGGAATCCGCCGACGCGCCGCTGGCGCGTGCCGCGCGCGATGCGCTCGCCAAGATCACCGCGGTGCTGCCGGAGAGCCGGCGCGAGGAGGTGGCAAGCCTCGGGCTGCTCTCGGCCAGGCGCCAGCTGGTGGCACCCGACGGCGTCGATCTCGCGCGGCTGCGCCAGGCGATCCGTGCCGAGCGCAAGGTATGGATCACCTACGGCGACGGCGCCGGCAATCGCACGGAGCGCCGGGTCTGGCCGATCGCGCTCACCTTTTTCGACCGCGTGCGGCTGCTCGCCGCCTGGTGCGAGCTGCGCCAGGGCTTCCGGCATTTCCGCACCGACCGCATCGCCGGCCTCAGCGAGACCGAAGAGCGCTTCCCGCGCCGCCGCCGCGCGCTGATGAAGGAATGGCGCCAGGCCGAAGGCATGGCCGAGCCGGACTGACCCGCCTGCTGACAGGATCTGTCACGCCACGCGCCTAGGCTGCTCGCCGGGATATTCCCACGGGAGCCTGGTCATGAGCACGCTCTATCACCGTCGGGCCGCCTCGCGATGGCGGCATCGGCCTCCGCCCATGTCCGTCCGGCCGGTCGCGCGCCTGGTCGCGGCGCTTGCCGATTGGCGCCGGCGCATCCGCGCGCGCGCCGAGCTCGTGCGCTTCACGGATCGCCAGCTGCGCGACATCGGCGTCACGCGCGCCGATGTCCAGCGCGAATACGCCAAACCCTTCTGGCGCGATTAGAAGAGGCGCGTCGCGCCTTTCTTGCGGGCGTAATGGCGATGCGCCTTGGCGCGATTGCCGCAGGCGCTCATCGCGCACCAGCGGCGATTGCCGCTCTTGCTGTCGTCGAGGAACAGGTATTGGCAGTCGGGATTGGCGCAATGGCGTACCCGGGCAAGCCGCTTTCCCACGAGCAGGTCGCCCGCCGACCACAGCACCGGCGTCAGCAGCCGCACCGCGCCGGGCTCGCCTGGCGCCACGCGCCAGCCGAAGCCATCCGCGAGGCGCTCGACGGCGCGGCGCGGCGCCGCCTGCGCCAACGCGGCGTTCAATCGCTGCAGATCCGCCGGTGCCGGTGCCGTCCGGGCGCCGGTGGCGTGGAACAGGCGGTAGATCGCCTCGCGCAACGCCAGCGCCTCGGCAAAGAGCGCCGCCGCGCCTGCGCTCTCGGCGGCCGCCCAGCGCGTGAGCGTGCCGCGCTCCGACTCCGGCAGGCCGGCCTTCGTGGCGCACCAGCCGAGGAGCTCGTCGAGCCCGCTCAGCTCTTCCGTGGGCTGCGCCATGCCCCGCCAGAACCGGGTATTGGCGAAATCCAGGCACAGCTCCTCGGCAGGAGCGACGATCCAAGCGATGTCCAGGCTGTCGGTCATCTCCCTGACATACTAACCAACATGACGGTTGACAAGGGCGCCGGCCTCTGGCTCTATATAACCATCATGATGGTTAAGAAGGAGGACTGACATGATCGACCATCTCTCCATTGGCGTGCGCAGCATCGGCGCGGCGCGGCGCTTTTATGACGCGGTGCTGGCGCCGCTGGGCTACCAGCTGCTGCAGGAGTATCCGACCTCGCTGGGCTATGGCGACGGCCATGCCGAGCTATGGCTGCTCGAAGCCGAGCGGCCGGTGCCGGCAGACGAGAAATCCGGCCTGCATCTGTGCTTCAGCGCGCCGAGTCGCGATGGCGTCGACGCCTTCCACAAGGCGGCGCTCAGGGCCGGCGGCAAGGACAATGGCAAGCCGGGGCTGCGGGCGGATTACGGACCGGATTACTATGCCGCCTTCGCCATCGATCCCGACGGCTATCGGCTAGAGGCGCATTGCGGCAAGTAGCCGGAGAAAAAGCGCCGCCGGAAGGACGGACAGGCGCTCGCCGCCTGCCGCCTCCCGTTGCGCGGCTTACGCGACCTGCGCCATCGCGGCGGCGGCGCGCTCGAAGCGCCAGATGCAGGCGGGCGGGAAATTGCGCCAGACGCGCGCCACGGCGCGACCGGAGACGGCGAAGTCGCGCGCCGGCAAGGGCGAGGCGAGGCCATAGGTGAACTGGACCAGGCTGCCGGCCTGACCCAGCAGCGCGAAGCTCTGCTCGACGATGCGTTGGCGCAGCCGCTTGGGCATCGACAGCAGAGGCAGGCTCGAGACGATCGCCGAAACGCTGGTGATGCCGAGCGGGCGGAGCAGCGCGCCGAGCTGCGCCGCATCGCCGGCGATCACGCGCAGCTCGGGAAAACGCTCGGCCAGCAGGCGATGCAGGCGCTCGTCGCGCTCGACCACGACCAGCCGCTCCGGCGCCAGCCCGGCCGCCAGCAGGGCCCGGGTGATGCTGCCGGTGCCGCCGCCGAGCTCGACGACGAGGCGGGCCTGGCGCGGATCGATCTGTCGCGCCATCGCGCGGGCGAGATAGCGGCTCGAGGGCGCCACGGCGCCGATGCGGTGCGGCGCCTTCAGCCAGCGGCCGAGAAACAGCGCCATCTCGGCCTCCGGCGCAGCGTCCCGGCGCCGCCCCGGGATCGCGCGGCTGTCGTCCACCCGTTTTAAATCGCGGATGATTGGGTCCCTCATTGCTCGCGCGCGGCCGCCCGTCCCCGGCGCCCGCGCGTTTCCTCTGTGACAGGAGGATTAAGACGGGCAGAAGCGCTGGCCTGTCAAGCGGTTGTTGTCTCGGTGCCGGCGCCGCCACGGTCCGGCGACGGGCCGGCGCATTCAGGGTAAGTGCTTGTTTCCTATAGCCGAGCCTTGTCCGCCGTTATGGAGTGCTTAACTCCATGTCCATAGAGTGGCGCCCTTGCCAGCCTGGCGTGTCGGATGCGTCTTGGCCGAAGCCGGGCGATCCGCGAGAGCGTACCGTCGGCTCGTATCGGCCGGAACATTGCAGAAAAGCACCGGGAGGGCGGGGATGGTAATGCGGGCCGAACAACAGAAGCACGAGGCCGTCGAGAACGCAGCAGGGCTCGCCGCGAGCCGGCTCAAGGGCGAGCGTGGCCAGGATGTCGCGCGGTTTCTCCGGCAGTTCTATGATCATGTGCCGCCCGAGGACATCGTCGGGCGGTCCAGCGACGAGCTCTATGGCGCGGCGCTGTCGCTGTGGCGCTTTGCCGAGATCCGGCAGCCTGGCCGCGCCAAGCTGCGCGTTCTCAACCCACGGCTCGAGGAGCATGGCTGGCGCTCGCCGCGCACCGTGGTCGAGATCGTCAATGACGACATGCCCTTTCTCGTCGACAGCGTGACGTCGGCGCTCAGCGGCCAGGGCTTCACCGTCCATCTCGTCATCCATCCCATCCTGCGGCTCGAGCGCGACGGCAGCGGCCGCGTCGCAACGCTGCACGAGCCCGATGCCAAGGTGAACGGCAAGGCCTTGCGCGAATCCTTCATGCATGTCGAGGTGAGCGAGGAAACCGATCCGCACCGGCTGGCCGAGCTCGCGGCCTTGCTCGAGCGCGCGCTCGAGGAGGTCCGCGCCGCGGTGGCGGACTGGCAGCCGATGCGCCGCCGGCTGGCCGAGATCGTCGCCGATCTCGGCGCCAATCCGCCGCCGGTCGAAGCCGCCGAACGCAGCGAGGCGCTCGATTTCCTTGCCTGGCTCGAGGACGACAACTTCACCTTCCTGGGATTCCGCGAATACCGCTTCGGCGAGGCGGGCGAGCGCGGTCTCGACATCGTGCCGAAGAGCGGCCTCGGCATCCTGCGCGACGATGGCTATGCCGTCTTCGACGGGCTGCGCAATTTCGCGAGCTTGCCGCCCGATGTGCGCGAGTTCCTGCGCGAGCCGCGCCTGCTGATGATCAGCAAGTCGAACCGCCGCGCCATGGTGCATCGCCCGGTGTATATGGACGTGATCTGCCTCAAGATCTTCGACGCTGCCGGCAAGGCGGCGGGCGAGCGGATCTACGTCGGGCTTTTCACCTCGCTCGCCTACAGCCGCAGCCCGCGCCAGATCCCGTTGCTGCGACGCAAGGTGTGGAACGTGCTGCAGCGCTCCGGCTTCGGCCCGTCGAGCCATGACGGCAAGGCGCTGCAGCACATCCTCGACAACTACCCCCGCGACGAGCTCTTCCAGATGAGCGAGGACGAGCTGTTCGACACCGCGCTCGGCGTTCTGAACCTTCAGGAACGCCAGCGCGTCGCGCTGTTCGTGCGCCGCGATCCCTTCGAGCGCTTCGTCTCCTGCCTCGTCTACGTCCCGCGCGAGCGCTACGACACGGCGTTGCGTCGGCGCTTCGCCGCCATTCTGGAAGCGGCGCTCGGCGGCACCGTCGACAGCTTCAACACGCAGCTCGATCAATCCGTGCTCGGCCGCGTCCATTTCACCCTGCGCACCACCCCGGGCAAACTCGCGCTCGTCGATATCGACCAGATCGAGCAGCGGCTGGCCGAAGCGAGCCGGAGCTGGGGCGATCGCCTCGCCGAGGCGCTGACCGAAGCGCTCGGCGAGGAGGTCGGAACGGCGCGGCTGCACCGCTATGGCGAGGCCTTTCCCAGCGGCTATCGCGAGCGCTTCAGCGCCGCCGCGGCGGTCTACGATATCGAGCGCTTCGAGGAGCTGCGCCACGGGGCCGATATCGGCGTGACACTCTATCGCACGCTCGAGGCGGATCGTGCCGAGCTGCGCTTCAAGATCTATCGCGCCGGCGCGCCGCTGGCGCTCTCCGACGTGCTGCCGGTGCTCGAGCATCTCGGCCTCAGGGTCATCGCCGAGGTGCCTTTCGCGGTGACGCCGGCCGCGGGGCCGCCACTGTCGATCCAGGATTTCAGCCTGGTCGCGCACGCCGGCGAAATCGACGTGACGCGCGACCGCGCCCGCTTCGAGGCGGCTTTCCTCAGCATCTGGTCGGGCGCGATGGAGAGCGACGGCCTCAATCGGCTGGTGCTCGCCGCCGCCCTCGACTGGCGCCAGGTCACGGTGCTTCGACTTTATTCGAAAGTCCTGCGCCAGGCCGGCAGCGCTTACAGCCAGGCCTATATGGAGGACGCCCTGGTGGCGCATCCCGCCATCACCGGCTATCTGGTGCAGCTGTTCGAGCGCCGCTTCGATCCCGCCGGCGAGGACCACCGCGACGTCGAGGAGACACGTGCTGCGGTCGCCGTCGAGCACGGGCTCGACGCGGTGCAGGGGCTGGACGAGGACCGCATCCTGCGGAGCTTCCTGCTGCTCATGCGCAAGAGCCTGCGCACCAATTATTTCCAGCGCGCGCCGGACGGTGGGCCCAAGACTTATCTTTCGGTGAAGCTGGCGAGCCGCGAGATCGAATTCCTGCCGCTGCCGCGACCGCTCGCCGAGATCTACGTGCTGAGCCCGCGCATGGAAGGTGTCCATCTGCGCGGCGGCAGGGTGGCGCGCGGCGGCATCCGCTGGTCGGACCGCAAGGAGGATTTCCGCACCGAGATCCTCGGGCTGATGAAGGCGCAGATGGTCAAGAACGCCGTCATCGTGCCAACGGGATCGAAAGGCGGCTTCGTGCTGAAGCGCCCGCCCGCCGACCGCGCGGCGCTCCAGGCCGAAGGCATCGAATGCTACAAGACGCTGCTGCGCGGCATGCTCGACCTCACCGACAACATCGTCGGCCGCGAGATCGCGCCGCCGCGCGATCTGGTGCGCCATGATGGCGACGATCCTTATCTCGTCGTCGCCGCCGACAAGGGCACGGCGACCTTCTCCGACATCGCCAACGCCGTCTCGGCCGAATACGGTTTCTGGCTCGGCGACGCCTTCGCTTCCGGCGGCTCGGAGGGCTACGACCATCGGCGCATGGGCATCACCGCGCGCGGCGCCTGGGAGACGGTGAAGCGGCATTTCCGCGAGCGCGGCACCGACATTCAGGCGACCGACTTCACCGTGGTCGGGGTCGGCGACATGTCGGGCGACGTCTTCGGCAACGGCATGCTGCGCTCCCAGCACATCAAGCTCGTCGCCTGCTTCGATCATCGCCATATTTTTCTCGATCCCGATCCCGATCCGGCGCGAAGCTTCGCCGAGCGGCGGCGCCTCTTCGACCTGCCGCGCTCGAGCTGGGCGGACTATGACCGCACGCTGATCTCTCCGGGCGGCGGCGTCCATGAGCGCGGCGTCAAATCGATCGAGCTGTCAACCGAGATGCGCACGCGCCTCGGGATCAACGACAAGCAGCTGACGCCCGCCGAGCTCATCCAGGCGCTGCTCAAGGCGCCGGTCGACCTGCTGTGGTTCGGCGGCATCGGCACCTTCGTCAAGGCGCGCGAGGAGCGCCATGCCGATGTCGGCGACCGCATGAACGACGCGTTGCGCGTCAATGCCGAGGAGCTCCGCGCCGCGGTCGTCGGCGAGGGCGCCAACCTCGCGGTGACGCAGCGCGGCCGTGTCGCCTTCGCCTTGAAGGGCGGGCGCATCAACACCGACGCCATCGACAATTCCGCCGGGGTCGACACCTCCGATCATGAGGTCAACATCAAGATCCTGCTCGACGCCGTGGTGGCGGCGGGCGATCTGACGCTGAAGCAGCGCAACGCCCTGCTGCACGAGACTACCTCCGCGGTGGCGGACCTCGTGCTCGCCGACAACGATCTCCAGGGCATGGCCCTGACCCTGGCCGAGGCGCAAGGCACCGAGCGGCTCGACCAGCAGCTTCGCGCCATGCGGGCGCTGGAACGCGCCGGCGAGCTCGATCGCGCGGTCGAGTTCCTGCCGGGCGACGAGGAGCTCTCGGCGCGCGCCGCCGCCGGCCGCGGGCTGACCCGGCCGGAGATGGCGGTGCTCATGGCCTATGCCAAGAAGTCGCTGGCGAATGAACTGGCCGCCAGCGACATCGCCCAGGATCCGCAGCTCGAGCGCGAGCTGCTCGCCTACTTCCCCGCTTCGCTCGCCGGCCGCTTCGGCCCGGCGATCGCCGCCCACCGGCTGCGCAAGGAGATCGTTGCCACGGTGACGGCCAACGACCTCGTCAACCGCGGCGGCATCACCTTCCTCTCGGAGATGCGCGAGCGCACCGGCCGCGGCACCAGCGACGTCACCCGCGCCTATATGATCGTCAAGCAGGTGTTCGATCTCGACACGCTGTGGAAGGCGGTGAGCGCGCTCGACAACAAGGTGCGGGCGCAGGCCCAGACCGAGATGCTGCTCGCCAGCAGCCGGCTGCTGGAGCGCGCCACCGCCTGGTTCCTGCGCCACAGCACGTCGCTCGACATCGAGGCGCAAGTCGACGCCTTCCGCCCCGGCGTCGAGCAGCTCGCCGACCACATCACCGAGATCCTGCCGGCGTCGCAGCGCGCCGAGCTGGTACGCCGCGCCGATTTGCTGGTGCAGCGCAAGGTGCCATCGGAGGCGGCGCTGATGGCGGCGCGTCTCGACTTCCTGGTCTCGGCCGTCGATATCGTGCGGCTGGGGCTGGGCAGCGGCATGGGCATCATCGATATCGGCCGCGGCTACTATGCCGTGGGTTCGCGCTTCCGGCTCGATGCACTGCGCATGGCGGCGCGCCGGCTCAAGCCGGAGACCGCCTGGCAGAAAGTGGCGGTGGACGCGCTGCAGGAGGATTTCTACGCGCATCAAGCCGAGTTCGCCGCCAGGGCGATCGCCGATGGCGGCGAATTCGGCTCGTGGATCGAGGCGCGCGCCGGCGCGCTCAGCCGCGTCGAGGCCATGCTGCGCGAGATCGAGGCGACAGCCAACCCCGACGTCGCCATGCTGATCGTCGCCAACCGCGCGCTCCGCGGCGCGCTGGAGGGGTAGCGGCGCCGGTTACCGCGGCTTTTGCACCGGGACGGCACCGCGCTGTATCATCGCGGCGTCGGACAAGGAGCAGGGACCATGCCGCGAGACGACGCCGGTGGAAGCGGTCGCAGACCATCGCGCAACGTGCTGGGCGAGCGGCTCGAGGGCTGCTCGGCGGCGCCGGTCACCGGCTTCTTCCGCAACGGCTGCTGCGATACCTCGCCCGAGGATGTCGGCAGCCATACCGTCTGTGTCGTGATGACCGCCGACTTCCTCGCCTTCTCCCGCGCGCGCGGCAACGATCTCTCGACACCGATGTCGGCCTTCGGCTTTCCCGGCCTCAAGCCGGGCGATCGCTGGTGCCTCTGCGCGCCGCGCTGGCAGGAAGCGCTCGAGGCCGGCAAGCCGCCGCGGGTGGTGCTGCGCGCCACCCATGAAGGCGCGCTCGATCATTGCGCGCTCGCCGATCTCAAGCGCTTCGCCATTGATCTCTCTTAGGCAACTCACAACCCGATGCCGCGCGCCATCAGCGTAGCGGCGAGCGGGATGAGGGCGAAGATCGCGAGCTGCAAGGCGATGAATCCGCGCATCCGCCGATAAAGCCCGGGCGCGATGATGATATCGTCGCCCGAGGGGGCTTTCGCGCTGGCGATGTAGTGGATCGTCGGCGGCAGCGACAACAATGCCACCGCGAGAAAAAGCGCCATCTTGATCCAGAAGACCGGGTTGCCGCCATAGAAGGCGGGCCCCTTGGCAAAGAAGAAAACACGCGACAACCCGGTCGCGAGGATGGCGATGGCGCCAAAGAGATAGGCGAGATCGAGCCGGCGCAGCAGGGTCAGAGTCGCCCGGCTCATGCGCGGCCGGTAGAGCGCGGCTTCCGCGACAAGCAGGGCGAGCGTGGCGAAGATGCTGAGGAAATGCAGATAGGCGGCGATCGCTTCGTCGAGCATGGCTGCCTCCGGGCTAGGCCACGCCATTATCACGGCCGCAGGCGCCGATCGCCAGCACCGGCGATCACGGCGTCTCGACGCGTGCCGTCGCCCTCTGGCATTCTCCTCCCTTGACCCGGCACGCCGCGACAGAAGCGGCCGGCGGAGCGAAGGAGATGGGGATGAAGCTGCCATTGACCGGCGGGTGCCAGTGCGGCGCGGTGCGCTACGCGATCGCGGCTGAGCCGATGACGGTCTATGCCTGTCATTGCCGCGATTGCCAGCGCCAGACCGGCTCCGCCTTTGCTCTCTCGATGGTGGTGCCACGCGCGGCAATCGGCATCACCCAGGGCACCGCGCGGGAGTGGCTCCGGCCGCCGGAGCAGACCGCCAGCGGCACGCCCACCACCTGCCTGCTCTGCGGCACCTGCGGCGCCCGGCTTTATCACCTGCCGTCGCGCAGCCCCGATCTCGCGGTGGTGAAGCCCGGCACCCTCGACGATACCACCTGGCTCCAGGCCGTCGGCCATATCTGGACCGACCATGCGCAGCCCTGGGTCGAGATCCCGGCGACGACGGTGAACTTTCCGCGTCAATCGCCGGACTTCGTAGCGCTCGCCGCTGCTTGGCAGGCGCAGCGCAACGCGTAGCGTTGTCGCAGCGCAACGCGTAGCGTTGTCGCCGGCGGGCGCCAGCGGTTGCCCTTGCAACCGCGGAAGCCCGCACCGTCGGGCTAGCCCGCACGGTGCGGCTCCAGCGCAACGCGTAGCGTTGTCGCCGGCGGGCGCCAGCGGTTGCGCTTGCAACCGCGAAAGCCCGCACCGTTCTGGCTAGCCCTCACGGTGCGCCTCTCGCGCTTGCTCACGCAAGCGCTGACGCCGCCACGGACGAATTCCGTAGAGGAATTCGCCTTGCCTTAATCGCTCACGGCGTCGTCGATATCGGCGATGAGCTCCGCCTGGGACATCCAGACGAGATGAAGCTCGATCGGCTCGGCGAGGCCGCGTTGATGCACGCGCAGGCACCGCTCGACCCGCGGAAAGCCATAGCGCAGCATCGGCAGGTTCTTAAGCACCAGCGGCAGCGCGACGAAGCCGAAATGAAAGTCGACCGCGTATCGCGCCAGGAACATGCTGCGCGCCAGCAGCGGCAGGTAGGAGGATAGGCCGCGATTGCGCCAGCGCGGATGCGTCCACAGCCGTCCCGTCATCGACACCGTGCCGGCGATCATGCGCGGCGTCTCAGACAGCATCTCGACGGGCTCGTCGGGATGCGGCACCGTCGGGTCGTTGTCGTACCACACCGCCAGGCTCTCGATCATGGGGTAGAGGCTGGTGACGCGGAACAGCTTGCCGGCGATGCAGGAGACGAGACGATCCTCACCATCGACCACCCGCAGCCAGAAGGAGCGCGCCGCGCTCATATCGTTGCAGCGGGGATCAAAGGCCGGGTTGACGCCGCCGCGATAGTCCTCCATCAGCGGAGTCGCCGCGGCGAAGGCGGTGAAGTCGTGCTCCAGGCTGATGGCGAGACCGAGCTGCTCTATCTTGTCGACGATCCGGTCGATGAACCAGCGATACCGTTCGCGCGGCTCGAGCGTGACCGGCCAGGCGAAGCGCGGCGGCGCGGGCGGTGCGGACGGCCTCGCCGCGCCGCTGTCGTCGGCGCGCAACAGGCTGCGGGCGAAGCGGCGTTTTTTTGCAACTTGTGCCATAATTCCTCTCCTCAACGGTTGGATGCATGTGCGCGTGCCGTCGTAACGGGGCGCACACCTAACTATCCGTTGGTGCGAGAGAAGTACGCGAGGTTCGAGTGTGTGGAGAGGATTAGCGTCGTATTGGCCGTAATAGATTCACGACAATGCTCTAAAAACGTGTAATGTCGGTTGGGGTCGTCCATAGCCCGGGGGTCGGAATGAAAACAACCATGGCGAAGAACAAGCAGGACGGGCGCGACGCGGCGCCGGCGTACGGCGAAGCTCGATGGTCCGCATCCCATCGACGTGCATGTCGGTGCGCGCATCCGACATCGCCGCGCCATTCTCGGCCTCAATCAGACCGAGCTCGCGCTCAAGGTCGGCGTGACCTTCCAGTCCATCCAGAAATACGAGCGCGGCACCAACCGGGTCAGCGCCAGCCGGCTGCAGGAAATCGCCGAGGTCCTCGGCGTCTCCGTCAGTCATTTTTTCGAAGGGCTGGTGCCGGCGGGCCCGGGAGCGGCCACGCCCGCCGCGCCGGCGGAAGAGCTGACATCGCAGGAGATCCGCGATCTCAACGCCGCCTTCGCCTTGATCAAGGACAAGACGGTGCGTCAGGCGGTGCTGCACCTGCTGAAGCGCGTCGCGGGTCTGGCGCCGCTCGACGGGTCCGGCATAAGCTTGCCGCTCTTGCAGCTCTGACCTGCGCAGCCGCCCCCGGATGCTGCTGAACGTCCGTTCCCAGACGCAACCCCGATGCCCCAATCTGATGGGCCTTGCCGCCTTCGAGAGGGCGGCGGGATTCCTCGGCACGGCGCAGGAGCATCTGCGCAACGCCGCGCGTTGCAGCGCCACCGGGAGCTGCGTCTCGCCGCGCCTCTGCTGCGCCGCCGGCGCAGCGGCGGTGCCGTTGCTGCCGGTGGTGGTGAGCCTGCCGGCGCGCCCGCCCGCTGCCGCACCGCGGCCCGGCGCGGCGGCAGAGGTGGTGCCGCTGCGGCCGCCGGGCACCGCCGCGCCGGCGGACGGCGCCGGCAACCGGGTCGAGCGGCGCGCCCTCTCGCTCGACCGGGTCGGCGTCGGCCATCGCCGGCTGCCGATGCTGTTCGATTACTGGCGCGAGCTGTGGGCGCTGTCGCGCGGTGCGATCGCCGATTTCGATCCGGTGCGGCTGATGCAGATGGACGCGCTGGGCTGGGTGCATCTCATCGATGTCGGCGGCGACGATCCCGCCAAATTCTCCATCTCGATCCGCGGCTGGCGCGTGCCCAATGCCGGGCTGGCGCACAGCCGCGAGGGCATGCATATCGGCGATCATCCCGTCCGCCTGCTGGTCGACGGCCTCGTCGCCGATTACGGCGCGGTGCGCCGGAGCGGGACGCCGCTCTATCACGGCATCGAATCGCGGCTCGGCGGCCACCGCTATGCCTATCGCCGGCTGATCCTCCCGTTATCCACGGACGGGATGAGCATCGACCGCTTGCTGGTGGCGACGGATTTCGCGCCTCAGGAATTGGCGGTCGGCCGGCGCGAGGCGGCGCAGAGCCCCTGATCGGCCCATCTCCCGCTCAGTGCTCGCCATAGCCGCTCTCCGGCGTTGCTTTGCCGCGGAAGATCCAATGCGCGTAGCCGGTATAGGCCAGGATGACCGGCAGGATGAGGAGCACGCCGACGCCGGTGAATTGCAGCGTCGGCGTTGAGGCCGCGGCCTGCCACAGGGTGACGCGCCACGGCACGGCGTAGGGAAAGACGCTCACCCCCAATCCCGACAATCCCAGCAGGAACAGCAAGATCGAGGCCAGGAACGGCACCGCCTCGCGCGGGCCGGGAACCGCGCGCCAGATGACCAGCGCGGTCGCGGCGGTGACCAGCGGCACCGGCCAGAGGAAAAGAATATTCGGCAGGCTGAACCAGCGCTCGCGGATCGGCGCGAAGGCAAGCGGCGTCCACAGGCTGACGAGCAGCAGGAAGAGCAGGGTCGCGAGCAACGCCGGACGCGCCGCGCGCCGGCCGAACGCGCCGGTGCCGCCCGCCGTCTTGAAAATGAGCCAGGTCGCGCCGAGCAGCGCGTAGCCGGCGACGACGCCGAGCCCGCAGACCACGGCGAAGGCGCTGAAGAAGCCCAGCGTGTCCGCCGGCGCCGCCGCGCCGCCGATGAAGCCGCCGAGCACCACGCCCTGGCAGAACCCGGCGAGCGCCGAGCCGCCGGCAAACGCCCAGTCCCACAGCGCGCGGAAGCGTCCGGCGCGAAAGCGGAATTCAAAGGCGATGCCGCGGAAGATGAGCGCGAAGAGCATCAGCATCAGCGGCACATAGAAAGCCGGCAGCAGCGTGGCGTAGGCGACGGGAAACGCGGCGATGAGCAAGGTCCCGCCCAGCACCAGCCAGGTCTCGTTGCCGTCCCAGATCGGCGCCACCGAATTCATCATCGCGTCGCGGTCGGCATCGCCGGGCGCGAAGGGAAAGAGGATGCCGATGCCGAGATCGAACCCGTCCATCACGACATAGAGCGCAATGCCGAAGGCGAGCAGCAGCGCGAAGAGCAAAGGCAGGTCGAGGCTCATGGGAACTTGTCCCAGGGGCCGCCGCCCCAGGGTCCCGCGGTGGTTGGCTTGGCCGCGGGCGTCTGCGCCACGAGCGGAATCGAGGCCGGGTCGCGTATGCTCGGGCCGCGGCGCCGGCTGGCCGGGTCCGCGCAGCACCAGCCGCATGGCGTAGAAGAAGAAAGCGGCGAGCAGCACGAGATAGACGATGACGAAGAGGATGAGCGAGCTCGACACCGCCGCCGCCGCCACGGGCGCCGCCGCGTCCGCGGTCCGCAGCAGGCCATAGACGAGATAGGGCTGCCGGCCGGTCTCGGTCACCGTCCAGCCGGCGAGGATGGCGATGAAGGAGAGCGGGCTCGAGCAGGCGGCGATGACGGCAAACCAGCGCGCGTCATAGAGCCGGCCGCGCAGTCGCAGGTAAAGCCCGAGCAGCGCCTCCGCCAGCAGCACCAGGCCGATCCCGACCATCACGCGGAACGCGAAGAACGGCAGCGGCACGTAAGGCCGGTCGGAGGGCGGCACCGATTTCAGGCCCTGGACCTCGCCATCCCAGGAATGGGTCAGGATCAGGCTGCCGAGATCCGGGATGTCGACGGCATAGTCGTTGCGCTCGGCCGCCATGTCCGGCCAGGCGAACAGCGTCAGCGGCACGCGCCGCGCCGTGTCCCAGCGCGCCTCGATGGCGGCGAGCTTGATCGGCTGATGGTGCAGCGTGTTGAGCCCGTGCTGGTCGCCGAGCACGATCTGCAGCGGCGTCAGCACCAGCGCGAGCCACAGGCCGAGCGAGAACCCGGCGCGGGCGAAGTCGCGATGGCGGTCCTGCCAGAGATAAAAGCCGCAAACGCCGATGACGACGAAGCTGCCGGTGATATAGGCCGCCGTCACCATGTGCAGGAAGCGATAGGGCAGCGACGGCGTGAACACCGCCTGCCACCAGGAGGTGACGTAGAACTTGCCGTCGCCGCCGATGGCGAAGCCCGCCGGCGTCTGCATCCAGCTGTTGGCGGCCAGGATCCAGAAGGCGCTGAACATGGCGCCCAGCGCCACCATGCAGCAGGCGAAAAAATGGAATTTGCGCCCGACGCGGTTCATGCCGAACAGCATGACGCCGATGAACCCGGCCTCGAGGAAGAACGCCGTCAGCACCTCATAGGTGAAGTACGGGCCGATGACATTGGCGGTCTTCTCGGCAAAGCCGCTCCAATTGGTGCCGATCTCATAGGACAGCACCACGCCGGTCACCACCCCCATGGCGAAGCCCAGCGCGAAGAGATGGATCCAGAAGCGCAGCAGCTCGCGATAGACCGGCTTGCCGGTGGCGAGCCAGAGCGCGTTGACGAGGACGATGAAGCCGGAAATGCCGATGGTATAGGCCGGCCACAGGATGTGATAGCCGATCGTCCAGGCGAATTGCAGGCGCGACAGCAGCACGGTGTCCATGCGCGAAAACCCCCGGCCTATCCCGCTGCTCCCAGGAAACCACCGCGACAGCCGCTGCGGCGCCGCGCGATTTGTCGCGGACGGCGTCTATCTTAGTCCGTGTTTCTCGCACGGGCACGTGCAACCGGCGAGCGCGGCGTCAGCGCTGATCGGCCGGCGGTGGTGGCGGCGGCGGCGTGACGACGACCGTCCGGTCGGCGGGTTTCTTCTGGTCGGCGGCGACGTAACCGGCGCCCGCTCCGGCGCCGGCGGCCGCCACGATGCAACCGCCCAGCAGCAGGGCGGCGAGTACGACGAGCAACAGGATCCGGGCCAACGCGCGTCACGGCGACGCAACGTCCTGGCGGCAGGCGCGGCAATTTCACGGATAAAACAGGGCGTCGGCGGCGCCGGTTCCGGTCGTGGGCTCTTTTTGCCCGAGGCGCTGTTGACGAGAGAGGAGACAGTCATGGAGGTGCGACGTGAGGAAGGTAAGAGCGATGCTATTCCTGGCCCTGGCCGGTCTCGGCCTGGGGGTGAGCCTCTCGGCCTGCATCGTCGAAGACGACGGCGGCCACGGCGGCTGGCACGACCATCGCGACTGGCGATGACGGGGAGGCGGAGATGAGGTTTGCGCGCGTCACCCTGCTGCTGGCGCTGGTCATGCTCGGCGCCGCCGGCTGCGTCGTCGAGGAGCATCACGATGGTGGCGTGACGGTGCGGCCGCTGCACTGAGCGCGGTGCACGGGACACAAAGGGCCCGCCCGCCGGCGGCGCCCTTTTCTCGTGTCTTGTGCTATCCTCGCGCCGGGGAAGGAGACGGGCCATGGAGCTGATCCCGCTGGCGCAGGGCTTTGCCGCCGAGCTCGGTGGCGTCAACCTCATCGATGTCGCCGCGAGCGACGCCGCTTATCGCGCGGTGCGTGCCGCCTTCGAGACGCATTCGGTGCTGGTGTTCCGCGGCCAGAGCATCAGCGACGACGTCCAGGCGGCCTACTCGCGCGCCTTTGGCCCGCTCGAGCTGGTCAAGCTCGGTTCGGTCGGCCATGGCACCTTCTACAGCCGGCTCAACAATCTCGGCCCCGACGGCAAACTGGTGCCGGAGAATGACCGCCAGATCTGGCGCGCGCGCGCCAACCAGCTCTGGCACACCGACAGCTCCTTCAAGCAGACGCCCGCGCTCGCCTCGGTGCTGTCGGCGCGCACCTTGCCGAGCGATGGCGGCGAGACCGAGTTCACCTCGACCAGGCTCGCCTGGGAGCGGCTCCCTGACGCGCGTCAGGCGCGGCTCGAGAGCGCGATCGTCACTCATTCCTACGCCAATTCGCGCGACCAGATCCATCCGGAGCTGATGACCCCGGCCGAGCGCGCGGCGCTGCCGCCGGTGCGCTGGCGGATGACCTGGCGGAACCCGGTGAATGGCCGGCGTGCGCTCTATATCGCATCGCACGCCTATGCGGTGGACGGCATGGGCGACAATGAGGCGAAGGCGCTGCTCGCCGAGCTCATCGCCGAGGCGACGCGGCCGGAGGTGACGTATCTCCATCGCTGGCGCCAAGGCGATGTCGTGATGTGGGACAACCGCGCCACCATGCATCGCGGCCGGCCCTGGCCGCTGAACGAGCCGCGCGTGATGGTGCGGACCACAATCCAGGCGCGCGACGAGGATGGACTTAAGGAGATGCGGCCGGCGGCGTGAGGCCGCCGGCGCCGCGCCGCTACTCGCGGTTCATCCGGTTATCCACGAGATCCGTGACCACGCCGGGATCGGCCAGCGTGCTCGTGTCGCCGAGCTGGCCGTGTTCGTTGGCGGCGATCTTGCGCAGGATGCGGCGCATGATCTTGCCGCTGCGCGTCTTGGGCAGGTTGGGCGCCCATTGGATGAGATCCGGGGCGGCGATCGGGCTGATGTGCTTGCGCACCCAGCCGACCAGCTCCTTGCGCAGCGCCTCGCTCGGCTCATGGCCGGTCTTCAAGGTGACATAGGCGTAGATGCCCTGACCCTTGACGTCGTGCGGATAGCCCACCACCGCCGCCTCGGCGACTTTCTGATGCGCCACCAGCGCGCTCTCGACCTCGGCGGTGCCGAGGCGATGGCCGGCGACGTTGATCACGTCGTCGACGCGGCCGGTGATCCAGTAGTAGCCGTCCTCGTCGCGCCGCGCGCCGTCGCCGGTGAAGTATTTGCCGGGGAAGGTCGAGAAATAGGTCTCGACGAAGCGCTTGTGGTCGCCGAAGACGGTGCGCATCTGCCCCGGCCAGCTGTCGGCGATGCAGAGATTGCCCTCGGCGGCGCCTTCGAGCTGCCTGCCCTCGTTGTCGACCAGCACCGGCTTGACGCCGAAGAACGGCAGCGTCGCCGAACCCGGCTTCAGCGGTGTCGCGCCCGGCAGCGGCGTGATCAGAATCCCGCCGGTCTCGGTCTGCCACCAGGTGTCGACGATCGGGATGCGGCCGTCGCCGACGACGCGGTGATACCACAGCCAGGCTTCGGGATTGATCGGCTCGCCCACCGTGCCCAGCAGCTTCAGCGATTTGCGCGAGCTCTTGGTGACGAAATGCTCGCCCTCGCGCATCAGCGCGCGGATCGCGGTGGGCGCGGTATAGAAGATGTTGACCTTGTGCTTGTCGATCACCTGCCAGAAGCGCGAGGGGTCGGGATAGTTGGGCACGCCTTCGAACATCAGCGTGGTGGCGCCATTGGCGAGCGGCCCGTAGACGATATAGCTGTGCCCGGTCACCCAGCCGACATCCGCCGTGCACCAGTAGACGTCGCCATCGTGATAGTCGAAGACGTAGTGATGCGTGAGCGCGGTGAAGAGCAGATAGCCCCCGGTGGTGTGCAGCACGCCCTTCGGCTTTCCCGTCGAGCCCGAGGTGTAGAGGATGAACAGCGGATCCTCGGCGCTCATCTCCACCGGCGGGCAATCCTTCGCCGCCGCCGCCATCGCCTCGTGATACCAGACGTCACGGCCCTCGACCCAGGCGACCGCGCCGCCGGTGCGGCGCACCACGATCAGCGTCTTGACCCCGGGGCATTGCTTCAGCGCTTCGTCGGCATTGGCCTTGAGCGGCACCTTGCGCCCGCCGCGCAGCCCCTCATCGGCGGTGATGACGATGTCGGAGCTGCAATCCTGGATGCGGCCGATCAGGCTGTCGGGCGAGAAGCCGCCGAAGACGACGGAATGGACGGCGCCGATGCGCGCGCAAGCGAGCATGGCGAAGGCCGCCTCGGGGATCATCGGCATGTAGATGGTGACGCGGTCGCCCTTCTTGACGCCGCGCGCGCGCAGCACATTGGCGAGGCGGCAGACGCTCTCATGCAGCTCGGCATAGCTCACATGGCGCTGCTCGTGGGGGCTGTCGCCTTCCCACAGGATCGCCGTCTGGTCGGCGCGCTCGGCGAGATGCCGGTCGATGCAGTTGTAGGACGCGTTGAGCGTGCCGTCCTCGAACCATTTGATCGCGACATCACCGGTGAAGCGCGCGTTCTTCACCTTGGTGAAGGGCTTGATCCAATGCAGCAGCTTGGCCTGCTCGCGCCAGAACCCGTCGGGGTCCCTGAGGGATTGCTCGTAGAGCGCTGCATACTGCGCCTCGTCGACCCAGGCCGCGCGCGCGACCGCCTCGGGCACAGGGAAAACGGTGGTGCTGGACATGACGGCTTCGCTCCCGATTGGCGGCGGTTCGTCCCGCCCGGCCTGCTTGTCGCTGATGAACAAATCTAGGGCGGCGGGGCCGGCCGATACAAGGAGAGCGGAACGCCTTAAAGTACGGACCCTATTTGTTCTTTACATGCATTGGTATGACAATAAGGCTCATTTGCGCAACTCACTATTTCTGAGTAAAGATTGTCGCTGAATACTATCCGTTGCCGGGTGACCCGGATGGCATTCGCCGCCGATCCGCGCTGCGGCGGCGGGCGCGATGCCGTGCGGGCGGTCTCCTCCACTGCCGGCTGCCCCCAAGACACGGGACCCGGCCGCTGGGGGGCTGCGCCGGGTCCCTCTCTCCACGCCGCGGGGGGATGCGGCGTCGATTGCCGTCGGTGCTATTTGGCGATCACACCATTGCCGGCATGTCCGCCGTTGAATACCGATGGCGAAAATGGTCCGTGGCCGGTGGCGAGGAGCGCCGCCTGTGTCCGGTTGGAGACATGCAGTCGCTTGATGATCTGCTTCACATGCGCCTTGACCGTGCTCTCCGACATGGAGAGCGCGTCGGCGATGAGCTTGTTCGACTTGCCCTGCGAGATCAGCCCAAGCACGTCGCGCTGGCGGCGCGTCAGCTCCGACCACGGCTCGATCGGGCGGTCCTCGCCGTCCCAGCCGGTACGCCGCGGCGGCGCCGCATCGAGCAGCGAGGACGGCACATAGACGCCGCCCGCAAGCACCAGGTCGAGCGCGCCGATCAGCACTTTGAGGCTGAGGCTCGTCGGCAGGAAGCCGCGCGCACCGGCGGCGAGCATCTGCCGCGCGCGGTGCGGGTTGCCGTTCTCGGCCACGACGACGACCGGCGCCCCCGGCAGGGTGTCGCGCAGCATCTCGAGCTGGGCGAGGTCGACATGTTCCGCGGTCGCGGCGCCGATGACGATGAGGTCGACGCTCTCGCCGAGGCTGACACTTCGCAGCAGCTCGTCGGCGGTGCTGAACTCGGCCACCCGCCAATGCGGGTTGTGCTGGGCCAGCGCCAGGCGCAAGCATTCTCGGCGCAGCCGGCTGTGATCGACGATGGCGAGGGCGCAGGCGGTCGCCATGGCGACGATGCCGTTGCCGTTCGATGCTCCCGGGAAGTTCACCTCACAGCTCCTGTCGAGACGCCCCACTTGCTCCTCCATCCCTCGATGAAATCCGCCATCGACCATGGGTAGTGCGAAGTTCCGGCTGCTTGCTTCATTGTCGCCCCGGAGTTAATCCAGTTTCCTGACGACAGGATCGGTGGTTGAGCAGCGCCAATGAAGTAATGAATTGTGAGGTTTTGTAACAGTCTGTGTCAGTCCTATAGGGTTAGATGGCTTAACCTCCCCTTCATCAAGCGCTGCCATGCTGCGCGCCGCCCATGGGTCCGCCATCGCCACCCCTCCCGCTTACCGCCGCCAACCTCGCCGTGTTGCAAGCGCGTCAGGCGCCGCAGACGCCGAGCAACGCCGAGGCGAAAGCCGCGCCGGATCAGGCTCGTCCCGGAGCGCCGCCTGGCGCCAGCGGCCGCGGCCGGCTGATCGACATACTGGCGTAAGTCGCCGGCAGAGGCCGGCGGTCATCAGTTAACAGTTATCAGTTGTCAGTCATTGCCGCGACTGATAACTGACGACTGATAACTGATAACTCACGGGGGAGAACCATGCGTCTCGAGGGCAAAATCGCGGTGGTCACCGGTGCGGGCTCGGGCTTCGGCGAGGGCATTGCCAAGCGCTTCGCCGAGGAAGGCGCCAAGCTGGTGGTGAACGACATCGACGATCGCGGTGGCGAGCGCGTCACGGCCGAGATCGACCGGGCTCACGGCCAGGGCAGCGCGATCTATGCGCGTGCCGACGTCTCGGACAACGCCGCGATGGAAGGCCTCGTCAAGCGCGCGCTGACGCGCTTCGGCCGCATCGACATCATGGTCAACAATGCCGGCACGACCCACAAGAACGGACCGATGCTGGGCGTCGAGGAGGCGATGTTCGACCGCGTCTTCGCGGTCAACGTCAAGTCGATCTATCTCGCGGCGCGGCATGTCGTGCCGGTAATGCGCAAGCAGGGCGGCGGCTCTATCCTCAACACCGCCTCGACCGCCGGATCTCCGCGCGCGCGCCGGGCTCGTCTGGTATTGCGGCTCGAAAGGCGCGGCGGTGATGCTGTCGAAGGCGATGGCGCAGGAGCTCGCGCCCGACAACATCCGCGTCAACGCGCTCTGTCCGGTGGCCGGCGATACGCCGCTGCTGCCGAGCTTCATGGGCGGCGACACGCCGGAGCTGCGCGCCAAATTCCTCGCCTCGATTCCGCTGGGCCGCTTCGCCACGCCGCGCGATGTCGCCAATGCCGCGCTCTACCTCGCCTCCGACGAAGGCGCGTTCATCACCGGTGTGGCGCTCGAGGTGGATGGCGGACGCTGCATCTGACCGAAGAGGGCGGGGGCGCTTTCCGCGCCGGCCGGCAGGGCTGATCGCCGGCGCTCGCGCGGGGCAACTTTTGGTTAGTGCGGCCTGCTCCGGAAGCGACCGGCAGGCGTGGCTGCGCTTCCCGGCGGCATCGTCGGCGGCGGGCCATGCGGCGCCTCAGCGACCATTTTTTCGCCGATACCCGCGCTGCGCGAGCTTCTGGCTCTATTCAATTCGCCGTGGACGATGGGCGGTGAGAACCGTTCCTGCCGCCGCTGCCGTCGCTCATATCAGGGCCCGCGACAACCCCGACACGCAGTGTCGGCCGGCGCTCGGCAACCCCTGGGCGGGTGACCGCGATCAGGGATCGGGACGAAACGGTCGCGGCGTCAATGCCGGAAATGCCGCATGCCGGTGAAGACCATGGCGATGCCGGCCCGGTCGGCGGCGGCGATCACCTCCGGGTCGCGCACGGAGCCGCCGGGCTGGATGACGGCGGTGGCGCCGGCGGCGATGGCGGCCTCGAGCCCGTCGGCATAGGGAAAGAAAGCGTCGGAGGCCACCACCGAGCCTTTCGCCGGGCTCTCGGCCAGGCCCGCGGCCTTGCCTGCCTCCGCCGCCTTCCAGGCGGCGATGCGCGCGCTGTCGACGCGGCTCATCTGACCGGCGCCGATACCGACCGTGGCGCCCGCCTTGGCATAGACGATGGCGTTCGACTTCACGTGCTTGGCGACGCGGAAGGCGAAGAGCAGGTCGGCGAGCTCGGCGTCGCCGGGCGGACGCCGGGTCACGACTTTGAGGTCGGCCGCCCCGACCCGCCCATTGTCGCGCGTCTGCAGCAGATATCCCCCGGCGAGCGAGCGCAGCGTCATGCCGGGCGCGGCGGGATCGGGCATGCCGCCGGTGACGAGGAGTCGCAGCGCGGTCCGGCGCGCCAGCGCCGCCTGCGCCGCGGGCTCGATCGCCGGCGCGATCACCACTTCGACGAAGAGCTTGGCGATGGCCTCGGCGGTGGCGGCGTCAAGCGGGCGGTTGACGGCGATGATGCCGCCATAGGCGCTGACGGGATCGCAGGCGAGCGCCTTGGCATAGGCCTCGCCGAGGCTGGGGCCGCAGGCGACGCCGCAGGGATTGGCGTGCTTGATGATGGCCACCGCCGGCTCGGCGAATTCGGCGACGCATTCGATGGCGGCGTCGGTGTCGTTGAGGTTGTTGAAGGAGAGCTCCTTGCCCTGGAGCTGCTTGGCCGAGGCGACGCCCGGCCGGTGCTCGCCGCCGACATAGAATGCCGCCTGCTGGTGCGGGTTCTCGCCATAGCGCAGCCGCTCCTTGAGCCCCGCGGCCAGCGTCAGCAGCGCCGGAAAGGTCTCGCCGCGCTCGGCCGCGAACCAGCCGGCGATGGCGGCGTCATAGGCGGCGGTGCGGGCATAGGCGAGGCCGGCCAGCCGACGGCGCAGCGCCAGCGTCGTGGCGCCGTCATGGCGCGCCAGCTCCTCCAGCAGCGCGTCATACTCGGCGGGATCGGTGACCACCGCGACGTCCTCGTGGTTCTTCGCCGCGGCGCGGATCAAGGCGGGGCCGCCGATGTCGATGTTCTCGATGCACTCGTCGGGGGCCGCGCCGCGCGCGACCGTGGCGGCGAAGGGGTAGAGATTGACCACCAGCAGGTCGATCGGCCGGATGCCGTGCTCGGCCAGCGCCGCGACATGCGCGGCATCGCCGCGCCGCGCCAGCAGCCCGCCATGGATCGCCGGATGCAAGGTCTTGACGCGGCCATCCAGCATCTCGGGAAAGCCGGTGACCCCGGCGACATCGGCGACCGCGAGCCCGGCTTCGGCCAGCGCCTTGGCGGTGCCGCCGGTGGAGACCAGCGCCACGCCGCGGTCGGCCAGCGCCCGGGCGAGCGCGACGAGGCCGGTCTTGTCGGAAACCGACAGAAGCGCCCGCGCGATCGGGCGAAGTTCAGCATCGGACATCGGGAGCCCCGGCGGCGGCAAGGGCCAGGACGATAGGGCGCCGAGCCGCCGCGATCAAGCGCCCGACGCCTATCCCTGCGGCTCCTCGTCGGGCGCGCGCCCGACGAGCCGCAGCGCCCATTTGACCGTGGCGCCGGCGGTGCCGACATGGCCGTCGAGCAGCAGCTGCTGAGATCTGCGCGGCTCGCCTTCGCCGAGATAGATGCTTTCGGCCAGGCTCATCACCGCGCCTTGCGCGCGCAGCCGCCAGCCGACGCCGCTGGCCAGCCGCAGCAGCGCGGTGCTGCCATCCTGGGCAAGCGACGCCTGCACCGCCGGATGAAGATGGAAGCGCAGCACGAAGCCCTGCCCGGCCGGGCCGTTGAGCCGGTCCTCGCCGCGCAAATCCTCGCCGTCGGCGGAGAGGAAAAGCTGCCGCTGATGGGTGAGGCCGAAGGCCGAGACGTAGCCGTCATGGCTTGCCGATATCCACTGCGCGCCGTTCTCTTCGGCGCGCTCGCAGCGCACCCGGCCGGGCTTGCGGCCGAGCCCGTCATCTGCGCGGATCTCGGCGGAGTTGGTGTCGGCGACCACCAGGGTCGAATGCGCCGCGCTGGCCCGCGCCACCGTCCGCCATTGCGCATCGGGCCCGTGATAGGCGCCGCAATTGACGATGAGCCGCTCGCGCCCATGGCTCATCTCGAAGGACAAGGTGCCGGCATGGGCGTCACCGTCGAACCCCGGCGCGGGCGGGGCGCCGGTGTCGACCAGCACCAGGCTGCGCCCCGCCTGGAGCCGCTGGAATCCCACATGCGGCGCCGAATGCGGCGCGCGGCCCCTGGCCTCGGCCTGTGCCAGGACGCGCTCGACGATCTCTGCTGTCTCCTCCTCGGCGCCGTTGAACAGCGCCAGCGCGCCGTCGCCATGGCGGAAGAAGCGCAGCATCGGCGCGGCGCGATCGATGGCGGATTGGAGCGCCGGCGGCACTTCCGCCTGCCGCGCGACCAGCGCCGCGCGCGCGGCGATGAGCGCCTCGAGCGCCAGGAGCTGCGCGCGCGGGCTGCGCTCGACATGGCCGCCATCGGGCAGCAGCTGCGCCTCGGCCTCGCGCAGGAGCTGGCGCAGGCCGCGCTCGAGCTTGCCGGGATATCCCAGCGCAGCCGCGGCGACGACGAGGCCGGCGAGCGCCGTGAGCCGCCTGACGCCTGGCGCCTCGCGCCGGCCGACGCGGGAGAGATGGCGCATCTGGCGCGCGAGGCTGGCGCAAAGCCGCGTCGCGAGCGTCCGGTCCTCGCCGCCGCCGGCGAGGCGCGGCCAATTGGTGATCCAGGCGATGAGCCGTATGCCGACGACATCGGCGCGCCAGGCGACGGCATCCCAGCCGTCGCACTGGTCCAGCCAGTCGGCGGCCCAGCCGCGGGCCCGCGCCCAGGCGGCGGCGTCGCCCAAGGCGGCGAGGTCGGCGAGCCAGGCGAAGCCGTGCAACTCCGCGAGGAAGGCCGGCCGCAACGCCGCCGTCCAGGGCGGCATGTCGGCCGCCACGCTCTCGCCGGCGAAGCGGAAGATGCCGGCCGTGAGCTCGGCGCCGCGCGCGGCATCGCCGGACCGGGTCGGGTCGAGAGTGAATTCGGGCTGGGTCGGGGCGGGGCCCCAGAGGCTCAGATGATAGAGCGCCGAGCCGTAGAGCACGGACCGCGCCAGCGGCATCAGCTGCGGCCGCGCAGGCGCTGGATGTTGGCGGCATAGGCCGGCGCGCCGCCGGCGAAGCTGGCGGTGCCGGCGACCAGCACGTCGGCGCCGGCGGCGACCGCCGCCGCCGCGGTCTCGGGGTTGATCCCGCCATCGACCTCGAGATCGATGGTGCGGCCCATGGCGTCGAGGCGCTTCCTCAGCGCCCGCAGCTTCTCGAGCTGGGAGTGGATGAAGCTCTGGCCGCCGAAGCCGGGATTGACGCTCATCACCAGCACGAGATCGATATCGCCGAGCATCGGCTCGACCATCGCGATCGGCGTCGCCGGGTCGAGCGCGACGCCGGCTTTCTTGCCGTGCGATTTCACCATCTGCACGGTGCGGTGGAGATGCGGCCCCGCCTCGGGATGGACGGTGATGATGTCGGCGCCGGCGGCGGCGAAATCGGCGATGAAAAGATCGACCGGCGAGATCATGAGATGGACGTCGAACGGCAGCGGCGAATACGGCCGCAACGCCTTCACCACCACCGGACCGATGGTGAGGTTGGGCACGAAATGCCCGTCCATCACGTCGATATGAATGTAGTCGGCGCCCGCCGCGGTCATCGCGCGCACTTCCTCGCCGAGCCGCGCGAAATCGGCCGAGAGGATCGACGGTGCGATGCGAACCGCCTGCTGCATGCGGCTTGGTAACAGGGAACCGCGGGGGCCGCAAGCGCGCTTGGTCGTGGCCCGGCGCGGAAATCCCGACTAATCGGTAATCGCCTGATAGACCAGCGCGTTGATCAGCTCGCGGTAGTGCCAGCGCACCGGCCCCGGCGAGTGCGCCATGAACACCACGGCGTGCTGCTCTTGCGGATCGGCCCACCAATTCGTGCCGCTGGCGCCAGGCCAGGAGAAATCACCGACCGAGCCCATCAGCCGGATGATCCCCGGCGTGCGGCGCACGGCAAGGCCAAGGCCGAACCCGTAATCGGCGCGGGTGGGACCGAAGGTCGAGTCCGGCGTCAGGCAAGCGAATGGACACGTCGAATGCATCTGTCGATGCTAATTATTGCGAACGTAGGCATGGCCGGCGGCGGCTTTCAACCCGCGGTTCGCGTAGCCGCCGCCCGCCCCCTACTGACAGACGAAGGACGCGCGATCGGCTTCATTGATAAGCTGGCATGATCGTCGGCAACCACCTCGCCCAGGCGCCGATGACAGAGAGATCAGTCCGCTCATTTTCACGCAGGGCGGCGCGCGCTCTCGCCTGGGAGAGGGGCAAGCATGCGCGGCGATCTTCATTTGGAGCAGGCGAAGCGTTGGCGGTTGAGAGCCCATGCGTGCCGCGCTTTGGGCGAACAGACACATGACGAGGCGGCCAAAGCATCTTTCGCGTGCATGGCCGAGACCTATGACAGGTTGGCCAACGGGCTGGAGGAGCGCGCCGCGACACTGTGGGTCAAGCAATCGGACACGGGCTGAGGACCGTCGCCACCTAAGCGCGCCATCGGCCGCAGCCGTGACGAAAACCACTCCGAGATGCCGACAGCTCTCAGCGCGCGGCTTCGGCGGCTGAGACTCGCGGCTAGCCGTTACGCAGCAACCGAGCGGCGTAGAACCCGTCGATGCCGTCAAGCTCCGCGAGATGGCTCGGCAGGGTGCGCAGATCACCGTCGGGCGTGACGCATTGGGCGAGGCCGCCGATCTCGGCGGGATCGATCGCCTTGCGCCGCACCGGCGCGCCGCGCGACAGCAGGCGCTGCACCTGCTGCACGCCTTCCTGCGGCTCGAGCGAGCAGGTGCAATAGACCAGCACCCCGCCCGGCGCGAGCATGTCGATCGCCGCGGCGATGAGCCGCTCCTGCACCGCGGCGAGGCGGGTCACGTCATCGGGCGATTTGAGATGCGGCACGTCGGGATGCCGGCGGATCGCGCCCGTCGCGGTGCACGGCGCATCGAGCAGCACGTAGCGGGCGGGCTCGCTCGGCCGCCACGTCGCGGCGTCGGCGACCAAGCTCTCGACCGGCAGGCCGAGCCGCGCGAGATTGCTGTTGAGCCGCTCGAGCCGGCGCGGCGAGCGGTCGATGGCGGTGACGCGCGCACCCAACGCGGCAAGCTGCGCCGTCTTGCCGCCGGGGGCGGCGCAGAGATCGATGACGCGCTGACCGGCGATGGCGCCGAACAGCGTCGCCGGGATCGCCGCCGCGGCGTCCTGCACCCACCAGGCGCCCTCGCCATAGCCGGGGAGACTCATGATTGCGCCGCCGCCGGTGCGCCGCAGCGAGCCCGTCGGCAGCAGGATCGCGTCGAGCAGGGCGCGCCATTTCTCGACGTCCGCGCGCACGGTGAGATCGAGCGGTGCCTCCTTGAGGTGGGCCAGCGCGATGCCGCGCGCGCCGTCCTCGCCATAGGCCTGGCTCCAGGCGCGCCACAGCCAGTCCGGCGTGTTGAGGCGGGCCGTGTCTTGCTGGGCGACGAGTGCCGGCCCTTCCTGGCTCAGGCGGCGCAACACGGCGTTGACCAGCCCCTTATGCGACAGGAACCCGCGGAGATCGGCGAGGTCGACGGTGGTGGCGACGGCGGCGTGGGGTGGGGTGCGCAGGAAGAGCAGCTGGGCGATGCCGAGCCGCAGCATGTCATGCACCATCGCGGCGCGCGGCGGTAGCGGCGTGTTGAGGCAATGCGCGATCAACGCGTCGATCTGGCCGAGCCGGCGCAGCACGGTGGCGACGAGGAGCCGCGCAAAAGCGCGGTCGCGGGGCGGCAGGCCGCCCATCTCCGGATTGTCCTCGATGGCGTCGTCGAGCGGGCGCTTGCGCCGCAGGACGGCGCCGATCAGGTCGATGGCTACGCTACGCGCCGTGGCCGGGGCGGTCTGGGTCGGGGCGGAATGTACTGCCACAGGATGCATAACCCCAAGGTTCCGGGTGTCGGCTAACGTCATGGGGCGCCGATTGTTCCGGCCCGGCATCGGGTATCGCCTCACGCGATGCGGCGGACGCCCCAGGGGCCGCCCGGCGGCCGCGCGTCGCCGAGGCCGCGTGCCGCTGCCATCGCCTCGAGCCGGCGGATGCGCTCGGCGGTGGCGGGATGCGTGGCGAAGAGACCGGCGAGGCCCGCGCCGTGCAACGGGTTGATGATGAAGAGATGCGCGGTGGCGGGATTGCGCTCGGCGTCGGCCACCATCCGGCCGCGGGCCAGCGCCTCGATCTTGCCGAGCGCGGTGGCGAGCGCCTGCGGATCGCCGCTGATCTCGGCGCCGCGCCGGTCGGCCTCGTATTCGCGGGTGCGCGAGATCGCCATCTGCACCAGCGCCGCCGCGAGCGGCGCCAGCACCGCCACCAGCAGCGCGCCGGCCGTGCCGAGCGGCGCGTCGCGCTCGTCGCTGCGCGGCCCGAGGAAGAAGGCGAAATTCGCCAGCATGCCGATGGCGCCGGCGACGGTGGCGGTGATCGTCATGGTCAGCGTGTCGCGATGGACGACATGCGACAGCTCATGGCCGATGACCGCGGCGATTTCCGCCTCGTCGAGCGCCTCGACCAAGCCGCGCGTGATCGCCACCGCGGCATGGGCGGGGTCGCGGCCGGTGGCAAACGCATTGGGTTGCGCGCTGTCGATGAGATAGAGCCGCGGCATCGGAATCGCGGCGCGCTCGGCGAGGTGGCCGACGATGTCGTAGAGCTGCGGCGCCTCGGCGCGCGCGATCGGCCGCGCGCCATAGGCGGCAAGCACCAGGCGGTCGGCATTCCAATAGGCGAAGAGATTGGTCGCGGCGGCGACAAGCAGCGCGATGAGCATGCCGGCGGCGCCGCCAATCAGCCAGCCCACGCCCATGAAAAGCGCGGTCAGGGCGGCAAGCAGGAGGCCGGTGCGGAAAAGATTGCTCATGGGCGCGATGTTCACAAAACCTGCTCCCGCATAGCTGGCGTGTGCGATCGCGATCGTCAAGCCTTGGCAAGCGCGGCGGCGGCGATCATATCTTTCCCATGACCGACAGCGATCCCAAGCCTGAAGCCGGGAAACCGGCGGTGCCGGCGCAAAAACCCGGCACGGGCGAGGTTAAGCCGCCGCCGCGCGAGATCGGCGGCCCGAAAGGGCCGGAGCCCACCCGCTACGGCGATTGGGAGCAGAACGGCCGCTGCACCGATTTTTGATCGGCGCGCCCGCCGGCGAGGCGGCTCAGGGACGGGCGGCCGGGCCGCCCGCGGTGCGCGGTTCGGCGTGCGGCCAGGCCTCGCGCCAAAACGAAGCCGCCCGCGGCATGACCCGCGGGCGGCTTGCGCCAGACCGAGAAGCGGCGGCTTAGTCGCGCCGCGCGCCGAGCAGCTGCATCAGCATCATGAAGAGATTGATGAAGTCGAGATAGAGGCGCAGCGCGCCGAGGATCGCCTTCTTGCCGGCGACCGCCGTGCCGTCGCCTTCGAAGTACATCTCCTTGATCGACTGCGTGTCCCAGGCGGTGAGGCCGGTGAAGATCAGGACGCCGACCACCGAGATCGCGAATTGCAGCGCCGAGGAGGCGATGAACATGTTGACGAGGCCGGCGATGATGATGCCGATCAGCCCCATGAACAGGAACGAGCCGAAGCGCGAGAGATCGGTGCGCGTGGTGTAGCCATAGATGCTCATCGCGGCGAAGGTGCCGGCGGTGATGAAGAACACGCGCGCGATGCTGGCGCCGGTATAGATGAGGAAGATGCCGGCGAGCGACAGCCCCATCAGCGCGGCATAGGCCCAGAAGGTGAGCTGCGCCGAGCCCAGGCTCATGTTCTGGATGCGGAAGCTCAGCAGCATGACCAGGCCCAGCGGCGCCAGCAGCACCACCCAGAACAGGATGGTGCCGGCGATCGCCTGATAGAAGCCGCTGGCGGCCGCGGCATAGGCCACCACGCCGGTCAGCGCCAAGCCGCCTGCCATATAGTTGTAGATGCTCAGCATGTACTGCCGCAGACCAGCGTCGATCCCGACCTGCGGTATCGCAGCGTCGCGCGTGGTCCAGCGGTTATCCGGTTCATACGCCATGGAAGGCCCCCAGATTGGGTTTGTGGCTTCGTCATGCCATATTGGCACAGCCGGCGGTTAATTCAATGATGAGGGGCGACGCCCCTATTCGTTGCGCAGATAGGGGGCAGGCTTGGCGCCGAGCGCCCGCCAGGTGCCGGCATAGCCAACCGCCAGCGTCAACACCGTCGCCGTCAGCGCCGTGAGCGCCACCGCTCCCGGCAGGAAGGTCCATTCCTGCTGCATGACGCGGGTAAGGACCAGCCAGCCTGCGAGCGTGCCGAGGCCGGCGGCGATCGCCGCGGTGGCGAGGCCGAGCAGCCCGTATTCGATGAGGAAGATCCGGGTGATGTCGGCGCGGGTCGCGCCCAGCACCTTCAGCACCACGGCCTCGTAGACACGGCGGCGATGGCCGGCCGCAACCGCGCCCGCCAGCACCAGCGTGCCGGCGACCAGCGTGATCGCCGCGATGGCGCGCATGCCGGTGGCGATCGCGGCGATGATGCTGCTCACCGCCTGCAGCGCATCCTTGACGGCGATCGCCGAGACGTTGGGGAAGCGGTCGGTCACGGCGCGCTCGAGCGCCGCCTCCTCGCCGGGCGGCGTGCGCGCCGTGGCGATATGCATCTGCGGCGCGCCGTCGAGGATGCCGGGCGAGAACACCAGCACGAAGTTGATGCCGAGCGAGGTCCAGTCGATCTCGCGCAGATTGGTGATGGTGGCGGTGACTTCGCGGCCAAGCACATCGACGGTGATGGTGTCGCCCAGCGTCAAGCCCATGCCCGCCGCGATCTCGGCATCGAGCGAGACCAGCGGCGGCCCGCGGTAATCCGCCGGCCACCACGTGCCGGCGACGATGCGCGAGCCCTTGGGCGGGCGCGCCGCATAGGTCAGGCCGCGCTCGTTGCTGAGCGCCCAGCGCGCCTCCGGCTTCACTTGCGCGCGCTCGACCGGCACGCCGTTGATCCGGGTGATGCGGCCGCGCAGGCTGGCGACGCGCGCCACCTGCGTCACCCCCGGCGTTGCCGCCACCAGCGCATCGAACGCCGCCACCTGATTCGGCAGGATGTCGATGAAGAAGAAGGACGGCGCGTGCTCCGGCAGGCGCTCGTCGATGGTATCGGCGATATTGCCCTCGATCAGCGCGATCGCCACCAGCACCGTGAGGCCGAGTCCGAGCGAGGCGACGATCCCCGCGGTGGGCGCGCCGGGGCGGTGGAGGTTGGCGAGCGCGAGGCGCAGCCCGGCATGGCGCGGCCGGCCGGCGTGGCGCGCCAGCAGCACCAGCGCCGCGGCGAGCAGGCGGAAGGCCGCCAGCGCGCCGAGCGCGGCCAGCACGAACCAGAAGGCGGTGCGCCGGTCATTGGCGCTGAGGATGCCGAGCAGCGCCAGCGCCAGCGCCGCCGCGGCGGTGGCAAGAACGTAGATCGGGCGGGGCCGTCGCGGCGCGGGATCGACGAGATCACGGAAGAGGCTCGCTGCCGGCACTTCGCGCGACGCCGCCAGCGGCCACAGCGCGAAGGCCAGCGTCGTCAGCACGCCGAAGGCGGCGGCGACGAGCAGCGGCGCGGGATAGAATCCCAGCCGCGCGGCGATCGGAAAGGCGGCGAGCAGCGGCCGCGCCAGCAGCGGCGTCAGCGCGCCAAGCGCGAGGCCGGCGACGATGCCGACCAGCGCCAGCGCCATGATCTGCGCGAGATACGTGGCGAAGATGAGCCGGCCCGGCGCACCCAGGCATTTGAGCGTCGCGATGGTCTCGGTCTTGCCGCCGAGATACCCGCGCACCGCATTGCTGACGCCGACGCCGCCGACCAGCAGCGCCGTCAGGCCCACCAGCGTCATGTAGATGGTCACGCGGTCGATCAGCCGCTGCAGCATCGGCGAGGCGTTGGCGAATTCGCGGATGCGCCAGCCGGCATCGGGAAAGTCGCGCTTGATGCCGTCGATCCAGCGCTTGATGCCGGCGCCCGGCGGCAGGCGCACGCGATAGCTGTAGCCGATCAGCGTGCCGGGCTGGATGAGGCCGGTCTCGTCGAGGGCGGCGGCGGCGATCATCACCCGCGGCCCGAACTCGAAGCCGCCGGTGGCGGCGTCGGGCTCGTGCTGCAGCGTCGCGCGCACGGTATAGCGCGCGTCGCCGACGCGGATGGTGTCGCCGAGATGCAGCTTCAGCCGATCGAGCAGCCCCGACGCCACCACCGCGCCCCAGCGTCCGTCGCGCCGCGCCAGCGCATCGGCCAGCGGCTGCGCCGGCTCGAGCCCGACCTCGCCATAGAGCGGATAGACGCCGTCGACCGCCTTGAGCTCGACCAGGCTGCGCGCGTCGCCATCCTCGGTGCGCGCCATGGCGCGCATCTCGGCGACCGCCGAGACCGTGCCGCTGCTGTCGAGATAGGTGCGCTGCTCCGGCGTCGCCTGGCGATGGACGAGATGCAGCTCGACATCGCCGCCGAGCATGGCGCGCGCGTCGGTCCTGAGGCCGGCGGTCACCGCCGCGGAGAACGAGCCGACACCGGCGATGACGGCAGTGCCGAGCGCGAGACAGGCAAGGAAGATGCGAAAGCCCCTGAGGCCGCCGCGCAGCTCGCGCCGTGCCCAGCGCAAGGCAAGCGGCAGCTGCATCGCTCAGCGCCCGCCGAGCACGGCGATGCCGGCGGCGGCGGCGCTCTCGACGATGCGGCCATCGGCCATGTGCAGCACGCGGTCGCAGCGCCGCGCGAGATCGCCGTCATGCGTGATCAGCAGCAAGGTCGTGCCGCGCTCGGCGGAGAGCGCGAACATCAGGTCGATGATGTGGCGGCCGGTGGCGGTGTCGAGGTTGCCGGTGGGCTCGTCGGCGAGCAGCAGCCGGGGGCCCGCGGCAAAGGCGCGCGCCAGCGCCACGCGCTGCTGCTCGCCGCCGGAGAGCTGGCCGGGGTAATGCAGCGCGCGCGCCGCCAGCCCGACCGAGGCGAGCTGCGCGCCGGCTTCGGCGAACGCGTCGGCGCGTCCGGCGAGCTCGAGCGGGATCGCGACGTTCTCGAGCGCGGTCATGGTCGGGATCAGGTGGAAGGACTGGAAGACGATCCCGATGGCGTCTCGGCGGAAGCGGGCAAGCGCATCCTCGTCGAGCCCGGCGAGATCGGTGCCGCCGACGCGGACGCGCCCGCGGCTCGGCCGCTCGAGGCCGCCGATCACCATCATCAAGGTCGATTTGCCCGAGCCGGAAGGTCCGACCAGGCTGACCGTCTCGCCTGCGGCCACCGACAGCGCGGCGCCGCGCAGGACATTGACGGCACCAGCCGCGCTCGCCAGTGTTAGATGAACATCCTCAAGCAGGATCATCGGAATGTCGGAACGGGGCGGGCCCTGCATATCACCTCATCGGGAGCAAAAGCGGTCCGGCGCGACCTCGCCGCCGCCGCGCGCCCTCCGCGGATATGGCGATGGGCGCGCGGTTGTCAACATCGGGGCAAGGTGCGGTGGATCCGGGGCGCGGCGCGCGGCGGCGCTCGGCCTCGCCTTGCTGGCTCTCCTCCTGACGGCTCCGGCCGCTGCCGCAACCCGCGTTCTCGCTTTCGGCGACAGCCTGACGGCCGGGTTCGGGCTGGCGGTGAGCGAGGCCTTTCCCGTTCGGCTCCAAGCGCGGCTCGCCCAGGAGGGGCTCGCCACCGAGGTGACCAATGCCGGCGTCTCCGGCGATACCAGCGCCGACGGCCTCGCCCGGCTCGACTGGGCGATGGCCGATCATCCGGATGTCGTGCTGCTGGAGCTCGGCGCCAATGACGCGCTGCGCGGCATCGATCCCAAGCTCACCTATGCCAATCTCGACCAGATCCTGGCACGGCTCAAGGCGAGCGGCGCCAAGGTGCTGCTGATCGGCATGCTGGCGCCGCCCAATTGGGGCAGCGACTATCGCCACGAGTTCGATGCCATCTATCACCGGCTCGCCGACAAGTACCAGGTGCCGCTCTACCCTTTCATCCTCGACGGGGTCGTGCTCGATCCGCAGCTCCTGCAGCAGGACGGGCTCCACCCTACCGCCGCGGGTGCCGAGATCATCGCCGAGAAGCTGACGCCCTACGTGGCCCGGCTCATCCGCGACAAGGGAGCACAGGGATGACCGGCCTGCTCGAAAGCTACTTCCTCGCCGCCCATGCGCGTGGCGAGAACTGGGCCGGCGTCGCCAAAGCCTGCGCCGATCAGCTGGGATCGCTGCCGCCGGGCGCCAATCTTGGCTTTCTCTATGCCACCGAGGCGCTCGCCGCCGATCTCGGCAGCATCCTCACCTTCCTGCGCGAGCGCACGCGCATCGCCGACTGGGTGGGCAGCGTCGGGCTTGGCGTCTGCGCCGCCGGCCGGGATTACTTCGACGAGCCGGCGCTCTCGGTGCTGGTGGCGGCGCTGCCGCCGGACGGGTTCCGCCTGTTCGCGCCGGCCGAGGCAAGCGCCGAGCAGCTCACCGCGGCCTCCGACCGCTGGTTCGCGCGCGTCCGCCCGCTGCTCGGCATCGTTCATGGCGATCCGCGCGACGCCAGCATCGCGGCCAGAATCGGCGCGCTGGCACGCGAGGCGCCGCTCTTCCTGGTCGGCGGGCTTGCCGCCGCCGCCGACGCGCCGGTGCAGATCGCCGGGCGTGTCGTGGAGGGCGGGCTCTCGGGCGTGCTGCTCGCGCCCGACATTCGCGTCATCACCGGTCTGAGCCAGGGCTGCTCGCCGATCGGTCCGGTGCGCCGCATCACCGAGGCGCGCGACAACATCCTGAAGGCGCTCGACGGCCGGCCGGCGCTCGAGGTCTTCAAGGAGGATATCGGCGAGCTGCTGTCGCGCGACCTGAAGCGCGTCGCCGGGCAGATCTTCGCGGGCTTTCCGGTGACGGGCTCCGACACCGGCGATTATCTCGTGCGCAACCTCGTCGCCATCGACGTGCCGCGCCAATGGCTCGCGGTGGCGCATACGGTGGCGCAGGGCGATTGCGTGCTGTTCTGCCGCCGCGATCCCGCCAGCGCCGCCACCGATCTCACGCGCATGCTGGAGCAGATGAAGCGCCGCGCCGCCGCCGTGCCGCGCGCCGGCCTCTATTTCTCTTGCGTCGCGCGCGGCCCGAACCTGTTCGGCCGGCCGAGCCAGGAGCTGGTGATGATCCGCGACGCGCTCGGTGACTTCCCGCTCGCCGGCTTCTTCGGCAATGGCGAGATCGCCCATGACCGGCTCTACGGCTACACCGGGGTGCTCGCTCTCTTCCTCTGACGTGATCCCATGCTGCGCCTGTTCGTCGGCATCGCTCTTCCGCCCGAGCTGAAGCTCAGACTGTCGCTGCTCTGCTCAGGCATTCCCGGCGCGCGCTGGGTCGATCCCGGCAACTACCATCTGACCTTGCGCTTCATCGGCGAGGTCGATGAAGGGCTGGCGGGCGATATCGACGAGGCGCTGGCGAAGATCCGCGCGCCGCGCTTTCAGGTGACGCTGGCCGGAATCGGCCATTTCGGCGACCGCATGCTCTGGGCCGGCGTCGACAAGAGCCCGCCGCTGGTGCATTTGCGCGACAAGGTCGAGAGCGCGCTGGTGCGTCTCGGCCTCGCCCCGGAGACGCGGCGCTATGCGCCGCATGTGACGCTGGCGCGCCTGCGCAATGCCAGCGAGGCGAAGCTGCGCGCCTTCCTGGCCGAGCATGCGCTGTTCCGCGCCGATGCCTTCCCGGTGGCGCAGTTTCAGCCTGGTGGCGAGCTATCTCAGCAAGAGCGGCGCGATCTACGAGGACCAGGCGGATTATCCGCTGGCCTGAGGCTGCGGCTGGCGCGCGCCGAGGAAAAAAGTGGCCGCGGCTGGGAGGGCGAGGGGAGGCCCGACCAGCCGCGGCCGTCGCGCGCGAGGCGAACTGGCGAGACTAGCCCGCCAGAATTGCGTAGCCGGCGGCGGCGACGATAAGCTGTGCCACCAGCCCACCGATCGAGAACAGCAGCGAGATCGCGAGATCATCCGCTTGGCCGAGGGATGGCCGGCTGTGCACGAGTCGCAGCGAGGTGTCCGACATGACCGCCAATCCCGATCTTGCGTGGTGCAGCGTGTCGCGTGGACATCGCCGGCTTGATCTCCGCAGTCTGGCGCCGCTCCCGTTAAATCAAAGTAAAATGACCGGCGATCTCTGCGCCTTTATTCGTAAAATTTTAGGCAAATTCGCGCGTCGCCGAGTGCTGAGATCTTGGCGGCTGCCGGCCGCAGATCGTAAAGCTGCATCTCCTGCATCTGCGCTCGGCCGGTGCGGCGCCCCGTGGCCGGCGGCTCGGGCAGGCTGCCGCGCCAGAGCGCAGGATCGACCGGCGCGCCATGGCTGGCGATCCAGTCGGCGAAGGCGCGCCGGCGCGCCTCGGCTTCGGCGCCGCGGCCGAAGCCGCCGGGGCCCCCGGCCAGCACGAAACGCAACTCGCCGGCCGCGACGAAGCGCGCGAGATCCGTGGGGTCGAGGATGGGATCACTGCCGGAGAAGCCGCCGAGCGCCATCACCGCTTCGCCGCTGCGCAGGATGATCGGCGCGGCAAGCCGCGCGTTCGGTACCGCCAGCAGATAGCGCTCGCCGGCACGATGGCGCAGCAGGAACCCGAGCAGCATCTCGTCGCGCGCCAGCCGCGCCTCGCCGGCAAAGCGCCCGCGCTCGCGCTCATCGCCGCTGGAAAGCAGCGAGAGATCGGCCACCGGGAAGGAGACGTTGCCGCGCTCGAGCACGTTGCTCAGCGCCCAGGCGGTCGGCGTCGCCAGCAGCGCGGCGATGCCGAGGCCGAGCGCGGCGAGGCGCCGGCGCGCCGCCTCCGGTCGCCCGCTCAGCAGGCCGTCGGCGGCGAGCCCGCTGCCGCCGGCCAGCGCCAGCAGCAGCCACAGCCGCCAATCGTCGAGCTGCCACCGGACATAGGCCGCTTCCATCGCCGCCTGCCACGCCGCGGTCAGCAGCAGCAGCATCGGCAGCAGGCGCCGCCCGCCGCTTTCCTGCTCGCGCGACCAGAGTTCGACGATGGCGATGGCGGCGAGCGCCGCGAGCGGCGGCGCCAGGGTCACCAGGTAATAATCGTGGAACAGGCCGGCGGCAAAGCTCAGCACTTCGCCGTAGATCAACGCCCAGCCGCCCCACAGCACCACCGCCAGCGGTCGCGGCGGTAGGCCGAGGAGCGAGCGCTGGCGGCGGAGCGGCAGCAGGATCCCGGCGAGCGCCAGCGGCATCAGCCAGCCGACCTGTCCGACCAGCGCGGGCCGCGCCAGCCTCAACGGGCCGGGCGGCGTGCGCGGCTCGCCGCGCCGCACCAGCGCCGTGGCGGCGGCCGGCGGCGCCGGCGGCCGATCACGCCGGATCAGCCGCTCGATGCCGTTATGGCCGACCGCCAGCTCCAGCATCGAGTTGGCGTGGCTGCTGCCGGCATAGGGCCGGCTCGCCGCCGGCGTCAGATCGTAGAACGCGATCCAGGACAGCGACACCACCGCCAGGACGATCCCGGCGAGGCCGGCATCGATCAGGCGGCGCCTCCAGGCGGCGGGCGCGCCACAGAGATAGACCGCGAGAAAGCCGGGCACGACCACCAGCGCTGCCAGCATCTTGGTGTTGAAGGCGAGGCCGATCAGCGCCGCGGCGAGCAGCAGCAGCCCGGTTCCGGCGCGCTCGGCCGCGACGATCAGCGGCCAGCTCGCCAGCAGCAGCAGCAGCACGAGGCAGCTGTCGGTATTGTCCGAGCGGTCGACGGCGACGCTGATCGGCGTTAGCGCCAGAAACAGCGCCGCGAGCAGCCCGGCCGCCACGCCGAAGCGGCGGGCGACGAGATGATAGAGCAGCGCGATGGCGCCGACGCCTTCCAGCAGCTGCGGCAGATGCAGCGCCAGGCCGCTGAATCCCAGCAGCTTGACGCTTGCCACCTGCAGCCAGAAGGCGAGCGGCGGCTTGTCCAGGGAGACGAAGCCGGCGGGGTCGAAGGCGTTGAACAGGAAATTGTGCCAGCTCTCGGCCATGCTGCGCACGCCGGCGGCGTAATATTCCGTGCCGAAGCCGTTGCGCTCGATACCCCAGCCGCGCAGCCACGCGCCCAGCAGCAGGATGGCGGCAAGGCCGGGAATGCGCCACGCCGACAGCCGCGCGCCGGTCCCGCGACCCGGCGCGCTAAGGCCTTCCGCTCTCGTGCTGGCTTCCTCTTCCGGCGACATCGGCAGCAATTCTATGCCGCTGCCGGTGCCGACATCCCCCCGGCGGCAGCAACCCGTCGGACCAGAGGATAAAAGAAAACGGCCGGCGCCTGCGCCGGCCGTTCCCGGGATCGGCTACTTCGGCTGCGGCACGATGCGCAGATAGGGGCGCGGCGCCTTCCAGCCCTGCGGATAGATCTTCTTGGCGTCGTCGTCGGAGACCGAGCCGGCGATGATCACGTCATCGCCAGGCTTCCAGTTGGCCGGCGTCGCCACCTTGTGCCTGGCCGTGAGCTGCAGCGAGTCGATGACGCGCAGCACCTCGTCGAAATTGCGTCCCGTGGTCATGGGATAGACCAGGATCAGCTTGATCTTCTTGTCGGGGCCGACGACGAAGACGTTGCGCACGGTCTGGTTGTCGGCCGCGGTGCGCTTGCTGGCGTCGCCGGAGAGCGCGGCCGGCAGCATGTGGTAGAGCTTCGCCACCTTGAGCTCGGGATCGCCGATGATCGGGTAGTTCGGCGCCGTGCCCTGCGTCTCCTTGATGTCGTTCGCCCAGCGGCCATGATCCTGCACGGCATCGATGCTGAGGCCGATGATCTTGGTGTTGCGCTTGTCGAACTCGGGCTTGATCCGCGCCATGTAGCCGAGCTCGGTGGTGCAGACCGGCGTGAAATCCTTGGGATGCGAGAACAGCACCGCCCAGGAATCGCCGATCCAGTCATGAAAGCGAATGCGGCCTTGCGTCGTCTCCGCCTCGAAATCCGGCGCGATATCGCCAATCGACAATGACATGCTCTCCTCCTCTGGTCGTCGGTGTCTTGATCGATCGCCCGCTTGCGGCGGCGTTGGCGCCATTGTGGCGCAAGCCGTGTCCGGAGGGAACGCCCGACTTGGGCGCCGCTTCAGCGCGCGCCGGCGCGCTGACGTGCGATCCAGGGTTGGCTGTCCGCCGCGGGCTGATAGAAGACGTCGAACTCGCCGAGCGCCGCGAGCCAATTCTCCGCCAGGGCGCGGTCGCCCACCTCGAAAGCGTCGATGCCGCAGCGCCGCATGAACATCAGCTGGTCGCGCAGCACATTGCCGGTGGCGCGCAGCTCGCCGCGGAAGCCCAGGCGGCCGCGCAGCAGCCGCGCCTGCGAATAGGCCCGCCCGTCGGTGAAGCGCGGGAAGGCGAGCGTGATGAGATCGAAACGCGCGATATCCTCGGCGAGCGCCGATACCGCGGCGTCGTTGGGCAGGCGCAGTCCGAGCCGCCCGTTGCGGCGCGACAGCGCCTCGCGCTCGGCCGCCCAGCGTTTCAGCGACACCGTCGCCGGCGCGCCGTCCGGCAGCGATTCCGCGTCGTCGAGATGGCGCCAGGGATCGTCGATGACGCGCCCACCTTTAAGCAACGGCATAGAGCGCCTCCTTGAACGGCGCCGCGCCGACGCGGCGATAGGTCTCGGGAAAGCGCTCGCCGTCGCGGCGGCGGTCGAGATAGACCTCGATCAGCGTGTCGACCGCGCTCGTGACCTCGGCGCTCGGCACGGCGGGACCGATGATGGCGCCGAGTGCGGCGTTCTCGTCGGCGCTGCCGCCGATGGTGATCTGGTAGAACTCCTCGCCGTTCTTGTCGACGCCGAGAATGCCGATATGGCCGACATGGTGATGGCCGCAGGCGTTGATGCAGCCCGAGATCTTGATGTGCAGCTCGCCGATCTCGTGGTCGCGCGCTGCCAGATGCTCGCTGAGCCGCTCGGCGACGGGGATCGAGCGCGCATTGGCGAGGCTGCAGAAATCGAGCCCGGGACAGGCGATGATGTCGCTGGCGAGCCCGGCATTGGCGGTGGCGAGCCCGGCCTCGCCGAGCCGGCGCCACAGCTCCGGCAGGTCCTTGCGGCGGACATGCGGCAGGACGAGGTTCTGCTCGTAGGTGACGCGGATCTCGCCCAGGCTGTAGCGCTCGGCGAGATCGGCCAGCAGCTCCATCTGCGCCGCGCTGGCATCGCCCGGCGGCCGGCCCGGCGGCTTCAGCGACACGGTCACGATGGCGTGGCCGGGCGCGCGGTGGGCGGCGACGTTCCGACTGACCCAGCGCGCCATTGCCGGCTCGAGCGCGAGCGCGAAGTCGAGCGCGGCTTCGTCATCCGCTCCCGGCGCGGCATAGGCGGGCGGCGCGAAATGCGCGGCGATCGCCGCGATGGTCGCTTCCGGCAGCGCCAGCGGGTCTTCGCCCATCGCCGCGAATTCGGTCTCGACGGCATCGCGCATCTTCTCGATGCCGAGCGCGTGAACCAGGATCTTGATGCGCGACTTGTAGAGATTGTCGCGCCGGCCGAACTCGTTATAGACGCGCAGGATCGCTTCGAGATAGGCCAGCAGCTGCGCGCTTGGGCAGGAAGTGGCGCAGCGTCTTGCCGATCATCGGCGTGCGCCCGAGACCGCCGCCGACCAGCACCTCGAAGCCGATCTCGCCGGCTTCGTTGCGCCGCAGATAGAGGCCGATGTCGTGGACGCGCACCGCGGCGCGATCGGCCGTGGCGCCGGATACCGCGATCTTGAACTTGCGCGGCAGGAACGAGAATTCCGGATGCAGCGTCGACCATTGGCGGATGATCTCGCAATAGGGACGCGGATCCTCGATCTCGTCGCCGGCGACGCCGGCGAAGGGATCGGCGGTGACGTTGCGGATGCAATTGCCGCTGGTCTGGATGCCGTGCATCTCGACGCCGGCCAGCTCGGCGAGGATGTCCGGCGTCTCCTCGAGCTTGATCCAGTTGAACTGGATGTTCTGCCGCGTGGTGAAATGGCCGTAGCCGCGATCGTAGCGGCGGGCGATCTTGGCCAGCAGCCGCAGCTTTTCCGAGGACAGCGTGCCGTAGGGGATGGCGATCCGCAGCATATAGGCGTGAAGCTGCAGATAGAGGCCGTTCATCAGCCGCAGCGGGCGGAACTCGTCCTCGGAGAGCTGCCCGGCGAGGCGCCGGCGCACCTGGTCGCGGTATTGCGCCACTCTCTCCTCGAGGAAGCGCCGGTCGAATTCGTCATAGCGGTACACGCGCGATCTCCTGCGGTCTCTCAGGCGCCGGCCGCGCGCACGGTGGGTCCGAAGGCGCGGATCTCCTCGCGCAACCCGACCGGGCGCAGGCGGCCGCCGCGAAGCACGGCGTCGATGAGATAGGGCGCGATCACCGGCTGCGGCGGCGCGCCGGCCTGCGCCTCGGCCAGCAAAGCATCGGCGTCGGCGGCAGCGACATGCCGCGCCTCGGCGAAAGCCGGCGACCAGCGCCCGCTGCCGGCGAAATAGACCGGCACGCCGTCGCGCAGCCGGTTGCCGGTGACCACGCGCCGCGCCGCGTCCGAGGCGGCGGCGTCGCTGCGCGGTAGCGGGAAGGGATTATGACCATGCGGCACGGGGATGTCCTCGTCGCGTCAGTGTCGGGTCGCTTGCCTGGGATCGGCAGTCTCGCCTGGCGCGGCCTCGCCGGATCCCGCCGCCTCGGCGGGCAGCCAGCCTTGGCGGCTGACCCAGCTCTCGCTCCAGCGCGCCATCGTCTCGGCATCGGCGCCGCGCGCGCGCCAGCCGCGCCGCAACGTCGCCAGCGTGTCGAGGCGCTGCTGCCATTCCGGGCGCGAACAGCGTGCCGAGAAAGCGCTTCACCTGCACCGCCAGCCCGGGGCTCTTGCCCCCGGTCGAGACGGCGATGGTGAGATCGCCGCGCCGCAGCACCGCCGGCGCCTGCACGTCGCACAGCGCCGGCGCATCCTCGACATGCACCAGCGCGCCGAGCGCGCGCGCTAAGCCGGCGAGTTCGTCGCAATAGCCCGCGTGCCGGTCGCTGATGAAGACGAGGCGCGCCCGGGCCAGCTCCCGCGCCGTCGGCAGCCGCGGCACGAGGCGGCTTCCCGCCGCCAGCGCCAACGCGGCCGACGGCGTTTCAGCATAGACCCTGAGATCGGCGGCGCCGGCGGCGTCGAGCAGGCCGAGGCGGCGCTCCGCCGCGGCGCCGTCGCCGATCAGCATCAGCGTGAGCCGGCTGAGATCGAGCACCAGCGGCAGCATCAGGACGCCTCCTGCAGCGCGACCGGGGCGTCCCCGCCGGCGTCGATCGCGACGCCGAGGCGGCTAAGCGCGGCCGCGGCGGCAAGGCGATCGGCCGGCGCGATGGTGCCGAGAACAATCTGCTGCGGCAGCAGCAGCACGCTGCCGGCAAAGCTCTTGCAGAGCAGCCGCAGCGCCGCCCGCCGCCGCTCGCCGGCGGCGATGCGCCCGCCGGGCACGGCAATCCCGAGCGACAGCCAGCCATCGCCTTGCTCGCGCCAGCCGAGATGGTCTGCGACATGGAAGGGCGGCAGCGGCAACGGCGCCGCCAGGGTCTTGCCGAGACTGGCGTCGAGCTGCGCCTTGGCCCAGCCGGCATCGCGCTCGGCGATGAGCTGGCCGAGCGCCCGGCTGCGCTCGTCGCGCGCGCCATGATCGCGGAACAGCCTGACCACCGCCGCGCCGGCGGCAAGCAGGTCATGGGGCTCGATGAAGGCGATGGGCGCCGCCGCGCGTGAGGGTTGCCGGCCCAGAGCGAGCGTGTAGCCGAGGAGCCGCTCGCCCTCGTGACGCGCGATGAAGGCGACATCGTTGCTCAGGACATCGACCGCGTCGTCCTGCGGCAAGGCAAGGCCGATCTCGAGCGCGTGCGGCAGCGCGGCGGCGCCATAAAGCGCGTCCTCGCCCGCGCCGCTCGCGGGCGCGCCATCGAGCCACAGCTCGTCATAGGCCTCGGCGCGCGGCAGCAGATGATCGGAGAGCCGCTGCGCATCCTCCTCGAGCCGCCGATAGGGGCCATCGCGCCGCGCCGCGGCCGCGGTGACCCCGCGGGCGACATTGCCGCCGGCGCCGAGCGTGGTGAGCCGCGCCAGATGAATGGCGCCGATCGCCTCCTTGAGGTCGCGCTTCAGGATGCCGTGAAGCTCCACTTCCTGGCGCGGCGTGAGATGCAGCGTGCCATCGCCATGACGGTCGGCGAGATCGTCCAGCGCGAGATACTGCGCCGCCGACAGCCTGCCGGCGGGAATGCGCACGCGCAGGATGAAGTCGCGATCCGCGCCCGGGCGAATGCCATGGACGCCAAGCAGCGCCTCGCTCGCCGCCACGCCAGGGAATGCCGCATCGGGTCCGGAAGGGGGGCGCAACGCCGTCATCTCTCAATCCCATCTCTGGAGCGGGGGCGGCGGGGCGCTGGGCACCTCGCTTTAGCCGCATTTCTTAAGCGCCCGCAAGCTGAGCTCAAATCGGCGCTGTGGTTGAATATAGTTTGCGCACGACCGTCTTGTCAAATCCAACTTAAAATACATATTTGTTATGCTATTTACGCCGAGTGTCGACCGCCGGCGGCCTTTGCCGGCCCGGCGCGATCGGCTATGACCTGCGCTCAACGGGCGAAGAGGCGCCGCGATGGCCTGGGATCCGACACTCTACCTCAAATTCGGCGACGAACGGCTGCGGCCGGGCTACGAGCTGCTGGCGCGGGTCGGCGAGCTGCCGGCGGGACCGCTCTATGAGCTCGGCTGCGGCACCGGTGCCCATGCCCGCGCCATCGCCCAGCGCTGGCCCGACTGCACGCTTACCGCCATCGACCGCTCGGCGGAGATGCTGGCGAAGGCCGCCGCCGAGCCGGCGCCGATCCGCTGGCTCAAGGCCGATATCGCGGCCTGGGCGGCGCCGGAAAAGGCGGCGTTGATCTTCTCCAACGCCACCTTGCAATGGCTCGGCGGCCACGCGCAGCTCTTTCCCCATCTGCTGCGCCAGCTCGTGCCCGACGGCGTGCTGGCGGTGCAAATGCCGCGCAACTTCGACCAGCCCTCGCATGTGCTGATGCGCGAGACGGCGGCGGCGGGCCCATGGGCGGCCAAGCTCATCCCGGTGCTGGGCGGCGCCACGGTGCTGCGCGAGGATCCGGTGGCGCCGCCGGAATGGTATTACGATCTGCTGGCGCCGCTCGCCCGCGGCGGCCTCGACTTCTGGGAGACCGAATACCTGCATGTGCTCGAGGGCGAAGATCCGGTGCTGCACTGGGTGAGCGGCACGGCGCTGAGGCCGGTCACCGAGGCGCTCGCCGGTGCCGAGCGCGAGGCTTTCCTCGCCGCCTATGGCGCCAAGCTGCGGCAGGCATATCCGCGCCGCGCCGATGGCAAGACCGTGCTGCCGTTCCGCCGGCTGTTCCTGATTGCGCGCGCGTGACGGGAGGAGGACCGCAATGCGTCATTGGCTGTTGAAATCCGAGCCCTCAGCCTATTCCTGGGAGCAGCTCGTGAAGGACGGGCGCACCGGCTGGAATGGCGTGCGCAACTATCAGGCGGCGAACAACCTCAAGGCGATGACGACTGGCGATCGCGCCTTCTTCTATCACTCGAATGACGGTCTCGACATCGTCGGCATCGTCGAGATCGCGAAGGAGGCCTATCCCGATCCCTCCGACAAGACCGGCCGCTTCGTCATGGTCGACGTGAAGCCGGTGGAGCCGGTGAAGCACCCGGTGACCCTGGCGCAGATCAAGGCGGAGAAGAAGCTCGCCGATTTCGCGCTGGTGCGGCAGTCGCGGCTCTCGGTGGTGCCGGTCACGGACGAGGAATGGCGCCTGCTGTGCAAGATGGTCGGCGTCAAGCCGTGAGCCCGCGCCGGCTCTGCCGCGCCGAGGAAGTACCGGAAGGCGGTGCGCGCGGCTTTCGCTTCGGCTCGGGCCCCGATCTCGAGGCGGTCCTGGTGGCGCGCCGGGCGGACACGCTCTTCGCCTACGACAATGCGTGCCCGCATTGGGGAACGCCGATCAACTTCCTGCCCGACCGTTTCCTCGACCGCGACGGCCGGCATCTGCTGTGCGGCACGCACGGCGCGCGCTTTCGCATCGAGGATGGCTATTGCATCGACGGACCCTGCGCCGGCAAGAGCCTGCGGCGTCGGCGCATCGCGGTCGAAACCGGCGAGATCGTGCTGATCGACTAGCCGCCGGCGGCGCCGGGGGCCAGGGCGCGCGCGGCTTGGCTAGAAGGGGGAGTCGGCCGAGGTCCTTAGCCGTCCCTTTGTACCCTGGTCGGCCTGCATAACGTCGGCGCCGCGCCGCGAAGCCGCCACCGCGGCGCAAAGGAACCCCCCATGTTCTCGAGCTCCCAACCCCCCGTCGAGGATCCCTTCGCCAATTTGCGCCAGAGCTTCCGCGAGGAATCGAACGAACGGCTCGCCGGCATGGACCGGATGGTGCAGGAGGTGTTCGAGCGAGAAGCGGCCTTTCGCCACCGCCGCCGCGCAGCTTCGCCGCGACACGCATACACTCAAAGGCATGGGCGAGGCCTCGGGCTTTCCCCTGGTCTCGCTGGTGGCGCACCGGCTGGAGAATTATCTCGACGACATCGATCCCGCCCATGCCGCCGACGCGCTGCTCGACATCCGCGCGCATATCGACGCCATGGACAAGGCGATGGAAGGCCATGGCGTCGATGACGCCGCCATCGCCCGGGTGCTGCGCTCGCTGCCGATTCCGCGCGCCTTCAACCCCGACGATGTCGAATTGCGCAACGTCGAGGCGCTGCTCGTCACCTCGTCGCGCGTCGTCGGCCGGCTGGTGGCGCGCGATCTCGCCGCCTGCGGCATCCGCGCCATCCTGACGCAATCGGCGACCGAGGCCTTCACGCTGGCCATCCGCATGAAGCCCAATCTCATCATCACCTCGGCGACCATGGCCGAGCTGCCGGGCACCGATCTCGCCCGCGCGCTGATGGCAATGGCGACCACCAACAAGATCCCGGTGGCGATCCTGACCAGTCTTGCCGAGGGCGATCCCGGGCGCAAGGCGCTACCCACCGGCATCCCCACCATCCGTACCGGCCCGCATCTCAGCGACGACCTCGCCACGGTGATCACCGCCTACGGGATCGGCTGAGAGATCACCGCTCGGTGTAGCGCCTGACCTCGGCCGGCCCGCCCGTGCCGGCGATCTCGCGCACCAGCTTGCCGAGGATGGCGGTGCCGAAATCGCTGACATCATGCGCCACCACGGCAAATGCGCCGGGGCCGCCGATGACGTTGTCGCGGTAGTAGGCTTCGAGCGCGGGATAGTCCCACAGAATCGCCAGGCCATTGATGGTGAGGCCGGTCTTGAGCGCGTCCGCGCGCGCCGCAGCGAGGTCGCGGCCGTTGTTGTTGATGCCGTCGCCGGAAACGTCGATGACCTTGCGTGTGGCATCGCCGCCGCCGCTCGCTATCAACGCCACGGCGAAATCGATCGCGCCGCTGATCGAGGTCCAATCGGCGAACGCGCGCGGCGCCTCGGCCAGCGCGCTGCCGAAGGCGGTAGCGGCTTCGGGACCGTCGATCAGCGTCCAGCCGATCACCTGCTGCTGATGGTCGGCGCCCGACCACTCGACCAGCGTCACCAGAATGGCGTGGTTCTCGCCGCCGGCGATGGCGGCCAGCACTTCGGGGCTGGCAAAGGCCTTGGCATAGCCCCGGCGCTGCAGCTCGAAGCGCTCGCCGCTGACGCTGCCGGAGACATCGACCGCCAGCACCAGCGCCACATCGACGCCGCGCGCCGCCGCGCCACCGCTCGCCGCCGCCACGCCAGCGGCCAGCGCCGCCAGCGCCAGACACCACCGCCGCACCATCCCCGCCTCCACTCGACCCGCGCCGAAGCTGCTAACACCGGCGGCGGCCGAGAAATTCAGACGACACGGAAGTTCCTAAACTGCCAGGGATCGTCCCGATCGAGATCTTCCGGGAACAGCCTGCCGCGATCTTGCAGCGGCGTCCAGTCACTATAGACACCGACCACAGTCCCGAGATAGGGCCGCATCAGCGCCAGGCAACGCTCGTAATCCATCTCATCGGGCTCGACGATGCCGCGGCGCGGGTTCTCGAGCGCCCAGACCACGCCCGCCAGGACCGCGACGGTGACTTGCAGGCTGGTGGCATTGTTGTAGGGCGCCAGCCTCCGCGCCTCGTCGATGGCGAGCCGCGAGCCGTACCAGTAGGCGCCCTTGGCATGACCCATGAGCAACACGCCCAGCTCGTCGATGCCGCTGCTGATCTCGTCGACGATGAGGCGCTTTCTCGGCTGCATCTGCCAGTTCTTTCCGGCGAGCTCATGCACCGAGAGCACCGCGCTGTCGCACGGGTGATAGGCGTAATGGACGGTCGGGCGGTAGCGCACGGCATCGCCATCGCGCAGCGTGAAATAATCGGCGATCGAGATCGCTTCGCTATGGGTAACGAGGAAGCCGTGGAACGGGCCTTCGAGCGGGGTCCAGGTGCGGACCCGCGTCGAGGCGCCGGGCCGCAGCAGGTAGATGGCGCTGCCGCTGCCGAACTCATGGCGCTGACCGTCCGTCGGGAAAATGCCGCTCATGGCTGCCCCAGCCGAGCTCGGCCGGCTGCGAGCCTTCGCCGACGAAGCCATCGATCGACCAGGTGTTGACGAATTCACCCCGCCGCTTGGGGATCGGCGAGACCTGCGTGTCGCGCTCGGCGACATGAATGACTTTTACCCCGAGCCGCTCGGCGAGCGCGCCCCAGGCGGCGCGGCTGGCGGGCGCGGCGGCGTCGATGCCGGTGTCGCGCGCGATGGCAAGCAGCGCCTCCTTGACGAGATGCGACACCATGCCCGGATTGGCGCCGTGCGTCAGCACCGCGGTCGGCGCGTCCGCCCGGTTGTTGCGCAGCGCCAGCGCCTTTTCGCGCAGCGCATAGTTGGAGCGCAGCGATGGCGTGAGCGAGGGATCGGTATAGCCGCCCGGCCACGGCTCGATGCAGGTGTCGAGATAGAGCGCGCCTTTTTGCCGGCACAGCTCGACCAGCGCGATGCTCGACACCTCGACCGAGACGTTCAGCAGGAAATCGCCCGGCCCCAGCAGCGGGTCGAGCACGCGCGCATAATTCTCGCGCGTCAGCGGCTCCAGCCGGAAGCGGATGCCAAGCGTCTTGGCCTCCTCATGGCCGCGCTCCTCGGCGGTGATGATGGTGATTTGTGACGGCGCGATGTCGATATGGCGCAGCAGCAGCGGCAACACGCCCTGGCCGATGCTGCCGAAGCCGACGATGACCATGCGGCCGGAGAACGTGACATGCTTCTGGTCGCGAGACATGGCGGCAAATCCAACGATGCAATGGAGGGACCGAACGCGTAAGGGCGGCGCGCCGGCTTGTCAAGCGATAGATGGGCGCGAGCGAGACCGCAAGTTGCCGCGTGGATGGCCGGGTCACGCCAGGTCACGCCCGGCCATGACGGAAGAGGAGAGGAAATCGCTTTGACACCGGTCACCGATCGCCGTATGCGATTCACCCTCCCAACCGTCATGGTGGGCTTGACCCGGCCAGCCACGGGGGGATGCCAGGCGGTCGTAGAGATCGTCCTGGTTCGGATTCTTCGCGAGATGACCAGAGAATCGGTTTCACGCGCTCGCTCCACTCGACAGGAAAGTGTCATGGCGATCATGACATCCTCCGCCGGAACGACCGGCGATCCCGCCGCCGCGCTGGTCTTCGATCTCGGCGGCGTGATCGTGCCGCATGACAACGACCTGCTCTATCGCCGGCTGGCCGCGCGCTGCCGGCCGCGGCAGGCGGCCGAGGCGGTCGCGGCGCTGGTCCATGATCCCCGCTACGAGCGGGGCGAGCTGCCGATCGCGCATCTGCACGAGCAGCTGCGCGGCGCGGCCGGCTACGCCTCCGATTGGGACGTCTTCGCCGCCGATTGGTGCAGTCATCTCGGCCTCGACACCGCGATGCTGGACTATGTCGAGCGGCTGGCGAAAGGGCGGCGCGTGCTGCTGTTCTCCAATACCAACCGCGAGCATTGGGACTACCTGGTGCGGCTGAGCGCCGGCCGGCTTCGGCCGCCTCGAGGCCTATCTCAGCCACGAGATCGGCGCGGCCAAGCCGTCGCTTGAATCCTTCCGGCTGGTGGCGGCGCGCGCGGGCATCGATCCCGGCCGCTCGCTGTTCATCGATGACAAGCCGGTGAATGTCGAGGCGGCGCGGCGCGCGGGCTTCCGCGCCGAGGTGTTTGTCGGGCAGGCCGCGCTGGAGGCCTATCTGGCGGCGGGCTGAGCGCCTACTGCGCCGCCGCGCGCGAGCGGTCGAGGGCGGCCCGGACGCGCTGGGCCAGGTCGATCGAGCGGTAGGGCTTGCGCAGCAGGTCGGCGCGGTTGGCGGGCCATTCCTTCTCCACCAGCCGGGTGGTGTAGCCCGAGGTGAAGAGCACGCGCAGCTCGGGCCGGCGCTCGAGCGCCGCCTTGGCGAGGTCGGCGCCGTTCAGCACGCCCGGCATCACCACATCGGTGAACAGCAGCTCGATGGCTGTGGTCGCCTCGATGAGCGCGATCGCGGCGTCGCCGGTAGCGGCTTCCAGCACTTGATAGCCGAGCTCGCGCAGCACCGAGACCGCGAAATCGCGCACGCCATGATCGTCCTCGACCACCAGCACCGTCTCGCTGCCGCGGTATTGCCGCGCCCGCATCGGCGCCATGCCGGCGGCGCCGGCAACGCCTTCGGCGCGCGGCAGATAGAGCCGCACCGTCGTGCCTTCGCCGACGCGGCTCTCGATCCGCACATGGCCCGAGGACTGGGTGATGAAGCCGTAGACCTGGGCAAGCCCGAGCCCGGTGCCCTTGCCGACCTCCTTGGTGGTGAAGAACGGCTCGAAGACATGGGCCAGCACCTCTTCCGACATGCCCTGCCCGGTATCGCTGACGGCGAGCGTCGCGTAGGCGCCGGGCGCGAGATCGCCTTGCCCGGCGGTGACGGTGGTGTTGCCGGTCTCGATGGTGATATGGCCGGGATGGCGGATGGCGTCGCGCGCGTTGAGGATCAGGTTGAGCAGCGCCGTCTCGATCTGGTTGGGATCGGCCAGCGCCGGCCAGAGCTCGGCGGAGAGCTGCTTGCGGATCTCGATATGCTCGCCCACCGTGCGGTGCAGCAGATCATCCATGCCGATGACGATCTGGTTGAAGTCGATCGGCTGCGGCCGCAGCTGCTGGCGGCGCGAGAAGGTGAGAAGCTGTTGCGTCAGCTTCTCGGCGCGGCTCGCCGCCAGCGCCGCCGAATTGACCAGGCGCAGCAGCCGCGGCCGGTCGGCGAGCTTGGTCTCCAGCAGCTCGAGATTGCCGGCGATGACCGTGAGCATGTTGTTGAAGTCGTGCGCGATGCCGCCGGTGAGCTGGCCCACCGCCTCCATCTTCTGCGATTGGCGCAGCGCGTCCTCGATGCGCCGGCGCTCGGTGGTCTCGCGCAGGAAGCCGATGCCGCCGATGACCTCGCGCCCGCGGCTGTAGAGCGGGGCGAAATAGGCCTCGAAGAAGCCCTCGCGGCCGGTGGCGGCGACACTGTAGCGCTGATCGTCGAGCGAGGTCTCGTGCCCTTCGAGCGCGGCGCGCATCGCGGTCTCGCCGGCGTTGCCCACGGCGGAAGAGAGCGCATCGAAGATGCGCTGCCCCAGCACCTGCTCGGCGCTCATGCCGGTGATCCGCTCGATGCCGGGATTCCACAAGGTGACGCGGAACTCGCGGTCGAAGACCAGGATGCCCTCGGTGCTGCTGCGGATGAGGAACTCGGAGAACTCCTTCTCGCGCCTCAGCGCCTCCTCGGCGAGCTTGTTGTAGGTGACGTCGAGATGCATCACCACCGCGCCGGCCGAGCGGCCAAGCGCCAGCGGCGCGGCGATCAGCCGGTACCAGCGGCGGAACGCGCCCTGCTCGGAGGGATGGTCGATGCTGAATTGCTGCTGGCGGCCGGCGAGCACCGCGGCGAGCCCTTCGGCCACCGTCTTGCCGATCTCGCCCCAGGACGGCGCGGCGCAGAACTCGAAATAGCTGCCGCCGGCCGGCGCCGGCGCGTCGCTGCCGGTCGCCGCGGCGAATTCATGCCAGCTGCGGCTCACCGACAGGATGCGGCCGTCGCGGTCGAGCAGCGCCACATGCGCCGGCAGCGCGTCGAGGATTGCCGCCTGCCGCTCGGCGAGCTGGCGCAGCTCGCGCTCGCGCTCCTTGAGCCGCTCTTCCGCCTGCTTGCGCTGCGTCGTGTCGCGCAGGATGCCGATCCAATGCGTGTACCAGCCATTGGCGTCGGCCACCGGCGCGACGTCGATCTCGGCCCAGAACTCGCTGCCATCCTTGCGCAGGTTGATCATTTCGACCCGGGTCGGCTCCCACCGCGCGATCGCGGCGCGCAGGCGCTCGATCGCCATCGGATCGGTGCTCGGCCCGTGCAGGAAGCCGGCGCTGCGCCCCAGCACCTCTTCCGCCGCGTAGAGCGTCATCGCGGTGAACGATCGGTTGACATAGATGATGCGTGGATTCTCGGCGGCGCCCGATGCCGCCTCGGTGATCATCACCGCGTCATTGGCGTTCAGCACCACCGATTGCAGCAGCGCGATGCGCTCCTCGACGCGCTTGCGCGCCAGCAGGTCGCGCACCTTGCCGGAGAGGCTGTGGATGGTCTCGGCCACCAGGCTCATGTCGCGCAGCGGTCGGCGGAAGAGGAAGGTGAGGCCGAATTTCGTCCCGGCATTCTCGAACGGCACGCCCAGCAGGCTGACGAAGCCGTGCTCCACCGCGATGCGGACGCCGGGATGGCGGCGCTGGTCGGCAGCGGCGAGATCGGCGATGGCGACGAGCCGCTGATGCAGCACGCAGGCGCCGGTGATCGAATTGTCCTCGCGCATGGGATATTGGCGGATGAAGTCGAGAAAGGTCTCGGCCTCGATGCCGGGCGCGCTGTATTCGGCCTCGAGCTCGCAATGCGTCGCATGCACCGCGAGCCCGTAGGCGAACGCGCAGCCGGCGCCGACCTGCTCGGCGATGAGATGGAGGCAGGCGCGGATCGCCATCTTGAAATCGGGGGCGGCGAGCGCCGCCTCTGTGAGGTCGCCGAGCAGCCGCAGCCGTTCCTCGGCGAGGCTGCGCGAGGCGAGCTCGGCGGCGAGCTGGCGCCGCGTCGCGCGCAGCTCGATCTCGGTCATGACGATGCCGGCCAGCCGCGCCAGGTCGCCGGCCGTCGCCTCCGTCAGGTCCGACCGCGGCGCGGGGTCGATGACGCAGAGCGTGCCGATGCGATGGCCGTCGCGGGTGATCAGCGGCGCGCCGGCATAGAAGCCGATCCGGCCCAGCCGCACCCCGGGATGGTCGGCAAAGCGCGGGTCGCGCCGGGCATCGGCGACCACCAGCACGCCATCGCCGCGGATGGTGTGGTCGCATACCGCAGCCTCGCGCGGCACCTCGGGCAGCTCGGTGCCGACGCGCGACTTAAACCACTGCCGGTCGCGGTCGATGAAGCTGACCAGCGCCACGGGTGTGGTGAACAGGCGCTGCGCCAGCCGCGCCACGCGATCGAACGCCTCTTCGGGCTCGGTGTCGAGAATGTCGAGCCGTTCAAGCGCCGCGAGCCTGGCCTCCTCATTTTCTACTGCCACCGCCGGCGTCATCGCTGCGCTCGCGCCTCCCTCGCCTTCATCCGATCCCCGTCCGGGCCGAGCGCGGGCCGCGGACGTGCCGCTAGTACGTGACATCATCGTGACTCCCGGCAACGGACAATGCTGCGCCGCACCCCCCGTGTCCCCGACCAGCGGAAAGCTCACGCGAGCTTACGCATATCCCTGCCGGCGGCGGAAGCCACACTTCCTGATCATAGCGACCCCCGGGACGGACGGCGACGTGTGTATCCTGGCGGTCCGGAAACCCCTGGTTTTGTTGCGGGTGCTAAGGGCGCGACGGATTTGAATTAACCATGTTTTGAAAGGTTTGACAAATCTGGCATGCCAGATACAATTATTTGGTATATCAAAAGCAAGACTGTGGGCAGGAGGGAGCGACGTGGCGACACCGAGACTCGACGTAAAGCCGATCGACACCCAATCGAGCTTCCGCACCCAGGCCTACCATGCGCTGAAGCAGGCCATCACCTCGGTCAATATCTACGCGCAGCCGCAGGAAATCCGCCTCGACGAGCGGCAATTGTCGCAGGACCTCGGCGTCTCGCGCACGCCGATCCGCGAAGCCATGACGCTCCTGGAACAGGAGGGTTTTGTCAAGACGCTGCCGCGCCGCGGGATTTTCGTGGTGCGCAAGACCAAGCGGGAGATCATCGAGATGATCCAGGTCTGGGCGGCGCTGGAAAGCCTTGCCGCCCGCCTGGTCACGCTGCATGCCAGCGACGCCGACATCGCCTCGTTGCGCCATCTCTTCGACGAGTTCCAGGGCGGCGGCCATTCGCCGGAGGGTCATCTCGACGACTATTCCGACGCCAACATCAAATTCCACCAGTTGATCATCAAGCTCAGCGGCAATCAGTGCATTGCCGACATGACCGAGAACCTGTTCATCCACGTTCGCGCCATCCGCCAGATGACGATCGGCCAGAACGACCGCGCCGCCCGCTCGATCGTCGACCACATCAAGATCATCGAGGCGCTGGAGCGGCGCGATACCGATCTCGCCGAGAGGCTGGCGCGCCAGCACACGCTGGATCTCGCCGCGCATGTGGAAACGCATTGCAACTTTCTCAGCTGAACAATCAACGACCCTGAGGGAGAGCAGCCCTGATGACGCAAGCCACGACGCTCAAGGAGCAGGCGAGGGCCACGGCTGACGAGACGCAGGAGCTGACCGATGGCTTCCACCTCATCATCGACGCGCTGAAGCTCAACGGCCTCTCCACGATCTACGGCGTGCCCGGCATCCCGATCACGGATTTCGGCCGCATGGCGCAGGCCTCGGGCATCCGCATGCTGTCGTTCCGCCACGAGCAGAACGCCGGCTACGCGGCCGCCATCGCGGGATTCCTGACCAAGAAGCCGGGCGTTTGCCTCACGGTGTCTGCGCCGGGCTTCCTCAATGGTCTGACCGCCCTTGCCCACGCCACCACCAACTGTTTCCCGATGATCCTGATCTCGGGCTCGTCCGAGCGCGAGGTCGTCGACCTGCAGCAGGGCGACTATGAGGAGATGGACCAGCTCGCCATGGCGAAGCCGCTGTGCAAGGCCGCGTTCCGCGTGCTGCATGCCGCCGATATCGGCATCGGCCTTGCGCGCGCGATCCGCGCCGCCGTGTCGGGGCGGCCGGGCGGCGTCTATCTCGACCTGCCGGCCAAGCTATTCGGCCAAGTCATGAATGCCGAGGCCGGCAGGAAGTCGCTGGTCAAGGTGATCGACGCGGCACCGGCGCAGATCCCGGCGCCGGCCGCCATCAAGCGCGCGCTGGACGTCCTCAAATCCGCCAAGCGCCCGCTGATCATCCTCGGCAAGGGGGCGGCTTATGCCCAGGCCGACGGCGCGATCAAGACGCTGGTCGAGAGCACCGGTATTCCTTTCCTGCCGATGAGCATGGCCAAGGGCCTGTTGCCCGATACGCATCCGCAATGCGCCGGCGCCGCGCGCTCGACCGTCTTGAAGGATGCCGACGTCGTGCTGCTGATCGGCGCCCGCCTCAACTGGCTCCTGTCGCACGGCAAGGGCAAGACCTGGGGCGAGGCCCCGAAGAAGTTCATCCAGATCGACATCGAGCCCAAGGAAATGGACAGCAACGTCGAAATCGCCGCACCGGTGGTCGGCGATATCGGCTCCTGCGTCGCCGCCCTGATCGAGGGCATGGGCGGCGCCTGGCCGGCGCCGCCGACCGAGTGGACCGGCGCCGTCAAAGCGAAGCGCGACGAGAACGTCGCCAAGATGGCGCCGCGCCTGATGAATAACAATTCGCCGATGGACTATCACGGCGCGCTGGGCGCCTTGCGCACCGTGATCAAGGAGCGGCCCGATGCGATCCTCGTCAACGAAGGCGCCAACACGCTCGACCTCGCGCGCGGCGTCATCGACATGTACCAGCCGCGCAAGCGCCTGGACGTCGGCACCTGGGGCGTGATGGGCGTCGGCATGGGCCAGGCGATCGCCGCGGCCGTCGAAACCGGCAAGCCCGTGCTCGCGGTCGAAGGCGACAGCGCCTTCGGCTTCTGCGGCATGGAGGTGGAGACGATCTGCCGGTACAACCTGCCGGTCTGCGTCGTGGTCTTCAACAATGGCGGCATCTACCGCGGAACCGACGTCAATCCGGGCGGCGGAGCGGATCCTGCGACCACCGTCTTCGTCAAGGGCGCGCGCTACGACAAGATGATGGAGGCGTTCGGTGGCGTCGGCGTGCAAGCCGAGACACCCGACGAGCTGAAGCGCGCCGTCGACGCCGCCATGGATTCGGGCAAGCCGACCCTCATCAACGCGGTGATCGACCCGGCTGCGGGCAGCGAGAGCGGCCGTATCGGCAACCTCAACCCGCAAAGCGCGCTGCGCAAGAAATAGAACGTCTTCCGCCATGCGGCGCAGCACGAGGGTGGTGGCCGCCCGCAGAAAATCACAGGAACACAACGACGGAATTTCGGAGAGGAAAATGGGCAAGGCACTGGACGGCGTGCGCATTCTCGACTTCACCCATGTCCAGTCTGGGCCGACTTGCACGCAACTGTTGGCTTGGTTCGGCGCCGACGTCATCAAGGTGGAGCGGCCGGGCGAGGGCGACATCACGCGCGGACAGCTGCGCGACATCCCGGATGTCGACAGCCTCTATTTCACCATGCTCAACCACAACAAGCGCTCGATCACCCTCGACGCCAAGAGCGCCAAGGGCAAGCAGGTGCTCGAGGCGCTGGTGCGGCATTGCGATGTGCTGGTGGAGAATTTCGCGCCCGGCGTGCTCGACCGCATGGGCTTCACCTGGGAGCGCATCCAGCAGCTCAACCCGCGCATGATCGTCGCCTCGGTCAAGGGCTTCGGCCCCGGGCCCTACGAGGAGTGCAAGGTCTATGAGAACGTCGCGCAATGCGCCGGCGGCTCGGCCTCGACCACCGGCTTCGATGACGGGCCGCCGCTGGTCACCGGCGCGCAGATCGGCGACAGCGGCACCGGCCTTCATCTCGCCCTCGGCATCGTCACCGCGCTCTTCCACCGCACCACCACCGGCAAGGGGCAGCGCGTGCTCTGCGCCATGCAGGACGGCGTGCTCAATCTTTGCCGCGTCAAGCTGCGCGACCAGCAGCGCCTCGAGCGCACCGGCAAGCTCACGGAATATCCGCAATACCCGCATGGCAGCTTCGGCGAGGCGGTGCCGCGCTCCGGCAACGCGTCGGGCGGCGGCCAGCCCGGCTGGATCCTGAAGTGCAAGGGCTGGGAGACCGATCCCAACGCCTATATCTATTTCATCACCCAGGCGCCGGTGTGGGAGGCGATCTGCAAGGTGATCGGCAAGGAGGAGTGGATCACCCACCCCGACTACGCCAAGCCCGCGCAGCGCCTGCCGCGGCTCAAGGAGATCTTCGACGCTATCGAGCGCTGGACCATGACCAAGACCAAGTTCGAGGCCATGGATATCCTCAACAGCTATGACATTCCCTGCGGTCCGATCCTGTCGATGAAGGAGCTCGCGCACGAGCCCTCGCTGCGCCAGACCGGCACCGTCGTCGAGGTCGACCACCCCAAGCGCGGCAAGTACCTCACTGTCGGCAACCCGATCAAGCTGTCGGCGAGCCCGAGCGACGTCAAGCGCTCGCCGCTGCTGGGCGAGCATACCGACGAGATCCTGGCGGAGCTTGGCTTCGCCGGGGACCAGATCGCGGCGATGCGCGCCGAGAAGGCGGTCTAGCGCGGCACCGCGATCACCGGCGTCGGCGCCCGCCGCACGCCACGGCCAGCAAAAAATTTCCGGGAGGCATTTCCATGGCACATGACAAGGCTTCGGTGCGCAAAATTCTCGACAAGGCCAAGGCCGACGGGCGAAGCGCGCTCACCGCGCCCGAAGGCAAGCTGGTCTGCGATGCCTACGGCATCACCGTGCCGAAGGAGGGGGTCGCGGCCTCGGCCGGCGAGGCGGCGAAGCTCGCGCACGCCATGGGCTTCCCGGTGGTGATGAAGATCGTCTCGCCCGACATCCTGCACAAGACCGAGGCGGGCGGCGTCATCGTCGGCGTCAAAAGCGCGGCCGAGGCCGAGAAGGCCTATGACACCATCATCGCCAACGCCCGGAAGTACAAGGCCGCGGCCAAGATCGACGGCGTCCAGGTGCAGCAGATGCTGCAGGGCGGCCAGGAAGTCATCATCGGCGCGGTCACTGATCAGAGCTTCGGCAAGCTGGTCGCCTTCGGACTGGGCGGCGTGCTGGTGGAGGTGCTGAAGGACATCACCTTCCGCCTTGCCCCGGCGAGCCAGGAGGATGCGCTCTCCATGCTCGACGGCATCAAGGCCGGCGAGATCCTCAAAGGCGTGCGCGGCGCCGAGCCGGTGAGCCGCGAGGCGCTGGCGGGGCTGATCCGCAACGTCTCCGAGCTGGTCAGCGACTTCCCGGACATCGTCGAGCTCGATCTCAACCCGGTCTTCGCCAGCAAGAGCGGCGCCATCGCCGCCGATGTCCGCATCGTCATGGATTGGAACCCGCCGCCGCAGCGCTACCGCCCGAGCCAGGACGAGATCGTGAAGCAGATGAGCCGCATCATGCGCCCGGACTCGGTGGCGGTGATCGGCGCCTCGGCCGAGGACGGCAAGATCGGCAATTCCGTGATGAAGAACCTGATCAATGGCGGCTATGACGGCAAGATCTACCCGATCCACCCGAAAGCCCAGGAGATCATGGGGCGCAAGGCCTATAAGTCGGTGACGGACGTGCCCGGCGCGATCGACGTCGCGGTCTTCGCCATCCCCGCGAAATTCGTGGCGCAGGCGCTGGTCGAGTGCGGCGAGAAGAAGATCCCCGGCGCGGTGCTGATCCCCTCGGGCTTCGCCGAGACCGGCAATGTCGAGGGCCAGCTGGAGATCCAGGCGATCGGCCGCAAATACGACATCCGGCTGATGGGCCCCAACATCTACGGCTATTACTATACGCCGAAGAATCTCTGCGCCACCTTCTGCACGCCCTACGACTATAAGGGCCATGCGGCGCTGTCGTCGCAATCGGGCGGCATCGGCATGGCGATCATCGGCTTCTCGCGCTCGGCCAAGATGGGCGTCTCGGCGATCGTCGGCCTCGGCAACAAATCCGATCTCGACGAGGATGATCTCCTCACCTTCTTCGAGCAGGACGACAACACTCACGTCATCGCCATGCATTGCGAGGATCTGAAGGACGGCCGCTCGTTTGCCGAGGTGGCGAAGCGCGTCTCGAAGAAGAAGCCGGTGATCATGCTCAAGGCCGGGCGCACCGCGCTCGGCGCGCGCGCGGCGAGCTCGCATACCGGCGCGCTTGCCGGCAACGACAAGATCTATGACGACGTGCTGCGCCAGTCCGGCGTCATCCGCGCGCCGGGCCTGCGCGACATGCTCGACTATGCCCGCGCGCTGCAGAAGCTGCCGACCCCCAAGGGCGAGAACGTCATCATCATCACCGGCGCCGGCGGCTCCGGCGTGCTGCTGTCGGATGCCTGCGTCGATAACGGCCTCGCGCTGATGAAGATGCCGGGCGATCTCGACCAGGCCTTCCGCAAGTTCATCCCGCCCTTCGGCGCCGCCGGCAACCCCGTCGACATCACCGGCGGCGAGCCGCCGACCACCTACAAGAACACCATCAAGCTCGGGCTCGAGGACGAGCGCGTCCACGCCCTCATCCTCGGCTACTGGCACACCATCATCACGCCCCCCATGGTGTTCGCCCGCCTGGTGGTCGAGGTGGTCGAGGAGATGAAGGCCAAGGGCATAGAGAAGCCGATCGTCGCCTCGCTGGCCGGCGACGTGCAGGTCGAGGAGGCGGCCGAGCATCTTTACGATCACGGCATCCCGGCCTATGCCTACTCCACCGAGATCCCGGTGGCCGTGCTCGGCGCCAAGTTCAAATGGGCGCGCGGGCGCGGGGCTGGTGCGATAGCGGCAAGGGGCGGCGCAGAGTATGCTCGCCAGCGGTAGCCGGAGGGTGAGGCGCATACCATGAATATTCACGAGTACCAGGCCAAGAGCCTGCTGCAGAAATTCGGCGTCGCCGTGCCCAAGGGCGGCGTCGCCTATACGCCGCAGGAGGCGGAGACGGTGGCGCGCGGCCTGCCCGGCGCGGTCTATGTCGTGAAGTCGCAGATCCATGCCGGCGGCCGCGGCGCCGGGCGGTTCAAGGACAAGCCTCAGGGCAAGGGCGGCGTCCGCGTCGTCAAATCACCCGAGGAGGTGGCGAAGAACGCGGCGGAGATGCTGGGCCACGTGCTCATCACCAAGCAGACCGGGCCGAAGGGCCGCGAGGTCAAGCGCGTCTATGTCGAGGAGGGCTGCGACATCAAGCGCGAGCTCTATCTCGGCATGCTGATCGACCGCAAGACATCGCGCGTCACGGTGATGGCGTCCACCGAAGGCGGCATGGAGATCGAGGAGGTGGCGGCAGCGCACCCCGAGAAGATCGTCAAGGTGGCGATCGATCCCGCCACCGGCATGCAGGGCTTCCATGCGCGGAAGCTCGCCTTCGCGCTGGCGCTCGAGGGCAAGCAGGTCGCGGCGGCGACCCGGTTCATGCTCGGCATGTACAAGGCGTTCATGACCCTCGACGCCTCGGTGGTGGAGATCAACCCGCTGGTGGTCACCGGGGACCGGCGAGGTGCTGGCGCTCGATGCCAAGATGAATTTCGACGACAACGCGCTCTTCCGCCACAAGGAGGTGGAGGAGATGCGCGACGAGGCCGAGGAGGACCCGACCGAGCTCGAGGCGGCCAAGCACTCGCTCAACTACGTCAAGCTCGACGGCAGTATCGGCTGCATGGTCAACGGCGCCGGCCTCGCCATGGCGACCATGGACATCATCAAGCTCTATGGCGGCGCTCCCGCGAACTTCCTCGATGTCGGCGGCGGCGCCACCAAGGAGCGCGTCACCACCGCCTTCAAGCTCATCCTCTCCGACCCCAATGTCGAGGGCATCCTGGTCAACATCTTCGGCGGCATCATGCGCTGCGACGTCATCGCCGAGGGCATCGTCGCCGCGGCGCGCGAGGTGGCGCTGCACGTGCCGCTGGTGGTGCGGCTCGAAGGCACCAATGTCCGCCTCGGCAAGAAGATCCTCGCCGAATCCGGCCTGCCGATCCTGTCGGCCGACAATCTCGCGGATGCCGCCGAAAAAGTTGTCAAAGCGGTGAAGGAGGCGGCGTGATGGCGGTGCTCGTCAATTCCGAGACCAAGGTCATCTGCCAGGGCTTCACCGGCGCCCAGGGCACCTTCCATTCCGAGCAGGCGATCGCCTACGGCACCAAGATGGTGGGCGGCGTCACGCCGGGCAAAGGCGGCACCACGCATCTCGATCTCCCCGTCTTCGACACGGTGGGCGACGCAGTGCGCAAGACCGGCGCCACCGCCTCGGTGATCTACGTGCCGCCGCCCTTTGCCGCCGACGCCATCCTCGAGGCGATCGACGCCGGCTTGCCGCTCGTCGTCTGCATCACCGAAGGCATCCCGGTGCTCGACATGGTCGCGGTGAAGCGCGCGCTCACCGGCTCCAGCAGCCGGCTGATCGGCCCCAACTGCCCCGGCGTCATCACCCCCGAGCAATGCAAGATCGGCATCATGCCCGGCCATATCCATGCCAAGGGCCATGTCGGCATCGTCTCGCGCTCCGGCACGCTCACCTACGAGGCGGTGGCGCAGACCACGGCGGCGGGGCTGGGACAGTCGACCTGCATCGGCATCGGCGGCGACCCCGTCAACGGCACGAATTTTATCGACTGCCTGGAGCTTTTCCTCGGCGATCCCGACACCAAATCAATCATCATGATCGGCGAGATCGGCGGCTCGGCCGAGGAAGAGGCGGCCGAGTTCCTGAAGCACAGCAAGGTGAAGAAGCCGGTGGTGGGCTTCATCGCCGGCTCGACCGCGCCGCCCGGCCGCCGCATGGGCCATGCCGGCGCCATCATCTCCGGCGGCACCGGCTCGGCGCAGGACAAGATGGAGGCGATGCGCCGCGCCGGCATCACCGTCGCCGACAGCCCGGCCGCGCTCGGCAGCACCATGCTGCAAGTGCTGAAGGGATGAGGCAGGGGCGCTGATGGACACCGCCAGCAGCTCAAGCGCAGCATTCATCCCGGCGCCGGGCGGCGCGGCGGGCGCAACCTGCCGAGAGGCCGCCAGGTCGAGCCCGAGGCGCTGGCGGAGCTGCAGGCGCTGCTCGCCGACCGGCCGCGCCGGCGCGACCTGCTGATCGAATTCCTCCACCTGCTGCAGGACAAGTATAATTGTCTTCACGCGCGCCATCTCGCGGCGCTGGCGCAGGAGATGAAGCTGGCACTGGTCGAGGTCTACGAGGTCGCCTCCTTCTATGCGCATTTCGACATCGTGCTCGATGGCGAGGCGCCGCCGCCGCCGGTCACCGTGCGCGTCTGCGACAGCCTCACTTGCGAGCTGCTCGGCGCGCAGCGGCTGCTGGCGGATCTTCCCGCCCGGCTGGGCGCCGGCGTCCGCGTGATGCGCGCGCCCTGCATGGGCGGCTGCCACAACGCGCCGGTCGCCGCCATCGGCCACGCGCTGCACGAGCATGCCACGGCCGACAGCATCGCGGCGGCGGTGCGGCGCGGCGCGGCGCATGCGCATCCGCCGGCCTATCGCGGCTTCGACGCCTATCGCGCGGAGGGCGGCTACAAGCTGCTCGAGGCGTGTCTCTCCGGCGCGCTGCCGCTGGAGCAGCTGCTGAAGCGGCTCGAGGACTCGCAGCTGAAGGGGCTGGGCGGCGCCGGCTTTCCCACCGGGCGCAAATGGCGCTTCGTGCGCGCCGAGCCCAAGCCGCGGCTGATGGCGGTCAATGGCGATGAGGGCGAGCCCGGCACCTTCAAGGACCGGGTCTATCTCGAAACCGATCCGCACCGCTTCCTCGAGGGCATGCTGATCGGCGCCTGGGCGGTCGAGGCGACCGACGTCTATATCTATCTGCGCGACGAGTATCCGCAGTGCCGCGCGCTGCTGCTGCAGGAGCTGCCGAAGCTCGAGGCGGCCGGAGTCGCGCGCCACGCGCGGCTCCATCTGCGCCGCGGCGCCGGCGCCTATATCTGCGGCGAGGAATCGGCGATGCTGGAAAGCATCGAGGGCAAGCGCGGCCTGCCGCGGCACAAGCCGCCCTATCCCTCGCAGGTCGGGCTCTTCGGCCGGCCGACGCTGATCAACAACATCGAGACGCTCTATTGGGTGCGCGACATCGTCGAGAAGGGCGCCGACTGGTTCGCGAGCCAGGGACGGCGCGGCCGCAAGGGCCCGCGCAGCTTCTCGGTCTCGGGCCGGGTCAAAAGCCCCGGCGTCAAGCTCGCGCCCGCCGGCATCACCGTGCGCGAGCTGATCGACGAGTTCTGCGGCGGCATGGCCGATGGCCACAGCTTCAAGGGCTATCTCCCGGGCGGCGCTTCGGGCGGCGTGCTGCCGGCATCGATGGCGGATCTGCCGCTCGATTTCGGCACGCTCGAGCCCTATGGCTCCTTCATCGGCTCGGCCGCGGTGGTGGTGCTCTCCGACCACGACGATATGAAGGACGTGGCGCTCAACCTGCTGCGCTTCTTCGAGGATGAGAGCTGCGGCCAATGCACGCCGTGCCGCGTCGGCACCGAGAAGGCCGTGAAGCTGATGTCGGCCGGAAACTGGGACAAGGCGCTGATCGAGGAGCTCATCAAGGTGATGGGCGATGCCTCGATCTGCGGCCTCGGCCAGGCGGCGATGAACCCGGTCAAATCGGTGCTGAAGCATTTCCCGGAGGATGTGCCATGACGGACGGAGTTGTCAGTCGTCAGTTTCAGTTGTCAGTTATCAAGGTGGTCTTCCGTGCGGGGCCCGGCTCACTGATAACTGACAACTGACAACTGAGAACTGTCTATGACCGACCCGATCAAATTCCTGCTCGACGGCGAAGAGGTCGAGGCGCGGCCCGGCGAGACGCTGTGGCAGGTGGCGAGCCGCCATGGCAGCGAGATCCCGCATCTCTGCTACAGCCCGGCGCCGGGCTATCGGCCCGACGGCAATTGCCGCGCCTGCATGGTCGAGATCGAGGGCGAGCGCGTGCTCGCCGCCTCCTGCATCCGCAAGCCCACGTCGGGGATGAAGGTCAAGACCGCCTCCGACCGCGCCAAGGACTCGCGCCGGCTGGTCTTCGAGCTGCTGGTCGGCGATCAGCCGGCGCGCGACGGCGCGCATGATCCGGATTCGCGCTTCTGGCGCTGGGCCGATCGCGTCGGCGTCGCCGAGAGCCGCTTTCCCGCCCGCGCGCAGCCGGCCGCCGACCGCAGCCATCCCGCCATGGCGGTCAATCTTGACGCCTGCATCCAATGCACGCTCTGCGTCCGCGCCTGCCGCGAGGTGCAGGTCAACGACGTCATCGGCATGGCCGGGCGCGGCCATGGCGAGAAGATCGTCTTCGATTTCGCCGATCCCATGGGCAACAGCACCTGCGTCGCCTGCGGCGAATGCGTGCAGGCCTGTCCCACCGGCGCGCTGATGCCGGCAACCGTGCTGGACGAGCACAACCATCACGATCGCCATCGCCCGACCGCGAGGTCGACAGCGTCTGTCCCTATTGCGGCGTCGGCTGCCAGCTCACCTACAAGATCAAGGACGACACGCTGCTCTATGTCGACGGCCGCGACGGTCCGTCGAACCAGAACCGGCTCTGCGTCAAGGGCCGCTTCGGCTTCGACTACGTGCATCATCCGGACCGGCTGACCGTGCCGCTGATCCGCAAGGATGGCGTGCCGAAGCACGCCGATGACGAGATCGATCCCGCCAATCCCTGGACGCATTTCCGCCGGGCGAGCTGGGACGAGGCGCTCGACCGCGCCGCGGCCGGATTGAAGCGCATCCGCGACCAGCATGGCGGCAAGGCGCTCGCCGGCTTCGGCTCCGCCAAGGGCTCGAACGAGGAGGCCTATCTCTTCCAGAAGCTGGTGCGCACCGGCTTCGGCACCAACAATGTCGATCACTGCACGCGGCTCTGCCACGCCTCCTCGGTGGCGGCGCTGATCGAGGGCATCGGCTCCGGGGCGGTGACCGCGCCGTTCATGGCGGCGGAGGATGCCGATGTCATCATCGTCATCGGCGCCAACCCGACCGAGAACCATCCCGTCGCCGCCACCTTCTTCAAGAACGCGGTGAAGAAGGGCGCCAAGCTCATCGTCATGGACCCGCGCGGCCAGACTCTCGAAACGGCATGCGACCCACATGCTGCAGTTCAAGCCCGGCCGCGACGTGGCGCTGCTCTCGGCCATGCTCAACGTCATCATCGGTGAGGGGCTGCACGACAAGCAGTACGTCCAGGCGCATACCGATGATTTCGACAAGCTCGCCGAGAATGTGAAGGACTTCCCGCCGGAGAAGATGGCGCCGATCTGCGGCATCGACGCCGACACCATCCGCCTGGTGGCGCGCACCTTTGCCCGCGCCGATGCCGCGATCATCTTCTGGGGCATGGGCATCTCGCAGCATATCCACGGCACCGACAATTCGCGCCGCCTGATCTCGCTGGCGCTGGTCACCGGCCAGATCGGCCGGCCCGGCACCGGGCTCCATCCGCTGCGCGGCCAGAACAACGTGCAAGGCGCGTCGGACGCCGGATTGATCCCGATGTTCTTTCCCGACTATCAGTCGGTCGAGGACCCCGCGAGTGCGGGGCTTCTACGAGAAGCTCTGGGGCGTGACGCTCGATCCCAAGCGCGGCCTCACCGTGGTCGAGATCATGGATGCGGTCCATGCCGATGTGATCCGCGGCATGTACATCATGGGCGAGAACCCCGCCATGTCCGATCCCGATGTCGAGCATGCCCGCCACGCGCTGGCCAAGCTCGAGCATCTCGTGGTGCAGGACATCTTCCTCACCGAGACCGCGCGCTATGCCGATGTGATCCTGCCGGCCTCGGCCTGGCCGGAGAAGACCGGCACCGTCTCCAACACCAACCGCCAGGTGCAGATGGGGCGCCAGGCGCTGCCGCTCCCCGGCGAGGCGCGCCACGACCTCTTCCTCATCATCGATCTTGCCAAGCGCCTCGGCCTCTCCTGGACCTACACCCATCCGCGCGAGGTCTTCGCCGAGATGAAGCAGGCGATGCCGTCGCTCGACAACATCACCTGGGAGCGGCTGGAGCGCGAGGGGTCGGTCACATATCCCTGCGACGCCGAGGACAAGCCCGGCAACGACATCGTCTTCGGCGAGGGCTTCCCGACCGAATCGGGCCACGGGCGGCTGGTGCCGGTGCAGCTGGTGTCGCCGGCCGAGGAGCCGGACGAGACTTATCCGATGGTGCTCACCACCGGCCGCCAGCTCGAGCATTGGCACACCGGCGCGATGACGCGCCGCGCCAGCGTGCTCGACGAGCTCGAGCCCGAGGCGGTGGCGAGCCTTGCCCCCGGCGATCTCCGCCGCATGGGCGTGAAGCCCGGCGCGATGATCCGCGTCCTGACCCGCCGCGGCGCCATCGAGTTGAAGGCGCGCTCCGACGGCGCCATCCCGCCGGGGATGATCTTCATCCCCTTCTGCTTTGCCGAGGCCGCCGCCAACATCCTCACCAACCCGCAGCTCGACCCCTTCGGCAAGATCCCGGAGTTCAAGTTCTGCGCCGCGAAGGTCGAGGCGGTCTAGTCGCGGCAAACTCGCATCGCGAGTTTGCCGACGGCGGCGCCAGCGCCCCGGACTTGATCCGGGGCGCGAGAGCCGCTCGGTGCAGTATTTACTCCGGCGTTCGCAGCCGGAGGGATTTTCTCGGGACGAGACATGCGCGACAGACTGATCCACGTCACCCGTATCCCGACCAAAAACCCTGGCGACGTGTCGGGCTTGGTACGCCTCATCGAGGCCGGCACCGTCGACCCCGCGACGATCCTGGCCGTGCTGGGCAAGACCGAAGGCAATGGCGGCGTGAACGATTTCACCCGCGAATATGCGACGGCGGCGCTCTCAGCCGCGCTGGCGCCGCGTCTCGGCCTGTCGCCGCGTGAGGTCGAGGAGAAGATCGCCTTCGTCATGTCGGGCGGCACGGAAGGCGTGCTGAGCCCGCATATCACCGTCTTCGCGCGCACGGTCCTTGCCGGCGGCGGCGCCGGGCAGGACATCGCCGGCAAGCGCCTCAGCATCGGCATCGCGCACACGCGCGACTTCATGCCCGAAGAAGTCGGCCGTGCCGCGCAGGTCGACGAGACCGCACAGGCCGTGCGCATCGCGATGATCGATGCGAACATCCATGATCCCCAAGACGTGCACTTCGTGCAGATCAAATGCCCCTTGCTGACCAGCGACCGCGTCGAAGCGGCGCTGGCCCGCGGACGCAAGACCGCGACGACGAGCGCCTATGGATCGATGGGCTACTCGCGCGGCGCATCGGCGCTCGGCGTTGCGGTGGCGCTCGGCGAGATCGACGGCGTCGTCGGCGACGATCAGGTGCTGAAGAACTGGGACCTGTTCTCCTCCGTCGCCTCCACCTCGGCCGGCATCGAGCTCATGCACAACGTGGTCATCGTCATGGGAAATTCGGCGTCTTCGGCGAGCCCGTTCGTCATCGGTCACGCCGTCATGCGCGACGCGATCGATCTCGCGGCGGTGATCACCGCGCTGGAGAGCGTGGGCCTCACCGCCGAGGGAAAGCTCGATTCAGTCGCCCGCGACCGCCTGGTCAATATTTTCGCCAAGGCGGAAGCCTCGCCCGATGGCAGCGTGCGCGGCTTTCGCCACACCATGCTCGACAATTCCGATGTCGGATCGACCCGGCATGCGCGCGCCGCCCTGGGCGGGCTCATCGGCGGGCTGGCGGGGACCGGCGCGGTCTATGTTTCCGGCGGCGCCGAGCATCAGGGACCGCCTGGCGGCGGCCCCGTGGCCGTCATCGCCCGCATGTGATCGGCGGCCCCTCGCGCCTTCAGCCGGTCGCGTCTTCCAACCAGCGCAGCGATCCCGGCGTCGTGAGCGTCTCGCCCGTCTCCAGCAGCGTCTTGAGGCCGGAGAGGACCATCGGCCAGCCGCCATAAAGCTGGGCATTGGCATCCTCGCGCAGCTGATCGTGGGTCACCGTCAGCCGGCATAAATCGCCGATCGGCTCGATCTCCCAGGTCACGCGCGAGGTGCCTTCGCTTTTCACGTCCTCTCCCCAGAGCGCGCGAAAGCTCTGCACCAGCCGGCGCGGCGGATCGACCTCCAGATTCTCGCCCTCGAAGATCGGCGTCCCCCGGCCGGTGCCCCTATACGCAGAGCCTTTTGTCCAATCCGAGGTGACGATCGCGCCGAAGGTATATTTGCGCCGCATCTCGGTCTCGGTGATCGCCGCCCAGAGGCGCTCGGGCGTCGTCTTGATGTAGATCTCGAAGATTTTCTCCATCGTCCTGTCCTCCAATCGCTGCTTGAGGCCGCTCAGCGCCGCGGCCCAGGGCTCGGCGTATTTGCTCACCCAGCGGTCGTGGATGAGCCGGATCGGGACGGCGTTCAGGAAGTGCAGCTTCTCGCGGCCGCGGCGCCGGGTCACGACGAGGCCCGCCTCCTCGAGCACCCGCAAATGCTTCATGACGCCGAAGCGGGTCATCGGCAGCCGCCCCTCGAGCGCACCAAGCGTCTGCCCGTCTTGCCTGAACAGCTCGTCGAGCAGGCTTCGGCGTGTCGGGTCGGCGAGGGCTCTGAACACGTCATCCATGGCGGACCATCGCGTGGATAATAGGTGACTAATTGGTCACATGTCAAGCCGTCGATCTTCCGGCTTGCTAATTCATAACCAGTAAGTTATGGATTGTCCATGCAGGCCGCGCCCGATATCCTCTTCAAGACCCTTGCCGATCCAACCCGCCGGGCGATCTTCGAGCGGCTGTGCCGTGACGGCGAGCTGACCGTCCACGTGCTGACCGACCATTCGGGCGTCTCGCAGCCTGCCGTCTCAAAGCATCTCGGTGTCCTCAAGCTCGCCGGACTGGTGCGCGACCGGCGCGAGGGACGCGAGGCCCATTACAGCGCCGAGCCGCGCGCTCTGGCGCCGCTTCTCGACTGGATGGGTCTCTATGGCGCCTTCTGGCGCGACCGGTTCGACCGCCTGGAAGCCTTGTTGAAGAGGATGGATCAATGACCAAGCCCGCCGCGACGCGTTCCCTCGTCATCGAACGCGAGATGCCGCATCCGCCGGAAAAAGTCTGGCGCGCGCTGACGCAAGGACCGCTGATCGAGGCGTGGCTGATGCAGAATGACTTCCAGCCGGTCGTGGGCCAGAAGTTCAATTTCCGCGCCACGCCCATGCCGCATTGGAACGGCGTCACCGACTGCGAAGTCCTGATCGTCGAGCCCAACCGGCGGCTCTCCTACAGCTGGAACGCGTCGGGCGCGGAGGAGGCAGGCGGATTGAAGACAGTCGTCACCTGGACGCTGACACCGACCGCGGGCGGCGTTCTCGTGCGCATGGAGCAGTCGGGCTTCCGGCCCGAAGAAGAGGCCAACTACCAGGGCGCGCGCTATGGCTGGCAGCGCAATGTCGCGAGCCTCGAAAAAGTGGCCGCGGGGCTGGACTGAAAATGGCGCAGGTATCGCGCTATCATCCGCTGCTCGTGGCGCTGCATTGGCTGCTGGCCGTTCTGATCATTGCCGCCTTGGCCGTAGGGTTTTTCGGATTGGCGCCGATGCCCAATGCCGATCCGCGCAAGATCGCCGTTCTGCGGCTGCACATGGCCGGCGGAATGCTGATTCTCGCCTTGACGGCCGTCCGCTTTATCGTGCGATTGCGGACGACACATCCGCCGGCGGCAATGACGGGTCATTCGATCCCGGACCGGATGGCGCCGATCGCGCATTACGGCTTCTACGTCCTGGTCGTCTTGATGGTAGCGACCGGTTACGCGACGGGGATTCTTGCGGGGTTGCCGGCGATCGTGTTCGGTGGGTCAGGGGACCCGCTGCCGGCAACCTTCGCGGCTTATCCGACGCTGACGGCGCATGGCTACGTCGCGGCGCTGCTGGCCGGCCTCATCGTTCTGCATGTGCTTGCCGCGGTCTACCACCAAGTCGTCAAAGGCGACTCCCTGTTCCGGCGAATGTCCTTCGGACGACGCGTCGCGGATCCCTCGGCTCCGCCGGAATAAATCGCCTCACACAGATAAGCCTCGCTCCCGGTGATCTCCGCTGCTGCCGCGCCGCAGCAGCAAGTCCTTCTCCGCCGCGGCGACACCGACGACAAGGGACCGCCCCGTTCCGGGCTGCGCCACGCCCCGACTGTGAACCGAGGGAAGCAACAAGGGTTCTCGAATGATTGAAAACATCAGCGCCGTCACTCTCGCCACTCACGATATGCCGCGTGCCGTCCGCTTCTACGCCACCCTTGGATTTGAGATCGTCCACGGCGGCGAAGATGCTGCATTCACCAGCTTCCGGGCGGGAGCGAGCTATCTCAATCTCATTGCGCAACCGACGGAGCGACACTGGGCTTGGTGGGGCCGCGCAATATTTTACGTGTCCGACGTAGACGCCCTATACGCTCGCGCAATCGCGGCCGGCTACCAGGCGGAAGCGCCGCCGCGCGACGCCGCGTGGGGAGAGCGATTTTTCCATCTGATGGCTCCGGACGGGCACGAACTGAGCTTCGCCCGGCCGTTGCGACCGGCGTAGGGAAGCAGGAGCCCTCTGCGGGAATCCCGCTCGTACGGTTGTGTGCGGGGGGCGCGCAGTCATGCGCGTTCTTGCCGCGAGCGCATGTATCCCGAAAGACGCTGCCGTTCCCGCTGCTTGTTCCGCCGTGCCCGCGAGAAGCGGGGACCCAGGGGCTTTCGGGAACAGCGGTTGTAGAGAAAATCTAAACGAAATTCGGTCTAGTGTCGCCGCACGGGGGACCGTCGAGCACGGTGGTTGACGTAGATCTGCGCAACAGGGGGAACGAGATGGAGACCAGGCGCCAGCACTACAAGTCGTTCACGCACCCTTCCGGAACGGTCTTCTGGTTCGGCGCTTACCTCGCGCTGGTCGCCGTCCTCCTGTTCACCGTGCCCGGGCTGTTCCTGTCGGTTCTTCAGCTTCCGCCGCCAAGCGATCCGTGGATCCGCGTCCTCGCCGTGCCGGTCTTCAATTTCGGCGTGATGTACACGGCAATGGCGCGATGGGCACCTTCCGCGGTCTTGAGCATGACCGCGGTCACGCGATCCTGGGTGATCGTCGCCTTCGGGCTTCTTGTCGTACTCGACTTGGCGCCTCCGATCGTGCTGCTCTTCGCCGTGGTCGATCTCGCGGGCGCGCTTTGGACGTTTTGGGCGCTTAAGCGGGAAAAGGCGACGGCACCCGCCAGCGCCTGAAGCCGGAAGAATTACGGTGACAGCTTAAACTGTCACCCGTAATTCCTGGAAACGGCAGAGGAGCCTGCTGAGGACCAGAATTCACGCACTCATCTGGCACGACTGCAGGCAGCACCACCCGCCTACGCATCAGGCCACGCTCGGGCAATTGCACCAAGCCACATCATGACCAACATTGCTCCCCTGACGACAAGTCGCAACAGGCGCCACGGCGCCGTGCTGGCCGGACGCTTAAACTCTCGCCAAATGAGCAGGGAAGCCCAGACCATGCTCGATCCCATAATGGCGACGTTACTTGTCGCCTCACCCAAAAAAACTCCAAGATGACTACTCAAGAGCAGAACAAAATCGACCCCAAAAACATGTGGTAAAACACCGAGTTCGAAGGGCCACGAAGCAAAGCGCAAAGTGGTCGATATGATCTGACAGGAGGACCAATCGTGCTGCAGTTTCGTACAATGGATGCGGAAACGCATAAAGCAATCATGGGATGGAGGAATTCCCAAGACGTAACCTTCATCCTGCTCAAAGCTAACGGCGCCAGCTGCTACGCCATTGCCAGAAGCGATAAGGATAACTTGGTCGCTGAGTTTGATGAGGCAGCCGGCGACCGTCTTATTTGGCCATGGGTCGGACAGTTTAGCACAGCTATATTTCAGCTTTCCCGCGCTGACCTGCGAATCTCCTATTTCAAAAAAGGGGGTCAGCCTGTTTCGGGAAAAACGCTTCCGGGAGATGCCAAGTTATAACAAGGGCGATTTGACGGCCTACCACGCGCAGTCGCCGCCGGTGAGTAAGTCGCGCGGTCCGGATATTACGATGACAGTTTACTAAATAGATCATGCCGTATCGCAGAAGGAGCAGAAGGACGCTGCCGAGGCGTTCGGCCGCTCGCGAGCGGCCCAAAACGGCGCTGATCGCAACCTGTCCCTGATCTCCTTGTCTCAGCGCAGGGGTGCAGTCCAGTACTCTAATCCGATTTACGCGACATGTGCTTGCGGCGGTCTACCACCAATTCGTCAGAGGGGACGCGCTGTTCCGGCGGATGTCCTTCGGACGACGCGTCTCGACTCCCTCGGCTCCGCCGGAATAACCCGCGCGTCACTGTCGGAGGAGTTTATGCCGGCGCAGCGGCGCCCTGCACCGCCCGGCGCAGCGCGGCCCGCGCCAGCAGGCGCGTGGAATCGAGCGTCGGCAGCGGGGAATTCGAATCGTTCATGATCAGCGGGATCTCGGTGCAGCCGAGAATGACGGCATCGCAACCCTCATTTTCCATGCGTCCGATAACCCGCTGGAAATAGCCGACCGCTTCGGGCTTGAAGACACCGCAAACCAACTCGTCCATGATGATGCGATTGATTTCTTCGCGGTCGGCAGCGTTCGGGCGCACACACTCCAGTCCGCGCGCGGCGAGCTTTTCTGGATAGACGTCGCCGTCGACGAGCCAACGCGTCCCGATTACGCCGAGGCGCCGGAATCCGAGATCGACGCCCCGTGCTGCGACGACCTCGGCGATGTGCAGCCAGGGCAGCGGTGATCGCGCTTCGATGTAAGGAAGCGCCTGGTGGATGGTATTGTCGGGGCAGATAAGGAAGTCGGCGCCGACTTTCGCAAGCTTCTGTGCGGAAGCGAGCATCAGCTCGCCCACGCCCTGCCAATCGCCGCGGTCGAGGCGCGTCACGTAATCGGCGAGCGAGTGCGTGTGCATCGAGACCTCGGGATGAGCGTTCGCGCCGAGAAACTGCGCGCCCTCGTCGCAGATGGTCCGATAGCAAAGCGCCGCGCCTTCGGCCGAGCAGCCAACAATGCCGATGTGATGGGGCATGACCTTCGGGCTCGCCCGGCTAAAGATAGTCCGCTCCAGCTGAGGCTAAGTACGGTCAGAGTAGATGTAAATAGCCAGAACTCAGGCAAGCTTGCTGAAATGCGCCTCGGGCAAAGCGCGCCATCGCGAGCCTTGGCTGACAAGGGCGAAGCCCTTACCATGGACAGTCGAACCGGTCTGCGGCGACCCGCTACGTCATCGGCGCAGGCCAAGTTTGTGTCGCTGGTGTACACCGGCGATGTAGGGGAGCTACCGAGAAGGCCGCGGGGCGTCGCTGAGACGGCAGTATGACGGAAGATCGCTTCCTTAAACGCCTGCGCAAAAAGGCCCGCAAGGGCCTGCGGGGTTGGCCGGTTGCGACGATTGCGTTCTACGGTCCGACGATGAGCCAGGCGACAAAGGTCGCTGTCGGAATCGTGCCAGCCAAAGGCGCCGAGGCGGAAGAGTTGCGCGACTGGAAAGTGGATCATGGTGACATCCGTGGCGACCCCGGCATCGCCCGCGAGATATTGGAATTTATCGAGACGCATCGCGCGCAATCGGTGGTGATGACCGACGGCATCATCGGCTGCCCCCACCAGCAAGGCATCGACTACATTTGGGCGAATGGTGTCCGGTTTGCGAGTTTTGGCACGGGCGCGATCGCTTTACCGGGCGGATGGTTCGATAGGTCTTGGCGCGGCATCACTTCCGGCTTTGTCCGCAGTCAGGGCGGGCGTACGCTTTGCCAGGGAGGGTCGGTTGGGCCGGACATCCGGGGAATGTCGCGTCACGTGTATTCTCCTGCGCATTCGCCGCATCCGCCATTCGACGACATCCCACAAAACCACAAGGCTAGGAGGAACCCTGGAATGATTGAGAAACCGCTCAATCGGCGACAGTTCCTGCAGACCAGCGGGATGGTCGTCACCGGCATGGCGCTCACGTCTTCGGGCGTCATGCTCATCGCTCCGGACGGCGCCTGGGCGATGTCGCTGCAGGCGCTCGACGCCCCCGGCGCCCAATCGCTCATGGTGATGGCGCGGCGGCTCTACCCCCACCCGACGCTCGGCGACATGTATTACGCCAAGGTGGTGTCCGATCTGGACGAGCAGGCCAAGGGAAACGCTACGGTCGGCGGGCAACTGAAAGACGGGGTTGCGGCGCTCGACCGGGCCAAGGGCATCCCTTGGCTCGAGCTTTCCGAGGGCAACCAGACCGAGGTGCTGGTGGGCATGGAGCGCACGGCCTTCTTTCAGGCGGTGCGCAGCGCCACGGTCTCGGGGATCTACAACAACCCGCTGGTCTGGCGCCATTTCGGCTATGAGGGATCGTCCTTCGAGGAAGGCGGCTATCGCTATCGCGGCTTCAACGATCTTGCCTGGCTTCCCGAGCCGCCGGCAACGGCGAGCCCACCGGTCGACTGAGGAAAGGGAGGACACCATGGCCAAGATCGAACTCGATGACGCCACTGCCGTCGTCATCATCGGCTCCGGCGCGGGCGGCGGCACGCTCGCCAACGAGCTTTGCCAGAAGGGTATCAACGTCATCGTGCTCGAGGCGGGCAAGAACCGCCCGCGCGAGGAATTCGTCAATGACGAATGGAAGGCGTTCCTGCAGCTCGCCTGGCTCGACAAGCGCACGACCTCGGGCACATGGCGCGTCGCCCGGGACTTCCCCAATCTGCCCACCTGGACGTGCAAGACGGTGGGTGGCACCACGACGCATTGGGCGGGCGCCAGCTTGCGCTTCCAGGAGCACGAGTTTCACGCGCGCACGACCTATGGCGAGATCGCCGGTGCCAGCCTGCTTGACTGGCCGGTGTCGCTCGCCGAGCTCGAGCCGTACTACGCCAAGGCCGAGGACAAGATGGGCGTGACGCGCACCAACGACATTCCCGGCCTCCCCGGCAACAACAACTTCAAGGTGATGTATTGGGGGGCGACGCGGGCGGGCTACGCGGATGTGCACACCGGCCGCATGGCCATCAACAGCCGGCCGCGCGCCGACCGCGATGCCTGTTGGCAAATGGGCTTCTGCTTCCAGGGGTGCAAATCCGGCGCCAAATGGTCGACGCTCTATACCGAGATCCCGTACGCCGCAGGCGACCGGACGGCTCGATCTGCGGCCGGAAGCGATGGCGTTGCAGGTGCAGCATGATGCCTCCGGCAAGGTCACCGGTGTCCTCTACGCCGACCAGGATGGGAAGCAGCAGCTCCAAAAGGCGCGGGTGGTCTCGATCGCCGGCAACTCGATCGAGACGCCGCGTCTGCTGCTCAACTCGCACTCGGCCCAATTCCCCGATGGCCTCGCCAACTCCTCGGGCCAGGTGGGGCGCAACTACATGCGGCACATGACCGGCTCGGTCTATGCCATCTTCGATCAGCCCGTGAACATGTATCGCGGCACAACCATGGCCGGCATCATCGAGGGCGAAAAGCATTACGATCCCAGGCGCGGCTTTGCCGGCGGCTATCACATGGAGACGCTGTCGCTCGGTCTGCCCTTCATGCCGGCCTTCCTCGATCCCGGCGCGTGGGGCCGCGCCTATACCGAGCTGTTGGAGCAATATTCGCACATGGCCGGCATGTGGCTGGTGGGCGAGGACATGCCGCGCGCCACCAATCGCGTGACGCTCAATGACAGTGAAAAGGATCAGTGGGGCCTGCCGATCCCCAACGTCCATTATGACGACCACGCCAATGATCTCGCCATGCGCAATCATGGCTTCCGGCAGGGCGCGACGGTCTACGCCGCTGCCGGCGCGTTGCGCAGCATCGAGGTGCCGCCCTACCCCTCGACGCACAATCTCGGCACCTGCCGCATGAGCGAGAAAGCCGGCGAGGGCGTCTGCAACAAGTGGGGCCAGACGCACGACATCGCGAACCTCTTCATCTCCGACGGCAGTCAGTTCACCACCGGCGGTGCCGAGAACCCGACGCTCACCATCGTGAGCCTGGCGATCCGCCAAGCCGATTACATCGCCGACCAGATGGCGAAGAACGTCATCTGATGCCGACGTGAGTGCCGCCCGCCGTCGCGCGACGACGGCGGGCGACAGGCTCGTGGTCTAAAGATACGTCCTCTCCAGCAGCGCGCCGATGCGCTCGTTCTGGATCTCGGTGGTGCCGTCGACATAGCCTGCGATGCGCGACAAGGCGATGTGGCGGCCGATCGGATGCTCCTCGCGCAAGCCCTCGGCACCCATCGCCTGCATGCATTGGCCGAGGCGGCGCTGCGCCATCTCGACGGCGAATTTCTTGGCCAGCGCCGCGGCGAGCACGGCATCCTCGCCGCGCTGGATGACCTCCGCGGCGCGCGCAGGTGAGGAGGCGCGCCGCCTCGAGCTCGGTCGCGACATCGACCAGCGACCAGCGCAGCCCCTGATGATCGATGAGGCGCTTGCCGAAGGCCTGCCGCCGCGTCGCATAGTCGAGGGCAACGCGCAGCGCTTCCGCCACCCTGCCGCAGCACATGGCCGCGACATAGGTGCGCGCGCCGTTGATGCCGGCGAGCGCGCGCTTGAATGCCTGGCCCGGCGGGTAGAACAGCGCATCGTCCTCGACGCGCAGATCCCTGAAGCGGATGCCGCCGGCGCCGATGGCATGGCCGCCCATCAAGCCATAGGGCGGCAGGCGCTCGAAGCCCGGCAGCCGCGCGTCGATGAGGAAGGCGGCGATGCCGTCGGTGCCGGCGGCGGCATCGGTCTTGGCATAGACGATGATGGTGTCGGCGGTGGCGGCGTTGGTGAGCCAGGCCTTCTCGCCGTCGAGCACCCAACCGCCCGCGACTTTGCGCGCCAGCGTCGTGATGGCGGGAAAATCGCTGCCGGCGCCGGGCTCGGTGAGCGAGGTGCCGCCCGTGCGCTCGCCGGCCACCAGCGGCGCCAGATACCGCTCCATCTGCGCCGCGCTGCCTTGCGTGGCGATGCGCGACGCCACGTTCTGCGTGTTGATGAGGCTGAAGGCAAACGCCATGCAGGAGCGCGACAGCTCCTCGGCGATCAGCGTCTTGGCAACGAAGCCCGCGCCCTGGCCGCCTTGCGCGTGCGGCACCTCGATGGCGGTGAGGCCGAGGCGCGCAGCCGCGCGGATGGTCTCGCGCGGTACCTGGCGGGCGCGCTCCCACGCCGCGGCGTGGGGCGCGACCTGCTCGTGGCGGAAGCGCCGCGCCGCGTCCAGCAGCGCGCGCTCCGGCGGGGTCAGCGTCTCGATCGCCGAGGAAAGTGAGCTCATGGACGCTCGTGGCCGGGCATCAGGTATCGTCACTCGACCAGAATGCACCACGGAGACACGGAGGACACGGAGAAAATCGCGCTTTTTCTCCGTGTCCGCCGTGTCTCCGTGGTGTGCCTATTCCGCGGCGCGAATCTGTCCCCGCAGCGCCGCGGCGGCGGCGAACTGCCGCGTGCGCATCGGCTTCACGATGAACAGCGCCGCGCCGGCGACCGCCAGATTGGCGAAGGTCGCGGCGACGAACACCGCGTGCCAGCTGCCGGTCTGATGCTGCAGCCAATTGGCCAGCGGCACCAGGAAGGAGGCGGTGCCCTTGGCGGTGTAGAGCAGCCCGGCATTGGTGGTGGCGTATTTGACGCCATAGCTGTCGGTGCAGGTGGCGGGGAACAGGCTGTAGATCTCGCCCCAGGTGAAATAGACCAGGCCGGCGGTGAGGATGAAGGCATAAGGCGAGGTGCCGATCGTGCCGAGCGCCCAATAGGCGCCGGCGCCGCAGGTGAAGACGATCGCCATGGTGTTCTCGCGGCCGATATGGTCGGAGACCCAGCCGAAGGTCGGCCGCGCCACGCCGTTGAGGATGTTGTCGACGACGCCGGCGGTCACCAGCACGGTCGAGGTGGTGAAGATCACCCACACCGCGCTCTTGGCGATGCCGTAATCATTGGCGATGGGGTTGACCTGCGCCGTGACGATGAGACCGCTTGCCGCTACCAGCACGAACATGACGTAGAGCACATAGAACAGCGGCGTCCGCAGCATCTCGGCCGGGGTGTAGTCCCGCCTCGTCTGCACCAGCCGCCCTATGCCTTTCGGCGCCTGACCCGCCAGCGGCGCCTTCAGCGTCGTTGACAGCGCGAGGCAGATCAGCCCCTCGCCCAGGCCGAACCATAAAAAGGCGCTCTGATAGCCATAGGTGGCGATCACATGGATGATCGGCGCCACCGTTGCCGCGGCGCCGGCGCCGAAGCCTCCGGCGGTGAGGCCGGCGGCGAGCCCGCGCCGGTCGGGAAACCATTTCAGCGCGTTGCCGACGCAGGTGCCGTAGACCGCGCCGGCGCCGACCCCCGACAGGACCGCGCCGAGATAGAGGACCGGCAAGGTGGTGGCGACGCTGTCGATCGCCCAGGCGGCGGCGACCAGCACGCCGCCGAAAGCCACCACGACGCGCGGGCCGAAGCGGTCGACGAACCAGCCTTCCACCGGCACCAGCCAGGTCTCGGTGGCGATGAAGAAGGTGAAGGCCCATTGGATGCTTTCGCGATCCCAGCCGCGCGCCGTCTTCATCGGGTCGACGAAATAGGTCCAGCCATATTGCAGATTCGCCACCATCACCATGCAGATGATGCCGGCGGTGAGTTGCAGCCAGCGGTTGGGCGTGAGCGCCCCGCGCAAAGTTCCTGTCATCGCCGTTTCCATCCCAGCTTTGTTGTTTTGTCGGCGAGCCTGCATCGGACCCGCTCTTATCGTGCGGCTCGGACGGGTCGGCGGGCGATCGCCATCCGGCAGCCAAAATACAATATCACGGAGTATTGAAATTGAAAGAGACGTAAGCGGGTAAAATTCCGATCGGGCAAATCCTGCTGCCAAGTTTTTCCGTGCGCTCATAGTTACTTTCCGCAGAATGGCAGGATTTCGTGAAAGCCAAGAGCTCGCTCTCGCGGTCATAGTTTTCGTTTGTACCTTGGAGCTAATTCTAGACTGTAAGATATGTCATATACCAAGTTCTATTTTTGGCAAGACACCGGTTGATGGGCAACAGGCTTTCTCCATTCAGGCGAGGTGGGCCAATGTTTTGCCGGCATGCGACAATGCCGCGTACGGCCGTTGAACGGTTCATCAGGAGAATGCCCATGCCGCGTCTGTCGCTCGCTCTTGCCGTCCTGCTCCTGTCGGCGACCCTGCCGGCGCTTGCCGCCGAGGCGCCCGGCGATAGCGGCACGGTGCTGCATCTCAGCGAGCAGGCGCAGCGTCCGGTGGCGCGCGACCAGCTGCGCGCGGTGCTGCGCGTCGAAGGCAGCGACAGCGATGCGGCGCGCCTTCAGGTGGAGATCAACCGGCGCCAGGCCGCGGCGGTGGCGCGCGCCAAGAGCGTCGCCGGGGTCAGCGTCTTTACCGGGGGCTATGGCGTCTATGAGCAGCAGGCCAAGGACCAGCCGCCGCAATGGCATGGCAGCGCCGGCCTGACGCTCACCTCGCGCGACGCGGCGCCATTGTTGGCGCTCGTCGGCGAGCTGCAGCAGAGCGGCTTGCTGATGTCGGCGCTGTCCTATGAGCTGACGCCGGAAGCCGCACGCAAGGTGGAGGACGAGCTCACCGAGGAGGCGCTCGGCCGCCTGCGCCAGCGCGCGGAGCGCATCGCCGGCACGCTCGGCCTCGCCGTGCTGCGCTTGCGCGACCTGCGCGTCGGCAACGCCAACGGGGCTGAGCCGCGGCCCTTCATGCTCGCCCGCGCCGCCGGCGCCGCAGCATCCGCGCCGGTCGCCGAGCCCGGCGAGGCCGCCGTCTCGGTCTCCGTCGATGCCGATGTCGAGCTCGGGCCGAAGCGCTGACCCTCAGGCGGCCTCGGCGAGGTGCTGGCGCGTCCAGGCGAGGAGGCGCGGCAGCGGCATCACGCCGGTGGCGCGGGCGAGTTCCTTGCCGTGCTGCACCAGCAGCAGCGTCGGGATGCTCTGAATGGCGAAGCGCTGGGCGATTTCCGGTGCTGCCTCGGTGTCGAGCTTGGCGACGCGGATCGCCGGCTCGAGCGCCTGCGCCGCTGCCTCCACCACCGGCGCCATCATGCGGCATGGGCCGCACCATGCCGCCCAGAAATCGATCAGCAGCGGCAGATCGCTGCTCTCGGCGTGGCGCGCAAAGGTCTCGGGCGTAAGCGCCAGCGGCTGCCCGGTGAAGAGCGGCCGGTGGCATTGGCCGCAGCTGCCCTTATCGGCAAGCCGGGCGCGCGGCACACGGTTGAGCGTCCCGCAATGGGGGCAAGGCAGGGTGAGCGGATCGCGCATGGCAACCTCCAAAGCCTATGTGGGGGCGCCGGCGCCGCCGGCAAGCGTCAATGCGCCTCGACCGGGCCGGCGAGCTGCGGCTTGCGCACCAGCGGCATGAACAGCAGCGCCACGGCGAAGACCGACGCCATCATCAGCAGCACGTCGTTGAAGCTGAGCACCAGCGCCTCGCGATAGACGATCTGCGCCAGCTGCTTCATCGCCGCGATATCGGGATCGCCGGGGATGACGTTGCCGAGCCGCGCCGACAGCGTGTCGAGGAAGCCGCGCACGCCGGGATGGCCGGGATTGATGTCGGCGGCGAGCCGGTTCCAGTGGAATTGCTGGCGCTCGGTCATGACGGTGTTGATGCCGGCAAGCCCGATGGCGCCGCCGAGATTGCGCGTGAGGTTGTAGAGGCCGCTGGCGTTCTTGAGCTTGTCGGGCGGCAAGGTGCCGAGCGCCAGCGTGTTGATCGGCAGGAAGCACAGCATCAGCGATGATCCCCTGAGCGCCTGCGGCAGCAGCAGCTCGGCGAAGCCCCATTGCGCGGTCATGAACGAGGTGAGATAGACACCGGTGCCGAAGAGCGCGAGGCCGATGGCCAGCATCAGCCGCAGGTCGAGCTTCTTCGACAGCGCGCCGGCGACCGGCGCCGACAGCATCTGGAAGAAGCCGGTGACGAACATCACTTCGCCGATCTCGAGGCTGTTGAAGCCGCGCACCTCGGCGAGATAGAGCGGTACGATGTAGACCGAGCCGTAAAGCCCGATGCCGAGGATGAAGCTGAACAGCGAGCCCATGGCGAAATTGCGGTCGGCAAAGGCGCGCAGCTCGACGATCGGGTTGCGATAGGCGAGCACGCGCCAGAAGAACAGCGCCGCCGAGACCGCGCAGGTCACGGCGAATCCCAGGATGACGCCATCGTCGAACCAGTCGTTGCGCGGGCCTTCCTCCATCACATATTCGAGGCTGCCGAGGAAGAGCGCCATCAGCGCGAGCCCGGCATAGTCGAAGCCGCGCAGCAGCGCGCGGTTCGGCCGGTCGACATCGACCAGCAGCCAGACGGTGGCGGCGACGATGATGCCGGGCGCAAGATTGATCAGGAAGAGCCAGTGCCAGGAGAAGGCCTGGGTGAGATATCCGCCCACCGTGGGCCCAAGCGTCGGCGCCGCGGTGGCGACGAGCCCGATGATCACGCTGACCCCGGCGCGCTTTTCCGGCGGGAAGAGGGCGAAGCTGGTGGCGAAGACGGTCGGGATCATGGCGCCGCCGAGGAAGCCTTGCGCGGCGCGGAACACGATCATGGAATCGAGGTTCCAGGCGGCGGCGCAGAGCGCGCTCGCCAGCGTGAAGCACCCCGCCGACAACGTGAACAGCACGCGCGTCGTCAGCACGCGCGAGAGAAAGCCCGAGAGCGGGATCATCACCACCTCGGCGATGAGATAGGCGGTCTGCACCCAGCTGATCTCGTCGGAGCCGGCGGCAAGCCCGGCCTGGATCTCGCTGAGGCTGCTCGAGACGATCTGGATGTCGAGCAGCGCCATGAACATGCCGAAGACCATGGCGATGAAGCCGACCCAGACGCCGATGCCGATCGCGGGCGGCGCCGCGGCGGAAACCGCCGGCGGAGCGGCATCCGCCGCGGCGTCGAGGCGCGCGCCGTCCATCAGCGCGCGCTGGCGGTGCGGGTGGCGGGCGCGCTGGCGCCGAGCAGGCTGCCGACCGAGGTCCCGGACGCGTCGCGCGTGTCGACATCGGCCACCACCGAGAGGCCGGGACGCAGCAGGCCCGACAGCGGGTTGGCTGCCGGGATGGCGATCCGCACCGGCAGGCGCTGCACGATCTTGGTGAAGTTGCCGGTGGCATTCTCCGGCGGCAGCAGGCTGAACTCCGAGCCGCTCGCCGGGGCGAAGCTTTCGACCGTGCCGGTGATGGCGCTGCCGGGGAAGGCGTCGACGGAGATCGAGACGGGCTGCCCCGGCCGCATGCGCTGCACCTGGGTCTCCTTGAAATTGGCGACGACATAGATCGCGGGCAGCGGCACCACGGCGAGGAGCTGCGTGCCGGGCTTCACCAGCTGGCCGATCTGGACACTCCTGTTGCCGACGACGCCGTCCACCGGGGCACGGATCACCGTGTCGGCGAGATCGATGCTCGCGAGATCGAGTGCCGCCTGAAGCTGGCCGAGCTTCGCCTGCGCCTCCTGCTTCTCGCTGCCGAGCACCGGCAGGCGGTTGCGCTCCGCCACCACCGCCGCCTTCGCCTTGAGCAGCGCGGCATCGCCCTTGCGCGCATCGGCCTCGGCCATCTCGAGCCGCTGCCGGCTTGCTGCCGCATTCTCCGCCAGCATGCGATAGCGGGCGAGATCCTGCTGCGCGCGCAGCCGGTCCGCCTCGGCGCTGGTCACCGCCGCCTCGGCCTGGGCGATCACCGACTGCTCCTGCACGGTCTCGTTGTCGAAGGTGGTGATCGCCGCCTGCTGCGCCTGGAGCTGCGCCGCGGCCTGCGCGCGCCGCGCCGCGAAGTCGCGATCATCGATGACGACGAGCACGTCGCCCGCCTTGACGCGCTGGTTGTCGGCGACGCGGACTTCGTGGACATAGCCCTGGATCTTCGGGCTCACGATCGAGGTATCGGCCTGGATATAGGCGTTGTCGGTGCTCTCGAAGAAGCGGCCGACGCGCCACCAATAGCCGCCGCCGGCGGCGCCGGCGCCGACGATGAGGACCGCCACGGCACTGAGGATGGTTCTCTTCATGGCGCAATCCTCGCTAAACTGGGGAAGCAGGAACAAGAATGAACTGAACTGTTCAGTTTCCAGTGGACAAACTAAACCGCCTAGTATAGTTTGTCAATGGGAATCTGAACCGATTGGTTCAATTGTATCCACTGAGCCCGTTAGGGAAGGCGCAATGGACGCGGCACGGAAACTGGAACGCACGCCCGGGGTCCGGGCGATGAAGCCGCAGCAGATCCGCGAGGCGGCGGCGCGGCTCTTTCTGACGCAGGGTTATGGCGCGGTCAGCATGGATGCGATCGCGCGCGAGGCCGGCGTCTCCAAGGCGACGATCTATGCGCATTTCGCCGACAAGGCGGAGCTCTTCGCCGACCTCGTCACCGGGGAATGCGCGCGGCAATGGCCCGACATCGCCCTGCTCGAGGCCGAGCCCAGTGATCTCCGTGAGACTCTGCTGGCCGTCGGCACGGTCTATGCCGAGCTGCTGGTCTCGCCCAAGGGGGTGCAGACCTTCCGCATGGTGGTGGCGGAATCGCCGCGCTTCCCCGAGCTCGGCCGCGCCTTCTACGAGGGCGGGCCGCGCCTCATCCGCGACAAGCTTGCGGCTTACCTGTTGCGCGCCGAGGCGCAGGGCAAGCTCGCGCTCGGCGACGCCCGCCTCGCCGCGCAGCAATTTCTCGCCATGCTGCGCTGCGAGCATCATTTGCGCGCGCTGATCGGCCTCGGCGAGGTCGCGGGATCCCAGGATATCGCGCGTGTCGTGACCGCCGCCACGGACATGTTCCTGCGCGCCTACGGGCGCTGAACGGAACCGCTCAGCCGCGCCAGAAGGGCTTCGCCGCCTCGCGTGCCGCGTCGAAGCGGGTGACGCCGATGTCGCGGAGATCGCGCTCGCTCATGGCCAGCAGCGCGTACCGGTCGCGCGCGCGGCGCCGCCATGTCGCGGTCAGGCCGAGCACGCGGCCGATGCCGGCTGCGACCATGGGACCGATGGCGCCATCGCGCCGCCGCGGGCGGATGGTGGCGTTCCAGGAGTGCTGCTTGAGCATCGGCGCGATCCTCCTCTGGAGCGAATTGCCCCGTCATCATCTTCCTTCGGGCGGGCGGTTCTATCCGGTCCCAGCGGCGAATGAGGCGCCCTCGCCGACGTCATGGGAATTTGCCAATCGCCAAATCCCGGCTATTGAAGGGTTGACGGAAGCCGCGGAAAAAGAGGTCGGGCGTATGACGGTGACGGTGCTTTATCCCGAAGGGCAGATCCCCGATGACAGCCTCGAGCGCGCGGTGTTCGGGCCGGAGGCGCGGCTCGTGCTGAAGAGCGCGGGCACTCTGGCCGAGCTCAGCGATGGCGACTGCGCCGAGATCGACGGCCTCATGATCTCGCGCTTTTCCGTCACCGAGGCGGACATGGCGCGGATGCCGCGGCTGCGCGCCATCGTGCGCATGGGCGTGGGCTATGACCGGCTGGCGCGGCCGGCGGCGGCAAAGCGCAACATCCTGATCTGCAACGTGCCGGATTACGGCACCACCGAGGTCGCCGACCACGCGATCGCGCTGCTGCTGGCGCTGCGCCGCGGCATCCTGCAGCACCATGACGCGCAGCGCCGGACGCCGCCGGCGCCGTGGCGGCCGATCCCCGGCGCGCTGGTGCGCCGCGCCTCGGTGCAGACCCTCGGCATCATCGGGCTCGGCCGCATCGGCACGGCGGCGGCGCTGCGTGCCCGCGCCTTCGGTTTCCGCGTCGTGTTCCACGACCCCTACCTGCCGAACGGCGCCGAGCTCGCGCTCGGCATCGACCGCGCCGCCACGCTCGAGGAGCTGCTGCGCCAGAGCGATGCGCTCACCATCCACACGCCGCTGACGCCGGAGACGCGCCAAATGCTGGGGCGCGACCGGCTCGCGCTGCTGCCGCGGGGCGCGGTGGTGGTGAACACGGCGCGCGGGCCGATCATCGATCTCGACGCGCTGGGGGATCTGCTGCGGGACGGCCATATCGCCGGCGCCGGCCTCGACGTCGTGCCGGTGGAGCCGCCGGTCGAGCCGCTGCCGGCGCTCATCCGCGCCTATCGCGCACGCGAACTCTGGCTCGAAGGCCGGCTGGTGATCACGCCGCACGCCGCCTATTACTCGCCCGAGGCGCTGCACGACACCCGCGTCAAGGCGGCCGAGACGATGCGCGCCGCGCTCTTCACCAACGCCCCCAAGAACGTGATCACGCCGGAGATGTTCTAGCCTCGAGCGGACGAAAGGAACTGCCTTGAGCGACCCCGCGATTCCGGCCGATCTTCTCGCCATCCGCGCCGCCGCGCCCGATTGGTTCCGCTGGGCGATCTCGGCCGCGCCGCAATCACGCTCGGTCATCGTCGCCGGCTGTCCGATTCACTATCTCCTGTGGCCGCCGCGCGAGGAATGCATCGGCGAGCGCGGCCTGCTCTTCGTCCATGGCGGCGGCGCGCACGCCCGTTGGTGGAGCTTCATCGCGCCCTATTTTACCCGCGGTTTCCGCGTCGCCGCCATCGACCTCTCGGGCATGGGCGACAGCGGGCGGCGCGAGAGCTACACCGCCGAGCTGCGCGCCGAGGAGATGCGCGGCGTCATCGCCGATGCCGGGCTCGGCCCCAATCCCTTCGTCATCGGCCACAGCTTCGGCGGCTTCATGACCATGAAATTCGCCTCGCAATTCGGCGACGAGCTCGGCGGCGCCGTGATCGTGGATTCGCCCATCCGCTCGCCCGAGGAGGAGGCGCAGCGGCCGCTCTCGCCGCCGCGCTGGGCGAACAAGAAGGTCTATGAGAGCTTCGAGGCCGGGCTCGCCCGCTTCCGGCTGATGCCGCCGCAGAGCTGCGACAATGAGTTCATCGTCGAGTACATCGCGCGCCACTCGCTGATGCCGGTGGCGGGCGGCTGGACCTGGAAGTTCGACGGCGCGGCGATGGGCACGCGCCGCTTCGGCGAGCCCTTCCGCGAGTATCTCCAGGCGGTGCGCTGCCGCGCCGCGCTGATCTTCGGCGAGAAGAGCGCGCTGGTGTCGCGCGCCACCGCCTCCTACATGTCGTCGCTGATGGGGCCGCTGGCGCCGATCGTCGAGGTGCCGGAAGCGCAGCACCATGTCATGCTCGACCAGCCGCTCGCCTTCGTCGCGGCGCTGCGCATGCTGCTGGAAAGCTGGATCCGCGCGGAGCCGTAGCGGCGGGGAAAGTCCTATTCGGCCGGAGGAGTGGCCTTGGCGGAAAGTCCGGTGAGCTCCAGGCTGATCGCCTTGAGGCGGTGCCGCGCCGCGGCATCGTAGGCTTGCGCATTGGCGCGCGTCTGCCGCAGGCCGTCGAAATAGAGGCCGCTGCGCCCGTCGAGCGCCGCCGATGCCGCGAGGTTCAGGATTGCTTCGGCGCCCTCCTCGACGCTGCTCCACGGCGTCACGCCGGCGCGGCGCACCATGGTCGTGTTCATATAGGTCGCCGGGTGCAGGGCATTGACGCAAACGCCCGCGCCTTTCAGCTCCTCGGCGAGATCGATCGTGAACATGATCTGCGCAAGCTTGCTCTGGCAGTAGGCCCGCGTGCCGCTATAGCCGCGCGCCAGCATGAGGTCGGCAAAGTCGATCGGCTGCTGTCCGGCCGAGGCGACGTTGACGATGCGCGCCGGCGCGCTCTTCCTGATGAGCGGCAGCAGCAGGTGGGTGAGCAGGAAGCCCGCCAGGTAGTTGACGGCAAAACGCAGTTCGTGGCCGTCGGCGCTCGTCTGACGGCTGCCGCTCGCGCCGTCGGTGCCGATGCCGGCATTGTTGATCAGGATGTCGAGCCGCTCCGTCTTGCTGCGGACGGCATCGGCAAGCCGTCGCACCTCGGCGAGCGCGGCGAGATCCGCCGGCAAAAATTCCGCGGTGCCGCCGTCTTGCGTGATCTCGGCGACGACGCGCTCGCCCCTCTCGCGGTCACGGCCATGCACCAGCAGGTGCGCGCCGGCCGCGGCGAGCCGCCGCGCGACCAGCCGCCCGACGCCGTCCGTCGATCCCGTAACCAGTGCCGTCTTTCCCTTCAGTGTGCTCATGGGTGAGTCCCGTTGCTGCGATCCTGCCAGATGATGGCGCGGTGCGCACCACGCGACCAGTAGCGGGCGCCTATTCGCCCTACGCGCCGAGCGCCGCCGATATGGTGCTTCCCGCCGCGTCGGAAAGACACCCCAGCGCCGCGAGGCTCTGGCGCACCGCCAGATCGAGCGGCGTGTGCGGCTCCGGCCCGATCAGCGTCTCGAGCTTGCGGTTGTCGAGGCGGAGCGCGTCGCGCCAGAGATAACGCATCTCGATCATCTCGGCGAAGGTCTCGCTGAAGGGCGCGGCGAGGTAGAGCAGCGCCGCCGGGAAGGGCAGGATCGGCGCGCGCGGATTGCCGGCGACGCGGCGGATCGCCTCGGCGATCTCGACGCCCCGCTCGAGCCAATGCCCGGCGAAATGCACCACCTCCACCGGCGCGAGCCGCGCCTCGATCGCCGCCAGCCGCGCGATCGCCTGCGCGACATCCGGCAGATAGGCAAAGGCATGGCCGACTTCGCGGCGGCCGGGATAGATCACGAAGCGCACCGGCTTGCCCGGCCGCACCATGGCGGTGGTGAACCAGGAGCTCGGACCGTAGCCGCCGAAATAATCGCCGGCGCGCACCACCAGCGAGCGCACGCCATCGCGCGCGGCGCGCGCAAGGCGCTGCTCCATCTCGACGCGGACCCGGCCTTTGCGCGTCGCCGGATGCTGCGACGAGTGCTCGCCCAGCACCGCGCCGGCGTCGCGGCCGAAATTGTAGATGTTCCCCGGCAGCACCAGCCGCAGGTCGCCGACGCGCGCGGCGGCGATCGAGCTCTCCAGCATCGGCAGGGCCAGCCCGCGCCAGTTGCGATAGCCCGGCGGGTTGGCGGCATGCACCAGGAGGCGCGCGCCGCGTGCGGCGGCGACGACATCGCCGGCGCTGAGCGCGTCGCCCGCGACCCACTCCACCGGCCCGAGCCCGGCGAAGTCGCGCCGGGCGCGTGCCACGTCGCGGGTGAGCCCGCGCACCTGCCAGCCGGCGGCGATGAGTACCTTCGCCGTCTCGCTGCCGATGCCGCCGGTGGCGCCGATGATGAGCGCGGTGCGGGTGTCGGTGGTCGTCATGCTGTCCTCCGGGGCTTGCGTCTCCCCAGAAGATGGTCTGTCGGGCGATAAACGAAAATTAGGCAATCTCGTCTAGTTGATATACATTTTTGTATGACTACCGCCACCGAGCCCGGCTGGGAGCTCTACCGCTCGTTCCTTGCGGTGCTGCGCCACGGCAGCCTGTCGGCGGCGGCGCGCCGGCTGCGGCTGACGCAGCCGACCATCGGCCGACATGTCGCGGCGCTGGAGGCGGCGCTCGGCGTCGCGCTTTTCACACGCTCGCCGGGCGGCCTGGCGCCGACGCCGGCGGCGCTCGGCCTTGCCACCCATGCCGAGGCGATGGAAGCGGCAGCCGAGGCCTTGCGCCGCGCCGCTTCGGGCGAGGCCGGCGACGAGCGCGGCACGGTGCGGCTCACCGCCAGCGAGATCATGGGCGCCGAAGTGCTGCCGGCGATGCTGGCGGATTTCCGCGTGCGCCATCCGGAGATCGCGCTCGAGCTCGTGCTCAGCAACCGCAGCGAGGATCTGTTGCGGCGCGAGGCCGATATCGCGCTGCGCATGGCGCGCCCGCGCCAGGCGGCGCTGACGGCGCGGCGCATCGGCACGGTAGGCATCGGGCTTTACGCGCACCACCGTCATGTCGAGGCGTTCGGCCTGCCGCGGAGCCTCGAGGAGCTCGCCCGTCACCCCATCATCGGCTTCGACCGCGACGACAGCTCCTGGCGCAGCCTCGGCGATCTCGGCTTCCCGGTGACGCGTGAGCTCTTCGCCTTTCGCGCCGACAGCGATCTGGCCCAGCTTGCCGCGCTGCGCGCCGGCCTCGGCGTCGGCGGCTGCCAGCACGCCATCGCGCGCCGCGCGCCTGATCTGGTGCCGGTGCTGCCGCGCGCCGTCAGCTTCTCGCTCGAGATGTGGCTTGCCATGCACGAGGATCTGCGCGCCAGCCGGCGCGTGCGCCTGCTCTTCGATCACCTGGCCGCGGCGCTGGCCGGCTACGCGGCGCTCACAGCGCCAGCATCAAGGTGACGCCGATGCCGGCGATCGCCGCGGCGCCGATCGGCAGCAGCCGCTGGCCGATCCGGCTCTCCGCCGCGACGCCGAGTCCGACGCCGATCGCCTGCAGCATGATTGTGGCGCAGAGGAAACCCAGCGCATAAAGCGCCGGCGTGGCGCTGTCCGGCATCTCGACGCCATGGGCGTAGCCATGGGCAAGGCCGAACAATCCCACCACCACCGCGCCGATAGCGAGCCGCGGCCGTGCCGCCACGGCGAGCAGCACGCCCAGCACGGCGACGGAGAGGGCGATGCCGTCCTCGCTGCCGGGCAGGCTCACCCCCGCCAGCGCCAGCGCCGCACCCAAGGTCATCAGCACCGCGAAGAGACCCGGCAGCAGCCACACCGCGCGCCGGCCGTTCAGCGCCGCCCACAGGCCGATGGCGATCATCGCCGTGATGTGGTCGACGCCACTGAACGGGTGGGCGAAGCCGTCGCTCCAGCCGCCGCTGCCGATGCCGTTGCGATGTCCCCAGGCGGGCGCCGCCGCCAGCGCGTAAAGCCCGGTCCAGGCGGTGCCGCCGAACAGCAGCAGCACGACGTGTCCCATTCGGCTCGACCGCATTCCCGCTCTCCGCTGCGCAGATACCGCCGGGATCGAAGCAAGATCGGGGCCAGGGCGCTTGCCCGCCGGGGGAGTGGACCAGGGCGGCCCGGTCGCCGATCAACCGGGCAGGGTGCGAGATAATTGGGCAGGGATGCGTCGAAACAATTCACCCTGGCGCCGGTCGAACAAGACGAAGGTCAGCGCAGGCGGTCGACCGTAAACAGCTCCTGCGCGCGGCCGACGCCGCGCAGCGCATAGCGGCCGACGGAGACGAAGCCGACGCGCGCCGCGGGGCCTGCCGCCGCCACGAAGGCTTCGGACAGCAGCACCGGCTGCTCGGCCGAGCGGCACATCGCGGCGATGCGGCTCGCCAGGTTCACCGCCGGACCGACGATGGTGAAGTCCAAGCGCGTGACGCTGCCGATATTGCCGTAGAACATCGCGCCGGCATGGAGGCCGAGATAGAACTCGGTCGTCGGCAGGAAGCTGCCGGCGCGGCGCGCATTGAGCGCGGCGACGTGGTGCTGCGCCGTCTCGGCCGCGGCGAGCGCCTGGGCGCAGGCGCGTCCAGGCTCGTCGGCCGGGAAGATGGCGAGAATGCCGTCGCCGATCAGCTTCAGCACGTCGCCGCCTTCGCCTGAGATCGCCGAAATGATCGCGTCGGCGTAGTCGTTGAGGAACGGGATGATCTGCTCCGGCGCCGCCGCGTCGGAGATCCGGGTATAGCCCCTGAGATCGCTGAACCAGATCACCGCGCTGATCTTCTCGGCGACGCCGCGGCCGATGCCGCCGCGCAACACCCGTCGGCCGGCGTCGCGGCCGAGATAGGTCTCGACCAGAGTCGCGGCGATCCGCGCCAGCGACGCCGACTTCATGGCGAGGCCGAGCGCGGCGCTCAGCCGGCGCAAGGCGGCAACATCCTGCTCGGTGAAACCCGCGGCGGCGTCTGTTGCCCACGAGGAATAGATACAATCCATTTCGCCGATGACGCCATCGGCGGCAAAGCGATGGATCAGCGCGACGTAGTCGACCATGCCGGCCGCGCGCCATTCGCCCAGGCTGCTGGCCGGCGCCATTCCCGCCGCATCGAGGCGCAGCCGGAGCATGCGCTCGCCCGATTCGATCAGGCGGTAGAAGGCGCTGCTCCGCCACTTCTCGGCGGCTTCGCCTTCCTTGGTCGGTCCGTATTCGACGCTATCCGCCGCCTCCGGCGTATCCGAGCGCCAGCGAAAGGCCCGCCCCTCGTGGATCGGGTGGAGCGTGTCGACCAGCACCAGCGCCCGCGCCACCGGCAGGCCGGCGCTGCGAGCGCGGCGGCAAAACTCGCCGAGCAGCGCCGTCTCCGGCGCGCCGGCGAGGCCTGCCTCGACCAGCCACTCGGCAAGCCGCGTGACATCGTCATGGTCCATCCTGGCCCTGATCTTAGGTAGGCGCGCGGCGCCAGCCAACCGTCAGCGCGAGGAAGGCAGCGAAGAGCAGGGCGAAGGCGGCGATGAGTCCGTCGGGGTTCCACAGATCCATGGCGATGCCGCCGAGGCTCGGCCCCAGTAGCGAGCCCAGGCCATAGGCGATGATGAGCGCGGCGTTGGCGCTGATCATCTCGGCGCCGCGAAAGCGCGCCCCGGCCATGGCAAGCGCCACGGGATAGATGCCGGCGGCGAGCCCGCCCCACAGGAGCACGGCGGCGAAGATGGCGACGCTGCCCGCTTGGGCGGCGAGCGGCAGCAGCGCTGCGCCGGCGAGTCCAGCGAGCGCGCAGAGCCGCAGCACCCCCAGCCGGGCCATCTTGTCGGAGAGCCAGCCGATTGGCAGCTGCAGCGCCATCGAGCCTATGCCGATCGCCGTCAGCAGCGCCGCCGCCGGCGCCCGGCCAAGCCCGACACGCACCCCCCAGATCGGCAGGAGGGCGAGCGTCGTCGCCTCGAACAGCCCGTAAAGCGCCACCGTCAGCACCAGGAGGGGCGCTTTGGCGAAAATCGCCAGCGCGCTGCCTGAAGGCTCGCGGCCGAGGCTGCGGGCGAGATCGCCGATGCCGATCAGCGGCAGCGCGGCCAGCGCGGTGACGCCGGTGCCGACCAGGAATGGCGCCCAACCGTCGATGCCGGTAAGCGCCAGCAGCAGCGGCCCCAGCGCGAAGCCGCCGGCGAGTGCTGCGACATAGAATCCGACGACGCGTCCGCGATGCTCGTCGCCGGCCAGCAGGTTGATCCAGGCCTCGCCCGCCGTGAAAAGGCTGGAGCCGGCGATGCCGAGCAGCAGGCGCAAGGCGAACCAGGCGGCGAGCCCATCGAACAGCTTCATCGGCAGAAAGCAGAGGATGTCGAGAGCGAGGCAAGCGAGCAGCAAGGCGCGGATGCCGATCCGCCGCACCAGGCGTGGCGTCCAGAGCGGGCCGACGATGACGCCGAGATAACCCGCCGCCGCGTTGAGGCCGGTGACGCTGGTTTCGGTGCCGCGCGCCTCGAGGAGCAGCGAGAACAGCGGCGTGCTGAAGCCGACGCCGGCGCCGAAGATCGCCACCGCCGCGATCGCCGCGGCCAGGCTCCGCCGCCGCTGCAGCCGCCGTCAGCGGCGCTGCCGGCACGCGCTCGGTCATCTCGCTGTCTCCTCCCGAGCCGGTAGCGCGTCGCGCAGTGCCTCGGCTATGCTCGCGCGAGAGAAGCAGAATCGCAGGAGGAAAGCCATGGCCGAGCCCGCCGTGCTCTATGACGTCAAGGACGCCATCGCCACCGTCACCTTCAACCGCCCCGATCGGCTCAACGCCTTCAACGCCGAGATGGAGACGGGGCTGCGCGACGCGATGGCGCAGGCGGCGCGCGATCCGGCCGTGCGCGTCATCATCCTCACCGGCGCCGGGCCGCGGCTTCTGCGCCGGCGCCGATATGGAGCGGCTCGCCGGCGCCGCCGGCTCGGGCGGTGCCACGATCCCGCGCGAGGCGCCGCTGCCGCTCGATCTCGGCGGTCCCGTGCGCGCCGATTTCCAGCATCGCTACAGCTATTTCCCGACCATTCCCAAGCCGGTCATCGGCGCGATCAACGGCCCGGCGGCCGGGCTCGGCTTCGTCTTCGCCTGCTATTGCGATCTGCGCTTTGCCGGCAGCGAGGCGATCTTCACTACCGCCTTCTCGCGCCGCGGCCTCATCGCCGAATACGGCCTCGCCTGGCTGCTGCCGCGACTGGTGGGGCCGGGCCAGGCCGCCGATCTGCTGTTCTCGGCGCGCCGGCTCGGCGCCGAGGAAGCGCAGCACCTCGGCCTCGTCAACCGCGTCTTCCCCCAGGCGGAGTTCACCGCGCGCGTGCGCGACTATGCCGCCGAGCTCGCCGGCGCCGTCTCGCCGCGCTCGATGCGCGTCATGAAGCGGCAGCTCTGGGAGGGGATGCTGAGCGGCCTCGGCGCCTCGGTCGAGCTCGCCAATGAAGAGATGCGCGGCAGCTTCCTCAGCGAGGATTTCAAGGAAGGCGTCGCGCATTTCGTCGAGAAGCGCCCGGCCCGGTTCACTGGAAAATAGGCGGCGCCTCGGCGCGCTGCCGCGCGCTACTTCGCGACAAACGCCGCCGTCACCGTGCAGGCCTTCAGCGCCTCGCGGTCCTCGCGCGGCAGGCGGTAGCGCAGCGCAAAGCGGCGCCAACGCAGCGCCAGTTCGTCGGGCGTGATCGCCGGATCCAGCGCGGCGAGCTGCACCACGTTCTCGCGCAGCGATTGCGGGCCGATGAACAGCGATCGCCCCGCCGCCCCCTCGATCGCCGCCGCTTCGGCGCGCGCCAGCGCGTCGTCGACGAAGGCCGCCCAATTGACCGCGAGGCAGCCGCCCGGCGCCAAGGCCGCCGCGCATTCTTGCCAGAACCCCGGCTCGAAGCTGGCCATGCCGCGCCCGTCATAGAGGTCGGCGAAGATCACGTCATAGGCGTGGGCCGCATCGGCGACGAAATCCTGCGCATCGGCCTCGACGACCGCCGCGTTGATGTGGAAGAAGCGGCGGGCGATGTCGATCACCGTGCGGTCGCGCTCGACCACGGTGACCGCGCAGTCCGGCAGATAGGCCCGGAGGTGGCGCAGCATGGCGCCGCCGCCGAGCCCGAGCACCAGCGCCGTCCGCGGCCGCGCCGCCAGCGCCAGCGCGACCAGCATCAGCCGCTCATAGTGGAAGATCAGCCGCTCGGGATGCAGCAGATCCATGCCGGACTGCTCGGTGAGCTGCCCGCCCTCGCCGATGGCACCGAGGATGCGGGTGATGCGCACGCCCTCGGTCATGTCGACGACGAACAGCGAGGAGCGGAAGCGCGGCGTGCGCCGCAGTTGCTGGATGCGGCAGCCCGTGCCGTATTGCTCGATGATGCGCTCGCGCAGCATGCGGAGACGAAGGCGCTAGCGCGCGGGCACGCCGTGGCGGACGAGCGAGCGGCGGCCGCGATGCCAGTAGAGCGGCGGGGCCTCCGGCGCCGCGTCGCGCCAGGCCGCGACGGCGCAGCGCAGCATGAATTTGGTGACGTTCTGCGTCGGCGCCGGCGGCTCGTCCTCGACCGGATGCCATTGGAGATCGTCGAGCTCCTCGCAGGGCACCAGCTTGCCGGCGGCGTAGCGGCCATCGGCGAGGAAGAAGCGTGCATGGAAGCGGATCGGCGAGGCGGTCGGCGTGATCGCGCGGCCGACCAGCCGCAGCAGCGCCGGCGCCGGCGCGAGCCCCAGCGCGCGGTAGGCTTCCTCGACCGGCGTGAGCGTGCCCTTGTCCTTCTCGGCGCCGCGCGGGGTCTCGCCGACCACCAGCCCGGTCTCCTCGAAGGTCTCGCGCAGCGCCGCATGCTTCAGGGCGAGAAACGCCGGCGCGGGATCGGCGCGCTCGCCCGTCCAGCGGCGCGCATCCTCGGGGATGACGCGGCCGCCGGGAAAGACGTACCGTCCCGGCATGAAGCGCGCGCCCGTGCCGCGCCGGCCGAGCAGCACCTCGAGCCCCGAGCCGCGCGCGCGCAGCAGGATGAGGCTCGCCGCGTCGCGCGGCTTCACCGGCTTCTTCTTCTCCATGTCCTCCCTCGTCCGGTTTTTTGCCGCGGCAGTAGATCATGGCGCAAGCGGCCGCGCAAACCGATCCCGCCGCCGCGCCGAGGATGGTGCCGGCGGCGATCGCCTTGTATAACCGCGGACGGCAGCAGAGGCAGCCGACCCGTGGCCTATACCCTCTCCGTCATCTCCGACGAGATCGCGCCCGATATCGATACGGCGATCCGCTTTGCGCGCGAGCACGATCTCCACCATCTCGATCTGCGCTCGATCGACGGGCGCAACCTCATCGACGTCGAGGACGACGCGCTGGCGGCGCTGGCGCGGAAGCTGCGGGCGGCCGGGCTCCAAATCGCCTGCCTCGCCTCGCCGCTGCTCAAATGGCTGCCGCCGGGCAGCACGCATCCGCCGCAACGCCACGACGCCTTCGGCTTCGATGCCGGCGCCGTCGACGAGACGCGGCACTTCCGCCGCTGCTTCGAGATCTGCGAGCGCCTCGGCACGCGCCGCGTGCGGATCTTCAGCTATCTCGCCTATGACGGCTTCGCGCCCGGCGATCTCGCCCGGCCGCTCGCGGCGCTGCTCGAGCTTGCCGAGCGTCATGATTGCCTGCTGCTGCTGGAGAACGAGCCGGTCTGCAACATCGCCACCGCCGCGGCGCTCCGCGATCTCGTCGCCGGCATCGCGCATCCGCGGTTGCGCGCCCTCTTCGATCTCGGCAATCTCCAGGCGATGGGCGCGCCGCCCGGCGCCGCCGAGATCGCCGCGCTGGCGCCCTGGATCGGCTACATCCACATCAAGGATTACGCGCCGGGGCGCGGCATGGTGCCGCTCGGCGAGGGTGCCGCCGATCATCGCCGGGCACTGGCGATCATCGCCGCCGGCGCGACGCTCGAGGCGATTCCGCTGGCGCTCGAGACGCATCTGCCGGCACAAGGCTGGGCGGCGAGCGCCGCCTCGCTCGTCGCGCTGCGCGCCCTGCTGGCGGAGCTTCCGGCCCGCGCCGATGTCAAAACGGCAGATGGACCGTCAGGTTGAGCGAGCCGTAGTGATCGCCGCCGGTCTGGTGGACGAATTCCGGGCTGCGCCAGATATAGCTGTAGGCGAGGCGGAAATGGTCGTAGAAGACCGCGAGGCCGGCCTCGAGATCGCCCACCGCGGGATACTTCTCGACGCTGGGGCTCGATTTGAAATCATTGCCGTCGAGGAAGATGTTGTGCGCGACGGCGCGCGCCTCGGTGCCGAGGAACGTGTAGAAGCCCCATTTGCCGGTCATCCGGCTCGGGTTGATGTAATCGGCGCCGGTGTTGAGGTCGATATGCGGCGGCCCGTAATCCGCGCGCAGATTGCGCCCCAGCCGCAGCATGCCGCCGGCGCCGGCATAGTCATAGACATTGCCGACGCGCAGATCCCATTGCGGGATCGCGTCCCACCCCCAGGCGTCGTCGCTCTCGCCGTGGTAGCGCCATTTATGCTGATAGAAGAGATCGAGCGTCGGCTCGTCGTGGAGCTGCGCGTGCCAGCCGGCAAACGGCGAGACGTCGATCAGCAGGTGGAAGCGGGTCTGCGTCGCATTGGCGAGCGAGCCAGGCCCGACCAGGCCGAGCTTGAGCTCGAGATCGTCGTAGCGGTCGATGCCGTCGGTGGCGGTGCCGGGCGTGTCCTGCATCAGCCCGGCGCCGCCATAGAGCCAGCCGGCATAGGGCCGGTCGCGCGGGTCGGGATTGACCAGCGCCGGGTTCTGCGGCGTGTAGATGTTCTGGCCGAGCGGGATCAGATTGTAGCGCCGCGACACATCCGTGGCGTCGGGGAAGATCGAGCGGGAACCAGCTGAAAGGCTGCTCCCAGAACGGGTCATGCACATCGCCCGACGTGCCGGAGAAGCGGATGCCATGGGTGTAGTGCCGGTCATGATTGTGCGGCGCCCAGTAATCATCCTCCTCGAGCACGGTCGCGGTCCAGTCATTGTCCACCGGTGCCGCCTGCTGCGCACGCGTCGGTGCCGCGGCGAGGAGCAAGGGTGCCGCGAGGAGCGCCGCGGCGACGCTGTGGCCCGGACCCATCTTGCCCCCTCGATGAACGCGTCACCGCAACCGCGTGCCGATCAAACGCTGACGATCTTCCCAGGGTTCAGAATGTTGTCGGGGTCGAGCGCCTGCTTGATGCGGCGCATGACGCTCACCGCCTCGCCATGCTCGGCGATGAGGAACTTCATCTTGCCGTAGCCGACGCCGTGCTCGCCGGTGCAGGTGCCCTCCATGGCGATGGCGCGCTGCACCAGCCGGTCGTTGAGCCGGCTTGCCTCAGCGATCTCCTCGCGGCGGCCCGGGTCGACCAGGATGGCGACATGGAAATTGCCGTCGCCGACATGGCCGACCATGGCGCCGGTGAGGCTCGAGCGGTCGAGATCGGCGCGGGTCTCGGCGATGCATTGGGCGAGCCTGGAGATCGGCACGCAGACATCGGTCGCCCAGACGCGCGCGCCCGGCCGGGTCGCCATCGCCGCGTAATGCGCGTCATGGCGCGCCTGCCAGAGCTTGGAGCGCTCTTCTTGCGTGGACGCCCAGCGGAAGGCGGTGCCGCCCTGCTCGGCGGCGAGCTCCTTCACCTGCGCCACCTGCTCCTCGACGCCGCGCGTCGTGCCGTGGAACTCGAAGAAGAGATGCGGCTCGGCGCGAAACCCCTCGAGCTTGCTGTAGGCGGCGACCGCCGCCATCCCGGCCTCGTCGAGCAGCTCGATGCGCGCCACCGGCACGCCGGCCTGGATGGTGGCGACGACCGTGTCCACCGCCGCCGCGACCGAGGGGAAGGGGCAGACCGCCGCCATGATCGCCTCGGGGATGCCGTAGAGCCGGAGCGTCACCTCGGTGATCACGCCCAGCGTTCCTTCCGAGCCGACGAAAAGCCGCGTCAGGTCATAGCCCGCCGCCGATTTGCGCGCCCGGCGCGCGGTGCGGATCACCCGGCCATCGGCCAGCACCACGGTCAGCGCCAGCACGTTCTCGCGCATCGTGCCGTAGCGCACCGCATTGGTCCCCGAGGCCCGGGTCGCCGCCATCCCGCCCAGCGACGCATCCGCCCCGGGATCGATCGGGAAGAACAGACCGGTGTCGCGCAGATGCTCGTTGAGCTGCTTCCGCGTCACTCCGGCCTCGACCGTGCAGTCGAGATCCGCCGCCGACACCCGCAGCACCCGGTTCATCTGCGAGAGGTCGATGCAAACGCCGCCTTCGAGCGCCGCCACATGGCCTTCGAGCGAGGTCCCCGTGCCGAAGGCGATCACCGGCACCTTCGCCGCCGCGCACAGCCCGACGATCTCCGCCACCTCCGCCGTCTCGCGCGCGAACACCACCGCATCGGGCGACGCCGGCGTGTGATAGCTCTCATCCCGCCCATGCTGCTCGCGCACCGCCGCGGCCGTCGACAGCCGCTCGCCGAAACGCGCGCGCAGCTGCTCGATGACGGCGTCGTTCGGCGGCTTGCGCACTGCGGATGCGGTCATGGTTCCTCCAAGTCGTCAGTAAAGCTGACAGCTGATAGCTGACAGCTGTCAGCTGCGCACTTAAACAAACTCCCCCCGCAGCTCCCGCTTCAGGATCTTGCCGTTGGCGTTGCGCGGCAGCGGCGTGTCGCGCAGCACGATGCGCACCGGCACCTTGAAGGCGGCGAGCCGCTCGGCGACGTGGCGCCTGAGCGCCGCCTCGCTGAGCGCGGCGCCGGGGGTCAGCTGCACCACTGCGCCGACCTCCTCGCCGAGCACACGATGGGGAATGCCGATGACCGCCGCATCCATCACCGCGGGGTGGCTGTAGAGCGCGTCCTCGACCTCGACGCAATAGACGTTCTCGCCGCCGCGGATCAGCATGTCCTTGACGCGGTCGAGGATGTAGAGGAAGCCCTCCTCATCGATGCGCACGAGGTCGCCGGTATGGAGCCAGCCTTCGCTGAAGCTGGCGGCGGTGGCTTCGGGCTTGTTCCAATAGCCCTTCACCACATTGGGCCCCTTCACCCAGAACTCGCCGATCTCGCCCGGCGCGACGTCTCGGCCGGCGGGGTCGACGACGCGCACGTCGCAGACCGGAATGACGAGGCCGGCGCTCTCGGGCTTGCGCTGGTAATCCTCGGCGGCGTTCTGCGAGGTCACCGAAGAGGTCTCGGTCAGGCCGTAGCCGTTGCCCGGCATCACCTTGGGAAATTTTTCCTTGATGCGCGTCACCAGCTCCGGCGCCGCCGGCGCGCCGCCATAGCCGATGCTCTCGACGCTGGAGAGGTCGTAGCGCTCGAACGCCGGATGCTCCAGCACCTGCCAGGCCATCGACGGCACGCCGCCGAAGCTGTTGACGCGCTCGCGCTCGATGAGCTGCATCGCGCGCTCGGGATCCCAGCGATGCATCAGCACCAGCTTGCCGCCGCCGTAAAGGCTGGCGCAAAGCACGGAATGACAGCCGGTGGCGTGAAAGAACGGTACCGACAGCAAGGTCGCGGTCTTGGGCGCGGTGCCGGGCGCGGGGAGCGGCTCGCCCCGGCGCAGCAGCGTGCGCGCCCGCGCATAGGCCATGCTGATCAGATTGCCGCAGATGTTGCGATGCGTGCCGAGCGCGCCCTTGGGCTTCCCCGTCGTGCCCGAGGTGTAGAAGATCGTCGCGTCATCCTCGGGATCGATCGCGATGTCGGGCAACGCGCCGGCCTCGCGCGCCACCTCCTCGAAGCGGAGCAGCCGCTCCGGCAACATGCCGGCCGCGCGCGCCACCAGCACCGCGTCCAGAGGCAGATCCGCCAGATGCGGCAGCAGCCGCTCGGCGCGCTCGGCATCGGCGACGAGCAGGCGGGCGCCGCTGTCGGCGAGGCAGTACTGCAGCTCCGGTCCGGTCATCCAGGCATTGAGCGGCACGACGATGGCGCCGATCGCCGCCGCCGCCCAGAAGCTCAGCGACCATTCCGGGAAGTTGCGCATGGCGATGGCAACGCGGTCGCCCTTCTTGATGCCGAAGCGCCCGGCGAGCGCCTGGGCCAGCGCCGCCGCGCGCCGGTAATGCTCAGCATAGCTCAGCCGCTCATCCTCATAGACCAGGAACGGCAGCTCGCCATGCGCGCGGCTGGCCTCGAGCAATGCCCTGAGCGACGGCGGCGCTTGCTTCCACACCCGCGTCGGGATGCCGCGGATCACCTTCTCTTCCATCGCGAAAGGCGCATCCGGCGCGGTCAATGCCGCAACCGCCGCCTCGATCGACAATCCCGCCACGTTTCCTCCCCGCTTGTCGGTGCCCGCCTCGTGGACGGGCTTCACTGCCGAGCCTAGACCATGCCACCGGGCCCGCCAATTCCCACAGCTGCCGCCCGTTTTATTTGAACAATAATATATCGTTAAATAAAAAGAATTGACCTTGATGAATTGTTGAATTAGCCTGACCTCGATCGCGCCGATTTGAGAGCCTCAGCTTGCGGGCGCGTAATAAATACGGCTAAAGCGAGGGTGGCCCGTCCGCCTGGCGCAAAGCTGCGGCGGATTTTCACTGTGAGGGCCATGCCATGACCGAGTGGAAGCATCCCGAGACCATCGCGCTGCATGCCGGCTACCGGAGCGACCCAGCGACCGGCGCCGTCGCGGTGCCGATCTACCAGACGACCTCGTATCAGTTCGACGACACCGCCCATGCCGGACGGCTCTTCGGCCTCGAGGAGCTCGGCAACATCTACACCCGCATCATGAACCCGACCTGCGCCGTGCTCGAGGCGCGCATCGCCGCGCTGGAGGGTGGTGCGGCGGCGCTGGCGCTGGCCTCGGGCCAGGCGGCGGAGTTCATCGCGCTGCAGAACATCGCTCATGCCGGCGACAATTTCGTCACCTCGACCGATCTCTATGGCGGCACCTGGAACCTCTTCGCCAACACCTTCAAGTCGCTCGGCATCGAAGCGCGCTTCGTCGATCCCGAGGATCCCGAAGGCTTCGCCCGCGCCAGCGACGACCGGACGCGCGCATATTTCGCCGAGACGCTGCCCAATCCCAAGCTGCGCGTCTTCCCGCTGGCCGAGGTCGCGGCGATCGGCCGCCGGCTCGGCATTCCGCTCATCGTCGACAACACCGCCGCGCCCATCCTGTGCAAGCCGATCGAGCACGGCGCCGCCATCGTCGTGCATTCCACGACGAAATATATCGGCGGGCACGGCACCTCGATCGGCGGCGTCATCGTCGATGGCGGCACGTTCGACTGGGCGGCGCACAAGGCGCGCTTTCCCATGCTGAATGAGCCCGACCCCTCCTATCACGGCGCGGTCTGGACCGAGGCGGCGAAGCCGCTGGGGCCGATCGCCTACATCCTCAAGGCGCGCGTGACCCTGCTGCGCGACATCGGCGCGGCGATGAGCCCCTTCAACGCCTTCCAGTTCATCCAGGGGCTGGAGACGCTGCCGCTGCGCATCAAGCGTCACAGCGAGAATACCCAGGCGGTCGCCGATTACCTCGCCCGCCACCGCGCCGTCACCAAGGTCATCCACCCGGCCTATCAGGACGGCGAGGCGCGCCGGCGCGCCGACGCCTATCTCAAAGGCGGCTATGGCGGCCTCGTGGGCTTCGAGCTCAGGGGCGGGCTCTCCGCCGGCCGCGCTTTCATCGACGCGCTGAAGCTCTTCTATCACGTCGCCAATATCGGCGATGCCCGCAGCCTCGCCATCCATCCCGCCTCGACCACGCATTCGCAGCTCTCGCCCGAGGACCGGCTGCGCACCGGCGTCAGCGACAATTACGTGCGGCTGGCGCCCGGCATCGAGCATATCGACGACATCCTCGCCGATCTCGGCCAGGCGCTCGCCGCGGCGGCGTGACCGCCGCGCTTGGCGGTCGTCGGCCCGGATTTCTTTCAGGCGGAAATCCGGGTTAAGCTCCGCCGCCTTTCAGCGATGACGCGATCGGGGCTGCGCCGGGTCCAAGGCTCGGCGCAGCCCTCTTGCGTTGTCGGGACAGCGGTGGAACGAGGAGCGGCGGAGCGATGATCGAGATCGGCCTGGGCAGCGTGCAGAGCTGGGAATGCGACGTGATGGGGCACATGAACGTGCAGTTCTACGTCGCGCGCTGCGGCGACTGCCTGCCGGCACTGCTCCTGGCGCTGGGGCTGGGCCCGCGCCAATGCCGTGCGCTCGATGCCGAGCTGGCGCCGGTCGATCAGCATATCCGCTTCCATAAGGAGCTGCGGCCAGGCGAGCCCTTCACCATCCTCGGCGGCGTGCTCGCGCAGGACGACGACACGCTGAGCCTCTACCAGGAGATGCGCAACACGCTCACCGGCGCCGTCGCCGCCAGCGTCATCACCGTGGCGGCGCTGGTCGATGGCGAGCGGCGCTTCCGCCTGCCGCTGCCCGAGGCGGTGAAGACGCGCGCCGCGCCGCTGATCGAGGATCTCCCGGAGCATGGCAGGCCGCGCGGCCTGGTGCTGGATCCGCCGCGGCCGCGGCCGGACTGGGCCGAGGCCGATCGCCTCGGGCTGGCGCTGACGCAGCAGGCCGCGGTCGGGCCGCAGGAATGCGACATGCGCGGGCTGATGGTGCCGCGCGCCGTCATCGGCCGCGTCGCCGATTCCATTCCCAACATGGTGGCGAAGACGCGCGGCGCCGACCGCTCGGCGGAAAAGCACGGCGGCGCCGCGCTCGAATACCGCCTGATCTATCACGCGACGCCGCGCCAGGGCGATGTGCTGGCGCTGCGTGCCGGCATCAAATCGATCGGCGCCAAGGCCATCACCTGGGGCCATTGGCTGTTCGATCGCGAGAGCGGCGAGGCGGTGGCGACCACCGAGGCTGTCGCCGTCACCTTCGACCTCGCGACGCGCAAATCCATGGCGCTGAGCGAGGCGATGCGGGAGAGCCTGGGTAAATTCCTAGTGCCGGCGCTCTCGGTGTGACCGCTTCGCGGTTGCACACCCTGGCGAAGTTTTCCGTATTTTGATCCAGATCAAGGCGCTGCCGGGCACAGCGGCGCTAGGGTGCGTCCGTACTCCTGTGTTGAAGGTACCGACTTGACGTCGCATCCCCTCGCTGGCGTCGCGGGGCGTCCAGGCTCCGGCCGGGCGCCCCGGTTTTTTCCTCGTGCCGCTCGGCGCTTCTGGCACGCGCCGCCGCTTGCCGCTATCCTAGGGGAAAGACCCCAGGGCGGAGACCGTCATGACCGAAGCGTTCATCTACGACGCCGTGCGCACCCCTCGCGGCCGCGGCAAGGCGTCGGGCGCGCTGCATAGCGTCACGCCGATGCAGCTCGCCGTAACCGCGTTGAAGGCGGTGCGCGACCGCAACGCGCTCGACACCGCCTCAGTCGACGACGTCGTGCTCGGCTGCGTCGAGCCGGTGGGCGAGCAGGGCGCCGACATCGCCCGCGTCGCCGTGCTCGAGGCGGGCTATGCCGAGACCACCGCCGGCGTGCAGATCAACCGCTTCTGCGCCAGCGGGCTCGAGGCCTGCAACATGGCGGCGGCGCAGGTCATGGCGGGGCAGAGCGAGATGGCGATCGGCGGCGGCGTCGAGAGCATGAGCCGCGTGCCGATGGGCTCGTCCGGCGGCGCCTGGGCGATGGACCCGCAAGTGGCATTCCATACCTATTTCGTGCCGCAAGGCGTCTCGGCCGATCTCGTCGCCACGAAATACGGCATGAGCCGCACCGACGTCGACGCCTATGCCGTCGAGAGCCAGCGCCGCGCCGCGCGCGCCTGGGCGGAGGGGCGCTTTGCCCGCTCGGTGGTGCCGGTGACCGACATCAACGGCCTCCCCGTGCTCGACCGCGACGAGCACATCCGTGCCGAGACCACGATGCAGTCGCTGGCGGCGCTCGAGCCGTCCTTCGTCAAGACCGGCGAGAGCCTCGGCTTCGACGCCGTCGCCATCCAGCGCTACCCCGAGGTCGAGCGCATCACGCATGTGCACCATGCCGGCAACTCCTCGGGCATCGTCGACGGCGCCGCGGCGGTGCTGATCGGCAACCGCGCGATCGGCGACAAGCTCGGCCTGAAGCCGCGCGCGCGCATCCGCGCCTTCGCCTCGGTCGGCTCCGAGCCCACCATCATGCTCACGGGCCCGTCCTTCTCGGCCGAGAAGGCGCTGAAGCGCGCCGGCATGAGCGCCGGCGACATCGATCTCTACGAGCTCAACGAGGCTTTCGCCGCCGTGGTGCTGCGCTTCATGCAGGCGCTCGACATCGACCACGGCAAGATCAACGTCAATGGCGGCGCCATCGCCATGGGCCATCCGCTGGGCGCCACCGGCGCGATGATCCTCGGCACGCTGCTCGACGAGCTCGAGCGCACCGGCAAGGCCACCGGCCTCGCCACGCTCTGCGTCGGCGCCGGCATGGGCACCGCGACGATCATCGAGCGGCTGTAGGAGCCACGCCATGATCGATTACGAGCTCGGCGCCGACGGCATCGCGGTCGTCGCCTGGAACATGGTCGAGCGCTCGATGAACGTGCTCAACGACGCCTCGGTCGTGCGCTTCGCCGCATTGGTCGAGGCGGCGATCAGGGATCCCGCCGTCAAAGGCGTCATCGTCACCTCGAAGAAGCGCGACTTCCTCGCCGGCGCCGATCTGACCGAGCTCGGGCGCTCGGCCGACGCGGCGAGCCTGATGGCCTTCACCACGCGCTTCCATGCCCTGATGCGCGCCATCGAGAAGAGCGGCAAGCCGTTCTGCGCCGCGATCAACGGCACGGCGCTGGGCGGCGGCTACGAGATCGCGCTCGCCTGCCACCGCCGCATCGCCGCCGACGATCCCCGCATCCGCATCGGCCTGCCGGAAGTGACCATCGGCCTGCTGCCCGGCGGCGGCGGCACGCAGCGCCTGCCGCGCATGATCGGCATTCGCGCGGCATTGCCGCTGCTGCTCGAGGGCCGCAAGCTCGACCCCGCCAAGGCGCTGGCCGCCGGCCTCGTCGACCAGGTGGTGCCCGCCGACCGGCTGCTCGAAGCGGCGCGCGCCTGGCTCCTCACCGAGGGGCCGCAGAACGCGGTGCAGCCCTGGGACCGCAAGGGCTTCAAGATCCCCGATGGCGGCGTATTCTCGCCCAAGGGGCACGAGACCTTCGTCGCCGGCAACGCGCTGCTGCACGAGAAGACCTGGGGCAATTATCCCGCGCCGCGCAACATCGCATCCTGCGTCTATGAGGGGCTGATCACCGATTTCGACACCGGCCTCAAGATCGAGAGCCGCTATTTCGTCAATTGCGCGCTCTCCGGCGAGGCGCGCAACATGATCCGCAGCCTGTTCTTCTCGATCGGCGAGGCCAACAAGCTGGCGGCGCGGCCCAAGGACGTGCCGGAGCAGAGCTACCGCCGCATCGGCGTGCTCGGCGCCGGCATGATGGGCGCCGGCATCGCCGCGGTCAGCGCCGAGGCCGGAATCGAGGTGGTGCTGCTCGACGCCAGCCTGGCGCAGGCCGAGCAGGGCAAGGCGCGGGTGCGGGTGGCGTTGGAGCGGCGCGTGCAGCAGCGCCGCCTCGGCGAGGCCCAGCGCGATGCGGTGCTGGCGCGCATCCACCCCGGCGCGAGCTACGACGACCTCCGCGGCGCCGAGCTCATCATCGAGGCGGTGTTCGAGGACCGCAAGATCAAGGCCGAGGTGACGCGCCAGGCCGAGGCGGTGCTCGACGCCAACGCGATCTTCGCCTCCAACACCTCGACCTTGCCGATCACCGGCCTCGCCGAGGCGAGCCTCAGGCCGGAGAATTTCATCGGCCTGCATTTCTTTTCGCCGGTCGAGCGCATGCCGCTGGTCGAGATCATCCGCGGGCGCCGCACCTCCGATGCCTGTTTGGCGCGCGCCATGGATTACGTCCGGCGCATCGGCAAGACGCCGATCACCGTCAATGACAGCCGCGGCTTCTACACCAGCCGTGTCTTCGGGACCTATGTCAGCGAAGGCCTGACGCTGCTCGGCGAGGGCGTCGCTCCGGCGCTGATCGACAATGCCGGGCGCATGGCCGGCATGCCGGTGGGCCCGCTCGCGCTCGCCGACGAGGTCTCGATCGAGCTCATGTACAAGGTGAGGAAGCAGACCCGCGCCGATCTCGGCAAGGACTATCGCGGCAACGCGGCTTCCGACGCGGTGATCGATCTCATGGTCGAGAAGCTCGGCCGCATCGGCAAGAAAGCGGGGAAGGGGTTCTACGACTATCCCACCGACGGCAGGAAGCAGCTCTGGCCGGGCCTGGCGCAGCATTTCAAGCCGCTCGCCGCGCAGCCCGATGTGGCCCTGGTCAAGCAGCGCCTGCTCTACGTCCAGTCGGTCGAGACCGCGCGCTGCCTCGAGGAGAAGGTGGTGCTCGATCCCCGCGACGCCGATGTCGGCGCCATCCTCGGCTGGGGCTTTCCGCCTTTCCTCGGCGGCACGGTGAGCCAGATGCACAGCATCGGCCTCGACCGCTTCATCGCCGAATGCGACCGCCTGGCGCAGCGCCACGGCGACCGCTTCGCTCCGCCCCGGCTGCTGCGCGACATGGCGGCTGCGGGACAGGCGTTCTACGCGGTGTGAGGCGGCTCACCGCTTCTGCGGCAGGCCCTTCGTCCGGGTGAGGCTGGCGCCGTCGAGATTGGCGTCGGTAAGATTGGCGTCGGTGAAGGTGCAGGCGTCGAGCTTTGCCTCCTGCAGCTGGGCGCCGGTGAGGTCGGCACGCGAGAAATCGGCGCCGACCAGATTGGCGCGCCGCAGATTGGCGCCGGCGAGATTGGCGCCGACGAAGCGCGCGCGCTCGCCATTGGCGGGGAAATCGATGTGGCGCGTGCCGACGTCGACCAGCGGGCCGAGCTTCGCGCCGGCGAGGTTCGCCGCGTTGAAGCAGGCGCGGCGCAAGGTGGCGCCGCGCAGATCGGCCTCGACCAGCAGCGCCTGGCGCAGATCGGCCGAGGTCAGATCGGCCATCGCCAGCAGCGCGCGCGTGAGATCGGCGCGGCGCAGATCGGCGCCGGGCAGCAGCGCCATGACCAGCCGACCATTGGCCAGCGGGCGGCCGCGCAGATCGAGCCTGGCGAGCAGCGCGCGCTTGCCTCTTTGTCCCTGGCTGTCGAGCCACAGCGCGTGCTCGCTGAGGGCCGCCGCGAGATCGGGCTCGCTCGTGGCGACATGCGCGCCCTTGATCGCCTTCTGAAGCTCCACGAGCTCGAGCGCCTCGGGATCGAAGATGGCGTCGCTGACATCGGCGCCTTCGAGATCGGCGCCGCGCAGATTGGCGCCGGTGAGCACGGCGGAATGGAAGGTGGCGCCTGCCAGCCTGGCCTGGGCGAAATTGGCGCCTTCGAGGATGCTGCCGGTGAAGTTGGCGTGACGCGCATCGGCGCCCTCGAGCGTGCAGCCGCGCATCGCCGCGTCGGTGAAGTCGGCGCGCAGGATCATGGAGCTGCCATGCGGCAGCGGCGCCGCCGCCTCGCTCCCGCCGGCATCGCTGTCGTCGTCGCTATAGGGCTCGCGGAAGCTGCGCACGATCTGCGCCTGGCGCGCGTCGTGCAGCACCACCGTCGCCTCGCGCAGGTCGGCGTGGGCGAGCAGGCTGCGGTTCATCTCGGCGCCGCGGAAGCAGCTGCCGCGCAAATCGGCGCCGGTCATGTCGGCGCCGTCGAGCCCGGCCTGGCGCAGATCGGCGAGCGAAAGCTGGGCGCCGCGCAGATCGGCCGCGGCAAGGTTGGCGCGGCGCAGCCGGACGGCGGTGAGCTCGGCCTCCCTGAGGTCGCAGCCCGCGAGGTCCCCGGCGGTGAGATCGGCATAGCTCAGAAGCGCGCGCCGGCCGCCGGACCGCCGGGCAAGGAAGCGCTCGTGAAGCTGCATTACCGCTTCGAGCGCCTCTGGGCTCAGGCGCATCCAGCTCCCCGAATTCATCTGAGGTTCCCGGAGACATGCACCTTTTTATATCGATCCCGGCTTAACAAACACCTACCTAACAGATTGATTCCCCTGCGAAAGCTGCAAAAGGGCGAGCCGCTACAATGGCTATAGTGGGCATGAGCCCATCGCTCCGGGGTATGGCATTTTTGTGCGCAATTAACGCGCGAGTTGCGCGGCTTGCGCCGCCGCCATCGGCCGGGTTCAGGAGAGCTGCAGCTTCGCCGGCAGGCCGAGGCTTTCGGCGACGCGCGCGCCGAGCTTCTCCATGATGCGATCCTCGCTGCGCGGCGGCGGCGCCGCGGGGGGCGGCGTCGGCAGGCTCAAGGTGAAGCAGGAGCCGCGGCCCACCTCGCTCTCGACCGTAATGGTGCCGCCCATCAGCCGGGCCAGGCGCTGGCTGAGCGCGAGGCCGAGGCCGGTGCCGCCATACTTGCTCGCGGTCGACGCATCCGCCTGGGTGAAAGCGGTGAAGAGCCGGCCCAGCACGTCGTGCTCGATGCCGATCCCGGTATCGGCCACGGCGAAGTCGATCCACTCGCCCTCGCCGCGCCGGGCGCGCGTGACGCTCAGCGTGATGCGGCCCTTGCTGGTGAATTTCGCCGAGTTGCTCAGCAGGTTGAGGATGATCTGGCGCAGCTTGGTGGCGTCGCCGATGATCGTGCCGGCATCGCCGGCGCAGCGGATTTGCAGCTCGTTGGCGTTGCGCTCGACCAGCGGTACCGCGGTGGAGACGACATCGTCGAGGAAGCCGCGCAGCTCGATCGGCGCCGCCGTCACATCCATGCGCCCGGCTTCGATCTTGGCGAGGTCGAGCACGTCGTTGACCAGCGACAGGAGATGCCGGCCGGCGGTGTGGATGCGGCGGAGATCGGCGATGCGCTCCGCGCCGCTGCCGTCGCTTGCGCTATCCTCGAGCAGGATCTCGCTGTAGCCGATGACCGCGTTGAGCGGCGTGCGCAGCTCGTGGCTCATCGTCGCCAGGAACTGCGACTTGCTGCGGTTGGCGCTCTCGGCACTCTCCTTGGCCGATTTGAGCCCATCGACCAGCGCCGCATTCTCGAATTGCAGCCTGCAGCGCGTCGCGGATCGTGTGGTTGGCGCTGTGGGCGGCGCGGATGATGAGCGCGATATAGGCGAAGGTGACGGAGCCGAACAGGATCGAGGTCGGCGTCGCGTGCACGAACGAGGCGACGGCGATGGGCAGCGCGCAGGCGAAGACGTAGCCGTGATGGGCGCGCAGATGCGCCGAATAGAAGATCGTGCCGGAGGCCAGCATGCTGGCCAGGATGAGCAACGCCACGCCACGGATCTCGGGGTCGTCGACGAGGTAGAAGCTCACGCCGAACAGGCCCCAGAACAAGCCGGACAGGATGATGGTCGACGTCAGCGGGCATTCCCAGGCGATCACCGCCGCGTCGCTCTCGGCGATGCGGCGGAAGCGCAGCCAGAGAACGAGGCGAAGCGCGGTGAGGCTGAAAATGCCGCCGGTCCAGGCCAGGATCAGCAGGTGGTCGAGCGACAGCCAGAGGATGGGGATGGCGATGGTGGCGGTGAGCGCGGCACCCATCAGCGTCACCGGCGATAGGGCGATCAGCCGCAGCTCCGCCGCGTGGATATTGAGCCGCCAGCGATCCACGAGATCCGCCCTCCGTGGCCGGTAAACCGCCGGTAAACCATAGCGACGCAACCCTTAATTTTCTGTCTAGCGGAGCCGGCGCGGAATGGTTGCGGTGGCGGACGGGACAAGCCTGCCCGGCCACCGCCGCGCAAGCGCCAGCTCATCCATACTCGCTCGGATCGCAGCAAGTCCTTCTCCGCCCTTCAGGGCGGAGAAGGATTTAGGATGAGGTGTGTTTTCACGGCGATGCCGCCGGAGTTCGGGTGCGTTGGCGGCGATTGGGCGGACACCGAACGGCCCCACCTCATCCCAACCTTCTCCGCCCCTGGGGGCGGAGAAGGAGAAATCCGGGCGCTCAGCCTCAGCCTTGCGGCTGTGGCGCTTCCGGCGGGCGACGGCGCTCGGCCAGGAACTGGTCGAACTCGGCCTTGTCCTTGGCGAGGCGCAGCCGCTCGAGGAAGTCCAGAAACTCGCGCTGCTCCTCCTCGAGCCGGCGCAAGGTCGCCTCGCGGTACTCGTCGAAAGCGCGGTTGCCGCTCGAGGCCGGGCCGCCGCCCTGCCAGTGCCGCATCCGGTGCTGCAGCCGGTCGACGCCACCGCTCTCGTGCCAGCTGGCGAGCCGGCCGCGTTTCCAGCATCCCATTCTTCCGCTCCATAGGAGAAAGGCCAAAAGGGCGAGCCCGACCGGCCAGAACAGCGCGAATCCCAGCACCATGAGGGCGATCCAGACCGGCTTGCCGATCTCGTCGAGCCGCTGTGCAACGCCTGCCGCGATATCCATGAGTCGCCTCGATGTAAATGTTATTCACATTCACTTATGCGCTGGCCGCCGGCATGTCAAGACCGTCGGCGGCGATTCAGTCCTTGGCCGGCGGCGGACCGCCGAGACCGAGCCCCTGGAGATAGACCAGCACGCCGGCCTCGAGCAGATCCTCGGGCGCCATGGGCAGCGCGCGCCGGGCCTTGTCGCCGCGGCCGAACAGCGAGGCGATGCCATGGGTCATCGCCCAGATGTGCAGCCCCATCATCAGGGCCGGGGGCCGCCGCTCCTTCGGCAGCTTGGCGGCGAGCGCCTCGGCCGCGCGGCGCAGCACGCCGAGCGCGCTCTCGCCCGCCGCCTGCAGCTCGGGATAGACGTCGAGCGGCAGGCCGGCCTCGAACATCGCGGCGTAATAGGCGCGCTCGTGTCGCGCGAAGGCGAGATAGGCGCGGCCGACGCGGTTGAAAGCGGTGATCGGGTCGGGACGGCCCTCGTCCCAGGCGCTGACGAGCGCCGCATCGAACAGCGCGAAGCCGCGTTTGGCGACTTCGGCCATGAGCTCGTCGCGATCGCGAAAATGCCGATAGGGCGCGGCCGGGCTGACGCCGGCGAGCCGCGCCGCGTCGACGAAGGTGAACCCGGCGGGACCGCGCTCGGCGATGAGCTGCAGCGCCGCCGTGACCAGCGCCTCGCGCAGATTGCCGTGATGATAGGAGCGATGGTTGCCGCCGTCGCGCCCGTGCCTGGACCAGCCCATGTTAAAGCCTTTTACATCAACTTTCGCCACGGTGCAGCCTTCCTTTCCGGGGAGGGCGCCCGGGCGCGGGCGGCAGCGGGCACAAAAAGAGGGATGCGCACCGTCGCACGCGCATATGATAGACACTTCATATCGGCGACTGATCATAAAGGTGGCATATGAGTGGGCCGATCCCCGCACCGGCGGAGCCGTCGCTCGGTGCCTTGATCCAGGAGGTGGGAAGGCTGTTCCGCCGCCGCTTCGCCGAGCAGGCGCGGGCGGCCTCGCTGCCTTTCAGCCGCAACCAGTGCTCGGTGCTGGCGATGCTCCAGCGCAATGAGGGCCTGACCCAGGCGGCGCTGGCGCAGCTCCTGGACATCGAGCCGATTTCCGTGGTGCGGCTGCTCGACGGGCTGGAAGAGGCCGGGATGATCGAGCGCCGCGTCAACCCGCGCGACCGCCGCTGCTGGATGCTCTATCTCACCGCCGCCGCGGCGCCGGTGCTGGAGCAGATCCGGGTCGTGGGCAGATCGGTGCGCGAGGAGGCGCTGGCCGGGGTGCCGGCGCGGCGGCGCGAGATGCTGGTCGCCGATCTCAGGCGCCTCAAGGAGAATCTCTCGAGCGCGTCGCTCGAGATCGCGGCCGATGACGGCGAGATGCTGACGGCGACACGCTAGGCAAGGGGGCGGGATGGCCAGAAGACTCGTCCTCGTCGCCGCGCTGATCGCCGTCGCGGCCATCGGCTGGGCGCTTTACGCCTATACCGGGACGCCGCGCGCGGCGACGGAGAAGCGCGCGGGACTGCCGCCCGCGCCGGTCACCGCCGGCCTCGCCGAGGCGCGCGACATGCCGGCCTATGTCCGCGGCATCGGCTCGGTGCAGGCCTACAACGCGGTCGCGATCAAGAGCCGCGTCGACGGCCAGATCGTCAAGGTCGACTTCACCGAGGGCCAGGAGGTCAAGGCCGGCGACCTGTTGTTCGAGATCGATCCGCGCCCGTTCCAGGCGGCGCTGGAGCAGGCCGGCGCCAACAAGCAGAAGGACGAGGCGCAGCTGGTCAGCGCCGAGGCCGATCTGAAGCGCTACACCGAGCTCGTCGGCCACGGCTTCCAGACGGTGCAGATCTTCGACCAGCAGAAGGCGCTGGTCGGCCAGCTGCAAGCGGCGATCAAGGCCGACCAGGCGCAGATCGACATGGCGCAGCTCAATCTGCAATACGCCCAGCTCCGCTCGCCGATCGACGGGCGCACCGGCGCGCGCCTCGTCGATATCGGCAATCTCGTCCACGCCGCCGACAACACGCCGCTGGTCAGCGTCACGCAGCTCAAGCCGATCTTCGTCAGCTTCACCGTGCCGCAGGACCAGTTCCTGCGCATCCGCCAGGCGACCCGCGGCGGCGAGGTCGCGGTCGACGCGCTCGCCGAGGACGAGGCGACCGAGCTCGCCCAGGGCAAGCTCACCCTCATCGACAATCAGATCGACCAGCAGACCGGCACGCTGCATCTGAAGGCGAGCTTCGACAATGCCGACGAGACGCTGTGGCCCGGCGAGTTCGTCAATCTCCGGGTGGTGACCGGCACGCTTAGGGATATCGTCACGGTGCCGATGCGCGCGGTGCAGCAGGGGCCCAAGGGGGCCTATCTCTTCGTCATCAAGCCGGACCTGACGGTCGAGATGCGCACTGTCGTGGTCGCCGAGACCGAGCACGACCTCGCGGCGATCGACAAGGGTCTTGCTGCCGGCGAGCGGATCGTCCTCGACGGGCAGTTCCGCCTGGATCAGGGCAGCAAGGTGCGGCTCGAGGCGCCGGCCACCGCCGACGCGGCGCCGAGCCGATGATCGCGGCGCCGCGCCGGCTGGCCTGAGGTCGGACCCGGATGAGCATCTCGCAACCCTTCATCCACCGTCCCATCGCCACCTCGCTGCTGATGGTGGGGCTGCTGATCTTCGGCCTTGCCGCCTACAATCTGCTGCCGGTGGCGGCGCTGCCGAATGTCGATTTCCCCACCATCTCGGTGACGGCGGCGCTGCCGGGCGCGAGCCCGGAGACCATGGCCTCGTCGGTGGCGACGCCGCTCGAGCAGCAATTCGCCGCGATCTCCGGCCTCGACCAGATGACCTCGACCAGCGGCCTCGGCTCGACCAGCATCACCTTGCAATTCGCGCTCAACCGCAACATCGACGGCGCGGCGCAGGATGTGCAGACCGCGATCAACGCGGCAAGCGGGGTGCTGCCCAAGAACCTGCCGAATCCGCCGACCTACAAGAAGGTCAACCCCGCCGACCGCGCCATCCTGATCTATGCCGTCCATTCCGACACGCTGCCGATCTACAAGGTCGATGATTTCGCCGAGCTCATCCTGGCGGAGAAGATCTCGACCGTCGCCGGCGTGTCGCAGGTCGACGTCGCCGGCCAGCAGAAATTCGCCGTGCGCGTCCAGGTCAATCCCGATGCGCTGGCCGGCCGCGGCATCGGCCTCGAGGACGTGCGCAACGCGCTGCTCAATACCAGCACCGACCAGCCCAAGGGCAACCTCGAGAACGCGCATCAGGCGCTGACCCTCGACACCAACGACCAGCTCTTCAACGCCGATGCCTTCAACAAGGTGATCGTGGCCTATCGCAACGGCGCGCCGGTGCGGATCAAGGACATCGGCAACGCCATCGATTCGGTCGAGCTCAACCATGTCGGCGCCTGGTACGACGACAGCCAGGCGATCCTGCTGCTGGTGCGCCGCGAGGCCGGGGCCAACACCGTCGCCACCGTCGATCACATCAAGGCGCTGATGGAGGAGCTGCGCGCCTCGGTGCCGCCCACCGTCAAGGTCGACCTCGTCTCCGACCGCACGCTCACCATCCGTGCCTCGGTCGCCGATGTCCGCTTCACGCTGCTGCTCACCGTCGGCCTCGTCGTCATGGTGATCTTTCTCTTCCTGCGCAAGCTCTGGGCGACCATCATCCCGGGGATCGCCGTGCCGCTCTCGATCGTCGGCACCTTCCCGGTCATGTACATGCTGGGCTACAACCTCGACAACCTCTCGCTCATGGGACTGACGATCGCCGTGGGATTCGTCGTCGACGACGCCATCGTCATGATCGAGAACATCGTCCGCTACATCGAGGAAGGCGAGACCCCGCTGCAGGCGGCGCTCAAGGGCGCCGGACAGATCGGCTTCACCATCATCTCGATCACCTTCTCGCTCATCGCCGTGTTCATCCCGCTGATCTTCATGAGCGGCATCATCGGCCGGCTGTTCCGCGAATTCGCCATGACGGTGACGATCTCGGTGCTGGTCTCGGCGCTGGTGTCGCTGACCTTGACGCCGGTGATGTGCTCGCTGTTCCTGGCGCGCGAGAAGCATGGCGGTGGCGGCCGGCTCAACCGCCTGGCCGAGGGCTTCTTCGACGGCATGCTGCGCGTCTATGAGAGCGGGCTCAAATGGGTGCTGCGGCATCAGCTCTCGATGCTGCTCGGCACCATCGCGCTCGCCATCCTGACGGGATATCTCTACGTGGTCATCCCCAAGGGCTTCTTCCCGCACCAGGATACGGGCTTCATCTTCGGCGCCGCGGAATCCCGCCAGGACATCTCCTTCGAGGGCATGTCCGCGCTGGCGGCCAAGCTCATCGACAAGATCCAGCAGGATCCCGCCGTCGGCGGCGCCATGGGCTTCGTCGGCGCCACCGGCGGAAACGCCACCGAGAATACCGCGCGGATCTTCATCCAGTTGAAGCCCTTCGAACAGCGCGACGTCACCGCCGACCAGGTGATCCAGCGCCTGCGCCCGGCGACGGCGCTGGTCGGCGGCGTCAAGTTCTACATGCAGGCGGGGCAGGACGTCACCGTCGGCGGCCGGCTCAGCCGCACCGAGTATCAATACACCCTCACCGACACCGACATCGATGAGTTGAACCACTGGGCGCCGATCTTCCTCGAGCAGATGCTGAAGCTGCCCGGCCTGCAGGACGTCGCCTCCGACCAGCAGGTCGCCGCGCCGCATATCGCCATCGACATCAACCGCGACATCGCCTCGCGGCTTGGCATCACGCCGCAGCTGATCGACGACACGCTCTACGACGCCTTCGGCTCGCGCGACGTCACCAACATGTTCACCTCGGCCAACCAGTACAAGATCGTGCTCGAGGTGCAGCCGCGCTTCCAGCTCGACGCCAACGCGCTGTCAAAGCTCTATGTCGTCGCCGCCGGCGGCGCACGCGTGCCGCTCAGCACCTTTGCGCATTTCGTGCCCAAGGTGGAATCGCTGTCGGTCAACCATCAGGGACAATTCCCCGCCGTCACCCTCTCCTTCAACCTGACACCCGGCACGGCGCTGGGCGAGGCGGTGCAGCGCATCGAGCGCATGCGCGACCAGGTCCAGGCGCCGGTGACGGTGCAAGGCACGTTCCAGGGCACGGCGCAGGCCTTCCGCGATTCCCTGACCTCGACGCCGCTGCTCGTCGCCGCGGCGATCCTCGTCGTCTACATCGTGCTCGGCATACTCTATGAAAGCTACATCCATCCCATCACCATCCTCTCGGCGCTGCCCTCGGCCGGCGTCGGCGCGCTGCTGATGCTGATGCTGTTCCACTACGATCTCAGCGTCATCGCCATCATCGGCATCATCCTGCTGATCGGCATCGTCAAGAAGAACGCCATCATGATGATCGACTTCGCGCTGGTGGCGGAGCGCGAGCATGGCAAGACACCGGAGGCGGCGATCTACGAGGCCTGCCTGCTGCGCTTCCGTCCGATCATGATGACCACCATGGCGGCGCTGTTGGCGGGGCTGCCGCTGGCGGTCGGTCACGGCGCCGGCTCCGAGCTGCGCCGCCCCCTCGGCATCGCCATCGTCGGCGGCCTGCTGGTGTCGCAGGTGCTGACGCTCTATACCACGCCGGTGATCTACCTCTATCTCGACCGCCTGAGCCACCGTCTCGGCCGCCGCCGCCTGGCCGCCGCGACCGCCGGCGCCGATCCCGCGCCGCGACCGGCGGAATGAGCGCGCCCGCCGGGAAGCGGGGATGCGGCTGCCGCGCCCCGCGTAACACCTCGATGGTTACGACCGATGATCGCTGCCGCCACCCGCCTCTTCGGCATTGCCGCCCTGCTCGGGCTCGTCGCGGTTCCGGCGGCGGGCGCGGGCGAGCTTGCGCCCTACCGCGCGCTCTACCACCTCAGCCTGGTCTCGGTGAAATCCGGCAGCAGCGTCGTCGCCGCCAGCGGCGCGGTCCTCGACGAATGGGGCGAGACCTGTGACGGCTGGACCGAGCAGGAGCGTTTCCTGATGCGGCTCCAATATGCCGAGCAGGGCGACGAGAAGATCAAGTCGAACCTGGTCAGCTGGGAGGCCAAGGACGGGTTGCGTTACCGCTTCGACGAGCGGCGCGAGACCAGCGGCGAGGATGGCCGCCGGACGAGCGAGGGCGACGAGGAGTCCCAGGGTGCCGCCGCCGCGCCTTCCGGCCCCTCGGTGGAAGAGATCCGCGGCGAGGCCAAGCTGCAGGGTCCGGACGAGCCCGGCACCGCCGAGTTCACCCGGCCGGAGGCGACGACGCTCACCTTGCCTGCGGGCACGCTGTTTCCGACCGCGCATACCCTGCTGCTGATCGCCCGGGCCCAGGCTGGCGACCAGCTCGTCACGCGGAAACTCTTCGACGGCTCCGACCTCGCCAACGCGGCGCAAGTCACCGCGTTCATCGGCCCGCTGCTGGCGCCCGGCGCGACCGGCAAGGGCTGACGCGCCGATGCCCAAATCGGCGCTGCTCGGCCGTCCCTCCTGGCGCATCCGCCTCGCCTTCTTCCCGGCGGCGGCCGCTCCCGCCACCGGCGGAATGCCGGATTACGAGGAGACCATCCGGCTGCTCGATAATGGCGTGGTCGGCGAGATGCTGTTCGACTACGGCGATTACACCATCCGCGCCAAGCTCGACGACATCGAGGCGCTGCCGCGTCCCACCTGCTGAGGCGGCCGCCCCGATCCGGAACATCGGTAGGCTGCGTCCCCCATGAAAAAGATCGGCTTCCTCTCGTTCGGGCATTGGACGCCCTCGCCGCGGTCTGAGACGCGCTCGGCAGCCGACGCGCTCCTGCAATCCATCGATTTGGCCGTCGCGGCTGAGGCGCTGGGCGCGGATGGAGCGTATTTCCGCGTTCATCATTTCGCCCGCCAGCTCGCGTCGCCTTTCCCGCTCCTGGCGGCCGTCGGCGCGAAGACCAGCCGCATCGAGATCGGCACGGCGGTGATCGATATGCGCTACGAGAACCCGCTCTATATGGTCGAGGACGCCGGCGCGGCCGACCTCATCGCCGGCGGGCGCCTGCAACTGGGGATCAGCCGGGGCTCACCCGAGCAGGTGATCGATGGTTGGCGTTATTTCGGCTATCAGCCGGGCGACGGGCAGAGCGACGCCGATATGGGCCGGCGCCACGCGGAGGTGTTCCTCGATCTGCTCCGCGGCAAAGGCTTCGCGCGGCCGAACCCGCGGCCGATGTTCCCGAATCCGCCCGGCCTGTTGCGCGTCGAGCCGCTTTCGGAGGGCCTGCGCGACCGGATCTGGTGGGGGGCCGGCTCGAACGCTACAGCGGTTTGGGCGGCGAAGCTCGGCGTCAATCTGCAAAGCTCGACCCTCAAGGACGACGAGACCGGAGAGCCTTTTCACGTCCAGCAGGCCGCCCAGATCCGCGCCTTCCGCGCCGCTTGGAAAGAGGCCGGCCACGCGCGCGAACCGCGAGTCTCGGTCAGCCGCAGCATCTTCGCGCTGGTGGACGATCGCGATCGCGCCTACTTCGGTCAGGGCGCCGAGGAAGAGGACCAGGTCGGCTTCATCGACGAGAAGAATCGTGCGATCTTCGGTCGCAGCTATGCCGCCGAGCCGGAAATCCTCGTCGAGCAGCTCAAGCAGGACGAGGCCATTGCAGCGGCCGACACGCTGCTCCTGACGGTCCCGAATCAGCTGGGCGTCGCCTACAACGCCCATGTGATCGAGGCGATTCTCACCCAAATCGCGCCCGCTCTCGGTTGGCGCTGACGTCAGCCACCGATACGTGCCTGGATGGCCTCGCCGACACGATACGTCTGCGGCGGCGGCATTAGAGCATGTCCCACGAAGACAGAACCATCACCGCTGCCCCGCGAAAGCGCCAAGGCATGCACACATCTTATCGTACGCGATCGCGATGGCACTGGCCTCACTTTCTCCCTCTCCGCCCCTCGGGGCGGAGAGGGTTGGGGTGAGGTGGGGCCGCTCGGTGTCTGCCAAATCGCCCCCAACGCGCCCAAACTCCAGCGGCTTCGCCATGCAGACCCACCTCATCCTAAATCCTTCTCCGCCCTGAAGGGCGGAGAAGGACTTGCTGCCGCGGCATTGGCGATCATTCGAGCGAAATGTGTGCATGCCGTAGCGCTTTCGCGGTGAAAGCGAGGACAGTGATTCGATCTGCTCGAAACCCGCTCCAGTGTCACGCCGCCCGAACACGGCTGAGCACGATGCCCTTGCCCCGCACTTCCGCCTCCTCGAACTCGGCGGCGGTGATCGCCCGGTCGAGTGCGGCGCGCAGCTCCTTGGCCGTCTCCAGTGTCAGCTCGATCCCCGCCCGCGCACCGGGATCGAGGTCCGTGTTGATGAAGTCGAGCGTGATGACGTCGCCCAGCGGCGCATGGCGCGCATGGTCATAGGCAACCACCGCCTGCGACAGCGGGAACCATTCGTCGCCGCGCTTTGCCATGCCCTCCGCGCGTGCGATCTCGATGATGGACGTGCACATGTCCGAACCTCCTACTTCGCCAGATGCTTGCCGAAGAAGGCGAAGACCTTGCTCCAGCCATCCATGGCCTGCTCGGGCCGGTAGAGCGGCCGGTGCCAATAGAAGAAGCCGTGGCCGGCACCGTCATAGCGATGGAACTCGTAGCGTCTTGCCGTGCTTCTTGAGTTCGGCCTCGTGCTGGTTCACCTGCTCGGGGCTCGGTGCGCGGTCGTCGTTGCCGAAGAGGCCGAGCAGCGGGCAACAGAGGTCCTTCGTCATGTCGATCGGCGCGGCGGGCGTCTTTGTATTGAGCTCCTCCTTGCCCATCACCACGCGGCCACCCCATAGTTCGACGCAAGCATCGACGTTCTTCCGCTGGCAGGCATAGATAAAGGCGTGCCGGCCGCCCGAGCAGGAGCCGAAAAGGCCGACCTTGCCGTTGTGATTGGGCTGCGCGCGCATCCACGTCACGGCGGCCTCGGTATCGCCGACCATCTGGGCATCGGCAATGCCGCCTTCGGCGCGCACCTTGGCGGCGACATCGTCCGGATTGCCGCTGCCCGCGCGCTCGTAAAGGTTGGCGCAGATCGCGAGATAGCCGTGATGGGCAAAGCGCCGCGTCGTCTCGATGTAGAACTCGCTCCATCCGGGAAGATGGTGGACCAGCACCACGCCCGGAAAGCGACCCGCACCCTCGGGCTTGGCTACATAGGCGGTGATCGGGGTCCCCTTGTCGCCGCTGATGGTCACGTTTTCGCAGGTCATGCCTCGGTAGAATGACATCGGTGTTCCTCCACAAGTGCCAGCCTTGGTCGTCCAGGCGGTGACTATTTACGTTCAGGCGGTGCACATGGCAAACCCGCCCGTCGGCAATCGATGGTCTTGGCCCGTAAGTGATCTTCCGGGCGATCGGCACAAAGTCCAGCATTGGCCGTAAGCGGTTGGACAGCTTTCGGCGGTAAATGAGGGGCAGCGGACATTCAACTCAACTCAGGCGTCGTCTCAGTCTGACCCAAAGCGGCCATTCAAGCGCATCCTCTGGACACTCTGTTCGCGCCTAGACAATGATGGGTGGTAACTCGGAAAGCGGGGTTCGAACGTGGACGTCGGCGATTGGTTGCGGAACCTCGGGCTGCCCCAATACAAGGCGGTGTTCCGCGAGAACGCGATCGACAGCGACGTTTTGCCGGAACTGAGCGAGGGCGACCTTGAGAAGCTCGGCCTCCCACTCGGGCACCGGAAGCGGCTGCTCAAGGCTATCTCCGCACTTGGTTCGAGGAACGCCGCCATCGTCTCCGCCAACTCCCCGGCCTCCCCCGGACCTCCCTCCCACAATGCGGAGCGCCGCCAGCTCACCGTGATGTTCTGCGACCTGGTCGGTTCGACGACGCTGTCCACCCGCTTCGATCCCGAGGACCTGCGCGAGATAGTCGGCGCCTACCATCGCTGCGTGACCGATACCGTCGCTCGCTTTGGCGGTTTTGTCGCCAAGTATATGGGCGACGGCGTGCTCGTTTATTTCGGCTACCCCGGGGCGCATGAGGACGACGCCGAGCGGGCGGTCCGCGCGGGCCTCGCGGCCATCGACGCGGTTGGCCGGCTCGCCGCACCCGAGCCGCTGAACGTTCGGATTGGCATCGCCACGGGCCTCGTCGTCGTCAGCGATCTGATCGGTGCCGGCGCCGCGCAAGAACGCGGCGTGGTCGGCGAGACGCCAAACCTCGCCGCCCGTCTGCAGGCGCTGGCCCGGCCGGGCGCCTTGGTCATTGCCGACGGCACCCGGAGACAGATCGGCGCGCTGTTCGAGATCGAGGATCTCGGGCCGCAACCGCTCGCCGGTTTCGCCGAGCCCCAGCCTGCCTGGCGTGTCGTCAGCGAGAGCGCGGTCGTGAGCCGCTTCGAGGCATTGCGTTCGGGGACCACACCGCTGGTCGGCCGCGACGAAGAGCTTGACGTGTTATTGCGGCGCTGGCAGCAGGCAAAGTCCGGCGAAGGGCGCGTTGTACTGGTGTCCGGCGAGCCTGGGATCGGCAAGTCGCGGCTGGCCGCCGCGCTGTCGCAACGCATCGATAGTGAGCCGCACACTCGACTGCGCTGTTATTGCTCGCCGTACGATCAAGACAGTGCGCTTTACCCCTTTATCGGCCGGCTCGAGCGCGCTGCGGGGTTCGCTCGCGACGATACGAACGCGACAAGGCTCGACAAGCTGGAGGCGCTGCTCGCCGACGGGGCGGAACCGGGTGACGTCTCGTTGACCGCGCAGATGCTGTCGTTGTCCGGCGGCGAGCGCTTCCCGCCGCTCGACCTTAGCCCGCAGCGCAAGAAGGAGCGGACATTAGCGGCACTGCTGCGCCAGCTCCAGGCGCTGGCGCGGCGACAGCCGCTATTGATGCTCTTCGAGGACCTGCATTGGATCGATCCGACCTCGCGCGAGCTGCTCGATCTTACGGTCGAGAAGGTCACGGACCTGCCCGTGCTGCTGGTCGCAACCTATCGCACCGAGTTCCAACCGCCCTGGGTCGGCCAATCGCAGGTGACGGTGATTGCGCTGAACCGGCTCGGCCGCGGCGAAGGGGTGACCCTCGTGCATCGGCTCGCCGGCAATCTCGGGGCGCTGCCGCCGGATGTTGTCGACGAGATCGTCGAGCGCGCCGACGGCGTGCCGCTATTTGTCGAAGAATTGACCAAGGCGTTGGTCGAGGCCGGCGCCGATCGCGGCAAGGCGTCGATATCCGCCGTGCCGCCGTCGTCGCTCGCGGTGCCTGCCACCTTGCATGCTTCGCTGCTGGGGCGCCTCGACCGGCTCGGCCCGGGGGCCAAGATCGTGGCGCAGGTCGGCGCCGCAATCGGGCGCGACTTTCCCCATGAGCTGCTGGCAGCGGCCGCGCCACTCGCCGAGCCCGAACTGCAAGAGGCGCTCCACCACCTCGTTGAAGCCGGCCTCCTCTTCCAGCGCGGCGCGCCGCCGGCGGCCAAATATTTGTTCAAGCACGCGCTGGTCCAGGACACCGCCTATAGCACCCTGCTGCGCGGCCCGCGCCAGGCGCTGCATCGGCGGATCGCCGAGGGCTTGGAACAGCGGTTTCCGGACCTCGTCGAAATGCGGCCGGAGATCGCCGCGCATCACTACGGCGAAGCTGCCCTGCCCGGCAAGGCGATCACCTATTGGCATCTAGCGGGCAAATTATCGGTGGCCAAAGCAGCCGTGCGTGAGGCGATCGCACACTTGCGCCGAGGGCTCAGTCTGTTGGACGGGTTACCCGAAACTCTCGAGCGCAAACAGCTGGAGCTCGATATCCACGTCACCTTGACCGCAGCGCTGATGGTCGGCAAAGGCCACTCCGACCCTGAAGTCGCCGCTGCGCTGGAGCGAGCGAACCGGCTCGTGACCGAGACCGCGTCAGTCGGGACCCCGGCCCATTTCTTTGTGCTTTTCGGGCTTTGGGTGTCTAACTTCAGCGGCGCGGCTATTGCGGCCGCGCTCGAGCACGCCAGCAACTTCCTATCCATCGCCCAATCGCAGCCCTCCTCCGGCCCGCTCCTGATGGGCCATCAACTCCTCGCTCAGTCTTCGATCACTTGCGGCGATTACCGTGCAGCGCTGACGCATGTCGAAACGGCTGCATCGTTGTATCGGCCCGATGAGCATCGCGATTCCGCCCTTCGCTACGGGCAGGACATCGGGGTAAGCGCCTTTGTCTTTTTGTCCTGGGCGCTTTGGCATCGCGGCTATCCTGATCAGTCCGCCCGAGCTGCCGACCGGGTGCTCGCGTATAGCCGTGAGCTGGGACATGCCCACACCCTTGCCTACGCCCTTACATGGGCCGGAGTGGCCGCGGTCTTCGCCCGAGACGTCGCCGCCGTCCACGCCCGCAGCAACGACTGCGTGACGCTCGCGAGTGAACGCGGATTCCCCGTATGGGCGGCCATGGGCCGGATTCTTCAGGGCTGGGCCGTCGCCCAAAGAGGCGAAGCGACGACGGGAATTGCCTGCATCCGCGACGGTATGGCAGCTTACGAGGCGACCCGATCCCGACAAGCCACACCGCTCTGGCTCACGCTGCTGGCCCAGGCGCTGGTGCTTGCCGGAAAAATAGAGGAAGCGCTCACCACGCTGGACGAAGCATTGGCAAAAGCGGCCGCCTCCGGCGAGAGGGGCTGGGACGCAGAAATTCATCGCTTATGTGGCGAACTCACGGGGCGTTTGCCGCATCCCGATCCAGCAAAGGCCGAGGATTCGTTCCGCACCGCCCTCGCGATCGCCCGGGAGCAAGGCACGCGGGGCTACGAATTGCGCGCCGCCACGAGCCTCGCCCGGCTGTGGGGCGAGCAGAGCCGGCGAGGCGAGGCACGCGACCTGCTCGCGCCCGTCTACGGCTGGTTCACCGAAGGGTTCGATACGCTCGATCTGAAGGAAGCCAATGCATTGCTGGCCGAGTTGACATCGTAAGGGCGCTGCCACAGAAGCCGGACGGAATGTCGGCGATTGGCACATGTCGGCCGAACGCACGTGCCGACCTAATATCCGCTTCCGAGAAGGGACCAACATTGCCTGAGCGGCCGGGGTGGGCGCAGAGCAGACCTTTGTGCGAAAGCTGACTGGCGGTCGACCTCAGCGGCGTTCGATCAGCGCGTCGCAATCGCTCCGCCCGGCCATCAGGCAATCCTCGATCTCGCCTTCCTGGCGCAGATGCTGGATGAGGAAGATGGCGATGACCACCAGCGCCAGCAGCAGCGCGAGCGCCGCCAGGCTGCGCGTCTGGCGGTTGGCATCCTCGTCCTCCTCTTCCTCCGGCCGCCGGTCTGCCATCGCTCGATCCCGCGCCCTTTCCCGCGCGTCACCATAAGCCAGCGGCGACGCTCCGGCGCGGGTCCTTTGCCGGCCGGCAGCGCGGCGCTGGACCCGGGGCGCCTCTGCTAGGCTACCATGATGCTCGGGACGGCGCGCCAATGAGGAGACCATGAAGGAAATCCGGCTCAACGCCTTTGCGATGAACTGCGTCGGGCACCAATCGCCCGGGCTCTGGGCGCATCCGCGCGACCGCTCCGAGACCTATCGCGATCTCGACTATTGGACGACGCTCGCCGGGATCCTGGAGCGCGGCAAGTTTGACGGGCTCTTCCTCGCCGACGTTCTCGGCGTCTACGACGTCTATGGCGGCTCGCGCGACGCGGCGCTCAGGCATGCCATCCAGGTGCCGGTCAACGATCCCGTCCTCACCATCCCGGCCATGGCGGCGGTTACCGAGCATCTGGGGTTCGGCGTCACCTGCACGCTGTCTTACGAGCCGCCCTATCCCTTTGCGCGGCGCATGTCCACCCTCGACCATCTCACCAAGGGACGGATCGGCTGGAACATCGTGACGGGCTATCTCGACAGCGCCGCCAAGGCGATGGGCCTCACCGCGCAGCTCCGCCATGATCAGCGCTACGCGCTCGCCGAGGAGTATATGGAGCTCGTCTACAAGCTCTGGGAGGCGAGCTGGGACGACGCCGCCGTGCGCCGCGACCGCCAGGCGAGAGTCTTCGCCGATCCCGCCAAGGTGCACGCGATCCATCACCGGGGCGAGTATTATCGCGCCGACGGCATTCATCTCTGCGAGCCCTCGCCGCAGCGCACCCCGGTGCTCTACCAGGCCGGCGCCTCGGGCCGCGGGCGCGACTTCGCCGCAAGCCACGCCGAATGCGTCTTCATCAACGGGCCGACCCCGCAGGTCGTCGCGCCGTTCGTCGCCGACATCCGCCGCCGCGCCGCCGAGCGCGGCCGCGATCCCCGCGACATCGCCATCTTCACGCTCGCCACCGTCATCGTCGGCCGCGACGCGGCGGAGGCCAAGGCGAAGCAGGCGGAGTATCGGCGCTACGTCGATCACGAGGCGTCGCTCGCGCTCTTCTCCGGTTGGACCGGCATCGACTTCTCGAAATACGCCCTCGACGAGCCCTTGCGCCATGTCGAGACCGAGGCGATGCGCTCGGCGATCGAATCCTTCACCTCGGCCGATCCCGGCCGCGTCTGGACGGTGCGGGAGCTGGCCGAGCATGTCGCGATCGGGGGCCGCGGCCCGGTGCTGGTGGGCTCGCCGCGCCAGGTCGCCGACGCGCTGATCGCCTGGGTCGAGGCCACCGACGTCGACGGCTTCAACCTCGCCTATGCCGTCATGCCGGAGAGCTTCACCGATTTCGTCGAGCTCGTGGTGCCGGAGCTGCAGCGCCGCGGCGCCTACAAGCAGGAGTACCGGCCCGGCACGCTGCGCGAAAAGCTCTTCGGCCCGGGCCGCGCGCGGCTGCTGCCGACGCATCCCGGCGGGGCCTATCGCCACGATGCGGCAAAGCGCGCCGCCTGCCGGAAGGCGGTTCCCTGACGCCGGTGTCGCCGCGCCGTCAGGCCGCCTGCGGCCGTCGCTCGCTTTCCGGCAGCGCGCCTTCATGCGCGAGCAGCCAGCGCTTGCGCTCGAGGCCGCCGCCATACCCCGTCAGCGTGTCGTCGGCGCCGATGACGCGATGGCAGGGCAGGACGAGGCTGACGGGATTGGCGCCGTTGGCGGCGCCGACCGCGCGCACCGCAGGCGGGCCGGCCGATGCGCTTGGCCAGCGCGCCATAGCTCTCAGTCGTGCCCGCCGGGATCTGCCGCAGCGCCGCCCAGACCTCGCGCTGGAATTGCGTGCCCGCCGTCACCACCGGCAGCGCGTCGAGCGCCGAGAGCGCGCCGTCGAAATAATCCGCGAGCGCCTGGCGCAGCGCCGTCGGCGCCGCGCCCTCGCCGAGCGCGAGGCCGGGCCCGTACTGCCGGCGCAGCAGCGCGTGCATCCGCGCCGCATGATCCTCCCAGTCGAGCGCCCGCAGCACGCCCGCGCTGTCGGTGATCACCAGCATGACGCCGATCGGGCTCGGCAGGCGCGCAATGGTAAAGGCTTCAGAGAGCGGCATGGACATCCTCCCTTTCGCGCATGAGGGCGGCCGGTCGTGGCGCGGGTTGCGCATCCGCCGCCCAGAGATGGATCGCGGCATAGGCGCGCCACGGCCGCCAGGCCTCGGCGCGGCGCAGCAGCTCCGCCGGGCTCGGCCGCTTGCCGTCGCCATCGGCGAGCGCGCGCAGCAGGCCGATATCCGCGGTGGGAAAGGCGTCGGGCTCGCGCAGCGCGCGCATGGCGATGTATTGCGCCGTCCATTCGCCGATGCCGGCGAGCGCGCGCAGCCGCGCGACCGCCGTGTCGAGGTCGGCGCTGGCGCCGAAGAGGCCGGGATCGGCCGCGACGGTGGCGGCGAGGCCGGCGAGCGCCGCGGCGCGGCTGCGCGGCATGCCGAGCGCCGCGATGTCGGCGCCGGCGAGCGCTTCCGGCCGCGGGAAGACGTGGGTCAGCGCCGCCGGCGCGCCGGCGATGGCGAGGCGCTCGCCATGGCGCTGCACCAGCTTGCCGGCAAGCCCGCGCGCCGCGCCCACGGTGATCTGCTGGCCCAGGATGGCGCGCACCGCCAGCTCGAAGCCGTCCCAGGCGCCGGGGACGCGCAAGCCCGGCCGCGCCGCCACCAGCGGCTTCAACCGCGCATCCTGCGCCAGATGCGCGGCGATGGCGGCGATATCGGCGGCGAGGTCGAAGACGCGGCGGATGCGCTGCACGATGCCGGGCAGCGCCTTGACCGAGGAGAAATGGATGAGGGCGGTGAGCGCGTCGCCGCGCTTGTGGCGTCGCCACCTCGATCCAGCCCTGGCCGCCCTCGAGCGCGATGCTGCGGCGATAGCGTCCGTTTGCTACCTCCTCGACGCCGGGGATGGCGCGCGTCGCAAGGAAAGCCAGCATCGCGTCCCAGTCGTAAGGCAGCGCATGCGACAGCGTGAGCGCGATCCCGGCCGGGGCGGGATCGGCGCTGCGGGCGTGCCGGAGCGCGCCGGGCGGCCGGCCGAAGAGCCGCTTGAAGGTGTGGTTGAACCGCCGCACGCTGCCGAAGCCCGCGGCGAGCGCCACCTCGGTCATCGGCAGCCGCGTCTCGTGCAGCAGCTGCTTCGCGAAAAGCACGCGCCGCGTCTGCGCCACCGCGATCGGCGTGGCGCCGAGATGCTCGCGGAAGAGCCGGCGCAGCTGGCGCTCGCCGAGGCCGAGCCGCGCGGCGAGCGCCTCGACCCCGTCCGCCTCGCCGTCGAGCGCGCCCTCGGCGATCAGCGACAGCGCGCGCTGCACGCTGTTCGACGTGCCGCGCCAGGCGGCAAGCTCCGGGCGAGATCTCCGGCCGGCAGCGCAGGCAGGGCCGGAACCCCGCCGCCTGCGCCGCCGCCGCCGAGGCGAAGAAGGTGCAGTTCTCGCGCTTTGGGCGTGCGCGCCGGGCAGATCGGCCGGCAATAGATCCCGGTCGAGCTGACGCCGACGAAGAGCCGCCCGTCGAAGCGCGGGTCGCGGGTCTCGAGGGCGCGATAGCAGGCGGCGCGGTCTTCGATCATGGCGTGATCATAGCCCCCCTTGAGGCGCCGTCTCGCCGTTTTCGGACATGATCCCCGGGTCAGGCGCGGAAGCCGGGATCCCAGCCGAGCTCGCGCCGCGCCTTCTCGGTGGCGAGGTAGCCGTCCGCCTCGGCGATGTTGAAGATGCCGGGCCGCGCGCGATCGATCGCCAGCAGCGCCGCTTGCGCTGCGGCATCGACATTGAGCGGCGCTTCGCCGCCAGGCCGGTCGAAGCCGGTGCCGGGGCCATAGAGCCGGCCATAGCGCAGCACGACGCCCTCGAGCGGCGGCGAGGCGAGGGTGAGCCGCTCCAGCGCCGCGACCCCCGCCACGGTGACCGCGCGCAGGCCTGCGGCGGCGAGATCGAGCGGATCATCCTCGCCATGCGGCTTCGGCCCCGGCGCATAGGCCCAGGCGATGCTCTGGGCGATCAGCCGGCGCGCGCCGGAGGCGAGCGCCGCGGCGACGAGATGGCGCGTCCCTTCGTCGCGGATGCGGGCATTGCGCGGCGCCGCCTCGGCCATGCGGGCGGGATCGAGGCCGGGCGGCAGATCCGTGAGCTGATGCATCACGATCTCCGGGCGAAATCCCGCGAGTGCCCGCGCCAGCGCCGCGGCATCGAAGACGTCGACGATGACGGGGCAGACGCCGCCCGCGGCGAGCATCGCGGCCTTTTCCGCCGAGCGCGTCGTGCCGGCGACCTCATAGCCGGCGCGCCGCAGCAAGGGCGCGAGCCGCTGGCCGACGGCGCCGGTGGCACCGGCGAGCAGCACGCGCCGGCTCATCGCGAATGGCGCAGCAGGAAATCGGTGACCCGCCGGATCGATTCCGCCAGATGCTCCGGCCCGCGCCAGCGCTCCTGCACCTCGATGTCCGGCGCGAGTTCGCACGATCTCGGCGCTGACCGCCGCCGGATGCGGCATGTCGCTGCCGGGCTGGAGAAAAAGCGGCGTCCGGCAGCGCCGCACGAAGTCGCGCGTCACCGAGAAGACGAAATCGCCGCCGAAGAGATTGGCGCCGAAGCGGGCGATGGTCGCCTCGCTGATCCCGGGGTCGCGCTCGCGCATCGTCTTGGCGAAGCCGCTCACCGCCGCATCCCAGGTGGCGCGGTTGTCGGCGAGGCCGATCGGGTTCTGCAGCACCGCGGCGGTGATCCGCTCCGGCGCGCGCTCGCACAGCGTCAGGCAGAAGCTCGCGCCGATGCAGCCGCCCATCACGTGAAAGCGGCGATGGCCGAGATGGTCCATCAGCGCCAGATGGTCTTCTGCAAAGCTGTGCCAGCCGTCATCCGCCGTGACCGTGGCGCTGGAGCGCCCGGCATTGCGCTGGTCCATCGCCACCACGGTGAACAGCGGCGCCAGCGCCACCATCGGATCCATCCACGGCGCCGGCGCGTCGGGGTTGCTCGGGCTGCGCCGCCAGAAGGCGAGCTCGGAGCGCAAGCCCCCCGGCGCAAAGATCAGGACCGGCGGCCCGGCGCCATGGACCTCGTAATAGATCTCCGCATCCTCGCGCTTCAGCACGGGCATGGTGTCCTCCCGGTAGTGCTCCCGAGACTCAACCCGCTGGCGTTGGCGAAGACAAGGGGGGTCACACCAGCAGCGGCTGCAGCGCCGCCGCCTCCTGGCGGAGCCGCCGCAGGTGGCTCCCGAGCATGGTCTCGACCGAAGCGCGCTCGATCCGCGTGCCGATGTTGAGGGCGGCGACCACCGCGCCGTCATAGCGCCGCAGCGGCACCGCGACCGAGCGGAAGCCCAGCTCGGCCTCCTGGTCGGCGAACGCGAATCCCTCGTCGCGCGCGGCGGCGATCGCGTTCCGCAGCTTGCGCTTCTCCGTGATGGTGTGCGGGGTCTGCGCCGCGGGATCGAGGCGCGCGAGATGATCGTCGAGCGCCGCTGCGGGGAGCGCCGCCAGCAGCACGCGCCCCAGCGCGGTGCAATAGGCGGGGAGGCGGAAGCCCACCCCCGGCGCCGCCGCGGCAAAGCGCGGCGGCGAGGCATGCGCCACCATCACGATGTCGTCGCGGTCGAGCACCGCCGCCGAGCAGGCCTCGCTGAGCTCCGCGGCAAGCCGCTCGCACAGCGGCTGCGCCACGGTCGCGACCGCGTTCGAGCCGAGATAGGCGCTGGCCAAGGTCAGTACCTTGGGCGCGAGGCGAAAGAGCCTGCCGTCGCTCTCGATATATCCCAGCGCCGCCAGCGTGTGCAGCGCGCGCCGCACGCTGGCTTTCGGCAGGTCGGTGGCGCGCGCGGCGTCGCTCAGCGTCATCTGCCGCCGCTCGCCGTTGAACGCCGTCATCACGCTGATGCCGCGGGCCAGCGCTTCGAGGAAATCGCCGCCGCTGGCGCGCTCCTGCCGCCGCGCCGCGTCTTCCGCCCTGAGCCGCGCCATGCGTATATCCTTTGCCCGACGCCCGGGTGCTGAAGTATTATCGCACATTAGTTCGGTAGACGCACTATCTCAGGAGATCCCTCCCATGTTGAGTGCCGAGCGCAACCAGCGCGTCACCCGGACCGGCGCCGGCACGCCGGCCGGGATCCTGATGCGCCGCTACTGGCAGCCGGCGGCGCTGGCCGAGGAGCTCTCCGCCGCGCGGCCGCTGAAGGCACTGCGGCTGCTCGGCCAGGATCTCGTGCTGTTCCGCGACGAGGCCGGGCGCTATGGGCTGCTCGACCGGCACTGCCCGCATCGCGGCGCCGACCTCGCCTTCGGCCGGCTCGAGGATGGCGGGCTGCGCTGCGCCTTCCACGGCTGGCTGTTCGATGTCGCCGGGCGCTGCCTCGAGACGCCGGCCGAGCCCGAAGGCAGCAAGCTCTGCGCCCACATCCGCCAGCCGAGCTACCGGGTGCAGGAGCGGAGCGGCATCGTCTTCGCCTATCTCGGCCCCGGCGAGCCGCCGGCATTGCCGGAGTTCGACTGCTTCGTCGCCCCCGACAGCCACACCTTCGCCTTCAAGGGCTTTCTCGAGTGCAACTGGCTGCAGGCGCTCGAGGTCGGCATCGATCCCGCGCACGCCTCATATCTTCACCGCTTCTTCGTCGACGACGATCCCGCCGCTGCCTATGGGCGGCAGTTCCGCGGCGCCTCGGCCGATTCGGAGGTGCCGATGACCAAGGTGCTGCGCGACTTCGCCCGCCCGCGCATCGAGGTCGAGCGCACCGAGTACGGCCTGCGGCTCTTCGCGCTGCGCGAGATCGACGCGTCGCGCACCCATGTACGCGTCACCAACCTGGTCTTCCCGCACGCCTTCGTCATTCCGCTGAGCGCCGAGATGACGATCACGCAATGGCACGTGCCGGTCGACGATGTCAGCTGCTATTGGTACGCGATCTTCACCGGCTTCGCGGCACCCGTCGACAAATCGGCGATGCGCAACCAGCGGCTCGAGACCTATACGCTCCCCGACTACCTGCCGCGCCTCAACAAGCGCAACAATTACGGCTTCGATCCCGAGCAGCAGCGCAGCGAGACCTATACCGGCATGGGCCATGACATCAACGTGCATGACCAGTGGGCGATCGAATCGCAGGGGCCGATCCAGGATCGCACCCGCGAGCATCTCGGCCAGTCCGACCGCGGCATCGCGCTCTATCGCCGCCTACTGCTCGACGCCATCGACCAGGCGGAGAAGAACGAGCGGCCGCTGATGGTGCTGACGCCGGACGAGGCGAAGGCGCTGCGCGGCCCGGCGACGCTCGACGGCATCGGCCCCTCCGCCGACTGGCAGCGCTATTGGCAGGAGGCGGATCGGAAGCGGCGCAGCGGCGCGAGCTGGGCCGCCTCGGCGGCGGCCTGATCATGAGCCTGGTCGAGCGGCGGGGATTGTGGAGCGAGGAGCAGAGCCGCGCCGCCGCCGAGGTCGCGCGCCGCATCGAGCACGACCATCTCGATGTCGTGCGCTTCTCCTTTGCCGATCAGCACGGGCTGCTGCGCGGCAAGACCGTGGTGGCGGCGGACGCGCCCGCGGTGATGCGCAGCGGCTGCGGCATCGCGTCGACATTGCTGCTCAAGGACACCGCCCACCGCACCGTCTTCCCGGTGTTCACTGCCGGCGACCATCCGCTGCTGCAGGGCTTGCGCGGCGGCGCCGACGTGCTGATGGTCGCCGATCCCCTGAGCTTCCGCGTGCTGCCCTGGGCGCCCAATACCGGCTGGCTGCTCTGCGACGTCCATTTCGCCGACGGCACGCCGGTGCCTTATGCGACGCGCCACATCCAGCGCGACGCGCTCCGCCGCCTCGGCGAGGCCGGCTATGATTTCGTCGCCGGGCTCGAGGTCGAGTTCCATCTCTTCAAGCTGGTGAACCCGCGCCTCGATCCCGCCGATGCCGGCCAGCCCGGCGCGCCGCCCGAAGTCAGCCTGCTCAACAAGGGCTATCAGTATCTGACGGAGCTGCGCTACGACGAGCTCGATCCGATCCTCGACATCCTGCGCCGCGATCTCCTCGCGCTGGGCTTGCCGCTGCGCTCGCTCGAGGTCGAGTACGGGCCGAGCCAGTGCGAGCTCACCTTCCGCCCCGGCATCGGGCTCGAGCCCGCCGATGCGATGATCCTGCTGCGCAGCGCCGTGAAGCAGATCGCGCGGCGCCACGGCCATCACGCGACCTTCATGTGCCGCCCGCGCCTCGCCAATGTCGTCTCCAGCGGCTGGCATCTCCACCAGTCGCTGCGCGCCCGCACCGGCGGCGCCAACGCCTTCATCGGCGAGGGCGCGCTGCTGTCGCCGCTGGCGCGGCACTATCTCGCGGGGCTCCTCGACCATGCCGCCGCCGCGACCGCCTTCAGCACGCCGACGATCAACGGCTACAAGCGCTACGCGCCCTATTCGCTGGCGCCCGACCGCGCCATCTGGGGCGCGGATAATCGCGGCGTCATGGTGCGCGTCATCGGCCCCCCGGGCGATCCCGCGACGCGGCTCGAGAACCGCGTCGGCGAGCCCGCCGCCAACCCCTACCTCTATATGGCCTCGCAGATCCTCGCCGGGCTCGACGGCATAGAGCGTGGGCTCGATCCCGGCCCTTCGGCCGACGCGCCCTACGAGGCCAAGGCGCCGCTGCTGCCGCGCACGCTGCCGGAGGCGCTGGCGGCGCTGCGTGCCGATCCGTGCTTCCGCGCCGGCTTCGGCGACGCCTTCCTGGGCTATTACGCTCAGATCAAGGAGGCCGAGATCGCCCGCTTCCAGCAGGAGGTGAGCGATTGGGAGCAGCGCGAATATTTCGAGATGTTCTAGCAAGCTGACAGCTGACAGCTGATAGCTGACAGCTCCGCTAATGCAGCTTCACCGCCGGCTCGGCGCCGCGCGAGAGGCCGCGGACGAGGGCGGCGAGGAAGGTCTTGCTCGCGCCGTAGAGCGCGTATTCGTGCATCTTGTAGAGCGAGCGGTACATCAGCCGCGCGAAATATCCCTCGATGAACAAATTCTTGCCGACCAGGAAGCCCATGAGGCTGCCGACCGTGCTGTACTCGCCGAGCGACACCAGCGAGCCGAAATCGCGATAGACGAAGGGCTCGAACGCCTTACCCTTGCGCCGGAGCTGCCGCAGCAAATGCGACGCCTCCTGATGCGCCGCCTGGGCGCGCGGCGGCACCGGGCCGGCATCGCCCGGGCGCGGGCACGAGGCGCAGTCGCCGATGGCGAAGATGTCGGCATCGAGCGTCGTCTGCAGCGTCGGCGTCACCAGCAGCTGGTTGGCGCGGTTGACCTCGAGCCCGTCGAGCTGGCGCAGCACGTCCGGCCCCTTGACGCCGGCGCACCACACCACCAGCTCCGACGGCACGAATTCGCCGGTCCCCAGCACGACGCCGTCGGCGCGCACCTCGCTGACCTTGGCGCCGGCGCGCACGACGACGCCGAGCTTGTTCAGCAGCGCCAGCGTCGCTTCCGAGATGCGCGCCGGCAGCGCCGGCAGGATGCGCTCGGCCGCCTCGATCAGGATGATGCGGATATCCTTGTCGGGATCGACGCGGTCGAGGCCGAAGGCCACCACCTGGCGCGCCGTATGGTGCAGCTCGGCGGCAAGCTCGGTGCCGGTGGCGCCGGCGCCGATGATCGCGACATGAAGCTGGCCGGCGCTGACCGGCGCCTCCTGCGCGTTGGCGCGGATGCAGGCATTGACCAGGCGGTGGTTGAACCGCACCGCCTGCTCCGCCGTCTCCAGCGGCACGGCGTAGCGCGCGGCGCCGGGCGTGCCGAAATCATTGGTGACGCTGCCGATGGCGATCACCAGCGTGTCATAGGGAACCGCGCGCGGCGGCGTGATCTCGCGGCCTTCCTCGTCGAAGGTGGCGGCGAGCAGCACCCGGCGCCTGGCCGCGGTCGAGCCCGATCATCTCGCCATAGCGGTACTGGAAATGATGCCAATGCGCCTGCGCGAGGTAGTTCACCTCGTGCTCGGAAGGATCCATGCTGCCGGCCGCCACCGCATGCAGCAGCGGCTTCCACAGATGCGTCCGCCCCTTCTCGACCAGCGTGATGCGCGCCTCGCCGCGCTTGCCCAGCGTGTTGCCGAGCCGCGTCGCAAGCTCGAGCCCGGCGGCGCCGCCGCCGACCACGACGATGTCCGGCACCGCGCCCATCGCGCCTCCCCCGGCATCGGTGGATGATACCCTCGCCGGTCCGGGCTGCAAAGCGGCGGAGCCGCCGGCCCGGGGATGAATGCCGCCGCCGCCGCATATCGACCCTTGACGCGGCCGGCCTGATCCCGCGAGATCAGCGCTGCCGCGCCGCCTCGAGCGCAACCGGCCATCGCGAGGACGCTCATGGTTGCTTCCGACCGCCTGCTCCGCCTCTGTGCCGCCGTCGCGCTCGCCGCGCTGGCCGTCGTGCCGGTCGGCGGCTGCGAGGCGCAGAGCCCGGCGCCGCCATCCTCGACCATCAGCGCCGCCGATCTCAAGCTCATCCGCACCATCATCGCCCGGGTCCAGGATTCCTATCTCACGCCCGTCGAGACCGACACGCTGGTGGCGAACGCCCTCAAGGGCATGCTGAGCGGCCTCGATCCGCATTCGGAGTATATGGACGAGCAGGACTACCAGGACATGCTGAGCGATACCCGCGGCCAGGTCGAAGGCGTCGGCCTCGACATCGACCAGGTGAACGGCACGCCGCAGGTGGTGGCCGCCGATCGAGGGCGGCCCGGCGATCCTCGCCGGCATCAGGCGCGGCGACCGCATCCTGGCGCTCGACGGGCAGTCGCTCGCCGGCTTGCCCGTCGACACGCTGCGCCGGCGGCTGCGCGGACCCGCCGGCAGCAAGCTCACCCTCACCATCGCGCGCGGCCATGAGGCGCCGTTCACCGTGGCGCTGACCCGCGCCGTCATCGCGGTCGCCTCGGTGACCGCGTCGCTCGAGCCGGACCGGATCGGCTATGTCCGGATCAGCCAGTTCACCGAGATGACCCCGATCGAGCTCGGCGACGCCATCACCCGCCTGAGGCAGCAGAGCGGCGGGAAGCTCAGCGGCTTCGTGCTCGATCTGCGCGACGACCCCGGCGGTCTCGTCGACAGCGCGGTGGCGGTCGCCGCGGACTTCCTCGATGGCGGCACGGTGGTCATCACCCATGGCCGCGACAGCGATGATGACGACACCTACACCGCGCTCGAGAAGGGCGATCTCATCCGCGGCACGCCGATGGCGGTGCTGATCAACAGCTATTCCGCCTCGGCGGCGGAGATCGTCGCCGGCGCGCTGCAGGACCGCCGGCGCGCCACCGTGCTGGGGACACGCAGCTTCGGCAAGGGCACGGTCCAGACCCTGCTGCCGCTGGACGGCCACGGCGCGCTGCGGCTGACCACCGCGCTCTATCTGACGCCCTCGGGCCGCTCGATCCAGGGCAGCGGCATCACCCCCGACATCGTCGTGCCGCTGCCCGAGGCCGAGCGCGAGGCCGATGCGGTGGTGACGCATGAGAATGACCTGCCGGGCGCGCTGCCGGGCGATCGCCGCGCCCGCGGCCGCGCCATCCTCTGCCGCCGCCGACGAAGCGCCCATCGACCCCGCGATCCTGGGGACGGCGAAGGATGCTCAGCTCGTTGCCGCGCTCGGTCTCGTGCAGCGCCGCGCGACCGTCGACGCCGCCTTCCTGCGCCGGTGACCCGCGGCCGCGTCTCCCCGTCGCTCAGGCTTGGATGTCGATGAGGGTCCCCCGCATGTAAGCCGCGGCGGCGGCCGGCTCTTCGCCCTCCGCGCTGTCGGCCGGCGCTGGGCGGTCGCGGCGGCGGGGCGCTTCGCCTGGATCATCGGCGCATTGCCGCGGGCCGAGGCGGGGTCGCGGCCGCTCGGTCCCGCCGCGACGGCGCCCGCCCGCCCGCCTTTCGGCGGCAACACCATGGCGATGCCCGCCCGTTCCGCCGGCGGCTTTGGCGGCGGCGGGGGTGGCGGTGGCAGGAAAGGAGTAATGCCGTGCAGCTTCACGCAATCAATCCCGGCTCGGAACACCGATCTCCCGGGTACGATGCAAGAGGCATTCCAAGGGCTGAGCCGCTGGGCAGCGGCCTGATCGGCCCGCGCCGCCGGGCAGCGGCTGCCGCCGGCGGCAATTCTTGCCGGCAATCGCTTTTCCTGCCTCGTCAGTGACTCCCTAGATCTAACGGAACCGCAGACCGAGAGAGGCAGAGCCATGGACCAGACCGTCGCAACGGCAACCAAGCCGATCAAAATTCCCGGCCCCGATCATCCCATCGCGATCTCGCGCAATCCCCACCGGATCGTGGTCACGCTTGGCGGCCGCGTCGTCGCCGATACGCAGGGACGCGCTGACCTTGCGCGAGGCGAAATATCCCGCCGTCCTCTACATCCCGCGCAAGGACGTCGACATGGCGCTGCTCGAGCGCACCGATCACGCGACATATTGCCCCTACAAGGGCGATTGCGCCTATTTCAGCATCCCGCTCGGCGGCGCGCGCTCCTTGAACGCGGTCTGGACCTACGAGGCGCCCTACGCCGCCGTCACCGCGATCAGGGATCATCTCGCCTTCTACCCCGACCGCGTCGACGCAATCGAGGAACGCCCGGCGGCCTGAGCGCGCGCTCACACATCTCATTCCCCCTCCCCCCCTTGAGGGGGAGGTCGGCAGCGCCCGCGCCAGCGGGCGCTGACGGGAGGGGGGTAGCAGCCTGTTCCGCCGCATGCCACGATCGCTCCATTACACTGTCCGAGCCGTCGCGCTGCTCCGTCCCGGAGGAAAAGCATGCCCGCCTCGCTCGTCACCACCTTTCGCGCCATGGCCTGCAACAACGCCTGGGCGAACCATCGCCTGCTCGCCGCTTGTGCCCGGCTGACTGAAGCCGAGCTCGACGCCGCGCGCACCAGCTTCTTCCCCTCGCTCACAGCGACGCTCAACCACATCCTGATCGTCGACTGGTTCTACGTCGACAGCCTCGAAGGCGGCTGGCTCGGACCCGCAGCGTGGGCCGATCCCGCGCCGTGTGCCACCGTTGCGGCGCTGCAGCGTGAGCAGGCGGCCGTCGATCGCCGCCTGGTCGCGCATTGCAATTCGCTGACCGACGCCTCGCTCAGCGGCGAGGTGCGCGTCAACCGCGGCGACGCCGGCATCCAGGTCGAGCGCCGCGATCGCCTCCTCCTGCACCTCTTCCAGCATCAGATCCATCATCGCGGCCAGGCCCACGCGATGCTCGCCGGCACCACCGTCGCGCCGCCGCAGCTCGACGAGTTCTTCCCCGCGGCCGAAGCGCCGCTGCGCGCCGCCGAGCTCGCCGCGCTCGGCTGGACCGAGGCAACAATATGGGACGGCAGCGATTAGGATCGGCGTGGGTTCCGTGATTGTGGTGGCCCGCCGCCTGCAGCGCATAGACGAGAAGCGGCGACGTGGCATGATCTTCTCCTCTCCGCCCCAGTGGGGCGGAGAGGTCGGGTGAGGTGGGGTTGACGAGCGCTCGCGGCGCCCGGCACTCCTGCTTCTGGACATCAGGAACGTCCTACTTCGGCGTGCCGCCGAGCCGCTCAGCATGCCGGCCATCAAGCCGACGCGCATCATGCTGCGCGGGTCGGCGCTCGATTTGGGCGCCGCGCATGATCGCGGCAGAGTCATGTATCCATGATCACGCATGTAACGGCGATCTGCAGCGCATCGCGTGCGCAACCGTGAATTTTCACGGCCGGCCCGGCATGCACGCACGCCATGGATCCCCAAGAAAACGGCTGACGCGGCCACCCGCTCGGCGCTACCATCGCTGATCTCTTGAGCAGCGATGAAATGCGCGGCGACACCCGGGACGGGGGCGACCCGGCCGCTCCGTCTCTCTGCCCTGCCGGGCGTGGGAGGAACGCATGATAGGGATCACGAGACGTCAGGCCATCGGCACCATGGGGGCTGCGGCGGCCTATGCGGCGGGTTTCTGGCGGCCGTCTCTGGCCGAGACCGTGGCCGGCGCCGCCGGCATCGATCGGACGCTGCGCGACGCCGTTGAGGCGCGTCGCGCGGCCGGGGTCGTAGCGCTGGCGGCCACCGCTGCGGGACCGCTCTATAGCGGCGCGTTCGGCGCGCGCAACGTCACGCAACCGCAGGACATGACGCTCGATTCCGTGTTCTGGATCGCCTCGATGACGAAGGCGGTGACGACGACCGCGGCGATGCAGATGGTGGAGCAGGGGAAGCTCCAGCTCGATCAGCCGGCCGGCGACATCGTTGCCGAGTTGCAATCGCCGCAGGTGCTGGAAGGGTTCGACGCGTCGGGTGCGCCGCAGCTCCGCCCCGCCAAGCGGCCGATCACCTTGCGGCAGCTGTTGACCCATACCGCCGGATACACCTACGACATCTGGGATGCGAATACCGGCCGCTATGAGAAAGTCGCCAACCTGCCCGGGATCATCACCTGCAAGGACGACGCGCTCAAGACGCCGCTGGCCTTCGACCCGGGCGACCGCTGGGAATACGGCATCAACATCGACTGGGCCGGCAAGATGGTCGAGAAAGTGAGCGGCCAGCGGCTCGAGGGCTATTTCCACGAGCACATCTTCGCGCCGCTTGGCATGGCCGACACCAGCTTCAAGCTGAGCCCCTCGCAACGCGCGCGGCTCGTCGCGATGCATGCCCGCCAGGCCGACGGCTCGTTGAAGCCGATCGATTTCGAGATGCCGCAGGAGCCGGAGTTCTTCATGGGCGGCGGCGGCCTCTATTCGACCGGGCCGGATTATCTGAAGTTCGTGCGCATGTTTTTGAACCGCGGCAGCCTCGACGGCGCTGAGGTGCTGAAGCCTGAGACCGTGGCCATGATGGGGCAGAACCAGATCGGCGACATCAACGTCGTGATGCTGAAGACCGAGGCGCCGGACAGCTCGGCCGATGCCGAGTTCTTCCCCGGCATGGTCAAGAAATGGGGGCTCGGCTTCATGATCAACACGGAGGCGACGCCGGCCGGCCGGAGCGCCGGCAGCCTCGCCTGGGCCGGCCTCGCCAACACCTATTTCTGGATCGATCCCAAGAAGAACGTCGCCGGCGTCATCCTGATGCAGCAGCTGCCCTTTGCCGAGCCGCCGGCGATAGAGACCTTTGCGGCGTTCGAAAGCGGCGTCTATCAGCTCGCGGATGCCGCCGCGCCGGCCGGCAGCTCGACGGCGCCCGCCGGCACCAAATAGCGCCACCAACCGCCGGGATGCGGCCGCCGTTCGACCGGCGGCGGCCGATAATCGAGAGCCGAGTGAGTAAGTGGGGTCAGAGCTCTGGAGTGCACCCCTAGAATGAGACAGAGAAAAGGGGGACAGTTCTTCTTGTAGAGGAGAACTGATGGCGGAGGAACGGGTCAGGCTTTTCAGCCGAGCCTACAAGCTTGCGGCGCTTCGGCGGATGTTGGCTGGGGAGAACGTGAGCGCTTTGGCGCGCGAGCTTGGGATTCGGCGGAAGTATCTTTACCAATGGCGGGAGCGGTTTCGCGCTGGCGGCCCCGAGGCGTTGCGCAGCCGAGGGCGACCAACCAAGGCAGAGGCTCTGGCGATCGGCGCCCATGGCGGCAGATCGAGGTCGGCGGAAGACCTGCCGATGGTCGAACCGCCGCCGCCGGACGAGCTTTCGAAGGCGCAGCGTCGGCTTGCCGAACTGGAGCGCAAGGTCGGTCAGCAGCAGGTCGAACTCGATTTTTTTCAGCGAGCCTTGCGGCAAGTCGGGGAGGCACGCCGGTCGACCGGCGCACCTGGCGCGACGGCATCTACGCGGTCATCCAAGCGATGACGGCGCCGCTGTCGCAAGGCGAACTCGGAATCGAGCGGATGTGCCGGCTGGCCGAGGTAAGTCGGGCGGGATATTACCGGCACTGGCGAGCCTCGGCGCCCCGCCAGGAGGAGATGGGATTGCGGGATGCAATCCAGAGGCTGGCGCTCCTCGACCGGCATTATGGCTATCGCCGGATCACGGCGGAGCTAGGCCGCCAGGGCTGGCGGGTCAATCACAAGCGTGTGCTGCGGATGACGCATGAGGACAATCTTCTGTGCCTCAGGAAGAGGGCCTTCGTGCCGGCCACCACCGACAGTCGCCATGGTTGGCGCGTCGTCGCCAATCTTGCGCGCGGCATGGAGCTGACCGGATTGGACCAGCTCTGGGTTGCCGACATCACCTATGTGCATCTGGCCGAGGAGTTTGCCTATCTTGCCATTGTGCTCGACGCCTTCAGCCGTCGCGTCATCGGCTGGTCACTGGAGACGCATCTGCAGGCGAGCCTCGCCATCGCGGCGCTCGACATGGCGATCGCAGCCCGCCGGCCGGCTCCCGGCAGCCTTATCCACCACTCCGACCGCGGCGTGCAATACGCCTGCGGCGATTACACCGCGCTGCTGCGCGCACATGACATCCAGCCCAGCATGAGCCGGGTCGGCAATCCCTACGACAACGCCAAGGCGGAGAGCTTCATGAAGACCCTGAAGCACGAAGAGGTCGACGGCAGCGACTACCGCGGCATTGCCGATGCCCGCGCCGGCATCGGCGAGTTCATCGAGAAGGTCTACAACCGCCACCGGCTTCACTCGGCGCTCGATTATCGGCCGCCGGCGGAGTACGAAGAAACATTGCCGAGTTTGACGGCGGCGATATCGCCGCCGTCAAACTCGATCACCCTGAGCTGTCCCTGATTCCCGTGTCTCAGGCGAAGGGTGCACTTCAGCTCTGACCCCACTTACCTCGCGGTTTAGTTGAGACAAGATCCTTTCGGCCAATGGCCGTGTTCTCAGCCATGGATGGCGCACGGTAGGAGGCGCGATATGACGCACATTCTGCTCGTGGAAGACGATCGGCAGCAGCGCCGGCTATTTGAGCACCTCCTCAAAACCCTTGGCCATCAGGTCACGGCCGCCGACGGTGTGGCAGTCGCCACCCTGCTCCTAGGTTCGCGGCCATTCGATCTCCTTCTATGTGATGTTGAGTTGCGGGACGGAAGCGGGATTGCGGTCGCCGGCACGGCAGCCGCTGCGGGCGTCAAGGTACTCCTGGTGACTGGGCATGGCTTAACCCTCCCGCCTGGCAGCCTGGCTGGGCATGAGTATTTGCTGAAGCCGATCCGCGCCGGTGAGCTGGTCGCCGCTATCAAGCGATGTTTGGAGAACGATGGCGATCGTGAAGTTGTGACACGGCAAAAGCCAGCCAATTAGTCTTGAGACTAGCCACTGCCCTGCAGCTTCGCTCGTTGTACTCCACGGTCCGCTGCGGGCGCCGCTCTCGCCGGCTTGGAGTTCGCGGGATCGTCTGTGGCTCGGTATGTTTTCGCGTCGCCCGCTCAGTTCTGTCGGCGCGATTGAGTAGTTGGGGTCAGAGTTGCCTTCTGGGCGCCGGCGGATCAGCCTAAATTCTTTCGCACCATGCTTGGAGATCGGCAGGCACCGTCAAACCGTCGGACGTCGCATACTCGGGCAGGGTCGTCGCGTCAGCGCCTCGAGCTTCCGGACGATGGCGCGGCGTCGGATCGTGCACGCTCCATCGCCGCCAGGATGTCGCGCGTCTCCTGCTCGGCGGCGGCGCGCAATCCGAAGGCGAGCCGCGCCGCCAGGCGCGCGGCGTCCTTTTCGGCGGCGGCGCGGAGCTTTCCGCCCGCCGGCGCTTCACGCGCCGCGATGCCGTACCACGCGCACGCCATGACGTAGTCGCGCTCGACCCCTTCGCCGTGCTCGTAGAGGTCCGCCAGTGCGTATGCGGCGAGGTCGCCACCGGCGCGCGCGCCGCGGTCGAACCATCGGAAGGCGACGGAACTGTCCTGCGTCTCGCCCTGGCCGGTGAGAAAGGCGAGCCCGCGGCGATATTCCGAGAGCCCCGGTTCCTGGACAGCGGTCCCAGGCGATGCCGGGCGGTCGGCAAGCGCCGCGACTTTTCCTTTCGCCGCGGTGATGCCGTTCCGCTCCGCCAGGACGAACCACTTCAGCGCCTCTCGCCGATCTCTGGGAACGCCGCCGCCTTTCTGGTAGATGAGGCCGAGCGCATAGGCCGCGCGTCCATCGCCCTGTTCCGCCGCTCTGCGGTACCAGAGCGTGGCGTCGGCGACGTCCCGCTTCACGCCGCGGCCATTGTCGTACATCGCACCCATGTTGAATTGCGCGGCGCGATTGCCGGCCTCAGCCGCCACGAGATAGCACGCCGCCGCCAGCGCAAAATCCTGCCGCACGGATATTCCGGAATCGTAGAGTTGCGCGACCTCGAACGCGTTGACGGGATCGGACGCGACACAGGCGGGACCACCAGCCGCGGCGGCGACCCCCGGCACTGCCGCGATGGCGAGCCCGCCCAGCGCCAACGCGCGCATCAGCCTGCGCGCGCCGCTTCGCGCACACCGCCGGTTTTGCGCGCGATCGCCGCGATGATCGCTGGGCGTTGGCAGGACCGGCGGACGTCTTCGTTTCGGCATGCTGACCTCGCCGATAAATCGTCGGAGTCGCGCGGATCGTCCACACCGCTGCGGTGTTAACGCTACGGGACCCCCGAAAATTGCGTGTCGCCGTTTTGATGCTCGTCGGAGACCGGCCCCCCGGGACCGCTCCGGCATCGCAACTCCAGAAGCGGAGCGGGACATGACCTCAACGCGGTGGTTGCTCGTCGTCTTCGCTGCTTTCTCTTTGGGCGCCTGCGCTCAGAACGATTCGTCCGCGCCGACCCAGGCGACGGCACCACCGCCGCCACCGGCGCCGGCGGCATCGTCGGGCACGACCACTCCGCCCCAGGTCGAGGCGCTCTATATCTACTTCGAGCGTGACAGCGCGAAGCTCAGCCAGGGCGCGATGGACGTGATTGACCATGCGGCGCGCCTCTATCGCGAAGGCCATCCGAGCGTGATGCTCGTCTCCGGCCATGCCGACCGTACCGGACAGGAATTTCCCAACGTCGTGCTGTCGGCAAAGCGCGCCGCGGCGGTGAAGCAGGCGATGGTCGCCAGCGGCATCCCCGAGGCGACGCTGGCGATCCGCGCCGACGGCTGGGCCGACCCGCCGGTACCCGACCAGCCGAACCAATCCGAAGCCAAGGACCGGGTCTCCGTCGTCACCTGGCATTGAAGCCGCTCTTCGGCGGAGGGCAACTCCAAGAGCAATCGGGGTCAGGGTAGATTGCTGCGCTGTGGTGTCCTGTGGCCTCAAGCTCATAGACGAGAAGCGGTGATCGAATTTACTCCGACCCCAGCTCTGCTGCGCTCATCCTCCGCGACGTGGCATGATCTTCTCCTCTCCGCCCCATTGGGGCGGAGAGGTCGGGTGAGGTGGGGCTGGTAACGCCTTTGAGAGCGCAAGTAAGTCGGGTCAGAGTAGGTCAGAGTAAATTTAATCGCCGTTTGTTTCTATGAGGAGGCTGCCGACTACACAGCTCAGAAGCTACTCTGACCTCAACCCCTACCCCAATTACCCCCTGCCGTTCTCGTATTGCTGGGTCAAATGCTGGAACTCCGCGCCTGCGAGCAGACCGGCGGCGCGATCCGCGCCTTGCTCAAACTGGCGCCGAAAAAAGCGCACCGCTTGAAGGATGGCGGCGAGGATGAGGAAGTGGCTCTTGTTCTGGTTCAGGTCGGCGATCGCCTCCGAGGGCTTACGCGCTCTACGAAGAATTCCGCCCGCAGATACCGGCAGGTGTTCGAGGATGGGGCGTGGCCGGTAGCCTAGACCTCAAACGCATAGCCAGTCTCGCGGCCTGACCGACGTCAGCGTCA